>NZ_CAJQYY010000018.1 GCF_907164575.1 Paraburkholderia gardini
TCGCAGTTGCGCTTCGCTTCGCTCGCTGTGATCAACTTACGGTGGGACTTGCACCCACAAGAGTGCGCCCATGCTGGGCGCACAAGCAAAAAGGGCGTCCTGGTGTGGACGCCCTTTTTGCATGCGCGTCACGCACCCCGCCTTGGGGCACGCGCCGGCTCAACGTACGGGCAGCGCTGTTGTTTCCTTGATCTTCTCGAGCGAGAAACTCGTCTTCACGTCGATCACCGATGGATGGTGCAGCAACTGGTCCTGCACGAACCGTGAGAAATGGGCCATGTCCTCAACCTGCACGCGCAGCAGGTAGTCCATCTCGCCGGTCATCGCATGACATGCGACCACTTCCGGCCACGTCTGCACCGCCGCGCGGAACAGGTCGGCGTGCGTGGCGCCAGGCCGCACCGTCGCCATTCCCTCGCCACGCGCGCCCACAATCGGGCTGCTGCGCTTTTCCAGCCGTACGTTGACGTACGCCAGCAAATCGAGCCCCAACTGCTGCGCATCGAGCAGCGCCACGTACCCGCGAATCACGCCGCTTTCCTCGAGCCGACGGATTCGCCGCAAACACGGACTCGGCGACAAATTTACCCGCTCCGCTATCTCGAGGTTCGACAACCGCCCGTTCTCCTGCAGGATCATCAGGATTCGCCGGTCGATTGCATCTATCTCAAATCCAGCCATCTTCTGCCGCCTTTTCCGCCTGATGAGGCAGTAAATAGCGCCAGCGTAGCCATACACGATTAAGTTCGCAAGTTTTCGCCGGCTTCCGGCCGATACACTGGTTCTCATTCATGGAAACACGCGCTTCCCCGCGATTCAGGAGACAGACATGCAGGTTTCAACCTGGGAGAACCCCGTCGGCACCGACGGCTTCGAGTTCATCGAATACACCGCGCCGGATCCGAGAGCGCTCGGCAAGTTGTTCGAACAGATGGGCTTCACCGCCGTCGCGCGACATCGTCACAAGGACGTGACGCTGTACCGTCAGGGCGATATCAACTTCATCGTCAACGCCGAGCCGGATTCGTTCGCCCAGCGCTTCGCGCGCCTGCACGGCCCGTCGATCTGCGCGATCGCGTTTCGCGTACAGGACGCGGCGAAGGCTTATCAGCATGCACTCGAGCGCGGCGCATGGGGCTTCGACAACAAGACCGGCCCAATGGAGTTGAACATTCCGGCGATCAAGGGCATCGGCGATTCACTGATCTATTTCGTCGATCGCTGGCGCGGCAAGAATGGCGCCGCGCCGAACAGTATCGGCGACATCAGCATCTACGACGTCGATTTCGTGCCGATCGAAGATGCGAACCCGAACCCGGCCGGCCACGGCCTGACGTACATCGATCACCTGACGCACAACGTCCATCGCGGCCGCATGCAGGAATGGGCGGAGTTCTACGAGCGGCTCTTCAATTTCCGCGAAGTGCGTTACTTCGACATCGAAGGCAAGGTGACGGGCGTGAAATCGAAAGCAATGACGTCCCCGTGCGGCAAGATCCGTATTCCGATCAACGAGGAAGGGTCGGAGACGGCCGGCCAGATCCAGGAATACCTCGACGCCTATCACGGCGAAGGCATTCAGCACATCGCGCTCGGCAGCGCGGACATCTACGCGACAGTCGACGGTCTGCGCGCCGCGCATATCGCGCTGCTCGACACGATCGACACGTATTACGAACTGGTCAATCGCCGTGTACCCAATCATGGCGAACCGCTCGATGAATTGCGCAAGCGCAAGATCCTGATCGACGGCGCGCCGGACGACCTGCTGCTGCAGATCTTCACCGAAAACCAGATCGGACCGATCTTCTTCGAGATCATCCAGCGCAAGGGCAATCAGGGCTTTGGCGAAGGCAACTTCAAGGCGCTGTTCGAATCGATCGAGCTCGACCAGATTCGTCGCGGTGTGGTGCAGGACAGGACGTAGCCACACGCCCTTTCTGCATCGCGATGCAGAAAGGGCGAGGATCCCGTGATGGATCCTCGCCCTTCCGTGTTGATGCGGCCGCCGTATGGAGGCAACCGCGCGAGTTCAATGTCAGCCGGCCAGTGGGCCGGCAGCGATCTGACCGGTCAGGAACGCCGGTTGGGTTGCGTGGCTTGCGAGGCCTGCGGCCGATCCGCGTCACGCGATGCGAACGCGACATGGATAGTGCGGCCGGCGGCGGTCGCGAGGGTGCTCGCGCTGTTCGGGTGAGCCGGCGCGCTCACGGCAAAGAATGCTGCCGAGACCATCATAAAGGTCTGAATATTACGTGTAATCATGCGTACTCCTTTTTCTGACTGCCTGTCCGTCCTGAAGCTCAACCGTATGCAGAGCGCTGCCAGACTTTGAACAGGTGGGCTATTAGACACGTATCGGCTGCCCGGTTCCAGTTAATCGGGCCGCTTTTACAGCCTGTTACAGCACGAGATCAAACGTTACGATCGAGCTCACATAACCGTCACATTTGTGCCGCACGCATCCGCTTCCATAGCCATCTGGACGGACTGCGGCGGGTTTGTACCAGTGCTACCATCACAAAAAAGCCGTCAATATGGCGACCCTGGCCGATGCATCCACAAGATGCGGACGCGCAGAAGTTTTGGTGATCCCAAACTGGGTGGAGGAGTACACATAATGAATGCCCCGCTAGACGCCGGACAGCGAGCCTCGCTCGAAGCCGCACTATCTTCCGTCACGCTCGACGACAAATACACGCTTGAACGCGGCCGCGCGTACATGAGCGGCATCCAGGCGCTGGTGCGTCTGCCGATGCTGCAGCAGGAACGCGACAAGGCCGCCGGGCTCAACACGGCCGGCTTCATCTCCGGTTATCGCGGCTCTCCTCTGGGCGGACTCGACCTGTCGTTGTGGAAGGCGAAGCAGCATCTCGCCGGGCACCGGATCGTGTTCCAGCCGGGCGTCAACGAAGACCTCGCCGCCACCGCCGTCTGGGGTTCGCAGCAGGTCAACCTGTACCCGAGCGCGAAATACGACGGCGTGTTTTCGATGTGGTACGGCAAGGGCCCGGGCGTCGACCGTACCGGCGACGTCTTCAAGCACGCGAACTCGGCTGGATCGGCGAAACACGGCGGCGTTCTCGTTCTCGCCGGCGACGACCACGCGGCGAAATCCTCCACGCTGGCTCATCAGTCTGAACACATCTTCAAGGCGTGCGGCATTCCGGTGCTGTTTCCGTCGAACGTTCAGGAATATCTCGACTTCGGTCTGCACGGCTGGGCCATGAGCCGTTATTCCGGCCTGTGGGTTGCGCTCAAGTGCGTGACCGACGTGGTCGAATCGTCGGCTTCCGTCGACATCGATCCGCACCGCACGCAGGTCGTGCTGCCGACCGATTTCACGATGCCCGATGGCGGCCTCAACATCCGCTGGCCCGATCCGCCGCTCGTGCAGGAAGCGCGTCTGCTCGACTACAAGTGGTACGCCGCGCTGGCTTATGTGCGTGCCAACAAACTGGATCGCATCGAGATCGATTCGCCGCAGGCGCGCTTCGGCATCATGACCGGCGGCAAGGCGTATCTCGACGTGCGTCAGGCGCTCACCGACCTCGGCCTCGACGACGAAACCTGCTCGCGCATCGGTATTCGTCTGTACAAGGTCGGCTGCGTGTGGCCGCTCGAGGCGCAGGGCGCGCATGCGTTCGCGCGCGGGCTGGAAGAAATTCTCGTGGTCGAGGAAAAGCGGCAGATTCTCGAATACGCGATCAAGGAAGAGCTGTACAACTGGCCGGACGCACAGCGTCCCCGCGTGTACGGCAAGTTCGACGAGAAAGACGGCGCCGGCGGCGAATGGTCGGTGCCGATGGGCAACTGGCTGCTGCCCGCGCACTACGAGCTGTCGCCCGCCATCATCGCGAAAGCCATCGCCACGCGACTCGACAAGTTCGACCTGCCGCCGGACGTGCGCGCGCGAATCGCCGCGCGCATCACCGTGATCGAAGCGAAGGAACGCGCGCTGGCGAAGCCGCGCGTCGAGGCGGAACGCAAGCCGTGGTTCTGCTCGGGTTGTCCGCACAACACGTCGACGAACGTGCCGGAAGGCTCGCGCGCGATGGCCGGCATTGGCTGCCATTACATGACCGTGTGGATGGACCGCAGTACCAGCACGTTCAGCCAGATGGGTGGCGAAGGCGTCGCGTGGGTCGGCCAGGCGCCTTTCACGAACGACAAGCACGTGTTCGCCAATCTCGGCGACGGCACGTACTTTCACTCCGGGCTGCTCGCCATTCGCGCGGCGATCGCGTCGAAGGCGAACATCACCTACAAGATTCTCTATAACGACGCAGTCGCGATGACCGGCGGCCAGCCGGTCGACGGCGTGCTGACCGTGCCGCAGATCACGCATCAGCTCGCCGCCGAAGGCGCGACGAAGATCGTCATCGTTACCGACGAGCCGGAGAAATACGACAACGCAAAACAGAAGCTCGCGCCCGGCATCACGATTCATCATCGCGACCAGCTCGACGCCGTGCAGCGCGAACTGCGCGAAATCAGCGGCACGTCGATCCTGATCTACGACCAGACCTGCGCGACGGAAAAGCGTCGTCGCCGCAAACGCGGCACGTACCCCGATCCGGCGAAACGCATCGTGATCAACGAAGCCGTGTGCGAAGGCTGCGGCGACTGCTCGGTGAAGTCGAACTGTCTGTCGGTCGAACCGCTGGAAACCGAATACGGCACGAAGCGCCAGATCAACCAGTCGACGTGCAACAAGGACTTTTCGTGCGTGAACGGCTTCTGCCCGAGCTTCGTCTCGGTCGAAGGCGGACAGTTGCGCAAGCCGAAAGCGGTCTCCGGCGTCGGCAGCGATGCCATGCCGCCGGTGCCGGAGCCGGACCTGCCGTCCATCGAAAAGCCGTACGGCGTGCTGGTGACGGGCGTCGGCGGCACGGGCGTCGTCACGATCGGCGCGCTGCTCGGCATGGCCGCGCATCTGGAGAACAAGGGCGTCACGGTGCTCGACGTCACGGGGCTCGCGCAGAAAGGTGGCGCGGTGATGAGCCACGTGCAGATCGCGAACCGTCCGGCCGACATTCACGCAACGCGCATCGCAATGGGCGAAGCGAGCCTCGTGATCGGTTGCGATGCGATCGTCACGGCCAGCGACGAATGCCTGTCGCGGATGCAGGCTGGCCAGACGCGGGTCGTGCTGAACAGCGCGGCGACGCCGACCGCCGAGTTCATCAAGAACCCGAACTGGCGTTTCCCGGGTTCGAACACGGAAGCCGACGTGCGCGCGGCAGCGGGCGATGACGGCGTCGACGCGGTCGATGCGAATCACTTCGCGCTCGCGCTGCTGGGCGACGCGATCTACACGAACCCGTTCGTGCTGGGTTACGCATGGCAGCGCGGCTGGGTGCCGCTGACGTATCAGTCGCTCAAGCGCGCAATCGAGCTGAACGCGGTGCAGGTCGAAAAGAATCTGTCGGCGTTCGAATGGGGTCGCCGCGCGGCGCACGATCTGGCTGGCGTGCGCAAACTCGTGAAGTCGCAGGCGCGCGGTGAAGCGGGCACGAGCGCGGGTGCCGCTGATGAACCGGCGACAGGTGGCAAGATCATCACGCTGCATACGCCGAAGGCGCTCGACACGCTGATCGACAAACGCGCGGCGTACCTCGCGGCGTATCAGAACGATGCGTATGCGACGCGCTATCGCAGCCGCGTGGCCGAGGTTCGCGCGAAAGAGGCATCGCTCGATACCGGCGACGGTCAATTCCCGCTGACTGAAGCGGTCGCGAAAAACCTGCACAAGCTGATGGCGTACAAGGACGAATACGAAGTCGCGCGGCTGTATGCCGACCCGGCGTTCGTCGAGAAACTGAAGGCAAGCTTCGAAGGCGACTGGAAGCTCAACCTGTATCTCGCGCCGCCCGCGTTCTCGAAGAAAGACGCGCAGGGACACCTGATCAAGAAAAAGTACGGCCCGTGGGTGTTCACGGCGATGAACGTGCTCGCGAAGCTGAAGTTCCTGCGTGGCACGGCGCTCGATCCGTTTGGAAAAACGGATGAACGTCGCACGGAACGTGAGCTGATCGGTGAATACGAGGCGCTCGTACAGGAACTTTGCGCGGGGCTGACCGCCGGGAATCGCGCGCTGGCTGTCGAACTGGCGAGCCTGCCGGACGGCATCCGGGGCTACGGTCACGTGAAGGAGAACAACCTGAAAGGCGTGCGCGTGAAGTGGAACGATCTGCTGGCCCGCTGGCGCGCGCCAGAACCGGGTAGCGTGCAGCACGTGGCCTGAGCATGCCGCCCGTCACGGCGGGTTACACGAAACGCATGGCGTAGTAAGGTGAAGTAAAACGAAAGGCGGTTGTCCTTCACGGGCAACCGCCTTTTTTTACCGGACGACAGAGGTTGAATCGACCGGACCCGCGAAACGCCATCACAGGCGTCCTGCGCTCCATCGGTCAATCAACATCGCCCCACATCAAGCTCACATCAGCCCGCCGAACGCACCCGCGCATTCGCCGAAGCCACCGCCGTCATATTGATGATCCGGCGCACCGTCGCGGCCGGGGTCAGGATATGCACCGGTTTTTCCGCACCGAGCAGGAACGGACCGACCGTCACGCCTTCGCCGCCGATCATCTTCAGCAGGTTGTATGTGATGTTCGCCGCTTCGACGTTCGGCATGATCAGCAGGTTCGCCTCGCCGGTCAGCGTGGTGCCCGGGAACGCGGCCTTGCGCACCGCTTCTGACAACGCCGCGTCGCCGTGCATTTCACCGTCGATTTCGAGCGTCGGTGCGCGTTGTGCGATCAGCTTGCGGGCCGCCGCCATCCGCGCCGACGACGAGGACGGCGCACTGCCGAAGTTCGAGTTCGACAGTAGCGCGACCTTCGGCGCGATGCCGAATTTCTCGATCTCGCGGGCCGCCAGCATCGTCATGTCGGCGAGTTGCTCCGGCGTCGGCGTTTCGTTCACGTACGTGTCGCAGATGAACAGATTGCGGCCCGGCAGCATCAGCAGGTTCATCGCGGCGAAGTTCTGCACGTTCTCGGCTTTACCCAGCACCTGTTCGATGAAATTCAGGTGCGTGTGATACTGCCCGATCATCCCGCAGATCATGCCGTCCGCCTCGCCAAGGCGCACGAGAATCGCGCCGATCAGCGTGTTGAACTTGCGCATCGCCGCCTTCGCGACGTCCGGCGTGATGCCTTCGCGCGCACCGATTTCGTGATACGCCTGCCAGCACTGCTGATAGCGCGGATCGTCTTCCGGATCGACGATCTCGACGTCTTCGTTGCACTTCAGCTTCGAGCCCATCTTCTTCAGACGCATCTCGATCACCGACGGCCGCCCGACGAGAATCGGCTTCGCGATCTTCTCCAGCAGCACGAACTGCGCGGCGCGCAGCACGCGCTCGTCCTCGCCTTCCGCGAACACGATGCGCGCCGGCGCCGACTTCGCCGCCGCGAACACCGGACGCATCACCATGCCCGTGCGATAGACGGTGGTGCCGAGTTCTTCGCGATACGCATCCATGTCCTTGATCGGACGGGTCGCGACGCCCGAATCCATCGCCGCCTGCGCCACCGCCGGCGCGATCTTGATGATGAGACGCGGATCGAACGGCTTCGGAATCAGATACTCGGGACCGAATTCGAGCGAGTGGCCTTCGTACGCTTTCGCGACTTCATCGCCCTGGTCGGTTTCCTCGGCCAGCTCGGCGATCGCGCGCACGCACGCGAGCTTCATTTCCTCGGTGATCGTGGTCGCGCCGACGTCCAGCGCGCCGCGGAAGATGAACGGGAAGCACAACACGTTGTTCACCTGGTTCGGATAGTCCGAACGGCCCGTCGCGATGATGCAGTCCGGGCGAACCTTCTTCGCGTCTTCCGGACGGATTTCCGGGTCCGGGTTCGCAAGCGCGAGAATCAGCGGCTGCGTACCCATTTCCATCACCATTTCCGGCTTCAGCACGCCCGCGCTCGAACAGCCGAGGAACACGTCGGCGCCGCGAATCGCATCGGCGAGCGTGCGGTCTTCGGTATGCGCCGCGTAACGCTCCTTCGAAGGATCCAGATTGCCGCGACCTTCGTAGATCACGCCTTTCGAGTCCACGACCAGAATGTTCTTCTTCGACAGCCCGAGGTTCACGAGCAGATCCAGACACGCAATCGCCGCCGCGCCCGCGCCGGAACACACGAACTTCACTTCGGCGAGCTGCTTGCCGACCACTTTCAGGCCGTTCAGGATCGCCGCCGAAGCGATGATCGCCGTGCCGTGCTGGTCGTCGTGGAAGACCGGAATCTTCATGCGCTCGCGCAGCTTCTTCTCGATGTAGAAGCACTCTGGCGCCTTGATGTCTTCGAGGTTGATGCCGCCGAGCGTGGGCTCGAGCATGGCGATCGCTTCGACGAGCTTGTCCGGATCGGACTCGTTCAACTCGATGTCGAACACGTCGATGCCGGCGAATTTCTTGAAGAGACAGCCCTTGCCTTCCATCACCGGCTTCGCGGCGAGCGGGCCGATGTTGCCCAGACCGAGCACGGCCGTGCCGTTCGTGATCACGCCGACAAGATTGCCGCGCGACGTGTACTTCTGCGCGTCGAGCGGCTCATCGAAGATCGCCATGCAGGCTGCGGCGACGCCCGGCGAATACGCGAGCGAAAGATCGAGCTGGTTCGACAGCGGTTTGGTCGGCGTGACCGAAATCTTGCCGGGCTTCGGAAACTGGTGGTATGCGAGAGCGCTTTGCTTAAGTTGTTCGTCCATTTTCTGACCTGCGAGACGTTAGTGATGGGCCCGGCACGTTGCATCGCGGACGGCGCCTGCGCGTATCGAATGGGTGATCGACAGCGACGGTTTTCGCCTGCACCGGTTAGGCGCGGCGTCAAACCTGGACGTCGGACAAAACAATACGGAACGTTTGGCGGGTCGATCAGTGTACACCCCGCACTCACCGTTACGCCTCGGGTTTACGGCGGCAGACAGGACGAGAGGCGGGATGGACACATGTTGCGGCGCGTCATGATGGACGGTCACGACATACGTGAACACACGGCTTATTCGAGCAATGCGCCGCGTCGCTCCGGAATGAGGAATAACGTCGCGAGAATGTCGAGCAGATAGATCGACGCGAGCAGCGCAAGCGCGGCAGCGAACGAAAACCGCGCCGCCAGCGCGCCGACCACGACGGGCCCGAAGCCGCCCACCGCGCGCCCGATGTTGAAGAGAACGTTCTGCGCCGTGGCGCGCGCTTCGGTCGGATACAGCTCCGAAATCAGCGCGCCATAGCCACCGATCATGCCGTTCACGAACACACCCATCACCGCGCCGCCGATGAGCAACGCAAACGGTGTGGACAGATGCGCATACACAAACACCATCACCACGGCGCCCGCCTGGTAGAACAGAAACGTCGGCTTGCGGCCGAAGCGGTCGGCGGCCATGCCGAACAGCCAGATGCCCGCGCCCATGCCGATCACCGTCGCCGCTGTCCATAACCCGATTTCGTGAGTGAGTAGCCGAATGTCTTCGAGAGATAGCTGGGCAGCCAGATCATGAGCCCGTAGTAACCGAAGTTCTGCACGGAACAGAGAATCGTGACGCCGATGCTGATGCGCAGCGTGCGCGCATCAGCGACGAGCAGCTTGAGCGGCAACCTGCGACGCTCGCCGCGTGCCGCACGTTCAGCGCGAAGGGTGAAAAGCGCCGGCTCCTCGACGCGCCTGCGCACGGCAAACGACACGACTGCCGGCAGAAGACCGATCGCGAACATGCCGCGCCAGCCGATCACCGGCAGCAGAAGCGGCGTGACCAGCGCCGCGGCCAGCACGCCCAGTTGCCAGCCGAGCCCGACGTACGACGAAACACGCGCCCGCTGCGAAGCCGGCCACGCTTCAGCCACCAGCGTCATGCCGATGCCGAACTCACCGCCCAGACCGATGCCAGCGATCGTCCGGTACGCGAGCAGATCGGCATAGCCCCGCGCGAGCGCGCACAGGCCGGTGAAAACGGCAAAGATCAGGATCGTCCACGTCAGCATGCGCACGCGGCCGAACCAGTCGCTGAGCACGCCGAACACGATACCGCCCAGGACCGCACCGATCAGCGTCCATGTAACGAGCGACCCGGCTTGCGCCGACGACAGATGAAGATCGAGCGCGATCACCGGCAGCATGAAGCCGAGGATCAGCAGATCGAAGCCGTCCATCGCGTAGCCAAGCATTGACGCAACCAGCGCGCGGCCGGCATAGCCACGGCGCCCATGCCTGCCAGATGTGGGGGAAGCGGATGAAGAGGGAGCGGTGTTCATGGAGCCATTGGAGATGCACTGGAAAGTCGCGTGAGTGTAAAGGCACGACTGGGCGCTCACAACCTGGCCAAAAAGTCAGCGATCAGAGCCGCTGGGCGCCGCGCAGCCGGCCGTTACGGCAAATCCGGCGTGCCAGGGCTCCTCGGAACGGCCCCGATCGGGTAAAATAACGGGCTACGCGCGTAGCAAACCGGCCGGTCAACTGCCCGGCCGCGCGTTTTACCTGCACTGGGCCATGGGCTGTCCCTGACGCCTCACCCACTGCGCAGTAAAACGCCGCACTCGCTACGCCACCGGGCTTCGCGCCCGCCTTCCCCGCTGACACCCAAGGATCCGCCCATGACAGGCTTCGATCGCCAGACGATCTCCGACACGACCGCCAAGATGCTGCTCGAAGTGCAGGCCGTACACTTCAACGCGGAAAAACCGTACATTTTCACGTCCGGCTGGGCGAGCCCGGTCTATATCGACTGCCGCAAGCTGATCTCGTATCCGCGCGTGCGCCGCGGCCTGATGGAAATGGCTGAAGCCACAATCCTGCGCGATGTCGGCTACGAGCAGATCGACGCGGTCGCCGGCGGCGAAACCGCCGGCATCCCGTTCGCGGCATGGCTGTCCGACCGCCTGATGGTGCCGATGCAATACGTGCGCAAGAAGCCGAAGGGTTTCGGCCGCAACGCGCAGATCGAAGGCCTGCTGACCGAAGGTCAACGCGTGCTGCTGGTCGAAGACCTGACCACCGACAGCCGCAGCAAGATCAACTTCATCAACGCGCTGCGCACGGCCGGCGCGCAGGTGAACCACTGCTTCGTGCTGTTCCACTACAACATCTTCAAGGAAAGCGTGTCGGTGCTGAAAGACATCGACGTCGATCTGCACGCACTCGCCACCTGGTGGGACGTGTTGCGCGTCGCCAAGCAGTCGGGCTACTTCGAAACGAAGACGCTCGACGAAGTCGAGAAATTCCTGCACGCACCGGCTGAATGGTCGGCAGCGCACGGCGGCGCGACGGCTTCGCCGCAGTAAGCTATGGTGCCTGGCCGGAGCGGCTTCCGGCCGATACAAAAAACCGCCTGATCTTTCTGGATCAGGCGGTTTTTTTATGCACAACAGATACTGCGTTCATTCACGCGTGGCGGTTCAACCGCTCTCGCCCGGTGTGTACGACGACAGGTTCAGCAAGCCGTTGCTCTGTGCGTACTGAAACAGTTCCGAATCGCGTTCGAGGCCGAGCTTGCGCATCGCCGTGTTCTTCTGTGTGCTGATGGTCTTGATGCTGCGGTTCAACTGCTCGGAGATTTCCTTGATCGTCATGCCGGACACGAACAGACGCACCACCTCGAGTTCACGCCGCGACAGGATCACTTCGCTCGTCTTGCCGCCCGCATTCATGCGCAATGTATCAAGCGATGCACGCACCGAAGGGCTCATGTATTCCATCTTGCGGCTCACGTGCTGCACCGCGAGCCCGATGTGGCTCAGATCGTCGGACTTGTTGACGACCGATTCGACGCCCAGGTCGCTCAGGCGCTTGAGCAGTGCGGCGTTCTCGAGCATCGTCAACACGACGATGCCGAGCGTCGGAAAGTTGCGCCGCAGATAGCTGATCAGCGGCAGGCCGTCGCCGTACTGGCCGCCCGGCATGGCGAGATCGGTCACCAGCACGTCGCAGGGAATGGTCTGGAGAATGTGGATGAGTTCGGTGGACTGCTTCGCTCGCGCGACGACCTCGATGCCGGCGAACTTCAGCAACGCGTTCTCGGCACCGAACAGAATGACCGGATGGTCGTCGGCCACCACGACTCTGATGTTCTCCTGCATGCACGCCCTCGACGAAAGCTAAACGACGGTCTGCCTGTCATCTAACGTATTCTGGATTTATTAGTCTTGCTTGCGGTTTTGGCCACATCGCGATTCATCCGAATATAGCCGATTTCCCTGCAGGCCGGCCTGTTCGGGGAAGGGAATCGCCTCAAACCTACACCTCGATGAACCGGAATCGACGCGTGAGCGCAAAATAGGGACAATAATCTTCGTGACGATAGCCACGTCATGGCCCTGACAGTAACCATCTCGCATGGGATCGGAGTAGCGCGCATGGGGCCGGCGTAAGCGCTGAAGCGCCAACTCCGGTCGACAGCTAAAGCGCTAACTCTGGTCGACCGCAACAACTTGCATGGGACCTGAGTAAGCGCTAAAGCGCTAACTCAGGTCGACCGCAACAACTTGCATGGGACCTGAGTAAGCGCTAAAGCGCTAACTCAGGTCGACCGCAACAACTTGCATGGGACCTGAGTAAGCGCTAAAGCGCTAACTCAGGTCGACAGGAGAACCGGAACATGCGTTCGCGTTGCCTCGTGGTTTCGCCTGCTTCGCTCCGCTTTCATCTGCCTTCCCTCGTGCTGGCGATATCCAGTCTGGCACTCGCCGCCGCCCAGGGTCCGCACGCGCTGGCGCAGGGCACGTTCGGGCTCTCGAGCACGAGTTTTCATGCTGGCGGTCCTGTAGGCATCGCCCAGGTCTTCGACCAGGAAGACTGCAAGGGCGGCAACCGTTCGCCACAGTTGTCGTGGCACGACGCGCCGGCCGGTACGCGCGGCTTCGCGGTCAGCATCGTCGACCCGGATGCGCCCGGCCGCGGCTGGTGGCACTGGGCGGTGGCCGGTATTCCGCCGGGCGTCGACCAGCTGCCGGAAAATGCCAGCGCCTCCGGTTATATCCAGAAGCTCGGGGCCGTCGAGGCGCGCAACGACTTCGACACCGACGGCTACGGCGGCCCATGTCCGCCCGCCGGCAAGCCGCATCACTACGTGGTCACCGTGTACGCGCTCAACACGTCGAACCTGCGGGTGGCGCAGGGCCGGCCCGCACTGATGTTCGAGCACGAGATCGACACCGCGACGCTCGGCTTCGCGCGGATGATCGTAACCTACGGCCGTTAATGCCCGGCCGGCGGCGTCCCCTGGCAGCACGCCGCCTCCAGACATGATGCCGGCGTGCGCGCACCGTCGATCGTCCACGCTTTGCTCAACCTGCTCAGGAGATTGCTCATGTCGAAGATCGTCATCGTGTATCACAGCGGTTATGGCCATACGAAGAAGGTTGCCGAAGCCGTCCTCGCCGGCACGCTCGACGCCGGTGCCGAGGCGAAACTGGTTGCGGTGGGCGAGCTCGACGAAGCGGCGTGGGCCGAACTCGATGCCGCCGACGGCATCATCTTCGGCGCGCCGACCTACATGGGCGGCGCATCCGCCGACTTCAAGAAATTCGCCGACGCCAGCTCGAAGCCATGGCTCACGCAAAGCTGGAAGGACAAGATTGCAGCCGGCTTCACGAATTCCGCGACGATGAACGGCGACAAGTTCTCGACGATCCAGTACTTCATCTCGCTCGCGATGCAGCACGGCATGATCTGGGCGGGCATGGGCATCATGCCGTCGAACACGAAGGCGGCGACGCGCAACGATCTGAACTACGTCGGCGGTTACGCAGGGCTGCTGACGCAGTCGCCAGCGGATGCGTCCGCCGAGGAAGCGCCGCCGCAAGGCGATCTCGATACCGCGAAAGCGTTCGGTGCGCGGGTCGCGGCCGTCACGGCGCGCTGGAGCGGCAACCGGCAAGGCTAGGCGCCAGGCGCGCGGCGGCAACACGGCGAGGCAAGGACGCGCGGCGAAGGCCTTGTGTCGTAACGCTACCCATTTGCCGCATTCTGTCGCCAATCTCCCGGCGATCCGCCCGCAACGCACTGCATCTACCGTTTAACATCGTCATTTCGATGTCATTTTCGTGGCGCACCGTCTTTTTTCGCCGACGCTTTCGTACGCGCGCCGCCATACGGTCTTAAAATGGCGTTCCGGCGCCGCACGGCGTCCACGCATTCCAGCACCCGCAAGCCAGTGAGATCGAGATGAGCACGAAAGTTTTTGTCGACGGACAGGAAGGCACGACCGGCCTGAAGATTTTTGAATACCTGTCGCAGCGCGCCGACGTGGAAATCCTGCGTATCGAGGAAGCAAAGCGCAAAGACCTCGACGAGCGCCGCCGTCTCATCAACGCATCGGACGTGACATTCCTGTGCCTGCCGGATGTGGCGTCGCGCGAATCCGCCTCGCTGGTTGAAAACGATCGCACTGTGCTGATCGACGCGAGCACCGCGTTTCGCACCAGTGCCGACTGGGCGTACGGCCTGCCGGAACTGGCCCGCTCGCAGCGCGAGCGCCTGCGCTCGGCGAAGCGGATCGCCGTGCCCGGCTGCCACGCGTCGGCGTTCGTGCTGGCCATGCGCCCGCTCGTCGAAGCCGGCCTTGTCACGCCGGATTTCGCGGCGCACAGCTATTCGATCACCGGCTATAGCGGCGGCGGCAAGAAAATGATCGCGGATTACGAAGCCGGCGGCGACGCGAAACTGGCGAGCCCACGCCCGTACGCGCTGGGCCTCACGCACAAGCACCTGCCGGAAATGGCGGCGCACACGGGGCTGAAGTCGGTGCCGGTGTTTACGCCGATCGTCGGCAACTTCTATAAGGGTCTGGCAGTGACGACGTACTTCTCGCCATCGCAGCTCGCGCGCAAGGCCGCGCCGCAAGACGTGCAGGCGCTCTTCGCCGAATACTATGCAGGCGAAGCGTTCGTGCGCGTCGCGCCGTTCAATGCGGACGAGAATCTGGACGGCGGCTTTCTCGACGTACAGGCGAACAACGACACCAACCGGGTCGACCTGTTCGTGTTCGGCAACGAAGAACGTTTCGTGACGGTGGCACGGCTCGATAACCTCGGCAAAGGCGCATCGGGCGCCGCGATCCAGTGCATGAATCTCGCGATCGGCGCCGGCGAAGAAACCGGCCTTAAACGCTGATTTCTCAAATCGTGGGCAGAATTGCCTGATTCATACAGGCAGATTAAAGCCGGCTTTCGATAAAGCCGGCTTTTTATTTAGCACATGCGATCCCTGATTTTAAAAAAATTCATTAATCAGTAATCGCCCGAATTACCGCAGAATTCATTTTTATGGTTGCCAGATCTGATCGGTAATTAATTCTGCATAACGATTATGTGGCACACCTTACCGTATAGGGAATTTCCCGATTTTTCTTCGAACGCCCGTTCGATGAAGATGGGCGCATTTTGCTCAAATGCTTGTCCCGCAAGGACGAGCGCGAAAACAACGACGACGCTCTGGCAGTAAAAAAATCTGTTTTGTTTAAAAGTCTCGCGAACCGCACTACGGTCGTCGCCGGGCCATCTGCGTGCTGTTTGAATCGCCTTTTTTAGACGGTTCTTTCAATTGACAGCGTATAAATGCGCGGCGAAATTACAACGCAAATTAAACAGAAGGGAGACGCAGCATGTCACATGCCATTATTAGAGGCATGGCTCTGGCCATGGCCACTGCTCCATTGCTCGTCGCATGTGGCGGCGGAAAAGCCGACGATCCCGGTCCAATCAATTCACCGCAATGTTCTGGCACAAGCTGCGGCGTGCAAGGTCCGCCGAACCAGGGTGCGGGTGCGGCACCGCTGTGTCCGGCGGATGCGGATATCGTCAAAAGCACGTATCTGGGTGGCGCGGGTAGCGGCGAGGTCGTGCGTCTGAACATCGATGCGACGGCGATGACTTACACGCTGAGCTGACTGGAGTCGCCGATTCCGCTGGTCACCGGCGGCGATCCCTCGGTGACGCGTGCCGGCGTGACCATCACCGGCCACGTCATCCATCCGCCCACCGGCACGCTGCCGACCGCCGGGCAGACGCGCTGTGCGTTCATCCTCGCGCCGGGCAGCGGCACCGCGCCCAACGGCACGACCTACACCACGCCCGATTTCACGCAGGACGCGACGCCGAATCCGCCGATGGTGTTCGTCGGGCAAGGCGTGGCGGGCGGCGGCATTCCCGGCGCCACCGTGGAGTACGACGGCTACCTCGGACTTATCGGGCCTGTGCCCAATCGTCACTTCGATTTCTACCCGTTCCTCGGCTTCGCCAGCACGACGACCAGTCTGTCCGCACTTCCGGGCACCTACAACAGCCTGCTTTATCACCTGTCGCCGACCGCGAAATACCTGACGGTCGCGACGAACTCCGTCGAGACGTTCGATGCGAACGGTGCGTGCACGTCGAGCTCCGGCTGCCTGACGACCGGCGACGCCCTGACCGTCAACAGCAACGGCTATCTGGACAGCACGCATCCGCCCGTCATCGTCAACGGCTCGGGAAGCCAGACACCGCTTCGAATCGGCAACGACGCCGTCGCTCACATGATCATCGGTCAGCTGAACGGCGCGACCGTGCCGCTCGTCGTGCGCACCGGCCACGTGAGCCCGCCGCTGTCGGTCGACGACGAATCCGGCATCGCGCTGCTCGCGAAATCGACAACGGTCTCATCGGGCGACATCGACGGCGGTTACGTCGGCGCGGACTCGAACTTCCGGTACACCGCGACGCTGCTGAAAGGACCGATCGGCACCTTCATCAATCCGACCACCGCCGCCGCCGAAAGCGGGTTCGGTCTCAGCTACGGATTGCCCTCGCCGGGTCTGGTCGGCGTCGGTGACACGCAGCAC
The DNA here is from genome assembly GCF_907164575.1 of Paraburkholderia gardini. Classification (GTDB taxonomy): domain Bacteria; phylum Pseudomonadota; class Gammaproteobacteria; order Burkholderiales; family Burkholderiaceae; genus Paraburkholderia; species Paraburkholderia gardini. The sequence goes on from NZ_CAJQYY010000018.1 coordinate 16,828, forward strand.
AACACGGGCTTCGCGATCGCTTCCGGCGGCCTGTTCGCGATCTTCATCAACGGCACGGAAAACGGTGGCGTCGTCGCGAGTTCGTCCAACGCCGACACCACGGGCGCGCCCTACTTCGGCATCGGCGCGCAGATCAGCAAGTAATGCGGCGAACCGCAGCATCACCGCGGGCAGCAGGACCGCGCATCACCGTATCGAACGAGACAGGAGATGGCTGGACCGGGAGCCGGCCATCCACGACTGGAACATCAAGGAGGCGCTGCATGAACTGGAAATTCCTCACGACGCTGGCACTCGTCGCGCCGATGCTCGGCGCATGCGGCGGCGGCGGCGGTGACGACCCGCCGGCCCCGGCCCCGGTGAGACTCTGCCCGGCATCGCTCGACTACAACACGGTTTTCACCGGCGGCGGCGGCGACGGCGAACTCGTCAAGCTGCAACTCGACACCACGAAAATGACGTGGCAAATCAGCTATCTCGAATCGCCGATCCCGCTGACGAAGGGCACGGTTTCGCCAACCCGCAAAGGCCAGTCGGCGAACGGCACGCTCACGATGGAAACGCTGCTGCCGACGCAGAAGCTCAACCAGTGCGCGTTCCGCCTGAACGGCGCGAGCCTCGATCCGAACCGGCCGGCGCGGATCTTCGTGGGTGAAGGTGTGGCCGGCGGCACGATTCCGGGCGCGGAAATCCAGTTCGACGGCATTCTCGGCCAGGGCGCGGTGCCCGACACGACGTTCCCGTACTACCCGTTCATCGGTTTTTCGACGATTGAAACGGACATTGCCAACGTGGCCGGCACGTACAACCAGCTCGGCTACCACCAGATTCCGTCGCAAAGTTTCGCGCCGGTCACCGTCGACTCGAAGATCACGATCAACGCCGACGGCAGCTGGACCGAATGCGACAACGTGGGCATCAACGCCGGCAAATGCCAGCAGCCGGGCACGAACCTCGTGCAGTCGGCGGACGGCAGCGGCGCGTTCGAAACGGACAACTTCCCCGGTCAGGCTAAACCGACGCTCGCGCCCACGCCGGTCGCGAAGGGCTACATGATCGTCGGCAAGCTGCGCGGCCAGAACGTGCCGATTCTCGTGCGCACGGGGGCGGCGAGCGCACAGCCGGGTCTCGATCCACAGACCGGGCTCACCGGCCCCGTCGCCGACGACGAATCCGGCATCTCGATTCTCTCGCCGCAATCGGCGATCACGCAGGGCTCGCAGGACGGCGAATACATCGGCGTCGACAGTCAGTTCGACTATCGCACGACCGCGCTGGCCGGCGCGCAGGCAACGCTGCTTGACCCGTTCCAGCCTTCGCAGGCGTCGCTCGCCACCGCACTCGACCTCGACTTCACGCAAGGCACACCGGGTGTCGTGACGTCGATTCACACGGGCGCGGCGGCAGGAAGCGCGTCGACCGGCAAGTTCGTCTTCACGGGCGGCGTGTTTGGTTTCCTCGACCTGACGACGCCTCAATCGCCGTACTTCACGATCGGCGCTTTCGTCCAGTAACGACGAAAGCGTCCCAGGCAAAACGAAACGAGGCGACCGCTTGCCGGTTGCGGTCCACGCCAGTGGCGCCGCAGCCGGCGTCCGGCAGGAACGCCCGCATCAGGAGGAACAGAATGAAAAAAATCATTATCGCGGCACTGGCCGCGGGCATATCGCTGAGCGCTCACGCGCAGCATGCGGGCGACAACGTCGTTTCGCTCGGCTGGTTTCACGTGATGCCGCAGGACTCGAGCACGCCGCTCACCACGACCGTCGCGCCGACTCCGATCAACACGCCGCTGCGTCTGCCGAATTCGTTCACGTCGGAGGGCACGAGCCTGTCGACCAACAACGCCGACACGGCGGGCCTCGTCATCAGCCACTTCTTCACCACTCATTTTGCGGTGACGTCGGTGGCGGGCATTCCGCCGACCTTCAAGATTTACGGCCACGGCACGATCAAGCCGCCGGGCCCGGCCGGCGCGCTCGGCACCCAGGATCTGGGCGATCCAGCGGCGAACCCGATCGTGAAGAGCGTGCGCCAGTGGAGTCCGGCGGTGATTTTCCAGTATTACTTCGGTGCACCGGAGGCGAAGTTCAGGCCGTTCCTCGGGATCGGCGTGTCGTACAACTGGTTCTCGGACATCCAGCTGAACAACAACTTCGTCACCTCGACGCAGGAGAACCTCGGCGCCGTACTCGCTGCGGGCGCGGGCAAGCCCGGCAAGACGACGGTCGAAGGGAAGGCCTCTTCATCGTGGCAGCCGGTGTTCAACGCGGGCGCGATGTACAGCATCACCGACCACTGGGGCCTGACGTTCTCGGTCACCTACATTCCGTTGAAGACGACGTCATCGGTCATCATCAAGGCAGCTGACGGCACGGAGCTGGGGGTATCGAAGGCTGAGCTGAAGGCCGATCCGATCATCACCTACCTCGCGGTGGCATACAAATTCTGAGCGGATTGCACATCGCATGAGAATGGCAACGAAATGCCGGAAGATTGGGGCCGGCCGGATTTCAGGTAAAAAAAAGCCCGCCAACTGGGGCGGGCTGAATCCATATCGAGGAGACATGGAGGAGACAGGAGTAACTATAGCAAACCATTTGGTGCATTGCAACATAAGTACTAGAGCGCGCGCTCTGGATTGCGGGCAGGCGACACGCACCACGTCGCTCAGGCATCGATCATCGAGAGAATCAAGCGGAGCTGGTCGACGTCGACAGGCTTGACCAGATGGACGTCATAACCCGCGACGAATAGCGCGTCGCCCTGCTGCGGGCAGCGCCATCCAGTGAGCGCGACCAGCAGCGTGGTGTGGCAGGGATTGCGGGCACGCAGCACGCCGGTCACACCGTGCCGGTCCATACCAGGCATCCCGCAGTCGACGATCACCACATTGGGTTGAAAATCCCGCACCGCCTGCAGCAGTTCGTCACGGGAGCGGGCCGACGCCGTCTCGTAGCCCATGCCTTCGAGCAGAGTGGCGAGACACAACAGCGCGTCGTTATCGTGATCGGCAAGCAGGATACGGCCACACATGGCTGTCTCCGGACGGACTTTATTTTATCGACGTATCGCAGTTACTACGGCGTGTGCGACCACACATGGCGGCGGGGTGCTGCATCCTGCCTCGCGCCCACTATGTGGTACGTAAAGGCAAGATTCCCACAGTAACGCCTACGTCTATGTGCTTTGATCCGCATAGCCATACGTAAATTTCATTTATTTGCGGGTCCACCGGCTAATTGCGCGTCGCACAAAACGATCCTTCGCATAACTAGCCAAGCCCAACGTACGTTGGGCTCGGATGGTTAGCGCCCCGCCGCCCATACAATCACCCTGTATTCGGACAAAATCACTCACGAATCACATGGATTCTGGACAAAACGTGCGTCAGGAGCGATCGAATCAAGTAATTTCCGGCAAACATCGAAGGGCCACATTCAAATCAAATAATCTATATTTCGGACAATATATTTCAGTGTTTTCCGGACAAACCGGCTGCCATAGAGAGCACAATGACGCAAAATTCGGACAGGGATACTGCAGAAGTCCTCTTTTCCGTGGAAGACGATGCACATGCGCGCGCGTTGCGCCGCCTCGTCGGAACGGGTGCGCTTCGACGCATTTATGGGGGCGTCTACACGCGCAACCTGGACAGTCCTGTCGAAGCAGTCGTTCTTCGCAACTGGGCAGCGATTGTCAGCCACCTGCTCCCGGGTGCGGTGCTGGCTTATCGGTCCGCACTGGAGCACCGACCTGTCGATGGAGTCCTTCATGTTCGCCGCGGCCGAACGCGCCGCAAACTCGAGTTGCCCGGGCTCACCATCGAGGTGTTTTCTGGAGCCAGTGCGAAGCCATTGCTCGAACCGCCGACGCCCGATTTGCCACACAGGAACATCTATATGCCGAGCGAGGCCCGCGGCTTTCTTGAGAACATGGGGACCGCTCGCGGCGCAGCTGCACGGGTGCTTCCGCAGGAAGATATCGAGGCTCGTCTCGACAAGATTCTGACCATCCGGGGAGACCTCAAGCTCAACGACCTGCGGGACCAGGCGAGAGCCATCGCTGACAAGCTCGACATGGCTTCCGGGAGCAGGCGCCTCGACGGACTCATCGGCGCACTGCTCGGCACGCACGAAGAAAAAAAGCTTCGCAGCAAGCTGGCGCTCGCGCGCGCCGCAGGCAAACCATACGACCCTGACCGGCTGGAACTGTTTGACGTATTGCACGCCGCGCTCGCCGACGCAGTGTTCGCGCATCCAGCCGACCCTGCAACCCGGGGCACAGCGCTAGAGAATTTTGCTTTCTTCGAAGGCTACTTTTCGAATTTCATCGAGGGCACTACGTTCGAGGTTGAAGAAGCGGAGCAGATTGTCTTCGACGGGACCATCATTCCGAACCGCTCGGAGGACTCCCACGACATTCTCGGTACCTTTCGGGCGGCCAGCACGACGCCATGGCGAAACCGGCCTGCATCAACGGCGGACGACTTTCTCGACTGGCTCAAGAGCGTGAATGCGCTTGTGATGCAGGCGCGTCCGGACAAGGGGCCCGGGCAATGGAAGGAGAAGCGCAATATGGCCGGCAACACACTCTTCGTGCTGCCGGAGCAGGTTCCGGCAACCCTGGCCGAAGGCTTCGAGCGCATCCGGTCGCTGGCTGACCCAGTCGCACGCGCATTGATGACGATGTTCGTCATCTCGGAGGTCCATCCTTTCCAGGATGGTAACGGCCGCTCGGCGCGGCTTGCGATGAACTGCGTACTCAGCGAAGCAGGCGTGTGCCGGATCATCGTTCCGACGGTGTACCGCGAGGACTATCTGCTGCCACTACAGCGGCTGACCAATGACCGCGATGCAGCCCCGTACATCCGCAGCATGACGCGTATCCACGACTGGACTTCGCGCTTCGACTACGGTCAGCCGCGACACGATGTGCAGAACCAGCTTGGCCGCTGCCATGCCTTCAAGGAAGACCTGAAGAATTACCGGTTGATATTCCCGGAGAATGCGATTAATGGGGGCTGATGGCTAATGCTTTGTCAAACCACATGTTCTGGATACCCGACAAGACAAAGCCCTGGGATCATCAGGCGCTTTTCGATACGCTGCACGCGCAGGCGCGGTGGTTCAAGCTCAGTGCCGCACCAGCGCCATCATCGCGCCGAAGCCGACAAACACGCCGCCAGTCAGCCGGTTAAACAACCGTGCGACATTGCGGCTCTTCAGCTTCGCGCCGATGCGTGTGCCAAAACCGGCGTAGACGAGATACCAGCTCACTTCGATCACCGCGAATGTCGCGACGAGCACGCCGAACTGCGGCAGCGTCGGGCGGCTTGCGTCGATGAACTGCGGCAACAACGCGGCTGCAAACAGGATGGCCTTCGGATTGCTGCTTGCCACGAGAAAGCCGTTGCGGAACATCGACCACGTGGCACGCGGACGGTCCGCGGTCACTTCGGGCGCATCGGCATTCGCGATCGCGGCTTCGTCGACAGGCGCGCGCCACGCCTTGATGCCAAGCCAGACGAGATACGCCGCGCCGATCAGACGCAACGCGTTGAACATCATCGGCCAGGCTTCGAGGAACACGCCGAGGCCGGCTGCGGATACCGACAGCATCAGCACCAGCGCGGACAGACAACCCGCCATGGTCGCGCCCGAGCGGCGCAGGCCGTGTCGCGCGCCGTGCGTCATGACGAGCAGCATGTTCGGGCCGGGAATGGCTGAAATAACAAAAACGGTGGCGGCAAACAGCCACCAGATGTGCAGACTCATGACAGCCACCAGACAGGAAAACTGGAACGGACGGCCATTATGCCTGCGCACGCACGCCACAACGCAGCCGCGGCACAACGTTAGCCATCCGGACAAGGCCCCACGGCAGCGTCACCGCCCGGCGCGGCGTGCCGACACCTGACCCAGCACGGCGAAGTCCATTTCGCCTTCGCCATGCGCGACCGCGTCGAGCAGGCTGTCGCGCACAACGCTCGCAATCGGCATAGCCGTGGAAATCGTGTCGGCGGCCGCCAGTGCAAGCCGCACGTCCTTCAATCCGAGACGTGCCTTGAAGAGCGCCGGCTCATACCGCTGCTCGGCGATCATCTTCCCGTAGCCCTGGTAGACCGGCCCCGGAAACACGCTGCTCGTGATCACGTCAAGGAAATCCTGCATCGCGACGCCGTGACCGGTGAGGAGCGTCGACGCTTCGCCGAGCGTTTCCACGGCCGAGGCCAGCATGAAATTCACCGCCAGCTTCATGACATTCGCCTGCTGCGGCAGCGAGCCGATGCGCCAGGTTTTCTGGCCGATCGCGTCGAACACCGGCTGCACGAGATCGATCGCCTCGGCGGGGCCGGCCGCGACAATCGTCAGCTTGCCCGCCGCCGCGACGTCCGGCCGGCCGAGCACCGGCGCCGCGACGTAATTCAGGCCGCGCTCCGCGTGCGCATGCGCGAGCGAATCGGCCAATGCGACGGAAATCGTCGCCATGTTGACGTGAATCAGCCCGCGCGGCGCGTTTTCCAGTAACTGGCTGTCGATGACATCGCGCAGCGCGGCATCGTCGGCGAGCATCGAGAACACGGCGTCGCCCGTAAAGGCTTCAGCCGGGGTGGCAACGACCTGGGCGCCCGCGGCGCTCAACGTCCGCGCGCGTTCCGGCGAGCGGTTCCACACGCGCACGGTATGCCCGGCTTTCAGAATATTTGTCACCATCACGGCGCCCATCTCGCCGAGACCGATAAATCCTATGTCCATGCTGAAGCTCCTCCTTCGAACGAAACGGAAGTAGACCACACCCGCGTGACACATGCATCCACGCGCTGCCGACAGCCCAGTGCCATACTGGTGAAATGGTCACGGCGACATTCCGGTTTTATGAGGAACTGAACGACTTCATCGCCCGTCCGTTGCGGCGGCGCTCGTTCAGTTGCCCCTGTGCGCGCGGCGCTACCGCAAAGCACATGATCGAGGCGATCGGCGTGCCGCACACCGAAGTCGAGCTGATTCTGGTGAACGGCGAATCGGTGGGTTTCGAGCATCCGCTGGCCGACGGCGATCGTGTCGCTGTCTATCCGAAGTTCGAGGCGTTCGACATCCAGCCGCTCCTGCGCGTGCGCGAGCGGCCGCTGCGGGTGGTGCGCTTCGTCGCCGATGCGCATCTCGGCGGTCTTGCGCAACTGCTGCGTCTGGCGGGCTTCGACACGCTGTACGACAACCACTATCCCGACGAAGACATCGAAGCCATCGCCTCGCGCGACCACCGTATCGTGCTCACGCGCGACCGCGAACTGCTGAAGCGGCGCACGATCATGCACGGCTGCTACGTGCGCGCGCTGAAGCCGAAAATCCAGCTGCGCGAGATTTTCGACCGGCTCGACCTCGCGGGCAGCACGCAACCGTTTCGCCTTTGTCTTGCGTGCAACGCGCCGCTGCGGCGCATCGCGAAAGAGGACGTGGTGGGACGCGCACCTGAGGGCGTGCTGGAACGGCATGCGCGCTTCGTGACCTGCGACGTGTGTCGGCGCGTGTTCTGGGAAGGCACGCACTGGCAGCGCATGCGCGCGCTGATGGACAGCCTCGCCGGCGAGCGCGACGGCGCGACCGGCATGCCGCCCGTTAGCGTGGAAAACCCGACGTAGCCCGCGATAAAACGTCCGCGTTGAGACCGGTGCCGATGGCACATCGGGCGCGGTGCGTACAATGCAGGATTGTTCACATTCACTTATTCCGCAGGGGCATCCGGCATGGCAATGAAAAAATTCGACCTTGAGAAGAACAAGGCGCTCAAGCTGGCCAACGATCTGAAGCAATCGAAGGCTGGCCGCTTTGGCAACACCGCGACACAAGCCGCGCCCGATCGTCGCGCGCAGCGCAAACTCGACCAGGAGCTGGGGCTGGTGCCGTTCGCGTGCAAGCTGAACGCGGATCTCGTCGCGCAACTGCAGGAACGCGCGGCGACGCATCCCGAAGGCATGACTGGCCTGCTGACCGAGGTGCTGCAACGCGGTCTCGCGGCCGACGCGAAATAAGCCGCCAGGCGGACACCGCCGCCGGATCGCCTCAAGCACGACAGGCGCCGCCAGCCATAAAGAAAGGCCAGGGTAAAAAAAACCTGGCCTTTCTTTTTTCGCTGACGGAACGGGGTTTAAGACCCGGACCGCCCGAACGGGAGACACTTTACTGCGGCGTGCCCTTGTCGCTCGTGCCGGCAGCCGATGCAGCTTCCGAAACCTTGGCGCGCTTGCCGTGCGTCTTCAGTTGCTTGTGCGTGTGCGCCGGCTTGGCTGCGGTGGCAGCGGCCGGTGCGGATGCGTCTTGAGCGAAAGCCTGGAACGACACGAGTGCGAACGAGGCTGCGATAAGCGAGGCGATGATCTTCTTCATAGTGTTTTTTCCCAAACCTGAGCGACTTGATCAATGTGAATGAGTAAGCACGGCACGGTGAAGCGCACCCGGTGACGGTGTCGCCAGGCGGCTCCCCGCGGGGAGTATCACTTAGCGTAGGCGGTTTGTCATCTCATAAAAGCCACTCTGTATTTTCCGGGAGACACGTTTCTTTCTTTCAGCTTTCAACCGCTTTTGCGCGGTGCCAGCGGTGCTTTCAGAGCGATGGAAAATGCCGCTTTTGTCTGAATGATCGGCCGCGATCTGGCCGGTTCCAGACCGTTCTATCCAGACGCGTATCATGTGCGCTCCGCCCCGAAATCCGCACGCATTTCCGTCGTGAACACCAACAGTCGCAAACACCTTCGCGCGAACCTGCTGATGCTGGTCGCCGCCCTGATCTGGGGCTCCGCCTTTGTTGCGCAACGGCTCAGCCTCGACGCAATCGGGCCGTTCCTCTTCACCGGCCTGCGCTTCCTGCTGGGCGCGACCGTCGTGTTCGGCCTGCTGATGTATCTGCGGCACGCCCGCCCGGGCGGCGAAACGGTCACGACAGCGCGGCCAGTTTCGCGTGAGTTGCTCGCTTCGGGCGCCTTGCTTGGCCTGCTGCTTTCGGTGGCGATCTCGATGCAGCAGATCGGGCTGCAATACACGAAGGTCGCGAACGCCGGGTTTATCAGTTCGCTCTATGTCGTCATCGTGCCGTTGATGGGCGTACTCGCGCGTCACGAAACGGCGGTCGGCACCTGGCTCGGCGCGCTGCTCGCCGCCATCGGCATGTATTTTCTGAGCGTCAGCGAGCACTTCTCGATTCTCCGCGGCGACTGGTACCAGCTTGCCGGCGCATTCGTGATCGCGGCGCAGGTGATGCTCGTCGGACGGTTCGCGCGCCGCCACGATCCGCTGATGCTCGCGCTTGTGCAGTTCGTCACCTGCGGCGCCGTGTGCCTTGCGATCGGGCTCGTGTTCGAGCCGCTCAGGCTCGCCGATCTCGTGCGCGCCGCGCCGACCATCCTCTATGGTGGCGCGCTATCGGTCGGCGTCGCGTACACGATTCAGGTGGTCGCGCAGAAGGACGCCGCACCCGCGCACGCCGCCGTGATCTTCAGCATGGAAGGCGTGTTCGCGGCGCTCGCCGGCTGGCTGGTGCTCGGGGAAACGCTGCCCGGACGCGCGCTCTTCGGCTGCGTGCTGATGCTCGCCGGGCTGATCGTGTGTCAGGTGATGCCGGCGTGGGAAAGCCGGCGGCAGGCTGCGGCTTCATCGATCGGGCAGGGTTGACGCGCGTCAGGCGATAGTCCTGCCGCCGTGATTGACGTTGAGCACGCCGGGTTCGCGGCGAAGGGCAAAACAGTCCGCGCGCGGTCCGACATCAATCTGCCCGGCGTCCGCTCAAAAGACCGTTATGCTGCGGGTTATTCCTGCACCCGACAGAACCTACGGGAGAACACACACATGACATCATCCAGTGACACGCCCAGCATGGCGCTCTTCTGCGACTTCGAGAACGTCGCGCTTGGCGTGCGCGACGCGAAATTCGAAAAGTTCGACATCAAGCTCGTGCTCGAACGCCTGCTGCTGAAGGGCAGCATCGTCGTCAAGAAGGCGTATTGCGACTGGGAACGCTACAAGGGCTTCAAAGCCGCAATGCACGAAGCGAACTTCGAACTGATCGAGATTCCGCACGTGCGCCAGTCGGGCAAGAACTCCGCCGATATCCGGCTCGTCGTCGATGCGCTCGATCTCTGCTACACGAAATCGCACGTCAATACGTTCGTCATCATCAGCGGCGACTCGGATTTTTCACCGCTGGTTTCCAAGCTGCGCGAGAACGCGAAGCAGGTGATCGGCGTCGGCGTGAAGCAGTCGACCTCCGACCTGCTGATCGCCAATTGCGACGAATTCATTTTCTACGACGACCTCGCCCGCGAAAGCCTGCGCGCCGCCGCAAAGCGCGTGAAAGAGCCGCAGCCTGCCCCGAAGCGCTCGCCCGATGAAGAGAAGCGTCGCCGTGACGATCTCGAATCGCGTCGCAGCGAAGCCATCGAAATCGCCGTGCAGACGTTCGATGCGCTCGTGACCGAGCGGGGCGACAGCGGCAAGGTATGGGCGTCGGCGTTAAAGGATGCGATCAAGCGCCGCAAACCGGACTTCAGCGAGTCTTACTACGGGTTTCGTGCGTTCGGCAATCTGCTCGAGGAAGCGCAGATGCGTGGTCTGTTCGAAGTCGGCCGCGACGAAAAATCGGGCACGTTCGTGTTTCGCGGCAATGGCGGTGCGGTGCGCAGCGAGCCGGCGGCGCCGCGTGAAAGCAGATCGAAACGGGGTGCGCGCAGAAAAGGCGCGCAGGAACCCGCCGCGGCTGCGATTGCCGAACTGGAATTGCCCGTCGCGCAGGATCTGTTCACCGCATCGGAAGTGCATGACGTGCCCGCCGTGACGGAATACGCGACGCAAGACGCAACGCCGGCGGAACCCGCCGCCGCACGTCGCAAAGGACGCGGAAGCCGCAAGACGTCTTCGAGGAAAGCCGAAGCAGCCGATGCCGCGGAAGCGCCAGCTTCTACCGCCACCGCAACGGATCAGCCCTCGCAGGCAACGGAAGCGCAACCGGCACAAACCGCACAACCGGAAGAGCTCGCGCCGAAAGCAGGGAAGACCGCTCGCAAGACTGCACCGCGGGCACATCGTCCGCGCAAGGCTGCCGCGGCGACCGAATAGAGGGGAAGGGGAAATATTCCCGGTTGAAACACGCGCCGGTGGGTCCGGTGCGTCCTGAAGCCTGACACCGCTTTAGCGCATCACGGTGTCAGCGACTGCAAAAGCGGTGCGAGGGCATCGCTCGCCGGCGTGGGCGCGACTGCCGGTCCGGCTGTCTGCGCCACTGCCTGCGCTGCTGCCTGGGCGGCGACGTCGACCGCGGGGTCCGGCGGAATCTCACGGGTGACAACCGCATCCGGCACCACCGGTGACGTACGCACGACCGTATGCAGATAATGCTCGACGAGCGCGAAGAAGCGGTCGTAGAACTTGCCCGACGGGATCGTCTCACTCGAAATTTTCACCATCGCGTCGCTGTTCGAGCGGATCGGCAGCGACAGTGAACCGAGGATGCTCAAACCCACACTCGCCGACGTATCGCTCTTCTTCAGCGCAAAGCCATTCTGCACGGCGTTCACATACGCGATGCTGGTGTCGCTCGCCTCCTCACCCGGCGTGCACACGACGTGAAACTCCACGACTACGTGCGAATCGCCGCTCGGCTGGAAATTCTTGGTGCCGTCGACCGTATCGCCGCGCGTCATGGTCGTCATGTAACCCTGGCTGAGCAGCGCGCGACGCGCCGCTTCACAGGTGTCCGTGCTGCTCGCGTTGAAGTTGCGCGCGTACGGGCTCACACCCGTATCGAACAGTTCCTGCTGGAATTTCGGCTGCGACGATGTCGAGCAGCCTGCGAGCGCGAGGAGCGCAAGCACGGTGACGGTGGTTCTGACAAAGACTTCATGCATGATCGAAAAAAACCGGAGCGACGCGACGTCGAATGGCATGCATTGTAGAGCGCCTTTTTGGGACACGCACCCGGAACAGGCGAGTAATAATAGTGCCAGCAACATGTACCCTTACCACCCCGATCTTTCGGGAATTCATTCGCGTGGAGGTTTCGTGAGCAAGAAGATGACAATCAAACAAAGTGTTGCCTGGTGCCTCGTCACATTGTGCGCATCGGCGTTCGTGCCGGCAGACGCCGCTTCGACCGCGTTGAAGATGACTACGCCGATTCCGCCCGAAATCACGACACCCAATACCGTCGACACGCGCATCGGCCAGCTCAAGTACTTCGACGGCATCCCGACGCCCGAAACAGCACAGAAGGTCTATGACAACCTCGACTTCATGCGTGGCGTCGAAGTGTTCCTGAACGGCATTCCGGGTGCATCGCTGGTTGCGATCCGGACTGGTCTGCGCGAAGCGGGTGCCACGGGCAGCAAGATCGGCATCTTCGAATCGCTGATGGATTCGAAGTCGCTGTTCCTGACGGCGAATACTGAAACCGTCTACTTCTGGAACTGGATGGATCTGAAGAACGGACCGGTGGTTGTCGAAACGCCGCCGAACATCCTCGGTGTCGTCGACGACTTCTGGTTCCGCTATGTCACCGACCTCGGCAACGCAGGCCCGGACAAGGGCAAAGGCGGCAAGTACCTGTTCGTGCCGCCGGGCTATACCGGCGCGCTGCCGAAGAGCGGCTACATCATCGTGAAGTCGCCGACGTTCGGCAACCTGCTGTTCGGCCGCGCGTTCATGAAGAACGGCGACCCGAAACCCGGTGTGGCAAGCCTCAAGGCGCATCTGCGTGTCTATCCGCTGTCGCAGGCAGGCTCACCGCCTGCGACGACGTTCGTCGACATGTCCGGCAAGGTCATGAATACGGTGCATGCCAATACGATCAAGTTCTACGAGGAGATGAACGAGATCGTCCAGGAAGAACCTGCCGGCGTCTACGGCCCTGACATGACCGGCCTCTTCGCATCGATCGGCATTGTGAAAGGCAAGCCGTTCGCGCCCGATGCACGCATGACGAAGATCCTGACCGATGCCGTCGCGGTCGGCAACGCAAGCGCACGCACGATCGACTTCGCCAACCGCGACAAGGCCGTCCTGATCTATCCGGATCGCCACTGGAACACGCCGTTCGTCGGCGGCAGCTACCAATGGCTGAACGACGGCGCACGCAACTTCGACGCGCGAACGATGTTCTTCTACGCCGCGACCGTCGATACGCCCGCGATGGCGATCGCAATGCCGGGCATCGGCTCGCAGTACGCCGCGGAGAATTACGACGCGGCGGGCAAACCATTCGACGGCGCGAAAGACTACACGCTGCACGTTCCGCCCAACGTGCCGGTGAAGGACTTCTGGTCGGTCGTGCTGTACGACCCGCAGACCCGCTCGATGCTGCAGACCGACCAGCAGTTCCCGAGTCTCTCCAGCGAAAAGGGTCTTGTGAAAAACGCGGACGGCTCGGTCGATCTGTATTTCGGACCGAAAGCGCCGGCGGGCAAGGAAAGCAACTGGATTCAAACCATTCCGGGCAAGAGCTGGTTCACGATTTTCCGGCTGTATGGCCCGCTTGCGCCGTGGTTCGACAAGAGCTGGAAACTCGAGGATATCCAGCAGGCGTCGTGATGACGCTGCTTCAGACGGCCCGCTGACGCGGCCGTCGCGATCATCCGCCGCGTGCGGAGCGTGAATGGCCGTCGCCAGCGACGGCCATTACGCGCAAGGCCCCGTTCAGGCGGTACGCCCTGCCGCGCGGCAGGGGTAGCACGGCGCGCCGCGCCGTGGCACGAGGATCGCGCTATTCGGAACCCGAAAGCATCGCGATATAAAGAATCGTCGAAACGACGATGATCGCGACACCGACCGCGACTTTCACGTTGTTGAATTCGAGCAGGCCATTCACGGAGACCGCAATGCCTGCGACGGCGGTCAGGGTGCCGATCGCCGCAAGCAGCACGCGAAGCTTCGTCCAGATAAGCTTGCGACGCTCCGGACCTGCACCTTCTCTCCAGCGGCTGAGTTTCATGATTGGCCCTTGCCCGAACCCGGGCTGCAACGAAAACGATGGTTGACGTTGATTGCGTGTCCGCAAACACGTGCAGCGGCATCTCACCCCATTATAAAGTCGCGCGCCGGTTTGTCAGCATGACTGACTGCCCGGAAACGGGTTCGGGCGGCTTACGTCAAGGCACCTGAACGCGATCGACCGCTTTTATGTCGATGACTGGAGCCCGCCGACAACGCGCGGATGCGGTCTTGTCATCTGTTTCAAGACTAGTCGCGGTTGCCAATAACCTTGCCCGCAGGTGCGATTATTTTGAGGCGTCTGCGAGCGTTTAAATACGATGCTATGGTTTGCTCCGCAAATAGGGGCTATTTCCACGCGCCTCCTGCTTCAGATTAGATATTTCGGACGCGATTAGTCAGCGTGACCGATCCAGTTCAAATCACTATTTAGTAACCTGCAAACAAAACCATGTTATTGGAAAAAAATCTGCCGGCTGGCAGTGCTTCGCCGGAGAGCGGCGATGCATCATCGCTGCGCGCCTGGCTTGCCGTCATCGCCGTGGCCATCGGCGCGTTTGCGTTCGTGACAACCGAGTTCCTGCCGGTGGGACTGTTGCCACGCGTTGCAAAAGAGCTGGGTGTCTCGCCTGGAACGGCCGGCCTGATGGTGACCGTCCCCGGCATCATCGCCGCCATTTCCGCGCCGGGGCTGATGCTCGTGGCTGGAACCATGGACCGTCGGCGTGTGTTCCTGCTGCTGACGACCTTGCTGCTCGCGTCGAACCTGATCTCCGCGTTCGCGCCCAGTTTCCTGATCATGCTGCTGGGGCGTGCGTTGCTGGGGGCGTCGCTCGGCGGCTTCTGGACGCTGGCGACAGCAGCCTCCGGACGCCTCGTCGCGCCGCGCGATTCCGCGCGTGCGATGGCGACGATCCTGACCGGCGTGACGTGCGCAACCGTGATCGGCGTGCCGCTCGGCACATTTATCGCGAGCTTCGCGTCATGGCGGGCTTCGTTCATGGCGACGGGCGTACTCGTCGCGATTGCGCTGGTTGCGCAGTTCTTCCTGGTGCCTTCCCTGCCCTCGACGACCGCATTGCGCATGAAAGACCTGGTCGGCCTGATGCGCCGGCCGCATCCGCGCCGCAGCATGTTGATGGTGGCGCTCGTGTTCGGCGCGCACTTTTCGTCCTACACGTACATCACGCCGTTCCTGCTGCGTAACGCGAATCTCTCGATGGCGACCATCACGTGGCTGCTGCTCGGCTTCGGGATGATCGGGTTTTTCTCGAACTTCGCGATTTCATCGACGATCGTGCGCGGTCTGAAGACATCGGTAGCCGCGATGATTTCGCTCCTGATGTTTGCGCTGCTGTCGCTACCTTTGCTGCAACACTCGTCATATGGCGTCGCCGCCGTCGTGATGGCGTGGGGCATTGCGTTCGGTGCGCTACCGCTCTGTTTCAGCGTCTGGATTCAGCGCGCGACGCCAGATGCACCGGAAGCGGGCTCTGCGTTGTTCGTCGGCATCATTCAGGTGGCGATCGCGTCCGGTTCGCTGGTTGGCGGTTTGATCGTCGATCACATCGGTATTCGAGCTGACTTCCTTTTCGGCAGCGGGCTGGCGCTGCTCGGGCTGGCCGCGCTGGCCAGTTTCGGTGCGCGAGAAGAAACGCGCGAAACGGAGGCGGTCGCGTGTCAGGTGAATCCGGATTAGCAGGAAGCGGGAGAAACGCTTTGCAGGGATACGATTGCCTGCAAAGCGGAATGGCGGATGACGATGTCGGGCGAAGCGGGGCGTATCAGCACACCCCGCCCGATCACTCAACCGTCACGGATTTAGCAAGGTTACGCGGCTTGTCGACATCCGTGCCCCGCGAGCACGCCGTGTGATACGCGAGCAACTGCAGCGGCACGACGTGCAGGATCGGCGACAGCAGCCCATAGTGCTCCGGCATCCGGATCACATGCAGGCCCTCTTCGCTGACGATGCGCGTGTCCGAGTCGGCGAAGACATACAGCTCGCCGCCGCGCGCACGCACTTCCTGCATGTTCGACTTCAGCTTCTCAAGCAGCGTATCGTTCGGCGCGACCGTCACGACGGGCATTGCTTCGGTCACCAGCGCGAGCGGCCCGTGCTTGAGCTCCCCCGCCGGATACGCTTCCGCGTGGATGTACGAAATTTCCTTGAGCTTCAGCGCGCCTTCCAGTGCGATCGGGTAATGCAGGCCACGCCCGAGGAACAGCGCGTTTTCCTTGCGCGAGAAATCTTCCGACCACGCGATGATCTGCGGCTCCAGCGCCAGCACACTGTTGAGTGCTGCCGGCAGATGGCGCAACTGGCGCACGTATTGCGCTTCAAGCGAGGCATCGACATGCCCGCGCAGCTTGCCGAGCGTCGCGGCCAGCACGAACAGCGCGACGAGCTGCGTCGTGAACGCCTTGGTCGACGCCACGCCAATCTCGCGCCCCGCATGCGTCAAAAACGACAGTTCGGTCAGGCGCACCATCGCGCTCGTGCCGACGTTGCATATCGAGAGCGTGTGCTTGTGCCCAAGCGACTGCGCGTGCTTGAGCGCGGCGAGCGTATCGGCCGTCTCGCCTGACTGCGAGATCACCACCACCAGCGACTTCGGATTCGGCACCGAATCGCGATAGCGGTATTCGCTCGCGATCTCGACCTGCGTCGGAATCTTCGCGATCGATTCGAGCCAGTATTTCGCCGTCAGCCCCGAGTAATAGCTCGTGCCGCACGCGAGGATCAGCAGGTTGTCGATCTCGCCGAATGCCGTGGCCGCTGCGTCGCCAAAGAGCGATGCATCGAACGAATCGGCCTGCGGAATCGTGTCGCCGATCGCGCGCGGCTGCTCGAAAATTTCCTTCTGCATGAAGTGACGATAGGGCCCGAGCTCGACCGCACCGCCATACGCCGCGACGGTACGCACTTCGCGCTCCACGTCGTTGCCGTCGCGATCGGCAACGCGCACGCGCTCCAGCGTCAGCTCACAGACGTCGCCTTCTTCGAGGAAGATGAAATGCTCGGTGCTGCCCGCCAGCGCGAGCGCGTCTGAAGCAAGGAAGTTTTCGCCTTCGCCAAGACCGACGACAAGCGGCGAGCCCTGACGTGCACCGACCACCGTGTCCGGCTGGTCCTTGTGTTCCACCGCGATCGCATACGCGCCGTGCAGTTGCTGCACGGCCTCGCGCACGGCCGCGAACAGGTCGCCGCGATAGAGGCTGTGGATCAGATGCGCGATCACTTCGGTGTCGGTCTGCGAGACGAACTCGTAGCCCTTGCCGCGCAGCATGTCCCGCAGCGACTCATAGTTCTCGATGATCCCGTTGTGTACGAGCGCCAGCGCATTGCGCGAGAAAATCGGATGCGCGTTGTTCGTGACGGGCGCGCCGTGCGTCGCCCAGCGCGTGTGCGCGATACCCGTGAAGCCTTCGAGATGCGTCTCGCGCACCTGCTCGTCGAGATCGGCGACGCGCGCCACGCTGCGCGCGCGATGCGGCTCGCCGCCCGCGAGCACGGCAACGCCGCAGGAATCGTAGCCGCGATATTCGAGGCGCCGCAGTCCTTCGATCAGAACCGGGACGATGTTACGTTGCGCAACCGCGCCGACAATGCCGCACATAAATATCAGTTCCTTTGCAGGGGTTGGGTGCCGCGATGGGTAAAAACGCGGCGCGCCGTCAGCTTTTCTTCTTGACCGGACGAACGTAGCCGGTCTTGCCGACCTGCGTCTTCTCGTTCAGCACGAGGAGATTCTCCTCGACGTCTTTCCATACCGTCGTGCCCGCCGCGATCGTGACGCCGCGTCCGACGCGCACCGGCGCGACGAGCTGCGTGTCGGAGCCGACGAACACGTCGTCTTCGATGATCGTGCGGGACTTGTTCGCACCGTCGTAATTGCACGTGATCGTGCCCGCGCCGATATTCACGCGCGCGCCGATATCGGCGTCGCCGATATACGTGAGGTGATTCGCTTTCGAGCCGTGACCGAGCACCGCGTTCTTCACTTCGACAAAGTTGCCGACGTGTGATTCGTCCTTCAGCGTCGCGCCCGGGCGCAGCCGCGCGTACGGTCCGAGCATGACGTTCGCGCCGACGTCCGCACCTTCGATATGCGTGAATGCGTCGACGCGCGTGCCCGCGCCAATCGTCGCGTTACGGATCACGCAGTTCGCCGCGACCGTCACGTTATCGCCCAGCGTGACGGTGCCTTCGAACACGCAGTTCACGTCGATCGAAACGTCGCGGCCGCATTCCAGCGTGCCGCGCACATCGATACGCGCCGGATCGGCCAGCGTGACGCCCGCCACGAGCAGCGCTTCGGCCACGTTGCCCTGATGAATGCGTTCGAGCTGTGCAAGTTGCTGCTTGCTGTTGACGCCGAGCGTTTCCCACTCTTCGTCCGGCTGCGCGGTCACCACGTCGAGACCGCTTTCGATCGCGAGTTCGACCACGTCGGTGAGGTAGTACTCGCCCTGCGCGTTGTCGTTCTTCAGCGATGCAAGCCAGCGCGTGAGTTGCTGCGTCGGCGTGACGATGATGCCGGTGTTGATTTCCGCGATTTCCAACTGCCCGGGTGTCGCGTCTTTCTGTTCGACGATGCGCAGCACCCTGCCGTTCGCATCGCGCACGATGCGGCCGTAGCCGGTGGGATCGTCGAGCGTCACGGTGAGCACGCCGTAGCCGCCCTGACCCGCGCGGTCAGTCAGGCGCTTTAGCGTGCTCGCGCGCGTGAGCGGCACATCGCCGTATAGCACAAGCGTGGGCACGGAAGGATCGAGCAGCGGCAGCGCCTGCTGCACGGCATGCCCCGTGCCGAGCTGCTGCTCCTGCACCGCGAACTGCACGTCGGGCGCCGCGACGGCGCTGCGCACGGCCTCCGCGCCATGACCGATCACGACGACGAGGCGGGTCGGGTCAAG
Organism: Paraburkholderia gardini; assembly: GCF_907164575.1. Taxonomy (GTDB): domain Bacteria; phylum Pseudomonadota; class Gammaproteobacteria; order Burkholderiales; family Burkholderiaceae; genus Paraburkholderia; species Paraburkholderia gardini. Next base: position 35,721 of record NZ_CAJQYY010000018.1, read on the forward strand.
CGTGCGGGCAGTATCGATGACGTGGGACAGAAGCGGCCGGCCGGCCAGTGGATGCAGTACCTTGGGCAGCGCGGAACGCATGCGCTTACCGGTGCCTGCCGCCAAAATGACTATATTCATGGCGCCGACGAGGGATCGAGTTGGAAGCCGTCAATGTTAGCACGCGCATCCCGCTATCGAAGACGCCCCCTGCCCGGCGCGGCCACCGCCGTTGCGCAAAACCCACCGATGCGACGCACCGGGTGATTTCCCTGGCCGGCCAGGTGAATACCGGCTGGCTTTCCGCCATTCACGCATTTCCTTCGGCCGGCATGGCGCACGCACGCCAAGTGCTTGATTTGTATTTGGATGTATCATCTGGGGCTCTGCCCGGTACCGCTTTTCGACGCCTTTTCCCTGCGTCCACGCACCACCGGCAATCTTCACTCTGTTGCGTGCCTGCCATGAAAGCCTCAAACAATTTTTTCCGCCTCGAAACCCGGTTGCAGTCGCAGGTCGGCAAGGCGATCGCCGACTTCAACATGATCGAGGACGGCGACAAAATCCTGACGTGCATGAGCGGCGGCAAAGACTCGTACACGATGCTCTCCGTTCTGCTCGCGCTGCAAAAGCGCGCGCCGATCGACTTCGAGATCATCGCGATGAATCTCGACCAGAAGCATCCCGGCTTTCCCGAGGAAATCCTGCCGCGGTATTTCGAGTCGATCGGCGTGAAATACCGGATCGTCGAAGCGGACACGCATTCGATCGTCAAGGAGAAGGTGCCCGAAGGCAAGACCACCTGCTCGCTGTGCTCGCGTCTGCGTCGCGGCGTGATTTACCGCACGGCGAAAGAGCTGGGCGCCAACAAGATCGCGCTTGGGCACCATCGCGACGACATCGTCGAGACGTTTTTCCTGAACCTGTTCTTTGGTGGAAAGATGAAGGCGATGCCGCCGAAGCTCGCCACCGACGACGGCGCGCACATCGTGATCCGGCCGCTCGCGTACTGCAAGGAATCGGATATCGCGACGTACGCGCGTGCGATGGAATACCCGATCATTCCGTGCGACCTGTGCGGTTCGCAGGAAAATCTTCAGCGCAAGAAAGTGAAGGACATGCTGACGCAATGGGAACGCGACACGCCAGGCCGCGTCGACAACGTGTTCCGCGCGCTGTCCGATGTCGTGCCGTCGCATCTCGCCGACACCAGCCTGTTCGATTTCCGCGCGCTCGCATCGGGTCTCGCGAAGATCGACGAAGCCTCGCTCTTCGGCGATACGTCCTACACGCAGACGGCGCTCGTGTTCTCGCATTCAAGCGAGAACCGCATCGAGTTCGTGCGTCCCGCGGCGCGCGCCGCTGTCCCTGACGTTAGCGCAGCGGCTGGCAATGCAGCCGGCGCTTAATCTTCCCTGATCCGAAAGACTTCGACGCCGACGGCATCGCAGTCCGGATACACATCCGGCTTTTCTGTCGAAATGCGTGCCGCGCGCACCTGCGGATGCGCGAGCATGGTCTTGACGAGATCATCGCAGAGCGTTTCCTGCAGATGAATGTGGCCCTGTTCGACGCGACGTGCGATGGTCGAGCGCATGAAGTCATAGTCGACGACTTCGCTCAATCTGTCCGCTACGGGCGTGGACAGTGCGAGCGGCACGTATAACTCCACGTTGATCACGACGCGCTGCTCGCCGCGCTTCTCGAAGTCATGCACGCCGATGTTGATATGCACTTCGTAATTGCGCAGAAAGAGCCGGCGACAGTCGGCGAGACGGGGATGCGAGAGAGCGTCGAGCATGATCGTTCCAGTGTCGATAGAAGCGTGCGGACACGCAAGGAGCGCTTCGTACGGCGAAGGTCTGAAAGCCTTCGCGTGCGTTCAGGCGCCCGTCAAAAACATTACGTCGCGCGGCAGCGGCACGAGATGCTGGCCGCCGTCGACGACCAGCGTCGAACCCGTCACACCCTGCGCATCCGCGAGATACAGCGCAGCCGCGACCAGATCCTCCGGACGCGAAGCCCGGCCAAGCGGTGTGACCGCATGCGACTCGGCGAAACCCTGCGGCGTTTGATCGGCGGATTGCAGCGTAAGCCCTGGCGCGAGCCCGACCACGCGCAGCTTCGGCGCGAGCGCCTGCGCGAGCGCGACGGTTGCTGTCTGCAGCGCCGCCTTCAGCACCGTATATGAAAGATAGTCCGGATTCATGTTGTACAGCTTCTGGTCCAGCACGTTGATGACGCAGCCGCGCAGCGATTCGTCGCTGCACGCGGCTTGCGGCGTCGCTTCATGCAACATGCGCGCCAGCACGAGCGGCGCCGCCAGGTTGATCGCCGTGAGGTGCAGCAACCGTTCATAGCCGACGTCGTTCGCCGCGTCTTCAACAAAGAGCGACGCGTTGTTGATCACACACGCGGGACGCCCGAGCGTGGCAATGCAATCCGGTACCAGCTTCAGGACCTGTGCTTCGTCGGCGAAATCCGCGTGGAGCGCGACCGCACGACGGCCGAGCGCGACGATCTCCTCGACCACTTCATCCGCTTCCTCGCGGGACGCGCCGTAATGCACGGCCACGTCCCAGCCTTTCGACGCGAAGCCGATGGCGAGCGCGCGGCCGATCCGACGGGCGGCGCCGGTGATCAGGACGACGCGCGCGGGGATGCCGTGGGCGCTGCCGACGTGTGAAGTGCTGGAAGAGTCGGTCATTTACAATATGCGGATGAATCCGAAAGCTCACGAACACGATAGTTTACCTGCTCCTGGCCCGGCTGCGCTTGCGCAATCGGAGGCGCTGGTCGCGCAGATCCGCGCGGAGATCGACGCGAACGGCGGCTGGCTGCCGTTTCAGCGCTACATGGAGCGTGCGCTGTACGCACCGGGTCTTGGCTATTACAGCGGCGGCGCGATGAAGTTTGGGCGCCGCGCAGAGGACGGCAGCGATTTCGTCACCGCGCCCGAACTGTCACCGCTTTTCGCCGCGACGCTCGCACGACCCGTGGCGGAGACGCTGGCCGCAAGCGGCACGCGTGCCGTGATGGAATTCGGCGCCGGCACCGGCAAACTCGCGGCAGGGCTTCTAAATGAACTTGCGGCACAGGACGTCGAATTCGATACGTATTCGATCGTCGATCTGTCGGGCGAGTTGCGTGAGCGTCAGCGCGCGACGATCGAAGCGGAAGCGCCCGCGCTGGCTGCGAAGGTGCGCTGGCTGGATGCATTGCCCGAGCGCTTCGAGGGTGTCGTGATGGGCAACGAAGTGCTCGACGCGATGCCGGTGCGGCTCTTTGCCCGTACCGATGGCGTGTGGCATGAGCGCGGCGTGACCTGGCGCGATGGTGCGTTGACGTTCGAGGACCGGCCGGTTGGCGCGACTGCCGACATGGCCTTTCTCGATTCTCTCGAAGTGGAAGGCGACTACGTTGCTGAAACGCACGAGGCCGCGCTGGCCTTTACGCGGACGATCTGCATGATGCTTGAGCGTGGCGCCGCGTTTTTTATCGACTACGGTTTTCCGCGCCACGAGTATTACCATGCGCAGCGCGCGCAGGGGACGTTGATGTGTCACTACCGGCATCGTGCGCATGGTGATCCGTTTTTGTATCCCGGGTTGCAGGACATTACCGCGCACGTCGAGTTTTCTGGCATCGCTGAAGCGGGTGTCGATACGGGGGCCGATCTGCTTGGGTATACGTCACAGGCGAGGTTTCTGCTGAATGCCGGCATTACCGATGCGCTTGGCGATCTCGATCCTTCGGATATCAAGCGGTATCTGCCTGCGGCGAATGCAGTGCAGAAGCTGCTCTCTGAAGCCGAGATGGGAGAGCTTTTCAAGGTGATCGCGTTTTCGCGCGGCATCGATGAAGGGATTGCCGCGTTTGCGGGCGGCGACCGGTCACATTCGCTTTGAGCGCGATGCCATGATCCGCTGGTTACTCACGACTTTTATTGCTGTGGCCGTTTTGTCCAGGTGCTGGCCGTGGCTCAGGAAGGTTGGCATCGGGAGATTGCCAGGGGATGTCACCCTCAGGTTTGCTGGGAAAGAGTACCCTTTTCCCTTCATGTCTACTTTGGTCCTGAGTCTGGTTTTGTCTTTTATCGTTCGGATGGTTTGAGGTTTTTTTTTGCCCCTTTGGCGGGGCGGCATTTCCGCTTTTTCGTGCCGAAGCTGTGTGTTTGCTTTGGCCTTTCCTTGTATTCATGTCGGTCTATTAGCGTCGCCCCTGTGCGGGGCGGCACATACTTTTCTTTGGCTTGCCAAAGAAAAGTAGGCAAAAGAAAGGCGCTCCGACAACTCATCTTTTCCTGGTGTGTCATCGCCGGGGAATGGCAACCCACGAAGTGTCGCCCCCACACTTCACACGGCATCGGTCCCCGCGCGATTCCGTCCCGCGCGCGGTCCATGTCCGTGACAAAGCAGTCATCCACCCGACTCCGCGCTACGCGCATCGCCGACCGGCATAACGCTCTCCGGGCGTTCGCGCTGGCGCCGGCATCCGCACTCGCACTCGCACGCGTGCACACATTTGCAAACGCACTCACATCTGCAATCGCAATCGCGCGCTCAATCGCAATCGGCGATCGCCGGCCCCTGATGCCGGCGCCATCGAGCGGCCACTCCGCGACGCGCGTAGCGCGGAGTGGGATGAATGAGCCCTGTGTCACGGGCGGTGCTGTGCGGGAGATCAGATCGTGCGCGGACCAGCGCGGCCTGGAGCTCGAGGGCGACGCCTCACGGGGTGCCATTCCCGACGAATGACGCACCAGGAAAAGGTGAGTTTTCGAAGCGCCTTTCTTTTGCCTACTTTTCTTTGGCAAGACAAAGAAAAGTAGGTGCCGCCCCGCACAGGGGCAACACTAATAGACCGACACGAATGCAAGGAAAGGCCAAAGCAAACACACAGCTTCGGCACGAAAAACCCAAAATGCCGCCCCGCCAAAGGGGCAAAAGCAAACCCCTAAACAGATTCACCGAGAGCCAAAGCAACCCCCCGAACCCTCTCCTGCCGAACGGCATCTTTAATCAGAGAAGGCCGGTCAGCAAACCGGCTGGCAACCGCCCCTCCATCCACAGCTCGCGCAGCAACAAGCGCGATACGCAGCCGCTCAGCCTGCGGATACTCCCGCGTCTCAAACCCCAGCCGACCACGCGCATCGGCTTCACATGCCTGCAACGCCTCGGCAAACCGCGCGGGTTTCCTCAACGCATCGCATCGCTCGAACAACCGCACAAGCCCGGCCGGCCCGGTCTCCATCACGCGATGAATATTCCCATGCTCACGCGCCACCAGCACCGCCAGATCGCGACACTCATTCGGCACCCGCAACCGCTCGCACAAAGGCTTCAGCAAATCGACACTACGCCCCTCGTGCCCAATATGCCGCGGCAACACATCCTCAGGCGTCGTCGCCTTGCCAAGATCATGCGTCAACGCAGCAAACCGGACCGTCAACGCGTAACCCTGCGCGGCAGCATGATCCAGAACCATCATCACATGCACGCCCGTATCGACCTCGGGGTGGTAATCCGCGCGCTGCGGCACGCCAAACAGCGCATCGATCTCCGGCAACACGCGCGCCAGCGCGCCGCATTCCCGCAACAGTTCAATCATCCGCGAGGGCTTCTGCTCCATCAATCCGCGTGACACTTCCTGCCACACGCGCTCCGGTACCAGTGCATCCACCTCGCCCGCCACCACCATCCTCTGCATCAGCGCCATCGTCTCCGGCGCAACAGTGAAACCGGCAAAGCGCGCCGCAAACCGCGCAATGCGCAAGATCCGCACCGGGTCCTCAAGAAACGCATCGCTGACATGCCGGAACACGCGATTGCGCACATCAGCCTGTCCGTTGAACGGATCGATCACGGGACCGGCAAGCTCGCCGTCAGGACGCACCTCGCGCGCCATCGCATTGATCGTCAGATCGCGTCGCGCCAGATCCTCCTCAAGCGTCACATCCGGCGCGTAGAAAAACTGGAAGCCGTGGTAACCCGCCGCTGTCTTGCGCTCGGTGCGCGCAAGCGCATATTCCTCATGCGTCTGCGGATGCAGGAACACAGGAAAATCCTTGCCGACAGGTCGAAAACCCTGTGCCACCATCTGCTCGGGCGTCGCGCCAACCACCACGTAATCGCGGTCCTTGACGGGCACGCCCAGCAATTCGTCGCGAATCGCGCCGCCCACGGCGTAGATATTCATGCGCAAACGTCGTAGTGCGGCACGCGATGTGTCTCACGCAACGCGTCATCGATCCACGCGCGTACGGCCGGATGCTCTGTCACGCGGCGCGCGTAAGCAGCGGCACCCGCGGAAAGCGCAGGCTGCCATGTGTTGAAGCGCATCACGACCGGTGCGTACATCGCGTCCGCAATGCTGAAGTCGCCAAACAGGAACGGGCCGCCATGCTGCGCGATGCAGTCGCACCACAGGGCGTCGACGCGTGCGATATCCGCAAGCGCTTCCGGCGTCGCGCCCTTGCCCGGAAACGACGCGCGGATGTTCATCCACATCGACGAACGCAGCCCGACAAAACCGGAGTGCATCTCGGCGCTCACGCTGCGCGCCTGCGCACGCGTGGCCGGGTCGCGCGGCCACATCGCATGCTGCGCAAACTGCTCGGCAAGCGTCTCGCAGATGGCAAGCGAATCCCACACGTGTACGTTGTCGTCGGTGATCAGGCACGGCACCTTGCCCGACGGCGAAAGCGCAAGAATCGACGTCGTCGAATCCGCCTCCTGCAATTCGATCGTGCGCTCCTCGAAGGGAACGCCGAAATGCTTCAGCACCAGCCACGGCCGCATCGACCACGACGAATAGTTCTTGTCGCCAATAACGAGTTTCATGCGTCTATCGATAAGTAAAAGTGAGAATCACCGTCCCGCGCTCGCGCGGAACGCATTGAAGCGCGAACGCATCGAGGCGCCCGTCAGATACACCGGTGCAATCGTTTCGATACTCGCGGGCTCGATGTCGAGTTCGGGCGCAAGCGGCCCGCTCAGCACGCTGTCCACTTTCATCGAATCAAGATTGTCGCGCGTGATCACGGGCTCGCCAGGCGCCATTTCGAACGTCATCGCCTGAAGCCGCGCGAGCGCTTCCGGCAAACGGATGATGCGCGCGTGACGCCCAATCACGTCGCCGCAGAATTTCACGAGCGCCTCCAGCGTGTATACGGTCGGCCCGCCAAGCTCGTACGTGCGGCCCGTGGCGGCATCGAGATCGAGCACGTTCGCGATCGCCTTCGCGACGTCGCCGACAAACACGGGCTGAAACTTCGCGTCGGGCATCGCAAGCGGAATCATCGGGAAAACACGCTGCAGGAATGCAAACTTGTTCAGAAACGCATCCTCGGGTCCGAACACGACGGATGGCCGGAACACCGTGGTCGCCAGCGTCGACTGGCGCACGGCCTTCTCGCCGTCGCCCTTCGAGCGCAGATACATGCTCGGCCCTTTCGGGTCGGCGCCGATCGCGCTCATGTGGATCAGGCGATGCACGCCCTTGCCTTCGCAGGCAGTCACGATCTTTGCAGGCAGTTCGACATGCGCTTTCGCGAACGCTTCGCCGTACGGATTCGCGCGGCTCGCGTGCAGGGTGCCCACGAGGTTGATCACGGCGTCGGCGTTTTCAACGAAGCTGGCAAGCTGCACCGGGTCGAATACGTCGACTTCGAGCACATCGACGGGCAACAGCGTGAGATGGCGGGCGTGATTTCGCCGGCGGGTGGCGATGCGCACGTCCTTGCCGAGCTCGACGAGCGCGTTGACGAGGTGGCTGCCGATGAATCCGGAACCGCCGATGATCGCGATGGCTTGATGGCGCATTTTCGACTCCCTGGGTGGAAGCCGCGGCAACGGCTGGTGAAGCGGCCGCCGCGCAGCGAAGCGCGGCGGCGTGGCGCTGGCGTTTTATGGTGCGATGTAGCCCAGACGCACTTTCAGCGATTGCGGACGGCCTTCGAACAGTGCCGCATAGTAGACCGTGTTGGACAGCACATTCTTCACGTAGTCGCGGGTTTCCTGGAACGGGATCGTCTCCGCGAAAATCGCGCCTTCAACGCCCCGTGGCAGATTCTGCTTCCACGCGCGCGGACGTCCTGGACCGGCGTTGTAACCGGCCGTGGCCAGCACGGCGGACCCGTCGAACTGATTGTAGATCATCGACAGATAGTTGGTGCCGAGCAGGATGTTCGTGTCGATATCGTTCATCTGCGCGCGCGAAATCGTGCCAAGCCCGATCTTCTTCGCAACCAGTTGCGCGGTGCCCGGCATCAGTTGCATCAGGCCGCTCGCGCCGACCTCGGAGCGCGCGTTCATGATGAAACGCGATTCCTGGCGGATCAGCCCGTACGCCCATTCGACGTCGAGCCCCGTGGACTGCGCGTCGCGCTCGACGATATCGCGGAACGGCGACAGGTAACGCAGCGAGAAGTCGTGCTCTGTCTTCGTGCGGTCGGCGGTGTTCACCGCGCGGTCGTACAGTTCGATGCGCCGGGCGTATTCCGCCGCCGCGATGAGCTGGCGGTCGGTCATGGTGCGCAGCGGCCAGTTCCATTCGCGATTGCCTTCAAGACGCAGGTTCAGCGCGTAAAAACGTTGTGCGAGCGCGAAACCCGGCGTCTTGCCGGCCTGCTCGACTTCGGCGTCGGTCACGGTGGTTTTCGGCGGCACGGTGATCTTCTGGCCGAGTTCCTCGGCAGCGAGCTGACCGTAGAAGTTATAGCCCGCCGCGATCTGCTCGAATTCCTGGTTCGCCGCGACCGTGTCGCCGCCCTGCTTCAGCGCGCGCGCGTGCCAGTAGATCCACGAAGGTTGCGCGCGCAGCGAAGCCGGCATCTGCTCGATCGACCAGCGCACCATCGTCCAGTCGCCCGCGAGCAACGCCATGCGGGTGCGCCATTCGTACGCCGGGTTCGAAAGCGGTGCATTCGCCGAGAGCCGGTACCAGTCGACCGCGGCCGGCATCTGCTTCGCTGCCGCCTGATAGGCGATCGTGCCCCAGCCGATCGCGCGCTCGGGCGTGGTGAGCGACGGCGCCACCGTGGCAAACGTCGAAGCCGCCATCGCCGGATCGTTGCGCGCCATGCGCGTGATCGCGAGCAGCGCCAGCTGGTGCGACTGCGGATCCGGCCCGACGCCGCGCGCGAGCAGCAGCGGCGGCGTGCTGGCCGCCTGGCCGAACAGCACCGGATCGGGACGCTGGTTGCCGAGCGCGTCGACGAGCTTCGCGCCCGTGTTCGTGTAGTTCTGCTCGTAGGCGAGACGGATCTGCTGCCACACGTCGTCGGTGGAGAACTGCTGGCTGATCGCAAGCGAGGTGATCAGGTCGACGCAGCCGTCGCCGTACTGTTTCGGATCGACGAGCAGCGCGCGTGCCGCATCGGCGACGTTTTCGCCGCGCGCCGCGCGCGATTCGAGCGCGTAGCACTTCACCTGCGTATCGTCGTTCAGCACGAAACGCGCGTACTGCTGGTCGAAATCGCGCCAGTCGTGACGCGCGCCGAGCACGACGAGATAGTCGTTGCGCATGCGATCGGCAATCGCCTGACCATCGTACTTCTGCAGGAACGACAGCACCGGCGCGTCCGGCGCGTCGATGCGCGCGTGGCCGGACCCGTCGAAGAGCTGCGGCTTCAGCGTGAAGTACTCGAGATACGACGGCGCGGGATAGTCGGGAATCATGCTCGCCAGTTGCGCGGCGCGCGGCGCATCGTTATTGCGCGCTGCTTCGCGAAGCTGGATGAAGGTCTGATCGTCCGGTGTGAGCTGGGTGAAGGCGACAGGTCGGACGGCGGACGCCGTGCCACACGCGACGAGTGCCGCGGCAGCCAGCGCAGAACCGGCCGCGCGATATACTCGAAAGAGGCGTTTGGACATCGTTGTTTCTGGAGCGGAAATTGAAGCCAAGCATAGCACGCAACCCCCACGCGAAATCGAAAAAGGAACTGCGCGCAACACTGCTCAAAGCCCGTCTCGATGCGGCTCGCGAACCCGCGCACGCACTCGCGTTAAAGCATCGGGTGCTGCAGACACTGGAACGATATTCGCCTGCATGTGTGGGGTTCTACTGGCCGCTCGCGGGCGAGTTCGATGCGCGCGAAGCGATCGCCGAATGGCTCGCCGCCGATGCAAAACGCGAGGCCGGCCTGCCCGTGATTCACAGCGTGTATTCGCCGCTCGCGTTTCACGCGTGGACGCCGGACATGGCGATGAAAACGGGCCATCACCGTATTCCCGAGCCGGAGTCGGGCCGCGACGTCACGCCCGACCTGCTGCTGATTCCCTGTGTGGGTTTCGACGAAGACGCGTTCCGGCTCGGCTACGGCGGCGGCTATTACGACCGCACGCTGGCGGCGTGGGCGGGCGCGGTGCGGCCGGTGACGGTCGGCATCGCGTACGAAGCCTGCCGCACGGACACGATCCCGCGCGAGGCGCACGACATCCCGCTCGACGCGGTCATCACGGAGCGCGCCCGCTATCCGGAGCGAACCGCCGCGGACTGATCGCCGCGCGTCAAAGCGAAGCCGCCGCGCGCGCCGCCGTGTCGTAGAGGCCCGATGCATTGCGCAGCAGCTGCGCCGCCTCGCCGATCTGCTCATTCGTCAGACCGCTTTCCTTCAACGTCGAGATCAGGCAGCTCTCGCGCACCTCGCGGTAGTGGAGGCACAGCGCGCGGCCGGCTTCGGTCGCCTCGAAAAACACTTCCTTGCCGGTCTTTTCGCTTTTTACATACCCTCTAGCTACGAGCTTCTTCAGCGCATAGGTCGCGACGTGCGTGTCCTCGATGTTCAGCACGAAGCAGATGTCGGCCAGTTTCTTGCGACGCTCGCGATGGCTCACGTGGTGCAGCAGCGAGACTTCGATGGCGGTCATGTCCTTGTCGCCCGCCGCCGACATGCAGCGCACCATCCAGCGGTTGAACGCGTTGCCCGCCATGATCAGTGCGTATTCGAGCTCGGATAGCTCCGCGCTCGATTCGGAAACGAGGTGTTCCGAGGAGACGATCTTGGTGGGATGACGCGACATGAGGCGATCTCGATACACGCTGGGAAGGTGCCGGAAGTGTACGACGCCCACCTGAAAAAGTGAGCCTGGCACAAACGCTTATTGATAAATTGTAGATAAATTATTGATAATGTACGCTACTCAACGTGCCGCGCGCCCTCGCGATCAGGTCGGTCGACCTGGTCACGGCGCTCGTGCAGGGGGGAGCACCCGAATCGAACCAGGTCATTCATGAACCAGCCACGCATCTATTCGTTGGGCGATAACGCACTTGTCTGCGAATCCGCGCCGCCGGCCACGCTCGCCTGCCAGCAGCGCGTCTGGGCAGCCGCCGGGGCCGCGCGCAGCTGGCCGCACGTACTCGAAGTCGTGCCGGGGATGAACAATCTGACGCTCGTCATCAACCCGCTCGACGCCGACCGCGACGCCCTCACCGACCTGCTGCGGAGCGCCTGGGACAGCGCGGCAAACGCGGCGTCCACGGGCCGCGAAATCAAAATCCCGGTGATGTACGGCGGCGAGGCGGGCCCGGATCTGGGCGCCGTCGCGAAGCACACGGGGTTATCGGCGGATGAAGTCGTGAAGCGTCACGCCGCGGGCGACTATGTCGTGTTCTTTCTGGGCTTCCAGCCGGGTTTCGCCTATATGGGCGGTCTCGACGAGAAGCTGCACACGCCGCGCCGCGCCGCGCCGCGGCTCGGCGTGCCGGCCGGCACGGTGGGCATCGGCGGCGAGCAAACCGGGATTTATCCGGCCGTTTCGCCGGGCGGCTGGCAACTGATCGGCCGCACCGGGCTGCCGCTCTTCGATCCGGCGCAAACGCCGCCCACGCTGCTGCAACCGGGCGATCGCGTGCGCTTCACCATCGCGGGGATCGACGCATGATCGACGTCGTCCGCGCAGGTCTTTTGACCACCGTCCAGGATCTCGGCCGTCACGGCCACCGGCATCTCGGCGTCGCGATGGGCGGCGCGCTCGACCGTCTGTCGCTGGAAGTCGGCAACCGGCTCGTCGGTAACCGGCCCGATGCGGCCGGCCTCGAAATCACGTTCGGCCCGACCGTGCTGCGCTTTTCGCGCGCGACGCGCGTGGCGATCACCGGCACGGAGTTCGGCGCGACGCTCGACGGCCGGCCGGTGTATTCGTGGTGGAGCCTGCCGGTGCGGGCCGGCCAGGAACTCACGCTCAACGCGGCGAAGCGCGGCATGCGCGGCTACGTCGCCGTGGCCGGCGGCATCGATGTCCTGCCGATGCTCGGCTCGCGCAGCACCGATCTGGCCGGTGGCTTCGGCGGACTCGGCGGCCGCGCGCTGCGTGACGGCGACCGCTTGCCGCTCGGCGTGCCGTCCGCGCGCCCCGGCTCGTGGTTCAGCCCCGAGGCGCCGGAATTCGGCGTGAAGGCGCCCGCCTGGTGCAAGTTCGTGCTGGTAGACGAACCCGTGCGGCGCGGACGTCATCTGTCGAACGTACCGTGGGCCGTGCCGATCCGCGTGCTGCCCGGGCCGGAATACGAGAGCTTCACCGCCAGCGCGCAGAGCGCGTTCTGGGACGACGAATGGCTCGTCACGCCGAACAGCAACCGGATGGGTTATCGGCTCTCCGGCACGGCGCTCGAACGCCGGCAAAAGGCCGATCTGCTCTCGCACGCGGTGCTGCCGGGCACGATCCAGGTACCGCCGAACGGCCAGCCGATCATTCTGATGGGCGACGCGCAGACCACGGGCGGCTATCCGAAGATCGGCGCCGTGATCCAGGCCGACATATGGAAGCTCGCGCAGGTGCGCCTGAACGGCGCGATCCGCTTTCTGCCCACGACACTCGAAGAAGCACGCCGCGCGCTGCTCGAAGAACGCACGTATCTGCGGCAGATCGATGCCGCGATCGCCATGCATGAAGAACGCTGCGCGCGCCAGCCGGCGCTGGCGGCCTTGCAGCACAAGTAGGAGAGAACCATGGAAATCGACCTGAACGCCGACCTCGGCGAAGGCTGCAACACCGACGAAGCGTTACTCGATCTCGTCAGCTCGGCCAACATCGCGTGCGGCTGGCACGCTGGCGGCGCCACCGCGATGCACGACTGCGTGCGCTGGGCCGTGCGCAAAGGCGTGTCGATCGGCGCGCATCCGAGCTTCAACGATCCCGGGAACTTCGGTCGCAAGGAGATGGACCTGCCCGCCGGCGATATCTACGCAGGCGTGCTGTATCAACTCGGCGCACTCTCGGCGATCGCGCAGGCGGAAGGCGGGCGCATCGCGCACGTGAAGCCGCACGGCGCGCTCTACAACCAGGCCGCGCGCGATCCGAAAATCGCCGACGCCATCGCTTCCGCGGTGCATGACTTCGATCCTTCCGTCGCGGTATTCGCGCTTGCGAACAGCGGATTCGTGACTGCGGTGCGCGAAGCGGGGTTGACCGCCATCGAAGAAGTGTTCGCCGACCGGGGCTATCGCGCGGACGGCTCGCTCGTGCCGCGCTCGCAGCCGGGCGCACTGCTCGACGACGAGGAGATCGTGCTCGAACGCACGCTCGCGATGGTGCGCGACCAGCGCGTGCAGGCCGTCGACGGCCAGTGGGTGCCGCTCAACGTCCAGACGATCTGCCTGCACGGCGACGGTCCACATGCGCTGGCGTTCGCGCAGCGCATCCGCGCGGCACTCGCGGAGGCCGGCATCGATGTGCATGCGGCCAGCAGCGCGCGAGCCTGACACCAGCCAACGAGACCCACCGACGCCCCGCCTGTTCGCGGGGCGTTTGCCAGATACCGCTGAAACAGCAGTCGCATCACCGTTAGCCACAGCACCAGCAATACCCGCAAGCCAGCAACAACGACGCAATCGACGCGGCCATCAAGAGTCGCGCAGGGCAGGACGGCGCACGGCACGCCCGCACGCCGCCCGTTATGAGCCGCCACCGGCGGCACCCGGGTTCATTCACACACAACGAACCCAGTTTGGAGATCCAGATGCAGACAACAGTCAGTTTATGGCCGCTCATTGGCGTGGCCGTCATCATCATCGGGTTTGTGCTGCGCTTCAATCCGATGCTGATCGTGGCGGCCGCCGCGATCGCCACGGGGCTCGCCGCGCATTTCCCGCCGGAGAAGATCCTCGCGGCCATCGGTACCGGTTTCATCAAGACCCGCAACATTCCGCTCATCATCCTGCTGCCGCTCGCGGTGATCGGGCTGCTCGAACGACACGGCCTGCGCGAACGCGCGCAGATCTGGATCAGTGGCATCAAGGCGGCGACCGCCGGACGTCTGCTGATCGTCTATCTGCTGGTGCGCGAACTGACCGCCGCGGTCGGCCTGACCGGGCTCGGCGGACATCCGCAGATGGTGCGCCCGCTCCTCGCGCCGATGGCCGAAGGCGCGACCGAAACCCGCTTCGGCAAGCTGAGCGACGCGGTCCGCTATCGCCTGCGCGCGTATTCGGCGGCGACGGACAACGTCGGCCTCTTCTTCGGCGAAGACATCTTCGTCGCGTTCGGCGCGATCGTGCTGATGGTGACGTTCCTGAAGGAAGCGGGCATCGTCGTCGAGCCGATGCATGTGGCGGTGTGGGGTATGCCGACCGCGCTCTGCGCGTTCATCATCCACGGCTTCCGGCTGTGGCTGCTCGATCGCAAGCTCGAGCGCGAACTGCGCGGCAACGCGCCGGAAGGCACGGACGCGGCAACCGCGTCGCCCACACAGACGCACTCGCAGACGGCTTCGGGAGACAACGCATGATCACCATCGACTATCTGTTCTGGCTGCTCGGCATCGTGCTGCTAGTGGTGGGCGGCATGATCATGTCGGACCGGGAACATCCGCGCCGTTTTCTCGCGGGCGGCTTCTGGATTCTCTATGCGCTGATCTTCCTCGTCGGCGATCGCCTGCCGGCCGATGTGGTCGGCGTGCTGGTGATCGCGATGGCGCTGATCGCGGGCTTCGGCGGCGTCACCGCGGCGAAGCCGAAAGTGCTGTCGGAGGAAACACGGCTTGCCAGCGCGCGGCGCCTCGGCAACAAGCTCTTCATTCCAGCGCTGACGATTCCCGTCGTCACCGTGATCGTGACGCTTACCGCAAAGTATTTCATCGTCGGCGGCATGCCGCTTGTCGAGCTGAAGAACGTCACGCTGATCGGCTTTGGCATCGGTTGCGTGATCGCGCTCGCCGTCGCGTGCGTGATGACGCGCGACACCGTCGGGCAGTCGATGAAGGAAACGCGCCGCCTCGTCGACGCGCTTTCGTGGGCCGCCGTCCTGCCGCAGATGCTGGGCATGCTGGGCCTCGTGTTCTCGGACGCGGGCGTCGGCAAGGCGGTCGCGCATCTGACGATCGCGTACGTGAACCTCGATTACCGGCTCGTCGCGGTGGCCGTGTACTGCATCGGCATGGCGCTCTTCACGATGGTAATGGGCAACGGCTTCGCCGCGTTCCCGGTCATGACGGGCGGCGTGGGTGTGCCGATTCTGGTCGGCGTGTTCCACGGCAATCCGGCTGTGATGGTGGCGATCGGGATGTTCTCGGGCTACTGCGGCACGCTGATGACGCCGATGGCGGCAAACTTCAACATGGTGCCGGCGGCGCTGCTGGAACTGCCGGACAAGAACGCGGTGATCAAGGTGCAGGTGCCGACCGCGCTGGTGCTGCTGGTCGCGAACATCTTCCTGCTGAACACCCTGATGTTTCTTTGAGGCCTGAGCGCACGCCTGGGTGCACGCCTGTTCGCCGCGTCACGTTCGACGCGACGGGCAGGCGTCCGGCGCCCGCGTTGCCGCTCAATTCGCGTCGACGATGAAACCGCGCTGGCGCAGCAATGCCAGCACGCCTTTGGGTCCACCCAGATGCAGCGCGCCGATCGCGACGAATACCGGTTTGTTCGGCGCGGCAATCGCCACCATCCGCGTGACGAAGCGCCGGTTGCGCTCATAAAGGATCTTGTTGTCGATCGACGCGGACAGGCGCGGGTTGCGCGCCAGTTTCTCCGACTTCGCGGTACTCCACGCGGCGATCGCGTCCGCGTCGCCCACGCGCCAGAGCCGATGCAACATACGCACATCGGCGACGTTTTCCTCGGGCGTCTGCACGAGATCCTGCGCGAGCATTTCGCGCTGCTGCGCGAGCGTGAGCCCGGTGAACGCGCGCATCTGCCCGGACAACGTTTCCAGTCCGACGATCTTGCCGCGTGTCTTCAGATAAACGTTCTGCAACTGCGCCTCGGTGCCATATTCGGTCTGCAGGCCGGCGCTCAACGAATCGTAGGTTTCGACCAGCAGCGCCGCGAGCCACGGACGCATTTTCTTGATCTCATCGAGCGCCGCCGGATTGCCGCGCAGACGCTGCGCAAGCCGGCGCCACAGCGGATCCGGCAACAGGCGCGGCAGACATTCGCGCGAACACACGCCGAACTTCGAGACGTCGTCCTGCGATACGAGCAGATCGTCGGGCGACAGTTCGAGCGCGAGCGTCGGCGATGCGGCGAGCGCGGCAAGGATCGGCTTGCGAAACGGCTGATCCGGTGGATAGTCGACAGGGTCGCCGACGTGCAGCGTGCCGAGCACGTAAATCGTCGTGGTGCCGCGCGTCGCGGTATAGAACGGCATGCGCGCGGGCTGCACGCGCACCGCGCCGCTCGCGGAATTGTTCGACGGTGGCGGCGGATTGAAACCTGGCAGGGTTGCACGCGGCGGTGCCGGAAGTAAAGCAGGCGCAGGCGAAACAGGCGCCCCGGAGTGCACCGGCGTATTCGCCGAAGCACCCGCGCCGTACGCTACCGGCGACATTGCCGCGACGACACACGCGCACAGAAACGCACGGGCCAGCGCGGTCCGGCCGGGCACGCCAGATGGCCGCCCGCGTCGCGTCAAAACGCGTGCGGTGACGGTGCGTGGGAGTCGAAGCCGCTGCCAGAGCAACGCATCACGCAACGCACCGACGCAGCCACGAATGCAACCGCAAGCGCACGCAGCGATTGACGTAACAAGAAGCGCGAAGGCGACGCGCAAGCCGCCCTCACGCAGGCGGCGCGCAGCACGACGCGCCGCCGACGGATCAGGCATCCGCCTCCCCTACCTCCTCGGCACGGTGGCACGATACCTGACGGCCATCCACTTCGCGCAGCTTCGGCTCTTCGGTCCGGCACCGGTCGATTGCGTACGGGCAGCGCTGATGGAACGTGCAGCCCGACGGCGGATTGAGCGGTGACGGCATTTCGCCCTGCAGCCTGATCTGGATGCGCCGGTCGGCTTCGAAGATCGACGGTGTCGCGGACATCAGCGCCCGTGTGTACGGATGCCGCGGCCTGCTGAAAACCGTCTTCTTGTCGCCGAGTTCGGCGACGCCGCCGAAGTACATCACCATCACGTCATCCGCGATGTGCTCGACCACCGACAGGTTGTGCGAGATGAACACATAGCTCGTCTTGAACTCTTCCTGGAGGTCCATGAACAGGTTCAGGATCTGCGCCTGGATCGACACATCGAGCGCGGAAACCGGCTCGTCGGCCACGACGATCTGCGGATCGAGAATCATCGCGCGCGCGATCGCGACACGCTGACGCTGCCCGCCCGAGAACATATGCGGATAACGCTTCGCATGCTCGGGGCGCAGGCCGACCGTGCGCATCATCTGCGCGATGCGTTCGGCGCGTTCGCCGGCGGAGAGCTGCGTGTTGATCGCGAGCGGCTCGCCGAGCGTCTGCTCGACTGTCTTGCGCGGATTCAGCGAGGCGAACGGGTTCTGGAACACCATCTGCACACGCCGGCGCAACGCCGCGATTTTCGTGTGATCCGCGCCCGCGACATCTTCACCGTCGATCAAAAGACGCCCGGACGTGGGCGCCTCGATCATCGTGAGCTGGCGCGCGAGCGTCGACTTGCCGCAACCGGATTCACCGACCACGGCAAGCGTCCTGCCGCGTTCCAGCGAAAACGACACGCCGTTGAGCGCCTTCACCGTGCCCTGGCCGAACATGCCGCGCTTCACGGCGTAGTGACGCGCGAGCTGGTCGGCGATCAGCACCTTGTCGCCTGCAGGACGCGCCGGTTGCATGCGGCGCGTTTCGGGTACTGCGTTCATCGTGCGCCTCCGCGAGTGTGAATGTTGGCATCGCCAGTCAGGTTCAGCGGCTTGATGCAGCGCACCTGCGCCCCCTCGCCATGCGAGGGCAGCGGTGCAAGCGCCGGGCGTGCCTTCATGCAGTCGTCGACCACATACTTGCAGCGCGGCGCGAAGAGGCACCCGCGCGGCCGGTCGTCGCGCCCCGGTACCATGCCGGGCAACGCGGCGAGCCGCACCGCGCCGACGTTGTGCTCGGGAATCGCCGCCAGCAACGCTTCCGTGTACGGATGATGCGGCGCGGCGAAGATATCGGGCACCTTGTTGGTCTCGATGACCTCGCCCGCGTACATCACGGCCACACGCTGCGCGACTTCCGACACCACGGCGAGATCGTGCGAAATCAGCACGAGCGCCATGCCGCGTTCCTTCTGCAGCTTCACCAGCAGTTCCATGATCTGCGCCTGGATCGTGACGTCGAGCGCGGTGGTCGGCTCGTCGGCGATCAGCAGTTTCGGGTTGCACGCCACCGCCATCGCGATCATCACACGCTGGTTCATGCCGCCCGACATCTGGTGCGGGAACGACGTGATACGGTTTTTCGCGTCCGGAATGCCGACCTGGTCGAGCAGTTCCAGCGCGCGCCGGTGCAACGCATCGCCGCGCAGGCCTTCGTGCAGTTTCAGCACTTCCTTGATCTGGTAGCCGACGGTGTAGCTCGGATTCAGGCTCGTCAGCGCGTCCTGAAAGACCATCGCGATGTCCTTGCCGATGATCTTGCGGCGCGCGCTCGCCGAGGCCTTCAGCAGATTCGTGCCGTTGAAGGTGATCTCGTCGGCCGTCACCTTGCCGGGGGCGTCGATGAGGCCCATCAGCGCCATCATCGTCACGCTTTTACCCGAACCCGATTCGCCGACGACACCGACCACTTCGCCGGGTTTCACGTCCAGGTTAATCCGGTCGACAGCGGGCGCGCCGCTGAAGTTCACCGCGAGATTGCGGATGGTCAGGAGATTGCTCTGATTGCTCATGTCACGCCATCCGTTTCAGTTTGGGATCGAGCGCATCGCGCAGCCCGTCGCCGAGCAGGTTGATTGCGAGCACCGAAACCAGGATGGAAAGACCGGGCATCGTGACAATCCACCAGGCGCTGTCGATATAGTCGCGCGCCGATGCGAGCATCGCGCCCCACTCCGCCGAAGGCGGCTGCACGCCGAGGCCGAGAAAGCCGAGCGCGGCCGCATCGAGAATCGCCGACGAAAAACCGAGCGTGGCCTGCACGATCAGCGGCGCGGTGCAGTTCGGCAGCACCTGCGAGAACATCAGACGCAGCGTGCTCGCCCCGGCGACGCGCGAAGCCGTCACGTATTCCTTCTGCAGTTCGCCTTGCGCCGACGCGCGCGTCAGGCGCACATAACCCGGCAGCGCGACGATCGCGATCGCGAGCATCGTGTTGATGAGGCCCGGGCCGATGATCGCGACCACGGCGACGGCGAGCAGCAGCGACGGCAGCGCGAGCAGCACGTCCATGATGCGCATGATCGGCGTATCGGCCCACTTTTCGAAGAACGCGGCGATGAGCCCGAGCACGATGCCGGGAATCAGCGCCAGCACCACCGAAACGAAGCCGATCCAGAACGACAGCCGCGCGCCGTACATCAGACGCGAAAGGATGTCGCGGCCCGCCTCGTCGGTACCGAGGATGAACTTCCAGTTGCCGCCCTCGAGCCACGCCGGCGGAATCTTCACGAAGTCGCGGTACTGCTCGATCGGGCTGTGCGGCGAGATCAGCGGCGCGAAAATCGCGATGAAGATCAACACGAGCACGATCGTGCCCGCCACGACCGCGCCGCGATTGCGCGAGAAGTTGGCCCAGAATTCGCGGGCGGCTAACGTGCGGCCGCTCGCGGGGGTGACCGCCGTGGGGACGGTGTTTTGTATGTCTGCCATAGCTCTCTTTACCTCGTATGGCGAATGCGTGGATTCAGCACGCCGTACAACAGATCGACGATCAGGTTCACGAAGATCACCAGTGTGGCGATCATCAGGATGCCACCCTGCACGACCGGATAGTCGCGCCGGCTGATCGCATCGATGAGCCATTTGCCGATGCCCGGCCACGAGAACAACGTCTCGGTGAGCACCGCGCCCGCGAGCAGCGTGCCGACCTGCAGGCCGATCACGGTCACCACGGGAATCAGCGCGTTGCGCAGCGCATGCACGACGATCACGCGTACGGGCGACAAACCCTTCGCGCGCGCGGTGCGAATGTAATCCTCGCGCAGCACTTCGAGCATCGACGAACGCGTCATGCGCGCGACGACCGCAAGCGGAATCGTGCCGAGCACGATCGAAGGCAGGATCAGATGGCTGACGGCCGAGCGGAACGCGCCTTCGTCGGTGGAGAGCAGCGCGTCGACCAGCATGAAGCCGGTGACGTGCGGAATGTCGTATTCCACTGCGATGCGGCCGGAAACCGGCGTCCAGCCGAGGCTGACCGAGAACACCATGATGAGGATCAGCCCCCACCAGAAGATCGGCATCGAGTAACCGGTGAGCGCCGTGCCCATCACGCCATGATCGACCACCGTGCCGCGTTTGAGCGCGGCGAACACGCCGGCGGGCAGACCGATGATGAGCGCGAACAGCATCGCGCAGACCGACAGTTCGATCGTCGCCGGAAAGCGTGCGAGGAATTCATCCATCACGCTCGTATTGGTGATGATCGACATGCCGAGGTCGCCATGCAACGCGCGGCCAACGTAATGGACGTACTGCAGGGGAAGGGACTCGTCGAGCCCGAGGCGGTGCATCGCGGCAGCGTGCATCGCTGGATCGACCCCGCGTTCGCCCATCATGACTTCGATCGGGTCGCCGGGGATCAGGTGAATCAGCGCGAACGCCAGAATGGTGATGCCGATGAACGTCGGTATCACCATGCCGATGCGGCGCAAAACGAATCGGAACATGGTTCGTCCCTATATGCTTGGTGCTTGATGAACAGAAAAAATGCAACCGGCGACGAGGGCTCGTGGCCCCGGTCGCCGGTATATTTTCGACCCGTTTTCCTGTTGTTTTTGAACGTGCTGAAAACCCGGTACGCGAGTTTTACTTCACGCTCACGCCGTCGAAGCGGGCATAACCCAGCGGCTCGATGCGCATGTCCTCAACCTTCTTGCTGACCGGTTGATACACCGTCGAGTGAGCGATCGGCGAGAACGGCAACTGCTGCGCGAAAATCTGCTGCGCTTCCGTGTACGCCTTCGTCCGTGCCGCGATATCCGACGTTTCGCGACCCTTCCTGATCAGGTCGTCGAACGGCTTGTCGCACCACTTCGAGAAGTTGTTGCCGTTCACGGCGTCGCAACCGAGCAGCGTACCGAGCCAGTTGTCCGGATCGCCGTTGTCGCCGGTCCAGCCGATCAGCATCGTGTCGTCTTCGCCTGCGTGGGCGCGCTTGATGTACTCACCCCATTCGTACGTGACAATCTTCGCCTTCACGCCGATCTTCGCCCAGTCAGACTGGATCATTTCGGCCATCAGCTTGCCGTTCGGGTTGTACGGACGTTGCACCGGCATCGCCCACAGCGTGATGTCGAAGCCGTTCGGGTAGCCGGCCTTCGCCAGCAGCGCCTTCGCCTTCTCCGGATCGTACGTCTGCGACTTCAGGTTCTTGTCGTACGACCATTGCGTCGGCGGCATCGGGTTCGTCGCCGCCTGGCCCGCGCCCTGGTACACGGATTCGACGATCGCCTTCTTGTTGATCGCCATGTCGAGCGCCTGACGCACTTCGAGCTTGTCGACCGGCTTGTGCGTCACGTTGTACGCGAGATAGCCCAGGTTGAAGCCCGCCTGCGACGGCATCGAGATGTTCGGTTCCGCCTTCAGCGGCGCGATGTCGGCCGGACGCGGATAGCTCATCACCTGGCATTCGTCGCGCTTCAACTTCTGCACGCGCACGCCGGCGTCCGGCGTGATCGAGAAGATCAGCTTCGAAATCTTGACCGCACCCGGCTTCCAGTAATCCGGATTGCCGTCGAAACGGATCGTCGCGTCTTTCGTGTAGCTGCGGAAAATGAACGGACCCGTGCCCACCGGCTTCTGGTTGATGTCGGCGGCCTTGCCTTCCTTCAGCAGTTGATCCGCATATTCGCCCGACAGGATCGACGCGTATTCCATCGCCAGATTCTGGATAAACGGCGCGTTGACTTCCTTCAGCGTGAACTTGACGGTGTACGGATCGACCTTTTCGACCTTGTCGATCAGCTTGTCGAGGCCCATGTCCGTGAAGTACGGGAACTGGACCGGGTAAGCCTTGCGGAACGGCTGGTTCGTATCCAGCATGCGCTGGAACGTGAACACGACGTCGTCCGCGTTGAATTCGCGCGTCGGCTTGAAGTACGACGTGGTCTGGAACTTCACGCCATGACGCAGATGGAACGTATAGGTTTTGCCGTCAGCCGAGACATCCCACTTTTCGGCGAGGCCGGGTTCGACTTTCGTGCCGCCGCGTTCGAATTCGACGAGACGGTTGTAAACAGTGAATGTGTTCGCCGTGAAATCGACGCCCGTGGTGTACTGGGCCGGATCGAAGCCCGCGGGACTGCCTTCTGAGCAGTAAACGAGCGTCTTGTTCGGAATCCCGGCAGCGTCCGCGAGACTGGACACCACCATCGACGCCGCTGCGGCTGCGACGAGCGTGGTCAGACGCGCGGCGCGCAACAGATTGTTTTGCTTCATGTTTCCTCCAGGTTCGGAACCGGCTTGCGCCGGCGTAGCGCGATATTACTGACCTTTGCCAGCCCGAACAAGCGGAGGAAATTCCCTTTGTTCACGATCGGAAACTTACTTGACGTGAACGGCCGCGACGCGGCAGGCGGGCGATGCTCTTCTTACAAAACGATTTCTAAAATATCGTCCGCCATTGTTCCAGTTCTGCCGGTTAATGCGGCGAAACGCAGGGACATCCGGATCGGCGAGACCAGTCGGGTCGATCTTAAACCCTCCTGGACCCAATCGCGTGTCCGTATCGTGGCAGGGTTCGCCGCGGTGCGCGGACGCGCTCCGCGGCGAACCACCTATCGCGCGCCGAGACGCTCGCAAATGCTTCTGGTCGCTGCCGCACCGTTCAACGTATAAAAGTGCAGCCCCGGCACTTTCGCATCGACGAGCCGCCGGCACAGGTCGGTCACCACATCGAGGCCGAACGCGCGAATCGATTCGCGATCGTCGCCGAAGCTTTCGAGACGCCGCGCGACCCAGCGCGGCACTTCGGCGCCGCACATATCGGAGAAGCGCATCAGCTGCGAGAAGTTCGTGATCGGCATGATGCCCGGCACGATCGGCACGTCGACGCCGAGCTTCCTCGCATCGTCGACGAAACGGAAATACGCGTCCGCGTTGAAGAAATACTGCGTGATCGCCGAGTTCGCGCCGGCTTTCACCTTGCGCGCGAAGTTTTCCAGATCGGCGCTGGGCGAGCGCGATTGCGGGTGATATTCCGGGTACGCGGCAACTTCGATATTGAACCAGTCGCCGGTTTCGGCACGAATGAACGCGACCAGTTCCGACGCATAACGCAGTTCGCCGACAGAGCCCATGCCCGAAGGCAGATCGCCGCGCAGCGCGACGATGTGACGGATACCGTGCGAGCGGTATTGATTGAGTATCGCGCGCAGGCTTTCCTTCGACGACCCGATGCACGACAGATGAGGCGCGGCTTCGATGCCGTCCTTCGCGATGTCGAGCACGGTATCGAGCGTGCCTTGCTGCGTCGAGCCGCCCGCGCCGAACGTGCAGGACACGAACTTGGGTTTGAGCGGCGCGAGCTGCGCACGCGTGGCGCGCAGCTTGTCGATACCTTCCTGCGTTTTAGGCGGGAAGAATTCGAATGAGAGTTCGATCGGGTTCATGATTCACCATGCTTCGCCCTGACGGGCGCGAGCAGTGCGGCGAGGCGTCAGCCGAAGCTGCGATTGCCGAAAATGAGTGCGGACAGCAGCCACGAAACGATGCTGTACAGGATCGAGCCGAAGAACGCCGACCAGAAACCCGACACTTCGAAACCCTTCAGCAGCGACGCGCACAGCCAGAAGCACAGCGCATTGACCACCAGAATGAAGAGCCCGAGCGTGAGAATCGTGACAGGCAGCGTGAGCAGGATCAGCACTGGCCGCAACACGGCGTTGATGAGCCCGAGTACCAGCGCGACGATCAGTGCGGTGCCGAAGCTGCGGATGTGAATCGACGGCACCAGATACGTGATGATCAGCAGGGCAAGCGCATTAACGAACCAGGTCAGCAGCACAGTCATGTAAAGCTCCTTGTGGGCGTGAAGTCCGGGAATGAGGCCACGCGGGCAACGCAGTGCATGGAAGCGGCGCGATGCAGAAGCTGCACCGCGCCGCCCGCATTCATCTGCATCGCCGCATGAGGATCGGCACCTTCGCCCGCGCATTGCATGGGGACCATGCAGGCACGCGGACGAAGGCGACCGCCTTAATAACGGTAGTGGTTCGGCTTGAACGGACCGTTCTTGTCGACGCCGATGTAGCCAGCCTGATCGTCCGACAGCACGGTCAGGTTCGCGCCGATGCGCGCCAGATGCAGGCGTGCGACCTTTTCGTCGAGCTGTTTCGGCAGCACGTACACCTTGTTTTCGTACTTGGCGCCGTCGACGAACAGTTCGATCTGCGCGAGCGTCTGGTTCGTGAACGAGTTCGACATCACGAACGACGGATGGCCCGTTGCGCAACCGAGATTCACGAGGCGGCCTTCAGCCAGCAGGATGACGCGCTTGCCGTCCGGGAAAATGATGTGGTCGACCTGCGGCTTGATGTTGTCCCACTGGTACTGGCGCGTGGACGCGACGTCGATTTCCGAATCGAAGTGACCGATGTTGCAGACGATCGCGTTGTGACGCATCGCCTTCATGTGGTCGTGGCCGATCACATGGAAGTTGCCGGTGGCCGTCACGAAGATGTCGGCCTTGTCGGCGGCGTATTCCATCGTCACGACGCGGTAGCCTTCCATCGCCGCCTGCAGTGCGCAGATCGGATCGATTTCGGTAACCCACACGGTTGCGCCCAGGCCGCGCAGCGACTGCGCGCAGCCCTTGCCCACGTCGCCGTAACCGGCAACCACGGCGATCTTGCCCGCGATCATCACGTCGGTCGCGCGCTTGATGCCGTCGACGAGCGACTCGCGGCAGCCGTACAGGTTGTCGAACTTCGACTTCGTGACCGAATCGTTCACGTTGATGGCCGGGAACGGCAGACGCCCTTCCTTTTCCATCTGATACAGGCGGTGCACGCCGGTCGTGGTTTCTTCGGTCACGCCCTTGATGTGCACGAGGCGCTTCGAGTACCACGTCGGGTCCACGTCCAGATGCGCGGCGATCGACTTGTAGAGCGCGGTTTCTTCTTCGTTGGTCGGCTTCGAGATGACCGAGCGGTCCTTCTCGGCCTTCGAACCGAGGATCAGCAGCAGCGTTGCGTCGCCGCCGTCGTCGAGGATCATGTTGGCGAATTCGCCGTTCGGCCATTCGAAGATGCGGTGCGAGTATTCCCAGTATTCGTCGAGCGACTCGCCCTTGTACGCGAACACCGGCGTGCCGCCCTTCGCGATGGCGGCGGCTGCGTGATCCTGCGTCGAGAAGATGTTGCACGATGCCCAGCGCACGTCGGCGCCCAGCGCCGTCAGCGTTTCGATCAGCACGCCGGTCTGGATCGTCATGTGCAGCGAGCCGGCGATGCGCGCGCCCTTCAGCGGCTGCGTGGCCTTGTATTCTTCGCGCGTCTGCACGAGGCCCGGCATTTCCGTTTCGGCGATGTTGAGTTCCTTGCGGCCCCAGTCGGCCAGCGACAGGTCGGCAACAACGTAATCTTTTGAATCTTTGGAATCGTAAACTGCGGCGTTCATCACGCCCTCCTTTCTAAAAATTGACTAGAAATTTGACGTGAGCGCGGTTCGATGCGGTGGGTAAAAGGCGCGTGGCGCATTCTAGCCGTCCGATTGAAGCCTCCGAGCCTGGCGGGCAGCGCGCGAATGAAAATTCACGGTACCCGTCGCAACGCTCCTCGAAGACGAACGGCGATTGTAGCAAATCGAGATGAATTAGGGACCAACGAAATACGCCCGAATCCGGGCGTTTCCTGCTCAGTTGCGCAACCACCGGGCAATGTACCCGTGCCTCGGGTGCGCAATACAACGCTCCGTCATGACGGAGACACTGTCAGAAAGGCAGAACGCCCAGCGCCGGCGCCAGCAGCACCATGACGACGCCCGCGATCATCATCGTCAGGCTCGCGACGACGCCCTCTTCGCTGCCGAGTTCGCGCGCCTTTGCCGTGCCGACGCCGTGCGCGGCCGCGCCGAACAGCGCGCCGCGCGCGAGGCGCGTGCGCAGCGGCACGAGCGCCAGCACGATTTCACCGAACAGCATGCCGCACACGCCCGTGGCGATCACGAAGAGCGCGGTCAGGTCTTTGGGCGCGCCGATCCTGTCGGAGACCGCGAGCGCGAACGGCGTGGAAACGGAGCGGGTCATCAGGCTGCGCTGCAGTTCCGGGGACAGATGCAGCAGCTTCGCGAGCACCAGCGAGCCGCCCACCGCGACGATGATTCCAACCGTCACGCCGACGGTGAGCGAAATCCAGTGACGCTTCAGCAGATCGCGGTATTCGTAGATCGGCACCGCGAACGCGACGGTCGCCGGGCCGAGCAGCCACATCAGCCAGCGCGTGTCCTGAAAGTAGACCGGATACGGAATATGCGCGACCAGCACGAGGAGGCCCAGCACGACGGGTACCGAGACAAGCGGCGTGAGCCACGGGCTCCTGAAGCGCGCGTACAGATACTTCGACGCGAAATACAGCGCGACGGTCGTCACGAAACAGCCGGCGGCGATGAGCCGTGCGGCGTCGTCGGCGAACAGGGATGCGTAGAAGGCGTTCATGGCTTCAGCTTCGTTTTCGACATGGTTTTCGCGACGCTTCGCGCGGCTTCAGCGATGTGAGCGCGCGACGCTGGGTTCACACACGCGCGGCGTGACGCGTCATCCGCACGCGGCGCAGCGCGAGACGCCGTTCGAGGCGCGCGGCCCGTTCCACTGCGAAGGCGACCGCCACCATCACCATCAACGTGCCAGCGACAACGACGAGCGCGAGGCGCCAGCCGTCTTCCCTGAAAAGGCCGCCGTACTGGACGGCCGCGACGGCCGCCGGGATGAAGAACAGCAGCATGTCGGACAGAAGCCAGTCGGCACCGGACTTGATCCAGCGCGCCGGCAGGCCGCCGCTGAACAGCAGCGCCAGCATCGCGACGAGGCCAACCACGCCGCCCGGCACCGGCAATCCGAGGCGACGCACGATGAAATCGGCCACATACCATACGGCGGCCAGCGCAGCGCTTTGCACGACAATCCGGGCGAACCGCGCGACAGGGCGGGCGCTGGCCGGCAGCGCCTGCATGGATAAAGAGGGTGTTGTCATGGCAATCCCTGGGTGACTTCCGGATGAAAGTCAGTATAGGGACCCTGATTTCATAAATATAATGACTTAACATCATCAACTTCATTCCAATCTGGAATCCGGAGACCCAAAACGTGGAATTGCGCGCGCTTCGCTACTTCGTCGAGGTGGTCCGCCAGCAGAGCTTCACCGTCGCGGCCGAACAGATGTTCGTCACGCAGCCGACGATCAGCAAGATGGTGAAGGCGCTGGAAGACGAAACCGGCTCGCCGCTTCTGCTGCGCGACGGCCGTCAGATGGTGCTCACCGACGCCGGCCGCATCGTCTATCAGCGCGGTCAGGATGTGCTCGCCGCGCACGCCCAGTTACAGGCGGAGCTGAAGGATCTCGACACGCTCGGCAGCGGCGAGCTGACCATCGGCATTCCGCCGATGGGCGGTTCGCTCTTCACACCGGCCATCGCCGCGTTCCGGCAGCGCTATCCGAAGATCGACCTGAAGCTCTTCGAACAGGGCTCACGCGGGATCGAATCGGCGCTGATCTCGGGCGAACTCGAACTGGGCGGCGTGCTGCTGCCCGTCGACCCGGAAATGATCGAAGTACTGCCCATGACGCGCCAGCTGTTGTGGCTCGTCACGCGTCGCGGCTCACGTTGGGACGACGTCCAGCAGGTGGCGCTCACCGATCTCACAGCAGAGCCGTTCGTGTTCTACGGCGAAAGCCTCGCCTTGAACGACGTCGTGCTGAACGCGTGCCGGGAAGCGGGTTTCTCGCCGACGATCGTCGGGCGCAGCGGCCATTGGGATTTCATGGCGGCGCTGGTGCTGGCCGGCGTCGGCATCGCGCTGCTGCCGGAGCCGTATTGCCGGCGGCTCGATTCGACGCAGTTCAGCTGCCGGCCCGTGGTGGCGCCGGAGATTCCATGGGAAATGGCGATCGGCTGGCGACGCAACGGTTATCTGTCGCACGCGGCGCGCGCCTGGCTGGAAGTCGCGCGCGAAAATCTGCCCGGCCAGGACGGCGACGATTTCATGCACGTGCCCACGCCCGGGATCACGCGCACACCACCTTCGAAATAAGACTTCACGCGGCGGTGACGGTGGCGGCCTCCCCTTGCCCGCCACGCCGCGTGGCCGCGATGAAACCGGCGGCGCGCTCGCCGATCATCACGGTCGGCGCGTTCGTATTGCCGCCAATCAGCGCCGGCATCACCGATGCGTCCACCACGCGCAAACCCGTCACGCCCCGCACCCGCAGTTGCGCATCGACGACCGAGCGCGCGTCGCCGCCCATCCGGCAGGTTCCGACCGGATGATAGATCGTGTCGGCATGCTCGACGATGGTCGCGCGCAGTTCTGCTTCGCTGTGTCCGGGATGCGTGTACAGCTCGTGGCCGCCGAAGATCGCGAGCGATGGCGCATCGAGAATGCGGCGCGAAATGCGCGCGCCTTCGACGAGCAGATCGAGATCGCGTGAATCGTCCAGAAACCGCGGATCGATTGCCGGCGCGACGCGCGCATCGCTGCCCGCCAGCGTGACGCTGCCACGGCTATGCGGACGCAGCACGCACGCATGCAGTGAATAGCCGTGCCCCCAGTGCATGTGGCGGTTGTGATCGTCGACGAGCGCCGCGCAGAAGTGCAATTGCAGATCCGGCCGGTCGAGCGTCGGCCGGCTCTTGATAAAGCCGCCCGCCTCCGCGATGTTGCTCGACAGCATGCCCCGCCCGTGCCGCATGAAGTCGACGAACTGCGGCCCCATCCGCGCGATGCCGCGTAGCGAGAAGCCGGTCGGCTCGATCGAGCGCGTGCGCTTGCTGATCGTGAAATCGATGTGATCGATCAGGTTCTGGCCGACGTCCGGCGCATCGTGCACGACCCGCACGCCCACCGATTGCAGATGCGCCGCCGGTCCGACGCCGGAGCACATCAGCAGTTGCGGCGAATTGAACGCGCCCGCTGCGAGCACGACTTCGGCGCGCGCTTCGAGCATTTCGGTGCGGCCGCCGCGCACCACTTCGACGCCGCTCGCCCGCTTGCCGGCGAACGTCACGCGCAGCACGGTGGCATCAGCAATCGTGTGGAGATTGAAGCGCGGCCGGTCGTACACGTACGCGCGCGCGACGCTGCAGCGACGGCCGTCGCGCTGCGTCACCTGGTAAAAGCCGACGCCTTCCTGCTCGGGGCCGTTGAAGTCGTCGTCAGGGCGGAAACCCGCTTCGATCGCCGCGCGTACGAAGCGCTCCGAAAATGGATTGCGAAAGCGCAGATCGGAGACGGTGAGCGGGCCATCGGCGCCATGCCATGCATCGGCGCCGTGTTCGTTGCCTTCGGCGCGCCGGAAATACGGCAGCACGTCCTGCCACGACCAGCCGTCGCAGCCCATGTGCGCCCATTCGTCGTAATCGAGCGGATGGCCGCGCGTGTAGACCATCGCGTTGATGGCACTCGATCCGCCGAAGCCTCGCCCACGCGGTTGATAGCCGCGCCGCCCGCCGAGGCCCGGTTGCGGCGCCGTCTCGTAGCCGTAGTTGGTTTTCAGCTTGTGCGGCACGATGGCCGCGACGCCGACCGGCATGTTGACGAGCAGGTTGCGTGCCGTGTGAGGGCCGGCTTCGATGAGCGCGATCGACGCGTCCGGACAGCTATCCGCAAGCCGGCCCGCGAGTGCGCAACCGCCAGAGCCCGCACCGACGATGATGTAGTCGTATTGCATCGGTTCCTCCTGATGGGCCGCGTTGCCCGCGGCACCTGTCTCGTGCACACTTGTCCACGTGTGTTTCCGCGCATTGTAGGGAGGCTGCCGGGCGAGCGGCGCGCTCGTGTCAGAGCGATCCCTCTAAACGAAACGCCGCCCGCGCCCCTATGATGAAAAGCTGCCGCCGGCGCGGGTCACCACGGCGGCGCGGCATTCAAACGCGTCAGGCAACGCGCCGCCTCTCGCGATGCAGCACTGCACGCATCGATCGAACGTCGATCCAGAAACGGACCCGGGCATGCATCCGGTGAACGGAGACAGCAGATGGAACTGCACAGCCTCGGCAAGACCCACGACGTGACCAATCAGGTCCCGCCGCTCGCAAACTACAACCTCTTCGAAAGCGACGCCGCGCTCACGGCCGCCGTCGATCGCGAAGGCGCGGCGTGGCATCGCGATTCGCTGCGGCGTCACGGCGCCGCGTTGTCCGCGCCCGAGGTGCTCGCGCTCGCTGAAGTCGCGAACCGTCATACGCCCGAACTCTTTACGTTTTCGCCGCGCGGCGAGCGCATCGACGCGCTGGAATTTCATCCGTCGTGGCACAGCCTGCTCGCCCTGCTGCGTCGCGAAGGCCTGCACGCGCTGCCGTTTTCCGATCCACAAAAAGGCGCGATGGTCGCGCGCTGCGCCGGTTATTTCCTGCACGCGCAGCTCGAATCCGGCTCGCTGTGTCCGCTGACGATGACGTTCGCCAGCATCCCCGTGCTGCAACGCGAACCTGCGCTGTTCGACACGCTGCGCGAGCAGTTGTACACCCGCGAGCACGATCCGCGCGACATCCCGCTCGCGCAGAAGAAGTCGATGATGATCGGCATGGGCATGACCGAGAAACAGGGCGGCTCGGATGTGCGCAGCAACCAGACACGCGCGTTCGCGCAGCCGGGCGGTGCGGGCCGCGGCGCCGCTTACCGGCTCGTCGGACACAAATGGTTTTTCTCCGCGCCGCAGTGCGATGCGCATCTCGTGCTCGCGCGCACAGGCGATCACGCGGGCCTGTCGTGCTTCTACGTGCCGCGTTTCGCCCCCGACGGCAGCAAGAACGCCGTGCAGATCCAGCGCCTGAAAGACAAGCTCGGCAACCGCTCGAACGCGAGCAGCGAAGTCGAATTCGTCGACGCATACGGCGTCATGATCGGCGACGAAGGACGCGGCGTGCCGACCATCATCGAAATGGCGAACTACACGCGGCTCGACTGCGTGATCGGCAGCGCCGCATTGATGCGCGCCGCGCTCGTGCAGGCGATTCACCACGCGCGGCATCGCAGCGCGTTCGGCAAACACCTCGTCGACCAGCCGCTGATGCGCAACGTGCTCGCCGATCTCGCGCTCGAATCCGAAGCGGCGACGGTGCTGTTCATGCGCCTCGCGCGCGCGTTCGAGGACACCGACAACACGCCGGAGGAACGCGCGTGGCGACGCATCGTCACGCCGGCGGCGAAGTTCTGGGTCTGCAAGCGCGCACTCGAATTCACCGGCGAGGCGATGGAAGTCTGGGGCGGCAACGGTTATGTCGAAGAAGGCCCGATGGCGCGCTTTTATCGCGAAGCGCCGGTCAATTCGATCTGGGAAGGCTCGGGCAACGTGATGTGCCTCGACGTGCTGCGCGCGCTGGAGCGCGAGCCGGAAGCCGCGCAGGCGCTGCTGGCCGCATGGCGCGCGACGGCGCAGCACGGTCATCCCGCGCTCGGGGCGGCGCTGGAGCGGCTCGTCGCGACGCTGGGCGCGGCGCCGGAACGACGCGAAGCCAGTGCACGCCGGATCGCGCAGCAGATCGTGCTCGCCGCGCAGGCGACGCTGCTCGTACAGCACGCGCCCGCCGCGCTCGCCGACGCGTTCATCGCCACACGTCTGGCCGACGGTTGCGGCGACAGCGGACGCGTCTACGGCACGTTGCCTGCGGACGTGGATCACGCAGCGATCATCGGACGCGCATTTCAGATCTAGCGGATAGCCGGATTCATCCCGCTTCAGTACATAAAAAGGGACGGCCACACGTGGACCGTCTCACGGAAATCCAGGG
The DNA here is from genome assembly GCF_907164575.1 of Paraburkholderia gardini. Classification (GTDB taxonomy): domain Bacteria; phylum Pseudomonadota; class Gammaproteobacteria; order Burkholderiales; family Burkholderiaceae; genus Paraburkholderia; species Paraburkholderia gardini. Next base: position 67,992 of record NZ_CAJQYY010000018.1, read on the forward strand.
AGAAACACCATGAAAAACGATCTGCCCGACGTCGCGGCGCTCGAAGCGCTGCTGCGCGAACAGCGTCACGCGTATTTGCGCGCGCCGTACCCGTCGTGGGAAACGCGGGCGACGCATCTGAAGACGCTACGCGCGATGCTGCTGGACAATCGCGACGCGCTCGCCGGAGCGATGAGCGCCGACTTCGGCAATCGCGCGAAACAGGAAGTGCTGCTCGCGGAATTCCTGCTCCTGAAAGGTGAAATCGACGGCGCGCTGCGACACGGCAGGCGCTGGATGAAAGCGCGGCGGCGCAGCACGAACAAATGGCTGCTGCCCGCGCGCGTGAAGGTCGTGCCGCAGCCGCTCGGGGTCGTCGGGATCATCGCGCCGTGGAACTATCCGGTCCTGCTGGCGGCCGGGCCGCTCATCAGCGCGTTGTGCGCCGGCAACCGCGCGATCATCAAGATGTCCGAGGTGACGCCGCGTACGTCGGCGCTCTTCGAGCAGCTGATCGCGCAGACGTTCCAGCGCGACCACGTGGCCGTCGTAAACGGCGACGCCGCGTTCGCCGCAGCGTTCAGCGCGCAGCCATTCGATCACCTGCTGTTCACCGGTTCGACGCAGGTCGGCCGTCACGTGATGCGCGCCGCCGCCGGCAACCTCACGCCTGTCACGCTGGAACTCGGCGGCAAGTCGCCCGCGATCGTCGGTCCGCACGCGCGTTTCGACTATGCGGTCGACAGCCTCGTCGCCGGCAAGACGCTCAATGCCGGGCAAACCTGCGTCGCGCCCGATTACGTGCTGGTGCCGCGCGGCAGCGAGGCGGCGTTCGTCGCCCGCGCCCGCGTGCGGATGGCGAAGCTCTACCCCGACTTCGCGCGCAACCGCGACTACACGACGATCATCTCAGCGCGTCATTTCGAGCGTCTGCAACGCTTCGCCGACGAAGCAGCGGCAGGCGGCGCGCAATTGCACGAACTCACCGACACGCCCGGCGACGCTGCGTCACGCCGTTTTCCGCTCGTCGCGGTCACGAACGCGCCGGATGAATCCGCGCTGATGCAGGAAGAGATTTTCGGACCGCTGCTGCCCATCGTCCCGTACGACACGCTCGACGACGCCATCGCGTACATCAACGCACGTCCACGGCCGCTTTCGCTGTATCTCTACGATGACGATGCCGCGACAATCGAACGCGTCACGCATGAAACGATCGCGGGCGGGATGGCGGTGAACGAAACGCTGATGCATCTGGCGTGCGAGAGCCTGCCGTTTGGCGGCGTCGGGGCGAGCGGCATGGGCGCGTATCACGGCTACGAAGGTTTCGTGACCTTCTCGAAGATGAAGCCGGTGTTGCAGCAGGCGCGGCTGAACGCGCGCGCCCTCGTCGCGCCGCCCTACGGACGGCTCTTCAACATGCTGATGAGCGTGATGATGCGGTTCTAGCGCGAAGGCGTGAACGGCGTGAACGGCGCGGCCGGGTCCGCGGGCGAAGACGGCGCGATGGCGGTGCCGGGCGCGTCGTCGGCGGCGCCGCTCTCGAGCCGGTGCAGCCACGCGAGCAGTTCCGCGACGGCCTGGTACAGCTGCGGCGGAATGCGCGTGTCGAGGTCGACCTGCATGAGCAGCGACACCATTTCGGGTGCCTCGTGTACATACAGACCGGCTTCCTTCGCGCGCTGCACGATCATCTCGGCGACGAGACCGTATCCCTTCGCGATCACGCGCGGCGATGCGTCGCCGCTGTTGGCGTCATAACGGAGCGCCGCCGCGCTCCTGCGATGCGTGCGGCTCATGCGAGATCCCAGTCGTAGTCCGCATCCGGTGGCGCGGCGCGTGCGTTCGTGCCCGCACCCGAAGCGGGACTGGCCCCGGCGGCACGCGCCGCCGCGCCGGCTTCCTCGCCGGCTGCCGCGGCCGAGCGCGCGTACGCGCTCGTTGCCTGCGCGGCACTCGCGGCATCGCTACCGCTGTTCACCCCGCCCACTGCCGCGCCGCCGATCTCACGGATCGACAGCGCGCTGAGATCGATACCGGCCGCCGCGAGGCGCTGGCGAAACAGCTCACCCTGCGCGGCAAGACGCGCGGCGCCGTTCGGGCTCGCCTGAACCCGCACCATCAGTTGCGTGCCGTTCAACGTCAGATCGGCATCGATGGTGCCAAGCGAAGGCAGCGACAGCGTGAGTCGCGTGCGCCACGGATACGGCTCGTCGCCTTCCGCGCCGCCGCCGCTGCGTTGCCATTCGTCGCCGTCCTGTTCGATAGTCCAGTCGAGCCGCGCGCCCGGCCATGCCTCGCCGGTCCAGCGAAACTGCCCGGTCGCCAGCAGATCGAGTTGCTGGCGCACGAGTGGAATCGTCGCGGGATGAATCGATGCGGCGAGTTGCTGCGATGTAGTGGCTGAATTCGCGCTGGACGCCGCGTCGCCCGGCGACGTATGCAGCAGCGAGCGCAGCGACTGCGAGGAATCCGGGAACGCGTCGTCGGCGGCGAGTTCGAGCGCGACAAAGCGGGCCGCCTGCATCTGCGAAGCGTCGGGCCCGCCGCGTGACGTGGCCGCGCTGCCGTTCGGGTTCAGCGTGGCGGCCGTCGCGCGGGCCTGGGCTGCGGCGCCAGACGCCCACGGCTGCGCTGCAGCATTGGCGTCCGTGCTCCAGTCGAGCGGAAGCTGGGCGGCCGCGTCGGCGAGCCGGTTCTGCGGTTCGCCGGCAAGCGACGCGGGCGTGCGCTGCCCCGAGAGCCACTGCGCAAGATGCGATTCGTAGAAAAGACCGCTTTCGGCGACCGTGCGCTGAAGCGCCGCGACGAGCGCGGCAACCGGCAACGGTGATGCGACCACGCTCGCCGCGGCTGCGCCCGTCGCGGCGGCGGCGCCTGTATTCGCCGCGGCCCCGCCGGCCGCAGCCGATCCCGAGCCCGTCGCTGCCGGCGTATCGAACAGCGGCAAGAGCATGCCTTCGATGGCGACGTCGATCGCGGGCGCGGCGGCCCACACCGGCATCTGGCCGACGACAGCGGGTGTCGCGTCGCCGCCCGAGCGGGCGATCGCGTCGAGCGTGAGGGCGACAGCGGATAGCGCGGTCTGCGCGGAAGCTTGAGGAGTAGCGGGTGCGGCGGGCAACGCGCCGCCAGGCGTAACCGGTGTCTCGACGGTAAGCGCGGAGGCGCCCGTCTGCGATGTGGCGGCGTCGGCCCGCGAGCCGATCGAAAGGAGGCTGTCGACGCGGCTTGCCAGCAGCGAAGCCACAGCCGTGTCGATTCCGTTCATGCCGGTTCCTCTCGCGCGCCCCTGGCGCGTGGTCATCGGCGGCCATGCGCCCCGACGACGGTACGGGTCGATAAAAGCGCGCTCAGCGCGCCTGGTAAAGTTCCTTCAGCACGCTGGCCGGGCAGGTCGCGGCGAACAGCGCCGACAGTTTTGCCATGCGCGGGTTCGCGAGATCGCGGATCGTGGCGTCGTCGGCGAGGATGCGGCGGATCAGCTCGAATTTACGCGAGCGCTCAGCATCGTCGAGCTTCACGCCTTCTTCTGCGTGCTTCAGCCCGTCAACAAGCCGACGATATTCTTCCTGCAACACCACGAGGTCATTCCAGAGCGCGTGGCGCGCCGCCGTCAACATCCGGTTGGAAATCGCTGCGATCGCCTCGTAGCGGGCGAAATATTCTGCGTTCGATGTCATCTCATGCTTTCAGCGGACGACTGTGTCGCCATCCGCGCGATCTCCGGGGCAATCCCGATCCAGGCTTCTTCGAGCGTGGCCAGCAAGCCGTCGACTTCGACGAGCATGGCTTCGCTCTGCTTGATATTCGCGTCGAGTAAACGTCGCGCCATGTACGTGTACAGCCCGTCGAGCCGCTCCGCGATTTCGCCGCCGGCTTCCAGATTGAGCGACTGCTGCAATCCGCTGCCGATGATCTCGATCGCCTTGCCGATCGCCTCCCCACGCGCCGCGACATTGCCCTGCTGCAGGTACATGCGGGCCTGCGCGATTGCCTGGCGCGCCCCCTGGTACAGCATGACGATCAGGCGGTGCGGGCTCGCGCCCATCACCCCCGTTTCGACGCCGACACGCGCATAGGCATTGGCTCCAGCCTGTCCTGGGGAAAACATCGGCGCTCCTCCTGTGTGATGCAGATTGCGGATAGCTGGCGGATTGTCACGAAGCGTCGCCGCCCGCAATCCGTCATCCCTGTAACCGGGTTATCGGATTACACGCGTAAAGCTTTAGCCCACAGGGGACCGGGAGATGGCTCAAACAGCGGTTTGCATGATGTCGTTGTAGGCCGAAACCAGCTTGTTACGGACCTGCAGGCCGAACTGGAAGCCCAGATTGGCTTTTTGCATGTCGACCATCACATCGTTCAGCGAAACGTTCGGCGCACCGATTTCGAAGGCATGCGCCTCGCTGATCGAGCTCTGCTGGTCGCTGCTGATCTTGTCGATCGACGCCTTCAGCGCCGCGGCGAAGTTACCGGGCGTGGCCGCGCCGGACCCGGAAGCAGCCGGGGCGGTGCCACCGGCTGCCTGCGCGGCCATCGACTGCATCTGCTGTAGCGCCGACAAAAGTGGGCTCACGGGCAATGTCATGTTCTCTCCAGAAGAAGGAAAACCGGCGTGCCTGGGCGTGCCGATCTGGAATGAAGCATAGCAGCGGCCCTTTTGCCACAGACGCGAAAGTAGGGGGGAAACCCGGCTCTATTCGGCCAATCAGGTTGCATGCCGGTGGGGATAATCCCTAACGTGAAAGTGTCTGCCCCTGCGCCCGTCAAGCCCGACGCGGCGGGCCGGAGCAGGACTCAAGGCATCCCGGAGATACCCGACGCATGGATTCGTCAGCCAACTCTTTGATCAACCCCGACGCCCGCATGGGCCTCGCTGGCGCACAGGCCGGAGCCGGCGGCGCGGGCCAGGCAGGCGCCGCGGACCTCGGTGGCGGTCTGGGCGGCAATTTTTCGCAGCGCCTGCCGTTCCCGACCTCGCTCTCGCAGATGCGCGGCAATCCGCGCGCGCCGCTGATCTTCGCGGTCGCGCTGCTGATCGCCATCGTCGCGGGCCTCGTGATGTGGTCGCAGGCGCCGGACTACAAGGTGCTCTACAGCAATCTGTCCGACCGCGACGGCGGCGCGATCATCAACGCGCTCCAGACGGCGAACATCCCCTACAAGTTCAGCGAAACCGGCGGCGCGATCCTCGTGCCGGCCGAGCAGGTCCACGAAATGCGCCTGCGCCTCGCCTCGCAGGGCCTGCCGAAGGGCGGCTCGGTGGGCTTCGAACTGATGGACAACCAGAAATTCGGCATCAGCCAGTTCGCCGAACAGGTCAATTACCAGCGCGCCCTTGAAGGCGAGCTTGAGCAGACCATCGAATCGATCTCGTCGGTGAAGTCTTCACGGGTGCATCTGGCGATTCCGAAACCTTCCGTGTTCGTGCGCGATCACGAGGCGCCATCGGCTTCGGTGCTCGTCAACCTGTATCCGGGTCGCATGCTCGACGAAGGTCAGGTCGTGGCGATCACGCATATGGTGTCGTCGGCGGTGCCGGACCTGCCGGTGCGCAACGTGACGATTGTCGACCAGGACGGCAACCTGCTCACGCAGCCCGCCTCCGGCACCGGCCTCGACGCGACGCAGCTCAAGTACGTCCAGCAGATCGAGCGCAACACGCAGCAGCGCATCGACGCGATCCTCGCGCCGCTGTTCGGCTCCGGCAACGCGCATTCGCAGGTCAGCGCCGACGTCGACTTCTCGAAGGTCGAACAGACCTCCGAGAACTACGGCCCGAACGGCAACCCGCAGCAGGCCGCCGTGCGCAGCCAGCAGTCGAGCACGGCGACGGAAATGACCCAGAGCGGCGCGTCGGGCGTGCCGGGGGCGCTGTCGAACCAGCCGCCGCAGCCGGCGTCCGCGCCGATCACCGCGAGCGCGAACGCCGCAAGCGGCGTGACGACGACACCGATCAGCGATCACAAGGACACCACGACCAACTACGAGCTCGACAAGACCGTGCGCCACTACGAGCAGCCGATGGGCAGCGTGAAGCGCCTGTCGGTGGCGGTGGTGGTCAACTATCTGCGCAGCGTCGACGCGAAGGGCCACGTCACGATGCAGCCGCTAACCGCCGACAGGCTCGATCAGGTGAACCAGCTGGTGAAGGACGCGATGGGTTACGACGCGAAGCGCGGCGACTCGGTGAACGTCGTGAACAGCGCGTTCCTGACGGAAATCGATCCGAACGCGAACCTGCCGTGGTGGCGTACGCCGGACATGATCGCGCTCGCGAAGCAGATCGCGACGTACGCAGGAATCGGTCTGGTGGCACTCGTGCTGTACTTCATGATGGTGCGTCCGGCGCTGCGCCGCGCGTTCCCACCGCCGGAGCCGGTCGTCGCCTCTCTGCCCTCGCAGGACGAGCCGATGCTGCTCGACGGCCTGCCGGTGCAGGAAAAGACCGTCGTGACCGAAGAGGACGAGGAATCCAGCATGCTCACGTCCGAACACGAGAAACGCAGATATGAACGCCACCTGGATTACGCTCGCAACATCGCGCGCCAGGACCCGAAAATCGTAGCAACCGTTGTCAAGAGCTGGGTGTCCGATGAGCGCTGAAGGCGTAGTGAAGAGCGCCCTCCTGCTGATGTCGATCGGCGAGGAAGAGGCTGCGCAGGTGTTCAGGTTCCTCGGACCGCGCGAGGTGCAAAAGATTGGCGTCGCGATGGCGTCGCTGAAAAACATCACGCGCGAACAGATCGACGAGGTGCTGCAGGAGTTCGCCAAAGAAGCAGAACAGCACACCGCGCTGTCGCTCGATTCGAGCGAGTACATCCGCTCGGTGCTGACCAAGGCGCTCGGCGACGACAAGGCCGGCGCGATCATCGACCGGATCCTGCAGGGCAGCGACACGAGCGGTATCGAAGGCCTCAAATGGATGGATTCGTCCGCCGTGGCCGAACTCATCAAGAACGAGCATCCGCAGATCATCGCGACGATCCTCGTCCACCTGGACCGCGATCAGGCGTCGGAAATCGTCGCGTGCTTCACGGAGCGCCTGCGCAACGACGTGCTGCTGCGGATCGCGACGCTCGACGGCATCCAGCCGACCGCGCTGCGCGAACTCGACGACGTGCTGACGGGCCTGCTCTCGGGCAGCGACAACCTGAAGCGCAGCCCGATGGGCGGCATCCGCACGGCGGCGGAAATTCTCAACTTCATGTCGGCCAACCACGAGGAAGGCGTGCTGGAAAACGTGCGCCAGTACGACGCGGAGCTCGCGGAGAAGATCATCGACCAGATGTTCGTCTTCGAAAACCTGCTCGACCTCGAAGACCGCGCGATCCAGCTGCTGCTCAAGGAAGTCGAGTCCGAATCGCTCATCATCTCGCTCAAGGGCGCGCCGCCCGCGCTGCGCCAGAAGTTCCTGTCGAACATGTCGCAACGTGCCGCGGAACTGCTCGCGGAAGACCTCGATGCACGCGGTCCGGTGCGCGTCTCGGACGTCGAAACGCAGCAGCGCCGCATCCTGCAGGTCGTGCGCAACCTGGCGGAAAGCGGTCAGATCGTGATAGGCGGCAAGGCGGAAGATGCTTATGTCTGATCAGGATCCCATGCGCAAGGAAAGCCTCTCGGCCTACCAGCGCTGGGAGATGGCCTCGTTCGACCCGGTGCCGGAACCGGAACCGGTCGACGACGGCGCCTTCGAAGCCGAACTGCAGCGCCTGCGCGACGCCGCCCATGCACACGGCGTCGCATCGGGCCATGTCGCCGGCCAGGCGCTCGGCTATCAGGCCGGCTACGAACAGGGCTATGCGCAGGGTCTCGAACAGGGCCGCGTCGAATCGCACGCGGAAGCCGTGCGCCTCACGGCAATCGCCGACACGTTCAACGCCGCCCTCGCCGGCGCGCGCGGCGAAATCGCCGATACCCTCGTCGCGCTTGCGCTCGACATCGCGCAGCAAGTCGTGCGCCAGCACGTGCAACACGACCCGGCCGCGCTGATCGCCGCCGCCCGCGAAGTGCTGGCGATGGAACCCGCGCTCGTCGGCGCGCCGAGCCTGATCGTGAGCCCGGCGGATCTGCCGGTGGTCGAGGCGTATCTGCTCGAGGAACTTCAGACGCGCGGCTGGACCGTGCGCACCGATCCTTCGGTGGAACGCGGCGGCTGCCGTGCGCACGCGAACACGGGCGAAGTCGATGCCGGTATCGGCACCCGCTGGGAACGCGTCGCGGCGGCGTTGGGCAAGGTCAGCACATGGTAAAGCCGACGCTCGCCGAGATCGAATCCAGCGATCTGACGGAGCTCGAACGCGAGCTCGCGCTGGCGTCGTTCGGCGCGCCCGAATCGAAACGCGCCGCGGTGACTGCGCCCGCTGCGGGCGCCAGGACCGCGGCGAGCCGCGCTCCGCGTGCCGCCGCTCCGGCCGCGCCCGCGTTCGTGCCGGACCCGGCGCTTGCGGAGAACCCGCATTTCCAGGCCTGGCGCGCCCAGCTCGACAGCCTGCGCGCCCGCAACGCGATCGCGCGACCGCTGCGCGCCTGCGGTCGTCTTACCCGCGCCGCCGGTCTCGTGCTCGAAGCAGTCGGATTGCGCCTGTCGGTGGGTTCGGAAGTGATGATCGAGCTGCCTGCCGGCAGCCCGATCGCGTTCGCCGAAGCGGAAGTTGTCGGTTTTGCCGCCGACAAGCTGTTCCTGATGCCGACCACCGAAGTCCACGGCCTGTTGCCCGGCGCGCGCGTCTATCCGCTCGAAAGCGCGCCGATCGCCGATCCGATGGCGGGCGCGAAGCGTCTGCCGGTCGGCTGGGAGCTGCTCGGGCGGGTCGTCGATGCGTCGGGCCGTCCGCTCGACAGTCTCGGCCCGCTTGGCGCGGCGAACGACGCGCCGCTGTCCGCGCCGTCGATCAACCCGCTGAATCGCGAGCCGATTCACAAGGTGCTGGACGTCGGCGTGCGCGCGATCAATGCGCTCCTGACCGTCGGACGCGGCCAGCGCATGGGGCTCTTCGCCGGCTCGGGCGTCGGTAAATCGGTGCTGCTCGGCCAGATGGCGCGCTACACGAGCGCCGAAGTGATCGTGATCGGCCTGATCGGCGAACGCGGCCGCGAAGTGAAGGAATTCATCGAACAGATTCTCGGCGACGAAGGGCGCGCGCGTTCCGTCGTCGTCGCCGCACCGGCCGACGTTTCGCCGCTGCTGCGGATGCAGGGCGCCGCCTACGCGACCTCGCTCGCCGAATATTTCCGCGATCAGGGCAAGCACGTGCTGCTGCTGATGGATTCGCTCACCCGTTACGCGATGGCGCAGCGCGAGATCGCGCTGGCGGTCGGCGAACCGCCGGCGACCAAGGGTTATCCGCCTTCGGTGTTCGCGAAGCTGCCGTCGCTCGTCGAGCGCACCGGCAACGGCCCGGAAGGCGGCGGTTCGATTACCGCGTTCTATACCGTGCTGACCGAAGGCGACGACCAGCAGGACCCGATCGCCGATTCCGCGCGCGCGATTCTCGACGGCCACATCGTGCTGTCGCGCCAGCTCGCCGAGTCCGGCCACTATCCGGCGATCGATATCGAAGCGTCGATCAGCCGCGCGATGACGGCGCTGATCGATGACGCGCATCTCGACCGGACCCGTCTTTTCAAGCAGATGCTTTCGCGCTACCAGCGCAACCGCGATCTGATCAACGTCGGCGCTTATTCGAGCGGGCGCGACCAGGTCCTCGACCGGGCCATCGCGCTGTATCCGCGCATGGAAGCGTTTCTGCAACAGGGTTATCGCGAAAGCGCCGGCTTCGAGCCGAGTCTTGCGATGCTCGACGCACTGTTCGAATAGGGAGAACGTCGATGTCGAAACATTTTCCGATCAAGACGCTGATTGGTCTCGCGCAGGACGACGTCGACGCCGCCGCGCAACGGCTTGGCCGCGTGCAGCGCGAACGCGGCGAGGTCGAGGCGCAGCTCGACTCACTCGTGCAGTATCGCGACGAATATCACCGTCGTTTCACAGCGACGGCGCAATCTGGCATGCCTGCCGGCAACATGCGCAATTTTCAGGCGTTCATCGACACGCTCGACGCCGCGATCGCGCAGCAGCGCGGGCTGCTCGCCACCGCGACCGCACGCGTCGAGGCGGCGAAGCCCGACTGGCAGCGCCAGAAGCAGAAACTCGGTTCCTACGAAGTCCTGAAGGCGCGCGGCGACGCCGCCGAGGCAACGCAGAGCGCGCGCCGCGAACAACGCGACGCCGACGAACACGCAGCACGCATTCGCCGGATGCGCGTGGAAGGCGCCTGACGCCCACGCACCCTGACTGACACGAACACACGGGATCACGCATGACGTCACTTTCACTCCTCAATTCGTTGATCGGCGCGACCACCGGCGCGACATCGGGCGGATCGTCGTCCACGTCGGGCGGCAGCACGCCGCCGTTCTCGCAGACGCTGCAGCAGAGCATCGACTCGCAGAACAGCGCGGCGAAGGCGCCGGTCAGCCAGCCGTCATCGCAATCGTCCCAGTCATCGCAATCGTCGTCATCGTCGGGTTCGACGACGGCTTCGGCGGGTTCGTCATCGTCCGCATCGTCTTCGACGTCGGGCGTGCATGACACGTCGACGCCGGCGAATGCATCGAAGGACAGCAGCACGAGCGCGACCGACGGCAAGCAGGACACGGACAGCACGACGAAGGCCGACGCCTCTTCGACGGACCACCAGACCACGGCGGCCAGCGGGAAGGGCAAGACCACCGGCGCGGGCACGAAGTCGCACCAGCACGCGGGCGCATCGGACACACCGGCAACGGCCGCCGCCCTGGCGGCAGCAGCCGCTGCGGCAGCGGCGGACGCGCAGGCACAGGCGAGCGCCGCGATGGACGCAGCGGCGTCGAAAGCTGCCGATGCGCTTCCGGCCGATGGCACTGCTGCGACGACGACTGCTGCTGCGAGCACGCTGGCGTCGAGCGTGACGACCATTGGCAAGAAGCTCGCATCGCTCGATCCCAAGTCCGTGCAGGACGCATTGCAGGCGGCGCTTTCCGCGCTGGCCAACGGTCAGGGTGCGATTGCCGCGCCGGCCACGAAGACGGGCGCGGGCGCGGCTGGCAAGGGTTCGGCCACCGACGCCGATGCTGGCACGCGTGGCGTGGGCAAGGGTCTGGCGGCGGGGGCATCGTTTGCCGGCGGCGGCAAGGGCGCGAAGGGCGAAGGCGCGAAACAGGGTGTGGCGAACGCTGCGACGGCTGCGACGCCGGACGCGCTGGCGGCGCGCAATGCCGCTGACGCGACGGCGGCTGCGGGCGCGGGGAACGCACAGGACAGCTTTGCCGCGCTGAAGAGTACGGCTGACGCGGCGAGTGCGGGCCTGGCGGCGACCCAGGCTGCGACGGCCGCTGCGGCTTCGGGCGCGGCGACGCAGACCCTGAATCCGAACGCCGTGGCGGCGGCGGGCGCCGCGCTGGCGCCGCAGGTTGGGACGCCTGACTGGGAGGACGCGTTGGGGCAGAAGGTGGTGTTCCTGTCGAATGCTCACCAGCAGAGTGCGGAGCTCACGCTCAACCCGAAAGATCTGGGACCGCTTCAGGTCGTGCTGCAGGTTGCCGATAACCATGCACATGCGTTGTTTGTTTCACAGCACCAGCAGGTTCGGGAAGCGGTGGAAGCCGCGCTGCCTAAATTGCGCGAGGCGATGGAGCAAGGGGGGATCGGGCTGGGCAGTGCGAGTGTGAGTGATGGGTTCGGGTTTGCGGGGCAACAGCAGCAGCAGGGGCAAGAGGGTTCTCGTGGGCGTGGCTCGTCCTCTGGTGGTTCTTTTGCCTCCGGCGGTAGTGGCGAGGTTCAGGTTTCTTCTGTCGCTGCTTCGCCTGTCCGGCGGAGTGTGGGGATTGTGGATACGTTTGTCTGATTTTTTTGTTTTTTTCTGGCTTTTTGGCCTTTCCTTGTTGCTTTGGCCTTTCCTTGAATTCATGTCGGTCTATTGGCGTTGCCCCTGTGCGGGGCGGCACCTACTTTTCTTTGTCCCCCAAGGGGACTTCCTTCGGGGCGTCTTGCCAAAGAAAAGTAGGCAAAAGAAAGGCGCTTCGACAACTCATTTGCTCAAAGGTGCATCATCCGCCGCGAATGGCGACCCATGAGGTGTCGCCCTCGCACTTCACCCGGCATCGGTCCCCGCGCGATTCCGTCCCTCGCACAGTAGCGCCCGTGACAAAGCAGTCATTCACCCCACTCCGCACTTCGTACGTCGCGGTGAGGTCATAAACCGCGCGTACGCGCGCCGCCCGCGATAGCCGGTCGGCGACGCGAAGCGGAGCCGGATGGATGAGCCCTTTGTCACTGAGTGCGCTGTGCGAGGGACGGTCTCGTGCGCGGACCATTGTTGTGGGGGCTGCGAAGACGACATCTCACGGGGTGCCATTCCCCGGGGATGATGCACCTCGAAAAGATGGCATTTCGAAGCGCCTTTCTTTTGCCTACTTTTCTTTGGCAAGGACAAAGAAAAGTAGGTGCCGCCCCGCACAGGGGCAACGCCAATAGACCGACATGAACACAAGGAAAGGCCAAAAAGCCAGGGAACAACAAAAAAACCTATACAGAAGAAAACCAGAAAAAGCCCGAACGGGCAAACTCCCGAGCTAACCCCGATTCCCCCTTCTTTTCGACCCATCGCAAGCCTGGAAGAAACCCGAAAATCCAACCTACAGTATTGAGGCTATCCGAAACCCCATGGCAACCACGACCGCAAACCAGCAAGCTATCGCACCGTCCTCCAAGGGAACGATAAAACGCATTCTCGTGATCCTGCTGATCGTACTGGTCGCGGCTGGCGCCGCCGGTGCGGGCACCTGGTTCTTCATGTCGAAACGCGCCCCGGCCGCCGCATCGTCGGCAATGCCGGCCCCGGCGCCCATTCCCGTGTTCTTCCCGCTCGAACCGCTCACCGTGAACCTGCAGTCGGATGACGGCCAGCAACACTTCCTGCGCATCGGCCTCACGCTCAAGCTCACCGACCAGGCCACCCAGGAACACCTCACCCAGCACATGCCGGAAATCCGCAGCCGCGTTCTCCTCGCACTGTCGAACAAACATCCGGAAGAACTCCAAACCCTCGACGGAAAACACGCACTCGCGAAAGAACTCGCAGCGCTCATCGAACAGCCAACCGATACCGGCGGCCAGCCGGCCCACGTCTCCGACGTGCTGTTCACCGAATTCGTCGTGCAGTAACGCAGTGCCGCGTAACTGCCAACAATAACCGTCACGGGACGCACGAGGAACAGGATGGGCCACGAAGAGTTCATGTCCCAGGAGGAGGTCGATGCCCTCCTCAAGGGCGTCACCGGCGAATCCGACACGGAATCCGATTCCACGGACCGTACCGGCGTTCGCCCGTACAACATCGCCACGCAGGAACGTATCGTTCGCGGCCGGATGCCCGGTCTCGAAATCATCAATGACCGTTTCGCGCGCCTCCTGCGCATCGGCATTTTCAACTTCATGCGACGCACGGCGGAAATCTCCGTCGGCCCGGTGAAGGTCCAGAAGTACAGCGAATTCACCCGCAATCTGCCGATCCCGACGAACCTGAACCTCGTCCACGTGAAGCCGCTGCGCGGCACGTCGCTGTTCGTGTTCGATCCGAATCTGGTGTTCTTCGTCGTCGACAACCTGTTCGGCGGCGATGGCCGCTTCCATACACGCGTCGAAGGCCGCGATTTCACGGCCACCGAACAGCGCATCATCGGCAAGCTGCTGAACCTCGTGTTCGAGCACTACACGGCTTCGTGGAAGAACGTGCGCCCGCTGCAGTTCGAATTCGTGCGCTCGGAAATGCACACGCAGTTCGCCAACGTCGCCACGCCGAACGAAATCGTCATCGTCACGCAGTTCTCGATCGAGTTCGGCTCGACCGGCGGCACGCTGCACATCTGCATGCCGTACTCGATGATCGAACCGATCCGCGACACGCTGTCGTCGCCGATCCAGGGCGAAGCGATGGACATCGACCGCCGCTGGGTACGCGTGCTCTCGCAACAGGTGCAAACGGCCGAAGTGGAACTGACGGCGGATCTCGCCAGCATGCCCGTGACGTTCCAGCAGATCCTGAACATGCGCAAGGGCGACGTGCTGCCGGTCAACATCCCCGAGACCCTCACGGCGAAAGTGGATGGCGTACCGGTGATGGAATGCGGCTACGGAATTTTCAATGGTCAGTACGCGTTGCGGGTCCAGAAAATGATCAGCGCAGCCGACACGATGAAGGAAGGTGGATATGAGTGAGCTGAACCCCACGCCGGAGAGCGAGCTGCCCGTCGGCGAGCCGCAACTGGCCGCAGCAGCAGCCGCGGCCGCCACAACCGAAGAAGACGATATCGCAATGGATGACTGGGCAAGCGCGCTCGCCGAGCAGAACAGCAACCCGGAACCGGAACCGGCCGCAGCAGGCGTGTTCCAGCCGCTGTCGAAAGTAGAACCGACGACGACGCGTAACGACATCGACATGATTCTGGACATCCCCGTCCAGATGACTGTCGAGCTCGGCCGCACGAAAATCGCGATCCGCAACCTGCTGCAACTCGCGCAGGGCTCGGTCGTGGAACTCGACGGCCTCGCCGGCGAACCGATGGACGTGCTCGTCAACGGTTGCCTGATCGCGCAGGGCGAAGTGGTCGTCGTGAACGACAAGTTCGGGATCCGTCTGACGGACATCATCACGCCGTCCGAGCGTATCCGGAAGCTGAACCGATGAAACGCCTCACCCGCCGGGCTGCGTTCGCAATGGGCGGCTTGCCGCTCGCCGCGCGCGCCCGGTTCGCCTCGCTGATGGCAGCCTGCGTCGCTGCCGGCGCCTGGATAGCGCTGCCGGCTCACGCCGCCGACATGAACGCGGTCAACAACGCCGCGAAAATCGCGTCGGGCGTGGGTGCGGGAACGGCCGTGCCGTCGCTCGGCGTCGGTGCGGTGCTGCAGACGGTCGTCGGCCTGGCGGTGGTGATCGGACTGGTATTCGGCTGTGCGTGGCTCGCGCGCCGCCTCGGCCTGCAACCGTCGCAACGCGGCGGTCTCGTGAAGACGATCGGCGGCGTATCGCTCGGCGGCAAGGAGCGTGTCGCGGTCGTCGAAATCGGCGATACGTGGCTCGTGCTCGGCACGGCGCCTGGCAACGTCCGGCTGCTGCACACCATGCCGGCAGGTTCGGCTGAGGCCGGTTTCGTGACGCCCGGCGCACCCGCTGCGTCCGGCACCCTCCCCGGCTCCTTCGGACAACGCTTTCGCGACGCGCTGAAACAGGAAGCAGGCAAACGTTTCCAGCGAAGCGTCAGCGGAGAACAGTAAATGCAGTTCAATCATCGTGAAGCGCAGGACGTCTGCGCGCCGACCCGCCACGTCCCGACAAAGACCCGAACCGTGCTGAAGCGCATCGCCACGCTCGCACTGCCGGCCTTGCTGCTGACGCTGCCGGCGCTCTCGTTCGCGCAGACAGCCGGGCTGCCCGCCTTCAACACGAGCCCCGGCCCGAACGGCGGCACGACGTACTCGCTGAGCGTGCAGACAATGCTGCTGCTCACGATGCTGACGTTCCTGCCGGCGATGGTGCTGATGATGACGAGCTTCACGCGCATCATCATCGTGCTCTCGCTGCTGCGCCAGGCGCTCGGCACGAACTCGACGCCGCCCAACCAGGTGCTGGTCGGCCTCGCGCTCTTCCTGACGCTCTTCATCATGTCGCCGGTGCTCGACAAGGCCTACACCGACGGCTACAAGCCGTTCGCCGACGGCACGATACAGATGGATCAGGCCGTGGCGCGCGGCGTGCTGCCGTTCAAGACGTTCATGCTGCGCCAGACCCGCGAAGGCGATCTCGCGCTCTTCGCGCGAATTTCTCACGCCCCGCCGATGCAGGGACCGGAAGACGTGCCGCTGTCGCTGCTGGTGCCGTCGTTCATCACGAGCGAGCTGAAAACCGGCTTCCAGATCGGCTTCACGATCTTCATTCCGTTTCTCATCATCGATATGGTGGTGGCGAGCGTGCTGATGTCGATGGGCATGATGATGATCTCGCCCGCGACGATCTCACTGCCGTTCAAGCTGATGCTGTTCGTGCTCGTCGACGGCTGGCAGTTGCTGCTCGGCTCGCTCGCGCAGAGCTTCATCGGAACGTGAACGGCGCACAGGAAGGAGACCGGCCATGACGCCAGAAACAGTCACCACGCTCGCCCACCAGGCGATGTACGTTTCGATGGTGCTGGCCGCGCCGCTGCTGCTCGTCGCACTCGTCGTCGGGCTGCTCGTCAGCCTGTTCCAGGCCGCGACGCAGATCAATGAAACCACGCTGTCGTTCATCCCGAAGCTGATCGCGATTCTCATCACGCTCGTCATCGCCGGCCCGTGGATGCTCACGACGATGCTCGACTACATGCGTCACATGTTCACGAGCATTCCGTCGCTCGCCAGCTGACCGCTTTCCGGCTACACGTCCCGCCATGTTCTCCGTCACCTACGCGCAGCTGAACACCTGGCTTACCGCGTTCCTCTGGCCGTTCGTGCGGATTCTCGCGCTCGTGGCGGTTGCGCCCGCGTTCGGCGACACGTCTGTACCCGTGCGCGTGAAAGTGAGTCTCGCCGCCTTCGTCACGCTCATCGTCGCGCCGACGCTCGGTGCGCTGCCGCAGGCCACGGTGTTTTCGGCCGAAGGCGTGTGGATCATCGTCAACCAGTTCCTGATCGGCATTGCGCTCGGCTTCACGATGCAGATCGTGTTCGCCGCTATCGAGGCAACCGGCGACATCATCGGTCTCAGCATGGGTCTCGGCTTCGCGACGTTCTTCGACGTGCATGCGAGCGGCTCGAGCGCGGTGCTGTCGCGCTTCATGTGGACGATCGCGATGCTGACGTTCCTCGCGTTCGACGGCCATCTGCAGATGCTGAGCGCGCTCATTGCGACGTTCCAGTCGATTCCGGTTTCGGCGAACATGCTGGGAGCGAACGGCTGGCGCGTGCTGGCCGCCTACGGCAGCACGGTGCTGACTTCGGGATTGCTGCTGGCGATGCCGGTCGTGACGGCACTGTTGATCACCAACCTGGCGCTCGGTATTCTCAACCGCGCGGCGCCGCAGATCGGCGTGTTCCAGGTCGGCCTGCCGCTGACGATGCTGGTCGGCCTGCTGCTCGTGCAGCTCATGCTGCCGAACATGATTCCGTATTTTTCGCGGCTTTTCGACAGTGGTATCGAAGAGATGGGACGCGTGGCGGCGGGATTTAGATAGCGGCCGCGCGTTGCGCATGCGACCTTTTGCGGCGATTTGACCTCCGGTCTTCTTGCATCAAACCGGCGCCGTATCCTTGCGTTACGCTGCGCGGGCCCGTTCCAGCAACCTGCGCGAAAACCGGCTCGGCGCCTGCGCCGGCAGACCGAGAAACTTCAGCACCGTCTGCTCGACGAGATGACTGTCGTTGTCGATACAGATCATGTGATAGCTGTTCTCCAGCACCACGGTACGCGCGTCGGCGATCCTGCTTTCGAGGAACGTCGCCGAACGCAGGCTCGTGAGCTCATCCGCGCGCGCGTGAGCGATGACCGTCGGGCACGCAATGCGGTCGGCGCAACGCTTGACCCGCCGACGCAACCGGTCGACCTGCCTCACCGACGCGAGCGGCACCCATCGATAGTGAAGATTGTGCCCGCGCTCCATCCGCGACCGGACGATCCCACGCATTAGCGGATTCTTGATGCCGAACGGCTCCGCTTCACGCACTTTCATCCGGCGCGCGAGCCCGGGGATGCGATAGAGCAGATGGCGTATCGCGCCGTACCAGGGAACCTTCCATCCATCGATATGAACGGGCGGCGAGAGCAGCACCAGACGGCCCTTCGTATGCGCGACGGCGTCGCACAGCGCAATGCTCACCAACGCGCCCATGCACATGCCGATGATGTGAAACTCGTCGTATTGCGCGGCGAGTTCTTTGTATCGTGCAAGCGCGGCGGCGAGCCAGTCTTCGGCACGAATCGTCGCGAGACGTTCGGGCGTGTCGCCGTGGCCCGGCAGCAGGATCGCATGTGCGTCGATCCCGGCTTTGCCGAGCATCTTTTTCAAACCGCCGAGATCGTATTCAGTGCCGCCGAGGCCGTGTATCAGCAGCGCCCCTGTTTTCGTCGTCATGACATGCTCTTGCGATCAGAAGGGGTAACGAAGAGCGGATCACGCCGCACGCTGATGAAGCGGCAACGGAAATCCACGATGGGCAGTACGGCAGGCATAAAGCGGACTTCTTTCATGGTTAGCAGGACTGTTCGACGCACGCCCGCGACTGCCTGTTAAGCGCATCCGGAAACGGCGTCGCGGGTTTAGATGAAACAGAAACGCCGGCGCACAAAAGCCGCCGGCGTAAGGATCAACAGCGCGACAGTTACTGAGTAATGAGCTGGAACGTCCCGTTCGTTTCGAGGTTCGTGCGGCCAGCCACCTTCGCGTTGGCGGCAGGCACACGCGGATCAACTTCGACCTGCGCGGAGAAACTCGTCCCCTTCGCGGGCCGGCCGTCGACGACCGGCACGATCACCTGACCCGGCGCAAACTGCGCGACAGCCGCGGGGCTCGCCGGCAGCATGCCCACGCCGGCGGCGCTACCGATCATCGCGGGCCGACCGTCGACCTGCGCATTCGCCATCCTCACCGCGACGGTGCCACCGTTGCCGAAGCTGTAGTCCGCACCGTTAGCGCCGCTGCGGAAAGCCACCGACATCGTCACCGGCATCCGGCAGTTCACGTTCAGCGTCAGCTGACGCTTGCCGAGACTCAGCGTCGGAGCCTGCGGGTTGTCGCCCTGAAGCTGGTAGCGGGTGAACACGCCATAGTCGACCGAGCTTTCGTTCACGGTCATCTGGCATTCGCCCGGACCTTGCGCCTGTGCGGCGGTACACGCGCCCATCGCAAGCAAAGCGGCGGCTGTAACGTGCATCACGGCATTGCCCAGCACGCGCATCGGATAAAGTTTGATTTTCATGACGTTTCTCCTGTGTGAAGGCGCGGCCTTACTGGCACACTGCCTCTGCATTTTCAAAGTAGCTCTTCAGGTCCGGCTTCTCGGCCAGCTTGTAGTCGAGCGAGCAGCGGTTGCCATCCAGATCCACGACCTTCAGGTTTTCACCCTCGTTCCCATTCAGGAAGATGTTGCCGTCGTCGAGCACAGTGGTGAGGTAGTTGTCGTCCTTGTCGAGCACTGACCCGTTCTTCGGCAGAACCTGACCGCGCTTGTCGATGGCGCGCAGCAGGATGCGGCGCACCTTGACGATGTCGAAGTTCACGTAGTTCACCGAGCCGCGACCCGGGTTCACCTGCGCGAAACCGTTGCCGATATCGACGTTGCGGGGCAGCGTCTTGCCCGACACTTCGATACGGCTCGTCGAATACGCCGCTTCCGTGGGGATCACTGCCTGGCCCCAGAAGTCCGTCCATACCGGACCTTGCGGCGTCGAAATCTTGACGCCCGCCACATCGCTCGTCTTTGCGATGCCGAACGTGTCGCTCACCGGATACGGCGAGAACGTCACGCCATGCTTGTGCGCCACGACACCGCCACGCAGTTCCGCGTTGTAAGACGTCGAGTTCGTGCCGTTTTGCGTCACGCCCACGTTCATCTGCGTGTAGTGTGGCGTAATCGACGCAGTTGCGCTGCTCGAAGCGGTGCCGCTGTTCGGCTGCAATTCGCCGTTCAGCGTGTAGTTGAGTTCGTCACTGACCACTTCGCTATACGTTGCGCCGACACGTGCATTGCCATCCGTCGAATTCACGTACGTCTTCACGCTGCGCTTGCCGAACGGAATCGTCGCCGTCAGGTAGACCGAGTTACCGCTGTTGCCTGTCGCGCCGCCGCCCACCGCGTGCTCAATGTTCAGATTGACCGTCGCGTACTTGAACGTGCGCCCCCACGAGCCGGTCACGCGTTGTGAAGTCTGGCCGTTGAACAGGTTCGAGCGCGTATAGCCGGCGGTAAAGCCGCCAAGCCACGGATGCAACCACGCCGCCGATGCTGTGTACTGCGCGCGATAGTGGTTGTCGTTCCAGTTCTGGGTCGTGTCCTGCGTCGTATCGGTCAGCGTACGGTAGCCCGGCGTTTGCAGGCTGGCGGATGCATTGAGCGAAAGCGACTCCGTAATCGGCGTGCTGATCGATGCCGTTGCCTGACCGCCGCGCAAGCCTTCACGGGTCGCGTTCGACCACGTGCTCTGCGCGCTGATCGCTGTGCGATCGAAAATCGTCGTCTGACCGCCGAAGCCGATCGATTGATAGTCTGTCGCGCCCAGCACGCCGGCCGTCACGCTGGAGTTCTTGCCGATTGACCACGTACCCGTGCCCGTTGCCATCCACGGTTTGGACGCCGGATCGGTGCCAAGGTCACGCAGTTTGCCTACCGCGAACGAATAACCCGGCGCGATACCCAGTGAACCGGCCGACAGCGAAGCCGCCGGCACGATGAACTTGCGGGAAGAGCCATCCGCTTCGATAACCGTCACTTCGAGATCGTTCGTGCCGTTGAGCAGCGGCAGATTGCTGAGCGAAAACGGGCCCGGCGGCACGACCGTCGAGTAAATCAGCGCGGCAGCCTGGCGTACTTCCACACGCGCCGTCGATTGCGCGATTCCTGTTACCTGCGCGGCTGCGTTGGTGCCAGTACGCGTGAGCGCAGCTTCCGGCACCCATTGCGCGCCATAAATCGACATGCCCGAGAAGATCGAATTGCTGACATTGACCTCGCCCGTCTGGAATACCGATTTGTAGTCGGCGAACGTGCGTTGTGCGTAGGCATACAGGTGTTCGAACTGCGAGTGCTTCCCATCGTTCGTGTACATGCTGCGGTTGCGCACGATCCAGTCGCCGGCGTTAAAGCCGAGTTCCGTTGCACCGGAGAAATACTGTGAGCTGGTTCCGCTGCCGTGATTGCCGATAGCAAGCAGGTCATAGTTCAGCAACGCTGCCGTGCCACCGGTCGTGTAGTTCGTGTCAGTCAGTGCCTCCGGACGCAGCGCGTCGGTCGGCACCACAAGCTCAACCGTCGAGGTATTCGGATACGGTTTCACGATGGCCTGCGGCCATGCGGCAAGAAAGTCCACGCACAGGGCGGCGGCGGAGTCATCGCTCTGCGCGCCTTTCTTGCCGGTTGCGTTAACTTCCTTTTCCTCAGCGGAGCCCTTAGGCATTTGCAGGCCAGCACGCGCCATGAACTTCGGATCGAAACACAGGTTGCCCTGTTCGTCGAAGCGCGCTGCGACCGTGCCCTTCTTGCTGCCATTCACCAGCAACGTGACGTTGCTGATACCCGGACGGTAACGGGGGGCATCCTTGAAGTATTCGGCGACCTTCGGATCGATGCCACGGGACTTCAGCATTTCCATGTCGAAGCCAGCGTTGGCTTCGACGATGGTTGCTTCGTTGTTCGCTTCTGCTGCGAACGTATTGCCTGTAGCGACGCCGACCATCATCAACGTCACGGCCACTGCGATTGGAGCGAGCTTGAGGGTGGTCTTTCCTCCTTGCCTGCTTTGCCTGCTGGAGGCATGTGGGTTGAGCTTCATGATGTCGAACGTCCCTAAACCGATTACTTCGAGACCGATACTTGCGAGGCCGGTACTGTTGCTTGCGTCTGCGTTGCCGCTGCAGAAGCCGAGGTAACAGGCGCGTCATACGGATCAACCGAGTAGCCGTATGTCGTGGCCGGGAACAGGCGCGCGATGGTCGCTGCTGCGCTTGCGCCCTTCAGCGGCACGGTCACCTTCGTCTTCGGCAGCACGTAAGGACGCGGCAGTTCGACGTTCTTCTGTTGCGGCTGCAACTGCACCGTCTGTGCGAGACGCACGACATAGGCGCTCGGATTTTCGATCGTCAGCTCGTCGCCAGTGATCGAAACCTTCAGTTCCTTCCACGGTTCGCGATTGACTGCGAGGCCCTTCGGATGGATCACGAGCGGCAGATCCTGGCGGACGGTCATCGTCACGCGGGCGCCTGCCTTCGGATCACGCGGGGGAATGCCTTCGAAGACAGCGCGTTCGAGGCGTTCAACAGTCAACGGCGTCTTGTTCTGCAACACGAAACGCACCGTTTGCGTCTGGTTGCCTTCAACACGTGCAACAGGCGGCGTCACGACGACGAGGTTTTCCTGGTCTTCCTCAATGTGTGTAACCGACGTGTAGAGAAGCTGCGGCGTGCTTTCGCTGTTCTTCACGTTCATGGTTGCTTCGCCATCTGCTTCGTTGACGAGGACCACCGACGTTTCCGGCACCATGCCGGTTGCCATTGCAACGTTCGCGAAGCCCGCGAGCATGGCTGCAGCAACAACCACGTTGCGGAGTTTGAAGTTGATCGATTTCATGATTGAGGCTCCTTAGGTTCGGTCGCGGCTTGATTGCAACGACGCTTGTCTCGATGCATTGAGTTTGGAAGAACCAGGGAGTCTTCTGAATCGCAGAATCTTTAAATCTCGAATTAGTGCTTTAGAAAAGCGCTTTTCTGTTTTGGAGTTACGCGTTATAGGGCGAACACGTCGGAAATTCGTAAACCTACGATGGCGAAAGCCTTTGCAACTCCGTATGGTCAACGGTCAAACGCACACCTGCCGGGGCCTTCTCGTTGTTTAATCCACCTACATCCGATCCTGACGAACGACGTCAAACAATCCTTCATGCCGCATACGCCGAAGCGTCCGCACTTGACGGCATGCATCGCGACGCACTGAAAGATTTCTTCCGCGCGCCATCCGCCATTCCGCTCCCAAGCGCAGCGCGGCCGCTTTACTGGCTAGGACGATTGCGTCAGTGGCGCGGTATCGATCTAAACGGCGCAGAGAACACGCCTGAACCCGACTGGCATGCTTTGAGGAAGGGCGTTCTCGAAGCGCTCGCGGGCACCTATGCCCTTGCGATTTACGAAGATGTCTGGCGAGGCCCGCGTCGCCGCCAGATCTACGATCGCGATATGGCGTTGCTGATCGCAATGCTGGTGACGCTCGGCTGGTCTGATCTTGCCGCGCATGTGCTCGAATGCTGGTTTGGCAGCGACGTCGATCACGCAGGACGCCCGGTGCCGGGCGGGATTACAGGGATGATCGTTAGCGTGGCGGGTAAGGGGCTGAACGTGCCCGTCGTACCGTGCACGTTCCAGAAAGGCGAGGAATTGCTCGTCGACATCATCGACCTGTGGAATGCGACCGAATCCACGTTCATGCCACTTGCTGTGCAGCTCGCGGACCGACATCTGTCGCATTGCCGCCTCGACTCCGGGCAGATGCGGTTCGATTTCGACCACCCTGTTGAACAGGCGATGCCGATCGAGCTTCTGATGCTGCTGCGCCTGCGCGGTGAGACTGCCATTCCGGAAGCGCTGCTTGACCACGCAGCGCTTCAACACCCGGCCGCTACGCTCGTCGAACCGCAGGCGCCTTTACTCTCGTCGCGTTGCAGGACGTTTATCGACTGCGTGAGCCGCGTATTGCCCGATTGCCAGACGCTGGACGCCGCAATCAGAGCTCAAGCAAACCTGTTCAAGTCGCGGTAACACATCAAAAAAAAGGCCGTCGCGAACATCCACGACGGCCTTCTCAATAGCGACCCGCTGCTTACCAGACGTAACGCATCCCGCCCGACAGCGCCCACGGCTTCTCGATCTTGTCGCCTTTCGAGTAGCTGTATTCGGCGAACAGATGGAACCACTTCTTGACCTGCGCCGTAACGCCGACTGCCAGTTCGCCACGCGGCCCCGCGAGATCGGTAGAGAACTCAATGCCGTTCACGTACGCGGGGTTGCTGTGCGCGAACTCGTTGATGAACGCGACCTTCGCGTAAGGCTGGATCACGCTGCCTTCATCGAGCTTGAAATCCTTGCCCGCCGCCACGCCGATCTTTGCCTGCAGTGAGGCGTTACGGCCGTTAGTGGCCTGCATGCCGTTATCAAGCGCGAAGCTACTGCCGCTCGAGAACAGGCCTGCGAGCTGCACGTACGGCTCGACGAACCAGTTGTCCTGCACGCCGATATGACGGCCCACTTCCAGCGAACTTCCAAGGCCGTAGTTCACGTTGCTACCGTGTGTGCGAACGCCGTCGCTCATCGTTGCGTTGCCGCGGTTCTCGAAGCGGCTCGCCTGCAGCACTGCATCGGCGTAGTAGCCGTCGTCGCGCAGCCACGTGACGTAGCCGCCCAGCGTCTGGCTTTCCACGACGCCATCCGCGCCCGGCGCGAACGTCAGGTTTGCGTTCGTGTATCCAAAACTGCCGCCGACGAGCACCTTGCCGCCCGTCACTGCAATCTTGCGATCGCCGCCGATCGCGACACCGCTTTGGTCCTGCGTGAACGGCTGGCCCGCTGCGCTTGAAACACGATAGCGTGAGCCATAGCCGCGCGCCCATGCACCGCTGCCCTGTTCGTCGCGACGAAGCTCACCCATGCGCGTGCGCAGTACGTCCATCTGCTCGTAAGCAACCGTGGCGGGTGCAGTGAAGAGACCCAGGATCGTCGCAGCGGATGGCGTGATCACGGGCTTGTTGTCCGGCGTGTTCGACGAGGGCGTATCAGGCGTGTTGTCCGACGGATCAACCGGGTTGACCGGATCAACGGGGGTAACGGGATTCACTGCCGTGTTCTGCAGATACCAGTCGTTGCCCTGCTGCGCGAGGCGATACTCGTAGACACCTGCATCGACCTTGTCGCCCTTAAGCGAGAACGCGGCCGGCCCGCCTGCAGTCTGCACGACCATCAGCTTGCCGCCCGGCGCGTCGGGTTCACGCCCGGTATTGCGCACCTGCAGTTGATGTTGACCCGATGCGGAGCCATGCACGTCGATCAGATCGCCGTGCACGTTGCCGAGATCCGTGTGGATTGCGAATGTCCCTTGCCCGCTGAGGTTACCTGCGATGGTGAGTGTCTTGTCGACGCCGGTATCGAGGACAACCGTGCCGCCGCTCAGGCTCAAACTGCCAATCGTGTTGCTCTGTGTGAGGTTCCACGCGGCGCCGTTGCTGACAGAAACGTCTCCGACCCGAATCAGGTTACCCGTGAGCGTCGCGCCGTTCGTGAGCGAAATATTGGCGCCCAGGCGATCGTCGGAAGTCACATTGCCCTGAAGGTTCGAAGCGATGACATTGAAATTCGCTGTGCTGCCGGGTCCGACGTGCAATACGTTTCCGTCCGAGCCGTTCAGCACGCTCGATCCCGCAACCGTGATGTCGGTGTGACTTGCCGACGAAGCAAAGATCGCGGAACCATTCGCGCCATTGACGGATGTGTCCGTGAGGTTAATCGTGTTATTGCCGGGCGTCGCACCTGGAATCAACGCCGCGACGATGCCGTGCGTTGCGCCCTGAACTGATGAACCGCTGTCGAGCACGACCGACGCGTCGCCGACCATCGTCACGCCAGCTCCGGTCGTCGCGGTAATCGCGGTGTTGTGGCCGGTAAAGCTCGAATTCTGCTGACGCACTTCGACCCCTTTCGGGCCGGTGATGCTGCTATCGGTGGCAGTCATCTGTGCGCCGGCACTGATGAACGCGCCGGTGTTCGCGCCAGCTTCGACTGTCACGCGTTGCAGGTCGATCTGCGCGCCCGTCCCGTCCAGCACGCCCCATCCGGCGCTGCGGATGATGCCGTCGCTGACCAATACCGTCGAATTCGTTTCTGCCTGAAGGCCGGCGTAACTATTGCCCGCCGTGCTTTCCAGCAGCACGTTTCGCAGCGTTCCCGTGCTGCCGTTTTTCAGGCGGACCGCGTCGCCCAGATCGCTGGCCGTACCGTCGTTGCGAATGATCGTCTGGACGCCGGGGGCCGATGCTGTAGCGACATCGACCGATCCGCTGTTGACCAGTAGACCGTGGGTGGAAATCTGCGCGCCCGAGTCCAGCATGACTTGTGCACCGGCGCCGGTATAGCCGGTGCGAACACCGTACACCGTCGCGCCTGACTGCACTTCCAGCGAGGCAGCGTTCTGGAGTTCGTAGTCATCGGGAGCAGTCTGGGTGGTGACGATACGTGTACCGCTGGGTACGAGAACATAGGCGTGCGCAGATGTACCGGCAGCCAGTAATGAAACGGCGATCGCGAGGGGCGCGCGCCTGAGAGGGAGAGAAAACATGAGAGTCCGTTCCGGTTGAGCGCTGATGCCTGCTCAAAACGGAAGGCACGCGCGGAACGCGGATTCTGGACAAACTACATATCAAGATACATCGTCGTTTTATGAATTTTCATTCGCGCGTCCGGTTGTTTTATTTTCGTCAAGCAACCAGGTTCGCTACCAACGACGTTATGCACATTTCGGATAACTACGATTCATAATCGTTAAGCAAGCACTGAGAATCCGCCGCGAGGACATGACGAGCACCTCGCTGCGTCCTCTTTTCTATTTTCTTTGAACGGATTCTCATGAAACTTATTTCGAAGTCGACTCTTCTGGCTGCCATGCTCGCAACGATATCGGTTGGCGCGTTTGCCGCTGATTCGGTTGACCTGAAGGTCATCGGCACGATTGTTCCGGCATCGTGCACACCCACTCTCGCAGGCGGCGGCGTGATCGACTACGGCAACATCCCTGCTGCTTCGCTCAGCGATACCGGTTTCACCACCCTTGCAGACAAAACGTCATCGCTGACGATCACCTGCGATCAACCGGCCAAGGTTTCGGTGAAGGTTATCGATGATCGTAGCGGCACGGCACCGGCGGGTGCTATTGCAACGGGCGATCAGTATGCGTACGGTCTGGGCGCTGTGAATTCGAAGAACGTCGGCGCTTACTCGATCACGTTCCCCCATGCCACCGCGACTGCAGACGGTACAACTCCGGATGGCGTTTATTCGGACAACGGCGGTTCGACGTGGGGCACGCTTGGTGTCACGGATGCGCATATCAATGCCGGTGGCAATAACCAGATTGCGTGGACGGTGAGCGGCGGCACGGCTCCGCAAGCGTACAGCGTAATCACGCAGGGTATCGTGGTTTCGACGAAGCTGAACAGCCGGCCCAACCAGCCTGACCTGACGAACGATGTGCCGCTTGACGGTCTCGCTACGTTCTCGCTGGTTTATCTGTGATTCGTTTTCGGTGACGGCGATGAGCAGCCGGGGTTCTCAAAACCGGGCCGCTTCCGCATTTGCGAACTCGAACTGATCGAACGCGCCGCAATTCGCTGGTTCGCCTGCTGAAAGAGGCTGCAGCCTTGGTCGGGGCACGATGCCCCGTTCTGGATATCGCCCGATTTCATTTAGCTCGGCGGCCCCGCCTTGTGCGACTGCGCGCCGAATGCAGCTTGAGCAACACTTGCTTTCAGAACTTCCTGCATGTAAAGGAACTGCTATTCAGCGAAGCAAGGCAAACGCTCAGAATTCAACTCAAGGATTCGGCGCAAACACAACCAGTCGGGTTCTGCTTCCTCATCAACCTTGAAAGAGCTAAACATGAAACTCGTTTCGAAAAACACCCTTCTGGCCGCCCTGCTGGCCGCAACTTCGGTTGGCGCATTCGCCGCTGATTCGGTTGACCTGAAGGTTATTGGTACGATCGTGCCGGCTTCGTGCACGCCGACGATTTCGGGCGGCGGTATCGTTGACTTTGGTCGCATCCCGGCTTCATCGCTCAGCGCCACCGCTGCTACGTTGCTGCCCGCGAAAAATGCGACGCTCACCGTGACCTGCGATGCGCCGGTCGCAGTAGGCATTACAACCGTCGACAATCGCAGCGGCACAAGTGGATCGGCAAGCTCGGTGCTTCCCCTCTCGACAGCCCCAAGCCAGGTCTTGGGCGTTGGTTCGGTTGGTGGAAAGACCGTGGGCGCCTATAACGTCGGATTCCTGAAAACCGGCATCACCGCAGACGGTAACGCTGCTGACGGAATTTACTCTCAGGATGGCGGCACGACCTGGTCGGCATTCGTCCACCCGTTTGGCACGATGATTCAACCCGGTGTCCGTACCCACTCGTGGGCCGCCCCCGGTCAAACGGTCCCGGCTGCGTTCACCACGATTACGCAACCGCTTGAAATCGATCTCGCGTTGAACAAGACGGCTGACATGCCGCCGCTGAACACGGAAGTGCCTATCGACGGTCTGGCCACCTTCTCGCTGGTCTACCTGTAATCGATTAGCAGCAACGTAAAACAAAGCGGCCCGGGTCTTCACAAACCCGGGCCGTTCTCACATCCAGATCAGAAAAACCGCAGAATCAATTCCCGATGTAATTAAACAGCGACATCTTCTGAATCATCGAGAACCCCTGCTGCGCCGCCTGCAGCGAAAACTGCACCATCGTGTACTTGCTGATCACCTGCGTCAGGTTCGTCTGCGTCAGATCCGCCAGGTTACTCTGGGTCTGCAGGTTGTTGCTCTGCGTGACCGTCTGCAACGCCGTCAGTTCATTTTCCCGTCCGCCCACCGATGCCTGAACCGTGATCACGTTGTTCAACGTATTCGCCAGCTTGCCCATCGCCGTCGAAAGCGCATTCGTCAGGTTCGCCGTGCCCGCGCCCGGTGTGACGGGCGTCTGCAATGCCGCCACCGCCGCATCGATGTTCGCGAACACATCCGTGCCCGACTGCGTGGCCGGCGTCACCGAGAACGAATCGCCCGCTGCCGGGGCGCCGGAAATCGCCACAGTCTGACCGCCCAGCGTGATCGCCGTGCCCGACGTGAACGTCTGCGCCGCGGTTGTCGATCCAGCCGTCACGTCCGTCACCGTGTACGTGGTCGGGCTCGTGAAGTTGATCGTGTATTTGTCGGCGTTGGTCGGATCGGCCGGATTCGTCGTGCTCACCGTGCCGATCGTGCCTGACCCAGTGTTGGTCGTACTGCCAGCCGGAATCGAGTTCGTGCCGGTCGGCGAAACGCCGAGGAACACTGTCGCGCCGTTGTCGCCGGCTGCGATCTGACGGGTGCCCGTGACCTGCACGTACTGCACGCCGCTGTCGCCGTTGTATTGCACCGCGCCCGACGCGTTCGTACCGAACGGCTGCGACGTCGTCTGGTAACCCGCGAACAGGAAGCTGCCCGAGCCGTCGGTGGCGTTCGCCTGCGACAGCAGCTGGCTGCGCAGACCCTGCAACTGGGTCGCGAGCGCGCTACGGTCGCCGTCGTTCAGCGAACCGTCGCCGGCACGCACGAGCAGCGTGTTGATGTTCGTCAGGATGCCGTTGACCGTACCAAGCGTCGTATCTTCCGACTGCAGCGACGAAAGCGCCGCGTTCTGGTTGCTCGAGTACTGCGACAGCGTCGCAGCCTGCATGCTCAGCTGCACGGCCTGCGCCGCGCCCACCGGATTGTCCGACGGCGTCGCAAGGCTCACGCCGCTCGACAGTTGCTGATACAGCTGCGTGAGCTGGCTTTGCTGATCGTCCATCGTCTGGACGTTCATGCCGAAATACTGGGTCGTGGAAATGCGCATATGCGTTCAACGCCTCAATTGAAAATGCCGAGGATGGTCTGGAACAGCGTGTCAGCAGTCTGGATCACCTTGCTGTTCGCCTGATACGCCTGCTGGTACTGCAGCAGGTTCGCGGCTTCCTCGTTGATGTTCACACCCGAAACCGATTGCTGGGCTGTCGTGATCTGCGTGACGAGCGAGGCCTGCGCCGTGCTCTGCGCGTCGACGTTGTTCGTCTGGTTACCGATGTCGTTGACGTAGTTCGCGTATGCGTTCGTCAACGTCACCGTACCGCCGTTCAGCTGCTTTGCCGTGACCAGCGCGGACAGCAACTGTGCGTTACGGCCGTCGTTGGCGCCACCGGTGTTCGCCGCGATCGTGAACGTGTCGTTGTTCGAAGGCGCGCCGCTCAGGCTTACCGTCACGCCGTTCATCCAGCCGCCCGCCGGCGGAGCGCCCGTGCCGGCGTTGATCGTCAGCGTCGCACCCGTCGCCGGGTCGTACGGCACGCCCGTGCCGGCCGTGGTGATCGTGACCGTCGAAGGCGGC
Organism: Paraburkholderia gardini; assembly: GCF_907164575.1. Taxonomy (GTDB): domain Bacteria; phylum Pseudomonadota; class Gammaproteobacteria; order Burkholderiales; family Burkholderiaceae; genus Paraburkholderia; species Paraburkholderia gardini. The sequence continues at coordinate 97,894 of NZ_CAJQYY010000018.1, forward strand.
GTGCCGCCCACCGTGACGACCGACCCCACCGGGAAACCGGTCAGCTCGCCCGTGCCCGAGTTGTACGTGAGCGTCGTGCTCGAGCTCGGCAGCGTGTAGCCCGCCGACACCGAACCCTGCGTGATCTGGCCGGAGCCGCTGTTGGTCGACGTCGCCGACGCCAGCACCGGCGCCGAAGCGGCAATCGCGGAGCCAACCGAGGTCGTCAGCGCGAAGTTGTTCAGCGCGCCGCGCGTGGGCTCGATGGAGAACTTGTCGCCCGCGTTCATCGTGCCGGACACCGAAAGCTGCAGGCCGCCGATCGGCGACGCAAGGCTCGTCGACTGGCCGACGACGGTGCCCGTCGCGGAATCCGTCAGCGTGTAGTTCGTGCCGTCGAAGGAAAGCGTGTAGTCGCTCGTCGTCGGCTGCGCGGCGTTCGCGAACGATGCGCTTAGCGTAGCCGTGCTCGTGTTCTTCGAACTGGCGTAGACGGTCGGCGAGCCGACTGTGAACAGCGCGCCGCCCGGGTTGCCAGACAGGTCGATACCGAGCGCGTTCTGCGCGTTCACCTGGGCGGCAAAACTCGTCGCGATCGCGCCGAGTTGCGCTTCGGCCGGATCGAGCGACTGGCTGCGGAACGTGAGCAGACCGCCAAGCTGGCCGCCAATGTCTGCCGAATCCGACAGAACCTGCGGCGTCGGCGCCGGGTTCGCACCCACGAGGCCGGCGTACGCCACTGACAGTTCGGTCGGATCGCCCGGCGACGTCTGCGTCGTGAGGTTGAAGCTCTTGTCGCTCATCACGAGCGGCTGGCCGTTACCCATGAACACGCTGTAACCGCTGCTGTTCTGCACGACCTGCACGCCGACGAGCGACGACAGGTTCGACACGGCGAGGTCGCGCTGGTCCATCAACTGGTTCGGCGGCTGGCCCGAGGTGCTTTGCGCGGCGATCTGCGCGTTCAGCGACGCGATCTGCGCGGTGTACGTGTTGACCTGCGCGACGGTATCAGTCAGCTGCGTGTTCACGCTCGTGCGCAACTGGTCGTACTGTTCGCCGGTGGCGTTGATCTGATCGGCAAGCGCTTGCGCATTGCTCATCGCGGTCTGGCGCATCGCGTTGTCGGACGCACTGTTCGCGACATTCTGCAGACCGGTGAAGTAGCTCGTGATCGCCGTCGAAATACCCGAAGTCGGACTGCCGACCAGGTTGTTCAACTGCGAAATCATGCTGTAGTAGGTAGACAGCGAACCGGCGCCCGACTGCGCGGTGTTCAGCTGGGTCGCCAGGTACTGGCTCCACTGACGCTGGACGGTCGTCGTCGACACGCCTTGCGGCAGATATCCGGAACCGGTGTACTGTCCGCTCGTTTCCGAGTAGACAGGACGCTCGATCGAATAGCCGGGCGTTGCCTGGTTGGCGATGTTCTGGCCCGTCGTCGTCAGCCCCCACTGGGCTGCGTTGAGTCCGCTGAGGCCGATGCTGAAAAGGTTACTGGACATGCGTCATCCTGAGAGGCGACGCTGATGCGCCGCCGAGTTGACTGAACACCATGTATATCGGCCCGGCCGCGAAAACATTGAGGGCCAATTGCGTCGGGCGAAGAGCTTTTCGCGCGCGCCGCGCGGGTCGTTCCGGGCACGCGGCGCGTGCCCGTCAAGCCTTCAGGCGCGCACCAGCGAGCGCCGCTTCATTTCGAGCTGCGTGATAAGGCGTTGAAGCGTGTTCTCCGCATTGCCCGGCAGCGTGACGAAACGGAAACCAAGCTGATAGCACGCCGCGCCGTTCGGCTGCGTGATCGCGCGATGGGAAACCAGTTCGAGGTCGAGATACAGCGTGCCGAGTGCGCCGAGAATCAGCTCGCAATCGGAGAGCACCGCGCCCATCGGAAGGTCGGCGATGCGCTCGTCGTTCGTGCGTATGCCGACGCCACCCAGCGACAGGTCGTGTACTTCAAAACGGAACGCGCCGCCGTCCGCGAGCTGGCCCTTGCAGAGATAGGGATTGAGCACGGGCGCATCGACGCGGAAATATTCACGACGCTGCACATAGAACAGCACTTCGGGGAATTCGGCCACGAAGGCCGGACGGCCTTCGTATTCTGTTTCACGCGGCGTGGCGGTCGAAAACTCGACACGAACGCCATCCGGCGACGCATGAAAGCGGCCGCGCGGCGCGGCAAGCAAACCCTCGTTCTGCTCGGGAAGACCACCCCAGTCGAAGGTGAACGTCCGCGCGCGCACATCCACATCGAGGATCTTCGTGACGAGCTGGCCACTCTTGTACTGCACGGTCAGAAAATCGCCACGGATGGCGAGGTTGCGTAGCTGGACGCCGATTTCCAGCGGGTTCCGGCGACCGAAATCGTTACCGCTCCCGGCGTCTTCTGCCTGAGTTTTATCGCCGTTCGACTGGTTGGTATCCATGTTCTTGCCAGTGTGCCTGTTCTTGCGGGCGGTCTACCGGGCAGGAAGGGCGGCTTTTGAAGCCGTCGTCCTTCGCCTGTCAACGCGCGTTCAACCGGAATACTTTCACTTCTTTCCCGTATCGGGTGTAACTGATTAGCGGCAGCGCGCACCCAAAGTTTAGGGCACCACCGTTAATTTTTCCCGGCAAACGTTTAATTCCTGCCCGCGCGAGGCGCTGGCCCGCCGCGATGTGAACCTGCGCACCGCTCATCCGCAAGCCCTGCTTCACCCCATTTTCTGCATGATCGAGATGAGCTTTCTCGCGTAATGCGGGTCGGTCGCGTAGCCGGCGCGCTGCATGCCGGTCGCGAAACCGTTCACGTCGTGCGAGCTGTTGAGCACCTGCGCGTAGCGCGGATTCGACTTCAGCATGCTCGCGTAATCGGTCATCGCGTCTTCGTACGAATCGTAGGCGCGGAATTTCTCGACCACGCGTTGCGGCTTGCCGTGTACGTATTCCGTCGTGACGGTCGACACCGTCTTGCCGGTCCAGTCCTTCGTCGCCTTGATGCCGAAGACGTTGTGGCTCGTCGAGCCGTCCACCTTCTTGATCTCGCTCTTGCCCCAGCCCGATTCGAGCGCGGCCTGGCCGATGATGAAGCGCGCCGGAATACCGGTCGCTTCGCTCGCCGCCTGCGCCGGTGCCGCGAGCCGGTCGACGAACGCATCGACTTTCGGCGAGCTGCCGTCGCCCTTCACCGGTGGCGTCAGCGCGCTGTTCGCCGAATAACCGCGGCCGGATTGCAGCGCGCCGTTGTTCGCCGGATTCGCGTAGGCCTTCGCGAGCGCGTTGAGCGCGGCGTTGTTGCCCGCGTTCGCGTCACCGGTCTGCATGCCGGAATTGCGCATTAACTGCTTGAGCATCGCGTCCGCCACGCCGATGCCCTTGTTCGACAGTTGCTGCGCGAGCTGCTGGTCCATCATCGACGTGAACGTGGCCGTGTCGTGCGAATCGAACGGACCGTCCTGCGGCGTCGCATCGCGCATGCTCTTCAGCATCATCTGCGTGAACACGGCATCGAACTGCTTCGCCGCCGATTTCATCGCTTCCTGCGGCGAGTTCTTCGCCTGGGCGCGCAGTGCGTCGAAGCCCTGGACGTCGAGCGCGAAGCGTTGCGACAGGTCGTTTGCCGCGCTGGTGGGATCTGAATTCATCACGGTTCCTTAGATGATTTCGAGGTCGGCGCGCAACGATCCGGCCGCCTTCATCGCCTGCAGGATCGACATCAGATCTGCTGGCGTGGCGCCAAGCGCGTTGAGCGCCTTGACGACGTCGGCGAGATTCGCGCCGGCGTTCACGTACTTGAGCGCGCCGTTATCCTGCTTGAGCTGGATCTGCGACTGCCGCGCGACCACCGTCTGGCCGTTCGAGAATGCGCCCGGCTGGCTCACCACCGGCTGCGTATTGACGACCACCGAAAGATTGCCATGCGCGACCGCGCAGTTTTGCAGCGTCACCATCTGGTTCATCACGATCGAACCGGTGCGTGCGTTCAGGATCACCTTCGCGGCGGCCTGCGCCGGTTTCACATCGAGGTTCTGCAACTGCGCCATGAACGACACCTGTTGCGCGGGATCGGTCGGCGCGCGCAGCTGGACCGTGCGGCCATCCAGCGCGACCGCCGTGCCGAAACCGAATGCGTTGTTCACGGCCGCGGTGATGCGCTGCGTCGTGTCGTAATCCATGTCGTTGAGTTCGAGCTGGACCGTGCCCGACTGCGAGATCGTGGTCTGCACCGCACGTTCGACAATCCCGCCGTTCGTGATGCGGCCGGCCGCGAGCTGGTTGACCTGAACCCGGCTGCCGTTCGCGCTCGCCCCCGCGCCGCCGACGGCCATGTTGCCCTGCGCGAGCGCATAGACCTGGCCGTCCGCGCCCTTCAGCGGCGTGAGCAGCAGCGTGCCGCCACGCAGGCTCTTCGCGTTACCGAGCGACGACACCGTCACGTCGATCGCTTCGCCCGGCCGCGCGAAAGGCGGGAGGGTCGCCGTCACCATCACGGCGGCGACGTTCTTCAACTGCATGCTGGTAAGCGCCGACGTACCGGTATTGCTCGATCCGGCGGACTGGTTGTTGATCGAGATGCCGAGGTTCGCGAGCATGTTCGCGAGCGTCTGCGTCGTGAACGGCGTTTGCGTCGTCTGGTCGCCGGTGCCGTCGAGGCCGACCACGAGGCCATAACCGATCAGCGGGTTGTCGCGCACGCCCTGGATCGATACGAGATCTTTCAGGCGCTCGGCATGCGCGACGGACGTGCTGAGCGGCAGCACCACGCATGCCAGCGCGCAGAGTGCGAGCGTGCGGCAGACGTTGCGAAGGCGCGCGGCGCCTGATGCGCCCGAGGTGCCTGACGTGCGCGCGGAGCCCATGCGGCTAAAAAGTGCGAAGCTCATGATCACCACGGCGCGAGATTGAGGAAGAAGCGTTGCAGCCAGCCCATGTTCTCGGCCTCGTTGATATAGCCCTTCGCGGAATATTCGATCTTCGCGTCGGCGACCTGGGTCGAGTACACGGAATTCAGGCCGGAGATCGTGTTCGGATTGACGACGCCCGAAAAGCGCACGAACTCGTTACCCTGGTTGATCAGCATCTGCTTTTCGCCGCTCACGTTCAGGTTGCCGTTCGGCATCACGCCCGTCACGGTCACCGTGATCGTGCCGTTGAACGTGTTCGACGCGTTCGCGCCGCCTGCCGCCTGGAACGTGTTGGTGCCGCTCGCGTCGAGGTTCACCTTGCCGAACAGGCCGGAGAGGAACCCCGCGGTCGGCACGCCGAACTTGGTCGCGCCGTCGCGGTTCGCGTTCGCGCCCGAGGACTTCGTCGCGTTGATGTTTTCCGCGATCACGATGGTCAGGATATCGCCGACGTTGCGCGGCCGCTGGTCTTCGAAGAGCGGCCGACCCGCGTAACCCGGATTGAAAATCGAGCCGGGCGACTGCTGCGAGGGCGGCAGGGGCGGGGCGGCCGTCATCGGCTGCTGGACGATCGGCTGCGTCGGCACGAGTGCGCAGCCGCCGAGGGCGGCGGCGAACGTTCCGGCGAGCGCGAGCAGCCGCGCCGCGCGCGCGCCGCGTGTGATTGCCGGGATACCTGTGAAATGCGACATCGTGATTACCGTTTCTGTTAACCCTGTCATTTACCGACCGGTCAGACCGGCATCTGGCTCAGGGTCTGCAGCATCTGGTCGGAGGTCGTCACGGCCTTGCTGTTGATTTCGTACGCGCGCTGGGTCTGGATCATGTTGACCAGTTCCTGCACGACGTTCACGTTCGACGCTTCCACGTAGCCCTGATTGAGCGAGCCCGAGCCATTCAGGCCCGGTTGCGACACGATCGGCGCACCCGACGACGACGTTTCCGCGAACAGGTTTTCGCCCTTCGCGTCGAGGCCGGTCGGGTTGATGAACGTGGCGATCTGCATCGAGCCGATCTGCGTGCTCGTGCTCGACCCTGCCTGCGTGATCGACACCACGCCGTCGCTGCCGATCGTGAGCGACGTGGCGTTCTGCGGAATCGTGATAGCCGGAATGACCTGATAGCCGCTCGACGTCACGAGCTGGCCCTGCGAGTTGGTCTGGAACGAGCCGTCACGCGTGTAGGCGTTCGAGCCGTCCGGCATCAGGACCTGGAAGAAGCCCGCGCCGTTGATCGCGACGTCCTTCGAATTGCCGGTCTGCTGCAGGTTGCCCTGCGTGTACAGACGTTCCGTCGCGACCTGCTGCACGCCCGTGCCGACCTGAATGCCGGACGGCAGTTCGGTCTGCTGCGTGGAGTTCGCGCCCGGCTGGCGGGTGGTCTGATACAGCAGATCCTCGAACACCGCGCGCGAGCCCTTGAAGCCGTTCGTGCTGACGTTCGCGAGATTGTTCGAGATCACGTCCATCTGCGCCTGCTGCGCATTCATGCCGGTTGCAGCGATATAGAGTGAGCGGTTCACGGTGATTCTTCTCCTGAGTGCAGGCGGGCCCGCAGTCTGTATTAACTGAAGTCGAGCAGCTTGTTGGCCGACTGGTCATTCTGGTCGGCGGACTCGATCATCTTCGTCTGCATCTGGAACTGACGCGCGTTGGTGATCATCGAGACCATTGCTGCAACCGGGTTCACGTTGCTGCCTTCGAGCGAGCCTGCCGCGACCACCACGTTCGGATCGGCGTCGGCGGGGTTGCCGTCGGTGGTATGAAAGAGGCCGTCATCGCCGCGCGTGAGCGTGCCCGGCTCCGGGTTCACGAGCTTCAGCTGGTCGATGAGCGCGATCGACGTCGGCGGATCCCCCGGGGTCAGCGCGGAGATCGTGCCGTCCTTGCCGATGGTCACCTCCGAACCCGGCGGCACCGACAGCGGGCCGCCGTTGCCGACCACCGGCAGGTTGGTCGCGGTCACGATCTGGCCGTTCTCGTCGACGTGCAGGTTGCCTGCGCGCGTGTACGCCTCGTTGCCGTCGGGCGTCAGCACCGACAGCCAGCCCGGACCCTGAATCGCGACGTCGAGCGGGTTGCCGGTCTGCTGGATCGGGCCGGGCGTGTAATCCGCGCCCGGCGTCGACGACAGCACGAAGGTGCGGGTCGTATCGTTGTTGACGGTGCTGCCGTCGCCGAACGCCATCGGCACGGCCCGGAAGGTCGCGAGCTGCGCGCGAAAACCCGTTGTCGACGTGTTCGCGAGGTTGTTCGCGACCAGTGCCTGCTGTTCGAGCGCCTGGGTGGCGCCCGACATCGCGGTATATATGAGCCGGTCCATGATGGTGTCGGTGCGTGCTGCGCTTACAGGTTGATCAACGTGTTATCGACGGCCTGCTGGGTCTTGATCGTCTGCGCGTTCGCCTGGTAGTTGCGCTGCGCCGTGATCAGGTCCACCAGCTCGCTTGTCAGATCGACGTTCGAGTTTTCCACCGCGCCGCCCTGCAGCGTGCCGTGATTCGTGCTGCCCGGCGTCGAGATCTGCGCGACGCCCGAAGCGGCCGTCGCTCCGTACTGGTTGTTGCCGAGATCGACGAGACCGTTCTGGTTCGCGAAGTTCGCGAGCACGATCTGGCCGAGCGCGGCCGTCTGGCCGTTCGAGTAGTTACCCGTCAGCGTGCCGTCCTGGCCGATCGTGAAATTGGTCAGCGTGCCGGCGGCGAAACCGTCCTGGTCGAGCGAGTTCGTGCCGTCCTTGCTGCCGAACTGCGTGGTGCCGCCGATACGCAGCTGCAGGCTTTGCGGTGTGGCTGAACCGTCGGTGGTCGGGATCGAGAAATCGAATGCCAGCGGCGTGGCAGTCGGGTTGCCCGCATTGTCGGTGGTGCTCACCAGATTGCCCGAGCTGTCGAAGGTCGCCGTGCCGATCTTGCTCGCCGTGCCGGTCGACACGCCCGCGTATACGTCCCACGAGCCTGCTGCCGTCTTCACGAAGTACATGTTGACCTGCTGCGCGCCGCCGAGCGAGTCGTACACCGGCACCGACGTCGGATAGCTGTAGGTCGTGCTGTCGGTCTGGTCGAACGGGACGGACGTCGGCGACACGGTAACCGTGTCATTGACTGCCGGGACACCCGCGAGCGTCACCGTCTCACCGGTCCCGAGCGTGATCGGCGAGCCGTCCGTGTAAGTTGCGCCCGTGACCGAAGGCGTCGCGCTGCCATTGACGTAGACGTCATACGTCGTCGCGCTCGTGAACGTGATCTGATAGGTGTTGGCGTTCGTGCCGGCGGCGGTATTGGTGATCGCCGCGCCGCTGCTGGTCACCGTACCCGTGTTGGTGCCGCCGAGCGCCACGCCTGGCGTACCGAGCACCAGCGGATCCTGCGCGTTCAGATTGAGGCCAGCCGTGATGGTGCTGGTCGTCGTCGGCGGGATGTTCGCGGTCGGCACCTTCAGCGGCACCGTGTTCGCCGAGTTGATGATGCCGTTCGCGTTGGCCGCGTAACCCATCAGCTGCAGGCCGTCGGCGTTGATGATGAAGCCGTTCTTGTCGAGCTGGAACACGCCGTTACGCGAATACGTCAGCGAGCCGTTGTTCGACATCTGGAAGAAGCCGTTGCCGTTGATCGCGACGTCGAGCGCCTGATTCGTCGTGTTGATCGTGCCTTGCGAAAACTGTTGCTGCACCGAGGCGAGACGCGAACCGATACCGATCTGCGTGTTCACCGCGGTTGCCACCGAATTCGCGTACATGTCGGCGAACTGCGCAGAGCCCTGCTTGAAACCCACCGTGTTCGCGTTGGCGATATTGTTGCCGATCACATCGAGGTCGCTCGACGCGCCAGCCAGCCCGCTCAAGCCTTGCTGATAACCCATGACATTCTCCGTATCTGAAGTATCTGGATGCAGTTAGATGATGGCGGCGATGTCGGTCAGTCCGACCGTGCTGCCCGTCGACAGCACGAGGCCCGCCGTGCCGTCCGTCTGTTTGATCACGCCTTGAACCGTGCCGGCGGACAGCGTCGTCGCCGTCGCGGCCTTGCCGCCGACCGTGCCGGTCGCGGTAATCGTGTAGGTGCCGTCCGGCAGCGCGTTGCCTGACTTGTCGACCGGTGTCCAGCCCACCGGCACCGTGCCCGCCGACTGCTTGCCGAGGTCGAGCGTGTTGACGATCGTGCCGGCCGAGTTCTTGACGACGATCTGCAGGTCGGACGCGTCGTTCGCGAGCGTGACGCCGAAGCCGGTCGCCTTGCCGCTTGCCACCTGGAACGTGTTGCCCGGGGCGAGCACCGTCGAGCCGATCAGGTTCGCGGCCTGCGTCTGCTGGCCCGCGGTCAGTTGCGTCGAGAGCGACGTGAGCGACGTGTTCAGCTGGCTGATGCCCGTCACCGTGTTGATCTGGGCCAGCTGCGAAGTCATCTGCGAGCTGTCCATCGGATTCGTCGGGTCCTGGTTCTTCATCTGCGCGATGAGCAGTTGCAGGAACGTGTTCTGCAGATCCGAGCCGCTTGTCGCGCTCGAGGTCGAGCTGGAGCTGGAGGACGAACTGGCCGTGCCGTTCATCGTATCGAGCAACGTCTGCGATATGGCCGGGCCGTTGTTACCGATAGAGGTGTTGGTGGTCAAGGAAATGCTCCTCAGGTTCCGATCGTTAGCGTTTTCAGCATCAGCTGCTTCGCGGTATTCAGTGTTTCGACGTTGGCCTGATACGAGCGCGAGGCCGAAATCATGTTGACCATTTCCTGCACCGGATCGACGTTCGGCAACGTGACGTAGCCGTCTGCATTCGCGGCCGGGTTACCCGGTTCGTACGACGTTTTCATCGGCGTCGGATCGTCGATGACGCCCGTCACCTGGACGCCGCCGATCTGCTGGCCGGAGCTCGTGCGTGCGCCGCCCGCGATCGGGCTGACGCCGAACACGACCTGCTTGGCCTTGTACGGCTGGCCGTCGGGACCGGTGGTGCTGTCCGCGTTCGCCAGGTTCGACGCCGTGACGTTGAGCCGCTGCGACTGCGCGGACATCGCCGAACCGGCGACATTGAAAATATTCATCAGGGAAGGCATGGCTTCTCGACCTCTCTTGCCGGTGTCCGGCTATTAATCCCGTAGCGTGTGGTTTCTGGCGGTACTCAAATCAGATGCGGTGATGCGTGATATTCCTGCGTGCCTGCTTACGAACCCGACGTGATCGCCGAGAGCATGGTCTTGATCTGTTGCGACAACACGGTCATGCCCGACTCGAAGTGCAGCGAGTTGTCGGCGAAGTTCACGCGCTCCGTGTCGAGATCGACGGTATTGCCATCGAGCGACGGTTGCGCCGGAATGCGGTATGCGACCGTGCCGAAGTCGTCGGTCGGGCCGCCGGTGGCCTGAAGGGTCTGCTTGCCCGGCAGGTGTCCTGGCTGCGTCGACACCATCGACATGCCGCTCGTCACACCGGCGGGTTGCGTCATGGCGAGCGTCGAACTGTTCGACGCGCCCTGAACGGCGCCGCCGCTCTTTTTCAGCGCGCCGGCAAGCGCCGACGAAAAATCGACATCGCGTGCCTTGTAGCCGGGCGTGTCGGAGTTGGCGATATTCGAAGACAGCAGCTCCTGACGGTAGGCGCGCACATCGAGCGCCTGGCGGCCAAAAGCGAATTCGGCATCGAGTTTGTCCAGCATTGATCTTTCCCCATGACGGTCCGGGGCTTCCTGATCGGCCGATGTGCGCTTTGCGCGAGGCGCAGCGAACGATGATGGCGACCATGAAGGCCTTTTTGCATGTGATGCATCTTAGGGGCCGGCGCCAGGCGGCAATCGGACGAATAACCGGGGAAGGGGGCCTCTATTCAACGTTTGCCAGAGAGGGCCGCTCTCTAGAATGCGATTCGTACCAGTGCATTCCGATGGAGAAACACCATGTCCCTGTCCGCTTCCGCTCTCCCGCACACCGCGCGCCGCGCCAGTGCGGGCACCGTACGGACGCTGGCGGCGTGGCTCGCGCTCGCCGTCGGCGCGGCCGGCGCGGCGCTGCCTTCGTCCGCCTACGCGGAGGACGCCGGCGGACCGATCGTGATCGCGGGACCCGCCGAGACGAATCCGGGCGCGCTCGCGGCAATGGCCGGGCGCATGAATGCGCCGGCGCCAACGGCTGCCATGCAGCGCGCGGCGATGGACACAGCCGGCCGCGCGTCGCCGAACGATCGCAACAACATCGACCGGTTCGCCAACGCAGCCCACGCGGATGGTGCGATCGTCATTCCCGGCGCGGGCGAGGCGCCGGCTCCGGGCATGATGCGCGTCAGCATGCAGCCTGCCGAACGCCAGGTGATGCCGGTGATCATCGCGCCCTCGCAACCGGCCGTGCGCATGGCCGAGCCGGTGCGGCCGGTCGCGGCGAACCCGCCCGCCAGCGATGCCGCGGCACAATTCGACACGCTCGCATCGCGCGGCGAGCCGCCGCAACTGGGCACCAGTGCCGGCAACACGACGCGCGCGATGGGCACTCATGCAGCGGCTCGCAGCGTGCCCGCTTCGCAACCGACAGTGCTGTCCGCTGCGCTGCAGACCGTCGCTGCACAGCCCACGCAGGCGGCGACTCAGGCCGTACAAGCCGCGCCACCCGTTCCCGCCGGCCAGCAGGACGGCGAAGCGGTCCGCCGCGCCGCGCTCGCGTTCCTGCAGCAGCAGGTCGTCGGCCTGCCGGGCAAGGTCGAGATCACGATTGCGCCGGTGTTTCCGCGCGGGCTCGCCGCCTGCGCGACGTTCGAGCCGTTCATGCCGACCGGCACGCGCCTCTGGGGCCGCACGACTGTCGGTGTGCGCTGTGCTGGCGAGCGTCCGTGGACGATGTACATGCAGGCGCGCATTACCGTGCACGCCACCTATTACGTGGCCTCGCGCCCGATGAATCCCGGCGAGACGCTTTCCGCCGCCGACCTCGTCGCCCGTGAAGGCGATCTGACGATGTTGCCGCAATCGATCGTGACCGATCCGTCGCAGGCCATCGGCTCGGCCACCACGATGCGTGTGTCCGCCGGCCTGCCGCTGCGCCTGGACATGCTGAAGAGCGCGTCGTCGGTGACGATCGGCCAGACCGTGAAAGTGGTCGCGCAAGGGCAGGGTTTTGCGATTTCGGCGGAAGGCAGCGCGATGAACAACGCGGCGCCCGGCCAGTCGGTGCGGGTGAAGACGGCCAGTGGCCAGGTGATCCAGGGAATTGTGAAGAACGGTGGCACCGTCGAGATCCAGCTCTAGTTTGCTGGGGCGGGATGACGGAACACCGGGGCGCCGCGAGCACTGTGCGCACAGGAAGAAGACCGGAAGCGGGCGGTATCGATTGAGCTAAAGTTTCGATTCGTGAATGCCGTTATTAGACTCAAATCGTTCAGGAAGCCAATCGTGAAAGTCGATTCCACATCCAATTCAGGTCTGCCGACGTTGAAAGACGCCGCGCAGCGTGCGCAGCAAGGCGGCGACGCCGCTCCGGCGAGCGCGGGCGCAACGGCTGCCGGTGCAGCAGCCAGCAGCAGTGCGGCAGGCAGCGCGTCGGGCGACGCGAGCGTCAGCCTGTCGGGACTGGCCGCGCATCTGCACAGCCTCGCCTCCACTGGCTCGGCCGACATCGATACGGCAAGCGTCGAATCGATCCGTCAGGCGATCAAGGACGGTTCGCTGAAGATCGATACCGGCAAGATTGCTGATGGCGTGCTGGAAACGGCGCGCAACCTGTTGCAGAAGAAGAGCCCGTCGACCGGCAACTGATTGACGCACCGGTGCATGGTGCGCCTCGTGCCGGGCGGCATTTGTCAAACTGGGTCCGCATGCAACGCGCGGGCCAGCGTGTCTAGCGAGTTGTGATGAAAGACGCCCTGCTTTCTACTGTCATCGACGAATATTCGACCGTCGAAGCCTTTGCCTCGGTTCTCGCCCTGGAAGAAAAGGCGCTCACTGCCGTTGAGCCGCTCGAAACGCTCCCGCCGATCGTCGAAAAGAAAACCGAACTGGTCGGCAAACTCTCCACGCTGGAACAATTGCGCGATGCGCAACTGGCTGAGCTCGGCTATCCGGCCGGCTGGCCGGGGATGGAGCTGGCCGCGGACGGCGATGCGCGACTGGCCGCGCAATGGTCGCTGCTGCAAAAAGCCGCCGAACGCGCGCGCCGCTCGAACACCCTGAACGGTTCGCTGATTCGCACGCGGATGGACTACAACCAGCGCGCGCTCGAAGCGCTCAACGTCGCGGTCACCACCGAACGCGTCGGGTTCTACGGCCCGGACGGACGGATTCCGGCGAATAACGGGCTTTAAGCCCGGTCACGCGGACCGTTTCGCTTCCTGAATCCCTGACACAAAAAGCAACGCGGCGCCTGGTGCGCCGCGTTGCTTTTTCTGCGATGGGTGGAGATATCGCGAAACCGGCTGATATCAGCCCGCCTCCGCTCCCGCCCACGCCATTTCCCGCAACCGCGTGCGCAGCCGCGCAACCGCCTGGCTGTGCAACTGGCACACGCGCGATTCGCTGACTTCCATCACCGCGCCAATCTCCCGCAGGTTCAGCCCGCGCTCGTAATACAGCGACATCAGCAGCTTCTCGCGTTCCGGCAGGCGGTCGATCGCTTCGACCAGCGCCGAGCGCAGACTGTCGTCGAGCAGCGCCGACAGCGGGTCCGAATGGTCGACGCAGTAACGGTCGAGAAACGGCTCATCGTCGGCGGAACGGTCGAAATCTTCGTAGTAGATCAGCTGGCTGCCATGCAGGTCCTGCAGCATCGACTGATATTCGTCGAGTGGCATTTTCAGGTGATCGGCGATCTCGGTCTCGCTCGCCGAGCGGCCCAGATGCTGTTCCACCTTGTGCACCGCCGTTTCCACCTCGCGTGAAGTGCGGCGCAGGCTGCGCGGCAGCCAGTCGTTGCTGCGCAGCTCGTCGAGCATCGCGCCGCGAATCCGCTGGCTTGCGTACGTTTCGAACTGCGCGCCCTGATCTTCCTTGTACCGGCTCGCCGCATCCAGCAGGCCGATCATGCCGGCCTGGATCAGGTCGTCGAGATCCACGCTCGCCGGCATCTTGGCGACGAGCTGCAGGCCGAGGCGCCGCACCAGCGGTGCGTATTTTGCCAGGACGTCGGCCTGGGAGATCTTTCCCTGAGCGTTGTACATCGTGCTCCCCTTGTCTCCGCGCTTCGCCTCTCAGGCGTGCTGCGCAGACGGTTGGTCGGCGTGTTTCGCCGCTGTTACTGTCGCGGAAGCCATCCCGGGCGTCCGTGACGACATCGCTGGCCGCATCGGCCAGTACTGCAGTTCTCCGGCGACCTGCCGGAAGTCGCGCGCAGCCGGTGTCGACGGAAACGCATCGACGACGCAGCGCGACAACTCCACGGCCCGCGTCATGCGCGGGTCAGCCGTCACACATCCTGCTTCTTCCAGCGCGACAGTCAGATACCGCCCCGCGACGCCCGCCAGATTTTCAAACGCACTGTGCGCATCCGCCGCGCTCTGGACGCGATTCACCAGCACGCGGAACTGCGGGATCGCGTGCGCGAAATGCAGACGCTTCATGCACGCATACGCGTCGGTGATCGCCTGGGCGTCGATGCGCGTGACGATCAGCACGTCGTTGGCCTGCATCGCGAGCGACGACAGCGCCCCGTCGTGGTCGAGTTCCGCGTCGATCAGCACGATGTCAGCCGGTCCGGCGAGCAGCAGCGCCAGCTGTTCCGGCGTGCAGCCCTCGCGATTGCCGCGCGAAGCGACGAGTACGCCAAAGCCAAGCTCGTGGCGGCCGACGGCCTGCGCGAGCGCCATCTCGCCGCGCACGACCGCCGTGAAGTTGCCCGCGCCGCGCACGCCGCCGAGCATGCCGTTTACCGAGTTCTTGCCAAAACGCTCGTCGATCACCAGCACGTCGCGGCCAAGCTCCGCGAGCGCGGCCGCGAGATTCACCACCGCGGTCGTGCAACCGACGCCGGACGAGCCGCCCGTAACAGCGACCACGCGCGAACCGGACCGGTTGAGCAGACGACGCAAGCCTTCCGCCTGATCGAGCACGAACTTATCCAAAGCGAACCTCGTGCAGATCGGCCGTCGAACGCGCCGACAGTGCCGAGAGCAGCGCGGGGATATCGTCGTCCTGCGGCACGAACGGCGAGCCGTCGCGCGGAATGCAGAACGCACTTTTGATCAGGAATTTCTTCGTCGCGACGTAGAGGTTCTCCGGCACCTTCTGGCCGGTCGACACGTAGTGCACCGGCAGCTTGTAGCGAATCACCGTGTCGAGCACGCTGCCGAGATTCGTCGCTTCATCGAGCTTCGTGAGGATGCAGCCGGCGAGCGCCTGGTTATCCGGCGACTTCTGGTAGGCCTGCACCACTTCGTTGAGTGTGTCGCCGTGGCTCGTTGCGTTCAGCAGCAGCAAACGTTGCACCGGCTGGCCCGTGCCGCACAGCATCGCGATCTGGTCCGACACCGAGCGGTCGCGCTGGCTCATGCCGATCGTGTCGATCAGCACGATGTGCTTGTTGCGCAGTTCGCTCAGCGCGAGTTGCAGGTCCGCGCCGTCTTTCACCGCATGTACCGAGACGCCGAGGATCTTGCCGAAAATGCGCAGTTGCTCGTGGCCGCCGATCCGGTAGCTGTCGGTCGTCAGCAGCGCCACCTTGCTTGCGCCGAAGCGCATCACGCAGCGCGCCGCGAGCTTCGCCGTCGTGGTCGTCTTGCCGACGCCCGTCGGCCCCGTCAGCGCGAACACGCCGCCGCGCTCCATCAGCGCGTCTTCGTTTTCGATCACGGGCAGGTTCGCCCCGAGCACCGAATGCACCCATTCCATGCCCGCGTCCATGTTTTCGACCGCCGGCAGGTTCTCGACCATCATCTTCACGAGCTGCGCCGAGAAACCGGCTGCGAACAGATGCCGGGTCAGCGCGGCATGCGTCGGGCTGCGACGCTGACGGTCGGCCCACAAGAGGCCGGTGAACTGCTCTTCCATCATGCCGCGCAGCGATGCGAGCTCGCTCATCACGGTTTCGTTGACGATCTGCTCCATGCGCGCCTTGATGCCGTCGGTCACGGCCGCTGCCGCGCCCGGAGACAGACCGGCAAGCGAGTTCACGCCGCCCTTCGCGGCGGCTTTCGCCGGTGCGGCGCGCGGCGCGGCGCGGCGTGCCGCGAGGTCGGCGGCTTCGCGCGCCCAGTCGGGCGTGCCCGGATCGTCGATTGCGGCCAGCGTGTCGACCGGCGCGCCCAGACCGCGCGCCATCGCGGTGGCCGGCGTCATCACCGACTTCGCGGTGTGCGCGACATCCGTCGCCGCGATGCGGCGCGCGTGATCGATCAGCCAGGGGTTCGTTTCGACCATCGTGCGCGGACGGCCCGGCGCCTCGGCGATTGCCGGCAGCGGCGTCATGACCGACGGTGGCGTCGGCATGTCCGGACGTGCGTCGATGCGGTTTTCCGGGCGGCCTGAAGCGCGACTGCCGGCGCGCGTGTCCGGACGGCTTTCGAGCCGCGCTTCGGAACGGATCTCGATGCGTGCGTCATCGGTCGTGCGGGTGCTGGACGTGGTGCCGCCGGCGTTGCCTGCCAGCGTGCTGCTGTCGTTCGATCCGGTTTCGCCGGCCGGCGTCGCCGCGCGCTCCGTGCCGGCTTCCGGACTCGCGCCGAACACCGAGGAAAAGACATCCGGCATGGCGCTCGCGTATGGATTCACGGCCATCGACGGCATCGCCGAAGACGGGTACGAAGCCGGCGCGCCGCCAAAGCCGGTGCTCATCGTGGTGTTGCTGCCCGTGCCGGAACCGGGGTTCGCGCCAGAATATCCCGCGCCGCCATTCAGTCCGGTGCCGAAGTTGCCGTTACCACTATTGCCAGCGCCGAACGACACTCCGGAACCGAAGTCATCGGCGGCTTGCTGCGCGGGAGAAATCGCGGCGAGATCGCGATCGGCGAGTGCGACGATTTCGACCGTGCCGTCTTCGATCGTACGGTTCGACAGGACGACTGCATCGGAGCCCAGTGCTTCACGAACGAGACGCAGCGCGTCACGACTCGTTGCGCCGACAAATTTACGAATGTTCAAGCTTGACTCCCGATGAGCGTCACGGACCGGCAACATACCGCTTCCCATTGAGACGGATTATTGCGAATTAAGTCCACCGCCCATCGGTGGATAAAGACCGGGAAAGGCGGGCAATTCGCGCATTAGGCACGCGCCGCGCACGGCGCCCGCGCGCCGATATCCGCGCGAAAGGCAACGGGCGTGGGGTATGAAGCGGTGCGCGGGCCGCTGGTTCGACGCCAGCGGCGAAGCAAAACGGCCGGCCTTACGCGCCAATCACATTGGCAACGCGCACGTGCCGCGTATCGGGCACTTCCGCGTAGGACAGCACTTTCAGTTGCGGCAGGCTGCGGCGCAGGAAGCGCGCGAGCATCGCACGCAGCGCATGCTGCACGAGCAGCACGGGCGCGAGACCCAGATGTTGCTGGCGCTGCATCGCCTTCTGCACTTCGGTCAGGAGCGTATTCGCGAGGCCCGGTTCGAGGCCCGGATTCGCGCCGGTCGAGAGCGCCTGTGACAACACCCGTTCGAGATTCGGGTCGAGGCCCATCACCTGCATGTCGCCGGTGCCCGGGAACCACTGCTGCGTGATCGCGCGACCGAGCGCGAGACGCACCGCCGCCGTGAGGTCGTGCGCATCCGTGATCTTCGGCGCGTGTTCGGCGAGCGATTCGAGAATCGTGCGCAAATCGCGGATCGGCACGCCTTCTTCCAGCAGGTTCTGCAACACCTTTTGCAGCGTCGTGAGCGACAGGATCTTCGGCACCAGATCGTCGACGAGCGAAGGCGTGTCCTTCTGCATCCGCTCGATAAGCGACTGCACTTCCTGACGGCCGAGCAGTTCCGACGCATACGTGACGACCAGGTGATTCAGGTGCGTCGCGACAACCGTGCTCGAATCGACCACCGTGTAGCCATACACCTGTGCCTGTTCGCGCAGGTTCGTATCGATCCAGACAGCCGGCAGGCCGAAGGCCGGGTCTTGTGTGGGCGAGCCCGGCAACGCGGCCGTCACCTGCCCTGGATTGATCGCGAGCCACTGGCCCGGATACGCTTCGCCGACGCCCACTTCGACGCCCTTCAGCGCGATCCGGTAGCCGTTCGGCCGCAGTTCCAGGTTGTCGCGAATGTGGATGACCGGCGGCAGGAAGCCGATTTCCTGGGCGAATTTCTTGCGGATGCTCTTGATCCGCTTGAGCAGTTCGCCGTCGGAATTCTTGTCGACGAGCGGAATCAGCCGGTAGCCGACTTCGAGACCGAGCGTGTCGATCATCGTCACGTCGTCCCAGCTGGCTTCGGTTGCTTCGGTGGACGTGAGCGCGGCCGGCACGACGTCGACGAGCGCCGCGGCGGCCTTGCTTTGCGACGCGCGCTTTTTCATCGTGCGGCCAAGCTGGATCAGGCCGCCGCCGAGCAGCAGGAACGCGAAGTGCGGCATGCCCGGAATCAGGCCCATCAGCACGAGGATCGCGCCGGTGATGACCAGCACGCGCGGATTCGTGAAAAGCTGGCCGGTCAGCTGCGTGCCGATGTCTTCGTTGGTCGCGACGCGCGAGACGATCACACCGGCTGCCGTCGAAATCACGAGCGAGGGAATCTGCGCGACGAGGCCGTCACCGATCGTCAGCAGCGTGTAGACCTTGCCGGCCGCCGCGAAGTCCATGTTGTGCTGGACCACGCCGACGATCAGCCCGCCGATGATGTTGATCACCATGATCAGCAGGCCGGCGATCGCATCGCCGCGCACGAACTTGCTCGCGCCGTCCATCGAGCCGTAGAACTCGGCTTCCTGGGAGATTTCCAGGCGGCGCTTGCGCGCCTGTTCTTCGTTGATCAGGCCGGCGTTCAGGTCGGCGTCGATCGCCATCTGCTTGCCGGGCATCGCGTCGAGCGTGAAGCGCGCGGACACTTCCGCGATCCGCCCCGCGCCCTTCGTGATCACCATGAAGTTGATCACCATCAGGATGACGAAGACGACGATACCGACCGCGAAGTTGCCGCCCACGAGGAAGTGACCGAACGACTCGATCACCTGGCCGGCCGCGTCCGGTCCTTTGTGACCTTCGAGCAGCACGACCCGCGTGGACGCCACGTTCAGCGAGAGCCGCAACAGCGTGGAGAACAGCAGCACGCTCGGGAACGCCGCGAAATCGAGCGGCTTCATCGTGTACATGGCGACGAGCAGCACCATCACCGAAAGCGCGATGTTGAACGTGAACAGCAGGTCCAGCAGGAAGGGCGGCAACGGCAGGATCATCATGCCGAGGATCATGACGATCAGCACTGGACCCGCGAGCGCGCGCAGGTTGGTGCCGCTCAATGCGTCCGGCCGTCGCGAAAGGAACCCGATGCGTGCGTTCATGCTGAGGCTCCGTTGCCTTCGTTTTCATCGCCGAGTGCGTCGGCGGCTTCCTGCATGGCTTCGTCGTCGGGGACGCCGCCCTTGTCGAGTTCGGCGGGCACGTCGAACTCCGTCGGCGCGACCGGCTTTTCGCCGCCTTCGTCCCTGAACCGTTTGAGCTGGTAGACCCACGCCAGCACTTCGGCGACCGCGCCGTAGAGCGGGCCCGGAATTTCACGGTTCAGCTCGACGTTGTGATACAGCGCCCGTGCAAGCGGCGGCGCTTCGAGCAGCGGCACGTTGTTTTCGACGGCCAGCTCGCGGATGCGCGCCGCCACGAGATTCACGCCCTTGGCGACGACCTTCGGCGCGCGCATCTCGCCGTCCGTGTACTTCAACGCAACGGCGAAGTGGGTCGGGTTGGTCACGACGACGTCCGCCTTCGGCACTTCCCCCATCATCCGGCGCCGCGCGATCGCGCGCTGCTGCTGGCGGATGCGGCCCTTCACGTGCGGATCGCCTTCGTTTTCGCGGTGCTCGCGTTTCACTTCGTCCTTCGTCATGCGCAACTTCTTGTGGTACGACCAGAGCTGATACGGCACGTCGAGCGCGGCGACGAGCGCCATGCCGGCCACGGTCATGCCGCAGCAGACGCCGATCAGATGAACCGCGTTGGCGAACGCCTCGTGCATCGGCTGCATGGCGAGCGCGAGGATTTCATCGCGACGATTCAGGATCGCCGTCGTGCCGATGATGCCGACCACCAGCGTCTTCGCGAACGACAGGCCAAGCTGGATCGGGCCGTTGATCGAAAACATGCGGCCCAGACCCGCGATCGGGTCGAGCCGGCTGAACTTCGGCTCCCAGGATTTCGTCGAGATCAGCCAGCCGCCGAGCGCGAGCGGCGCGAGCAGCGCGGCGACGCCCGTCAGCGCGAGAACCGGAAACAGCACGGAAAGACCTTCGCGACCCACGACGCCCGCGCCGATCAGCATGCTGCGCGTTTCGAAGACGGTCGCGTGGTCGAACGTGAAGGCCGCGCGCAGCATGTTCTGCGTGTGCTCGCCGATCGAACCGGACATCGCCCACGTGCCGAAAAAGCCCGCCGACAGCAGCGCAAAGGTCGAAAGCTCCCGGGAACGCGCAACCTGCCCCTCTTCCCGCGCCTTTTCAATGCGCCGGGGAGTGGCTGATTCGGTTTTTTCGAGGTCGCTATCCTCTGCCAACGCGCTCTCCAGATGATCGGGGCACCCTGCCCTTTTTCAGTGAGAGCGATTATTCCCGCAGAAGTCGAGCGACGATCGGCGGATAAAGCCGGGGAAAGGGGGGTATTTCGGGGGATGAAACGCGCGCCCGGCTCAGGCGGCGCCGGTGCATCGGTGTGACCAGGAGGTCGGGGCGGCGCCGCGTCAGGCGGAACCGCCCCGCCCGGTCAGAACGCGATGAATGGCGCCGGGCCGCCCGTCGAGCTCAGATCCATGCCGAAGTACACATAGCGGCCGAAGAAAAACGGCAGGCCGAGATCGACCCAGCCGGCCCTGATGCCCTCGCCGGCCAGGTCGTTGAACGCGAAGTTGGTGCCGCCCGAGACGAGCGTCGCCGCGCTGACGACGTTCATGTTGACGTTCGCGCTCGCGCTGCCGGTGCCCTTCACCGTGAAGGGCCGCGTCTGCGCGCTCGGCGGGCAGTAGAAGCCCGGCTCGTTGCTGCCGCAGGCGGCGAGCGTCGAATCGTCGAAGAAATAGCCGTTCGAGCCCGTATCGAACAGCGCGGTCGCGGGATTGCCATTGAACGTACTGCCGGTCAGGTCGCCAGCGGAGTCGGACAGGAAGGTCTGCGCGGCCGTCAGCGTGTTGTTCGACTGCGTGTTGATGCCGAACACGAGCGTGCCCTGCGCCGAAGCCGCGCCGGTATTCGACACCGGCGGCAATTGCACGATCACCCCGTTGTTGTCGCCGCTGAATTTCGGCACCGGGTTGGCGACCTGCACGGCCGTAGTCGCAATCGTGGGCGTGCATGTGTTGCCGGTGCACCCGTAATAATTGCTGGAGGTCGGGTCCAGACACGTCGTACCGCAATCGTTCTGCATCACGCCGATGCCGAGGATGCCGTTCACGCGCAGGTCGTCGACGGTGTTTTCCGGCACGCCGGTACACGACGCGGGCACGGAGGCCGCCGCCAGATCGCCGATGATCTGGACCGGCAGACTGGCCGCCCGCTTCTGGCCGAGGGTCACGTCGGCGGTGCGCACGGAGCCCCACGTGAAACCGTCGGCGAAAGACGCACATTCAGCCAGGTGCTGCGAGCCGTTGACTGTCGTGACGGGCAACGCGGAACCAAGCGTCGCATTGAGCGCCGTACTCACGATTCGCAGCCCGTACGAGCCCGTATCGAGCTGCACGTGATCGACGATCTGGCAGTTCGCCGTGCCCGGCGCGCAGATTTGCACGCTCACGGTGGGGATGTTGATGACGTTCTTCAGCCCTTTATCGACGGTAATCGCGACAGTGTTCGCGGCGCCCACCGCGACCGGCTGCTGCGTCGGGCCGGCCGGCAGCGAACTGATGCCGTTGCCCGCGTTGTTGCTGCCACTGTCGCCGCCGCCTCCGCCGCCGCATGCCGCGACGAGCGACGCCATGACGACCACCGCCGCAACCTGCATCCATCCCTTGAGCTTTGTTGTGATTTGCACGCTTCGTCTCCTGGTGGTCAAGGGATCACTGGATGTCCTGGCCGCTGACGCCGGCCGGCAACGCCTGCGGCAGCCACGCGACGCCAGCGAACGCACCCATGTGACCGCCGGAGCGCACCACCAGCGTGCTCTGGTCGACCGCGCTCACGCCGCGCCGGCCAGACGTCGCGCGCGCGGCCTTCACGGCGTCGACGTATTGCGGGAAGTAGCTGCCGAGCAGGTCGGCGAGATCGGGCATCCGCGGACCCTGCCACGCGATGCCGAACACCGTCCCCGCCGACGACACATACTCATGCACGACGGTGCCGGAGCCGAACGTCGTCTCGCGAACGGTGTAGGCGGTGGAAGCGGACTGGGAGGGTGAAGCGGAAGCAGAGCGGGAAACAACCGCTGAGCCCTGCACGACGCGCGATGAGGTGGAAGCCCCCGCGGGTGTTGTCATCGGACTGCCGCCCAGCCCTGCGTGAGCGGAGCGGGCAGCGATCAACGTACAGCACAATCCGAGCGACGTCAGCGTAACGACGCGCGCGAGGTGACTCGATTTCGACATTCCCAGGCTCCCCTTGGCAAGTGACCGCCGGGTTCGTACGGTAGCGAACCGGCAGTTCTGGAACTGGCCCGCCGGTGCGCCGTGAATCGGACGATCCGGGCGATCCGGACGCCAGCGTCCTGTCGCCGTAGTATGCCTGTGGATTATTTCAAAGAGCCTGTTCCGCCTGTTCCGCCACGCGGCAAGCGCGCTTCACGTCACCGCCTGTGACGGCGAGGCGCTTTCGCGCGCACCGGCGCGCATTTCGACGCGCGCCGTCACGCGGCCCTGCATTAAAACCCGAGGCTCGCGAGCAGATCGTCGACCTGCGCCTGATCCTGCACGACGTCGGCCTTGCCTTCCGGGTTGATCTGCGGCCCGTTGAGCAGGCCTTCCGGGCTGCCCGTCGGAGCGGCCGGGTCGGAAGCCACCAGTGCCGCCGCGGTCGCCGCGAACTGCTCACGACGCTCCGGCGCGATGTTCTCGACCAGCACGCCAAGCAGCTGCTGCTCGATCAGGTACACGACGTCCATGATCTTCTTGATGACCTGGCCCGTCAGATCCTGGAAATCCTGCGCGAGCATGATTTCGAGGAGTTGCGAGCTCGTCGCCGTCGTCGAATCGGGCAGGTTCTTCAGGAACGTGCGCGTGTCGCCCATCAGCGCGCGCACTTCCTCGCGTTCGATGGGCGCGGCGTACCACTCGTCCCAGCGCGTCTCGAGCACGGCAGCGTCTTTCTGCAACTGCTCCTGCACCGGCTTCGCGATTTCAATGGCGGTCAGGACGCGTTCGGCGGCCTGCTCCGTCATCATCACAACGTACTTCAGACGGTCGCGCGCGTCGGGCACGGCTTCCGCGGCACGCTCGACATGCTTGTCGAGCCCCAGTTCGCGCATCGAATCGCGCAGCGTGCGCGTCAGTTGCCCGATGCGGGCGAGAATACGATCGGTCGCGATATCGCTGCCGTCGTCCCGCGAATCGGCGTCTTGCGCGTCGGTCGGCTCGTTCACAGTCAGCTCCCCGTCTTCGCCATCTTCTCGAGAATCTTGTTGAGCTTCTCGTCGAGCGTCACCGCCGTGAACGGCTTGACCACATAGCCGCTCGCACCGGCCTGCGCCGCCGCGATAATGTTTTCCTTCTTCGATTCCGCCGTCACCATCAGCACCGGCAGGTGCGTCAGGTTCGCGTCGGCGCGAATTTCCTTCAGCATCGCGAGGCCGTCGAGATTCGGCATGTTCCAGTCGGAAATCACGAAGTCGTAGCGGCCGCTGCGCAGACGCGAGAGACCCACCGCGCCGTCTTCCGCCTCGTCGACGTTCGAATAGCCCAGTTCCTTCAGCAGGTTGCGAACGATCCGGCGCATCGTCGGAAAGTCGTCCACCACCAGAATTTTCATTCCCTTATCCATTTCAATTCCCTTTTCCCGTGTCTTCGAAGGTGCGGCGAGCGTCCGCCTGTTCGTTCAGTTTCAGGCCGGCATCATACCCGCTGTACGCGGTCGCCCATCGACGCAAGACGGGCCATGACGCGCCGGCTCATGTCGGCCAGCGATGCGATTTCATCCGCGGCGCCCAATGCAATGGCCTCGCGCGGCATCCCGAACACGATACAGCTCGCCTCATCCTGAGCGAGCGTGTAGGCGCCCGCCTTTTTCATATCCAGCAACCCTGCCGCACCGTCGCGCCCCATGCCGGTCAGGATCACGCCGAGTGCGTTCTTGCCCGCATGCTGCGCCGCCGAGCGGAACAGCACATCGACCGAAGGCCGGTGCCGGTTTACCGGCGGCTCCTCGGACAGGTGGGCAATATAGTTCGCGCCGCTTCTTGCCAGCAAGAGGTGGGCGTGACCGGGCGCGATGTAAGCGTGCCCTGGCAGCACGCGCTCACCGTGCTCAGCTTCTTTAACGGTAATGCGACACAAACCATTGAGCCGTTGCGCAAAAGATTTTGTAAATCCCGGCGGCATGTGTTGCGCGATCAGCACGGCGGGCGCGTCCGGCGGCAACGGCACGAGCACTTCGCGGATCGCTTCAGTGCCGCCCGTCGATGCGCCGACGATGATCAGCTTTTCGGTCGATACCAGCGGATTGTTGAAGAGCGGCGCCGGGGCAGCAGGCGCCTGCGCGTGCGCACCGGGTTGCGGCGCGGGCGCGGCCTGGCGCACGCGGGCGCGGGCAGCGGCGCGCACCTTGTCGGCGAGCTTTTCGGCGTATTCGAGCATGCCGTCACGAATGCCGACGCGCGGCTTCGTCACGAAATCCACCGCGCCGAGTTCGAGCGCGCGCAACGTGATTTCCGAGCCGCGCTCGGTCAGCGACGACACCATCACGACCGGCATCGGCCGAAGGCGCATCAGCTTCTCGAGGAAATCGAGACCGTCCATGCGCGGCATTTCGACGTCGAGCGTCAACACGTCCGGATTGTGCTGCTTGATGAGATCGCGCGCGACAAGCGGATCCGGCGCGGTCGCGACGACCATCATGTCCGGCTGTTCGTTGATGATTTCGGTCATCAGGCTACGGATCAGCGCCGAATCGTCGACACACAACACCTTGATTTTTTGCACGGCTGTCACGCCTCCTCCACGGTCCTGGCGTTGTTCTGGGTAGTCGGGCGCGTTGCGCCAAACAATTCGATGCGCGGCTTCGCCGGCGCGGCCGGTGCCGCACCTGCTGCCGGGTTCGAGCCAAACAGCTCGATGCGCGGCCTGCCAGCCGGCGACGCAAAGAGTTCGACCCGCTCGCGGGCCCGCGCGAGCCGGTCGGCCCGCGCTTCGGCGGTCTGCCGGGCGAGCGCCTGCTCGCGCTCGGCGACCCCTTGATCCTGTTGCAGACGCAGCTTCTTCACCATCACCTGGCCCGTGCGCGGCATGAACGCCACCTTGCGCGGATGGCCACCCTGCAGATCCTCGGCGAGGATGCGGATTTTTTCGAGCGCGAGATAGCGGCGCACGAACTCCGAGTTGCGGTCGCCGATGTTCATCGTCGTCATGCCGGCGAGCACGGCCGCGCCGCCGAACACCTTGGCTTCGAAGCGCTCGCGCCGCCCGCCCGCCTTGATGAGCTCGTTGATCAGCACTTCCATCGCGTACGCGCCGTAGCGCATCGAATCCGACGCGGCCTGCACGGCGTCGGCGCCGTCATCGGGCAGCATGAAGTGATTCATGCCGCCGATGCCCGCCGTGCGATCCTGGATGCACGCGGCCACGCACGAGCCGAGCACGGTGACGAGCACCATGTCCTCGGAGGTCGTGTAGAACTCGTTCGGCAGCAGTTTGACGCCGGGACGCTTGAAGTGATTGTCGAAATAAAGATTGTTCGCGATCGGCAAGGTGCTGCTCATGCGTTGACCTCACCCATTGCCGGCGCGCCGGTGCGCGACGTGCCGCGCGCGCCGCCGCTGTCGCGCGTCAGTTCATAGACGGTCTGGCCGCGCAGTCTGAAGGCCTGCGTCACATAAGTGAAGTTCTCGGAGTGGCCGGCGAACAGCAGCCCGCCCGGCTTCACGAGCGGCTCGAAGCGCGACAGCACGTGTGACTGCGTCGGCTTGTCGAAATAGATCATCACGTTGCGGCAGAAGATCGCGTCGAACTGCGAGCGCAACGCGTAATCGCGGTCGGTCAGGTTGAGCTGGTCGAAGCGGACCATCGCGCGCACTTCCGGGCGCACCTTCACCATGCCGGCGTGCGCGCCGGTGCCGCGCAAGAAGAAACGCTTGAGCCGTTCCGGCGACAGGTGCTTGACCTGGTCGAACTGGTACGTGCCGGCTTCGGCCCTGGCGAGCACCTGCGTGTCGATGTCGGTGCCGAGCACGGTGGCGCTGCGCGCCGCGCTGTCGCCGAGTGCCTCGATCAGCGTCATCGCGATGGAATACGGCTCTTCGCCCGTCGAAGCCGCCGAGCACCACACCGATACTGGCGCGCTGCGCTTCTTCACGAAGTCGGCGAGGATCGGAAAGTGATGCGCCTCGCGGAAAAACGCGGTGAGGTTGGTGGTGAGCGCGTTCGTGAACGCTTCCCACTCGGCCGGATCGTTCGCCGATTCGAGCAGGT
Source organism: Paraburkholderia gardini (assembly GCF_907164575.1). GTDB lineage: Bacteria > Pseudomonadota > Gammaproteobacteria > Burkholderiales > Burkholderiaceae > Paraburkholderia > Paraburkholderia gardini. The sequence continues at coordinate 124,392 of NZ_CAJQYY010000018.1, forward strand.
CGAGATACGACTTGAAGCTTTCGAGGCCGCGCGCACGCAGGCGCCGCGCGAGGCGGCTGTACGCCATGTCCCGCTTGTGGTCCGACAGCGAGATTCCCGCGCCGCGGTGGATCAGCTCGCGAATACGTGCGAAATCCGCCGACGTGAATTCGAAATCACGTCCCTGATCACCGGAACGAACTGCATCAGCCCTTTCGGGCCGCGGTTCTGCGCGCGTTGCCATCATGCCTGACCGCCAATTCCTAGAACGTTTCCCAGTCGGCGTCGGAGCCGGCTGTGCTGGACGCAGGTGGGGGGGCCGGACGCGCTGCCGGTTCGCTTGTGCCTGCCGGTGTCTTCCTCTGCTTCATCGCGGGTTCGGCACGGAGCGCCGCGGGTTCGGGCCGCAGGAGCGGTGCCGCCGTCGCGGGTGCTGCCTGCACGGGCGCCGGTGGTTTTGTCGCGTGTGCTGCATGAGCCGGAGCGGCCGAAAGCCCCGTCGCAGGTGCTGCCTGCGCGGCGGGCTTCGCCGCCGGGGTCGCCGGCGCGCGCGTACGCTGCGTCCGCGCGACACCGCGCTGCTGCGCCTCGACACCGCCCGCTACCCGCCAGCCGCCGACCACGGTCTGCAACTGGCGCGTCTGTTCTTCGAGCGATGCGGCGGCGGCCGCCGCTTCTTCGACGAGCGCCGCGTTCTGCTGCGTCACCTCGTCCATTTGCACGACGGCGCGGTTGACCTGCTCGATGCCGGTCGACTGCTCTTCCGATGCCGCGCTGATCTCGCCCATGATGTCGGTTACGCGGCGCACCGCCTGCACGATCTCGTCCATCGTCGTGCCGGCGCGGCCCACCAGCACCGAACCGCTCTGAACCTTGTCGGTGGACGTACCGATCAGTTCCTTGATTTCCTTCGCCGCGCTCGCGCTGCGTTGCGCGAGGCTGCGCACTTCGCCGGCGACGACCGCGAAACCGCGACCCTGCTCGCCGGCACGCGCCGCTTCGACGGCGGCGTTCAGCGCAAGAATATTGGTCTGGAACGCGATGCCTTCGATCACACCGATGATGTCGACGACCTTGTTCGAACTCGTCGCGATGTCCTGCATCGTGCTGACGACCTGGCTCACCACCTCGCCGCCGCGCGTCGCGATATCGGACGCGTTGACGGCCAGCTGGCTCGCCTGGCGCGCGTTTTCCGCGTTCTGGCGCACGGTGCCCGTGAGCTGCTCCATGCTCGACGCGGTCTCTTGCAGCGAAGCCGCCTGCTGCTCGGTGCGTTGCGACAGATCGGTGTTGCCCATGGCAATCTCGCGCGCGCCGGTATCGATCGATCCGGTGCTGCTGTGCACGGATTTCACCATCGTCGAGAGGCTCTCCTGCATGTGCCTGATCGCGCTGAAGAGGCGTCCGATTTCGTTCGTGCTGAACACTTCGACCGGATGCGTGAGGTCGCCCGAAGCAATCCGCTCGAAGGCATCGACAGCGTCGTTCAGCGGTTGCACGATCAGGCCGCGCAGCGCGAAGCGGATCAGCACGACCAGCACGAGCGCCAGCACCGTGACGCCGATGATGAACGCCGTCATCGTCGAAATATTCGACTCCGAAGCCTTCTGGCCGTCGACGGCGTTCTGCTGCAGCGCCTTCAGGACCGGCACGGCGGCGTTGTCGTAGGCGACGAACATCGGGCTGATCTTCGTGTCCGCGATCGCGTGGTAAGCCGCGAGATCGTTTGCGCGCAAGGCCGCGAATTCGGGATCGACGCCGTCACGCATCACCGTCGTGCGGCGTGCCAGCAGTTCGTCCAGCAGCGCTGCGTCGACGCCGTTCTTCGCTGTGCCGAGATAGGCCTGCCACGCGTCGTTCGACGATGCGAGCAGGACCTGCGCGCGATCGAACGCCTTCTTCGCTTCGTCCGCGTTGCCGGCCGCCGTCAGCGCCTCGAAGCGGTTCAGCGAAATGCGGGAACGCAGCATGAACGACGCCGCGTCGTCGAGCGCGTGAATCGCGACCAGATCGCCTCGTGCGATCGCGTCAAGCGACTGGCTCGCGCGATTCAGCGCCGCCAGTCCGAGTGCGCCGACCACCACGGTCAGCGCAACCAGAAGGGCGCCCACCGCTGTCAGCGAGGTGCGGATCGACAACTTGCCCAGCATCGTGTTCTCCCGTTTTACCTGTGTACGTATGCGCGCCGGCGCGGCTTATTTGCTGAGCGTTTCGATCAGCGCCATTTCCCGGCTGGTCATCAGCTTTTCGATGTCCATCAGGATCAGCATGCGGCCGTCGACCGTGCCGAGGCCGGTCAGGTACTCGGTCGTCAGCGTCGCGCCGAATTCCGGGGCGGGCATGATCTGGTCGGTCGCGAGCGTCAGCACGTCGGACACGCCGTCGACCACCATGCCGACCACGCGATGCGCGACGTTCAGGATGATCACGACGGTCTGGTGGTCGTACTCGACGCGGCCCAGATGAAACTTGATGCGCATGTCGACGATCGGCACGATGATGCCGCGCAGGTTGATCACGCCCTTGATGAACTCGGGTGCGTTCGCGATGCGCGTCACGTTGTCGTAGCCGCGGATTTCCTGAACTTTCAGGATGTCGATGCCGTATTCTTCCTCGCCGAGCGTGAAGACCAGGAATTCCTGACCGCCGGCGTCGGCCTGCCCTGCATCGCGGCGGCCACTCGTGCCGCTCACGGTCGAATTGATGGATTGGACGTCTGCCACGTAAACCCCCAAACGGTTGGGTTAGTTGATAGGTTAGGAAAGCGTGTTCAGGGCGCCGTGCGCTGCACGGTTTTCGCGGTTCAGTGCCGCGACGTCCACGATCAGCGCAACACTGCCGTCGCCGAGAATGGTCGCGGCGGAAATGCCGTGCACCTTGCGGTAATTCGTTTCGAGATTCTTCACCACAACCTGCTGCTGGCCGACCAGTTCGTCGATCAGCATCGCGAAGCGCCTGCCCTCGGTCTGCATGATCGTGACGATGCCCTGGGTCGGGTCGACCTTCGCGCCTTCGACGGAGAACACTTCGTGAAGCGCGACGAGCGGCAGATATTCGCCGCGTACGCGCACCACGCGTTCGCCGGCGGCGACGCTGTAAATATCCTCGGCTCGCGGCTGGAGCGACTCCATCACGAAGTTGAGCGGCAGGATGAAAATCTCGCTGCCCACCTTCACCGACATGCCGTCGAGAATCGCCAGCGTGAGCGGCAACACGATGCGTGTCGTGCTGCCCTTCCCCGCGTGCGACGTGATCTCGACGTGACCGCCCATCGACTGGATGTTGCGCTTCACGACGTCCATGCCGACACCGCGGCCGGAGACGTCGGTGACCTGCTCGGCGGTCGAGAAGCCCGGCAGGAAGATCAGGTTCCAGACCTCTTCGTCGGTCATGTTCTCGCTGACCTGCATGCCCTGCTTCGCCGCCTTCGCGAGGATCTTGTCGCGGCGCAGGCCCGCGCCGTCGTCGCTCACTTCGATCACGATGTTGCCGCCGTGATGCGCGGCCGACAGCACGAGCTGGCCGGTCGAATCCTTGCCTGCCGCACGGCGCGCTTCCACCGTTTCGATGCCGTGGTCGAGACTGTTGCGCACGAGGTGGGTCAGCGGATCGATGATGCGTTCGATGAGGCTCTTGTCGAGTTCGGTCGCCTGACCGAAGGTGACGAGTTCGACCTCCTTGCCGAGCTTCGCCGCGAGATCGCGCACGAGGCGCGGGAAGCGGCTGAAGACGTAATCCATCGGCATCATGCGGATCGACATCACCGCTTCCTGCAGATCGCGCGCGTTGCGCTCGAGCTGCCCCATGCCGTTGAAGAGGCGGTCGTGCAACGCCGGGTCGAACGTGCTGGTCGTCTCCGCCAGCATGGCCTGCGTGATCACCAGTTCACCGACGAGGTTGATCAGCTGGTCTACCTTTTCGACACCGACGCGGATCGAACTGCCTTCCGCGGCGTTGGCCGCCGGGCGACCGGCTGCCTTGCGCTCCGCCTCCGTACCGCCGGCCGGCGCGCTGCCCTGCGCGGCAGGAGCCGGTGCAACGGCTCCTGCCGAGGGCGCGACTGACGCGCTCGCCGCTTCCGCGGGTTGCGTGTCGACTGCCGCGTTCGGCACGGCGGCGGTCGGCGCCCCCGCGCCTCCGTCTGCCATGCTTCCCGCGTCCACCGGATTCGGAGCCGCGGGCGCGGGCGTTCCAGGTTCGCCCTCCTGCGACTCGTCCACCGGCGCTGCGCCGCGGCCGATTTCGATCTGACTGTCGTCGATCACGAAACAGCACACGGCGATGATGTCGTCGGACGACACATCGGATTCGAGCCACAGCGTCAGATCGCTGCCTGTCTTCACCTGTCCGACGATATGCCCCAGGTTGCCGAGTTCTTCCGTCAGCAGTTCCTGGTCCTTCTCACCTACTCCCCGTAGCGTAATCTTCAGATGCGGTCCGCCCGCGTTGCCGGCAGCCGCAGCGGGCGTCGATCCGGCCTGCTTTTCGCCGACTTCCCGCACGGCCTGGTCGACCACGTGCTCCGGCGCCAGCGCGGACGACGAGGCAGCGGCCGGCGCGGGTGCCGCTGCCGGCGGCGTCGCGCCAGCCGCTGCCACACCGCGGCTTTCGTTATAGAGAAATTCGAGCCGCGCCTGGATCGCCTTCGCGGTCGCGGCGTCCGGCTCGGCGCTCGCGCGGTAGTCGGCGAGCTGGCCCGAGAGCACGTCCTTGGTTTCGAGGAACGTGTCGATCATGTCCTTGCGCAGCACGAGTTCGTTGTTGCGTGCGCGGTCGAGCAGCGATTCGAGAATGTGGGTCGTTTCGGTCAGCGCGGTAAAGCCGAAGGTCGCCGCGCCGCCCTTGATCGAGTGCGCCGCGCGGAAAATAGCCGCGAGGTCTTCCGGATCGGGATGGCCGATGTCGAGATTGAGCAGCAGTTGCTCCATCTGCGCGAGCAGTTCGTCCGCTTCGTCGAAGAACGTCTGGTAGAACTGAGTGATGTCGAGTGTCATGCCTGGGTCACCGCAAGAGATCCTGTCTGGGCTGGGCTGTGTCTTGTTTCGCTTCGTCCGTCGCCGCTCAGACAACGCCTGGTACGGCAAGCGCCGCGACCAGTTCAGTCAGCATGTCGGGGTCGAGCGGCTTTTCGATCCAGCCTGTCGCGCCCGCATCGCGCGCCGCCGCCTTGAATACGTCGCCGGATTCGGTCGTCAGCACGAGGATGGGCGTCGTCTGATACGCCGGATTGCCGCGCAGCGCCGCGATCAGATCGAGGCCGGTGCGGCCGGGCATGTGCTGGTCTGTCAGCACGAGATCGAACGGCATCGCCAGCGCGTTCTCCAGCCCTGCCTCGCCGTCTGCCGCGAGCGTCACCTGATAGCCGGCCGCCGTCAGCGTCGCCGAGAGAATCTCCCGCATCGCTGCCGAATCGTCGATTGCCAGAATGTGCCTGATCATGAAATCCTCACTGCGCTTCCTGTGGGCTGTCCGGCCTGCCGCGCCGCCCCGGCACCCATGCCGGCCAGACAACTGCCTGTTGCTTCGTTACTGCGTCGCCATTGCTGGCGCCGTTCTGGGCGCAACCGTCACCGGCTGCGAAATCTTTTCCAGCAGCGGCTGCTTCGAGGAGCCCGCTGCATCCGACGACAGCGTCGTCGTCGTGGTGTCGTCCCGCATCAACGCGTCTTCCGACTTGCGGTTGAGCACGATGATGCTGATACGACGGTTTTCCGGGTCGAGCGGGTCGGCCTTGTTCAGGTTCTGCGTCGATGCAAGACCGAGCACGCGCAACACCTTCGTTTCATCCATGCCGCCGGCGATCAGTTCGCGCCGCGACGCGTTCGCGCGATCCGCCGACAGTTCCCAGTTGCTGTAACCCTTCTCGCCGCCGGCATACTGCACGGCGTCGGTGTGACCCTGCACGACGATGCGGTTCGGCACGTCGTTCAGCGTCTTGCCGATCTCGCGCAGGATGTCGCGCATGTACGGCTCGACGATGTCGCGAGCCGTGGCGAACATCGGCCGCTTCTGCGAATCGACGATCTCGATGCGCAGGCCCATCAGCGTCGAATCGATGCGGATCTGCTGCTTGAACTGGCGCAGCACCGGATTGGCTTCGATCGCCGCCATCAACTTCACCTGCAGGTCATGCAGACGAACCTGCTCGCGACGCTCCAGCGAGCCCTGTGTCTGATTGACCGCATCGTCGTCGTTGCGGGCGGCGGTCTTTTCGGCGCGTGCCGTCGAACCGTCGCTCTGCCGCGTGATGCCCTGCTGGTCGGTCGAGATGTCGCGGCCGCCGCCTTTCAGGATGCTCGAGTCCTCGGCGCTGCGATCGCCGCCCATCAGTGCAACCTTGAGCGGCTGGTTGAAGTATTCGGCGATGCCGCGCAACTGCACCGTCGATGCGGAGCTCAGGAGCCACATCAGCAGGAAGAACGCCATCATCGCGGTCATGAAGTCGGCGTACGCCAGCTTCCAGGCGCCGCCGTGAGGGCTGGACTTCCTCGGCGCCGAGCGCTTGACGACAATTGCGCGATCCTTGTCCTTGCTCATTCCCAGTCCCTGGCCGTCGCCTTATTTCGCCTTGACGCGGCGCACGTGCTCTTCCAGCTCGGTGAACGACGGGCGTTCGGTCGAGAAGAGCACCTTGCGGCCGAACTCGACGGCGATCGCCGGCGCATAGCCGTTCAGGCTGGCGAGAATCGTCACCTTGATGCACTGGAACATCTTGGTCGACTCGGTCACGCGCTGTTCAGCGAGACTCGCGAGCGGCCCGATGAGCCCGTACGAAAGCAGAATCCCGAGGAAGGTGCCGACCAGCGCCTGCGCGATCATCTCGCCGAGAATCGCCGGCGGCTTGTCCGCGGATGCCATCGTATGCACCACGCCCATCACCGCCGCGACAATACCGAACGCCGGCATCGCGTCGCCGACCTTCATCAGCGCGTGGGCCGGGGCCTCGCCTTCGTGATGATGGGTTTCGATTTCCTCGTCCATGAGGCTTTCGATCTCGAAGGCGTTCATGTTGCCGCCCACCATCAACCGCAGGTAGTCGGTCAGGAATTCGACGATGTGGTGATCCGCCAGGATCTTCGGATACTGCGTGAAGATCGGACTTTTCTGCGGATCGTCGATATCGGCTTCGAGCGTCAGCGTGCCTTCCTTGCGCGCTTTCGCAAGCAGCACGTACAGGAGCGCCATCAGCTCCATGTAGACGTCCTTGTCGTACTTGGCACCTTTGAAGAGCGTCGGTATCACGCGCAGCGTGGCCTTGATCGTCTTCGCCCCGTTGCCGAGGATGAACGCACCAAGCCCCGCGCCCGCAATCATCAGCACTTCGACGGGCTGCAACAGCGCGCCAAGATGGCCGCCTTCCAGCGCATAGCCGCCGAAGACGGACAACAGCGTTACGAGTGTTCCCACGAAAATCAACACTGCCGAGCCCTCACAAAGAAGCGACGGAGACCGTCGTTAAACTGGTTTACGGCAGACGGACAGAAAACTTTGGGGGTAAAGGGGACCGGCCACCCGGTGTATGCCAGATGGACTCGGGGATACGCGCCGGTCGGGCGCCCATCGCCGGCCGGGTACCGCAGATGCGTGGACTGCTGCGGGGCGGTCCGCTCACCCGGCCGCGCACGGGCTGGATTTCCTCGCGGGACGCCCGCTTCGCGCGCCCGTCTGGGCGCCCGGACTCATGCTCAGGCGACGAGAATCGGAGCGTCGACCGGCCGGGCTTTTGCCTCGGCGGCCTTGCGGGTCTTGCCCGCCCGCGAAGGCGGCTGGCACAGCCCGCAGACGAAACCCTGCTGCGGATCGTGCGCGTGCGCGACAAAATGTCCGCCGCAACGCGTGCAGGGTGTCATCTGCAACATGCCCGAGTCGAAGAACCGCACCAGCGTCCAGGCGCGCGTGAGGCTCAATACCGGCTCGTCCTGCTGCAACTGGACGTGTTCCATATAGAGCCGGTAGCTTTTCACGATCGACTGGATCGGGTCGCAGCCGCCCTGCAGGTTGATGAACCGGTAGATATTGAAGAACAGCGACGAATGGAAATTCGGCTGCCATGTCATGAACCAGTCTGTCGAGAAGGGCAGCATGCCCTTGGGCGGCGAGACGCCCTTCAGTTCCTTGTAGAGCCTGATCAGCCGGTCGCGCGAGAGGCTGGTTTCCGCCTCGAGGAGTTGCAACCGCGCCCCAAGTTCGATCAGTTCGATTGCCAGGGTGATTTCCCTGACTTCCGTCATCACGCTTTTCGTTGCCATCCGCCCTCGTTCTGTCGTCCGTGCCGGCTCCGGCCAGCCGGATGGCCGACCGTAGGGGACTGCAGCGTGCGCCTCAGCCGATCTGCTCGGTCGGCTGGCTCGCCATCAGGATCGCCGAATGCGCCTGGGCGACGACGCCCTGTTTGCCTTTCTCAGCGAGGGACGAAAGAATGGTGTGATCGTCGAACCGGAAGCGGCAAAGCACCTGGTTCGACGCGGCCAGCTTGACGGTCTGTGCAAGCGACAGATTGGCGAGAACATCGGCGAGCTGGTCGGAGATACCCATGCGGAACATGCCCATGGGCTTGTCCTCACGCAGAAGACGTTGGGCCAGCAGAAGGTAGGACAGGTTTACTTCTCTGATCTCACTGAGCATTTCGCTAGTGGCGGTCATGATTCCCCCGGTTCAATCTGGCTGGTCAGGCCGTTGCGAAAACGTTTGCTCGATCGCGCGCCCAAAAGCGCACGACCTGCCCGTTTATGGTCATTCCAGCATTGTGTCGAAAGTGCAACCGGTCGGAAATCGGACAGACCGCCCGTCGTTTTGACGGAATTGTCCATTAATCATGTAGGAATTTTTCCTACATGATTTGTTGCACGTGGTTTTTGAGGATACGACAGGCAGTTTTTCTGGCGTAACGGATGTCGCGCCGAGGGGAGTGGGAAAGATTATATGCAGATTTAAAGCCGCGTATTCACCCGTTTCGCGACCTGGCAGACGCGCAAGGGAAGCCGTGCGCCACGCGCCTCGGCGGAGTACCGTGCCACCCTTCGACTCGCCTCTCATGGCGTCGAGTCCCGCGCCGTTATTGGGTTTCCCGGATATCGGGAGAAATCCCGGGCGCCTGTTTCGCGCTGTAACAACATTAAGTGTTTGAAAAATAGCTCGAATTAGCGCACCCAATCCCGATAATGGCCCTAAGGGATAACCCGATCCGGCTCGGGCAATCCTCGCGCAGCAAAGTGGAAACGTCGCGCAGCCCGTCCGCCCGGCATTCGCCCGCTCACCCGGGCAACGTCGAGCGAAGCCGTCTGAACAAGGAGAACCACATGCGAATCGCACAAATCGCGCCGCTTTATGAAGCTGTCCCGCCGAAATTTTACGGCGGCACCGAGCGTGTTGTCTCTTACCTCACTGAGGCGCTGGTGGACCTCGGTCACGACGTCACGCTGTTTGCGAGCGGCGATTCGGTTACCTCTGCGAACCTGGAAGCATGCTGGCCGCGCGCGTTGCGCCTCGATCCGACCGTGCGCGACGCGATGGCACCGCACGTGCTGATGATGGAACAGGTGCGCCGCGTCGCCCACGAGTTCGACGTGCTGCACTTCCACCTCGACTATCTGCCGTTCCCGCTGTTCTCCACGATGGACACGCCGTTTGTCACGACGCTGCACGGCCGCCTCGATTTACCGGAGCTTCAGCCGGTGTTCGATGCATTTTCGGACGTGCCGGTCGTATCGATTTCGGATTCGCAGCGCCAGCCGCTGCCGCAGGCGAACTGGCTCAACACGATCTATCACGGTCTGCCGGCGCAGCTACTGACGCCGCAGCCGCACAGGAAGCCCGAGTACCTGGCGTTCCTCGGCCGGATCTGTCCGGAGAAGCGCGTCGATACAGCCATCAGGATCGCTGCCCAAAGCGGTCTGCCGCTGAAGATCGCCGCCAAGGTGGACAAGGTCGACCAGGAATACTTCAAGACCGAAATCGAACCGCTGCTGTCGCAGGCGCACGTCGAGTTTGTCGGCGAGATCAACGAGGCGCAGAAGCCCGAGTTTCTCTCCGGCGCGAAGGCGCTGCTGTTCCCGATCGACTGGTCCGAGCCGTTTGGCCTCGTGATGATCGAGTCGATGGCGTGCGGCACGCCGGTGATCGCGTTCAACCGCGGCTCGGTGCCCGAAGTGATCGATCACGGCGTGACCGGCTATGTCTGCGAGGACGTGCAGGGTGCGGTTGCCGCGCTCCAGCGCATCGACGAGCTTTCTCGCAGCGAAATCCGCGCGCAGTTCGAGCGCCGCTTCAGCGCCCGGACGATGGCGCAGAATTACGTCGATGGATATACGACGCTTCTGGAAGCCGCGCGCCGTCCGGTGCTGCGCCAGGTTGCGGCTGGCTGAGCGATCAGCCGGTGCGCTAATTCGGGGGAATCGTCTGCGTGAATCGTTTGCCTGGTGTATGAATCGAACGATCCATTTCTCCGACAACAAAAAGCCGCCTGAAAAGGCGGCTTTTTTATTGACATCAAACGACCGTATCAAGTAATGGTTTAGTGCGCGCAATCCCCTTCAGAAAGCTTTCGATAACGGCACGGAATTACTGTTCGATCAGAAATCGCTCACGGTTTTTTCCTGCAATCCATTTTGGCGGCTTGCCGCGCCCGCTCCACGTGCTGCCGGTTTTGGGATCCTGATAGCGTGGCGGCAGCGGCGCTTTCCTGGGTGGCCGGCCACGCCGGGCGGCCTCGGCAAAGCCCAGATCCTGTGCCGTAAGCCCGTATTCGACGATCTTGTGACGGATCTCCGCAATCACATTCACGACTTCGGTACGACGTGCCTCTTCGGCCTGCGCCTGAAGCCGCGCTATCTGAACCTTAAGATCTGCGTATTGTGATGACATTCTGGTCTCTCCCTTATCGCGGCAGTCATTCGGTCGGAGATTAGCTGTAATTAGAAAAATTCGCAATGCACGACGAACACGCTTACCACGAAATCATCAGCTTGATTATTAAGCTCTACCCGAAGTTATATTGCACCGAACATTATCCCGAAATAATTACCGACATTCCGTCGAATTTGACAATTTTTGACAGCGACGTCTGGTGCGTTTGCCTAAAATCCGCGACTCGAGCGCGCATTGTGTATTTCGCGATGCCGCAATGGCAGTCGACCTTTAAAGGAATACGCAAATGCAATTGTCGCGACGTGTCGCCGCCGAAATGTTCGGCACGTTCTGGCTCGTGCTCGGAGGGTGCGGCAGCGCCGTCCTGGCTGCGAGTCTCTCCGGCCCCGAGCAGGGTCTGGGTATCGGCTACGTGGGCGTCGCGCTCGCGTTCGGCCTTACCGTGCTGACGATGGCCTATGCAATCGGGCATATCTCCGGATGCCATCTGAACCCGGCTGTCAGCGTCGGGCTGACGGTCGCGGGTCGCTTCCCGGCCCGCGACCTCGTCCCGTACATCGCGGCTCAGCTGGTCGGCGCGATACTCGGTGCGTTTGTGCTCTCGCTGATTGCATGCGGCAAACCGGGCTTCGACCTTGTGGCGAGCGGCTTCGCCACCAATGGATATGACGGCCGCTCGCCCGGACACTATTCGATGCTCGCGGCGTTCATCTGCGAAGTGGTGCTGACCGGCTTCTTCCTGTTCGTGATTCTCGGCGCAACCGATCGCCGCGCGCCGGCGGGATTTGCACCGCTGGCGATTGGTCTGTGCCTGACGCTGATCCATCTGATTTCGATTCCGGTGACGAACACGTCCGTCAATCCGGCCCGGTCGACAGGTCCGGCGCTGTTCGTGGGCGGCGGCGCGGTCGACCAGTTGTGGCTCTTCTGGCTCGCACCGATGCTTGGTGCGATTGTCGCGGGTCTGGTCTATCCGGTTGTTGCCCGGGAACGTGAGGCGACGCGAGGCGTTGAAGCGCCAGGTTAAGTCTTGAGTCTCGACGCTTTTGCCCGGGATCGAGGCGCGGTGAATATTAATGGATGCCACAAGTGTAAGAACGCCTTACTCCTGTTGGGGACACATCCAGATATCCTGAGCTGGCCGAAACGTGCGATCGCGACAAAACACCGTCGCAAAGCCCCGCGTAGCCGGGGTCGCCACGCTTTCGCCAGCCTCGCTTCAAACGCTCCTCCGTCATACGATGCAAGGCCGCAACGCGGAATCGATGCTTTCACTCCGTAACATCTCGTCGCAGCACGGCCGTTCCGCGATGCGTAGATTGAACCTGTGCGACAAACAAGTCGCGATACAGGAGAACAACATGAAGCGCATCGTTACTCATCTGCTGGTTGCCGCGGGTCTTGCAGTTGGCGTGTGCGGCGTTGCCGAAGCGCATACGGATCTGAGTATCGGTCTCTCACTCGGCGTACCGGCCCCTGTGTATGTGCGACCGGCATCGGTCTATGTCGCGCCTCAGCCGGTATATGGCCATCCGGGATGGGGCCGCGGCGGCTGGCATGATCATGACCGCGACTCGCATCGCTGGGGTCGTGGCGATCGCGGCGGCTGGGATAACCGCGGTGACCGCGGTGACCGCGGTTATGGCTGGCATGGCTGATCGCCAACGGGTTAGCACTCACTCGTCCGGCCATCGCGCGGGGGCCTCTGCGTGGAATTCGCAGAGGCCTGTCCCGCTGACTTCAACCTCACTTTGACTTCACTTCGCCGCAAGGATCACGACGTCAGTTCGTTATCCATTGCGAATAGATGGCGCAGATGATGGGCCACCCCGGCCTCGAAGTTATTGCCAATCCGTGGCACGTCCGGCAGGCGGCGGATCAGATCCGGGTTGGCGTTGTTCATCATGAACGGATAGCCTGCCGTTTCCAGCAGGTCGATATCGTTCATGTTGTCGCCGAAGGCCACGCAACGTGCCGCGTCGATACCGAGGCGCTCCAGCACTACCCGCAACGCCGTGCCTTTCGACACGTTCGCGGCCATGACTTCGAGACAATCGGGCAACGAATAGGTCACATACAGCGCCTCGCCAAACTCGCGTTCGAGATTCGCCGAGATCTGCGCGAGGTCCGCCGGATCGCCGATATACAGCACCTTTGCGATGTCCTTGCCTGAGTGCTCGCGCAGGTCCATCACTTCGTACGTAAATCCCGAGTCCTGATGAAAGCGCAGCAGTTGAGGCGCATCCCGGTCGATCAGCCATTCCTTGTCGGCAAACAGATTGACGATCACACGGCCATGCTCACCGGCGACTTCCGGCTCGACGAGGCGCCGCACGATTTCGGGCGCGAGATCTCGCGCGTACATCAGCGTGTTATCGGGTGCATGCACCCGCGCGCCATTCGACGTCACCAGCCAGGGCTTGATACCCAGCACATCGCGAATGCCGGCCACGTCGGAATAATGGCGCCCGGTCGCGATGACAAAATGGAGCCCCTGCGCTTCGAGCGCACGCACCGTGGACACGGTGAACGGGTCCACCTGATGGTCGCTGTTGAGCAGGGTTCCGTCGAGATCGGTGGCGATAACTTTGTACATGTCGTGGGCGATGCCGCAAACTCAAAGGGCGTATTTTAACGCCCCGAACCCGCACGCCGCGTCCCGTCGCCGTTTTACGCGTTGATCCGCCGCGCTTCGATCCTTGCAAGCTGTAATCCGCCGTGCGCCGAATCGGCCAGCGGCGTGCGCAGACGCTCATGGTATGAAGCCGGTACGTAGGGCCGCAGCGGCTCACCCAGGCCACCGCACAGCGCGACGGGCAAGGTGCCGCGCGGATCGAGCGCATCGATCATCTTTGCGATTTCCGTTCCAGCTTCTGCGAGAAGACGGGCGGCAAACGGATGCGTGCAATGCTGCAGGACGACGGGCGCGAGGCTCGCATAAGCAGTCTGACTGGCTGCACACAGCCAGACGATCAGGCTGTCGCGGTCCTGTGCGTCGACGTGACCGAGCAGCGCCTGCGCGAACGCATCGTGCGGCGCGCGGCCATCGAGCGCCTGCTGCGCGTGGACAATTGCCCGCAAGCCGAGCCATGCGCCGCTCGCCTCATCGCCGGAGGGAAAGCCGAAGCCGCTTGCGATACGCCATGGTCCGTCGCCGTCGGCCGCCGCGGCGACACTGCCTGTGCCGAGCGCGACCACCACGCCATGTGCATCACCGTGCGCGCCGAGCAGTGTCGTATAGGCGTCGCTCTCGACCGCGAGCCCCGCCACTTTCGGTGCGTGATCATGGAACGCCGCGAGCCAGTCGCGATTATTCACGCCCGCCAGACCGCATCCCAGCACGCAGCGTGACCAGTCCAGCTCGATCCCGGCGGCGGCGAACGCATCGCGGCAGGCGGCCTCGATCGCCTGCCAGGCGCGCTCGACGCCGAGGCCAAGTCCCGATGGGCCGCCCGCAGCCTGCGCGAGTTCCGCACCGTGAATGTCGCCAAGGACGAGACGGGTGCCGGAGCCGCCGCCATCGACACCAATGAGGTAAAGATCTGAAGTCATCGAATACAGTCGGATAAAAAGGATGGTGCAGAGACTATCGGGTTCAATTCGATCCGGCAATCTGCCATCCGGCCAGGTGGCGGCGCGCGCCCATTCCGCTATTCTTGCCTGGCAGCATCCGGAGGGTCGGGTAACTCATACACGCAGGAGCGGGAAAGTGACACAACGATGCAACTGGGCGGCAACAGAAGCGCTTGCGCAATATCACGACACAGAATGGGGCGTGCCCTCTCGCGACGACCGGCATCTCTTCGAGCTACTCGTACTGGAGGGCGCGCAGGCGGGCCTGTCGTGGTCGACGATTCTTAACAAGCGCGAGGGATATCGCCGGGCGTTCGCCGATTTCGATATCGACGCGGTGGCCCGCTTCACGCCGAAGCGCATTGACGCGCTGCTGCTCGATGCCAGTATCGTTCGCCATCGGGGCAAGCTCGAATCCGCGGTCACGAACGCGCGCGCGGTCCAGAAAATTCAGGCCGAACACGGTTCACTGGCGAACTTCGTATGGTCGTTCGTCGACCAGACGCCCATCCAGAACGACTGGGCAAGCTATCGGGATGCACCCGCTTCGACCGCCATTTCGGACGCCCTCAGCAAGGCGCTCAAGACGTGGGGCTGCAAATTTGTCGGCACCACGATCTGCTATTCGTTCATGCAGGCCGTCGGCATGGTGAACGACCACGAGCGGACCTGCGCGTGCAGGGCGGCCTGCGTCGCGCTCGGCAAAAAGGGCCGCAACCACAAAGCCGGGTAGCCGCGATGTTCAGTTTGTCGGCTGCCGTCGCTCGAGACGCCTGTTAGCGTCTCGTTGCGTGGGCCAGACCACGCTCGATACTGCAAAAATTGCCCGCTTCGGGTTTGATCCACTACATATTTACCGATCTCAGTCGTTATAACTGTGAGGAAGACAGTAGGTCTTCAAATAACAACGACCGCTGCGCGTAGCGCAGAGGAGATTCACCATGAAAAGCCTGAACTTCCTGACCCATCAGGAGATTTTCGACCAGGGCGTCGGCCATCTGTTTGGCCAGAAGCGCGCAGCGCTCCTGCCACATGGCGGCGGCGCTTACCGGGGTCACTGCGGCGGTTGTCCCATCGGCAATTTCATCAAGCCGGGCGACTATATGACGGCAATGGAAGGCATTCCGGTTCGCTATATCGGAAAAGATCCGCGCGATGTGCCTATTTACATGGACGTCGGCGTTGCGGCACTCAAGAAAGCGCTGCTGCGCGCGCGCATCAACATCTACGACGCGACTACAGTCGAATTGCTCAGTTGCCTGCAGAACGTGCATGACGTCTTCGGTACGTGGGAATGGCAGGAACGTCTAGTTTCGATTGCCCGGCAGTTCGGCCTGTCCACCGAACGGGTGAAGACCGCGGCGTAACGCCAGAGTTGCGCCGATCCTGGCGAGCACCAGTTTGCCTGCGCTCACTTCGCTGTCTCACATGAGTCCGCGTACGCGATCGCGGCCCGACTTTACTGTTTCCGGGCGCTCAAATGAAAACGGCGGTGTGGGTTAGTTTGGAGGTAAACCCCCGGCGGGGCGGGGGGGAA
>NZ_CAJQYY010000019.1 GCF_907164575.1 Paraburkholderia gardini
TCACGTCAATAGCCAGGACAGGCCCCATGTTTCCTCGGCGCCTATCGGCTGCCGCCACATAAATTTGGCCGCAACATAGCCACTAAAATGTTATGCATAACATTTTAGTGGCTTCAACGAGCTGTATGAGAGCGGCCGGGTCCGTGAGGCTGCGTGCTGGGATCACGCGAGACGCTACATCTACGATGTACACGCCAGAACGCCTACCGAAGCAACCCGGCAGGTACTCGAACTGATCGGAGCACTTTATGGCATCGAGGCCGATATCCGTGGCCAATCTGCCCCGGAACGACTGCGTGTGCGGCAAGAGAAAAGTGTGCCGCTGCTCGTGACCATTCAGGCCTGGATGACGGACAAGCTCGCCACGCTGTCGAAGAAATCCGAACTCGCCCGCGCGATTCGATACTGGCTCAACCAGTGGGATGCGCTCGTGCTGTACTGCGCCGATGGCCGTGTGGAGATCAGTAACGCGCTGGCCGAGAATGCCCTGCGCTGCGTCAGCCTGGGCCGCAATAATGCGCAGCCAGAAATTATGTTGAGTCCGTCACTGTCGAATAGTGCCATGCGAGTCGCCGAAGCGATCCGCAAGGATTCGCGGTTCGGCGAGCTACGCATAATTACAACGACTCCAGGAACTGAAGGATGCGGTCCGGTGGTCGATATCGACGATTCTTTACTTGCGGCGGCTGAATCCTCTTCAACGCTCGCTCCTTCATTGTCAGATCAGCTTCCATATAGCCATGTGTTGTCGACGGGCTTTCGTGTCCCAGCCACAAGGCGATGACCGACAGGTCGATCCCTGATTGAAGTAGATGCATGGCAGTCGCGTGTCTAACCAGGTGCGGAGAAACACGTCGCTTGGCGAGTTGCGGACATTGGTCCTTCGCGCGCGTTACGGCAATTCTCATCCGATCGGCGACATTGGAGCGTGTCATCGCGTTTCCCGATCGATTTGGAAAGAGCCTCTGACTTGATGCATCTTGGATCTGCGGCAACCACCCCCTGATGAGCCTTGCCGTGGATCGCCATAAAGGCACCGTTCGTTCCTTGCGTCCTTTCCCAAGAATATGAACGAAGGGTGATGTACCCAGGACGACATCACTGACGCGTAGTGCCAGGATCTCCGAGACGCGCGCCCCCGTGTTATACATCGTTGCCAGCAGAACCCTGTCGCGTTGACCCGCCCAAGTGTCCGGGTCAGGCGCCGTCAACAGTTGCTGAATCTCTTCGCGTGACAGGAATCCGACCATAGGTTTATCGCAACGCTTCATCGGGACGGAGAGTGCACGCTGTATAACGGCCAACGACGCGACGTCACGGTGTGCTGCGTACTTCAGGAACGAGCGCAACGCTGCGAGTCGAACGTTGCGGGTCCGCGTGCTGTTGCGCCGCTCAACTTCGAGGTGTCGCAGAAACGCCAGGATCAGAGGTGCATCCATGTCCGACAGCGTCAGATCAGTTGGGCACCTCCCGAGGCGATCCGATGCGAACTGAAGAAACAGACGAAACGAATCGCGATAGCTCGATATCGTCTCCGGGCTCACCGCGCGTTGCTGCATCAACCGTTCGACGAAGAAGTCCTGCAGGAGCGTCGCAAAGGAAGGAGCCAGGCAGGTTTTAGTCATAACGTACCCCTTCAGCAAAGCGCGCAAATTTCTGGCTCACGATTTCCATGAGATCGGGAACCGCAGTCAGATACCAGTAGGTATCGCTCGGCTTCACGTGCCCCAGATATGTCGACAGCGCAATCATCCGATTGTCGACGTTCACGCCTTCCCGATACCACTTGAGAATGCACCGGCACACAAACGTATGGCGAAGATCATGGATTCGGGGCAACGCGTGGTCACCCCGAGAAGTCCACCCGAGTTGCTCGCGAAGCCGACCGAACACCCAATGCACCGTTCGGGCCTGCAACTTCCTGCCATCAAGATTCACAAAGAACGAAACGCACGGCTCTGCGGCGACGACCAGCGCACGGCGAGTAGCGTAACGCTTCATGGCCAGAGTTACGGTAGGATGCATCGGAATAACGCGCGATTTGTGAAACTTCGTCTCACGCACCGTAAGCGTGCCCTCGGCAAGATTCACGTCGTCTCGAGAGAGATTGATGGCTTCCGAGATACGCAAGCCGGTTGCCGCAATCAATCCAAACAGCGCTTCATATGTAAGCGGTCTGATCGAACCGACGGGTAACATTGCCACCGACGCCGTGAGGAGTTCGCCGAGTTCCTGCTCCGTGTAGATGTGCGGCGCCAGACGACGATGGGCCCGCCCGCACAGGTCGCGTCGCGGAACAACTGTATCGGGATAGAACTGCCTGAGATACTTCGCGAAGGGCCGGATTACCTCGATCCGACGCGCCCATGTAATGGCCCTTTCGCTCGGTGTCGAGTGCGCCCAGGTAAGAGTCAGATCTTCCGTGATCGGACCACGATGCCCCAGCGCGTCCGCGAAGCGGGCAAAGTTCATCGATACGTGCCCAGAGATCTTGAGGTCGAAGCCAAGACAGCGTCGTTCGGCGAGATATGCTTGCGCCAGCGATACCATAGTGTCAGCCGAGTTGACGAAGCGTTTCATGATTTGCTCCCCGGCCATGGGAGCGCGACAGCCTCCATGCTTTGCAGGTCGATCTTCGTGTAAATCGCGGTGGTGTCGATGCTTTGATGGCGCAGTACGTCAGCCACTTCCTTCAACGACGAGCCGGAACGAAGCAGCCGTCGGGCCACGCTGTGCCTCAGAAGATGAGTTCCAGATTGTTCAGTCCAGCCGCAGCGAACATATGCGGCATGCACCGCCTGATGGACACGCCCGGTTCCCAACGGAAGGTCGGCAGGCGCGTAGTGCCGTACAAAGACGGCGCGGGAGGTCGTCGTTGTTCTTCGGGCTAACCGGATATAGTCGGCGATCGCATGACCTGTTGGCTCCGGCAACGGAATGACGTAGCCCCGTCGCGATTTGGTGCGACGGATTTGCAGCGTGCCGTCGCGCCAGTTTAAATCGTCGAGCTGTATTTGCACGACTTCCGCAGCACGCAATCCAATATCTGCCAGACAACGTACCATTGCGTAATCACGCAAGTCGGCCGCCGTTTCGTGATGGAAGGAATTCAGGAGCTGTCCGATCGCTGCGTCCGAAAGCGTTTGAGGTAATGCCGCCAACCTCCATCCTGCTACGTTCGGCACCGCCGCGATCAACTCTGCGACCTGCTCGTTATATTGCATGCTCCTGAATCGCAGATAACTGCGCAACGTTATGCCCGCTACGTGAGCTGTTCCGGCTTTGCACCCGTCAGGGTAACGTGTCACGAATCGACGGACATCCTGAATCGTTAGCCGCTCCATGTCGATGGGTCCGCGACCAAAGCGTTGATGCAAGAAATCGCGAATGATTCGACCGCGCTGATATCGCGTGCACTCGGCAAGGCCGCAAACGTCCTTGAGGTACTCAGTGAAACGACACACCTCCTGTTGTACCGAATCCGGTTCTGCCCAAAGATACCGGGGGACAGCGCACGTGCCCAGGACGACCAGCAAATGCTGAAGTGCCGCGCTGACGTCTGTCCGACATCTCGGAATCGGATCGGGGCAGGTGCATCGAGGCAAATGGTCATTCACGAAGCCGCAGGCAAGTCGATTGTCGACGCGAGCTACGGCTATGCGGCGTGTTGTGAGCCAGTACGCAAAGTGCGCGACGCACCTCACGTAACGGTTGACGGTGCAAGCCGCGTAGCCGGCCTCAACGAGATATTCGCAGTAGCGCTCCGCGAAAGGAGAAAGGACGCTGCGCCTTAACCACGCCTGAGGCTGCGGTCGTAGAGGAACCAAGCCGATCATGATGTTTCTCCTGAATGGGTTACAACCCAAACAGGAAAGCACTTTTTATGTGTAGTTTGCTGCTACCCAACGATCCATGCAAGGCGCGTCGCACTGACGCCCGTGACGAGCCGTACCATGCAAACTCCGCATAATTTCTGGCTGCGCATTATCACCTCAATGCAATTATGTGCATTGTCGCAAGAATTTCCTGTTCGCCGGCTCCGACAGCGGA
Source organism: Paraburkholderia gardini (assembly GCF_907164575.1). Lineage (GTDB taxonomy): Bacteria > Pseudomonadota > Gammaproteobacteria > Burkholderiales > Burkholderiaceae > Paraburkholderia > Paraburkholderia gardini. Next base: position 4,051 of record NZ_CAJQYY010000019.1, read on the forward strand.
GGTGAATGGGCCGCTGCGATGTATGGCCTGATCGGGACGTGCAAGCTCAACGGGATCAACCCGCGCGCTTACCTTGAATACGTCCTGACTCATATCGCTGACCACCCCACCAATCGTGTCGACGATCTGTTGCTGTGGCGCGTTGCCGGGAAGCTACCTCGGCACGCCGGCCAATAACCGCTACCGTCGAATTGCCGGGCACAAAGCGCCGGTAGCCTCACTCCTCCAATCATGCCTCACGCGCATGAGGCATTGGGAACGGCTCTCGTGAGGTGCTTACCACCAGGCCCGGTGACAACACCCCCCGGATCATGGCTGCGACTGGGGGCGAGAACCATGCCGGGCCTGGCTGGCCAAATCCTCAATTATCGAGGAGTGAAGATAGTAACGGGGCTAGGTGTATCGGATATTGGGCGGACAGCCGCGATGCGATGTCGATGGCACCCTCATGTCCGGTCGTCAGCAGCTCAGACTTTGCTGACGCGTATCGGAGCGGTCGCGGGAGCATCCAAGATATGAGTGGTAAACATTGGACTCAGGGGCGGGCGGTGCCCCAAATCTTCGTGGAGTAAAGCCTGTGTCGCTGTTGGGTGGGGGAAAGGGTGTCGAGTTGCTAGAATTTTCGATGGCGACTGCGATCGCGGATGGAGTAGCCGGGGATCAATTCGCAGCTAGGCGCTGGCCCATCGAGTGTGGGCACTCGCCAAGAATATGAGTTGGCATTGATTGGTGTAGATCCAAAATGCCTACACAGTGCCTACACGAAACCCAGAAAGCAAAAAGCCCAGTCGCGATGACCGGGCTAAGTGCTTGATATCTTTGGTGGGGCGTGACAGATTCGAACTGTCGACCTACGGATTAAGAGTCCGCTGCTCTACCAGCTGAGCTAACGCCCCCAAACAGACTGCAAATTATGCACGAATCTCGGTTACCTGCCTAGCCCCTTTCGCGGATTTCCTGAAAAAATCTATCGGACGGCTCCTGCAAGCGTATCGAGACCAGGCGCGTTGAATCCGCGCACCCGCTCCAGAACACTGACTCTCACCACGCCCGGTATGATGTCGCGACAACACGAACACGCCGCGCTTGCCAGCGCGACTCGAACCGGGGGCACACGATGGACGACAACGCAATCCGCGAACTGCTAGACCGCGTGCTCGCGCCGTGGGTGCGCTCGCTCGCGCTGACGCCCGTCAAGGTCGACGAAGAGAGCGCCACGCTGCGTCTCCCGTTCTCCGGCGAGTTGCGGCATTCGGGCGGCGTGATCTGCGGCCAGGTCTTCATGGCCGCTGCCGATACCGCGATGATCGTCGCCATTTCGGCCGCGCTTGGCGCCTTCAAACCGATGACCACCGTCTCGCTCAACATCAGCTTCATGAAGGCCGTTCGCAAGGGCGACGTACTTGTCATTGCGCGCGTGCTGCGTCTCGGCCGCAATCTCGTGTTCGGTGAAGTCGAACTGCTCGATGAAGACGGACGGCTGGCCGTCCACGCCACCACCACCTACGCGCTGCTCGACTGAACCGGACCGCGCTCATCACGTCGCACCGGGGGAATCAGTCACGATGTTCGATCAGGTCGTATTCGCCGGCGGCGGCAATCGCTGCTGGTGGCAGGCGGGTTTCTGGGACGTCGTCCAGCCCGAACTGCACATCAAACCGCGCGTCATCTCCGGTATTTCGGCGGGCGCGGCCACGGCGTGCATGCTCTATACGAACGAATCCAGCTGGGTGATGCGCTACTACGAGCACGCGCTGCGCGAAAACACGAAAAACGCGTACTGGGGCAACCTGCTGCGTGGGCAATCTGTGTTCCCGCATTACCGGATTTACCGTCAGGCGCTGCTCGATATTTATGGCGACCGTTTCGCGGCGCTCGCGAAGGCGCCGGAAATCCGCATTGGTGTGTCGCATCTGCCACGCTGGCTGGGCGCGCGTAGCGCCGTGGCAGCCGGGCTGATCGCGTACAACATCGAAAAATACGTCCGCAAGACGCTGCATCCGACGCTGGGTCAGACGCTCGGCTTCCATCCGGAATTCGTGCGCGCGCAGGATTGCGCGACGGTCGAGGATCTCGCCGACCTGATCCTGCAATCGTCAAGTACGCCGCCGTTCACCCCAGTTTTGCGACGCAACGGCCGCCCCGTGCTGGACGGCGGAATGGTCGACAACGTGCCGGTCGGCGCCCTCGACGAAACGCCCGGCATGGTGCTCGTGATGGTCACGCGGCTCTATCCGCGTCCACAGATGTTCGTCGTGCCGCACGGCACGCAGCAGCGTCTGTATGTGCAGCCGTCGCGCAAGGTGCCGATTTCGAGCTGGGATTACACCAGCCCGTCACAGATGCAGCACGCGTATAACCTCGGCCGCGTCGACGGCGAGCAGTTCCTGCAGCGCATGCCCGAACTGCTGGACGCCGCCGCTCACGACTGAACCGCGACGCGCCCATACAGACCTCGCACCGCGCACAAAAGCGCGAGGAGGCCGGCTTACCGGCGCCGTCCGCCCTGCAGCGCTTCGGGATTCGCGACACTCGACGTATCGCCTTCGTCGAATGCGAGGATGTTTTTGAACGCCGCGCTGAAGTACAGCTCGTAGCTATCCCGTTCGACATAACCGATGTGCGGCGTGCAGATCACGTTTTCCATCCGCAGCAGGCTGTAGCCCTGCAGGATCGGCTCGCTCTCGTACACGTCGATCGCGACCATGCCCGGCCGGTTGTGCGAGAGCGCGCCCATCAGCGCGTTATCTTCCAGCAGTTCGGCGCGGCTCGTGTTCACGAAGAGCGCGGTCGGTTTCATGCGCATCAGGTCTTCCTGCCTGACGATGCCGCGCGTGTCGTCGTGCAGACGCAGATGCAGCGACAGCACGTCGCTCTGCTCGAACAGCGCCTCGCGGCTTTCGGCGATGTTGTAGCCGTCTTCCTTCGCCGCTTCGCGCGAGTGTTCACGCCCCCAGATCAGCACGTTCATGCCGAATGCCTTGCCGTAGCCCGCAAGCAGGCGACCAATCTTGCCGTAGCCCCAGATCCCGAGTGTCTGGCCGCGCAAAACAGTGCCGAGCCCAAAGTTCGGCGGCAGCGCCGACGTCTTCAAACCCGACTGCTGCCAGGCTCCTTGCTTAAGGTTTGCCACGTATTGCGGAATGCGCCGCTGGGCGGCCATGATGAGTGCCCACGTCAGTTCTGCGGGCGCGATCGGCGAACCGCTGCCTTCCAGCACGGCGATGCCGCGCTCGGTACATGCGGCCATGTCGATGTGGCTCGATGCCTTGCCCGTCTGGCTGATCATGCGAAGATGCGGCAATTTATCGAGGAGTTGCGAGGTGATACGCGTACGTTCGCGTATCAGAACCAGCGCATCGACTTCGGACAGGCGGCTTGCAAGCTGGCCCAGTCCACGGACAGTGTTGTTGAAAACCTTGACTTCATGGTCGGCCAGCAACTGGAAGCAATTGAGCTTGCGAACGGCGTCCTGGTAATCGTCGAGGATGGCAATCTTCATGGCGTTGTGTTTTACGGCGCACTTAATCGGCGCGGAACGGAGTGATAAGCTGAATGTCCCAACATGTGATTCGCACACATGCTGGTACTGCGGATTGAAGCCCTGTCGAACGGGGCCGGAATATCGACACCGTGTCAGGCAGGCAGAATTCACCCCTGTTTTTAACAGTTTGTTGCCAATCGATGCAAGCCGCTTTACAGACGGTTTCGAACAACAGGCTGGCAGGCCCACGACGTCATGCCCAATCAGGCGGCCCGGAACATCGGCGAAGCAGGATTGGACGCCTCTCGCAGCAGCGTTGCTGGGCTGGTTACCGTTTTTCTTTCAATAACAGAACGGAGACAGCTCGATGAATCATCCCGCATTCAACGGTCAGGCCGCCGTAGAGGCACCGGCCTGGATCAGACACCGGAAACTGATCGACTGGGTTCAGCGCGTCGCCGCGTTGACGAAGCCGGAACGCGTCGTCTGGTGTGACGGTTCGCAGGAAGAGTATGACCGGTTGTGCGCGCAGATGGTCGCGGCCGGCACGCTCAGGAAACTGAATCCGGCGAAGCGCCCCAACGCGTATCTCGCGTGCTCCGACCCGTCCGATGTGGCGCGCGTCGAGGATCGCACGTTCATCTGCTCGCAGCGCAAAGAGAACGCCGGCCCGACCAATAACTGGACCGAACCGGCCGAAATGCGCTCGACGCTCGATGGTCTTTTCGACGGAGCGATGCGCGGCCGCACGATGTACGTCGTGCCGTTTTCGATGGGGCCGCTCGGCTCGCCGATCGCGCACATCGGCATCGAACTCAGCGATAGCCCGTACGTGGTGACGAACATGCGCATCATGACGCGCATGGGCCGCCAGGTGTACGACGTGCTCGGCGAGGATGGCAACTTCGTGCCGTGCGTGCATTCGGTCGGCGCGCCGCTCGCCGCGGGTGCGAAAGACGTGCCGTGGCCGTGCAACGACACCAAATACATTGTCCATTTCCCCGAATCGCGAGAAATCTGGAGCTACGGCTCGGGCTACGGCGGCAACGCGCTGCTGGGCAAGAAATGCTTCGCGCTGCGGATCGCGTCGACGATGGGCCGCGACGAAGGCTGGCTCGCGGAACACATGCTGATTCTCGGCGTGATGTCGCCGGAAGGGCGCAAGTATCACGTCGCGGCGGCGTTTCCGTCGGCCTGCGGCAAGACCAATTTCGCGATGCTGATTCCGCCGGAAGGCATGAACGGCTGGCGCATCTCCACGATCGGCGACGATATCGCCTGGATCAAGCCGGGCAACGATGGACGCCTCTACGCGATCAATCCGGAAGCAGGCTACTTCGGCGTCGCGCCCGGCACGAGCGAAAAGACCAACTTCAACGCGATGGCGACGCTGAAGGAAAACGTCATCTTCACGAACGTCGCGCTGACGGACGACGGCGACGTCTGGTGGGAAGGCATGACCGACGAGCCGCCCGCACACGTGATCGACTGGCAGGGCAACGACTGGACGCCCGCGATCGCGAAGGAAACCGGCCGCAAGGCTGCGCATCCGAACGCGCGCTTCACGGCGCCGGCGTCGCAATGTCCTTCGATCGACGCCGAGTGGGAGAACCCGACCGGCGTAGCGATCGACGCGTTCATTTTCGGCGGCCGCCGCTCGACGACCGTGCCGCTCGTCACCGAGGCGCGCAACTGGGTCGAGGGCGTCTACATGGCTGCGACGATGGGCTCCGAGACGACGGCTGCCGCGGCCGGTCGGCAAGGCGTGGTGCGCCGCGACCCGTTCGCGATGCTGCCGTTTTGCGGCTACAACATGAGCGATTACTTCGGCCACTGGCTGCGGACCGGCGAGCGCCTCGCGCGCCTGAACGTGCAGATGCCGAAAATCTTCTGCGTAAACTGGTTCCGCAAGGGCGCCGACGGCAAGTTCGCGTGGCCAGGTTTCGGCGAGAACATGCGCGTGCTGCGCTGGATGGTCGGTCGCATCGAAGGCAACGCGAACGGCGCGGAACATGCGTTCGGCATCTCGCCGTCATACGACGACATCGACTGGAGCGGCCTGGATTTCACGCGCGAGCAGTACGACGAGGTGATTTCAGTCGACGATGCAGCCTGGCGCGAGGAGCTCGACCTGCACGCCCAGCTGTTCGATACGCTGGAGCGCGGCCTGCCGCCGGCATTGCAGGAAACGCGAACGGCATTGCGCGAACGGCTCACCGCATGACAGCATGACAATGTGAGCACCCGCTTCGCTGTTGCAAACCGCTCAAGCCGCCTACGGGCGGCTTTTTCATGTCCTGCATATGGCAAATTCTTGCCGCTTTCGAGGCACTTTCGACGGTTGCGCATAGCCTTTCGGCATTTTGCGCAATGATTGCTTCAACGGCGGCTTCCTCTCATTGTTTCTGACTGGGGAACAATCGAGAGAGGCATCTCACACAAAAGGGCACAATCGCATAAATTTTTATGTAATCGCTATGTTTCCAGGCAACTTCTGCAGGATTTCAGGAGTCGGAGGAGAATTCGCCATTCGCAGTTCGCTTCGCCTTCCCGGGAAGAAAAAAGCTGTAACACGCAGGAGTTGTCTTATGGATCATTTGCAGTCGATGCGAGTTTTCGTCAAGGTGGCGGATCTCGGTAGCTTTGCCCGCGCAGCTGGCGCGATGGATATCTCGAACGCTGTCGCGACCCGACATGTAGCCGACCTCGAAGGCCGGCTTGGCACACGGCTTCTCAACCGGACAACCCGTAGTCTCTCGCTGACCGAATCCGGTCAGGTTTATCTCGAACGCGCGCGCCAGATTCTCGACGAGCTGGAAGACGTCGAACAGATGGTGGTGGCGCGCAATCATGAACCCGTCGGCACGCTGCGCATCGTCGCGCCCGTGGTGTTCGGGCTGCACAATCTCGCGCCGGTGCTGCAGACGTACGCCGAGCGCTATCCGAAAGTCATCCCGGACGTCACGCTGGTCGACCGGCAGGTCGATCTCGTCGAAGAAGGGTTCGATGTGGGTGTCGTGATCGCGCGGCATATGCGCAGCGCGAGCATCGTCACGCGGCGCCTGACCACCGGCTGCATGACCGTATGCGCGACGCCGGCGTATCTGGAAAAGCACGGCGCGCCGACGCGTCCCGAACATCTGGCCGAACACCCGTGCCTGAGCCTGCCGTCCGAATACTGGGGCGACGAGCGTGTCTTCACGGGGCCGGACGGTGAAGTGCGCGTGCGTCCGACGAACGTGATCGTCGCGAACAACACGGAGATGCTGCGTCAGTTCGCGATGCTCGGCATGGGCATCGCGATCCTGCCAAGCTATCTGATTGGCCGCGATACGACGCGCGGCAAGCTGGTGCGCCTCATGGGCGATTACCGTTTGCCGCAGGTCGAGATCAACATCGCGTACCCGAGCCGTCGACATCTGCCGGCGAAGGTACGCACGTTCATCGATCACCTGGTCGAGCACTTCAACCAGACGCCGAACAGCCAGCTGGGCGAGCAATGGATCAAGGACGGCCTGATGCGCCCGTCCGCGGCAGCGATGGCGCCTGCCTCGGATCGCATGCCACCCGAGGCGTTCGACGGCGCTGAGCCGCTGTCCAGCCTGCTGGACAGCGAAGTGCCCGCGGCCAAGCCGGTCAAGTCCAGTTCGCGGACGCGACCGACGGCGTTATCCCCGCTTTAAGTCACGCGGGCGTAGACGAAAAAAAGCGCAGCCTGGTGGCTGCGCTTTTTTATTGCCGCGCGCCGCCGTGCAAAGCCGGCGCACGCGGTATTGCCTACGAGCCGGTCTTGCGCGCGACAGCCTTTTTCGCGGGCGCTTTTTTGGCGGCCGCGGTTTTGGTTGCCGCGGCTTTTTTCGCGGGCGTTCTGGCCGCCGTTTTCCGTGCCGGTGCAGCCCTGGCTGTGACGCCTGCTTCCTGCGTTTCGGCCTGCGCGTCGTCGCTGGCGCCGGCTGCCTTTTTGGCCGCCGTCTTCGCGGCGGTTTTCGCTGAAGGTTCTTTCTTCTCGAACTCGAAGCCGATCTTGCCGTCGCTCTGCTTCACGAGGAACGCCTTGAAGTTGCGACCGGTACGCGACGACTTGAAGTTCGTCAGCAGATCGGTGCGCCCTTCTTCGAGCAGTTTCGACATCTGTTCGCGGCTGATTTCCTGTTGAAGGATCACCTTGCCCGAACGGAAATCGCAGGTTTTCGGATTCGCCACCGAGTTCTCGCAGACGAAGCTCATGCCGTGTTCGAACACACGCGCCTTGCACTTCGGGCAGGCGCCGACCGGTTCCTGCGCGGAGAAATCAGGCGGTTCGCCGTCTTCGCCGCCCGAATCCTGGCCGAAGTCGAATTCGAGCTTGTAGTTCTTCGTTTCGTCGTCGAACGAGAGCTTGAGGATGGCCGAGAACGGGCGTCCCATCTTGCTGCGAAAGCCCGAGAGCGGGCCGATTGTCTTGTTCTGCAGCAGTTCCTCGACTTCCGGAATCTCGAACTGACGGCCGCCCGGAATCTTGGAAATCGAGAACTCGCATTTCGTACACGCAAAGCGCCGGTAGTTTTCCTTGACCTGGCCGCCGCAATTCGGACACGGCGTCTCAAGCGTGGCGTAGTCGCCCGGAATCGTGTCCGAGTCATATTCCTTCGCGCGCTTGACGATTTGCTGCGTCATGCGCGCGATTTCCTGCATGAACTCGTCGCGCTTCAGGTGGCCGCGCTCCATCTGCGCGAGCTTGTGCTCCCACTCGCCGGTGAGTTCCGGCGCGGTCAGTTCCTCGACACCCAGGCCGCGCAGCAGCGTGGTCAGCTGGAACGCCTTGGCGGTCGGAATCAGATCACGGCCTTCGCGAATCAGATACTTTTCGCCCAGCAGACCTTCGATGATGGCGGCGCGCGTGGCCGGCGTGCCGAGCCCCTTGGCGGCCATCGCCTCGCGCAGCTCGTCGTCCTCGACGAGCTTGCCCGCGCCTTCCATCGCCGAAAGCAAGGTGGCTTCGTTGTAGCGTGCAGGCGGTTTGGTCACGAGCTGATGGGCCGCGACCTTGTCGGTCTTGACCTTCTCGTCCTTCTGCACGGGCACGAGGTTCGCGTCTTCACCGCCGATTTCGCGGCCGTAAATTTGCAGCCAGCCCGGCTCGACCAGCACCTTGCCTTCGGTCTTGAAGTGATGACCGACGACTTCCGTGATGCGCGTCGTTACCTTGAACTCGGCAGCCGGGAAGAACACCGCGAGGAAGCGCTTCACGACGAGGTCGTACAGCTTCTGCTCCGGCTCGGACAGCGCCTTCGGCGCCTGCAGCGTCGGGATGATTGCGAAGTGGTCGCTGATCTTCGAATTGTCGAAGATGCGCTTGTTCGGCTTCACCCAGCCCTTATCGAGCACCTGCTTCGCGAACGGCAGATAGTTGTTGCTCTCCTTCAGCATGTCGAGCGTGCTCTTCACGGTCTCGATATAGTCTTCCGGCAGCGCGCGCGCATCGGTACGCGGATAGGTCAGCACCTTGTGCCTTTCGTACAGCGCCTGGGCGAGACCGAGCGTGTTCTTGGCCGAAAAGCCGAAGCGGCCGTTGGCTTCACGCTGAAGGCTCGTCAGGTCGAAGAGCGCGGGCGAGAGCTGCGTCGACGGCTTCGATTCTTCTGTCACCGTGCCGATCTGGCCGCGACAGGCGGCGACGATCGTTTCGGCAGCTGGCACGCTCCAGAGGCGCGAATCGCGCTTTTCCGGATCGAACTCGTCTCGCTTGAATTTCGGGTCGTACCAGCGGCCTTCATAGAAGCCCGCCGAACAGACGAACTCGGCCTTCACTTCCCAATAGTCACGCGGCACAAAGCGGCGAATCTTCTCTTCCCGCTCGACGACGATCGACAGCGTCGGCGTCTGCACACGCCCGACGGTGGTCAGGAAGAAGCCGCCACCCTTGCTGTTGAACGCGGTCATCGCCCGCGTGCCGTTGATACCCACGAGCCAGTCGGCTTCCGAACGGCAGCGTGCCGCATCGGCGAGCGGCTGCATTTCCTCGTCGCTACGCAGACGGGCGAAGCCGTCGCGGATCGCGGCCGGCGTCATCGATTGCAGCCAGAGACGCTGCACGGGTTGCTTCGCCTTCGCGTGCTGCGCGATCAGACGGAAAATCAGCTCGCCTTCGCGCCCCGCGTCGCAGGCATTCACCAGACGGTCGATGTCCTTGCGCTTGAGCAGCTTCGTCAGCACCTTCAACCGCGATTCGCTTTTTGCGATCGGATTCAGGTCGAAATGCGGCGGGATGACCGGCAGATTGGCGAAGCTCCATTTTCCGCGCTTGACTTCGTATTCCTCGGGCGCCGCGATCTCGAGCAAATGCCCGACCGCCGACGACAGGACATAGTCATCGCTTTCGAAGTATTCGTCATGCTTGGTAAAGCCGCCCAAAGCGCGCGCGATGTCGTTCGCGACGGAAGGCTTTTCGGCGATGATCAGTGCTTTGGACATGACTGGGATGTGAGTATGTGGATCGGGTTTATGGCCCTTTAACGACCGCTTTATAGCACACGCCGCTGAAACGGCAATTCCTGTGCTTCAAAAAGCGGCTCTTCATCATTGAGCGCCCGCCAGTCCGGCAAGCGCGGCTCCCACGCCTGGGGGCGCCCTGAAAGCCTTGCTGGCTGTGCGTTTCGGCGCTTGATGCGGCCTTCTTCAGCCTTCTGGCGACCTGCCGCAATGTGTTTTCGCGCGGCTCAATCGCGCATCGGGCTGGCCTCCCGGCGACGTTTTCAGGCAACAGCCAGCGCTGGTCGCAGTTTAGGTGCGCCCGTGACACCCGCCAGCGCGGTGGACTCGGCCAGCATGCGTTCGACGATGCCCGCCTGTGGAAGCACGGTGCCGAAAAAGCGTGTCGTGCTGGCGTCTTCGATCAGGATCGTCGGGAAATTTTCCACGTCCAGATCGTCGAAGCGGTCCGCGTGCGTCTCGATATCGATCCACGCAAAACAGATGTCGGGATGGCGATCTGCCAGCCGGTCGAACGCGTCACGATACTCGCGGCACGTTCCGCACCACTGCGCGCACAGACACGCAACGAACAACGTGTGGCGGTCGTTGATACGCTCGGCGATCCGGTCCTGATCGGTGTCGAGATTCAGCGCGGGCATGGCGATTCCTTGCGTATTTATGTCAGATGCTTTGGCGCGAATGTAGCATGGCGCGCCGTCAGCTGTGGCTGGCCCGAACGAAGCGGCCGCCCGGTAACACGTTCAGGTGGCCTGCCAGTTCCAGCTGCAGGAGCGCGGCCTGCAACCTCGCCTCGCCCAATTCGGTACGCGTGGCGAGGATTTCAAGCGTGGCCGGCGAATGACCGAGCGCCTCGAGCAGTTGACGGGCTTCTGGCGCGAGCGAAGCCGGGATGCCCGAAGGCGCCCGAAGCGACGGCGCGCCCGTGGAAATCGCGAACCCGAGTTCTTCGAGCACGTCCTCCGGCGTCTCGACCAGTTTTGCGCCCTGCTTGATCATCCGGTGGCAGCCGCGCGAAAGCGGTGCGTGAATCGAGCCGGGGATCGCGAACACATCGCGTCCCATTTCGTTCGCGAGCCGGGCAGTGATCAGCGACCCGGAGCGCATTGCCGCCTCGACGATGAGCACGCCGCTCGACAGCCCCGCGATCAGCCGGTTGCGCTGGGGAAAATGGGCGGAGCGCGCCGGCGTGCCGAGCGGCCATTCCGACACGATGACGCCCGCCGCGGCGATCTGGTGCGCAAGCTGATGATTCGCCGATGGGTACACCACATCCGCTCCCGTTCCAATGACCGCGACGGTGCTGCCGGGTCCGGCGAGCGCGCTGCGATGCGCGGCCGCGTCGATCCCCAGCGCGAGCCCGGATACGACGGCGAGGCCCACGTCCGACAGCGCCCGTGCAAACCAGCCTGCATCTTCGACGCCCTGCGGCGTCGCGCTACGGCTGCCGACCACGGCGACGCTTCGCGCGTGGAGCAGTTCGAGTTTCCCCTTTATATATAGCAGCGGTGGCGGATCGGGCATGGTCAGCAGCGACGACGGATAAGCCGGATCGCCCAACGTCAGCACCTGGTTGCCGGGCGCTTCGCGCCATGCGAGGGCCGCGGCGAGCTGTTCGTCGAAACCGGGCGCGGGCGGCGCGAGCACGGCCCGCGCGGACGCTTCACTGCTTGCCGCTGCGATTGCTGCGAACGGTTGACCAAACAGCGCCTCGGGAAGCCCGAAAGCATCGAGAAGCGTGCGCAGGACGGCGGGTTTGAGTCCACGTGCCAGCGAAAGCCGCAGCCACGCGGCGAGTTCGGCATCGGTCATCGGCAGGGTGCGCATTGCGTGTCAGTCCTTTACGGGCAGCGGCCGGGCGGTCGCCATGCTAAAATTTTCATCATCCGGAACAAAAGCAGCGCCGCGCCCGCCCGCGCGTGCCTTTCAGTCGTGCGTCCAGTCCTGTGTTGAATCGAACTGGTTCGACCGCAATCCTCCGTATAAGCCGATGAGCCCACAAGCTGGCCAGATGGCCATGTATGAGGCCCGGTCCGGTATCAGACTGGAAGCGGCCGTGACGCGCAGCGCTCACTCACTCTCATCAAAACCATGGCTTTACTGAACATCCTCAACTATCCCGACAAGCGCCTGCACAAGATCGCGAAGCCCGTCGAAGCGGTCAACGACCGCATCCGCCGGCTGGTCTCCGATATGGCCGAGACGATGTATGCGGCACCGGGCGTCGGCCTTGCGGCAACGCAGGTCGACGTGCATGAACGCGTGATCGTGATCGACGTGTCTGAAACGCACGATGAACTGCAGGCTTTCATCAACCCGGAAATCATCTGGTCGAGCGACGAGAAGAAGCTTTCCGAAGAAGGCTGCCTGTCGGTGCCCGGGATCTACGACGACGTCGAGCGTGCCGAGAAGGTGCGTGTGCGTGCGCTGAACGAGAAGGGCGAGACGTTCGAACTCGACTGCGAAGGCCTGCTCGCCGTGTGTATCCAGCACGAAATGGATCACCTGATGGGCCACGTGTTCGTCGAATACCTGTCGCCGCTCAAGCAGACGCGCATCAAGAGCAAGATGAAAAAGCTCGCGCACGCGATGTAACGCGTTCCTATCCCGCAAAAGCCCCTGTACATGAGCCATTCGCTGCGCGTCATTTTTGCCGGTACGCCGGAATTCGCCGCCGCGGCACTTGCGGCGATTCACGCGGCCGGATTTCCGGTGCCGCTCGTTCTGACGCAACCTGATCGCCCCGCCGGCCGCGGCATGAAACTGCAGGCGAGCCCGGTGAAACGTTTCGCGCTGGAACATGGCCTCGATGTCGCGCAGCCCCCGTCGTTACGCCGGAACGGTAAATATCCAGTCGAAGCCAGCGCCGCCATCGACCAGTTGCGAGCAACCCAACACGACGTCATGGTCGTGGCCGCGTACGGACTGCTACTGCCGCAGGAAGTGCTCGATATCCCGCCGCACGGCTGCATCAACATTCACGCGTCGCTGCTGCCGCGCTGGCGCGGCGCGGCGCCGATCCACCGTGCGATCGAAGCTGGCGACGCCGAAACTGGCATCACGCTGATGCAGATGGACGTCGGCCTCGATACCGGCGCGATGATTTCCGAAGCCCGCACGCCCATCTGTCCCGACGACACCACCGCAACGCTGCACGACCGGCTCGCGCAGGCTGGCGCCACCTTGATCGTCGATGCACTCGTGGAACTCGAGCGCTCGGGCAAGCTGACGTCCGCGCCGCAACCCGCCGACGGCGCAACGTACGCCGAAAAGATTGCAAAGCACGAAGCGGCGCTCGACTGGCGGCGTCCCGCCATGGAGCTTGCGCGTCAGGTTCGCGCGTTCGACCCGTTCCCGGGCGGCGTGGCGACGCTCGAAGACGGCACCGCGCTTAAAATCTGGGCCGCGGAAGCACTCGATGCCGCTGGTTCAGCGCGTGAAGCTGCGCCCGGCACGATCGTCGAGGTCTCGCCGGAAGGCGTGGTCGTCGCGAGCGGCGCCGGCGCGTTGCGCCTCACGCAACTACAGAAGCCCGGCGGCAAGCGCTTGCCGGTGCGCGAGTTTCTCGCGGGCTCAACCCTTGCCGCAGGACAGCGTCTCAAGCTGCCCGAAGCGCAGTAAGCGCTGCGCCTTCCGCGCTGCGGCGCCCTGATTTCCTCGTCGTTCAGGCAGGATCGTAACGCCGCGGGTGTCGCCGCACCATATGCCGTTCGGCCAGATCTCGCTGCCTCCTCGCGGCGCGTTAGAATCGTTTGTGCATTCCCCACGCGTCCGAGGTTTCAATGTTTGGCATCACTCATTTCGCTTTTTTCGTCGTCGCGGTTTTCCTGCTGAACATAACGCCCGGCCCCGACACGGCTTATATCGTCGGGCGCAGCGTTGCGCAGGGCCGCGGCGCAGGGCTGATGTCGTCGCTCGGTATTTCGGCTGGGTGCTGCGTGCATTCGCTGGCCTGCGCGTTCGGTCTGACCGCGCTGCTTGCGGCGTCGGCTACGGCTTTCACCGTCATCAAGTTCGTCGGCGCGATCTACCTGATCTATCTTGGCGCACGATTGATCCTTGCGAAGCCGGCGGCAGAGTCGCCCGATGCGCCGAAGACCGCTCCTTCGCGCGCGCCCGGCGCGCCGAAATCGCTGCGTCAGCTTTTCCTGCAGGGCTTCTGGACGAACGTGCTGAACCCGAAGGTCGTGCTGTTCTTCGTGTCGTTCTTTCCGCAATTCGTCACTGTGGATAGCGGACACAAAACGCTGGCGTTCCTGGCGCTTGGTGTGGTCTTCGTCGCGATGAGCATGGTCTGGAACAGCTTCGTCGCATGGATCGCCGGCAGCGTGACGCAGCGCTTTTCCGGCAAGCCCGGTGTGAAGAAGTGGCTCGACCGTGGCGTGGGTAGCGCGTTCGTCGGTCTGGGCATCAAACTCGCCACCGCGTCACGCTGATTGAATTTTCCTTGCGCGCCCATATCTAACAAATCACTTACAATCGACCGCCGCACTCGGCGGCTTCATAGGTGAACCCGGATTCGGGCAAGGAGTACAGGAAATGTTTAACTGGGTGAAAACCGCGATGCTGATGGCCGCGATTACGGCCCTTTTCATCGTGATTGGCGGCATGATCGGCGGTTCGCGAGGCATGATGCTCGCGTTCCTGATCGCCGTCGGCATGAATTTCTTTTCGTACTGGTTCTCGGACAAGATGGTGCTGCGCATGTACAACGCGCAGGAAGTCGACGAAACCAGTGCGCCGCAGTTTTACCGGATGGTCCGCGAACTCGCCACGCGCGCGGGCCTGCCGATGCCCAAGGTCTATCTGATCAACGAAGACGCGCCGAATGCCTTCGCGACGGGCCGTAACCCTGAGCACGCAGCAGTGGCGGCGACGACAGGCATTTTGCGGGTGCTGTCGGAGCGCGAAATGCGCGGCGTGATGGCGCACGAACTGGCGCACGTGAAGCACCGCGACATCCTGATTTCGACGGTGTCGGCGACGATGGCGGGCGCGATTTCGGCGCTGGCCAACTTCGCGATGTTCTTTGGCGGGCGCGACGAGAACGGCCGCCCGTCGAACCCGATCGCCAGTATCGCCGTCGCGATTCTGGCGCCGATTGCCGGCGCGCTTATCCAGATGGCGATTTCACGTGCGCGCGAGTTCGAAGCGGATCGAGGCGGTGCGCAGATTTCCGGGGATCCGCAGGCGCTTGCGTCGGCGCTCGAGAAGATTCATCGCTACGCGAGCGGTATTCCGTTCGCGACTGCCGAAGCCCATCCGGCAACGGCTCAGATGATGATCATGAACCCGCTCGCCGGCGGCGGCATCGCGAACCTGTTTTCCACGCACCCGGCCACTGAGGAACGCGTGGCGCGTCTGATGGAGATGGCGCGAACCGGGCGCTTCGAATGATTTGACGCGAGCGCACCCACTTCGGATGAAATGAACCGAAGGGGTACGCTTGCAGGACGGCATTCGCGTCCCACAGCCCGAGGGGCGAGCCGGCAGGCTCGCCCTTTTCGATTCAACACCCAGACAACCCCGCACGTACAACCCGCCCGCACCCTGGCAAAGCCCCCAGGCACGACACAGGCAACCTCAAACACATCCGGATCGCACCCGCCCGTGGTTGCCGGCCCGGCGCCAGCGGCGCGCCACGCTACAATGTCTCTTTTGCGCCACGCCGCCTGTGTGGCTCGTCTCTGTCTGATCCATGACTGCCAAGCCTTCCGAGCGACCCGTTTCATCGAAATCCCCTCGCCCGCGCGAATCGCGTCTGTCGATGTTGCATCTCGCGCCTGAGTCGCTGGGCTTTGCGCTCGATTGTGCGGCGCAGGCCGTCGGCGCCGTGCGCCTCGGCGCCGCGCTGCCGGCCGCCCTGCAAAGCGTTTTCGTCTCCGCGCCTGAAGGTGCTGCCGCGCGCGGCGCGGTGCAGGACATCGCGTATCGAACAATGCGTCGTCTCGCCACCGCCGATGCGCTGATCGCACAGCTCGTGCGCAAGGCGCCTCCGCCGCACGTCGGCCACATGCTGGCATGCTCGCTGTCGCTGCTTGTCGACGAGGAAGAATCGGCCGCGTACACGCCGTTCACCGTTGTCGATCAGGCCGTCAACGCGATCGGTGCGCGCCGCGAGTTCGCGTTCGCGAAGGGACTCGTCAACGCGGTTTTGCGCCGCTTCCTGCGCGAGCGCGAAGGCCTGCTTGCGACCGTGCAGACCGACGACGTCGCCCACTGGAACTACCCGCAATGGTGGATCGACGCCGTCAGAAGCGCATGGCCGGACGACTGGGCGGCGATCCTTGCCTCCGGCAAGGAGCAGGGACCGCTGACACTACGCGTGAACGCGCGCCGTTCGACCGTTGCCGATTATCTGAAGGTGCTGGGCGAGCATCACATCACGGCGAGCGCGGCCGGCGAGCATGCGGTACGTCTCGATACACCCATGCCGGTCGACCGCATTCCGGGTTTCGATGAAGGCGTCGTCTCGGTGCAGGATGCCGGTGCGCAGCTCGCCGCGCAATCCCTCGGCGTGCAAAACGGCATGCGGGTACTCGATGCGTGCGCGGCGCCTGGCGGCAAGACCGGGCATCTGCTCGAACTCGCCGATATCGAACTGATCGCGCTCGAAAGCGATGCGTCGCGCGCGCGGCGCATCGGCGAAAATCTTCAGCGCCTGAATCTCGAAGCCGAAGTGCGCATCGGCGACGCCGGCGATCCCGCGAAGTGGCATGACGACCAGCCGTTCGACCGGATACTTGCTGACGTGCCGTGTTCGGCATCGGGCATCGTGCGACGGCATCCGGACATTCGCTGGCTGCGTCGCGCGAGCGATATTCCCGCGCTGGTTGCCGAGCAGCGGCGCATTCTCGAAGCGCTCTGGCCGCTCGTCAAACCCGGCGGCGAACTGCTTTACGTGACGTGCTCGATCTTCCCCGAAGAGGGCGAGTTGCAGGCGCAGTGGTTTGGAGGCAATCATCAAGATGCGGTACGATTGGACGCGCCGGGGCAGCTGTTGCCCAAGGTCGCCCGCGCGCAGGCCAGTTCGTCAGGCGCGCCGCGCGCCGGGCAGGACACCGACTTGAATTCAGACCACGACGGATTTTTCTACGCGCGCTTTCAGAAACGGTGACCATCAAACGCTTCTTCCCGCTTCGGCTCGCGGCCGTACTCTGGATTGCGCTGGCCGTTTGGCTGGGCACGGCCGAATCCGCGCGCGCCGACTCGATCGCCGTGCAGCGTGCATCGTTGCAGGCCGACGGCAGTGGCTGGAATCTCGACGCGCGTTTTGAATTCGACTTGAACAGCAATCTTGAAGACGCCGTCAACAAGGGCATTCCGCTCTACTTCACCACCGATTTCGAGCTCAGCCGCCCGCGCTGGTACTGGTTCGACGAGCAGCCGGTCAATGTTTCGCAAAGCATCCGTCTGTCGTTCCAGCCGCTCACGCGTGAATATCGCGTGTCGTCGGGTGGCCTTCAGCTTGGCTTCAGCACGCTGAAGGACGCGCTCTCGGTGATCAAGCATGTCACGTCGTGGCATGTGATCGACCGCAACGAGGTCAATGTCGGCGAGACGTATAACGCGTCGGTCCGCATGCAGCTCGATGTCGCGCTGATGCCGAAGCCGTTCCAGATCGACGCGGTCAACAACCGCGACTGGAATCTCTCTTCGGACTGGAAGCGCTTTACCTTTACGGTGACTGAACGTGCTAAATAAAGTGCGCCATGCCACGACCACCAGCATCACCGGACTCATCGTCCGCGTGCTGGTGTCGACGGTCGCCGTCACCGCTGTCCTGCTGCTCGTGCTGCTTGCGGCCGCGAGCGCGAACACCGAATTCTTCGATCGCTACTATCAGTGGCTGTACGCGGCGAACGTCGCGGTCGCGCTGATTTTCATGCTGATCGTCGCGGTGCTCGTCGTCGTGATCATCACGCGATTGCGTAAGGGCAAGTTCGGCACGCGGCTCCTCGCGAAGCTCGCGTTCTTTTTCGCGCTCGTGGGCGTCGTGCCGGGCGGGATCATCTACATCGTGTCGTACCAGTTCGTGTCGCGCAGCATCGAATCGTGGTTCGACGTCAACGTCGAAACGGCGCTCACGTCCGGTCTGAATCTGGGACGCGGCATGCTCGATGCATCGCTGTCCGATCTGCAGACGAAGGGCCGTCTGATGTCCGAGCAGCTGGCGAGCACCGGAGCGGGCAGTACGACGCTCACGCTGCTGCGTCTGCGCGACCAGTTTGGCGTGCAGGAAGCGCTCATCGTCGAGCCGGTGCGCAGCATGTCGGGCGCGACGCCGGACATGCACGTCGTCGCGCAGGCGTCGGGCAATTACGCGTCGCTGGTGCCGAACGATCTGCCCACGCTGCTCATGATCGACCAGGCGCGCGGCCGCGGCTTCGCCGCCATCGAAGGCGAAGTGGACGGCGATCCGAATCTGCGCGGCGCGAAGGGCGCGTTGCGTCTGCGCGTCGTGCAGCGCATTCCGGATTCGAACGCGGCGTTGCTGCAACCGGCCGAACGCTTCCTGCAGCTCACGGTGCCGGTTTCGCCGTCGCTCGCGCGTAACGCCGATGCCGTGCAGCGCGCCTATCGCGAGTATCAGGAAAAGGCGCTCGGGCGTACGGGGCTACGCAAGATGTACATCGGCACGCTGACGCTTGCGTTGTTCCTCGCCACCTTTATCGCGATGATGCTGGCGCTCGCGCTCGGCAACCAGCTCGCACGGCCGCTGTTCCTGCTCGCGCAAGGCACGAAGGAAGTGACCGAGGGCGACTACACGCCGAAGCGCGAAATCAAGTCGCGTGACGAACTCGGCTTCCTCACGCAGTCGTTCAACGCGATGACGCGCCAGCTTTCAGAGGCGCGCGCGGCGGTTGAGAACAACCGCATCGCACTCGAACATTCGAAGGCGTATCTGGAAAGCATTCTTGCGAACCTGACTGCAGGCGTTTTCGTATTCGACCGGCGCTTCCGGCTGACCACGGCGAACCGCGGGGCGGAGCGCATCTTCCGTCAGCCGTTCCAGCCGATGCTTGGCTCGCCGCTGGATCATATCGGCGTGCTCGACGAATTCGGCGCGATGGTGCGCAAGGCGTTTGCCGATCGCGAGGCGGCGAGCGGTGACGGACACGGTCACGGTCAGGACGATCGTGGGCACTGGCAGCAGCAGGTATCGGTTCAGGTGGCCGGCGAAGCTGAACCGTTGACGCTGCTGGTGCGCGGCGCGCGGCTCGTCGCGGCTACCGATGGCGACGCGCAGGATGCGCAGACGTCCGGCTACGTGGTCGTGTTCGACGACATATCGGACGTGATCTCGGCGCAGCGTTCGATCGCGTGGGGCGAAGTCGCGCGGCGGCTCGCGCACGAGATCAAGAATCCGCTGACGCCGATCCAGCTTTCCGCGGAGCGCTTGCAGATGAAGCTCGCCGACAAGCTCGCGCCGTCCGACGCCGACGTGCTCAAGCGCGGCGCGACCACGATCGTGAACCAGGTCGCCGCGATGAAACAGATGGTCGACAGTTTCCGCGATTACGCGCGCACGCCGCCGGCGGTGCTCGCGAATCTGCAGCTCAACGATCTCGTGAGCGAAGTGCTCACGTTGTACGGCATCGAGGAAGGCAAGAGTGCGATCGAAGTGGAACTCGGTGCGCATCTTCCGGTGATTCGCGGCGATGCGACGCAATTGCGCCAGGTGATCCACAATCTGTTGCAGAACGCGCAGGACGCAGTGGCCGACGTCGAGCATCCCCATGTGGTGCTCGAGACGCGGACAGTAGAATATGGCGATCCCGATGCAGAAGGGAAAGCGGGTGTCGCGGTGCGTCTGACTGTCTCGGACAACGGTCCGGGCTTCTCCGCCCGCATTCTCACGCGCGCTTTCGAACCATACGTGACGACCAAGGCCAAAGGAACAGGTCTTGGTCTTGCCATGGTCAAGAAGATCGTCGACGAACACGGCGCGCGAATCGACATTCGCAACCGCATGAAAGCGGGCGATGTGGTCGAGGGCGCGCAGATTTCGATACTTTTCCTTCAAATGGCAGACGATGCGGCGGCGCCGGACGCGGGGCCACACGGCACGCATGGCGACGCATTGCAGGGAACGACAAAAGCAACCGTGCAGACAAGGGCAGCGTAAATGGCAACCATCCTGGTGGTAGATGATGAAATGGGCATCCGGGAATTGCTCTCGGAGATCCTGAGCGACGAAGGGCACGTCGTGGAAGCTGCGGAAAATGCGCAGGAGGCGCGTGATTTCCGTCTGCGTCAGGCGCCGGATCTCGTGCTGCTCGACATCTGGATGCCGGATACCGATGGCGTCACGTTGTTGAAAGAGTGGGCCGCGCAAGGGCAACTG
This sequence comes from Paraburkholderia gardini, assembly GCF_907164575.1. Lineage (GTDB taxonomy): Bacteria > Pseudomonadota > Gammaproteobacteria > Burkholderiales > Burkholderiaceae > Paraburkholderia > Paraburkholderia gardini. Next base: position 24,354 of record NZ_CAJQYY010000019.1, read on the forward strand.
ACGATGCCTGTGATCATGATGTCCGGTCACGCGACGATCGACACCGCGGTCGAGGCCACGCGCATCGGCGCGCTCAATTTCCTCGAGAAACCGATTGCCTTGCAGAAACTGCTGAAAGCGGTCGAGCAGGGTCTTGCGCGCGGCAACGCGGCGCCCGCCGCCGGCGGCGTGGTGGCGAAACCCGCGGTGCCCGCGGGCATGTCGATGGTGGCTTCGGCGGCCGCACTGCCGATGCTTTCCGGCGACAGCATGATCGGCAGCGCACTGCCGGCGCAGACGGCGTCGATTTCGTTCGACATTCCGCTGCGCGATGCGCGTGACGCCTTCGAACGCGCTTACTTCGAATATCATCTCGCGCGCGAAAACGGCAGCATGACGCGCGTCGCGGAGAAAACCGGGCTGGAACGCACGCACCTGTATCGCAAGCTGAAGCAGCTCGGCGTCGACCTTGGCAAGAACAAGAGCGAATAAGGCCGGCCATACGCCATCCCGATAAATTTCATCAAGGGACTTGAGGCGGCCTGCCCACTTTGATATACTTTCGCTTCTTCGTTGGCCCGGTAGCTCAGTTGGTAGAGCAGCGGATTGAAAATCCGCGTGTCGTTGGTTCGATTCCGACCCAGGCCACCAGAATTTAGCCCCAGGAAAATCGCAAGATTCCTGGGGCTTTCTGTTTTTGGTGTCCCAATGGAGCGTCGGCGGGACGGGTTTGCGGCAGGCGGCGCTGTCAGCGGCAGGCGGCGGTGCATGATAAAATCGCGCCAGTTCAAGGACTTGCCACGTTCGACTGACAAGTCCTTTTTCGTTTCAGGCAGCCTGTGGCCTGGCATTTCGCGCCAATGACCGGCGGTCGATGCCTCCGGAACGTGCTGGATTGCGGGGTTGCGGTGAACGGCGTGAGCGTCCCGGATTGCGCGGCGCGCGCCACGCGCAAAAGAAAGCCAACGGGTGGCGATGAGCGGTATAAGCGCCAGCGACGCTGCGTGCGAAAGGCGCGGCCTATACTGCCTGAGACCGGCCCCATCGGGCGCCGGCTCGACATTGACCCAGCCTCGGCCATGCGTTGCCCTGCTGTTGCACACACCGCACAGCGCGACGCGGGCACTCATCAATCACGGAGTTTCACGGTGACCCGGACAGACGCTAAACGCAGCGCCCTCGTGCTCTTCTCCGGTGGTCAGGACTCGGCCACCTGCCTCGCATGGGCGCTCGAACGATACGAAACAGTCGAGACGCTCGGCTTCGATTACGGTCAGCGGCATCGCGTCGAACTGGAATGCCGCGAGGGGTTTCGCAGCGCGGTCGCGCGCGAATTTCCCGCGTGGAGCGAGCGGCTCGGCGACGATCACATGATTGATCTCGGCGTGCTCGGCGCGATCAGCGATACCGCGATGACGCGCGAGATCCAGATCGAAGCCGCCGCAAGTGGCCTGCCGAATACGTTCGTGCCCGGCCGCAATCTGATGTTCATGACGATCGCCGCGGCCATTGCGTATCGTCGCGGATTGCAGGTGCTGGTGGGTGGAATGTGCGAAACGGATTTTTCGGGCTATCCCGATTGCCGCGACGACACGATGAAAGCACTGCAGGTTGCGCTGAATCTCGGCATGGACAGCCGTTTCCTGCTCGAAACACCGCTGATGTGGCTCGACAAGGCCGACACCTGGCGGCTCGCGCTGGAGCTGGGCGGCGAAGCGCTCGTCGAGCTGATCCGGGTCGAGACGCACACGTGCTATGTCGGCGAGCGCGCCGAACTGCACAAGTGGGGTTTCGGCTGCGGCGAATGTCCGGCGTGCAAATTGCGCAAGCGCGGCTATGAAGCGTATCTCGCCGGCGAGAAAGTAACGGAACCGGTTTAACCGCCGCGCAGCAAGGCGCGACAACGCCCGCGCAGCACAGGCAGTCAACACATTCAGGATATTCAGGCAGAAAGCAGCATGACGTACGCGGTCAAGGAAATCTTCTACACATTGCAGGGCGAGGGCGCGAATGCCGGGCGCCCGGCCGTGTTCTGCCGCTTCGCCGGCTGCAATCTGTGGTCGGGCCGCGAGGAAGATCGCGCCGACGCCGTGTGCCGCTTCTGCGATACGGATTTCGTCGGCACCGACGGTGAGAACGGCGGCAAATTCCGCGCGGCGGATGAACTGGTCGCGAAGATTGCGTCGCTGTGGCCGGAAGGCGAAGGGCAGCGCTTTGTCGTGTGTACCGGCGGTGAACCGATGCTGCAGATCGACCCGCCGTTCGTCGATGCGCTGCACGCCGCCGGCTTCGAAATCGCGATCGAAACCAACGGCTCGCTGCCCGTGCTGGACACCATCGACTGGATCTGCGTGAGCCCGAAAGCCGACGCGCCGCTCGTCGTCACGAAGGGCAACGAGCTGAAGGTCGTCGTTCCGCAGGACAACCAGCGCCTCGCCGACTACGCGAAGCTCGATTTTGACTATTTCCTCGTGCAGCCGATGGACGGTCCGTCGCGCGATATCAACACGAAGCTCGCGATCGACTGGTGCAAGCGCCATCCGCAATGGCGCCTGTCGATGCAAACCCACAAGTATCTGAACATTCCCTGATCCGCCGTGCTGACGATTACCCGAAAACTCGAATTCGATGCGGGCCACCGCATTCCCGATCACCGCAGCCAGTGCCGTAACCTGCACGGCCACCGGTATGTGCTCGAAATCACGCTGCAAGGCGATCTCGTCGATACGGAAGGTGCGCCGGATCGCGGCATGGTGATGGATTTCGCCGACGTGAAGTCGCTCGCGAACCAGCATCTCGTGGACCTGTGGGACCACGCGTTTCTCGTCTACGCAGGCGACACGCAGGTGCGCGGCTTCCTCGAAACGATGCCTGGCCACAAGACGGTCGTGCTCGACCGCATTCCGACCGTCGAAAATCTCGCCGCCGTCGCGTTCGATATTCTCGCGAACGTCTACGATGCGCATTACGGCGTGAACCTGCGGCTGCACAAGGTGCGGCTTTACGAAACGCCTAACTGCTGGGCTGACGTCGTTCGCGACTGAACGGGCGCGTTATTGTCACGGTATGATCGCGGCGTAACCAGCCGGAGCGAGACATGCCGTACACCACACCGACAAGCGGGCGCGACCGCCGCCGCGCCGACGTCGAATCCAGTGCTTCCCGCCGCCCCGCGCGTCGTGAGGGAGCACCGCGATGAGCACGTTCACCAATCCTCTCAAGCTACGCCTGAAAGAACCGGATCCGCTGTTCGGATTGTGGCTTTCGCTCGGCAGCGATTCCGCCGCCGAAGCGCTCGCGCACGCGGGCTTCGACTGGCTCCTGATCGACATGGAGCACTCGCCGAACGACAGCGTCGATGTCACCGGCCAGTTGCGCGCGATTGCTGCGGCGCATCTTCCGACTGAACCCGTCGTGCGTCTGCCGGCGAGCGAGGCGTGGCTCGTCAAACGCGTGCTCGACGCGGGCGCGCGCACGTTGATGTTTCCGAATATCGAAACGGCTGAAGAAGCGGCGCAGGCCGTGCGTCTGACGCAATACCCGGTTGCCGGCGGCGACGGCCTGCGTGGCGTCGCGGGCGCGGTGCGCGCGGCGGCGTACGGCATGCGGCGCGACTACGTGCAGAACGCGAATGCGCAGATCGCGACGATCGTGCAGATCGAGTCGGCGCACGCCGTCGACAATATCGAGCAGATCGCGGCCACGCCCGGTATCGACTGCCTGTTCATCGGACCAGCCGATCTCGCCGCGAGCCTCGGCCATCTCGGCGACTCGAAGCATCCGGAGGTCATCGCTGCCATCGCGCGTGTCACCGCGGTCGCGCATCGCGCGAAGGTGGCGACGGGCATCTTCGCCATGGATGTCCTGAGTGCGCGGCAGTATCGCGCCGAAGGTTTCCGCTTTATCGCGCTCGCCGCGGACGTCATGTGGATGTTGCGCGCGACGCGCCAGGCGCTGCAGGAGGTGCGTTCATGATCCGCGTTTCATTGCCTGCATGGCTGGCACTCGCCGCGACCGTTGCAGTACTCGCGACACCGATGCAGGCCCATGCGCAGACGGTCGTCTCGCCCAGGGCCGCGGAAGCCGAGACGCAGACGGCTGTCGCCGACTACAACGCGGGCAACTTCGGACCGGCGCTCGCTGAATTCCGCAAGGCTGCGCAGCACGGCAGCCGCCTCGCCGAATTCAACTACGCGATGATGCTGCTGAACGGCGAAGGTACCGCACCCGATGTCGACGAAGGCAAGAAGTGGTTGCGCAAGGCCGCCGACGCGAACATGTCGCACGCGCAGTATGTGTACGGAAAGATGTACGACGATGGCGAATTCGTCAGCCGCGATCCGTCGGAGGCGCACACATGGTTTTTGAAGGCGGCAAAGCAGGGACACGTGCAGGCCGAACTGGCCCTTGCAAACCAGTTCCTGGACGGTCGCGGTACCGCGCGCGACAACCAGCAGGCGTTCATCTGGTACAAGAAAGCGGCCGAAGGCGGCGATATGACCGCGCAGTACGTGACGGGCTCATTTTATGAGCGTGGGGGCGATGGCGTCGACCGTAACCTGAATGTCGCGCGGGCCTACTACGCGGCAGCCGCGGCGCAGGGCGATCCGGCGGCGCGCCTGAAATACCAGCAGCTCACCTCGCAGCTTCAGCAGGAACACGAGGCGAAACCGCAGTAGCGCGATTCGCGGCGGCCGGCATTCGCCAGCCGCCGCGTGCATCGCCTGTCAACGACAGATTAGCTCTTCATCAATCGTTTCTGTCGCGCGACGCTCATGATGAGCCCGGTCGCGATGCCGAGCGTAATCAACGCCGTTCCGCCGTAACTCATGAACGGCAACGGTACGCCGACAACCGGCAGAATTCCGCTCACCATTCCGATATTCACGAACGCGTAGGTGAAAAACGCCATCGTCAGGGAACCGGCGAGCAGCCGGCCAAACAGCGTCGCCCCGTTCGCCGCGATGTAGAGCCCGCGCGCGATCAGCAGCATGTAAAGCGTCAGTAGCACGATGCCGCCGGCGAGTCCGAATTCCTCCGAAAACACCGCGAAAATGAAGTCGGTGTGCTTTTCCGGGATGAATTCGAGGTGAGCCTGGGTGCCCTTCATCCAGCCCTTGCCGGTTGCGCCGCCGGAGCCGATCGCAATCACCGCCTGGATGGTGTGGAAGCCCTTGCCGAGCGGATCCGAGGTCGGATCGAGCAGTGTGCAGATACGGTGCTTCTGGTAATCGTGCATCAGCGGCCACGTGACTTCCGGCTGGCAGATCCTGTTCTGGAACACGGCGATCGAACCCACCGCGATCACGGCGGCAATCAGCACCGGCACGATCAGCTTGAAACTCAAACCCGCGAAGTAAATGACGAAGAGACCCGCGGCAAACACGAGCACGGCCGTGCCGAGGTCCGGCTGTTTCGCGATCAGTCCGACGGGAATCACGAGGATCAGCAGGCCGACCGCGTAGTCGAACCAGCGCATCACCCCTTCGCGCTTCTGGTAGTACCACGCGAGCATCATCGGCGTCGCGATCTTCATGATCTCGGACGGCTGGATCACCACGCCGACGTTGATCCAGCGCTTCGCGCCCTTGCGCGTCAGCCCGAACATCGCCACGGCAACCAGCAGCGCGATGCCAAATGTATAGAGCGGCAGCGCAAAGCGCATCAACGTGGTGGGCGGCACGGTGGCGAGCGCCCACATCAGGACGAACGTCAGCATGATGTTGCGTAGCTGGTCTTCGACCTTGCCGGGCATGTCGAGCGTCGCGCTATACAACGTCACGATGCCGACGCACAGCAACAGAAAAACGATCAGCGCCAGCGGCTTGTCGAAGCCGAGGAACATGCTCTTGAGGCGATCGAGCCAGGCGCGCTTGTCGAATTGCATGCCGCTTTCCTTTATTCGTCCATGCCGCCGGTGGCCGGCTGATTCGGCGATGCCGGCGCGATGCCGGTGTCGCGCGAGGGCGCGGCCGCCGTCGTCGGTGTTTCGCTGGCCGGGCGCGATGGATGCGGCGTCTTGCGGGCCGGTTTCACAGCGTCGGAAGCGGAAATTGCATCGGTCGCGGAAGCGCTTTTACGGGCGGCGCGTGCCGCCTTCGACGCCGATGCCGCCAGCGGCTTCGCCGCATCAGCCGCCGTGGATGCCGGCGACGCCCCGGAAGCCGCTCCCGCCGCATCGGGCTTCGGCTTCACCGGCGCGCCCGGAGGCGGCGGCAGCGGCGTATAGCCTGCCGCGACCCGGGTCGGCGTGGCGACATCCGGCGCTGGCGACGCCTCACCGATGACCGGTGCCGACGCGTCCTCCGTTGCCGACGCCGCCGCTTCGATGGCGGCCGCTTCCGCGCCTGGTTTCGCGCGGTCGACGAGGTAATAGTCGAGCACGCGACGCGCGATCGGCCCCGCGACCTGCGCGCCCCAGCCGCCGTTTTCGACGATCAGCGCCACTGCGATGCGCGGATGATCGGCCGGTGCGAACGCGATAAAGAGCGCGTGGTCGCGCAGATGCTCGGCGAGCGCGTGACCGTGGTATTTCGCGCCCTGCAGCGAGAACACCTGCGCCGTGCCGGTCTTGCCGGCCGCCAGATACGCCGCGTTGCGGAACACCTGATATGCGGTGCCCGACGGATTCGTCGTCACGTTTTCCATCCCGCGCTTGACGACGTCGATGTCCTGCTGCGCGACGTTGATGCGGCCATCGTCCTTCGGCACCGTCAGGCGCGTGGCGTGCGTGATCGGATTCTCGATCTCTTTCACGAGGTGAGGCTTCATCAGCACGCCGTTGTTGGCGAGCGTCGCGGTGGCGTGCGCGAGTTGCAGGATCGTGAACGAGTTGTAGCCCTGGCCGATGCCGAGACTGATCGTTTCGCCTTCATACCAGCGCTGCTGTTCCGGCTTGCGATACGCCTTGCGCTTCCATTCGGTCGACGGCAGGATGCCGCGCGCCTCGCCGGAAATGTCGATGCCGGTGATCTGCCCGAAGCCCCACGGCTTCATGAAGTTGGCAATCGCGTTCACGCCCAGATCGTGCGCGAGCATGTAGAAATACGTGTCGTTCGACACCATGATCGCGCGGTTCATGTCGATCCAGCCCTGGCCTTGCGGCACGTCGTTGCGGAACGTGTGGCCGGCGAAGGTGTACGAACCCGGATCCTGGAAGCCCCAGCCCGGCGTGCGCTTGTGCAGGGTGAGCGCGGCGAGCGCCATGAACGGCTTGTACGTCGACCCCGGCGGATACGTGCCGTGTAATGGACGGTTCAGCAATGGGTGATCCGGCGAATTGTTCAGCTCGTCCCAGGTCTGCTGGTCGATGCCGTCGACGAACGAGTTCGGATCGAAACTCGGCGCCGACACGAATGCGAGCACGTCGCCCGTCGACGGCTCGATGGCGACGAGTGCGCCGCGCCGGCCCGCGAATGCCTGCTCCGCGACCTGCTGCAGGCCGATATCCAGCGACAGCACGAGGTTGTTGCCCGGCGTCGCCTGGGTACGCGACAGCGTGCGAACCGGACGGCCGCCGGCGGTCACTTCCACTTCCTCGAAACCCGTCAGGCCGTGCAGTTCGGTCTCGTAACTCTGCTCGACGCCGATCTTGCCGATGTAGTCCGTGCCCTTGTAGTTGTTGGCGTCGAGACGCGGATCGTAGTGGTCGGAATCCGTGTCGTTCTGGTCGCTGACGTCGTCGATGCGTTCCTGGTCGCGCTGCGAAATCCGCCCGATATAGCCGATCACGTGCGCCGCCGTCGGACCCAGCGGATATTGACGGAACAGGCGCGCGCGCACTTCGACGCCCGGAAAACGGAAACGTTGCGCGGTGAAACGCGCGACTTCCTCGTCGGTGAGACGCGTGCGGATCGGCAGGCTCTCGAAGTTCTTTGAGTCTTCCTGCAGCTTCTTGAAGCGGCGACGGTCGCGCGCATCGATCGGGATGACCGTCGAGAGGTTGTCGATGACGTTTTCCAGCGAGTCGTTCAGCTTCGACGGGGTGATTTCGAGCGTGTAGGCCGAGTAGTTCTTCGCCAGCACGATGCCGTTACGGTCGGTGATGATGCCGCGGTTCGGCACGATCGGCGCGACGGAAATACGGTTTTCGTCGGCTTGCAGCGAATATTTGCTGTAGTGCCAAACCTGCAGGAACAGGAAACGAAAACCGATCAGCCCGAAGCAGATGAACACGAACACACCCGCTGCGGCGACCCGCAGGCGGAACTTCGAAAGTTGCTGTTGTGTGTCGTTGAATTCGGTCATGCGCGTGTGGAATGGGCCGACGGGCGGCCGTCAGGAAAAGCGTGCCCGCGGGCAATGGCGGGCGGAAAATCTAAACGTGGCGCGTCCGGCCGGCGGGATGAATACGTGTTCAATCGGGCTCCCGGCGCGCGGTGCGACCTAGATGGGCCGGGTATCGTCCGGATCGGCGGGGCGGCGCTGCGGCATCAACAACAATACGCTTGCGATGGGCCAAAGTGCAGCTTCGACGAAGCCGTCGATCAGATAACCCCATCCGGGGAATGCGGCGCCCGTCAAAAGACGGATCACGAACGGCACGATCTGCGCGCCGACCAGCAGCGGCATGACCGCGAACGCCTGAATGCCGATCGACATCCACAGCACGCGGCGGTGAATCGTGATCGCGCCATACGACAGCACGGTATAGGCGAGCGCGTGTTCGCCGAGCAGGCTCGCGTTGTGCACGTCCATCAACAGGCCGAGGAAAAACGCGATGCCCATGCCGACCTTGCGCGGCTGGTGGACGTTCCAGAACAGCAGCACCAGCGCGACGAAGTCGGGCACGCCGATCATCCGTCCCCACGGCATCAGGTTCAGCAGGAAGGCGGCGGCGAGACTGAACGCGATGAAGTACGGATTGACCGGCTGCAGAATGTATTGCGGGCGGTTCATGGCTTCGTCCCCTGCACACTCTTTTCGGCCTTTTCGGCCTTTTCGGCCTTTTCGGTCTTTTCGCCTGTCCTGGCGCTGGCGGTTGCCGAAGCTGGCTGCGCGGCCCGTGCGTTTTTCCCGGCGGCCCGAGTGGCGGGTTTTTCAGCCGGCTTTTCCGTAGCTTTGTCCGCGCTCTTTTCACCGGTTTTTTCCGGTGCTTTCGCCGCGCCCGCGCTCTTTTCCGTGGCCTTGTCGGTCGGTTTTGCGTTGCGCTTCGCCTTCGCTTCTTTTGCGGCGGCGACGGGATCAGGTTCCGGAGGGCGTGGCGGAACGTCGTTCACGTAATGCAGCACGAGCAACTGACGCGCTCCGCGCACCTGTGCGACCGGTACGCAGACCACGCGGGCGAACGCGGTGTCCGCCTGCTTGTCGACGCGCACCACCTTCGCAACCGGCAGACCCGGCGGATACACGCCGTCGAGGCCGCTTGTGACGAGTTCGTCGCCGGCCAGCACGTCGGCGCTGATCGGCACGAAGCGCAGATCGAGCGAATCGCCCTTCGGCGTGCCGTAGATCACGCTGCGCAGGCCCGTGCGCACGATCTGGACGGGCACGGCCTGATCCTTGTCGGTGAGCAGCGTGACTTCCGACTGCAGCGGGAACACGCGCGTGACCTGTCCGATGACGCCGTCTTCGTTGACGACCGGCGAACCGTCTTTCACGCCCTGCTGCGAGCCGCGCCCGATCACGACCTTCTGCGTGAACGGATCGCGCGTGTCGTACTGGATTTCGGCCGGCGTGGATTGCGTGGTGCTGCGCTGCGACAGTTCGAGCAGCGCGCGCAGATGGCTGTTTTCAGCGCCGAGTTCGGCGGCCAGGTTGGCCTGTTGCGACAACTGGAGGTTTTTCGCGCGCAGCCTGTCGTTCTCGCTGCGCAGCGTGGTGCTGCTCACGGCGAGGTCGGCTGCGCCCATGAACAGGTCGCGCGGCACGAGCGCCGCGCGTTGCAACGGATAAAGGCCCGCACCGAGGACGCCGCGAACGATCTCAAGGGTTCGGAAGCGTGCGTCGGAGATCAGCAAGGCGAGCGCCAGCACGACGAAGAAGATCAGCCGTGCGAGTGCCGACGGGCCTTGCCTGAACAGGGGCGGCGGACTGTATTCCATGGTCGGCGCCGGGGGCGTGAGCGTGTTGGGTGAGACTGCGGCGCGTCAGATCGGCGCCTGGCGGGCGGCGACGGCAGCTGGCAACGCCAGCCGTTGGGTCCGCGCCGCTTTCATCAATTTAGACCCGCTTACTCGTAGGAAAAGATGCTGCCGAGCTTGTCCATGCGCTCGAGCGCCATACCCGAGCCGCGCACGACGCACGTCAGCGGGTCTTCGGCGACGAGCACCGGCAAGCCGGTTTCTTCCGCGAGCAGACGGTCGAGATCGCGCAGCAGTGCGCCACCGCCCGTCAGCATCATGCCGCGTTCGGCGATGTCGGCGCCGAGTTCCGGCGGGGTCTGTTCCAGCGCGATCTTCACCGACGACACGATCTGGTTCAGCGGATCGGTGAGGGCTTCCAGGATCTCGTTGCTTGAAATCGTGAAGCTGCGCGGAATCCCTTCCGACAGGTTGCGGCCCTTCACTTCCATTTCCTTGACTTCGGAACCCGGGAACGCGGAGCCGATTTCCTTCTTGATGGCTTCGGCCGTTTGCTCGCCGATCAGCATGCCGTAGTTGCGGCGGATGTAGTTGACGATGGCTTCGTCGAACTTGTCGCCACCGACGCGCACCGAACCCTTGTACACGATGCCGCCGAGCGAGATCACGCCGACTTCCGTCGTGCCGCCGCCGATGTCGACGACCATCGAGCCGGTGGCTTCCGACACCGGCAGGCCGGCGCCAATTGCCGCGGCCATCGGTTCTTCGATGAGGTAGACCTGCGAGGCGCCCGCGCCGTGCGCGGCTTCCTTGATCGCGCGGCGCTCGACCTGGGTCGAGCCGCACGGCACGCAGATGATGATGCGCGGCGACGGCGAGAACATGCGCGATTCGTGGGCGGTCTTGATGAACTGCTTGATCATCTGCTCGGTGACGGTGAAGTCGGCGATCACGCCGTCCTTCATTGGCCGGATCGCCTCGATGTTGCCCGGTACCTTGCCGAGCATCTGCTTGGCTTCCTTGCCGACCGCCTGAATTGTTTTCTTGCCGTTCGGACCGCCTTCCTGGCGGATCGACACCACGGAGGGTTCATCGAGAACGATGCCTTTGCCGCGCATATAGATGAGCGTATTGGCAGTACCGAGGTCAATGGCCAGATCGTTGGAAAAGTAGCTGCGCAAAAAACCGAACATTCAAAAATCCTGTCTCGCTGGGGGCCGGGCCTCGCATCGTACGCGCAGGACGGCAGCGGAAAAAATAACAGCTTCAGGTCGGGCGGGAACATGCCACAGAAGCCTGAAACTGCGAGGGGAATCTACCGGAGACCGAAACAAGGCCATACGGTTCACTGGAAAATGTCCGGTAAGGCCTTGGTAAGTCAGACCGGGTTTGGGTCGAACGCGTAATGATACCTTATAATTTTGGATGTTTTGGAGGAAACGGACGGTACTTTTCGCCGTCGCCAGGCCCTTTTCGAGGGCGCGCTCCAATGTCGTAACTCTCTGTCGCAGCACTCTTTTTCCGCACTGCGCCAGTCCACGTCTCTTTCCGGTGACCGCATGGCTCTGACCCTGACCGATGTGAAACGCATCGCACACCTCGCGCGGCTCGAATTGCCCGATGCCGACGCGGAGCACACGCTTGCCCAGCTCAACGATTTTTTCGGCCTCGTCGAGCAGATGCAGGCCGTCGACACCACCGGCATCGCGCCGCTCGCGCACCCGATCGAGCAGATCGAGGACGTCGCGCTGCGCCTGCGCGACGACGCCGCCACCGAGGTCGTGCGCCGCGACGAATTCCAGCGCCCGGCTCCGGCCGTGCAGGAAGGGCTGTATCTGGTGCCGAAGGTTCTCGAATAGGCGCTGGCCGTGCGCCCGCGTGAGGCGGGCACCCATGGCACGGCAGGCCGGCGGGCAGCCGGACGCCTTCACGACAGCGCAACGCGCTGCCGCGCTTTCCAGGAATAAACGCAATGCATGAAAAAAGTTTGATCGAACTGCGCGCCGCGCTCGATGCGAAGGAATGCTCCGCCGTCGAACTCGCGCAGACGTATCTGCAACGCATCGAAGCCGCGAAGAGCCTGAACGCGTTCATCCAGGTCGATGCCGATCTGACACTGGCGCAGGCCAAAGCCGCCGACGCGCGTCTCGCCGCGGGCAACGCAGGTCCGCTGACGGGCCTGCCCATCGCGCACAAGGACGTGTTCGTGACGCGTGGCTGGCGCTCGACCGCCGGCTCGAAGATGCTCGAGAACTACCAAAGCCCGTTCGATGCGACCGTCGTCGACCGGCTGGCGCGCGCGGGCATGGTGTGCGTCGGCAAGACGAACATGGACGAATTCGCGATGGGTTCGTCGAACGAAAACTCGCACTTCGGCCCCGTGCAGAACCCGTGGGACCGCAAGGCCGTGCCGGGCGGCTCGTCGGGCGGCTCAGCCGCGGCGGTCGCAGCGCGCCTCGCGCCCGCCGCGACGGGTACGGATACCGGCGGCTCGATCCGCCAGCCGGCGTCGTTCACGGGCATCACCGGCATCAAGCCGACGTACGGCCGCGTGTCGCGTTACGGGATGATCGCTTTTGCGTCGTCGCTGGATCAGGGCGGTCCGTTCGCGCAGACCGCGGCCGACTGCGCGACGCTGCTTACCGCAATGGGCGGCTTCGACGAGCGCGATTCCACCAGCCTCACGCGCGACGACGAAGACTACACGCGCTACCTCGGCAGCACGTGGGCCGCAGACGCAGGCGCAGCCAGGCCGCTCGCCGGCCTGCGTATCGGCCTGCCGAAGGAATACTTCGGCGCGGGTCTCGCCGATGACGTCCGCGCGTCGATCGACGCCGCGCTGAAGCAGTACGAAGCACTGGGCGCGACGCTCGTCGACGTGTCGCTGCCGAAAACCGAGCTGTCGATTCCCGTGTACTACGTGATCGCGCCGGCGGAAGCGTCGTCGAACCTGTCGCGTTTCGATGGCGTGCGTTACGGCCATCGCGCGGCGCAGTATCGCGACCTGCTCGACATGTACAAGAAGTCGCGCGCCGAAGGGTTCGGTCCGGAAGTGAAGCGCCGCATTCTGGTCGGCACGTACGTGCTGTCGCACGGTTACTACGACGCGTACTACCTGCAGGCCCAGAAGATCCGCCGCATCATCGCGCAGGACTTCCAGGAAGCGTTCAAACAGTGCGACGTGATCATGGGCCCGGTGTCGCCGTCGGTCGCGTGGGATCTCGGCGCGAAGGGCGACGATCCGGTGCAGATGTACCTCGCGGACATCTACACGCTGTCGGTGAGCCTCGCGGGGCTGCCCGGCATGAGCGTGCCGTGCGGTTTCGGCACGGGCGCGAATGCAGCGCGTCCGGTCGGTCTGCAGATCATCGGCAACTATTTCAGCGAAGCCCGCATGTTGCAGATCGCCGACGCGTTCCAGCGCGCGACCGGCTGGCATCGTCAAACCCCGGCAGGAGTGTGAATCCATGACCACGCAATGGGAAGTCGTTATCGGTCTTGAGACGCACGCGCAGTTGTCGACCGTCTCGAAGATTTTTTCTGCCGCATCCACGCAGTTCGGCGCCGCGCCGAACACGCAGGCCGCACCCGTCGATCTTGCGCTGCCGGGCACGCTGCCGGTGATGAACCGCGGCGCCGTCGAGCGCGCGATCCAGTTCGGTCTCGCGATTGGCGCGACGGTCGCGCCGCGCAGCATCTTCGCGCGCAAGAATTATTTCTATCCCGATCTGCCGAAGGGCTATCAGATCAGCCAGTACGAAATTCCGGTCGTGCAGGGCGGACAGATCACGATCCAGGTGCCCGCGAATGAAAAAGCAGGCAAGCCGGCGTATGAAAAAACCGTCAACCTGACGCGCGCCCACCTCGAGGAAGACGCGGGCAAGTCGCTGCACGAAGATTTTGCCGGCATGACGGGCATCGATCTGAATCGTGCCGGCACGCCGCTGCTCGAAATCGTCACCGAGCCGGAAATGCGCAGCGCCGCCGAAGCGGTCGCATACGCGAAAACGCTGCACACGCTCGTCGTGTGGCTGGGCATCTGCGACGGCAACATGCAGGAAGGCTCGTTCCGTTGCGACGCGAACGTGTCGGTGCGTCCGGTCGGTCAGGAGAAGTTCGGCACGCGCGCCGAGATCAAGAACCTGAACTCGTTCCGCTTCCTCGAAGAAGCGATCCAGTACGAAGTGCGCCGCCAGATCGAGCTGATCGAAGACGGCGGCACGGTGGTGCAGGAAACGCGTCTGTACGATCCGGACAAGCGCGAAACGCGTTCGATGCGCAGCAAGGAAGACGCGCACGATTACCGCTATTTCCCCGACCCCGACCTGATGCCGCTGATGATCGACGCAGCGTGGATCGAGCGTGTGAAGCGCACCCTGCCGGAGTTGCCGGAAGCAATCCAGGCGCGCTTTGTCGAGCAATACGGTCTCACGCCGTATGACGCCGGTGTGCTGACGTCGAGCAAGGCGAGCGCCGCGTACTACGAGGCGCTCGTCGCGAAACTCGGCGCGGCGCAGGCGAAGGTCGCGGCGAACTGGCTGAACGGCGAAGTGTCGTCGCAGCTGAACCGCGAAGGGCTCGACATCGCACAAAGCCCTGTTTCGGCCGCGCAGCTCGCGCTGCTGCTGCAACGCATCGCCGACGGCACGATTTCCAACAAGATCGCGAAGGAAATCTTCCTCGCGATCTGGGAAGAAAAAGCCACCGACGAAGCCGCCGCGGATCGCATCATCGAAGCAAAGGGCCTCAAGCAGATTTCGGACGTTGGCGCGCTCGAAGCGATCATCGACGAAGTCCTCGCCGCGAACGCGAAGTCGGTTGAGGAATTCCGCGCCGGTAAGGAAAAGGCGTTCAACGCGCTGATCGGTCAGGCGATGAAAGCCACGAAGGGCAAGGCCAATCCGCAACAGGTCAACGATCTGCTGAAGAAGAAGCTGGGCTGATCTGAAGTAAAGGTGTCGCGGGGGCGTTTCATGCAGTCGGGAAACGCCGCCGGTCATGACGGGCTGTTGCCGGACGAAGGTTGAGGCAGCGGCCCGTTTCCTTTTGTCGACGCCCAATCGACGTCGTCAGCAAAGAGATCCACATGGCAAAAAAACCTGAACTGGATGATTTTCGCGTTCCGTTTTTCGACGATAAGGGCAAGCCGGCGAAGTTCTCGCCTGGCGAGTTCGATCCCGGCGCGAAGCCCTTTTCGAGCGGCACGAAAGAAGGCGACCGCGAGCGTCTCGCGGTAATCGGCGCGCTGCTCGACGGCCTGCAGGAGCGTTTGCACGCGCAGCGCGTTCGACGCGTCCTGCTCGTGCTGCAGGGCATGGACACGAGTGGCAAGGACGGCACGATCCGCGCGGTTTTTCGCGAGGTCGATCCGCTTGGGCTGCGCATCGTGCCGTTCAAGGCGCCGACGCCCGTCGAAGCGGCGCATGATTTTCTGTGGCGCGTCCACGCGCAGGCGCCGGCTGCCGGCGAGCTGACGATCTTCAACCGCAGCCATTACGAAGACGTACTGGTGCCCGCGGTGCTTGGCGACATCGACGCCGACGAATGCGCGCGCCGCTATCGACACATCCGCGAATTCGAAGCGCTGCTTGCCGACAGCGGCACGACCCTCATCAAATGCATGCTGCACATTTCGAAGGACGAGCAGAAGAAGCGCCTGCAGGCGCGCATCGACGATCCGACGAAGCACTGGAAATTCGATGTCGCTGATCTCGATGCACGCAAGTTGTGGGACAAATACCAGAACGCCTATCAGGACGCGCTCGCCGCGACCTCGACTGACTACGCGCCGTGGTACGTGATTCCGGCCGATTCGAAGACGCACCGCAACCTGATGATCGCCGAGCTGCTGTTGCGCGCGTTCGAAGGATTGAAGCTTGAGTTTCCGCCGGCCAAAGACTCGCTGAAGGGCCTGAAAATCGAATGACGCCAGTTTTAGCCGGCGTGCTGCCAACCATCAAACAAAAGGAAACGACATGTTGCGTGTGATTACCGCCAATCTCAACGGCATCCGCTCGGCGGCCAAAAAAGGTTTCTTCGACTGGTTCCGCGACCAGAACGCCGATGTGCTCTGCGTGCAGGAAATCAAGTGCTCGCAGGACGACATGACGCCTGAATTTCTCGCGCCGCACGGCTACACGGGCTACTTCCAGCACGCGGTGAAAAAGGGCTACAGCGGCGCGGGCGTGTACACGCGCGTCGAACCGGACGAAGTCGTGATCGGTTTCGGCAGCGAAGAGTTCGACGCCGAAGGGCGTTATGTCGAAGTGCGTTTCGGCAATCTGTCGGTGATTTCTGTGTATGTGCCGTCGGGGTCGAGCGGCGAGGAGCGGCAACTGGCGAAATACCGCTTCATGGACGTGTTCATGCCGCACCTCGACGCATTGCGCCAGGAGCGCGAAGTGATCGTGTGCGGCGACGTGAACATCGTGCACAAGGAAATCGACATCAAGAACTGGAAGGGCAACCAGAAGAATTCAGGCTGCCTGCCGGAGGAGCGCGCGTGGCTCACGAAGCTGTTCGACGAAGTGGGCTACGTCGACGTGTTTCGCACGCTCGATCCGCGCCCGGAGCAGTACACGTGGTGGAGCAATCGCGGTCAGGCGTATGCGAAGAACGTGGGGTGGCGGATCGACTATCAGATCGCGACGCCGGGCATTGCCGGCCGGGCGAAGCGCACGGAGGTGTTCCGCGACATCAAGTTCAGCGACCACGCGCCGCTGACTGTCGATTACGATCGTCCGGCCTGACGTATCGGGAGGCGGTAACGCGTTTTATTCGGTCGCGAATTTGTGCTTCGGGCGGCCGATGCCGGCGTAATCCGGCAATGCGTCGACTGTTTTGCCGATCGCCTTCGCGTAGAGCGGCAGCATGTCGGGCAGGCGTTTCATGATGTCGGCGCGCCGCGCCGGCGTATACGGATGCACGTAGATGAAGCCCTGCTCGCGGTTTTTGCGCGTTGCTGCCGCGAGCTTGTCCCATAGTGTGATGGCGGCGCGCGGATCGAAACCCGCGCGTGACGCGATGTCGCTGCCGATCACGTCGGCCTCGGTTTCGTCCGTGCTCTCGTATTTCATTTCGAGCAGTTGCGTGCCGATGCCAAGCGGCGCTTCACCAAGATCGGCCAGGCCGAAGAGCTGCGGGATCGGCCCGGAACTGAGCTGCGCGGCCTGCTGTTCGCCGAGCCGCTCGCGCGCGTGTTCGCGCAGTGCGTGCGCGATTTCGTGGCCGAGCAGCATGCCAAGCTCGTTGTCGTTCAGGCGCACGCGGTCCAGCAGGCCGCCATACACCACCACCTTGCCGCCCGGCAGACAGTACATCCGGATATCCGGTGACTTCACGACCGCGACATCCCACTTCCAGTTTTTCGCGCGCTCGTTCCACTTCAGCGAGAACGGAATCAGTTGATCCATGGTCGTGCGCACGCGTTTGACGCGAGCGTCCGTCGCGGGATAGAGCTTGTTGGCGTGGCTGGCGCCGCGCGCGATTTCGTCGAATTCGGCCGACGCCTGCGATTCGAGCATCGCCGACGGAATCAGATTGCGGAACACCGCCGGACTGCCGCCGAAACGGATCGACTGGCTCGGGCCGTATACGCTTTGGTGACTGGAGGGGGCCGTAGCGCCCGGCGCTGAAGCGCTGGAAGCGCCGGTTGCAGCGGAAGCGCCCGAAACCGGCGTCGTGGCCACGGCTGCCCTTGACGCGGGCGCGCTGGCCGCGTCCGCTGCGCTGACGGTTGCGTTGGCGGGCGCATCGGCGGCGAGCGCCTGATGCGCCGGAAACAGCGTCAGACCCGCGCTCACGCAGACGCCCACGCGCGCCGCGAATGCGGTGCGTCGGAACATCGTGAGCAGCGGGGCGGACGCGATCACGACTGCGTTCTCCAGGGAGCGATCCGGAACAAAAGTAACATGCCGGGCACGGCGAGCGCCGTACACACGATGAAGTACGTGAACCAGCCGATCTCGGCGACCACATAACCGCTGGCCGCCGAAGCCAGAGTGCGCGGCACCGAGGCGAGGCTCGTGAAGAGCGCGAACTGGGTGGCGGTATAGCGTGGATCGGTAGTGCTGGCGATATACGCGGTGAAGGCCGCCAGCGTCAGGCCGGTCGCGAAGGTTTCGAAGCCATAGACGAGCGCGAGCGCGACCAGACGCGGATCGAGCTGGACGGTCCAGTCGATGCCGACCCACGACAACAGCTTCGTTGTGCCCTGACCCGTCGTCACGGCGAAATCGTAGATCGCGGCCAGCGCGTGCGACGCGGGGCCAAGCTGCGCAAGCCACGCAAAGCCGAGCGTCGACACCATCTGCAGCAGGCCGAAGATCCACAGGCCGCGGCCGATGCCGATCTTCATCAGCCACACGCCGCCGACAATGCCACCCGCCAGGCTCGCGCCGAACGCGGTCGTCTTCGCGATCACGCCGATCTGCGTGCGCGAAAAGCCGATATCGAGGAAGAACGACGTGGACAGCGTGGTCGCCATGACGTCGCCGAGCTTGTACAGGAAGATGAAGCCGAGCACGAACAGCGCGCCTTTCCAGCCATCACGCAGGATGAATTCGCGAAATGGCAGCACGATCGCGTCGCGCAGGTTCTTCGGCGGCGCGCCGTGTACTTCGGGCTCGCTGACGAGCAGGGCCATTACCATCCCCGGCAGCATGAACGCCGCGGTGACGATAAAGACGGTGGTCCACGGCAGATGGTCCGACAGGATCAGCGCGAGCGAACCCGGCACCAGCGCCGCGATCTTGTATGCGTTCACGTGGACGGCGTTGCCGAGACCCTGCTGCGTATCAGTCAACAGTTCGCGCCGGTAGGCGTCGATCGCGATGTCCTGGCTCGCGCCGAAGAACGCGACCAGCGCGGTCAGCGCGGCAACCGTCCAGATCGAGTCGCGCGGCGACACGAAGCCGAGCATCGCGATCGCGCCCGCGACCAGAATCTGCGTGACGAGCATCCAGCCGCGCCGCCTGCCCGGGCGCCAGCCCGGCAGATGCGGCAGATAACGGTCCATCAGCGGCGCCCAGACGAATTTCCACGTGTACGGAAACTGGATCAGCGCGAAGAGGCCGATTTCCTTCAGGTTGACGCCTTCGGAGCGCAACCAGGCCTGGACAAGATAGACGAGCGTGAAAAGCGGCAACCCCGACGTAAAGCCGAGGAAGACGCATATCAGCATGTGTCGGTTGAAAAACGCACGCCAGCCGGGGTGGTCTTCGTGAGCGGAAAGTGCAGGCGCCTCGTGTGGCGGGTTCGACATGTGGATAGTCTGCGTTAGCTTTTCTTGACCCGATAGACCGCAAGACTACCACGCCAGTTCTCGCCCCAACGGACCGCCTGGCCGCCGTGCAGCACCACGCGGTCGAGGATTTCGATGCCGGCTTCCGGCGCGAGCGCCTCGAAATCCTTGATCGTCAGGACGCGCACGTTCGGCGTGTTGTGCCACTGGAACGGCAGCGATTTCGAAACGGGCATCCGACCCTGCAACACCGAGAGCCGGTGCGACCAGTAGCCGAAGTTCGGAAACGACACGATGCATTCCTTCCCGACGCGTACCGTCTCGCGCAGGATCGCGGCGGTCTGGTGAATCGTCTGGAGCGTCTGCGACAGGATCGCGAAATCGAAACTGCCGTCCTCGAACAGGCGCAGGCCGTCCTCCAGATTCTGCTGGATCACGTTGATGCCGTTTTTCGCCGATGCGAGCACACCGGCGTCGTTGATCTCGATGCCGTAACCGGAAACGTCCAGTTCTTCGGTCAGCAGCGACAGCAGCGAGCCGTCGCCGCAGCCGAGATCGAGCACCGTCGAGCGCGGCTCGACCCAGCGGGCGATCGCGCGGAAGTCGGGCCGTGTCGCAAGATAATCGAGCGCGCGCTGGTTCATGCGTTCACCTCGGTGGCAATGCGTTCGTAGTAGGCGCGCATCAGGTTGTGATAGCGGGCGTCGTCGAGCAGGAAGGCGTCGTGCCCGTGCGGCGCGTCGATTTCGGCGTACGTCACCGTGCGTTTGTGATCGAGCAGCGCCTTGACCAGTTCGCGCGAACGCGCGGGCGCGAAACGCCAGTCCGTCGAGAAACTCGCGATCAGGTATTTCGCCGTGGTGTGCGCGAGCGCGGCGGTCAGGTCGCCATCGAACGCTTTCGCCGGATCGAAGTAGTCGAGCGCGCGCGTGATCAGCAGATACGTGTTCGCGTCGAAGTAGTCGGCGAATTTGTCGCCCTGATACCGCAGATACGACTCCACTTCGAACTCGACGTCGAAATTGAAGTTGTAGGCGTCGTGCGCGCCTTCGGCCCGGCGCAACGCACGGCCGAACCTGGCGGCCATGTCGTCGTCGGAGAGATACGTGATGTGGCCGATCATCCGCGCGACCCGCAGGCCACGCTTCGGCTTCACGTTGTGCGCGTAATAGTTGCCGCCGTGGAAGTCCGGGTCCGACAGGATCGCCGAGCGCGCCACTTCGTTGAACGCGATGTTCTGCGCGGAGAGCTTCGGCGTCGATGCCACCACGATGCAGTGCGCGACACGCTCCGGGTACATCATGCTCCACGCCAGCGCCTGCATGCCGCCGAGGCTGCCGCCCATCACGGCTGCAAAGCGCTCGATGCCGAAGATGTCGGCGAGGCGCGCCTGCGCGTTCACCCAGTCCTCGACGGTGACGACCGGAAAACTCGCGCCGTATGGCTGCTGCGTCGACGGATCGATGCTCATCGGGCCCGTCGAGCCGAAACACGAGCCGAGATTGTTCACGCCGATCACGAAGAAGCGGTTCGTATCGAGCGGCTTGCCTGGGCCGACCATGTTGTCCCACCAGCCGACGTCCTTCGGATCATCCGCGTAGACGCCCGCGACGTGATGCGACGCGTTGAGCGCGTGACAGACGAGCACCGCGTTGCTGCGCGCGGCGTTGAGCGTGCCGTAGGTTTCGACGATCAGGTCGTAACCGGCGAGCGAGCTGCCGTTCTGCATGAGCAGCGGCTCGGGGAAATGCATTTTCTGGGGAGCGACGATGCCGATCGATTCCATTCATTCCGCCTTTTAACGACTCTGGGCGGCTAGATGGTGTCGGCGATGCGCGAAAAGACGATATGCGCGGCTGACGACCTCTTTAGCCGCATTTGTAGTGAACCGCGGGAACCCTCCCGGCAGTTCGCGCGCCCGCAATCGAGTCAGCAAATCGGCGCGTCATTCATCCTGCATGTTCCGGTGGCCGCTATGGCAGCGAATACCGCAATCAGGCGCAAATTATAGCGGAAAGTTCTGGAGTAGCGGCGCGCGCCGTCCTGTCGACTTCCCGAACCGGGAATGCCGCTACGTTACTGGATTACTGGAGGATGAGTAGCAACTGCGCTTCGGCGTGTTCGCCGGGTGCGCGCGAAAAGCCGCTGCGGGCAAAGCGGTGCCAGCGTCCGATGATGTAGCTCACCAGCAGGCTTGCGCGAACGGCGGGATCGTAGTCCGCCGGCAGCGGCACGGCGGCGCTGTCGGCCTGCGTGTTGACATCCATCAATCCGAGCCGCAGGCATTGCTTCAGCGACGCCTCGACGCGCTCCAGCATCTGGTTCACGCGTTCCGCCAGCCGTTCATGTTCGCCGACGAGCGCTTCGCCTGTCAGCACGCGCGTCATGCCGGGGTTCCTGGCGGCGAAGTTGAGCAGCATGAGCGCGATCGAGCGCGCCTGAAGCACGCCGTTTGGCTCTTTCGATACGATCTGGTTGATGAGCCCGAAAATGGATTGCTCGATGAACTCGATCAGCCCTTCGAACATCTGTGCCTTGCTGGCGAAATGCCGGTAAAGCGCCGCTTCCGAGACGCCGAGCCGCGCGGCGAGCGCCGCCGTGGTGATTTTTTCGCTCTTGGGCGCCTCCAGCATGGCGGCGAGCGTCTGGAGGATGTGGACGCGCCGCTCGCCGGGTTTCAGGCGCGGCGCGCGGGTGCCGCTGGCGTCGTGATGTTCGTCGTTTACCGGCGGGTCAGGTCTGTCAGTCGGCTGCATGGATGTCGCCTTTTCAGTCGCCCCGAGCGGATGCCCGATCGCAATGATTTTAACGAACGAATCGACCAGTCGACATAGTGGGGACGGCCAGTGCCCGGCAGACGCGCCGGCACGCCCTCCGCGCGGCGCTGCGCCGGCAGATGGCCGGTGATCCACACCGTGCGGATGCCGAGTCGCCGGTAGTTTTTCAGATGGCTGCGCGTGTCTTCGACGAGGATGGCGTCCGCGAGACTGACGTGCGCGTCGCGCATGGCACGACGCAGCATCGACGGATCGGGCTTCGCGCGCCAGGCGCGCCGGTCGCGCATGTGCTCGATGGCGATCACCCGCTCGAACAGTGGCGCGATGCGCAGCTCGTCGAGGACCGCGCGCGCGTACTTTTCGGGCGCGTTGGTCAGCACGATCTTGCGGCCCGGCAGCGCCTCGATGAGACGCGCGAGGCCGCGCTCGGCGCGCAGCATCGCGGGCAGATCAGGGAACGTGTGCACGACCTTGAGAAAGTGGTGCGGATCGACTGGATGATGGCGCGCAAGGCCCAGCAGCGTTGCGCCGTAACGCTGCGTGTAGCCGGTGCGCAGACGGTTCGCCTCGTCGCGCTCGACCTGCAGGGCGTCGATGATGTACTGCGTCATCGCCAGGTTGATCGCCGGGAAGATCGCGTGCGATGCGTGATGCAGCGTGTTGTCGAGATCGAAGAGCCACACGGGCGTGCCGCCTCCGATATGCGGCCGACGGCGTTTAGGACGGGAGGGACGCATCATGCTGGCAGTGGAAACGGGAGAGGCCATGCAGGAGTCCGGTTTGAAGGCCTGTTCGAACGCCGGGCAGCAGGCCATGAATCAGGCCTGAAAGCGCCGGATGCAGCGTGAAATACAGTGGGCCTGAACGCCGGCTGGTGGAGCATCGCGCTGCCACCGCACAAGGGCGGCGGGCTGCGTGGCACGATACGCGCATGGCTGCGCGCACCGTGTTTCATGATGCGCTCAATGCGAGCGGATCATGGTGCCGAACGGCTGTTCGGTCAGGATTTCGAGCAGCACCGAATGCTCGATGCGGCCGTCGATAATATGCACCGAGCGCACACCGCTCTTTGCCGCATCGAGTGCCGACGAGATTTTCGGCAACATGCCGCCCGAGATCGTTCCGTCCGCGAACAGACCATCGATTTCCCGTGCCGACAGATCGGTCAGCAGGTTGCCCGCCTTGTCCATCACGCCGGGGATGTTGGTCATCATGACGAGCTTCTCGGCGTTCAGCACGACCGCCAGCTTGCCTGCGACCAGATCCGCGTTGATGTTGTACGACAGCCCGTCTTCACCGAAGCCGATCGGCGAGATCACCGGAATGAACGCGTCGTCCTGCAACGCTTTCACGACCGCCGGGTTGATTGCCTCGACTTCGCCGACCTGGCCGATATCGACGTACTGGCCCGGATTCTCGCGGTCGGGCATCAGCATCTTGCGTGCGTGAATGAGGCCGCCATCCTTGCCCGTCAAGCCCACCGCATGACCGCCGAAGTGGTTGATCAGCGTGACGATGTCCTGCTGCACTTCGCCGCCGAGCACCCATTCGACGACTTCCATCGTCTCTTCGTCGGTGACGCGCATGCCCTGGATGAACGTGCCCTGCTTGCCGATTTTCTTCAGCGCCTGATCGATCTGCGGGCCGCCGCCGTGCACGATCACCGGGTTGATGCCGACCAGCTTCAGCAGAATGACGTCGCGCGCGAAGCCCTGCTTCAGGCGCTCTTCGGTCATGGCATTGCCGCCGTATTTGATCACCACGGTCTTGCCGTGATACTGGCGGATATAGGGCAGCGCCTCGGCCAGAATTTCGGCTTTCAGGGTGGGCGCAATCTGCGAAAGGTCTGGGATCTCGGACATGGCGGCAGAGTCAGGCAGGGCAGTTGAAACAAGGGCGAATTGTACAGGAGTGGCGCGCTGCAACAGGGTTTTCGAAGCGCGCCGGAGCGGTGCGCGGGGCGCTTTTCGTGCAGTGCGCAACATGGCGTCGCCGCGCGGCGGGATAACACCTGCCCGGCGCG
Organism: Paraburkholderia gardini; assembly: GCF_907164575.1. Taxonomy (GTDB): domain Bacteria; phylum Pseudomonadota; class Gammaproteobacteria; order Burkholderiales; family Burkholderiaceae; genus Paraburkholderia; species Paraburkholderia gardini. The sequence goes on from NZ_CAJQYY010000019.1 coordinate 48,396, forward strand.
GCATGAGATGGATTCTCCCGCGCCCCGGCGAGGCCGAAAAGCTGGCCGAACGGCCGGTTACTGGCGCATGCAGGACGTGGCATTATTCCTGTGATTCCCCAACAGATTCATCATTTCGCCATGAACGCGTCAGATTCTTCTTCGCAGGATGTGGTGAGCGTGCGCTGTCCGCGCTGCGGCCATGCGTTCGACTGCGGCGCGCGGGCGAAAGACGTCGCATGCTGGTGCCGCGCGATGCTGGCGTTGCCAGCGGAGCGACTCGCGGCGGGAAGCGGGTGTCTGTGCCCCGAATGCCTTGCCACTGAAATCGCAAGCACCCAGCAAAGCGGCGCGCCGGGTGCCCCGGGCCGCTGACTGACGGGTAAACTGGCGGCATGCACCGCATAACCACCACCGGCAGGGTCAACCTCGGGCATCTTTTCTGGCTGCGAAGCTTCGCCATCATTGGGCAGCTTGGCACGATCGCGGTTGTCCAGTTCATGTTCGGCGTCCATCTGCCGCTCCCCGCGATGCTGCTCGTGATCGCGCTCGAAGTCGTGTTCAACGGCTTGACGTGGATTCGCGTGGCGCGCGAGAAGCCTGAGTCCAATCTCGAGCTGTTCGGCCAGATCTGGGTTGATCTGGGCGCCCTGTCGGCGCTGCTGTTCCTGTCGGGCGGCACGACCAATCCGTTCGTGTCGCTGTATCTGCCCTCGCTGGCGATTGCCGCGGCCGTGCTGCCCTGGTATCTGATGGCGTGGCTCGCCGCGTTCGCGGCTGCCTGTTACGCCGTGCTCGGCTTCGATTCCGTGCCGCTCAACCTCGACAATCCGGCGAACCTCTTCGACTACTACCGCGCCGGCATGTGGGTGAACTTCATGGTGAGCGTCGGCCTGATCGCGTGGTTCGTGGCGCGGATGTCGCGCGCCCTGCGGCTGCGCGAAGCCGCGCTGGGCGAGGCCCAGCAGCGCTTGCTGCGCGATGAGCGTGCCGTGGCGCTCGGCGTGCAGGCCGCCACCGTCGCGCACGAAATCGGCACGCCGCTCTCCACGATCGCGATGCTTGCCGAAGAACTGCGCGACGCGGCGCGTACCGACCAGGGTCTCGCGCCGTATTCGGCGGATATCTCCCTGCTCGAACAGCAGATGGCGTTGTGCACGTCGGCGCTCGCGCGGCTGCGCAGTCGCGCCTCGTCGCCGGGTAGCCGGCTGACGGTGGGCGAATGGCTCGCATCGTTCGTCGAGCAATGGCGGCTGCGGCATCCGCATGTCAAATTCGAACGCCCGGGAACGCCGCCCGACCACGTCAGCCTTGACGATACGGTCGCAGTCGGCCAGATTCTCACGATCCTGCTGGATAATGCGGCGCGCGCGAGCCGCGATCACGTCACGCTGACCGCCCGGCTGACGGCGCGCGGCGATACGATCGAGTTCGAAGTGTGCGACGCCGGCCCGGGTATTCCGCCGACGCTGCGTCATTCGCTCGGCACGATGCCGGTCGACAGCACGCAGGGCGGTCACGGCGTCGGCCTTTATCTGGCGTTTTCCGCCGCGACGCGCCTGGGTGGTTCGATCGAATTAAGCGATATCAACGAAACGAAGCCGCGCGGCACGCGCGCTACGCTGCGACTGCCGGTGGCAGGCCACGGGCAGTCCGGCGCATGGAAACCCGGTACCGCGCAGACGGCCGCTGGCCAGACGGATGCGAACCGGAACGGTTCGGCACCTGACAATACGGAGAAACAGGCATGAGCGACATGAATTTTCTGGTCATCGACGATGACGAAGTGTTCTCCGGCATCCTCGCGCGGGGCCTCACGCGACGCGGCTTCACGGTCGCCGAGGCGCACAACGCAGCCGAGGCGATCAGGCTCGCGAACCAGCAGAAGTTCGGGCAGATCACGGTCGACCTGCATCTGGGCAACGATTCCGGCCTGAACCTGGTCGCGCCGTTGCGCGAATTGCAGCCGGACGCACGCATGCTCGTGCTGACGGGCTACGCAAGTATCGCGACGGCCGTGCAGGCGGTGAAGGATGGCGCCGACAACTATCTGGCAAAGCCCGCCAACGTCGAATCGATTCTTTCCGCGCTACAAAGCGAAGCGAGCGCGCTGCAGGCCGAAGAGGCGATCGACCACCCGGCGCCGCTTTCCGTGGCGCGGCTCGAATGGGAGCATATCCAGCGCGTGCTGGCGGAAAACGGCAACAACATTTCGGCGACGGCGCGTGCGCTGAACATGCATCGCCGCACGCTGCAGCGCAAGCTGGCGAAACGGCCGGTGCGGCAGTGAGTTGCGCGCCGTGAATGCATGGCACTGGTGGGAAAACGGGCGGCCTTCGAAAAGGCCGTCCGTTTTACTTGTGCGTGATGCCGTATGGTCTACCCGGCGGGTGCCGGATAGTGTGTGCGTCGACGGCATTGCAGGCAGCGCCGTCGCGCGGGACTACAGCACGTAGCGGGACAGGTCCTCGTCTTCGGCGACTTCGTTCAGCGCACGATCGACATAGGCCGCGTCGATCGTGACGTTCGTGCCCGCGTGATTGCCCGCGGAGAACGACACTTCCTCGAGCAGCTTTTCGATCACCGTATAGAGACGGCGCGCGCCGATGTTCTCGGTTTTTTCGTTCACCGAAAACGCGATTTCGGCCAGGCGGCGAATGCCGTCTTCAGCGAAGTCGAGATGCACGTCTTCGGTAGCGAGCAGCGCCTGGTACTGTTTGACGAGGCTCGCGTCCGTTGCGACAAGAATCGATTCAAAGTCTTTCACCGAAAGCGAATCGAGTTCGACGCGAATCGGGAAGCGACCCTGCAGCTCGGGAATCAGGTCACTCGGCCTGGCCAGATGGAACGCACCGCTCGCGATGAACAGAACGTGATCCGTCTTCACCATGCCGTACTTCGTGTTGATCGTGGTGCCTTCGACGAGCGGCAGCAGATCGCGCTGCACACCCTGCCGCGACACCTCGCCGCCGCCGGCTTCATTGCGTGACGCGATCTTGTCGATCTCGTCGAGGAACACGATGCCGTTCTGCTCGACGTTACGCACGGCCATTGCCTTGACTTCTTCGTCGTTGAGCATCTTGCCGGCTTCCTCGTCGGTCAGCAGCTTCAGCGCTTCCTTGACCTTCAGCTTGCGACGCATTTTCTTGCCGCCGCCGATGTTCGCGAACATCGAACGGATCTGCTCGGTCATGTCTTCCATGCCCGGCGGCCCCATGATGTCCATGCCGACCTGCGGTTGCTCGACGTCGAGTTCGATTTCCTTGTCGTCGAGAAGACCTTCGCGCAGACGCTTGCGGAATGTCTGACGCGTGGTGCTGCTTTCGTCGACGGTGTCGGCCGCGCTCGAGCTTGCGCCAAAACCGACGGGTCGCGCCGTTGGCAGCAGGATGTCGAGAATGCGGTCTTCGGCCTGATCTTCGGCCTTCGTGCGAACCTTGCGCATTTCCGTTTCGCGCGTCTGCTTGATGGAGATTTCCATCAGATCGCGCACGATGCTGTCGACGTCGCGACCGACGTAGCCGACTTCCGTGAACTTCGTGGCTTCGATCTTGATGAACGGCGCGTCGGCGAGCCTGGCCAGACGGCGCGCGATTTCGGTTTTACCGACACCTGTCGGCCCGATCATCAGAATGTTCTTCGGCGTGATTTCCTGGCGCAGCGGCTCTTCGACCTGCTGACGACGCCAGCGGTTGCGCAGCGCGACCGCGACCGCCTTCTTTGCACGGTCCTGACCGATGATGTGTTTGTCGAGTTCCGAGACGATCTCGGCTGGAGTCATGGTGCTCATCGTGGGTCCTTACTCGATCGTCTCGATGACGCGGTTATGGTTCGTGTAGATACACATGTCGCCGGCAATCTCCAGCGCCTTTTCGACGATCTCGCGCGGTGAAAGATCCGTGTTCGCGAGAAGCGCCGCGGCCGCCGCCTGCGCGTACGCACCGCCCGAGCCGATGGCGCAGATGCCGCCTTCAGGATCGAGCACGTCGCCGTTGCCGGTGATGACGAGCGTGGTGTGTGCGTCGGCGGTGATCAGCATGGCCTCGAGGCGGCGCAGCATGCGGTCGGTGCGCCAGTCCTTGGCGAGTTCGACGGCTGCCCGCGTGAGGTTGCCCTGATGTTTTTCGAGCTTGGCTTCGAAGCGGTCGAGGAGCGAAAAGGCGTCGGCCGTGCCGCCGGCGAAACCGACCATCACCTTGCCGCCATAGATGCGCCGGACTTTTTTTGCACCGCCTTTCATGACGATGTTGCCCAGTGTCACCTGGCCGTCGCCGCCGAGCGCGACCTTGTCGCCGCGCCGCACGGAAACGATCGTCGTGCCGTGAAATTGCTCCATATGCGTTCCTTTTGCAAAAACGGGAAGGACGCAGCAGCGCTGTGCGCCACTACTTGAATCCGGGTAAGCGGACGGCGCGCAACGCGGAAAACCAGGCAAAGGCGCGCGCGCTCGTGCAACGCATGTCGGATTTATTTTAGGGCGTGCACCGCCATATCAAGAGTCGGCCGGATGGCTAACGGCGGAAAAAGGCGGGATAAAGAAGAAAAAACGCGTAAAAAGATGGGGCCGAAACGGCCGCGCCGGCAGCACGAAAGGGCGCGCCCCGGAAGAAAAAAGGCGCACGGAACACCGTGCGCCTCTCGACGAAGCAGCGTATTGGGGCGCGGGCCGAAACCGCGCCGCGACGGTTAGTCGCCGAACAGCTTCTGGCGCAGCTCGCGGCGTTCCTGCGCTTCGAGCGACAGGGTTGCCGTGGGGCGTGCGAGCAGACGCGGAATGCCGATCGGCTCGCCGGTTTCCTCGCACCAGCCGTAGTCGCCCGAATCGATGCGTGCGAGCGATTGCTGAACCTTCTTCAGCAGCTTGCGTTCGCGGTCGCGCGTGCGCAGTTCCAGCGCATGCTCTTCCTCGATCGTCGCGCGGTCGGCCGGGTCCGGCACGATCACGGTTTCACGCAGGTTTTCAGTCGTCTGGCCGGCATTGCGGAGAATTTCCGCCTGCAGCTGTTCGAGCTTGTTCTTGAAGAAAGCGAGCTGATCCTCATTCATGTAATCCTTGTCGCTCATCTTCAGGATTTCGGCTTCGGTCAAGAGTCGTTTCGTCGTCATCTGGCTTGCTTCTTCAATGTGAGGCAAAACTCATACATATTGCCCGCTCTTTCGTGTTGCCCGCAAAGATGCCCTGATTAACGCTCAAATGAGCGACGGCGAACACGGACGGTGGGCTGTCGTGACGCCAAAGGCGCCGATGCGGGGCCGAACTCCTCTGGAAACCGGTCTACAAATGCTCCTGAGGCATGATCTTTCTACCGGCAGCGCGCTCCCCGAAACCGGTGTGCCAACCGGCATGCCGACGTGAATTCCGGATGAGATTTTCCGGCGCCGTGTGTGCCCGGTGCGAGCTGCAATGTCCCGGGCATTTCGTTGTCATTCTCCAGTGGGCCCGTATTGTAACTGAATCACAATACGGGACGACAACCGGGGGAAATCCCTGCTGCCACTGCCAATATCCTGAAAATATAACGCGCTGACGACCAAAAAGCGATGGTCGTTCATGGTTTTGCACAACAGGGTTTTCACGCGCCTTTCATATATGCCGCATTTTTGAATGGCCCGGCCGCACTGGCGAGGCCAGATTTACCGGTTTCGGGCCGCTTCCTGTTTTCGCGCAGCGCGGCCGCTTCAGGCAAGGCAGGCGTCGAGGCCGTCAGTAATCAGGTCTTGCGGCAGTTCGATACCGATAAACACCATCTTGCTGTTTTTCTTTTCAACCGGCTGCCATTTGGACGCGAGATCGCTGCCCATCATCTGATGCACGCCCTGGAACACCACCTTGCGATCGACGCCCTTCATGTACAGCACGCCCTTGTAGCGCAGCAGACGCTCGCCGTAGATCTGCAGGATGCCGCCGAGGAAGTCTTCGAGGCGGTTCGGGTCGAACGGCCGCTCGCTGCGGTAGACGAACGATTTGATCTTGTCGTCGTGATGCGCGTGGTGGTGATGGGCGTGATCGTGGTCGTGACCTTCGTGATCGCACTTGCCGTGATCGTGATCATCATGTGCGTGGTCGTGGTCGTGGTCGTCTTCGGCGAGGAAATCCGGGTCGATTTCGAGTTTCGCATTCAGGTTGAAGCCGCGCAGATCGAAGATTTCCTTGATGTCGGCCTCACCGAAATTGACGATCCTGATCGCCGCTTTCGGGTTCATGTGCAGCAGACGGTGACGCAGGTCGCCAAGCGCCTTGTCGTCGACGAGATCGGCCTTCGTGATGAACAGGCGGTCAGCGAAGCCGACCTGACGCTGCACGACTTCATGCTCGTCGAGCTGGTGATCCGCGTGTTTTGCGTCGACGAGCGTGATGATCGCGTCGAGCAGGAATTCGTCGGCGATCTCGTTATCCATAAAGAACGTCTGCGCCACGGGACCCGGATTGGCGAGACCGGTGGTTTCGATCACGACGCGGTCGAAATCCAGTTCGCCGGCCTGCTTTTTCGCGGCCAGGTCGCTGAGCACGCGCGCGAGGTCGCCGCGGATCGTGCAGCAGATGCAGCCGTTGCTCATCTGGATGATCTGCTCGTTCGCGTCCTGCACGAGGATTTCGTTATCGATGTTCTCTTCGCCGAACTCGTTTTCGATCACGGCGATCTTCATGCCGTGCTTTTCGTTCAGGATGCGCTTGAGCAGCGTGGTTTTGCCGCTGCCGAGAAAGCCGGTCAGGATGGTAACGGGAATCATGGTGTCTGCCTGTTAAATACGTGAAATCAGGTGCGGGGCCGCGCGCCGGCGGCCACTCGATCGGTCTGTTATTGAAACATATCTGTCAAGGCACCGCTTGCGGCTGCACGGCCAGCGGCACCCCGCCGGAATCCGGCCACGGGAAATATCCCGAAACTATGGGCGATCAGGCGATTTGCAACAACAGGCCTTTCAGATACTCGCCTTCCGGAAACGCGGTCAGCAGCGGATGGTCGACGCCCGCGCCGAGCCGCTTCAGGATGCGCGCGTCGATCCGCGCGTCGGAGGCGGCACTGGAGACGATTTTCTGGAACAGTTCGGCATCGATCGCGCCGGAGCACGAATAGGTGAAGAGCAGGCCGCCCGGCCGAAGCAGTTTCAGCCCGGTCAGGTTGATGTCCTTGTAGGCGCGCGCCGCGCGGTCCACATGTTCGCGCGACGGCGCGAATTTGGGCGGATCCAGCACGATCAGGTCGAAACGTTCGCCTTCGTCGTAAAGACGGCGTAGCGTCTTGAACGCGTCGGCATCGAGCCAGGTGGCGCGCGCAGCGTCGAAACCGTTAGCCGTCACGTTCTGCTGCGCAAGCGCGAGCGCCTCGCCGGACGAATCGATCGACACCACGCGCTGTGCGCCGCCCTTTAACGCGGCGAGCGAAAAGCCGCCGGTATAGCAGAAGCAGTTGAGCACGTCGCGACCCTGTGCAAACTGCTGCACGAGCGCGCGGTTGTCGCGCTGGTCGACGTAGAAACCCGTCTTGTGGCCGTTGCGTACGTCGACGTGATAGCGCACGCCGTTTTCCGTCGAGATCAGCGTGGCCGGCGGTTCGTCGCCGGCCAGCACGCCGGTTGTCTGTTCGAGGCCTTCCTTCTCGCGGATCGACACGTCGGAGCGTTCGTAGACGTTCGGACAACCCGTTGCATCTGTCAGCGCCGCGACGATCGCTTCCTTCCACGCCTCGACGCCCGCTGCCATGAACTGGCAGACGATCTGGCCGCGCTGTGTTTCATCGTCGGCGATGTAGTAGTCGACGACGAGACCGGGCAAACCGTCCGCCTCCCCGAAAATCAGCCGCACGGCGCCGGTGTTCTGCACCATCTTTTGACGATGTGCGAGCGCGCGCTGCACGCGGCGCCTGAAGAACGCGTGATCGACGGGCTCGGCCTCGTCGAAGCTCCAGACGCGCGCGCGGATCTGCGAGTGCGCGCTATACGCCGCGCGCGCCAGAAACCGGCCGTCGTGCGCCCGGACGATGACGGTCGCGCCCGAAGCCGGCTCACCGTCGACGCGATCGATCGCGTTCGCATAGACCCACGGATGGCGGCGCAGCAGCGACTTCTCTTTCGACGATTTCAGCGTGACGGTGATCATGATTTGACTTTGCGAGGGGCTATTGCGTGCGGGCGACCGGGCGGACGTCTGTGCCCTGGGCGCTGCGGGAAGATGCATTGATATGGCCGGCGCGCATCAATTCGGGCGCCGGAAAGAGTACGGCTAGTCGCGCTTTTTGGCGCGCGGATGCGCCTGATCGTAGACCCGCGCCAGATGCTGGAAATCGAGCGCCGTATAGACCTGCGTGGCGGTGATGCTCGCGTGCCCCAACAGTTCCTGCACCGCGCGCAGGTCGCCGCTCGACTGCAGCACGTGCGTGGCGAACGAGTGACGCAGCACGTGCGGATGCACGTTCGCGGGAATGCCCGCGAGCATCGCGGCACGCTTCACGCGATCGCGCACGACGTTCGGCGACATCCGGTTGCCGCGCGACGAGAGAAACAGCGGGTGCGGATCGTGTTTCACGAATTCATCGCGCACGGCGATCCAGGCGCGCAGCGCATCGAGCGCCTTCGCACCGACCGGCACGACGCGGCGCCGGTTGCCCTTGCCGAGCACTTCGACCTCGGTCGCGTCGAGCTTGAGCCAGCCTGCCGAGCGATAGCCGTCGCGGTCGGCGAACGCGATGTCCAGCCCGATCAGTTCCGAGAGCCGCAGCCCGGACGAGTAGAACAGTTCCAGCATCGCGTGATCGCGTAGCCCTTCGGCGGTGCTCGCGGGGGGCGCTTCCATCAGCGTGTGCGCGTCGTCGACGGAAAGCGCTTTCGGCAGGGTTTTCGCCTGCTTTGGCGCACGGATGGTAGCGACCGGATTCACCGGCAGATCGATCCGCCCGGCGAGCCAGCGATAGAACGCGCGCCACGACGAAAGACGATGACTGATCGAGCGCGCCGACAGGCCGCCCGCGTGCGCCCGCGCGACCGCGCCGCGAATATCGGTGGCGGTGAGCTGCTGGAGCGGGCGACCGTTCGCGAGCTTCTTCAGTTCGTCGAGTTCGTGTGCGTAGCCGCGCAGCGTGTGCTCCGACAGCCGCCGCTCATGCTCGAGGCTCGAGAGATAAGCGGCGACGGGATCGGCGGGATTCACGGTCTCTGGGTGCGAGGGGTGGACGCGGGCAGGCGTTTAGCGCGGCAACAGGCGGCTCAGCGCCGCGCTGGCGAGCGCGCCGATCTGCGTGAGGAAATCGGTTGCCATGCCGTCGTGAAAGCGCCGGGTATCCGGCGAGCCCATCACGAGCAGACCGAACGCGCTTGCATCGGCGTCGGCTTCCGGGTCGCGCAGCGCGAGCAGCGCGATGGAAGCGATGGATTGCGCCGGAGCGTCTTCGGCAGGAACGTTGTTCTCGTCCGGGACCGCCGTGAGCGCGGGTGCGAGCCATTGCGCGGCCTCGAAACCGGTGTTCGCGCCGCAATACGGCGTGGCCAGACTATTCGCGAAAATGCGGACTTCCTCGCCGACGTGGCGCGCGAATTCCGCGTGCGCGTACGGCTCGGAGACGTCCCACACGCGCAGCGCCGCCTGTGGCACGTCAAAGATGTCGCGCAGGCCGTCGGCGATCGTGCGCGGCAGCGCGTGCGGATCGCGTTCTGACATCACGCGCGTCGTCCAGCGGCTGAATCTGGCCGCGATGCTGTCGTTTTCGTGACCGTAGCGCAGCAGCTCGGCGAGCCGCCGTTCAAGGTGTTTGTTCTTGTCGCGCAGCATGTCCATCTGCCGTTCCTGCAGCGACACCGCTGCTTTCCCGTGTGGATTCGCCAGGCGGATGGTCGCGAGCATTTCCGCGTGTTCGGCGAAAAAATCAGGGTTGGCAAGCAGGTATTCGGCGACTTCGCGATCGTTCATGGTTTCGGCTTAAGGGATGCGCGGGGCGTGGAGTGGTTAATGATGGATTCTTGATGGATTTTGTTTGCAGCTAGCCGGCCAGCTCGATCTCGCCTTCGAACACGGTCGTGGCCGGGCCCGCCATCATGAGCGGCGCGGCCTCGTCCCGGGCGCCGTTCCATGTAATGGTCAGCGCGCCGCCATGGGTATGCACTGTGACGGGCGAATCGAGCAGCCCGCGACGGATGCCCGCCGCGACCGCCGCGCACGCGCCCGTGCCGCACGCGAGCGTTTCGCCCGCACCGCGCTCATGGACGCGCAGCCTGATTTCGTTGCGCGTGACGATCTGCATGAAACCGGCGTTCACCTTCTGCGGAAAGCGCGGATGCTTTTCGATCGCGGGGCCGTCGGTGCCGACGGCAAACGCCTCGACGTCGCCGACGATCTGCACCGCGTGCGGATTGCCCATCGATATAACCGAAATCTCACGCGTGGCGCCGTTCACGTCGAGCGGCCAGAGCGTGTCGCCGCCTTCACGGCGCCCTTCGAGGCCACCGGCATCGAACGGGACGCGCGCGGGCTCGAACACCGGCGCGCCCATATCGACGGACACGTCGCCGTTCTCCTGCATGGTGAGCGTGACAAGGCCGTTCTGTACCTGCACGCGCACGGTGTGTTTGTCGGTCAGATGCGCGTCGCGCACGAATTTGACGAAGCACCGCGCGCCGTTGCCGCAATGCTCGACCTCGCCGCCGTCGCAATTGAAGATGCGATAGCGAAAGTCGACACCTTCCACGGTGGGTCGTTCGACCAGCAGCAACTGGTCGGCACCGACGCCGAAATGACGGTCCGCGAGCGCGCGCACCTGTGCCGCCGTCAGCGAGACAGGTTGCGTGTAGCCGTCGAGCACGACGAAGTCATTGCCCGCGCCGTGCATTTTGGTGAATTTGAGTTTCATCCCACTATTGTAAGGGACGCGCGAGTATGCGCGTGGGTGCCGGTTACGACATTGGTCATCTGGCCAGGGTGCCACCAGATGCGCCGCGTTCAGTAAACGCTCGGGTCACCGGGCGGGCGCGTCTTGAAACGCTTGTGCACCCAGTAGTACTGCTCCGGCATGTTAGGGATCTGCTCCTCGAGAAACGCGTTCATGCGGCGTGCATCAAGGTCATCGTCGCCGGTGGGGTAGTTGTCCCACGGCTTGAATACGTTCAGCCGGTAACCCTTGTAGTTCGGCAGCACCTCGCCGATGAACGGCACCACCTGCGCGCGGCCCACTTTCGCGAGCCGGCCGACGGCGGTCAGTGTGCACGCCGGCACGCCAAAGAAGGGCACGAACGTCGAATTGCGCATGCCGTAATCCATGTCGGCGCCGAGCATCACGGGCTTGCGATCGCGCAGCCAGCGCAGCACGATGCGCGCGCTGTCGGCGCGGCTCGCCATTTCGGCGTCGAACCGGCTGCGCGCGGCCTTTGCCACGGCTTCGAATTCCGGATTCGACATCGGCTGATAGAGGGAGCCGCAGGTCCGATGCAGCGAATAGTTCAGGAAAATCGAGCCTGCCTCGATGCCGACGAAATGCAGGCCGAGAAAGAGCGTAGGCGGCAGATCGGGATCGTTCAGATCGATTGCGCTGTTCACCTGCACCAGCTTTTCCAGTTTTCGCGCCGAGCCGAACCACTGGACGCTACGTTCCAGATAACTGCGGATCGCGTGGCGAAAGTGCTTCCGCGCGACGTCTGCGCGGCGTTCGTCGCTCCATTCCGGGAAGCACAGCTTCAGATTGATATGAACAATGCGTTTGCGGTTACTCGGAATCTGATACAGCAGCCAGCCGAGGCCGTCACCGAGACGCGCGACGAAACCGTACGGCAGAAGCGCAAATAATTTCAGCAGCGCGATCCCGAATTTGGCCCCATAGCGGCTCAGCATGCGGCTTCCCCGTGTGGGGTGCAGCACGGAAGCGTCTTCAGGAAATCAGAAAAAAGGACGTAATACATCACGCGAGGTCGTTCTGTGACAATCTGAGGAAGTCGCTATAATAAGGGCTTCGCCGAGTTAATAGACAACTTGCGGGGCGAAGCTGACGGGTGCCAACACAGTGTTTGCGCGTCCGACGGTTTGTAAATCCGCTAAAGCGTCGCCGCTTCAGGCCTCCGGAGCTGGCTACGTGAAACTCAACCGTAACCACATAACAGGAGTCTGCAACGTGGCAAACGATTACTTCTTCACCTCCGAATCCGTTTCCGAGGGTCATCCGGACAAGGTCGCCGACCAGATTTCGGACGCGATTCTCGACGCTATCCTGGCACAGGACAAATATTCGCGTGTTGCAGCGGAAACGCTGTGCAACACCGGTCTCGTCGTGCTGGCCGGCGAAATCACCACGACGGCCAACGTCGACTACATCCAGGTCGCGCGCGAAACGATCAAGCGCATCGGCTACGACAACACCGATTACGGCATCGACTACCGCGGTTGCGCGGTGCTCGTCGCGTACGACAAGCAGTCGCCGGACATCGCCCAGGGCGTGGACCGCGCGCACGACAACAACCTCGATCAGGGCGCGGGCGACCAGGGCCTGATGTTCGGTTACGCGTGCGACGAAACGCCGGAACTGATGCCGCTGCCGATCCACCTGTCGCATCGTCTGGTCGAACGCCAGGCCAATCTGCGCCGCGACGGCCGTCTGCCGTGGCTGCGTCCGGACGCGAAGTCGCAGGTCACGGTGCGCTACGTCGACGGCAAGCCGCATGCCATCGACACCGTCGTGCTGTCCACGCAGCATTCGCCGGACATCGAACTGTCGACGCTGCGCGAAGCCGTGATCGAGGAAATCATCAAGCCGACACTGCCCGCCGAGCTGATCAAGGGCGACATCAAGTTCCTCGTGAACCCGACTGGCCGGTTCGTGATCGGCGGCCCGCAAGGCGACTGCGGCCTGACCGGCCGCAAGATCATCGTCGACACGTACGGCGGCGCGGCACCGCACGGCGGCGGCGCGTTCTCGGGCAAGGATCCTTCGAAGGTCGACCGTTCGGCGGCTTATGCCGGCCGTTATGTCGCGAAGAACATCGTCGCGGCGGGCCTGGCTTCGCGCTGCCTGATTCAGGTGTCGTACGCCATCGGTGTGGCGCAGCCGACTTCGGTGATGGTCAACACGTTCGGCACGGGCCGCGTGTCGGATGCAACGATCACGCGTCTGGTCCTGGAACACTTCGACCTGCGTCCGAAGGGCATCGTCCAGATGCTCGACCTGCTGCGCCCGATCTACGAGAAAACCGCTGCTTACGGTCACTTCGGCCGCGAAGAGCCGGAATTCTCGTGGGAATCGGCCGACAAGGCGCTCGCGCTCGCGGAAGCGGCCGGCACCGAACCGGTTGCCGCACTGGCCTGATCCTGGTCCTGCACGCGAAGTTTGTGTTCTACACAGAAAAACCCCGCCGGCCTGCGCCGCGCGGGGTTTTTTATTGCAAATCCGGAAAATTGTGCTGCGGCGGTCTGGCCTTGCGCCAGCCGGGCTCAACGCCCGGCCACAGCCTTTGATTCAATGCGTCGCAAACGTAAACCAGCCCGTGCTCGTGACCGACACGCGACGCGGGCGACGGCTCGTGCTTCGAACCACCGCGGCCGGACGCGCGTTCAGCGTGCGCAGGGTCGTCGGCTTGCGCAGCAGCGTGCGCAGCGAGAAACGATGTGAACCGCTACTTACGCGAAGCGCCGCGAAAAACGAGTGAAACCACATGCGAAGACTGTCGACGGGCTTCGCGTCGCGCCATTGCCCGGCGAGTGCGCGCGTACGCGCTGAATGATGACGCAACGCACGCATGACGTGGCGGCGCGCGGGACGCGCAGCCTTCAACGCGGCGCGGGTAAGACTGGTGCTCGATAAGGTGTGCATGGTTTCAGTCAGAAAAATAGGGCATCGGACAAGCGATGGCAGGTGCGTTGAACGAAGCACCAAACAGGCCAGCGGGGTCGATGGAGAAACCGGGAAATGCGTGGATCGATGCCGCGGCAGCCGTCACAGGCCGCGCGCGCACCGCAGAGGCGGGATGGGCAATCAACATGCATGCAGGCTACACGCGATTCATGACGCCAGGAAGTCGGGTTTTTCCCCTTGAGAGTGCGGAAAATGCAGGTCATAACCCTGTTGCAAACACGGGCCATGAACTGCAATCGCGCGCCCGTGACCGTTTTTCGTGCGGGGCTGCCCCTCGGATGTGCGATACGTCAAGGTAGCCGTTTGCGCGGTCGCCGATCGCGCGCGCAGCAGGATCGGGTACGTTTTACAATCCGGTATTAGCCAGCCGAACCGGAATGTCTCCATGTCAGTACAGTCGCATCCTTCGCTTCATTCGAAAAAGGAACAGGTACAGGTGCTGCGCGAACGCGGCTTCGTGGTCGTGCCCGGCCTGCTTTCGCCAGAGCGCTGCGCGCAGATGAAGCAGGTGGCGCAGCGGCAGTTGCAGGAGGCCGCCGCGCCGCTCGAATTCGAGGCGGATCTGCGCTATCCGGGCGCGCCCGAATCGAAGCATGCGCCTGGCGGACACACCGTGCGGCGCCTGCTCGATGCTTACCAGCGCGATCCGCTCTTTCGCGAATGGGCGACCGCGCCGGAAATTCGTGGCTGGATGGAACTGTATTTCGGCGAGGAGCCGCGCCTGTCGCGCGCGCATCACAACTGCATGATGACGAAGCACCCCGCGTACGGCAGCCTGACGGGCTGGCATCGCGACGTGCGGTACTGGTCGTTCGAGCGGGATGACCTGGTGTCGGTGTGGGTCGCGCTCGGACCCGAAACGGTCGACAACGGCGCGCTCTGGTTTGTGCCGCTGTCGCACACCGCGCCGTTCACGTCGGAGCGCTTCGATCAGGCGAAATTTTTCCGCTCCGACCTGCCCGAAAATCAGGCGCTGATCCAGACGGCGATCTCGCCGGAACTGCAGGCCGGCGACGTCGTGTTCTTCCACTGCAACACGCTGCATTCCGCCGGCAAGAATATCAGCGACGACGTGAAATTTTCGCTCGTGTTCACGTATCACGGCGCGAGCAATGTGCCGCTGCCCGGGTCGCGGTCGGCGTCGATTCCGGAAGTCGCGTTCTGAAGCTCGACCGGCGATCTTCAACCGGTAACCGCAAACGATGAGCGGTGTTTCAATCGTCAATCGCCGCTCATCGCGCGCGGATCTAGCGCTTGCCCGACACGACGAGACCGGTGAGCCCGGCAAGTGTCGCGACCACGCCGCCTGCGATCAGAAAGATCGTCTTGTTTGTCGGTGCGCCCGTGAAGACGCGCGAGACATCGTTGCTGAACGAGTGGAACGACTGGCCACCGAAGTAAAGCAGCACCACGCCGCCAACGATCAACGCAAACGAGATCGCTCTGGTCATGAAAATCCCTCATCGTTAAACATGGTCGCCGCAGTTTAGGCGAGCGACGTGGCAACGTCCATCCTTCGTCCCGCAGTGTGGGGCGATGCAGTCGACGCCCCGATTGGCTACCATACACAGTTCAGCACGCCTTTTCAGCCTCTATCAGGGAATTCCAGCGATGGCTTACGAAGCAGCATCAGAACGCTATTCGGACATGCAATACCGCGTCTGCGGCAAGTCGGGGCTCAAGCTGCCGGCGCTGTCGCTCGGCCTGTGGCACAACTTCGGCGATACGACGCCTTTCTCGACGCAACGCGACATCCTGCGCACCGCGTTCGATCTCGGCATCACGCACTTCGATCTGGCGAACAATTACGGGCCGCCGTACGGTAGCGCGGAAACGAATTTCGGCCGCCATTTCAAGGACGATTTCAAGCCGTACCGCGACGAACTGCTGATCTCGTCGAAGGCGGGCTGGGACATGTGGCCGGGTCCGTACGGTCAGGGCGGCGGCTCGCGCAAGTACGTGCTCGCGAGTCTCGATCAGAGCCTGCAGCGCATGGGCCTCGATTACGTCGACATTTTCTATTCGCATCGTTTCGACGCCGACACGCCGCTCGAGGAAACCGCCGGTGCGCTCGCTACTGCGGTGCAACAGGGCAAGGCGCTGTACATCGGCATTTCGTCGTATTCGCCGGCAAAAACGCGTGAAATGGCGAAGCTGCTCAGCGAATACAAGGTGCCGCTGCTGATCCACCAGCCGGCGTACAACATGCTGAACCGCTGGGTCGAGCATGAACTGCTCGACACGCTCGATGGCATCGGCGCCGGCAGTATCGCGTTCACGCCGCTCGCGCAAGGTCTTCTGACCGGCAAGTATCTGAACGGCGTGCCGCAGGACGCACGCGTCAACAAGGCGGGTGGCGGTTCGCTCAAGCAGGAGCATCTGAGCGCGCAAAACATGGAGCACGTGCGCAAGCTCAACGAAATCGCGCAACGCCGCGGCCAGAGCCTCGCGCAGATGGCGCTTGCCTGGACGCTGCGCGGTGGCCGCGTGACGTCGGCACTGATCGGCGCGAGCAAGCCGGAGCAGGTGCGCGAGAATGCCGGTGCGTTGAAGAACCTTGAGTTTTCGAAGGAAGAACTGGCTGAAATCGATCGTTACGCGACCGAAGGCGGCGTCAACCTGTGGGAAAAGCCGTCGACCGATCAGCACGTCTGACCGGCTGCGCGGCCCTCGCGTTTGATCGCGCAGGTGTATCCGGAAAGCCGCCGCAAGGCGGCTTTTTCACGTGTGCTTCACGCGCGCTTCACGTATGCGGAGCGCCTGCCCCGGCGATCCGCGTGATCGGGTAGCTAGACCAGTGCGGGTAGGCCTTCGACCAGCAACACCGCAACGACCACGCCGAGTAGCGCGCCCAGCACGCGCAACACGTTATGCCTGAACTCGGTTGCACACGGGCACGCGCCAAGAAAGAGCGCGCCGGCTAGCGCCATCGGAATGACCAGAATGAAATCACCGATCGTGAAATAGGTCGTCATGCCCGTCTCCTTATGTGTTGCTGCATATTTCTGCGCGAGGCCCGCTGTAGTTGTAATGAAAGCGGAGCAACCGCGTGATTTGAGTATAGGCGACGGTTTGACGGACAGCGCCGTGATGCGGCGCCGCAGCGCCGCGTTTCGCATAGCCGGAGCCGCGCCAGGTGGGGCCCGACGCGATCTGGCACCTGTTTGAAGCGGTCACGAAAAAGTGTGACGGTGCCTTGCAACGACCTTTCGATGCGCGCTGCGGATCATGGTTTACGCGAGGCCTTGCCGTTCGCGCGCGCGCAGCCACCACGCCCCCGCGATGCCGCACAGCAACAGCAACGTGACGAGCGAAACCACGCCGTTCCAGCCGTGCTTCGCCCACACGTGTCCGCCGTACGAACCCACGATGCTTGATCCGAGGTAATACGCGAGCAGATAGAGCGCGGCGGCCTGGCCTTTCGCCGTTTTCGCCATCCGGCCGACCCAGCCGCTTGCCACTGCGTGTCCGGCGAAAAAGCCGAACGTCAGGCACGCGATGCCGGCCGCGATCGCCAGGATCGGTTGCAGCATCGTCAACGCCACGCCGCTCAGCATGAGCACGAGGCTTGCTATCAGCACGCGTGCCCGGCCGAACGTATCGGCCATGCGTCCCGACCACGGCGAGGCGACCACGCCGGTGAGATACACGACGAAAATCGAGCTGATTTCGGCCTGGCTCAGCAGGTACGGCGGCGCGAGCAGCCGGTAGCCGATGTAGTTGTACAACGTGACGAAACTGCCCATCAGCACGAACGCCATCAGGAACACGACCGGCAGTCCGGCGGTCGTGAAATGCTTCGCGAGCGCGGCTCGATGATGCGAAAAACCCAGCCCGCGACGAGGCACGAAATGGCGCGACGGCGGCAGCAGCGTGCGAAACGCGAGCATCGCCAGCAGGCCGAGCACGCCGATGACGGCAATCGACACACGCCAGCCGAACAGGTTCGCGACGACGCCCGTGATCACGCGCCCCGCCATGCCGCCGATCGCCGTGCCGCCCACGTACAGTCCCATCGCGAGGCCGAGGCCCTCGGGATGCACTTCCTCGGCGAGATAAGCCATCGCGACGGCCGGCACGCCGCCGAGCGCGAGCCCTTCGAGCGCGCGCAGCACCAGCAGCTGATGCCATTGCGGCGCGAAAGCCGCCGCGAGCGTGAGCACCGACGACGCCGTGAGCGACGCCGTCATCAGACGATGACGGCTCCAGCCTTCCGACACAAAGCCCGCGACGAAAATCGCGAACGCGAGCGTGGCCGTCGTGAGTGAGAGCGAGAAGCTGCTTTGCGCGGGGCTGACGCCGAACGCCGTCGAGAACGCGGGCAGGAGCGGCTGCACGCAATAGAGCAGTGAGAACGTCGCGTAGCCGGCGAACAGCAGCGCGAGACTTGCACGCCAGTAGGTGCGCGTGCCGCGCTCCAGGTACGGAATGCCGGAAGCGTCGTCCGGCGCATGACCCGAAGCAGTTGAAGAAACCGCCGGATCAGGCAGCCGGTCAGGTTTCTGTGAAGCGTTCACGAAGCGGTCTCCCGGAAAAGCAAAGACCTCAACGATACGCCGGTCACGCGTGAGAGGTGGCCGGCGCGGGCAATCGATGGCGTTCCCGCGGCTGCGCGAAACGCGCGCCGCGCACCGGATTCGATGCAACGCAACGCAACGCCGCTCGCCACGCGTACCGCGCGCGTCGCTATCCGCGCGTTGCCGGCGCGCTGGACACCGCACCGGTCGATGTGCCCGAAGGTGCATCGGGATGCACGATCTGCTCGTCGGTGGGCAGTTGCGACGCGTCCCAGCCGCCGCCGAGCGCCTTGATCAGCGCGACGCTCGAGGCCATCCGGCGGCGCGCGATGGCGACCGACTGGCGTTCGTTCGACAGCGCCGTGGTCTGCGCGACGACGACATCGAGATAGGTGATCGCGCCGTTTTTGTAGCGGTCCGAGATCACCGCGAGCGCGCGCTCCGCAGCCGTCACGGCATCGTTCTGCGCGAGCGCTTCCTGTTCGAGCACGCGCAATGCGGCGAGATTGTCCTCGACGTCGCCGAACGCGCTGAGCACGGTCTGACGATAGTTCGCGACGCTTTCGTCGTAGTGCGCCTGCGCCTCTGCCTTCACGGCCGCGCGTCCGCCGAAGTCGAGCAGCGTGCCCGCAAGCGTCGGCCCGAGCGACCAGAAGCGCGAGGGCGCCAGCAGCCACGAGCTGACGTTCGTCGCTTCGAGACCGCCGGTGACGGACAGCACCAGGTCCGGAAAGAATGCCGCGGTCGCAACGCCGATCTGCGCGTTCGTCGCGGCCATCTGGCGTTCCGCGGAAGCGATGTCGGGCCGCCGTTCGAGCAGCGCCGACGGCACGCCAGCCGGCGCCACGACCGGCACCGCAACGAGCGGCGCGACGGGCAGCGAGAACGTCGACGGACTCTGGCCCGTCAGGATCGCGATCGCGTGCTCGAGTTGCGTGCGCTGCACGTCGAGATCGATCGCCTGCGCCTGGGTGGTTCGCAGCTGGGTTTCCGCCTGCGCGACATCGGCGTCGGTGGCGATGCCGCCCGCCCGGCGATGCTGCGTCAGGTCGAGCGCATCGCGATATGCCTTGATCGTGTTGTCGAGCAGCTGATGCTCCTGATCGATACCGCGCAGCTCGAAGTAGTCGGTGGCGAGTTCGGCCTGCATCGACAGAAGCGCGGACTGCGCATCGGCGGCGCTCGCCTGCGCGCCCGCTTTCGCGCCTTCGACGCTGCGCGAGATGCGACCCCACAGATCGGGTTCCCACGATGCATCCGCCTGCACGAGGTAGTCGTTGAGCGTGAGGCCGGCGGTCGATTTGTGCAGCACGTTGGCCGACGAACGCGCGCGCGAATAGTCGCCGGATGCGGTCACGGACGGAAAGAAGCTGGAGCGGAACTGCGCGACCGTGGCGCGGGCCGCGCGAAAGCGCGCCTGCGCGGCCTGCACGTCCTGGTTTTCGGTGGCGACGCGCGTTTCGAGCGCGTTTAGCGCCGGGTCGCCGTAGACTTCCCACCACGCGCCGCGCGTGCCGAGGTCGGCGGGTTGCGCGGGCTTCCAGCCGGTGCCTTCGAGTTCCTTGTATGTCGCGGCGGTGGTCGAGGTCGGTTTGACGTAGTCCGGACCCACGACGCAGCCCGCAAGCATCGATGCCGCTGCAATCGCTGCCAGCGAAAGACGCAGCCCGCGCCGGTGAGACGAACGATGAAGTCGCATGTTCACTGCCCGGCCTGCCCTGACGAAGCGCCTTGCGCACTGGCCGTCGCCGTGGCGGACGCGCCCGCTGCGCCGCCTGCGCCATTGGGCCCGCCTGCGTTCTTCCGCTCGACGATGCGCACGGGTGCGCCGTTGACGATCGAATCCTGCGGATTGAGGATCACCTGCTCATCGCCCTGCAAACCCGATGCAACGGCCACGCGCGTGCCGAAGTCCGTCCCGAGGGAAACGGTCACCAGCTTGACGTGGTTGTCGGGCGTCACGGTGGCGACTTTCACGCCATCCGGCCGGAACAGGAACGCGTTGCCCGGCAGCGTGAACCGCGCGGCGCCCGTGCCGAGCGCGAAGTGCACCTGCGCATATGCGCCCGGCAGCAGATCGCCGTCGTGATTGTCGACATCGACTTCGACGAGCATCGTTCGCTGTGTCGCATCGACGGATCCAGCCGTGCGCGCGACCTTGCCTGGATAGTGTTTCGCGGGCGTTTCCGTGAGCGTGAGGTATGCGTTCTGCTGCGCATGGATCTGCTGCGCGTAAGCCTGCGGCACGTTGACGTACACCCGCAGCCGGTCCGCCTGCGCGACGTGGAACAGCTCTTTCGCCGGACCGCCCGAGCTGCCTGCATCGATCAGCGCGCCGACGTCGACGTTACGCGCCGTCACGATGCCGTCGAACGGTGCGAAGACCTTCTGGAACGACTGCGTCTTTTCGAGCCGCGCGACGTTGAAACGCGCCGCGTCGAGCGTCGCTTTCTTCGCGAGCATGTCGCCGACTTTCTCGTCGGTTTCCTGCTTCGAGACCGAGTTGCTTTTCAGCATGTCGGTCCAGCGGTCGGCGGTCGTTTTCGACAACGCGAAATTTGCCTGCGCATTGGCAAGATCGGCGCGCGCCGCGCGCAACTGGTCGTCGACTTCCGGTGTGTCGATCTCGGCGAGCAGCTGGCCGGCCTTCACGTGCGCGCCGATGTCGGCGTACCACTTGCGCAGATAACCGTTCGTGCGCGCGTAGATCGGCGTGTCGAGAAACGCCTGCACGTTGCCCGGCAGCACGAGATCGAGCGCCGCATCCGACTTTTGCGGATGCACGACCTGGACGCTCGTCTGGCTCGCGTGAACCGCATCGCGTTCGAGCGCGGCGTGCGCGCTGCGACGCGACCAGATGCCCTGCGCCGCGAGCACCAGCACGACGACGATCGCCACCACGACGGGCCAGCGCTTGCGCTTCGGCATCGCCGTTGCTTTAGCCTTCAGGAGGTGCGCGTCGTCGTGACGCTCCGGACCTTTGCCTTCCATCAATGCCCCACATCAGGATGTTTTTGAACCACGTTTTCCGACGCGCGTAGACGTCGCGCCGAGAGCTGTCTATAGATCAGCGAGAACACCACCGGCACGAAAATCAGCGTCGCGAGCGTGCCGACCGCGAGACCGCCGATCACCGCCCGGCCGAGCGGCGCGTTCTGCTCGCCGCCTTCGCCGAGGCCGATCGCCATCGGCACCATGCCGATCACCATCGCGAGCGCGGTCATCAGCACAGGACGGAATCGCGTGAAGCCCGCTTCGATGGCGGCGCGTGTCGCGTCGCCGTGTTCGAGCAGCTGTTCGCGGGCGAAGCTGATCACCAGGATCGAGTTGGCCGTCGCGATGCCGATACACATGATCGCGCCGGTGAGCGCGGGAATCGACAGCGTGGTGTGCGTGAGAAACAGCATCCACACGATGCCCGCGAGCGCGCCCGGCAACGCGGTGATGATGATGAACGGATCGAGCCACGACTGGAAGTTCACCACGATCAGCAGATACACCAGCACGATCGCGAACACGAGACCGGCGAAGAGGCCGGAGAACGAATCGTTCATCGTCTGCACCTGGCCGCGCAGCTTGATCGTCGAGCTCTTCGGCATGTCTGCTTTCGAGTCGGCGATGATCTTCGAAATGTCGTCGGAGACGCCGCCGAGATCGCGGCCGTCGGCGGTGCCGTAGATGTCGATCGTCGTTTGCGCGTTGTAGTGGTTGATGACGGCGTTGCCCGCTTCGCGGTGCATCGTCGCCAGCGAGCCGAGGATGTTGCTCTTGCCGTTCGCGTTGAGCGGAATATTCGCGAGCGCCTGCAGCGAATCGATCGTGTATTGCGGCGCTTCCGTGATCACGTTGTAGCTGACGCCGTTCAGCGGATTGAGCCAGAACGTCGGCGTCGTCTGCTGGCTGCCCGATAGCGTGATCAGCAGGTTGCTCGCCACGTCCTTCTGCGTGAAGCCGGCCTGCTGCGCGCGCGTGCGATCGACGTCGATGAAAATGCGCGGCAGGTCGGAGGGCTGCTGGATTCGGGCGTCGGCAAACCCGGGCACGGTGCGCAGGCGGTCGAGCAGGCGCGCGGCGAACGCACGGTTACCCTGCACGTCGCGCCCGACGATCTGGATATCGATCGGCGACGGCATGCCGAAGTTGAGCGTCTGGCTCACGATATCCGCGGGCAGGAACGCGAACTGCACGCCGGGAAATTCGTCGCTGAGCGTGCGGCGCAGGAGGCGGACGTAACCGGCGGTCGGATGATGATCGGCGTTCAGCGTGATGAGCACGTCGGCGTCGGACGAGCCGATCGTGCCCGTGTTGCTGTACGACAGGTTGATACCCGACACCGGCAGGCCGATGTTGTCGATGATCGAATGCAGTTCGGCAGGCGGAATCAGCTGACGAATCCGTTTGTCGACGCGATCCGTGACGACCGCCGTTTCCTCGACCCGCATGCCGGTTTTCGCGCGCAGATGGAGCGCGATCGTGCCGGCGTCGACCTGCGGGAAGAAGTCGCGGCCGAGAAACGGCATCAGCAGCATCGACGCGCCGCAGCACGCCAGAAACGCAATGACGAACACGCCTGGTTTCGCCACGCGCGCTTCCAGAAACACGCGATAGCGGTTGCGTACGTTCTCGAAGCCGCGCTCGAACGCGAGATGCGCGCGCATGAACGGATTGTGCGTCGTTTCGCTTACGTGCAGGTCTTCCTTGCGATGGTGATTGCGCAGCAGGTATTTCGCGAGGGTCGGCACGAGCGTGCGCGAAAAGAAGTACGACGCGAGCATCGCGAAGACGACGGCTTCGGCAAGCGGAACGAACAGATAATGCGCGACGCCCGTCAACAGGAACATCGGCACGAACACGATACAGATCGCCAGCGTCGACACCAGCGTGGGGATCGCGATCTGATGCGCGCCATCGAGAATCGCCTGCTCGAGATTCTTGCCCTGCTCCAGCTGATGGCTGATGTTTTCGATCGCGACGGTCGCGTCGTCGACCAGAATCCCGACCGCGAGCGCGAGCCCGCCGAGCGTCATGATGTTGATCGTTTCGCCGAGCGCGGACAGCGCGATGATCGACGTGATCATCGAAAGCGGAATCGACACGGCGATGATCAGCGTCGCGCGCCAGTTGCCGAGAAAGAGCAGGATCATCAGGGCGGTGAGGCCGGCGGCGATCAGCGCTTCGCGCAGCACGCCCTGCACCGAGGCGCGCACGAACAGCGACTGGTCAGCGACAGGATCGATGTTGAGCGACTCGGGCACGAGATTGCGCAGCGTCGGCATCATGTCCTTGATGCGCTGGACGATTTCGAGTGTCGACGTATTGCCGCTCTTGTTGATCGTGAGGAGCGATGCGCGCTGGCCGTTCACGCGCACGATGTTCGTCTGCGGCTGGAAGCCGTCGCGCACGTGCGCGACATCGCGGATATAAACGGTGCCGTTCGCGGTGGACTTGATCGGAATGTTGTTCAGGCCGGCGAGCGAATCGGGGCTCGCGTTCATCGTCACCGAATATTCAGTCGAACCGATTTTCGCGGTACCCGAGGGCAGGATCAGGTTTTGCGCGGTAATCGCGTTCACCACGTCCATCGGCGACAGGTTGCGCTCCTGGAGCTTGCGCGAATCGATGTCCACCATGATCTGGCGCTGCTTGCCGCCGTACGGCAGCGGCGCCGACGCGCCGGGTATGGTCGCGAGCTGCGTCTTCAGGAAGTTATTGCCGAAGTCGAACAGCTCCTGCTCGGTAAGCGTCGGCGACGACAGCGCGAGGCGCAGGATCGGCACTGTCGACGCGTTGTAGCGCAGGATGAACGGCGGCGTGATGCCCGGCGGCAGCGAGCGCACCTGCGACTGCGACAGTGCGGTGACTTCCGCGAGTGCCTCGTCGATATTCGCATGTGGCTGGAAGAAGATCTTGACGACAGCGATGCCGTTCAGCGAGGTCGATTCGACGTGCTCGATGTCGTTCACCGCCACCGAAAGCCCGCGCTCGTAGTTGAGCACGATGCGCTTTTCCATCTCGTCGGCGGGCAGGCCGTTGTACGACCAGATCACCGACAGCACCGGAATGTCGATGTTCGGGAAGATATCCGTCGGCGTGCGCATGATCGTCAACGGTCCGACGATCAGCAGCAGCAGGGCGAGGACGATAAAGGTGTACGGGCGCCGTAGCGCGAGTCGAACAATCCACATTGAACGGCGCGGGTCTGGGCTGGTCGGTTGAAAGCCGGGCTGGCTGCGCCGCGTGCACGGCCTGCGTTGCGCGAACGATGGCCGCGCCCGGCATGCGCGACAGCAATATAACGCGTATCGTAGTCCTCATGCGTCATTTTCGGATACGGGTTCCCCAAGGTTTATGATTGGTCCATTACGACGCATTACACAAGGGACCGCTGATTGGGATTTCGTAAGTGGAATGTACGAATTGAGGGGTGTTGGGCCCTTATTTTTCGCTTTCCCGGGCGGTACAAAACGTGAACAATGAGTTTGAAGGCCTTTTTCGCGGTTCGCGCGATGCAGGTTAGGTGCGCACGCAACGTTTCTGGCAACGCGGCGCTTTTTATCGCCACACGACCGGCGCTTCATTCAAGCCGGCAAAGAGAACGGGGAAACATCATGCAAGTCGGTTCTATCGTCCGCACCGTGCATATCGCCGTGCCCCAGGGCGCACGCGGCATCGTCATGCGCATTCTTGGCGACATGGCCATGGTGGCGTGGTACGCCGGTGAACCCGGTACGTCGATCCAGCTGAACACCGAACCCTTCTTCCTTGAAGACCTGATCGACACGGGCGAGCAGGTTCGCCCCGCCAGCGCGCAGATGCACTGAACGCGGTGCCGCGCGCAGCGCATCGACGCAGCGCGCAGTCGGGATAACGTTGTGTCCGGGGCGCGGAAAGCGTTGGCGCCCCGCGCGCCTGCTGCCTGCATCGGGGGCTTGATGCACACGCCGTTACATCCAGTGATGCGCTGGCATGCCCCTGCGTGACGCGTCACGCGTGTCACGTGTGTCGCTCGTCATCGCGGACGGCGCGGCGCACAATGCGGGCATGAACGACGACACTCCCGATCTCCAGGACGGCGCTTCCAGCACTGTCCCTTTCGCCCGGCTGACGCCGGAATGCGTGCTCGATGCCATCGACAGCGTCCTGATTCCCGCCGGCCAGCGCACCGATGGCCGCATGCTCGCGCTCAACAGCTACGAAAACCGCGTCTTCCAGGTGGGTGTGGAAGACGGGCCGCCCGTTGTCGCGAAGTTCTACCGTCCCGGGCGCTGGACGGACGAAGCCATTCTCGAAGAGCACGCGTTCGTCGCGGAACTGGCCGCGCGCGAGATTCCCGCGGTGCCGGCGCGCGTCGATAACGGCCATTCGCTGCATACGTTCGACGGCTTCCGTCTCGCGATTTTCGAGCGCCGCGGCGGACGCGCGCCCGATCTCGATCGCGACGGCACGCTCGAATGGCTCGGACGTTTTATCGGGCGTATTCACGCGATGGGCCAGCTCGAGCCGTACAGGTCGCGCCCGGCGCTCGATATCCAGAGCTTCGGCTACGAGCCGCGCGATTTCCTGCTGGAGCATCGCTTTGTCCCCGATGACGTTCGGACAGCCTGGGAAACGGTGGCCAATCTGGCGCTGGAAGGCGTCGAGCGCGCGTTCGAGCGCGCCGGCGATATCCGCTCGCTGCGCGTTCATGGCGACTGTCATCCGGGCAACGTGCTATGGACCGAAGCTGGCCCGCATTTCGTCGACTTCGACGACAGCCGGATGGCGCCCGCCATCCAGGATCTGTGGCTGCTGCTGCCGGGTGAGCGCGCGGCAGCGTCGCGCGCATTGACGGACCTGCTGGCCGGATATGAAGACTTCTGCGAATTCGAGCCGCGCGAGCTGTATCTCGTCGAAGCGTTGCGCACGCTGCGGCTGATTCACTATTCGGCGTGGCTCGCGCGGCGTTGGGACGACCCCGCGTTTCCCGCGGCGTTTCCGTGGTTCAACACGCAGCGCTACTGGGAAGACCGCATTCTCGAACTGCGCGAGCAGATCGGCGCGATGCAGGAAGGGCCGCTCTGGCCGGTTTGATTTTCGGCGCCCGGTGGTCGCTCACGGTGAGCTGGTCGCGACGCGCGCGCCATCGAGCGTCGATTTCACGATGACCTGCGCGCGCACATCGCGTCCGAGAGTTTCCATCGCCGGGCGCATCTGCGCGAATTCATCCGGCGAGCAGACGTCGCTGTCGAAATGCGTGCTGCCGTCGCGGGTGACGTCGATGACGTGCGTCGCCGGATCGAACGTGTACTGCGAGCGGAAATCGAGGAAACGGTCCTGCGTCTGCGCCGGCTCGGGCATGTCGAGCACGCGGAAGTTCGCCGGCAGCGTGATTTGCGTGTGCTCGTGCAGTTCGATATTGCGGCACACGAACGGCTGCGTGCGCTGGCGTTCGCCGAGCCAGTAGCGCGTGTCCGATTCGAAGCCGCCAGCGAGGCTCGTGAGCGTCGGAATCGATGCCGCCGTGCCGGGCACGACGAGATTCTCCAGCGTGCCGCGCATCGTGAGCACGAGCGGGCCGCCGGTCGCGGCGAGGTTGCTGGTGGTGAGCGTCGCCGCGCCGCGCAGGTTCGCATTGCGCAATTCGCCCTGAAGCGATTCCTCGCGCTGCGCGGGCGTTTGCAGGCGCAGCATCGTGCGACCCTGTTCAGCCGCCCAGCCCGTCGCTTCCAGCCTGTAGACGAACGTCGCCGAGCCGTCCGGCATCACGACGATCGACAGATCCGTGCGGCGTGCCATCGTCGCTGTCGAAGGTGTCCGTGCGAGCACGCCTTCGTTCACGAGCAGCGCCGGGCGGTTCATGTCCGTCGACGGCAGAAAACCGAACTCGACGTTCGTCGCCGTGGAATCGGCGTAGAGCTGCAGGTCGGGCAGCCACGAAATCACGTGATTGATGACGCCGTAGCCTGGCACCGTCGGCAGCGAATAGATGGTGCCGCTATTGATGAGCGCCGGCTCGTTGCGGATGCCGACGGCGTCGAGCAGCGCGCCGTAGAGCGCGACATGGTCCTTGCAGTCGCCGTAGCGGTACGCGAGGATTTCGCTCGCGCGATGCGGAATCACCGCGCCGCGCCCGACATTGATCGCGACGTAGCGCACGTTGCGGCGCATCCAGTCGTAGAGCGTCTTCGCCTTCGCGCGCGGTGTGGTGTCGTTCGCGGTGAGCGTGCGGGCCAGCGTGACGACAGCGGGATCGGCCGCGCTCGCATCGACCGACGAAGCGCGGTACGTCGCCGCGAACGCCGCGTAATCGGGAAACGTCGACACCATCAACCTGTCGCCGTACGACACGTACGCCACCGAGCCATATTCGAGCCGCCCGAAATGCGCCTTGTCATAGCGGAATTCGTAGCGCGTGCGTCCATGCGCGGTGACCGGCGCGATCGTCGTGAAGCCGCGCGCGTCGGCATATAACGGCTTGCCGGCGGGCAGATCGTAGATGAGCCTGAAATTGTGCGTCGGTGCGAGATCGGGCGGCGTGAAGTCGCTGAAATGGCCCGGCACGATCGGCACCTTCTGCGTTTTCCGGTACGTCAGATGGACGCGCGCGCCCGGTTCGACCGCCGGAAAGACGATCACCTTTTCCTGGATGTCCTGAAACATCGGGGCATCGAACGAACGCGCTTCCTGCACGTCGCGTATCTGCTCCGGCCCGACGTCGTGCCGTACGCCGTCCGCGCCCGTCGTCCAGGCTTCTACGATGTCGACGTCCGCCATGTTGCGGTTGAACCAGATGTACTGCTGCGCAACCCGCGCGACGCCGGCTTCGTTGTTCACGAGTAGCGTCATCGAATCGAGTTTGGTATAGGAGCCGTCCGCGTTGACGGTGAACGTCTGCGTTTCGCCTTCGTTCGTGTACGGCTCGACCGGCTGGGCCGAAGGCGTGGCGTATACGGCACGGGCGGCCGTCGACCAGACGAGCGTCAGGATGCAGGCAAGCTGAAGGAAGCGCATGGTGTGTTCAGGCATCCAGACGAACAGCGACAGCGGTTAGGGGCGGGTTCGTGTACTTAAAGGTCTGACGAAGCCAAAGTCAAGCGGTCACCCCGCATAGCGCGAGCGAACGTCTTCGGTGGGCGTCGTGGCGTGGGTCGCCGGTCTGTCATGCGCCGTAACGGCTGGACACCCCACGCCGGATTGAGAAAAAATCCGGTCTGTGTAATGATAGCCATTCTCATTTGAAAGGTTCCGCCAGCCACTGTCACATTTCTCCTCTGTGATGGCCAGCCAGCCACGCCTTTTGCCGGATGCGGCCGCTGTTCCAGTCTTGCCCATCTGATGCAATCCACCCTGTTTCACGCCAGCGGCGCGCCCGGCAGGGCCATCGTCGCGCGCTGTCGTGTGCTTTTGCCTTTGCGCCTGGAGCCTGATGTGAACGCGCCTGAATCGATC
Organism: Paraburkholderia gardini; assembly: GCF_907164575.1. Lineage (GTDB taxonomy): Bacteria > Pseudomonadota > Gammaproteobacteria > Burkholderiales > Burkholderiaceae > Paraburkholderia > Paraburkholderia gardini. The sequence continues at coordinate 77,146 of NZ_CAJQYY010000019.1, forward strand.
GAAGTACAACCCGTCGCGCCGGCCGGCACGACCCGCTACAGGCAGCACGCTGTCGAGCCGGACCATCATCTGATGGACGATGCGCAGCAGGCCGCGCGCCGGCAGCGTTCGCGCCGCGCGACGTTTATCAAGTGGCTGCGCAAGGTGCATGGCTGGGTCGGCCTGTGGGGCGCAGCCATCGGGTTGCTGTTCGGCGTATCCGGCTTCTTGCTGAACCATCGGGCGGGACCGCTGAAGGTATCGTCCGGCGAGCCGCAGGTCGAACAGCTGCAACTCGCGCTTCCCGAAGGCAGCCGGTTCAGGACGCCGATGGACATGGCGCACTGGCTCAAGGGCGAACTGAAGATCGACGGCAAGCCGGGCAAGCCGCGTCGCGAGCCGGCGCACCGGGCGGCGTGGGGCGACCATAGCGTCGTGCAGCCCGAGTACTGGCAGGTCGGCGTCTTCGGCACAAAAGAAAGCGTGCAGGCGGAATACTGGGTGGGCAACGACTACGTGTCAGTCAGGCGGGCGCAGAACACGTTCCTCGGCGAGCTGAACAACCTGCATCGCGGTGTCGGGATGAGCATCGGCTGGGTGCTGTTTATCGACACCTTCGCGGGCAGCATCCTGCTGCTGTCGCTGACGGGCGTGCTGCTGTGGACGGAGTTGAACCGCCGGCGCACGGTCGGCGTCGTGCTGGTACTCGGATCGATCGCGGCCGCCGTGCTCACCGGCATGTTCTAAGGCGCTTTCGCGCGATGGTCACACGCTGCAGGCCGCGTCGCCGCCCGCGGCGACTTCCCGCGCGGCCTTCGCGCCTTCCACCTGAAGCAGCGTGGGCAGCGAGACCCCGTTCTTCGCCGCCGTCACTTCGGCGAGAATCGACACGGCGATTTCCGGCGGCGTACGGCTGCCGATATAGATGCCAACCGGCCCGTGCAATCGCGCGAGTTCGGTTTCGTTCAGATCGAACTCCTTCAACCGCTCGCGCCGCGCCGCGTTGTTGCGCCGCGAGCCGAGCGCGCCGACATAGAACGCGGGCGTTTTCAGCGCCTCCATCAGCGCGAGGTCGTCGAGCTTTGGATCGTGCGTGAGCGCGATCACGGCGCAGCGCTCGTCGAGCTTCATGTCGAGGACCGTATCGTCCGGCATCGTGCGGACGATCTTCGTGCCCGGAATATTCCACTCGTCGGTGTACTCCTCGCGTGGATCGCACACCGTGACCTGATAGTCGAGCCCGACCGCGATTTGACAGAGATAGCGCGACAGCTGTCCCGCGCCGATCACGAGCATGCGGTAGCGCGGGCCGTGAATCGTCAAAAGACGCTGCTCGTCGAAATCGACGCCGTCGGTGGCCTGCGCCGTTGTGAGGCGCGCGGTGCCGGTCGCCATGTCGACCGTGCGCGCCACGAGCGCGCCGCGCTCCACCGAATCGCACAGTTCGGCGATACCGCTTTCCTTCGTCAGCGGTTCGAGCACGAGCTGGATCGTGCCGCCGCACGGCAGGCCGAAACGGTGGGCTTCCTCCGCGGTGATCCCATATTTGACGGCTTCAGGCCGTGTCTGCTCGATGCCGCACCGGCGCACGCGATCGATCAGATCGTCTTCGATACAACCGCCCGACACCGAGCCGACAACGAGACCGTCGTCACGCACGACGAGCATCGCGCCCTCGGGACGCGGCGACGAGCCCCACGTTTTCACCACTGTCACCAGCAACGCGCGATGCCCCTGTTCGAGCCAGCGGGCGCTGGATTTCAGAACTTCGAGATCCACGCTGTCCATGATTTCTTCCCTTTTCCTGCGTCTTCACCGGCGGCCTCGTCTGGGGATTCCGGTTCCTCACCGGAATCCGGCGGACCTGCTTCGGACGCGCCGGCATCGCCAGCATCGCCCTCGCCTGTTACCTGCGCGCTGAAGCGTTTGAAGAACTCGCCTGCGATCTTGCGGGCCGCGCCGTCGACGAGCCGCGAGCCGATCTGCGCGAGCTTGCCGCCCACCTGGGCGGTGGCGGTGTAGGACAGTTTCGTCGACGTTTCGCCGTCCGCTTCGAGGGTGACGTGGGCGTTGCCCTTGCCGAAGCCGGCGGCGCCGCCCTGTCCCTCGAAGACGATCGTATAGGTGTTCGGCGCATCGATGTCGGTGAGCAGCATGCGGCCCTTGAAGCGCGCTTTCACCGGTCCGACCGATGCGCTCATCGACAGCGCGTAGGCGTTCTCGCCGTCGGGCTCGATGCTGTCGCAGCCGGGGATCGACGCGCGCAGGATCGCGGTGTCGTTCAGCGCTTCCCACGCGCGTTGCTGCGGGACCGGCAGCGTATAACTTTCGGTCAGTTCCATGCGGATGCTCCTGCTGTTATCGTGCCTGCACCGGTGGCGCGAGGCGCGCGCGTGAGTTGCGCGAGGTCGCGGCCAAACGCGGCGAGGCTCTCCAGATTATGAACCGGCCGGTGCGCGTCCACATGCGGCAGCATGGCCTGCACGCCGCGCGCCCTCGGCGCGAACGCGCTGTAGCGCAGCAACGGGTTCAGCCAGACAATGCGATGCGCGAAGCGGTGCAGCCTGGCCATTTCGGTCTCGAGCACGTCGATCGCTTCGTGATCGAGGCCGTCGGTCACGAGCAGCACGGTGGCTCTGCCGGTCAGCACGCGCCGTGCCCAGCGCCGGTTGAATTCGGCGAGCGCCGCGCCGATCCGCGTGCCGCCGGACCAGTCCACCACCTGCTCCGCGATCGTCGCAATCGCGACATCCGGGTCGCGTTCGCGCAGCGCGCGCGTCGCGTTCGTGAGGCGGGTGCCGAACAGGAACACCTGCAGCCGTTCGCGCGATTGCAGGAGCGCATGGCAGAAATACAGCACGGCGCGCGAATAGCTGCTCATCGAGCCGGAGATGTCGAGCAGCAGCACGAGCGGCGGCTTGCGTTCCACGACCGCGCGGTATTTCCACACGGTCCAGTCGCCGCCCGCGCGTACCGCATGGCGTGCGCTGGCGCGCAGGTCCGCATGCGTGCCGCGCGACGAAGCCTTGAGCCGGCGCGTCGGTTCCGTCGCGAGCGGCAGGCGCTGGCCGCGTATCAGATGGCGCAGCGTGCGCCATTCGTCGGCGGTGAGCGTATCGAAGTCGCGGTGACGCAGGCGCTCTTCGGCGCTGAAGGTCACATGCGCGTGCAGTTCGTGCTGTTCGGTTTCCTGCGGCCGGTGGCCGGGCTTCGACGGCGGCGGCCGTACCGCGAGCGCATCCGCGAGGCGGTTGTTGCGGCGCGGTGGCGGCAGGCCGCCGCGCACTTTCGGCAGCAGCAGCGCGCGCAGCTTGCCTTCCCAGTCCGGGTCGCGCCAGAAGAGGTCGAAGGCGGCGTTAAAGAGATCGCGCTCGTCGGGGGCGGAAACGAGCAGCGCCGCGAGCGCCGCGCGCACATCGTCGCGGCGTTCGAGATCGACCCAGTGCAGTGCCGCGAGCGCGTCGACGGCCTGGGCCGGCGACATCGGCAGGCCCGCGCCGCGCAGCACGCGCACGAAATGCACGACGTTGCGCGCCAGCGTGGGGGTGTCCGGCGCGCTTTCGGCGAGCGGGCTGAGCGCAGCAGCGGCGAGGTCGTATGCGGACCTGCCGGTGACATCGGGAGCATCTGACGGGCGCGGGTTGGGCATCGCCGCTACTCCGGCACCGCGAGACATTGCGCGATCTGCTGCGCGTCGATACGCGCGAGGTCGTCCTGGTACTTGAGCAGCACACCAAGCGTGTTCTGTACGGATTGCGGATCCAGCTCCGTCACGCTTAGCGCGGAAAGTGCGCGGCACCAGTCGATCGTTTCGGCGATGCCCGGCGCCTTGAACAGGTCCATGCCGCGCAGCCGGTGCACGAAATTGACCGCGCGCCGCTGCAGTTCCGCCGACGTTTCCGGCGCACGCGCGGCCACGATCGCCAGTTCGCGGTCCCGGTCGGGATAGCCGATCCACTGGTACAGGCAGCGGCGCTTTAACGCGTCATGTACTTCGCGCGTGCGGTTCGAGGTCATCACGACGAGCGGCGGTTGCGCCGCGCACACCGTGCCGTATTCAGGAATCGACACCTGGAAATCGGAGAGCAGTTCGAGCAGAAACGCTTCGAACGGTTCGTCGGCGCGGTCGATCTCGTCGATGAGCAGCACGCGGCGCGCGCCCGGGTGATGTTCGTCGGGCATCAGCGCCTGCAGGAGCGGGCGCTTGAGCAGGAATTCGCTGCGATAGAGCGTGTCGTTGCCGGGCCGCTCGCCGGCGGCTTCGGCGAGACGCAGCGCCATGATCTGGCGCGGGTAATCCCATTCGTACAGCGCGCTGGCCGTATCGAGCCCTTCGTAGCACTGCAGGCGCAGCATCGTCGTGCCTAGCATGCCCGCGGCGGCCTTCGCGAGTTCGGTCTTGCCGACGCCCGGCTCGCCTTCGACGAAAAGCGGCCGCTCCATGCGCAGCGCAAGATAGAGCGCCGTCGCAAGCTCGCGGCTCGCGAAATAGCCCTGAGCGGTGAGCTTTTCCAGGGTGGCGTCGATCGAATCGGGCTGCGTGGTTGTCATCGGTGAACTCATGGCGCGGCGATACTGCGAAACGGCGGATCGGGCGGCGAGGCGGCGGGCGACGAGCGGCGGTTGACGTACAGCGCCCGGCGCGGATCCATGTTAACGCCGGACCCGTGCCGCCCGCTGGCAACCGCTGCTTCCGGTCATTCGCCAGTTACCAGCCGCTTGCCGCGTAAAGGACTTCAGCCGCTGCTGCTGTCCCCGCCGATCGCCCGCGCCGCCAGCACCGGGATCAGATGCGCGCGATAGTCGGCGCTCGCGTGCATGTCGGTGTTGAGGTTGCTGGCGTCGATCGTGACCGCGCGCGCCGCTTCCTGCGTGAAATTCGCGCTGAGCGCCTGCTCCAGCGCCGTCGCGCGAAACACCGACGAAGCCGCGCCCGTTACCGCCACGCGCACGCCACCCGTGCCACCCGTGCCACCCGCGCCTTTCGCGACGAACACGCCCACCAGCGCAAAGTGCGAAGCCGGGTTGTGAAACTTCTCGTAGGCGCTGCTTTCGGGTACCGGGAACTCGACGGCGGTGATCAGCTCGTCCGGTTCCAGCGCGGTCTCGTACATGCCGACGAAGAAATCGTCGGCGGTGATGCGCCGCCTGTCGGTGACGACGGTCGCGTTCAGGCCGAGCACCGCGGCCGGATAGCACGCCGCCGGATCGTTGTTCGCGAGCGAGCCGCCGATCGTGCCGAGCGCGCGCACCTGGCGGTCGCCGATGTGCGCGGCGAGCCCGGCGAGACCGGGCAGCACGCGCTGGATGTCGGCGTTGCCCGCGACGTCCGCGTGACAGACGGCGGCGCCGATCGTCACCGTTTTCGCGTCGACCTTGATCTCCTTCAACGCGGCGATGCGCGTGACGTCGATCAGTTGCGAAGGCTGGGCAAGGCGCAGGCGCATCGTCGGCAGCAGGCTTTGTCCGCCCGCGAGGTATTTGGCGTCGCTGTCCGCGTTCAGGGCCGCGACGGCGGCTTTCGCATCGGATGCGCGTTGATAGTCGAATGCATACATGTCGGCTTCCTCCGTTCAGGTCGTCGGGTTTTGAGCGGCGCGGATCGCGGACCACACGCGATGCGGCGTCGCCGGCATTTGCAGGTCCGTCACGCCGAGCGGCGCGAGCGCATCCAGGATCGCGTTGATCACCGCCGGCGGCGAGCCGATCGCGCCTGCCTCGCCACAACCCTTCACGCCCAGCGGGTTGTGCGTGCACGGCGTGCCCTTCGACGTCTCGACGGTGAAGTCCGGCAGATCCGACGCGCGCGGCATCGCGTAATCCATGTACGAGCCGGAGAGCAGCTGGCCGCTCTCGTTGTCGTACACGCAGCGCTCGAGCATCGCCTGGCCGATGCCCTGGCCGATCCCGCCGTGCACCTGGCCTTCGACGATCATCGGATTGATCACGTTGCCGAAGTCGTCCACGGCCGTGAATTGCTGGATGCTGCATTCGCCGGTGTCCGGATCGACTTCGACTTCGCAGATGTACGCACCCGACGGATACGTGAAGTTCGTCGGATCGTAGAACGCGCTTTCGTCGAGGCCCGGTTCGAGCTTGTCGAGCGGGTAGTTGTGCGGCACGTACGCGGCGAGCGACACGTCGGCGAATGCCTTCGTGCGGTCGGTGCCGGCGACGCGGAACACGCCGTCCCTGAACTCGATGTCTTCTGCCGCGGCTTCGAGCAGATGCGCGGCGATCTTCTTCGCTTTCGCTTCGATCTTGTCGAGCGCCTTCATGATCGCCGAGCCGCCGACCGCGATCGAGCGCGAGCCGTACGTGCCCATGCCGAACGGAATGCGTCCGGTGTCGCCGTGCACGATCTCGACGTTTTCGAGCGGAATGCCGAGGCGGTCGGCGACCACCTGCGCGAACGTCGTTTCGTGACCCTGGCCGTGGCTGTGCGAGCCGGTGAAGACCGTGACCGACCCGGTTGGATGCACGCGGATTTCGCCGACTTCGAAGAGCCCTGCCCGCGCGCCGAGCGCGCCCGCGATGTTCGACGGCGCGAGGCCGCACGCTTCGATGTAGCACGAATAGCCGAGGCCTCGTCGCTTGCCGTTCTTCTCCGACTCCTGCCTGCGCGCGGCGAAGCCTTTCACGTCCGCGAGTTCGAGCGAGCGGGCGAGGATGGTTTCGTAGTCGCCGGTGTCGTAGGTGAGGCCGACCGGCGTCGCATACGGAAACTCGCGGATGAAGTTGCGCCGGCGGATTTCGGCCGGGTCGAGCTTCATCTCGCGCGCCGCGGTTTCGACGAGCCGTTCGACGACGTACGTCGCTTCGGGGCGTCCCGCGCCGCGATAGGCGTCGACCGGCACCGTGTTCGTGAAGACCGCTTTCACTTCGGCGTAGATCGCGGGTGTCGCGTACTGGCCGGCGAGGAGCGTCGCGTAGAGGATCGTCGGGATGCTCGAGGAGAACGTCGACAGATACGCGCCCATGTTCGCGATCGTGTGGACGCGCATCGCGAGGAATTTACCGTCGGCGTCCATCGCGAGTTCGGCTTTCGTCACATGATCGCGGCCGTGGGCGTCGGAGATGAACGACTCCGAACGCTCGGCGGTCCATTTGACGGGACGGCGGATTTTCTTCGACGCCCACGTGAGCGCGACGTCTTCTGCATAGAGGAAGATTTTCGAGCCGAAGCCGCCGCCCACGTCCGGCGCGATTACGCGCAGTTTCGACTCCGGCAGGCCGAGCACGAACGCGGCCATCAGCAGACGCTCCACGTGCGGATTCTGGTTCGCGACGTAGACCGTGTAGCTGTCGTCCTGCGGCGACCAGCTTGCATTGACCGCGCGCGGTTCGATGGCGTTCGGGATCAGACGCTGGTTGACGATGTCGAGCGTCGTGACGTGAGCGGCTTTGGCGAAGGCGGCGTCGGTGGCGGCCTTGTCGCCGTGGCCCCACGTGTAGCAGGTGTTGTCCGGCACTTCGTCGTGAACCGCCGGCTGGCCGGGATCGGCCGCGTGCGCGGTATCGACGGCGGCGGACAGCACGTCGTAGTCGACCTCGATGAGTTCGGCGGCGTCTTTTGCGGCCTTGATCGAATCGGCGATCACGAGCGCGACCTGGTCGCCGACGTGGCGGGCCTTTGTGTGCGCGATGACCGGATGCGGCGGCTCGTTCATCGGCTTGCCGTCCACGCTGTGGATGAGCCAGCCGCACGGCAGGCCGCCGACGTTTTCGGCGGCCATGTCGGCGCCGGTGAAGATCGCGACGACGCCTGGGGATGCCTTCGCCGCGGTCGTGTCGATGCTTTTGATGCGTGCGTGCGCGTGTGGCGAGCGCAGGAATATCGCGTACGTCTGCTGCGGCAGGACGATGTCATCGGTGTACTGGCCGTTGCCGGTCAGAAAACGATAGTCTTCCTTGCGTTTGACGGAGGCGCCGATCATGCGGGGGGTATCGGGTGCGTTCATCGTCGGCTCCTCAGGCGGTGACTGTGGCGGACGCGGCTGCATCTGCGCTGGCGTTGCTGCTGGCGGCTTTCATGCCGGCGGCGCCTTCGAGGACGGCCTTGACGATGTTGTGATAGCCCGTACAGCGGCACAGGTTGCCGTCCAGCTGACGGCGCACATCGTCTGCACTGGCGTCGGGCTGGGTCTGGACGAGCGCGATGGCGCTCATCACCATGCCGGGCGTGCAGAAGCCGCACTGGAGGCCGTGGCAGTTACGGAAGGCTTCCTGCATCGGATGGAGCGAGCCGTTTGCGGCGAGGCCTTCGATGGTGGTGATGCTGGCGCCCTCTGCCTGAACCGCGAGCATGTTGCAGGATTTGATGGCGCGACCGTTGAGGTGGACCGTGCAGGCGCCGCACTGGGCGGTATCGCAGCCGATGTGTGTTCCGGTGAGGCGAAGCTGGTCGCGCAGGAACTGGACAAGCAGGCTGTGGGGTTCGACTTCGGCGGTTACCGGTGTGCCGTTTACCGTCAGGCTGATGCTGATTGCCATTGACTGTCTCCTTGGGGGATAGAGACCGGTACGAAGCTCACATTTCCATTCCACTTCCTGTTCCGACTGCCTGCTGTGAGGTTCGTGCGGGTTTGGTCTGGTTTTTATGCTTGCAGCGAAAAGTAGAACACAAATTGGAGGGAGGGGGTATTGGGGGTTTGCTTTTGCCGCCTTTGGCGGGGCGGCTTTTTGGGTTTTTCGTGCCGGAGCTGGGTGTTTGTCTTGGCCTTTCCTTGCATTCATGTCGGTCTATTAGCGTCGCCCCTGTGCGGGGCGGCACCTACTTTTCTTTGTCTTGCCAAAGAAAAGTAGGCAAAAGAAAGGCGCTCCGACAACTCATCTTTTCCAGGTGTGTCGCTCACCGGGAATGGCAACCCACGAAGTGTCGCCCCCACACTTCAGCCGGCATCGGTCCCCGCGCGATTCCGTCCCGCGCGCGGTCCATGTTGGTGACAAGGCTGTCATCCACCCGACTCCGCGCTACGCGCATCGCTGAGCGGCATAACGCTCTCCGGGCGTTCGCGCTGGCGCCGGCATCCGCACTCGCACTCGCACGCGTGCACACATTTGCAAACGCACTCACATCTGCAATCGCAATCGCGCGCTCAATCGCAATCGGCGATCGCCGGCCCCTGATGCCGGCGCCATCGAGCGGCCACTCCGCGACGCGCGCAGCGCGGAGTGGGATGAATGAGCCCTGTGTCATGGGCGGTGCTGTGCGGGAGATCAGATCGTGCGCGGACCAGCGCGGCCTGGAGCGCGAGGGCGACGCCTCACGGGGTGCCATTCCCGACGAATGACGCACCAGGAAAAGATGGCATGTCGAAGCGCCTTTCTTTTGCCTACTTTTCTTTGGAAGACGCCCCGAAGGAAGTCCCCTTGGGGGACAAAGAAAAGTAGGTGCCGCCCCGCACAGGGGCAACGCCAATAGACCAAAAGCAAAACAAGGAAAGGCCAAAAAGCCAGAAGAACAAAACAGAGCTTCGGCACGAACAACCCTCATGCCAATTTCGACCGCTTCCGCGAATATCCAAAATAAATAACCATCCCAATACCGAGCCAGACAACAAACGCGACCCAGGTAACAGCCTGAAGATTGATCATCAGAAACAGACACGAAGCCACCGCCAGCACCGGCACAACCGGCACACCGGGGCACCTGAACGCCCTCGGCAACGCCGGATGCGTCCGGCGCAATACCAGCACTGCCACCGAAACCATCGAAAACGCCGCCAGCGTGCCAATATTGATCAGCTCAGCAAGCACATTCAACGGCACCAGCGCACCAATCAAACCAAAGAAAATCCCGACGATCCACGTCGTCAGAAACGGCGTCGCAAACTTCGGATGCACCTTCGACAGCGCCGCCGGCAACAACCCGTCCCGCGACATCGCGAAAATCACCCGCGTCTGCCCGTATCCCATCACCAGAATCACAGTCAGCATCCCCAGCACCGCGCCAAGGTCGATAAAACCCGCCACCCATTTCTGCCCGGCAACCTGCAACGCATACGAAACCGGATGCGAAATATTGGCGAACTGCGCCGACGGCACAATCCCCGTCACCACCGCCGCCACGGCTACATACAGCACCGCGCACACCCCCAGCGACGCAATGATCCCGATCGGCAGATCCCGCTTCGGATCGCGCACTTCCTCGGCCGCCGACGACACGGAATCGAACCCGATAAACGCAAAGAACATCACCGCCGCCGCGCCAAATACGCCGTTCCAGCCATTCGGCATGAACGGATGCCAGTTCGCCGGCGTGACGTGAAATACCCCCACCGCGATCACCAGCAGCACGACGGTCACCTTGATCGCGACCATTACGTTGTTGATGCGCGTCGATTCACGGACGCCAATCGACAGCAACGTCGTGATGGCCATCATCACGAGAAACGCAGGCAGATTGAACAGCGTTGCGGCACCCGGCACGGCGCCCGGTGCCGCCGTCAACGCGACAGGCAGCGAGATGCCGAAGCCGGCCAGCAGCGATTGCAGATAACCCGACCAGCCAACTGAAACGGCGGACGTCGCGAGGCCGTATTCCAGCATCAGATCCCAGCCGATGATCCACGCGGCCAGTTCGCCAAGCGTCGCGTACGAATACGTGTAAATGGAGCCGGCAACAGGAATCGTCGAAGCGAACTCGGCGTACGCGAGCGCCGCGAAGCCGCAGGCAACGGCGGCGGCGAGAAAGGAAATCATCAGCGCCGGACCAGCCTGAACGGCACCCGTGCCGGTCAGCACGAATATCCCTGTGCCGATGATGGCGCCCACGCCAAGGAAAGTCAGATCCAGCGCGCCGAGCGCCTTCTTCAGCCCGGCGCTCTGCGCGCCGGCCAGCATGTGTTCAACGTCTTTCTTGCGAAAAAGGGACATTGGCGAATGTTCTCCTGAAAAGCACGCGACCCGCGCGCCGAATGTCGGGGAAAACCCGCGATTCTAGCGGACGCGCGCCCGGATTCGTCGCGGCGGCGGCAACTTGCGTAGTCGTGCGTAAAAAGGGAAACCCGTGATATCGCCCTGAATTGGGCGCGCATTTTCGCGACAGGCGGTCGCGGCGCGATTTTCCGCTCGCTATCTCAAGCGGATCGGCAGGAAGCAACCTTAATGCGGCAATACGGTCATGGCCGTCGTACTTCGGGAGGTCGGGATTTAACCCGTCATCGCCGGGTTGAGGTCGACGAGCCGGTTGCTCATCACGTAGAACGTGAGTTCGGCGTTGTTGTTCAGCTTCATCTTTTCGAGCAGACGCGTGCGGTACACGCTGACTGTCTTCACCGAAAGCGACAGCGAGTTGGCGATGTCGGTCAGCCGCTTGCCGGACGCGAGCATGCACAGCGTCTGGTATTCGCGGTCGGAGAGCTTTTCGTGCGGCATCTGTTCACCGTCGAACGAGACGTAATCCGCGAGCGCCTCGGCCATCGCGGGGCTCACGTATTTGCGGCCGGCGGCCACCTGCTGGATCGCGGCGATCATCTGCGCGGCGTCGACGGTCTTCGACAGATAGCCCGAAGCGCCCGCTTTCAGCGCCCGCACGGCGTATTGATCCTCGCGATACATCGAAAACATCATCACGGGCACGCGCGGCACCTTGCGCTTGATGCGCTTCAACACCTCGACGCCGTTCATGTCGGGCAGCGAAATGTCGAGCAGGACGATGTCGAACGCGTGCTTCGACACGGCGGCGAGCGCTTCGCCGCCCGTCTCCGCTTCGGCGACTTCGCTCGCGACGTCACGGTCGAGCAGCAGCTGGCGCACACCCTGGCGAACCACGGCATGGTCTTCGACGAGCAGGATGCGCAGGCTTTTCATCGGCGGCTTAGCAGGACGCCACGTGGCGCGCGATCGGAGCGCGATCCGGCGAGCAGCGCTTCCCACGCGAAACGGGCGCGTACGGTCGTGCCGCGCATATTGCCTTTGACCCGCGTGCCGTTTGTCTCTTGCGTGCGGCTCGTGCCGTTCATCCCGTTCATGCCGCGTGCGCACACGGCGTCGCCGCGCTCGCCCGCGTTGCGGCGCGCGCGCGGCCCGGTGCCCGCGACGATCCGCAGCGTGCCGTCGAATGCCGCACACCGTGCGCGCATGCCTGCGAGGCCGAAGCCGCCCTGGTCGCCGCCGCGTGGCACGGCGGCACGGCGGGACACGCCGATGCCGTCATCGGTGACGGTAAGCGTCAGATGGCGCCGCGAGCTTTCGAGCCTGACGTCCGCGCCGGATGCCCGAGCGTGCTTCGCGACGTTGTTGAGCGCTTCCTGCGCCGCGCGAAACACGGCGAGCGAAGCGGCGGCTGGGAGTTGCGTGAGCCGCACGTCGGCTGCGCAGACGAAGCTGGTGCGCAGGCCGGTGCGGGCGGCGAACTCGCTCACCCACTGCGACAGCGTGCCGACGATACCCGCCTCCATCTGCGGACCGTGCAGGTCGGCGACGGTGCGGCGGGTGGCTTCGCACACGGCATCGAGCGAGCGCCTGACGGCGGCGAGCGCGGCGACGCATTGCGGCGGCGCATCGGCGGGCAGCCATGTGTCGACGTTCGCGAGCGCGAAGCGCGTGGCGGTGAGTTCGGCGCCGACACCATCATGCAGTTCGCGCGCGAGCTGGCCGCGCGCCCGTTCCTGCGCCGCTGTCAATTCGGCCGCCAGTTCCCGCACGCGTGACTGCAACTGCGCGAGCTGCGGGCTGGCGGATGTCGGGACTGCATCTGACGGGAGATAGTGCGAGGTGGAAGCAACATGAGCCGCGGCCGCAAGCGCGTCGGCGGAGGAAGACAGGTCGAAAATGGCCGCACTGCCGGCTTCCCGCGCAGCGGTGGCCGGCGTATTCGCACTCATCGGAATCACTGTCGACGTATCCATGACCCTCCCATTCAGGAAGCAGCTTCAACGGTACCTGCGAGCGCCGGACGGCGACCGCAGACAAACGGCAGGCGAATGTCTGATAAATGCGCATTCCGGCACAGCCCCAACGACGGAAAATTACCACGTCTTTATGTAACGAAATTTACATTTCGTAACATCGACCCCGGTTCTTCGGCTGTTGTCGCCGGTGAGCGGTGCTGCGCCGCAATAGTATCTCAAAATAGGGAGCGATGCAGGCCTAGTAAGGCATGATCATCGCTTGCAATGCCATGATCCCTTTCCGTCGCCTGTTATATTTGTAGGAATAATACTGACATGCGAGGTAAGTATTGCGTGCGAATATGTAACAGGAAACGAGGGGAAACGCGTATACGGCGAATGGTGAAAACCACGCTTTAAACGCGGCAAACAGCAGCATCGTCATCCGCTGCCGGATCGTCTTCGAATGGCATTCAACTGCCGTCAAATGCGCGGCCGCCCGGCTATCAGAAGCGCACAAAAACAAAACCGGAGCACACGGCTCCGGTTTCTGTTTGTAGCGAGGCAACGCGATGCGGCCGGACGGCCGCGACGGTGCGGTTCGGAAGGTTTAGCCGACGAACGCCTTTTCGATCACGTAGTGGCCCGGCTTGTTGTTGCTGCCTTCCTGGAAGCCCATGCTGTCGAGCAGTTCGCGCGTGTCGCGCAGCATATGCGGGCTGCCGCAGAGCATCACGCGGTCGTTTTCGAGCGAGAAGTGCGGCAGGTCGACGTCTTCGAACAGCTTCTTCGTTTCGATCAGCTCAGTGATGCGGCCACGATTGTGGAACGCTTCGCGCGTGACCGTCGGGTAATACACCAGCTTCTCCTGGATCAGCTCACCCAGATGCTCGTGCTCCGGCAGGTGATCGGTGATGTATTCCTTGTAGGCGAGTTCGTCGACGAAACGGCAGGTGTGCGTCAGCACGACCTTCTCGTAACGGTCGTACACGTCCGGGTCCTTGATGATCGACATGAACGGCGCGAGACCCGTGCCCGTGGACAGCAACCACAGTGTCTTGCCCGGCAGCAGGTTGTCGGCCATCAGCGTGCCCGTCGGCTTCTTGCCGATCAGGACCTGGTCGCCCACCTTCAGATGCTGCAGACGCGACGTCAGCGGGCCGTCCTGCACCTTGATGCTCAGGAATTCGAGGTTCTCTTCGTAGTTCGCGCTCGCCATGCTGTATGCACGGATCAGCGGCTTGCCTTCGACTTCGAGGCCCACCATCGTGAACTGGCCGTTTTCGAAGCGGAACGACGCATCGCGCGTGCAGGTGAAGCTGAAAAGCGTATCGGTCCAGTGGTGGACGCTCAGGACGGTTTGTGGATTCAGGTTGCTCATGGCTTCTGGAATAGTGCGAAAACAGGGCTGCCAGACGAACACGCCGGCCGGCACGGCAAGGGCGATGCAGCGCGAACCCGCTTGGGGAACGATGCGCAATCCGCTATTTTACCGCGCCTGCACCTTGAGGGTGGCGGCGCGGCAGTTGCGCGGGATCAGGCGGATATCGAACGCATGACCGGCACCCGATATGGCGGCGAAATAGAACGGCAATGCGACGAAGGTGAAGCCAGGTAGTGCGGAAGATGGGCAAATCACGCGCGGTGGCCGCCATCTGGTGTCCGGAGCCCACGCGGATGCGCACGCACGCGGACAACGACGTCGCCGATGATACCGAATCCGGCGATGCGTCGCAGTATAAACCCTGCTGGCGGAAGGTCAACGCGGCCTGAAAAGCGCCCCTTTTCGCCTGTTTAGCGCCGTTTTGCCGGTTCTTCCCGTCGCAATGCACGTTGCCCCGGGCGCCGGATGGTGGACGCCTTGATTGCACGCAGCGTGGGAACCTGCGCTGCGCCGGAATCAGCTTTCCGCCGCCAGCTTCGCGCCGAGGCCGACCAGCGCCGCGCCGCAGAAGCCGTCGATCGGCCGGCGCAGCCGGCGGTAGCCGCGCTGCGTGCGCTCCGTCGCGAACATCAGCGCGACGCTAACGTACCAGCCCGCCGAAAGTGTCGTGATCATCGCCAGCACCACGCCGTAGAACCACAGCGGCGCGTGCTGCGGAAACATCGTCGCGAAGACGCTGGTCCAGAACGCGCACGATTTCGGGTTCGTGAGGCAGGTGACGAGCCCGGTGCGCCACGCGCGAAAGTGCGCGGCGGCATCGGCGGCGGGCGGCGCCGTATCGACGACCACGGGCGCCTCGTCGCGCCGTGTGGCCGCGCGCAGCAGTTTGAAGCCGAACCAGATCAGATAGAGCGCGCCCGCGATCCGGATGCCGTTGTACAGCCAGTCGATTTTTTGCAGGACGGTGGCGAGACCGAGCATCGCGAGCGCGGCCCAGATCGTCGAGGCTGTGCCGACGCCGAGCGCCGAAGCGGCGCCGAGGCGCCGGCGGCCCGCCAGCGAAAGCTGCGTGATCATGAAGAAGTTCGGGCCGGGGGTGATCGCCGCGATCAGGTAGACGACGGCGATCTGCAGCAGGATCGGAAGATAGTGGACGTGCATGTCGGTTCGCAGGAAAAGCCCGGATGCCGGGCGTTCTGGCGCGCGAAAACAGCAACGCGCGGCACGGGAAACCGCGATTTTACTGCGATCCGCTGCCAAACCCACGCGTGAGCTGCACTCTTCAGCTTGCCGCCGCGCTGCTCGAACTGCCCGGGTTGCCCGTGTTGCCCGCGCTGTCTTTCGCGCCGCGCTGTTTCAGCACACGCGCCTGCATCACGATCACGAGCAGCAGGAACACGCCGCGAATCACCGACTGCCAGTACGCCGACAGGCTGATGAATCCCATGCCGTTTTCGAAGTTCAGCAGATTGAACACGAGTCCGAGCAGCAGCACGCCGGCGATCGTCATCGCAATCGAGCCTTCGCCGCCCGTGAGCAGCGTGCCGCCCAGCACGACCGCCGAGATCGCGAACAGCTCCCAGCCGACGCCTTCGTTCGGCTGTCCCGCGCCGAACTGCGCGGCGAGGATCACGCCGGCGAGGCCCGCCAGCAGCCCGCTCACCGCGTATGCGGCGATCAGCGTGCGGTCGACGTTCAGGCCCATCAGCCGCGCCGCTTCCTCGCTGCCGCCGATCGCGAGCGTGTGTCGCCCGAAGCGTGTGCTGCGCAGCGCGAGCCAGCCGATGACGGCGGCCGCGAGCGCCACGAGGCCCGGAATCGGCAGCCCGAACAGGTCGCCCTGGCCGAAGTTCGCGAAATTCGAATCGGACGAGATCGACACCGCATCGTTGCGCCCGAGCAGCAGCGCGACGCCGTGCGCGCCGAGGCTCGTCGCGAGCGTCGTGATGAACGGCAGGATCTTGAGGCGCGTGATGACCACGCCGTTCAGCACGCCGACCGCGAGCCCGGCGAATGCGCCCGCCAGCACCGCGACCCAGCCGCCGTACGGGCTCGCCAGCGCCGCGACGACGCTTGAAAGCGCCGCGACCGTGCCGACTGACAGATCGATGCCACCCGTGATGATCACGAATGCCATGCCGACGGATATCAGCGCGAACATCGAGTTGTATCGCCAGAATGACGTGATGTTGTACGCCGACGCAAAGTGTTCGTAACGCACGACGCCGAACACGAGCAGCAGCACCAGCGCCAGCAAAACCGGGAGATTCTTTTTCATCGCTATGAAATCCTGTGTGGCTGTCAGCGCGCGCGGCGCTGCACGTACACCGCGGCAATGATGATGCCGGCCTTCACCACGAGCGCGGCGGCGTCCGGGATGCCATGCGCGAGCAGCGTGTAGCGCAGCAGCTGGATGATCAACGCGCCGATCAGCGTGCCGCCGATATACGCCTTGCCGCCCATCAACGACGTACCGCCCACCGCGACCGCCGCGATCGCATCGAGTTCGATGCCAAGTCCGACCACGTTCGCATCCGACGACGAATTCACCGAAATCGAGATCAGCCCGGCGAGCCCGGAGAGCGCCGCGCAGACGGTGTACGCGATCAGTTTCACGCGGGCCGTCGGCACGCCGCAGAGGTACGCCGCTTTCTCGTTGCCGCCGGTGACGAGCAGGTACTGGCCGAACAGCGTCTTGCGCACGATCCATACGAACAGGCACACCAGCGCGAACATCAGCAGCACCTGGAACGGTATGCCGCCCACCTTGCCGAGCGCGATCCACTGGAACGCGGGATTGTTGAACGCCTGCAGGCTGCCGTCGGTGACGACCTGCGCGATGCCACGCCCGGCGATGAACAGCACGAGCGTCGCGACAATCGGCTGCACCGACAATCGCGTGACCAGCAGGCCGTTGAATACGCCGCACGCGGCAGCGGCGAGCACCGGCAGCGTGAACGCGAGCGCGATGCCCAGCGGACCGTCGATGTTCATGAAGAGCATCGGCGCGAGCGCCCCGGAAATCGCCATCGAGGCGCCCACGGAAAGATCGATGCCGCCCGTCGCGACCACCAGCGTCATGCCGATGCCGACGATCACGATCGTCACGACCTGCGTCAGGTTGACGTTGAACGTCTGCAGCGACCAGAAGTGCGGCGTGAAGATCAGGTTGAAGAGCAGCATCGCGAGCAGCACGACGATCTCGCGCTGGATCGGAATGCGGCGGCGCGCCTTCGTTTTCGTGTCCGATGCGGGCACTGACGCTGAAGTTACCGCGGCGGCGGGCAAGGGCGCCGTGGGTTCGTTACGCAACGACTCATGCGCCATGGCGTGGGCCCTCCACTGCATCGCCGACGTGCGCCGCGCCGACGGCTTCCGTCAGTTGCGACGTGCCGTCGCTGCCGTACGCAATCGCGTCCATGATCGATGCCTCATTCATTTCGCCGCCATTCAGTTCGGCGACCGTGCGGCCGTCGCGAATCACGACGGCGCGGTCCGCCACGGCGGTCAGTTCTTCCAGTTCCGATGCCGACATCAAGACCGCGAGCCCGGCGTCGCGCAGCTCGCGCACGATCTTCGCGACGTCGGCTTTCGCGCCGACGTCGATGCCGCGCGTCGGTTCGTCGAGCAGCAGCACGCGGGGTTGCGTCGCGAGCCAGCGCGCGAGCAGCACTTTCTGCTGGTTGCCGCCCGAGAGTTCGCGGATCGGCTGGTCGGGCGAGCGCAGCTTGATGCCGAGCGACGCGATGAACTGGTCCACGATCTCCTGCTGCTTTTTCACATCGACGATGCCGTGTTTCGACAGCGTGCGCAGGCAGACGAGCGTGAGGTTGTCGCGCACCGACAGCTCGGGGACGATGCCTTCGAGCTTGCGGTCCTCGGTGAGATACGCGAGGCCGCGCGCGATGGCGTCCTGCGGCGACTTCAGCGCGACCGGCTTGCCGTCGATTTCGAGCACGCCGCGCGTCGCCGGATCGGCGCCGAACAGCAGGCGCATCGTTTCCGTGCGGCCCGAGCCGAGCAGGCCCGCGAGGCCGACCGCTTCGCCCGCGTGGACGTCGAGCGAGACGTCGTTCACTTTCGGATGCGCGGCGAGATTTTTTGCCGAGAGGGTTTGCGCGCCGCGCCGCGCGAGGTTCGCTTCGCGCGCGGCGGTGTCGTCCTGCACGACGGCGGCGAGCGTGCGGCCGAGCATCGTCGTGACGAGCTGCAGCTTGCCCATGTCGGCCATCGCGCTTTGCGCGACCGTCTGACCGTCGCGCATCACGGTGACGCGATCGCACAGCGCATACAGTTCGTCCAGCCGGTGCGACACGAAGATCACCGCACGGCCGTCGTCGCGCAGCTTGCGCACGACGTTAAAGAGCAGTTCCACCTCGCGTTCGTCGAGCGACGAAGTCGACTCGTCCATGATGACCATCCTCGCGTCGGTCGACACGGCGCGCGCGAGTGCGACCATCTGCTGGATCGCCGTCGAATGGCTGCCGACAGGCTTCTTCACGTCGATCTGCAAGCCGAACGATTCGAGCAGCGCGGCGGCGCGTTGCTGCACCGCCCGCCAGTCGATGAGACCAAAGCGACGCGGCTCGCGACCGAGGAAGATGTTCTCCGCGACCGAGCGGAACGGCACGAGGTTGATCTCCTGATAGATCGTGCTGATGCCCGCTTCACGTGCTTCCTTCGGCGTGCGGAAATCGATCTCGCGCCCTTCGAAGCGCACGGTCCCGCCCGAGCGGCGATACGCGCCGGTGAGGATCTTGATCATCGTCGACTTGCCGGCGCCGTTCTGGCCGATCAATGCATGCACCTCGCCGGCGGCCACGCTCAGTTGCGCGCTGCGCAACGCGGGCACGCCGCCGAAGCTGATCTGGATGTCCTGCATCTCCAGCAGGGGCGGCTGCCCAGGCTGTGGCCCGGTGGCCTGGAATCCGGTACCGGTATGCGTCACGTGTGTCTCCTGATGCGTGTTCCCGTTCCCCGTGGCGTATGCCCGGGAACCGGTGTGCGCAGGTGCATGAATGCGTGGAGGATCGTCCGGTGCGCGCGTGCCGGCAGGGCGGCGCGCGGCGATCCTTCTTTCATCGATCGGCATCGATCGGGATGCGGCGGGCGGCGACCGGACTGGCGTACCGCGCCAGTATTGCGCGAGTCGCGGGCCGGCGCAAAAAGAGCGTTGCGGCGAGTGCCGCACAGGCCGGTTCCGTACGCCAGCCGGCGTCCGCCAGCCGCCGTGTGCAAGCGCTGACAAAGCGAAGCGACGTTCCGCGCTGGCGCGGACACGTCGCCTCGAACCCTCCCGCTGACCGGACGCCGCGGCATCCGGTTGCAGGTCCAGCCCGGAACGGCCCGTCTCCGGTTCACCTGCCCTTCGTTTCCTGATCCGGCTTTTGCGAGGCGAATACGCCTAGTAGCCGTACTGCATGCTTTCCTTGATGTTGCTCTTGTCGTAGAAGCGGTCGGACACCTTCACCCACGTCGGGATCTTTTCTCCCTTCGCATAGCGTTGCGCGACATCGCAGGCGAGCGGGCCGAAGAACGGGCTCGACTGCACGCTTGCGCCGAGTTCGCCGGCTGCGATGGCGTCCATGCCGCCCTTGGTGCCGTCGATCGTCACGATCTGGATGTCCTTGCCCGGCTGCTTGCCGGCGGCCTTGATCGCGGCGATCGCGCCGAGCGCCATTTCGTCGTTGTGCGCGTAGACGGCGGTCACATCCGGATGCGCCTGCAACAGCGTTTCCATGACCTGACGACCCTTGTCACGCGCGAAGTCGCCGCTTTGCGAAGCGATGATCGTCATGCCCGGATTCTTCGCGATGATTTCGTCGAAGCCCTTCTTGCGGTCGTTCGCAGCGGAGGCGCCCGTCGTGCCTTCGAGTTCGATGATCTTCGCCTTGCCGCCCGTCGCCTTGACGAGCCAGTCAGCGGCGCGGTGGCCCTGATCGATGAAGTCCGAGCCGATGAACGTGATGTAGTCGCGGCCCGCCTTCGCCACCGACTGGTCGACGTCACGGTCGACGAGGATCACCGGAATGCCAGCCTTCTTTGCCTGCAGCACGACTGGTGCGAGCGGCTTTTCCTCGCGCGGCGGGAATACCAGCAGATCGACGTGCTGCGCGATCATGTTCTGGATGTCCGAAACCTGTTTGGAGTTCGAGCTGTTGGCGTCCGTCAGGACGAGCTGCCAGCCGCATTTTGCTGCCACGTCCTTGAAACTCTTCGTTTCCGCGAGACGCCACGGGTTGTTGCTTTCGGTCTGCGCGAAGCCGACCTTCAGCGGTGTCTTGTGCGGCAGTTTGGGCAGGGCGTCGTCAGCGTGCGCCGTCGAGATGCCGAAGCCGATTGCCAGTGCCAGAACCGATCCGACGAGCGGACGTACCCGCTGCGGACGCTTTTGCTTGAGCGACGCCATGTCTTCCTCCAGTGCTTTGGTTTAATTGCTTTTTGCTTTGCGATGCACCGGTCTCAGCGACGCGTTTGTCACATCGTCCGGATACGTCGATTATTCCATCGCAAATTATTATTGGTCAATCACTAATAATATTAATTACAGGCGATATTTCTTCAGTAATTACCCTAACAGAGGCGCGCTCCACGAGCGGTCCGTCGAGCTTTACCATGCGATGCCGGACGGGCGCGCCGGCGGCGCGGTTGTGCTCGTCCTGCAGCAGCGTTTCGACGGCCCAGCGACCGAGTTCATAGTTCGGCAGCACGACGGTCGAAAGCGGGGGATGGGTGTGGCGCGCGATTTCCTGATCGTCGTAGCCGAGCACGGAAACGTCTTCCGGCACGCGATGCCCGAGCTGCTTTAACGCCTCGATGGCGCCGAGCGCCATCAGGTCGTTCGCGCAAAAAATCGCGGTGGGCGGATTGGGTTCGCGCATCAGCGAAAGCGTCTGTTCGAAGCCGGTGCCCGAACTCCAGTCGCCGTCGCGGACCATCTCCTGCGCGAACGGCAGGTCGGCCGTGGCGAGCGCGGTGCGATAGCCCTTGAGGCGATCCTTCGCGGCGTCCTGCCAGTGTTCGCCGTTGATATAACCGATGCGCCGGTGTCCCGCGCGCAGCAGATATTCGGTCGCGACATGGCCGCCCGCGACCTCCGCCGGCACCACCGAGGAGAAGCCGCCTTCGCTCGTGTAGCAGTTGAGCAGAACGGTCGGAACCTGCGACAGCGCGGCCGGCGGGCTGACCTTGCGCGTGTACACCGTCGCATAGATGACGCCGAATACGTTCGGGCTGGCGAGCGCCGCGTCGAGCACCTGCTGCTCGATGTCGGCGTTGCCGTGTGTGGAGTAGACCGCGAGCATCTTGCCGTGTGCATACGCGGCATCGCGCGCGCCGTCGATGTTGACGACCGGATGCGGGCTCGTCGAGATTTCGTCGGCGATGTAGACGATCAGGCTGCGCTCGTCCTTCGACGGTTGAACGGCATCGCGCGTCGACAGACGGTAGCCGAGGTCGGCCGCGGCCTTCAGCACCTTGTTGCGCGTGGCTTCGGAAAATTTGGCGCCGGTGGCGTTGTTGAGAACGAGTGAGACAGTCGATTGCGACACGCCAGTGAGCTTGGCGATGTCGGTCATCGTCGGACGTCTTTGAGTCGATTTTTTCATTGAGCAAACCGCGGGTGACAGCGGCAAAAACAGGTGACGCCGAAGGCGTCGGCGGTCTGACGGTACCACTAATAATATGCGTCGGGCAACGCGCGCTAACCCGTGCGCGCCGGTTCCATGAAGGTCTTCCGGCTGGCTCGTTAGTGCATGAATTATTACTAATAATATTGACGAAAGGCGCTGCGCCGTGCGATTCTCGGTCGCGCGAGCCTTGGAGGCGCGCCGGCTGCGCCTGTCGCGCGGCATGCGACACGACACAAGAAGGCGTCTGCCGTCTTTCGAGAACAACAATGCGCAATGCTTTCCCGAATCCCTCTTCCGACAGTGCATCAGCCGACGCGGCGCTCGACGACCCGTCGCTCATCGCGCTTCGCAGCGGCAACACGGAACTGCGCGTGGCGCCGCGGATCGGTGGCTCGATCGCGGCGTACTTCGAGACGACCGATGCGGGCCCGGTTCACTGGATGCGCCCGGCGACCCGCGCTGCGCTCGACGCGCGCAACCCGCTTCAGATGGCGAGTTTTCCGCTGTTGCCGTATTGCAACCGCATTCGCGACGCGCGCTTCGATTTCGACGGCCAGTCGATCGACCTCTCCGGCGACGGCAACACGTTCGCGCATGCGCTGCACGGCAACGCGTGGCGGCGCGCGTGGCGCGTCGGCAAGCAGACCGCGACGTCCGTCGAACTGCATCTGGAACACACGCCCGACGCTTCGATTCCGGGCGACTGGCCGTTTGCGTATCAGGCGCGGCAGATAATCGAGCTGATCGGCGACGTCCTGCGTGTGACGCTGGGCGCGCGCAACCTGGCCGATCGTGCAATGCCGTTCGGCATGGGACATCACCCTTATTACCCGCGCACCGCGAATACCGTGGTGACGGCATCCGTCGATGCAATGTGGCACGCCGATCCGGACGTGCTGCCGACGCATCTGGGCGCGCATCCTGCCGTCGATGCGCTGCGCGACGGGCTGTCCGCGGACGCGTTCGATCTCGACAACAACTTCACGGGCTGGAAGCGCGAGGCGGTGATCGCGTGGACGGACGAACATCGCAAGCTGACGCTCACCGCCGACGAGACGTTCGGGCAGATGGTGGTGTTCGCGCCCGCGAGCGAGGCGCTGCTGTGTGTCGAGCCGGTGTCGAATACGACCGACTGCTTCAATTCACCGGCTGACGCGCGGGAAAACGTTGGCGGCTGCGTGCTGAAACCCGGCGAATCGATCACCGGCGTGTTGCACTGGACGCCCGCCAGGTACTAAACGGAACGCGGGCTGCGACAGCGGGATTACAAGCGCCTCAACCCACCTGAAGCCGCGCCATATACGGCAGATGATCCGACAGCCACGCGGTTTCCTGCGCAGGCTGGATCCATTCGATCGGCTTCATGTCGCGCACGAACATCTTGTCGAGCGCGAGCGCCGGTGAGAACGCCGGGAACGTGCGCGCGGATTCGCCGAGCAGCGTCGCGACTTCGTGCAGGCCGTGTTCGGCGAAAAGCGGCACGGAATCGTTGCGCCAGTCGTTGAAATCGCCGGCGAGCACGAGCGGGCCGGTCGGCGCTTCCTTCGCGATCCAGTGCGCGATCCAGTTCATCTGACGCAGCCGGGCGGCGCGCGTCAGCGCGAGGTGCGCGCACAGCAGCGTCACCGAGTGACCGGCAAACGTCGCGCGCGCAACCAGCAGGCCGCGCCGCTCGAAGCGATGTGCGGAAATGTCCCAGCGTCCGCCCAGATCGAGCGGATGGGGCGACAGAATGGCATTGCCGTGTCGCCACGAAGGCTTGAACACATTGGTGCCGAGCGCGATCTGCAATTGCAGCGAACTCGCGATTTCGGTGGCCTGGCAATGCCAGATATCGTCGATGGGCTCGCCCAGCGGCGCGCCGAAATTTGATGACAGCACCGGCGACGGCATCCGCCGCGCCATGGCTTCCTGCAGAAAATAGGCATCCGCGTGGGTCGACTGAACCCAGCGCTGCATCGCCTGCCAGGCCTGCAGGCCAAGCGGCGAGCGACCTTTGTGCAGGTTCCAGCTCACCGCGATGAAATCCTTGGGATGCGCGTTCTCGCGTATCAGTTCTTCGGGGTTTCGCATGCCGCGTTATCCGCTTCTTCTTTCGTCAATGTCAGGGGTTGGTCACGAGGCTCGCCTTTACACGGTAGACCAGTGTCGGGTCCTTGTCGACGATAGTCCAGGTGACCCACTGGCCGTCCGGCACCGTCAGCCCGGGATGGCTCGCCGCAACCCGACGCGGCTGCGGCGGCAGCTTGCAGCCCGTATCCGTCTGGCGCGCGCCGGGTTCCTCGATGGTTTCCTGCGCGTCGATCGCGAGCGTGACTTCGGTCGCCGAAGCCTGCAGTGGCGAAACGGTCAGTGTGCGGGACAGATCGATGCTGCCGCCCGGCGCATCCTTGCAGCCGACGTTGTGCGTCACCACGTGGTGATGCGTATCCGTGCGCGCCTGGCCGACGGTCGTCGTGCCATCGAATGCGTCGATCTGCTGACCGTCGCTGACGACCTGTAACTGCCACTGCACCGACTGCTGCGCGGGGCGCTGCTGCGCCCCGGCGTGAGTCTGGATCATGAGCGACGCAGTGCCGAACATCACGGCGACGACGCGGGTTTTCCACATGAAGAATCTCCGGGAAGGCTGCTTCCGGCGGGATGGGCAGGCGCCCATCTTACGCTCGATCGGGCCAATCGATTTCTGACACAGGGTACGGGGCGGGGTTCAGCAACGCCCTGTTTCAGGTGGTGACGCACAGGCCGCACTTCAACTGTTCCGACACCTGATTCGCGATGGACGCACGCGGCGTTCCCCCGTCCGCGGACGGGTTTCAGCGCGGCTGCGCGGGCGGTGGCGCTGTTAGCAGCACACCCTTCCGGCTGCTCGCTTGCAAGCGGACAGGGTCTCGATACACTGAAAATCAGGCGACGTCATGCCGGTGTCGCCGCGGCGGTAAAGCCCGGCAGATACGCACAAAAACGGGGTGAGCGATGACGACAGCCATGGTCAGACAGGAAATCGCGGTGGCGTCGTTCAGCCAGGTCTATGACCTCGATCGGGTCGAGACGGCGTTGAACGATCTCAGCGAAGGCGCGAACGACGCGCTGCGCGCCACCTACGAAATGATGCTGAAGGTCGGCAATCTGCGCTTTTGCGTGAAGCCGAACCGGATGCCGTCGATCGACGATCTGATCGGCGCGTTGCCCAACTTCGCGGAGCCGCTCGACGACGTGCGCCGTCAGGTCGCGCTGTGTCTCGAAACCGAAGACCGCCTCGAACTGATGCCGATTCTGCTGCTCGGCGATCCGGGCATCGGCAAGACGCATTTTGCGAAGCAGCTGTCGCGGCTGCTCGGCACGTCGTATCACTACGTGGCGATGAGTTCGCTCACGGCCGGCTGGATTCTGTCGGGTGCATCGTCGCAGTGGAAAAACGCGAAGCCGGGCAAGGTGTTCGAGGCGCTCGTGCGCGGTACTTTCGCGAACCCGGTGATTGCCGTCGACGAAATCGACAAGGCCACCGGAGACGCGCAATACGACCCGCTCGGCGCGCTCTATGCACTGCTGGAGCACGACACGGCGCAGACCTTCATCGACGAATTCGCCGAGGTGCCGATCAATGCCGCGCACGTGATCTGGATCGCCACCGCCAACAGTGCGCGCGGTATTCCGGAGCCGATCCTGAACCGCATGAACGTCTACGAGATTTCGCCGCCCGACCGCGACGGCGCGCGCCGGATCGCGCAGGCGATCTATCACGAGATCCGCTCGGCGCACGGCTGGGGCCAGCGCTTTCCCGCCGAACTCGGCGACGCCACGCTCGATGCGCTCGCGCAGGCTTCGCCCCGGGAGATGCGTCGCGCGATCCTCAATGGTTTCGGCGCTGCACGCATCGACAGTTGCGACGAGATCGGCGTCGCGCATATCCGGCTCGACTCTGGCGCTCGCCGCAAACCGATCGGGTTTTGACAAAATGTCGTGTTTGACCCGGTTTTTACGTCGTTTTATGCAAAAAAACCGCTCTCGGGCGGTTTTTTCTGTCCGGGCGGCAAAGATTCATGCGCTTTTCATCGTTCCGGATGCCGGATTATTCTCTTTACAGAAATAGTCAATTTATTTTATCGATCTGGATTTTTGATAGCCGATGCCAGCGAGCCGGCCGTCCACAAGGTCGCGGGCATTCTGCATTCCGCGTTCTGAACGCCGACGTACAATTTTGATCAGTACAGGAGATACGTTCGACAACGCGCGGTGCGACGCGCGAAACGGCCGCATCCTGTTTTCGGAATTCATCGGTCGATCAGGTAGCGCGGGCAAAATTCGCGTCAAGGGACATGGACCAAATCGAATGTGTAGTAATCGGCGCAGGCGTGATCGGCCTCGCCGTGGCGCGCGCGCTGGCGGCGCGCGGACGGGAAGTGATCGTGCTCGAAGCGGCCGAAGCGATCGGCGTCGGAACGAGCTCGCGCAACAGCGAAGTGATTCACGCAGGCCTCTATTACCCGCGCGGCTCGCTCAAGGCGTCGCTGTGCGTGCGCGGCCGCGAAATGCTCTACGACTACTGCGAGACGCATGGTGTGCCGCATCAACGCTGCGGCAAGCTGCTCGTCGCGACGGCGCGCAACCAGGTGCCGCAACTCGACAGCATTCTCGCGCGCGGCAAGGAAAACGGCGTACTTGATCTCGTGCGCATCAGCGGCGATGAGGCGCGTGCGCTCGAACCCGCGCTCGAATGCGTGGAGGCGGTGTTCTCGCCGCAGACGGGCATCGTCGACAGCCATCAACTGATGCTCGCGCTGCAAGGCGACGCCGGGCGCAGCGGCGCGATGTTCGCGTTTCACGCGCCGGTCGACGCCGTCGAGGCGAACAACGGACGTTTCGTCATCAAGGTCGGCGGCGTCGCGCCGACGACGATCAGCGCCGCATGCGTCATCAACAGCGCCGGCCTGCAGGCGAACCGGCTCGCGTGCAGCATCCGTGGTCTCGATGCGCGGCACGTGCCGCCGCTCTATCTGGCGCGCGGCAATTACTTCAGCGTGTCCGGGCGTGCGCCCTTCAGCCGGCTGATCTATCCGATGCCGAACGATGCCGGGCTCGGTGTTCATCTGACGATCGACCTGGGCGGCCAGGCGCGTTTCGGCCCCGACGTCGAATGGGTCGACACGATCAGCTATGACGTCGATCCGCGTCGAGCCGAGTCGTTTTACGCCGCGATCCGCGCGTACTGGCCGCAATTGCCGGATGGCGCACTGCAGCCGGCGTATGCGGGCATTCGTCCGAAACTCTCCGGCCCCGGCGAGCCTGCAGCCGATTTCCTGATTCAGGGGCCGGCAGCGCACGGTGTGCGCGGACTCGTCAACCTGTTCGGTATCGAATCGCCTGGATTGACGGCCTCGCTGGCGATCGCGCAGCGCGTCTGCGAACTGGCCGGACGCGCCTGAACCGCAGGCTGCGTTTCGCGTGAACGATGGCTGCGACAGGCCGGGCGCAGGCGAAACGACGCAGAACCGCGAGGCTGCGCGGATTCGCGCAGCCGCTATGAATTTGCTTATCCCTGACATTTGGGCTGACCCGTGCCCGCTTCATTGTTATTCTTGGAAACCGCTGTCGTTAGAACGGCGTTCAGTTCAATAACATGGAGTGAGTCCCCCATGAAGTCATCCCGTCGTACGTTTCTGATCACGAGCCTTGGCGTTGCGTCGTCGCTCGCACTGTCCCGCCAGGCGTTCGCCGACGCCCCGAAAGTCACCGAAAACGATCCGACCGCGCAGGCGCTCGGCTACAAGACAGACGCGAGCAAGGTCGACAAGGCGAAGTTCGCCAAATACGCGGCCGGCCAGGACTGCGGAAACTGCAGCTTCTTCCAGGGCAAGGCGGGCGATCCGTATGGCGGTTGCCCGATGTTCGCCGGCAAGCAGGTGGCCGCGACCGGCTGGTGCAGCGCATATAACAAGAAGGCCTGATCGTCTCGCGGGCCGCACTGCGGCTGGATCTTGCGGAAAAGCAGGGCAGCATCTCCCCCGCGAAGCGGTTTCACCGGATCGGCAGGCGCCGGTCGCATAATGCGACCGGCGCTTTTTTATAGTTGAAAACACCTACGACGATCTTTACACTCGCAGGGCATTTGCGATCGACGCGCTTGCCGGTGACAAGACCCGCCGGCGGCAACGCACGACGGGACACCTTACGAAGGCTGGAGATCCGGATGGCACACGCGTCAAAAGAAACGTCGAAGGGTGCGCCGAAAGTCGCATCAGCATCAACAAGCGCATCAAAAGGCGCATCGAGACAGGCGTTGAAAAGCCTCAATACGCGCGCGGTGATCGCGGCTGTCATCGGCAATGCGCTCGAATGGTACGACTTCGTCGTATTCGGCTTCCTCACGGTTGTCATCGCCGGACTGTTTTTCCCTTCCGGCAGCGAATATTCGTCGCTGCTTCTCACTACCGCGAGTTTTGGCGTCGCGTTCGTCATGCGGCCGGTCGGCGGCATCGTGCTGGGTCTGTACGCGGATCGCGCGGGTCGCAAAGCGGCGCTTTCACTTGTCATCGCGCTGATGACGCTCGGCATTTTCCTGCTTGCGATCGCACCGCCGTATTCGGCGATCGGCATTGGCGCGCCGGTGATGATCGTCGTGGGCCGGCTGTTGCAAGGCTTCTCCGCGGGCGGCGAATTCGGCAGCTCGACGGCCCTTCTGATCGAAGCCGCGCCGTTTTCGAAGCGCGGCTTTTACGGCAGCTTCCAGATGGCGAGCCAGGCAGCCGCGCTGCTGCTCGGCGCGGTAGTGGGCGCGGCGGTGACGCGCGGCCTTTCACCCGAAGCGCTCAGGGCATGGGGCTGGCGCGTGCCGTTCATCGTCGGCCTCGTGATCGGACCGATCGGGTTTTATATCCGCCGCAATCTTGCCGATTCCGAAGCGTTCCTGCACGCGAAACAGACCGCCCGGCGCGCGACGCTCGGCGAAGTCTTCAAAAGCCACAGCCGCGAAATCCTGTGCGGACTCGGCTCGGTGATCGCGCTGACGGTGACGATCTATGTACTCATCAGCTATCTGCCGACGTTCGCGGTCAAGCAGCTGAAGCTGCCGTATGCAGACCCGTTCCTTGCGCTGATCGTGGGCAACCTGCTGCTGACCGTGCTGTGTCCGGTTGCCGGCGCACTCTCCGATCGCATCGGACGCAAGGGTCTGGCGTTGTGGTCGCTGATCATCACGCTCGTGATGATCTATCCGCTTTTCTCGTGGCTCGAAGCCGCGCCGAGCGTCTCGAAGCTGATCCTCGTGCAGGCGATGCTTTCGGTGGCGCTGTCGGGTTACTTCGGCCCGTTCGGCGCGATGATCGCGGAACTGTTCCCGGCGAACGTGCGCTCCACCGGGTTATCGCTCGCCTACAACATCGCGGTGATGGTGTTCGGCGGCTTCGGACCGTTCTTCGTGACATGGCTCATCAAGACCACCGATACGCCGCTCGCGCCGACTTACTACGTGATGGGCGGCCTCGCGATTTCGATCGTCGCGGTGGCATGCATTCCGGCGATGCGTCACGCGGACCTCGACGCGCGGCGCAAGCCGGCATGAAATCCCGAGCGTCGCGAGGAACGCGCGCGTGACCACGGCAATCCGCGCGATCGATCAGTCGCGCGCCTGCATCAACGGCGGACGGCGATCGAACCACGGACGTGCCGCCTCGAGTTGCGAGGCAAGACGAAAGAGCGTTGCCTCGCCGCCGTCGCGCGTTGCGAACTGCACGCCGACGGGCAGTCCGCGCGCGTTCCAGTAAAGCGGCACCGACATCGCGGGTTGACCCGTCAGATTGAATAGTTCGGTGCAGCCGGCCCACGCGAACGCCTTGTTCGACGTTTCCACCAGCATTTTCTTCATCAGCGCTTCGATGGGCATCGTGGTGAGCGCGCGCATCTGCATGCGTTCGACCTGCGTCGGCAGCATCTCGCCGATCTTGATCGGCGCGGCCGCGAGCGTCGCGCACAGGATCACGTCGTAGCGCGTCAGCAGGTCGGCCATTTTCGCGGTAATGCGCTGCTGTTCTTCCAGCGCGCCGGGCAATGCACGCTCGCCGAGCTTGCGGCCGATGTGCGCCATCGCCCACGAAGCAATTTCGAATTCGCCGCGCTGCGGTTTGCGTCCTGTCGTGCGCTCCGCGTCCAGCACGACGTCTTTCGCGATCACCGACCAGATCGTCAGGAACGCATGCCGGACAGCGTCGAAATCGATCCCCAGCGAAACGGGTTCGACATGGTGACCCAGCGATGCGGCGAGCTGCGCGGCGTCTTCGAGCGCGGCACGTGTGTCGGCCGACAGCGCGGGTGCGAGCATCGGGTCGGTGACGTAGGCGATGTGAAGCGGCTTGCACGGCTCACCAGTTGCGCCGAGAAACGTGCCCGGCGCGCCCTGGGGCAGCGCGGCATTGCCGGCGGTGAGATCGAGCAGCAACGCGCTGTCGCGCACGCTGCGCGACACGGCGTGATCGACGCCGAGTTCGCCGGGCATCTGCACGGGCGCGGGCGGTTGCCTGCCGCGTGACGGCTTGAAGCCGAACAGCCCGCAGCAGGACGCGGGAATGCGTATCGAGCCGCCGCCGTCGGATGCGTGCGCGATCGGCACGATGCCGGCGGCGACCGCGGCCGCCGCGCCGCCGCTCGAACCGCCGGGCGTGTGATCGAGGCTCCACGGATTGCGGCACGGGCCGAACAGTTCGGGCTCCGTGTAGGGCATCTGGCCGATCTCGGATGTGCTCGTCTTGCCGAAGATATTGAGGCCGGCGGCACGGCTCAGCGTGACGATGGGCGCGTCTTCGGCGGGGACGAAGTAGCGGTAGTGGCGGCTGCCGAGCGACATCCGCAGGCCGGCGACAGGTGCGAGATCCTTGATCAGATAAGGCACACCGGCGAGTGCGCCGCCCGCATCGCCGTTGTGTTGGGGGACGCCGTCGTTCGCCGCATCGGCCGATGCGGACGCGGACGCGCGCTGGCGCGCGGCGTCATAGTCTTTCAGCACGAGCGCGTTGATCGCGGGATTGACCGCTTCGGCGCGGGCGATCGCGGTGTCCAGCAGCTCACGCGCGGTGACTTCGCGCTTGCGCACGAGTTCGGCGAGACCGATGGCGTCATGAGACAGATAATCGGATTGCACGACCGGCGCCCCCGCGGATGAATGGTGATATGTATGGCGTCGAGATGACGTCTGTATTGAATGCCGGACTAACCTCTGCTCGCGCGCCGTGGCTGCCGCCGGCGGCATGACGGATCATGCCGCCGGCGGTTTCGGCGTGATACGCGCGATGAAAACGGCTTACAGATGCTCGCCGAGGAACGTCAGCGTGCGGCCGTGCGCGAGTGCGGCGGCGCGCGGGTTGTACGAATCGCGGTCCGTGCAGTTGAAGCCGTGATCGGCGTTCGGATACAGATGGAATTCGACGTCGTCGCGACCGACGAAGCGCTCCTTCACCTGGCCCACCGCATCGATCGGAATACCGTGGTCGAGTTCGGCGTAGTGGAACTGCATTGGCACCTTGATCTTCGATGCTTCTTCGAGCCGGTTCTGGATGCCGCCGCCGTAGTAGGACACGGCTGCGTCGATGGTGCCCTGCGCGGCCGCGAGATAGGCGAGCCGGCCGCCGAAGCAGTAGCCGATCGCCGCGACCTTGCCTTTCACCTCCGGCAACGCGCGCAGCGCCGCGGCGCTCGCGCCGATGTCCGCGACGGCGAGCTCGACATCCGTCTTTTGCAGGATCTCGATGCCCCTGTCGCGGTCCGCGCCTGTGTAGGTCAGTTCCACGCGCGGCTGCGTGCGCCAGAAGATGTCCGGCGCAAGCGCGACGTAACCGTCCTGCGCATATTGATCGGCAACAGCCCGGATGTGGCTGTTCACGCCGAAAATTTCCTGAATGATGATGACGGCCGGACCCGATCCGCGCTTCGGCAGCGCCAGATAGCCCTGAAAGCTGTCATTACCGGCAGCGATGTCGATCCATTGGGAAGTCACGCTCACATCGATCTCCTTGAAGGGGGGAAGCCATGGCCATGGCGGCAAAAGCGGGCGGTCAGTGTGCCACCAAACGCGGCATGTTGCAGCGGCCCCGGGCGCGCTGCGACGGACCGCCTGCCGGTCGTGCGTGCGGGATCGGCAACGGGGCGGCATGATGCGCGTCCCGACGACGAAATTCGCCGCTTTTGCGAAGTGATCGAAGCAGTGCGGGCGCATTCGAAACATTAACGGTAATGGCGTCGCCAACCTTTAGTGCAATCTTTATAGAGCAAACCCTTGTATCGCGCAAACCCGCATGGGCCAAGCGTTTCCGGGGGGCGGCGAAGCGCCGGTTCAAGACGTGTGGGATAAACGCTATTAGTAGTGATCCCACTTTCTCAAAAAATTCCCGCAAATTAATTTGATGGCCTACACTTGCCCGCAAGTACGGGTAGCCATCTGCCAAAAACAGACCGGCTGACGTGCTGGCCAAGTGCATGAACGATGCAACCGGCGTGATCGTCCACGGGATGAAGACACGTGCAGGAAGCGGGGAACACAGGGCGATTACGTTGTTTTTGGGACCGAAACTGGAGACTTATATGAACATCAAGATTCAAAAGCTGTTGCCGATCAGCGCTGCGGCGATGCTGTTCGCGACGTTGGCAACATCGGCTGCAGCCGACACGATCGTCAAGATCGGTCACGTTGCACCGCTGACGGGCGGTATCGCCCACCTGGGTAAGGACAACGAAAACGGCGCACGTCTGGCAGTTGAGGAAATCAATGCAAAGGGCCTGACGATCGGCGGCCAGAAAATCACGCTCGAACTGGATGCGCAGGACGACGCAGCTGACCCACGTACGGCTACGCAGGTCGCACAGAAGCTGGTCGACGACAAGGTTGTGGCAGTGGTGGGCCACCTGAACTCGGGCACGTCGATCCCGGCATCGAAGATCTACAGCGATGCGGGCATCGTGCAGATCTCGCCGTCGGCAACGAACCCGGCTTACACGCAACAGGGTTTCAAGACGACCTACCGCGTCGTTGCAACCGATGCGCAACAAGGTCCGGCGCTGGCTAACTACGCAGCCAAGGGCATGAAAGTGAAGAGCGTCGCGATCGTCGACGACTCGACCGCTTACGGCCAGGGTCTCGCCAACGAATTCGAAAAGACCGCCAAGTCGCTGGGCATGAACGTGATGTCGCATGACGCGACGAACGACAAGGCTGTCGACTTCCGCGCGATTCTGACGAAGATCAAGGGCGAAAACCCGGACGCGATCATGTACGGCGGTATGGATGCAACCGGCGGCCCGTTCGCCAAGCAAGCCAAGCAGCTTGGCCTGCGCGCGAAGGTGCTGGCGGGTGACGGCGTGTGTACCGACAAGCTGGCGGACCTCGCCGGTGAGGCCACGGACAACATCGTCTGCTCGGAAGCCGGTATGGCGCTCGAGAAGATGGCTGGCGGTGCAGCGTTCCTCGCCAAGTATCAGAAGCGTTTCGGTCAGCCGATCCAGATCTACGCTCCGTTCACGTATGACGCTGTGTACATCATTGTCGACGCGATGAAGCGTGCGAACTCGACGGATCCGGCAAAGATCCTGGCAGAAATGCCGAGCACCGACTACAAGGGTGTGATCGGCGAAACCACGTTCGACTCCAAGGGCGACCTGAAGCACGGCGTGATCTCGCTGTACAACTACAAGGCAGGCAAGAAGACGCTGCTCGACGTAGTGAAGATGTAATACCGGCGTTCGATGTGGGCCAGGCTTGCCTGGTCTCACGCGAAGTCATGAAAGGCACGCGAAGCGCAAGTTTCGCGTGCTTTTTTCATGGTGCGATGAACCGGATGCGTGCGAATGACGACGTGAGAGCGTGACGAACAACAGCTAGCCGCCGGCAATCAGATTTTCAGCCAGCGCAGCACCCTGGGGCCGACGATCGCCACGAGCGCCGCGCACAGCGCGACCACCGAAAGGCCGATCGGCAGGCTCGTCACCTGCGTGACACCCCCGATCACAACCGGTCCGAGCAGCAACCCGAAGTACGCGAGCCCCGCGACGTGCGCGAGCCCTTCGGCCGCGTGGACGCCTTCGACGCGCGCGGCCGCCGCGAACAGCACCGGCATCATGTTCGCGAGCCCGAGACCCATTAGCGTAAAGCCAGTTAGCGCGGCCACCGGGTATGGCAGCAGCAGTGCGCCGATCATGCCGGCGCACGCGAGCGATGCGCTCGCCATGATCAGTTGCGGCGCGCCAAAACGCGCACGCACAGCGTCGCCCGCGAAGCGCGCGGCGGCCATGCCGCCCGAAAACGCGGCGTATGCCGCGCTTGCGACGGCCGGCGTCGACAGCACGACGTCGCGCATATAGACCGTCGCCCAGTCGTACATCGCGCCCTCGGCCACCAGCGCGATCAGCGCGATGCCACCCAGTGCCCACAACGCCGGCGAGCGCCAGCGGTTCACGCGCGGCGTGCCGGCGTCGGCCCGTTCGTGATGTGGCACGTGCGGCAGCACGGCGGGACACGCAACCACCAGCACCAGCGCGCACAGCCCGCCCGCGAGCAGCAGATGCACCGCCGGCGCCATGCCCCACGACAGCACCGCGCCACCCACCACCGCACCGGCCATCCCGCCCACGCTGAACACGCCGTGCAGCGACGACATGATCGGCCGCGCCAGTGCTTCCTCGACCGCGCTGGCTTCGGCGTTCATGGCCACATCGAGCGTCGCCATCGCCGCGCCGAACGCGGCCAGCACGGCCAGCAACATCCAGTACATCGGCACGACGAGAATCAGCATCCCGGCAAACGACATCGCAAGCCCGCCGGTCAGGCACGCTCGCCGTGTGCCGACGCGCGCGATCCATTTCGCATTGGTCGCCATCGCGACGATCGATCCGACCGCGACGGCCAGCAGCGCGAAAGACAGCATCGCCGGATTCAGGTGGAAACGGTCGCGCACGGTAGGCACGTGAACACCCCACGAGCCGTACATCATGCCGGCGACGAAGAAGAGCGCCATCGTTGCATAGCGTGCGCGCTCGCGCGCGGCGTCCGGCAGACTGCTGTGGGCGGCGGGCGGGGTGGCGAAAGCGGAAGGACGGTCGGACACGGAATTTCCGTTCTGAAAGAGAAAGCGCGCTGAAAGCGAAATGACGATTCTATCGAAGCAGGCGGACCCGCGTGTGAATCCGCTGAACTACTATCTACTTCCATGTCGATCCGCCGGCACGTGTTGAAACCGGTGCGCCGGCGGTTTTCACGCCCCTTCCGGAGGTCGTCCGCTTGAATATTCCCGCACACGCGCCGCTGCATCTGCTTCATCAGGTCGCCGTCGGCACCCTGGCTACGCGCGCGCGCCAGCCTCAAGGGTATCCCTATCCGACCGTACTGCCGTTCGCACCCGATGCGAATCACCGGCCGACGATCCTCGTCAGCCGGCTCGCGGAACACACGCGGAATCTGCAGGCCGACCCGCGCGCCGGGTTCCTGGTCGTGCACGCGCCCGAAGGCGATGTGCTGAACAGTCCGCGCGTCACGCTGCTCGGGACCTTCGAAGCGGTCGATCCCACGCCGGAACGCGTGCAGCGCTATCTGCGTTATCACCCGGACGCTGAACAGTATCTGACGCTTGGCGATTTCACGTTCTGGCAGATGTCGCTGGAGCGGATACGCTATATCGGCGGCTTTGGCGCGATGGGCTGGCTCGACGCGGGCGATCTCGACCCGCTCGATCCACTCTCACCGGATGAAGAATCCGCGTTGACGGAATTCTTCGATCACCATCCGGGGCGCGGCGGCGAACTCGACCTCGCGGGTATCGATCGTTACGGCGCCGACCTGAAAATCGGCGGCCATCGCACGCGCTTTATGTTCGACGCGCCGAAACTGGATTCCGCCAGCTTGCACGACGCGCTGGCGGACTGCATCGAGCGACACGCCGATTAAATGCCTTGTTTCGGGAAAACACCTAAACAAGCGGTTTGAAGGTTGGTGACCGCACCATTGTTTACCTTGATACCGGGGAAAGTTCCCATGGGATGAGATGTTGCGGTTAAATATCTGGACTTATTTTCATGATTTGAGAAGTAATCGTGATATTCATGAGATGACTCGCAATTTTCTTCAGTGAAATATGAATTGCTGCCAAATGCCAGATTCGTGAACGTGAAGGCAACACGTGAAGTATTCTGAAACGGACAATAATAATTTTCTTCAACGGCTTTTCTCCTGTTTCTATTTTGTGTTAATCTCGCCAGCAAAATTCCGAGGCATGAACATCTACTTACAGCGAGCAGGCAAAAGACCGGCCGCCAATTAACCGAACCACAAGGGAATCTATGTCTTCGTACAAGGAACTACTCGCTCAGCGAGAGAAGCTGGAAAAGCAGATCGAAGAAGCGAAGTCGCGTGAATATGCGGAAGTGCTGAACGAAATCAAGCAGAAAATGGCTGACTACGGTATTACGCTTGCCGAGCTCGGCGGCGGTCGTGGGAAGGCTGCAAAGGTTGGTCGTCCGCGCGCTGGCGTGGCGCCGAAATATCGCGATCCGGATAGCGGCAGCACCTGGTCCGGCCGTGGCAAGCCACCGCGCTGGATTGCAGGCAAGGACCGCGAAAAGTTTCTGATCGCACGATAGGCACATCCTGTTTCGATCCGTTGCCATGCAGCGTCCGAATCGCTAAACGATTGCCGCACCGGGAAAACCGCGCTACCGCAAGGAGTGCGGTTTTTTATTGCCCGCGTTTTGACGCACCGCTCACACGCTACGCTGCTGGTATTCCTCAGGCGATCGGAATACGAATGCTTCGTGTTTTTATAACCGGCTGATTTGAAAGGGAAATTTTTATAATTAACTTCCCTGTCACGCGATGCCCGGTAAAATGAACACGTTCAATATTTTCCTTTCATTTTGTATGCCGCTCACCGCCGTCGATTCTTCCGCGGAAAAGCATCAGGTTGCACGCCGGAGCACGTTCGTCAGTATCGTGCTCAATGCCGTGCTGATGTCGTTCCAGATTACGATTGGTGTGATTGCCCATTCGCAGGCGCTCGTTGCGGACGGCGTGCATTCGCTCGCCGATCTGGTTTCCGATTTCATCGTCCTGCTCGCGAACCGGCATAGCGGCGCGAAACCCGACGCCGATCACAATTACGGGCACAGCCGCTATGAAACCGTGGCGTCGCTGTTTCTCGGCGGATTGCTGATCGCTGTGGGCGTTGGCATGTTGTGGCGTGCCGGAACGCGTCTCGCCAGTCTCGACGATATTCCGGCCGTCCATATCAGCGCGTTCGTCATCGCGGTGGTGGTGCTCGTTTCGAAGGAAAGCCTCTTTCACTACATGTTGCGCGAGGCGAAGCGCGTGCGCTCGGCCATGCTCATCGCCAACGCGTGGCACGCGCGCTCGGACGCGGCGTCGTCGCTGGTCGTCGCGCTCGGTATTCTCGGAAGCCTTGCGGGTGTGCGTCTGCTCGATCCGATCGCGGCGGCGATCGTCGGCTTCATGGTTGCCCGCATGGGCTGGGTATTCGGCTGGGAGGCGCTCCAGGATCTGTCCGACCGCGCACTCGACGAAGCCTCCGCCGACGACGTGCGCGCGCTCCTGATGGCCACGCCCGGCGTGCGTGACGTGCACGAACTGCGCACACGCAAGATGGGCGATTTCGCGCTCGTCGACGCGCACATTCTGGTCGATCCGGGCATTTCGGTTTCGGAAGGGCATTACATCGCTGAATCGGCGCGCATCCGGGTGCTGAAAGACCAGCGCGTGCTCGATGCGCTGATTCATGTCGATCCCGAAAACGATGCCCTCGCGAGGCCGCCGGTCAATCTGCCGCCGCGCGCGCAGATCGTCACCGAAATCGAAGCGGCGTTTGCGGCGCATCAGATGAAGCCACAGGCGATCAATCTTCACTATCTCAGTACAGGACTGGATGTCGAGGTGACGTTGCCTCCCGCTACCGACGACGGTCATGTCTCGGAGGGTGTCGAGCTTGCCGGATCGCTCGATCTGGCCGGCCTGAAGCGCAGGCTCGGCGCGCGAAGGTTGAGCGTCGCGCGGGCGCTGACGGTGGTCGATGCGTCAGCGGCACCATCGGGCGCATCGGTGGCGCCGGACGCGCAACCTCTCGAACACGAGCGTCACGACGCGGATTGAAGCGGCCAATACCGCCCCGCACATGAGTGCAATCCGCGCGTCGCGATGCGACGATCAGTTCAATGGCGCGGTGGTCGACGCGCGTTTAAAGCGGCAATTGCGTATCGAACTTGATTTCGCGCAACACGACGCTCGTACGCACCTGCGCGACGGCGGGAATCTTGAAGATGCGCTCATGCAGAAACGCGTCGTACGCCTTGATGTCGGGCGCCACGATTTTAAGGATGTAGTCGGATTCGCCGGTTGTGCTGTAGCACTCGGTGACTTCGGGGCAGGTAGCGATCTCACGCTCGAACTGTTCGACGCCGCCTTCCGTGTGGCGCGTGAGATGGATGTGCGCAAGTGCGCAGACGTGCAGACCGAGTTTTTCGCGATCGAGTAGCGCGGTGTAGCGCTGGATCACGCCGGACTGTTCCATATCCTTGATCCGGCGCCAGCACGGCGTGCTCGACAGCCCGACCTGATCGGAGATTTCCTGCACGGAACGGCGTGCATCGAGCTGCAAGAGGCGCAGGATTTTTTGCGAGAACGTATCGAGTGTCAACTGCGCCTCCGTTTTTGCGTCGCCATGTCCCTGAATCTGAATGGTAGAGGTCGCAAAAACGAAACGCAATGTAAAACGCGCTTGACGAGGGAGATTACCTAATTTGCCGGTTCACCGGCGACGTTTTGTCCTGAGGCGTCCCTATCAGCGGCTTGCGCGGCGGATTGTTGCGCGGCGCGCAATTCCGCCAGCATGTTGCAGAAAAGCGCGCCCTGTTCGATCGCGTCGTCCAGCGCGACATGCGTGTGCGGGTGGTCGTCGAACCAGTGCTTCGGAAAGCGTGGCTTGATGCACTTGCGGTACGGCAGCCCCGTCATCGCGAACGCGAGCGTCTTGATATCGAGCGCGGACCACGAGAAGGGACAGCGCCCCGTGAAGCGCATCATGTACCAGAACATGAACGTGAAATCGAAGCCCGCCGGCATCGCGACGAACACGGGCTTGCCGGGCAGCGCCTCGACCCATTCGACGTAGGCATTGAGCGCCGAGTCGGGTTGCTGCAGGTCCTTGCGGCATGCCGCCCATGCGTCCGGCTGGGTTTGCCACCACGCGGCCTGCACCGGATGCGGCGCCGCGCCTTCCAGCAACGCCAGGTTCGCGGAAAATGTGGCGATCAGCTTTTTGTCGGCGGTGTAGGCCGCCGAGGCGAAACTCAACATGGAATGCGGACCGGGAATCGGGCCGTCCGCTTCGACATCCGTGCTCACATAGATTTCGGCGGTCATGCGTTGGCTCCGTCCGCGACGTACGGATTCGTGCGGCGTTCGGCGCCGAACGTCGATGTTGGCCCGTGACCGGGCACGAATGTCACGTCGTCGCCGAGCGGCCAGAGTTTTTCGCGGATCGCGCGAATCAGGTCGCCGTGATTGCCGCGTGGAAAATCGGTGCGGCCAATCGAGCCGGCGAACAGCACATCACCGACGATCGCAAGCCGATGCCCGCGGCTGAAGAAGATCACATGGCCCGGCGTATGCCCCGGGCAGTGGTACACCTCGAGCGTTTCATTGCCAAAGCTCACCGTTTCGCCGTCCTGCAGCCAGCGGTCGGGCACGAACGCC
Source organism: Paraburkholderia gardini (assembly GCF_907164575.1). Lineage (GTDB taxonomy): Bacteria > Pseudomonadota > Gammaproteobacteria > Burkholderiales > Burkholderiaceae > Paraburkholderia > Paraburkholderia gardini. Next base: position 116,710 of record NZ_CAJQYY010000019.1, read on the forward strand.
TGCGCTGCGGGAAAGCCGAAGCGCGCGCTCTGTGCCGGCAGCTGGTCGATCCAGAAGCGCTCGTCTTCGTGTGGCCCCTCGATCTTCACGCCGTAATGATCGGCCAGCGTTTTCGCGCCGGCGCAGTGGTCGATATGGCCGTGGGTAAGCAGCACCTTTTCGACCGTCACGTTCTGCCGCTCGACCTCCCGCTGGATGATGTCGAGGTCGCCGCCAGGGTCGACCACAGCAGCGCGCCCGGTCGCTTCGCAAACAAGCAGCGAGCTGTTCTGCTGGAACGGGGTGACAGGAATCAGGGTGACTTTCATAAGGACGCGGGCCGCTGCAAAAGCCCGATTGTACCGGCCGCCGGAAGTCGCCGCCGCCCGGCCAGACGGCATATCGACAATGCCCATTTTTACATCCATAGTGAAAATGAATGACGGATCGGGGTGGTCCAGGGCGCCAACAATGTGTTTTGGGTATAATGAGTACATCATGCACGGAAGCCGTGCTGTCAATTGGCGATATGTCACCCTTTTTTGAGCGGGTGTTTTTAATCGCCGTCAAGTTTGTGCCGTGCTGTTTTGACGGCAAATCAAGCATCGACTGAGGTCGATGCGCACGTCTTGTCCAGCCAGGCGCAACGCGTCTGCAACGGCCTAGCTGCCGTGCCGCTGGATGGGGCCTACGCCGCCGTTCCTGCCCGCCGTTTCTGGCGTGCAAGAACGTGATTGCCACGTTCGATGGCGGCTTGTGGGGTCTGGTCAGGCTGCCGGGGACAGGTTGCGCCAGACGTGAAAACTAACCGTGCGGTAGCGGCAGAGTATGTCGCATCCGGGCTTTCGAAGCTCTGCGCAAAAAGGCGCAGCGTTTTGCTTTGTCCTTGCCGCCGGAGTCGCAGGCAACTCGCAGCGATCGCGAGATGCGGCTCGACAATGTGAATACACGTCTTATGAACACTCGACTACCTCGACGTATCGGGAGTCTTTTGGCTTTTCTGGTCATGACCGGGTGCGCGATGCCACCTGGTCCGGCCACCCAGACCAGCGGCGCGCCGCTGGCCACGAAGGATGCGCGCACGGCCAGCAACGGCGTGCCGCAGTCGTTCGGTACGACTACGACCTTCGGCAAGCCGTCCGCTGATGGCGGCAAGTCGCTCGCCGATGCCACGCCGCTCGACGACAAGAGTCCCGACGTTTCGGACTTCCACCAGACCGGACGGGCCTCGTGGTACGGCCGCTTCTTCCATGGCCGCAAGACGGCCAATGGCGAGCGCTATAACATGCACGCGCTCACCGCGGCGCACAAGACGCTGCCGCTCGGTTCCTATGTCCGTGTGACGAATCCGGCGACGTCGCGCTCGGTCGTGGTTCGCATCAACGATCGCGGTCCGTTCGTGCGCGGCCGTGTGATCGATCTTTCGTATGCGGCTGCGACGGCGCTCAACATGGAGCACGTTGGCACCGCGCGCGTGACGATTGAAGGGTTGTCGCCGCAGGAAGCGCGCGCTGCGCTGAATAACGAAACGCTGGCCATGAATCCCTCCGGCGCGGACAAGTAAGCTGGAAGTACGGGTTCGTTGAACCTGTGTCAGCGAGTGAACGCTTCAACTAAGGGCCGCCACCGTGCGGCCCTTGATCTTTCCTGAGCGCAAGCGCGCGCGTGTACAGCGCGTTGCGCGATGTGCCCGTGATGGCGGCCGCCACTTTTGCGGCGCTGCTTACCGACATTTCTTCCATCAGGATGCTGAGCAGGGCATCGTGATCGGTCTCACCCGACGCTTCGCGCGGTGCGCCTTCCACCACCACCACGAACTCACCGCGCTGACGGTTCGGATCGGCCGCCAGCCACGTTGGCCCTTCGGCCAGGGTGCAGCGGTGTAGCGACTCATGTAACTTCGTCAGCTCACGTGCGATGAGCAGCCGGCGGCTACCGCCGAATGCTTCGGCGAGCGCCTCGACTGTTTCGACGATGCGATGCGGCGCTTCGTAAAACACCAGCGCGTAAGGGTGAGCGGCAAGTTCGGCGAGCGCGGCTGCGCGCTGCTTTGCCCTGGGCGGCAGAAAGCCGATAAACGAGAACGTGGCAACCCAGTCGCCTGCGGCGCTCAGTGCCGTGGCAAGCGCGCTGGCGCCTGGCAGTGGAATGACGGGATAGCCGGCTTCGCGCACCGCATCGACGAGTTTTGCGCCCGGGTCCGAAATGCCGGGCGTGCCCGCGTCCGACACGCAGGCTACGCGTTCGCCCGCCTGCAGATGCTCGATCACGCGGTGCGCGGCGGCGCTTTCGTTGTGCTGATGCACGGCAATGAGCGGCTTCGAGATGCCGTAGCGCGCGAGGAGCTGGCCGGTGTTGCGTGTGTCTTCGGCGGCGATGCGGTCCACGAGTCCAAGCACGTGCAGTGCGCGCACCGTGATGTCGGCCACGTTGCCGATCGGTGTCGCGACCACATACAGCGCGGCGGCAGGATATTGCTGCCCTTGCGCAAGTTCGGTGAGAGGAGTCATGAAGCAGAAGACACAGACAGACGAAGCAAGGCCGACATTGTGCCACGCGCAGCCCCAGGTTCCGGGGCACACGCGTGAACACACCGGTGCGCCCCGCGCCGTGGACAACTTTTCAGGATACCAGCGGTCCAATGTCGTCGGAGCGGCATTCGAAGCGCACGCGCTCACTTTCCTGCAGCGTCAGCGTCTGCGCTTCGTTGCGCGCAACGTGTTGTGTCGAGGCGGCGAGATCGACCTCGTGATGCGTGATCGCGATGGCACGCTGGTGTTCGTCGAGGTTCGCGCGCGCAGTCAGCGGCGCCATGGCGGCGCGGCGGCGAGCGTCGGGTGGCAGAAGAAGCGGCGTATCGTGCACGCTGCGCAGCACTATCTGGCAACGCGCACGTCAGGTACTGCGGCGTGCCGGTTCGACGTGGTTGCATTCGAAGCCGGGCGGCTTGTGTGGTTGCGCGATGCGTTTCGCGCCGACGAAGTGTGAGCTAACGTTCTGATTGCGCGCCTGAGTACGCTAAACTTGCGAACGCGTGCGGGTTGCCATCGTTTTGCACGATGTCGCGCCCATGATGGTTGTCCCCATCGCATGCGTTGACCGGATTGCCGGAATCATGTGACGCGTGCATCCCTGCGTGCCTCGATGCAGGCTAAATTTGCAGTACAAGATAGAGACTCGATGTCAGTCGAACGCATTCAACAACACTTCCGTGATAGCGCGGCAGTCAAGCTCGAAGCACTCGAAACATTGTCGATGCCGATCGCCGCGGCGGTCGATACGATGTTCACCGCGCTTGCCAACGGCAATCGCATTCTTGCGTGTGGCAACGGTGGCTCGGCGGCGGACGCGCAGCACTTCGCCGCGGAACTCATCGGTCGCTTCGAACGCGAGCGGCCAGGTTTGCCGGCGATCGCGCTGAGCACCGATTCGTCGGTGATCACCGCGATTGCCAACGACTATTCGTTCGACCAGATTTTCTCGAAGCAGGTCCGCGCGCTGGGCCAGCCTGGCGACGTCCTGCTCGCGATCACCACGTCGGGCAATTCGGCGAACGTGCTCGCCGCCATCGACGATGCGCACGAGCGCGAAATGATCGTCGTCGCGCTCACGGGGAAAGGCGGCGGGCGCATGAACGAAATGCTTTCGGATACCGACATTCACATCTGCGTGCCGTCCGACAGAACGGCACGTATTCAGGAAGTGCATTTGCTGACCGTCCATTGTCTGTGCGATGGCATCGATGCCATGTTGCTGGGCGAAGACTAATCTAAGGGGAACAGGTTGATGAGCGCATTCCGCGTCAAGAAAACACTGGTGAGAACTGTCCTCGTGGTCGGTTTCGCGGCGGGACTCTCCGCGACGCTGCAGGGCTGCTTCCTGGCTGTGGCGGGCGCGGCGGGCGGCGGCGCGCTGGTGGCCACGGATCGTCGCACGCTGGGCGCGCAGACCGAGGATCGTGAGATTCAGGTGAAGGCGCTCACGCAGATCAGCGACAACGTGCCGGACTCGTCGCATATCAACGTGACCGTGTTCAACCGTCGCGTGCTGATTACCGGCGAAGTGCCGGACGACGCGTCGAAGCAGAAGGCCGAAGCCGTCGTGCGCAATATCAACAACGTGAACGCGATCGTCAACGAACTGGCGATTGCACCAGCAAGCTCGTACTCGTCGCGCACGAACGACACGTATCTGGAAGGCCGCGTGAAGACGGCGCTGATCGCCGAAAAGGGCATCTCGGCGAACAACTACAAGGTCGTCTGCGAACGGGGCAATATCTATCTGATGGGCCTCGTTACCGTCGACGAGGGCAACCGCGGTGCGGACGTCGCGAGTCGCGTGTCAGGTGTCACGCAGGTTGTGAAGGTGTTCCAGTACATCCTGCCGCAGGAAGCTGCCGCGGCCACTGCTGCAGCGGCCGCAGCGAGCGGGACGGATGCGGCGCAGCCGCCGGTCAACCCTCCGACCGTCGGCGCGGTGCCGGATTCGTCGGTCACTTCGCGTCCGCTCGACACACAGCCGCCGGCGCCCGTGATGAACTCGAATTCGGTGCATCCGGGTAATCCGAACGCGACCACGCCGTGAAGATGGCCGATCGCCTGATGCGCGGCGGACCGGCCGTGATCGCAGCGTGTGCTGGCGTCAGCCTTGCCGCGTCGCTTTTTGTGTCCGCACCCGCGCTCGCGGCCGACACGCCACGCGGGTTGACCGTCGCGCAGGGTAACGCGTGCATGGGATGCCACACCGTCGACCGCAAGCTCGTCGGGCCGTCGTTCCGGCAGATCGCGAGCAGGTACAAGGGCGACCCGCTCGCGACCACGAAACTCGTGAAGAAGGTGAAAGACGGTGGGTCCGGCGTCTGGGGCGCGATTCCGATGCCGGCTCATCCGTCGATGAGCGATGCGGATGTCCGCGCGGTGGTCGAGTGGGTGCTGGCCGGCGCGCCTTCGTCGAAATGACGGGGCGCAAGGCTGGTTGAAGGCGTCGCAAAACCGAAAAACGTTGTGCTAAAATCATGAGTCGTTGGGGCGGTAGCTCAGCTGGGAGAGCGTCGCGTTCGCAATGCGAAGGTCGTGAGTTCGATCCTCATCCGCTCCACCACTTAATACTCCAAGCAACTCCAGAGTAGTTTCCGAAACCCCGCAGCCAGCAAGGCTCGCGGGGTTTTTTATCGCCTATAATGGCCGGGATACTCCGATCAAATCCTTCCGAAGTTGGGGGTACTCTTTGGGGTATTAGCCTAACGCCGGAAGGTAATACCCCCATGGCCCTTGCCGATACAACGATCCGCAGCACCAAGCCCGGCGCAAAGCCTCGCAAACTTTTCGACGGCGGAGGGCTCTTCTTGCTGGTCGCCCCAACGGGCGGCAAGTTGTGGCGTCTTAAATACCGCTTCGACGGCAAGGAAAAGCTGTTGGCGTTGGGCGCCTACCCGGAAGTGAGCCTGAAGGACGCGAGGGAGCGGCGAGACGACGCCCGCAAGCAACTTGCGAAAGGTGCCGATCCTGGCGCAACCCGCAAGGCCGAGAAGGCCTCCAAGGTAGGGCGCGCGGCCGACTCGTTCGAGGTGATTGCCCGTGAGTGGTTTGCCAAGTTCAAGCCCGCGTGGGCCGAAAGCCATTCCAGCAAGGTCATCCAGCGGCTGCAAAACGACGTTTTCCCGTGGCTCGGAGCGCGACCGATTGCGGAGGTCACGGCCCCCGAACTGCTCACGGTGCTGCGCCGGATCGAGGAGCGGGGTGCACTCGACACTGCTCTGCGGGCAAAGCAGAACTGTGGGCAGGTTTTTCGGTACGCCGTGGCGACGGGGCGGGCCGAACGGGATCCCTCGGGCGACCTGCGGGGCGCCCTCGCGCCGGTCAAGCATGAAAATTTCCCCGCCCTCACCGACCCCGTGCAGGTTGCTGAACTCCTGCGCGCAATTGAGGCGTTCCGGGGCACGTTTATCGTCAAGTGCGCGTTGCAGGTGGCGCCCATGCTCTTCGTGCGACCCGGCGAACTCAGGACGGCGGAGTGGGCTGCCTTCGATCTAGACAAGGCCGAATGGCGCTATCTAGTCACAAAGACCAAGACAGAACACCTGGTTCCTCTGCCGGTGCGGGGGGGCGCAATCCTGCGCGACCTGCATGCGCTGACCGGGCAGCGGCGCTATGTGTTTCCGGGTCGTGATCCGCACAAGCCGATGAGCGGGGCGGCAATTAATGCGGCCCTGCGGCGTATGGGTTACGACACCAAGACCGAGATTACCGGGCACGGCTTCCGGGCAATGGCGCGCACGATCCTGCACGAGGAGCTTCATGTGAAGCCGGAGGTGATCGAGCACCAGCTTGCGCATAAGGTGCCTGACGCCTTGGGCACCGCCTATAACCGCACCCGATTTCTGGCCGAGCGTCGGGTCATGATGCAGCAGTGGGCCGACTATCTCGACCGGCTGAGAGGGGTGCCCAGATCATTCCGATCACCCTAAACGCGAACTAGTCGCGAGCAGTATTAAGTTACGGATGTTGCGCTTTGTCCGGTTCGCGGCATATAGTTCGTACTCCGATACATTTGAATCCGATTTGATCCGATCAAGCGGATGTCGGATGACTGGTTCGGGCTGTTCTGTGAGTCGAAGGAGAGCAGTCCGGCAGCCCTCCGGGCGCGGAGATTTACAGCCGCGCTGTTCATCAATGCATAAACCCGAGGAGAGCATGGATGTCGCCGGATAAGGAATACCGGGAGGCTTGGTATGTATCGTTGCAGATCGATGCCCTGCGTGCCGAACTGGAAAAAAAGGTGGTCACGGGCAGGTATGGTCGAGCGAGGCGCAAGCAGCTAGAGGCGCAACTGGCCACCAAGAGGAATCGCCTGACGCTACCGGCAAGTTACGGTGCCGCCGTGTGGCAAAGACGTGCAATAGGGCTGGTGCGCTTGGTACAAGCGCACCTGAACGGATATGGTGACGAGTTGTTATCGTTTCAGGAACTCGTCACGCTGGCGATGACTCTACCTGCCATGCCGGAAGAGCAAACGGTGGCGCGGTTTCTCAATCGAATGGGGTACCGTGGGAAGCTGGGGCGGCCCAAAAAAACATAACATTTTCAATGTGATAGCGCGCCACCGCGAGGTTTGTTTTTTCTAGGGTATCGAAGAGAGAATGTCGCCACGCTCCGCGATATTCCCAAACCGTGCGAACAAGGCCGATTTCCGGAGCTGGCTTTGTTCGCGGAGGCGAAAGCATGACAACCCGATCGCGCAACGTTCCAGCCGGCGCAAGGTGCCTTAGTCCCAAGCAGACCTATACTAAATTTTCCCGGCAGAAGAGCTGGCTCTGGGATCGCGTGAAAAACGATCCGACGTTTCCGCGTCCGTTGTATCTCGGTCCGCGTTCCCCTGTTTTTCTGGAGCATGAATTGGATGCTTGGCTCGAACACCATTTTGATTAAATTACTTAGGATTGCAAATGAACAAGTCATACATAGTCGACAATTCTGCGCGCGTGAAACTGAAAAGCTTCGCAGCGATCAAAGACGCCGCGGCCGTGCTGAAACCTTGGTTTGATGACCCCAAGACTCATGAGGCGGCAAACATGTGCATGATCGTCGCTCCCCTTGCTGGGCTCCTTCGCACCTCGGGGAAGGCCGGTGCCGAAGTTGAGGCCGCCGCAATGCTCCAGCAGCTCAGCGAAACCTCGAAGATTCCGCTTTCTGTACTGTCCACCTTCGCAGATGGCTCGGCAGCGATGCTCCGTTTCGCTGAAAGGGAGCGCCCGACCACTAATACGCGAGGGAAGAAACATGGATAACGCCTGTTTGAATACGGCGCTGGCCGCGCTCTCGTTCGGTTTGTGCGCCTATCCTGCTGCGGGCCACACGGACCTGAAGAACCCCAAGCGCCCGTTCGGCGCTTGGCGGGAATATCAGGCGAGGCGTCCTACACCTGCTCACCTCGTGGACATCTATAAGCACGAACACCTTTCAACCCTTGGGCTGGTGTGCGGCAAGATCAGCGGAGGGCTCGAATGCCTCGACTTTGATACAAAGGATGGGTATCTGCTTTTTCAACAGGCGACCGTGGGTTCTGATCTGAAGTCAGTGGTCTCCCGGATTGAGGCGGGATATTGCGAACTCTCCCCGAAAGGCGTGCACTTTCTGTACTTCTGTGAAGCAACCGGCCGCAACACGAAACTGAACGACAGGCTGAAAATCGAGACCCGGGGTGAAGGTGGCTTTGTGGTGATCGCGCCGAGCAGCTTTGCGCACGATAACGGTCTCAAGCACTACCGGCTTCAGTCGGGCGCACTTTCGTCCATTGCACGCATTTCCCCCGTCGAGCGTGAACAGCTGCATTCGTTCATCCGTGCGCTAGGTTCCCGGGAGAAGGTTCCGATCAATCCTGGCGCCGCCAGTGCTGCGGCGGGCAAGATCGCCGAGGGTGGGCGAAACAATGCCCTGACTTCGTTGGCAGGATCGATGCACAAGTGCGGCATGTCAGGGGAGGCGCTGGCCGCAGCCCTGCACGTCGAGAACAAAGCAAAGTGTGATCCGCCTCTCCCCGATCACGAAGTACAGGAAATTGTGCAAAGCATCATCAAGTATCAGCCCGGACAATCGATCGGAGCGGCCGCGCCGATCGCCTGGAAGACCCCCGCGTCCCTGCCGACGGGGATGCCTGCCGTGCCGCCATTCGATCCTGCGGTTCTGCTGCCTCCTGGCTTGAGCGACTGGGTCGGTGACACCGCTCACCGCTTGCAGTGTCCGCCCGACTACCCCGCGGTGGGTCTGTTGGTCGCCCTTTCGTCGGTGATCGGAGGGCGCCTTTGCATTCGCCCCAAGCAACTCGACACCTGGATGGTCACACCCAATCTCTGGGGCATGATCATTGGTCGCCCGAGCACACTGAAGTCGCCGGCGATCGCAGCGGCACTGACGCCCTTGAAGGAGCTCGAAGCCGCGGCGCAAGCGATCTATGAGACGGACATGATCAAATTTCAGGCCGCGCAAATGGCCTATGAGCTTGCACTCGGACAAACCAAGAAGCAGGCAACGAACAAGAACGGCGTAATGCAACAAGCCAGTCAGATCGCCGCCAACGTCGCTGGCGTTATGCAGCAACAGCCACCGAAGCCGAAGCGTCAGCGTTACGTCGTCAACGACGCAACCGTGGAAAAGCTGGGCGAGATCCTTGCCGAGAACCCCAACGGGGTGCTGTTGTTTCGGGACGAGCTAAAAGGCTTTCTGGCCGAACTCGACGGGGATGACAACGCGACCAAGCGGGCGTTTATCTTGCAGGCCTGGGAGGGCAACGGCGGCTACGATTTCGATCGCATCGGACGCGGTCACATTCACATTGAACGGACCATTCTCTCTGTGTTGGGCACCACACAACCCGGCGTCATCGAGGCCTACCTAGCTTCGGCATTGCGGGGCGGCGTTGGCGACGACGGCCTCATCCAGCGCTTCCAGCTCGCCGTCTATCCGGATGAGCCCGACTCGTCGGTGCTGGTCGACGCACATCCCAACCTTCAGGCGGCCGCCTTTATCTCGTCTCTGTTCAAACGGCTTGCACAACTCGACCCCACCAGCATTGGTGCGCACCGAGAAAATATCGACGGGCGTGACGGGCGCTGGTATTTGCATTTTACCCCGGAGGCGCAGCGCATTTTCAACGCCTGGTATCCCAAGCTCGTCAACCATACTAAACGTGCCGAACATGCCGCCATGTCGTCGCACTATGGCAAATACCGGAGCCTTGTTCCGTCCCTCGCCTTGATCTTTCATCTTGCCGTGGATGGCAATGGTCCGGTCGATGAAACGGCGTTGAACCTCGCATTGGGATGGGCAGCATACCTAAAAGCGCATGCCAAGCGGATCTACAACTATTCGATTCGCGGCGACGCACTGGCGGCGCACGCCTTGGGTGATGCGATCCGGGCAGGAAAGCTGCGAGACGGATTCTCGCTACGGGATCTTCAGCGAAAGAACTGGTCAGGTCTCCCGAGTCGCGACCGCTGTCAGCAAGCTATTGAAATTCTTGCCGAACTCGACTGGATTTTCGTAGAGCGTATTGAAAACAACGGAAAGATGACAGAGCGTTGTCGCATCAATCCCGCGTTGCTCGCAAAGCCGTAGAATCAGGGGATGTGTCAGTGTTGTCCGTGGATTTTGAAGGTTTCTCTAAAATAGTTAGGATTGCTGCTTTTATAAACTTCAGTATTTCCGGAATTGCGGCCCCTGAAGAGCACGGACAACACTGACGCTCCCGGTAGAGGCAAGACCATGAGCTTGCGAATCTTGATTGGGCGACCCGTACGTCGCGGCACCTGTAACCATCTCATCCATAACCACCACCGAGATTGAGCATGAGCGCATACGTCAAGCAGCTAAATAGCCTGATGGCGATGGACTCGCCGGTCAAATCTACACTACAGCAGCGATTCAAGGAGTGGTACGGACCACTGCCGGAAGTCGCGCGGAACCGGCCGTTTTCGATGGTCGAATTTGAGCGCGCTCTGGGGACGCAGGGAAAATATATCAGTGTGGTATTGCTCGAACTCGGCTGGCAGCGCAAGCGCCGATGGACTTCGCGAGGCCAGTATCACCGGTATTGGCTGCCGCCTCTGTAGCCGGCCGGCTAGGTCGGGTTCGTCGGGAGCACGATAATTTGCGTGTGAAAAGGGGGATGGGGCTGCGCCAGCTTTGACAGCTCTATCGACGAGCTCCGTCATTCGCTACGTTAGCGCCACAGCACCTTGCCGGCGAGGAGCTCCGCCGAATGTGCAAAGCCCGGTGGCGGTTCAGACTTTTGACCGTGTGCAATATTATCGCGCGCCACTTTCAACCGCTTGAATAGCGCGATGTCTTCATCCTCCAAATTCCTCCATACGCAGGCAGCGCACCAGACGAATTTGTCGAATAGGTTGGAGAGGGACCCCACCTGTGTTTTTATTAGGTTTGTGATCGAGGTTGAATGTGAAGCCTCGTTCGATAGCAACATAGTGGTTTGAGCTTGATGATCGATGCGTCCAAACACCGCCTGCGTCTCCACTTCAAGCGCCAGAAAGAAGTATAGAAATCTCTTTAGTGCATCATCCTCCCCCAAACCAAGGGTGAAGAGCCTGGCTGAGCGCTGGTTTAGAGCTGGCGCCTTTGTTGTTGCGTCCATCAACCTCTTTGAAAGTTCAGTCTGGCTCATGGGGTGCGACACATAGGCTTCGGCACGCATTTCCAGACGCGTGTCGTGGACCTGAGATCCGTCTGGGCACCTGCCAACGGATGCTCGACCGAGCTTCTTCAATGAAACATATCGCCCCGTGTCATTGAGCGCGCATGCCAAGGACGCAAGAACACTCGGGATTACGCGCTGCTCAAGCGAACTGAGTTCTTCTCTCACTTGCGGAAAGCAGTTGTATGTCGTGACACTGCTGTCTTCATGGCGCATGAGACGGCCCGCGGTGCAATCGAAGAACTGTGTGGGGCCGATTCCGATTAGAACGTACGGACCGTTCGACTTCACTCTCTGGCCCCACTCGGCCTCGGATTCATCAAAGTCCAGGCCAATTAGTGCACGGCAACCCGAATTGACACTTCGCGCGATCGAGATACGGTAGTCGGTTCCCGCGACGCGCGCTTTCAATGCCTCAGCGAAGTCGTCGGGAACGGCGACACCCCTAGCCTCAAAGACGGTTACACTCACGAAGCTGGCAACAAGGTCACCTTGTGCAAGGACTTCGCGGAAGCCCATAGCCTCTAATGCATGAATTGACAGGGAGATGGTCATATCGGTCGCGGAGGTCCGGCGTGCCCCTTTAAAAGTCTGCCACGGGATCTTTCCAATCATCCGGCATGACTATCTTTGCCTCGATACCCGCATGCTGCTCCAGCAGGAAGAGCAGATTGCTACCGCTCAACAGCTCGATCGGTTTGTTGTTGGCGAAGTCGAAGGCCGCCTTCCCATATCCACTCGTCGTGACAAGGATGCCCTTTGAAGCGCCTTCGTTTTGCATCGTGCCGAACAGATCGCGAACCGCGCTGACGCCGACGGTGTTCTTGTAACGCTTTGCCTGAATAACGACCTTACCCCCAAAAATCGGACGCGGATCGTAGGCGACGCAGTCCACGCCACCATCGCGAGAGGCCTGCGTGAGCTTCGTTTCGAGCCCCATCTTTTCGAAGAGGTTTGTGATTAACGACTCGAAATCGCTCGGCGTCAGATCCATGAGGTTGGCGCGTTGGTCAAGCGTCGATATGACGTCCCGTTCTTCAATGAAGCGCGGATCAACCATATTAAATTCGAGGATGGGTCTAACCGGTGCCAACTCTGCGGGACTCTTTGACAATGCGGCATTCAGCGTCCTGAGGCACGCCACAGGATCGACCTCACTCAGATGGAGGCTGTCGAAAATCTCACGGGTCGTCCGAACGGTAACAAGACACGGGCGGATGCGCCGACCCGATCCACGATCGATCGTATCCACGAATCCGTTGACGACGATTGATCCGACCTGGCCGTAATAGTCCACGGAAAACATTTCGTGCAGGACGCGGATGACCATCTGCGCCACTACTGACGTGTATAGCGCCTTTCGCTGGGCTTCCGGTCGCGCTGTCTCGGCGATTGTGTCGGAAGCTTTCACGTACTTGTACGCCTTCACGTCGGGTATGGCGCCATCGAATTCGGGAAGGTCAAACTCGACGACCAGCTGTTTCGATTCAGTGACGTAGGCGAGTTTGCCAGCGCCCTTGAATCCTTCCGGCAAATGCTGAAATGACTCGTTTTGAACGCGCTCGAACAATTCCTGGGTCACGTCGGGGACACCTTGCTCCAGGTCGGCCATCCATTTCTTCACCTCGGAGAGTCGTTCATTCTCGGCGGCTTTCAATTCAGCAACCATGCGAGCATGCTCGCTCCGCTTTTCCGCAATCGCCAGCTGCCGAGCCTCTTCATTCCGGGTGTAGTCGACTTCTTCCTGTGCAAACCTCTTCCGGGCTTCATCGAAGCGTTTGCGATATCCGGCTGCTACCCAAGGGAGCCAACCGATCAGCCAGCTGGGTTGATCGGGGCGCCACATTTGAGGTTTGGTCAACGCCCGGTCCAGCTGGCCCAGCGACAACGTGGGATATTCGCGTTCGGCCAGCATCTTCTTGAACTCGACCTTGAGCGGCTGGTTGACCCTCGCCACGAGGATGTTTTCAAGAGCAAATATCCTCTCGTCGAGCTCCTCGTTGAGCGAAGCCACTTCCTGCAATCTGGATTCGAAATAGTCCTGCTTGGCTTCTTTGGCCTGTCGCGCCACTTCGCGTTCGTACTCACGAGCGGCTCGCGCCCGAGCGCGTTCGGCCTGAGCGGAATAGTTCTGTGCCATAAGTGGTCCCCGGGATCGAATGATTCTTTTTGTGGTGGCAGATGCGCTGCGGGAAACATAATAACAATTGCAACTATTCCCTTGGGGGTGAAAACTCTGTGTGACATGCTGGAGGCCACCCCGCCCCCTGGCAGGTGGTCGGCCCCCTTGGGGGGTAGCCGACCATGGGACTTCTTTCCGTCCGATCGATCCCCGCATCTGCTTGCGGTGCGCGGCATATGTCCGTTGTCGCGAACGGTAACGCCCGGGCGGCTTGCATTTCCGGCAGCGGAGTAGGATTGGGGGTATGTTTGGGGGTATCTTTGAGATTAGAGTGTGAGAAGCCGTTGCCAGATATGGATTTTGTGGCGCAGTTCGATAGCCATCCGCTCCACCACCCAGGATTCACTCACCAGCACAGCATCAAAAAAACCCCCGACAGCCCATGGCTGTCGGGGGTTTTTGCATTTCATCCCCCGAATCCGGCAGCCCTGCGATATTCGCGCATACGTAAAAAATAGAATAGAGCGTCGAACTGCGTCAGCGCACCGCGTACTGCGTCGCCTCCTGGCTTCTATGCTTGGAATCGCAATGACTTCAATCAGATAAAGAGAGGAAAACGTATCTCTCCCTGTGAGAGAAATATCATGAAAATCCGCATGCAATATCATCTGGCCTGTCAGGAACAGGCACCCCGCGCCCACGCCACAGCGGCCGGCGCAGTACATTCATCGTGGTTCGCCCCGAACGCAAGCTGTGCCTGCGTGATTGCGTCCATCGCATCTGCGACGTTAAACCGCAGGGGGGCGGCTCGTTGCGAACGCGTTGACGCCGCACCATGCACGCTGGGCAAAACCGCTTCATCGCGGCATCGGGTCAGCCAGACATCGCATAACTGGAGGGCGGCGTCATGAATACCGTGAACGACGAACGTCTCGAACTCCTGCAGTCGATCGCCCACGAAACCCTGGGGATCTCTTTGCTGCAACCGACTGGCAAGCCGACCGAGGATTTCCGCATAATCAGCATCGAAAATCTCGCATGCGCGCTCGAAGCCGCGTACGACGCCGGATTGCTGGTCGGTGCTCAAATCGTGCGTGCCGCGAGCGAAACGCGCTGCAGCGAGTAACGAACAAGGCGGCCCGCACTGGGCCGCTTTTCCAGTTCGCGCTCCGGACCATCCGCTCAGCATTGGCATCGCGAGTACGGAAACGCAGCGCTTCGGGATGCCGTGCCATGCCCGATGCCGCCGACACGGCGCCCTACGAGCCAAAAGCCCAAGACACCGGCGCAATCGCTCCGCGCGTAACTGGTCGACGTGCGAATGGAAGAACGCGCCGTCGAGTCCCTCGCGGGACGCCTGACAGTCATTTATTTTACCCGGATGTTATTGCGTTTCATATTTTAACCCGGATATAATTTGTCGAATTCATCCAGTGAAGGGAGTTCGGCATGACCAGTCCAGTCACCTGCATCGCTTTCGAAGGCGTTCGCCGTATTGCATCTGGCGCGCTGAAAGACGTGGCGATTGCTGTGAAATCCGTCGTCGACCGGGGCGAAAGTGCGCCTGTGCTGATTTTCGACAGCGTGACGAGCCAGCCTGTCGAGTTCGATCTGCGCGGCTCGGTCGATGAAGTCATTGGTCGACTGCCAGGCGTGGAAGTAGCACCGCTGTCGGCTACGAACGAAGAAGCGCCGCGCGGACGCGGGCGCCCGAAGCTTGGTGTCGTCGCACGTGAGGTGACGTTGCTGCCGCGTCATTGGGACTGGCTCAACGGCCAGCCGGGCGGCGCGTCGGTTGCGCTACGCAGGCTGGTGGACGCAGCGCGTGCGGCAAATGAGGACCGCGATCACGCGCGTCGGGCGCAGGAGGCGACGTATCGGTTCATGACGGCGCTGGCCGGCAACCTGCCTGGATTCGAAGACGCAACGCGCGCGCTCTTTGCGAACGACCGCCCGCGTTTCGAAGATCTGACAGCGCAGTGGCCCGCTGACGTTCGCGATCACGCGCGGAGTCTGTCGGAGCCGGCGCTCCGTGCTTCAGCCTGAAACACGGTAGGGGAACGAAAGAAGGGAAAGAAACGAAGAACCCAAATCGGCATAGGGGACGGCCATGAGGCCGTACCCCTGCCACACCACCCGGCATGCGGGTCCGCACCGGGCGGTTCGGGAAGTTGA
>NZ_CAJQYY010000020.1 GCF_907164575.1 Paraburkholderia gardini
AACTTCCCGAACCGCCCGGTGCGGACCCGCATGCCGGGTGGTGTGGCAGGGGTACGGCCTCATGGCCGTCCCCTATGCCGATTTGTGCGACCGAATGCCGCGTTGGGCGCGTTCAGCGAGGTTATGGGTCGCGGTGATACGATAGCGCGATCGAGACACCTGCCTGTTGGAGCACGCTGTGAGCGCAATCGTGACCTTGATGCTGACGACGGCGCCCGACGCGGAATCGGCGGATAAACTCGCGTCGGGCGTGCTGAACGCGCGCCTCGCCGCGTGCGTGACGCAACTTGGCGCGGTGCGCTCCAGCTACCACTGGCAGAACTCGATCGAATCTGCCGAAGAGATCCAGTTGCTCTTCAAGACGAGCGTCGCGAGGGCGCTGGAACTCGAGCAATACATTCAAACTCATCATCCGTACGACATCCCCGAAATCCTTTCGTGGCAAGTCACTGCATCGGCGGCTTACGGTCAATGGGTCAATGCTGAAACTCAACGCACTCTACATGTTTAACTGTTCCAACCGACTCGCGCGCGGTCCGTTGCGCGCCGTCGCCATGTCGTTGCTATTGCTGTTCGTCGTGGCATTTGGACGGCCGGCTGTCGCCGCGGACGATTTCCTCGATCCCGACGTGGCCTTCAAATTCAGCGCCACCGAACAGCCCGGCGAAGTCGACGTGCACTACAAGGTCGCCGATGGTTACTACATGTACCGCGAGCGCTTTGCGTTCTCGACCCGCAACGGTACAGCCAGTCTCGGCGAACCTGTTTACCCCGCGGGCCACGTCAAGTTCGATGAGACATTCCAGAAGAACGTCGAAACGTATCGGGGCGATTTGACGATCCGCGTTCCCGTGAAGTCAGCGGCAAGCGGGTTCGACATTGCGGTGACGTCGCAGGGATGTGCCGACGCCGGCATCTGCTATCCGCCAATGGAGCGCGTCTATCACGTGAAAGGTGCGGCCCTGCAGGCGGCGGGCACAGGTGGTGCGGCGGGAGGCGCTACGGCGGGGGCGGGGGCCTCCCAGCCTTCGCAGCAGGTCCAGGGCAGTGAGACGTCGTGGTACGAGCGGGCGACCAGCGCCGACTACGCAGCGTCACTGCTTCAGGGCGGCGGCTTTTTCACGATCGTCGGCCTGTATTTTGTTGCGGGCGTTGTGTTGAGCCTGTTGCCGTGTTCGTATCCGATGATCCCGATTCTGTCGGCGATCATCATTGGTGAGGGCGCGCGGGTGACGCGGGCGCGCGGATTCTCGCTGTCGCTGGCGTATGTGGTCGGTATGGCGCTCGTCTATACCGCGCTGGGCATCGCTGCGGCGCTCGTCGGGCAGGGCCTCGGCGCGTGGCTTCAGAACCCGTGGGTGCTCGGCGCATTTGGCGTCCTGCTGGCTGTCTTCGCCCTGACGTTGATCGCCGGTTTCGATATCGCGTTGCCGCAGCGCTGGCAGAACGGCGCCACACGTGTTTCGCAAGGCCCTTCCGGTGGCAAATTCGCCGCCGTGGCAGGCATGGGCGCGCTGTCCGCACTGGTGGTGGGCGCGTGCATGACGGCACCGCTCTTCGCCGTTCTCGCGTTTATCGCGCACACGGGCAACGCGCTGCTGGGTGGCGCCGCGCTGTTTTCGATGGGAATCGGCCTCGGCGTGCCGCTGCTGATCATCGGTCTTGGCGCCGGAACACTGCTGCCTCGCGCGGGCGTGTGGATGGATGGCGTGAAGGTGTTTTTCGGGGTCGTATTGCTGGCGGCCGCCTTATGGATCGTCTGGCCGGTGCTCGACGCCAGCATACAGATGTTGCTGGGTGCGCTCTGGTTGTTGATCGCCGCAGCTGCGCTGGGGCTGTTCACGCCGGCTGCGGGTGGCAATTCGGTGTGGCGTCGGCTTGGCCGCGGCGTGGGCGCGGCGTTGACAATCTGGGCTGCCGTCTTGCTGGTGGGGCTCGCAGCCGGATCGACCGATCCGTTGCGTCCGCTCGCGGTGCTTGCAGCGCGCGGCGGCGCACCGGTTGCGGGTGCCGCCGCAGGCCAGTTGGCATTCGCACCTGTACGGTCATCGGAGCAGCTGGATCAGGCAGTCAAAACCGCTGCCCAGCCCGCGATGCTCGATTTCTATGCCGATTGGTGTGTCAGTTGCAAGGAGATGGAGAAGTTCACGTTCAGCGACCCGCGCGTCCATGCGAGGCTACAGCAGCTCAATCTGCTGCGCGCCGACGTGACTGCCAACAATCCCGACGACCAGACGCTGCTCAAGCGCTTCAAGCTGTTCGGCCCGCCCGGGATCATCTTCTTCGATCAAGGTGGTAACGAAGTGCTGCGAGTCGTCGGCTATGAGTCGGCGGACGTGTTCCTGCGCAGTCTGGAGCGTGCCGCGGCAGCGAAGTCGTAGCGAATCCATGCGACGCGGGGACGCGGGCGCGTGCGTCGGCAAGATTAGCGAGGCGTGTCGCCGATGCAACCGCGCTACATCCATAACCGCCGGCACCCGTCATCCAGGCTGAAAGGCTAAAAAAAAGCGCTTCGCAGCCGCGAAGCGCTTTTTACATACATGAAGGCCGCTCCAGTGCAGCTGAAACCGCCTACTTCTGCGACCTCAAGATCCGCGCCGCATCGAGCGCGAAGTACGTCAGCACGCCATCTGCACCGGCGCGTCTGAACGCCAGCAGCGATTCCATCATCGCCTTGTCGTGATCGAGCCAGCCGTTTTGCGCCGCCGCCTTCAGCATCGCGTACTCGCCGCTCACCTGATACACGTATGTCGGAAACCGGAACTCGTCTTTCACGCGACGCACGATGTCGAGATACGGCATCCCAGGCTTCACCATCACCATGTCCGCGCCTTCCTCGATGTCCATGCGCACTTCGCGCAGAGCTTCGTCGGAATTCGCCGGGTCCATCTGATACTGCATCTTGTTGCTCTTGCCGAGGTTCGTCGCCGAACCGACGGCATCGCGGAACGGGCCGTAGAACGCCGAAGCGAACTTCGCTGCGTACGCCATGATCCGCGTATGGATGTGATCCTCGCTCTCGAGCATTTCGCGGATCGCGCCGATCCGGCCGTCCATCATGTCCGACGGCGCGACGATGTCGACACCCGCCTCGGCCTGCGCGCGGGCCTGCTCCAGCAGGATTTCGACCGTCTGGTCGTTGATCACGTAACCCGTTTCGTCGAGCACGCCGTCCTGCCCGTGGCTCGTGTACGGATCGAGCGCGACGTCGGCCAGCACGCCAAGATCGGGGAAACGCTTCTTCAGTTCGCGGATCGCGCGCGGAATCAGCCCGGCTGCGTTCGTCGCCTCGCGCCCGTCGGGCGTCTTCAACGAGGGTTCGATCGCCGGGAACAGCGAGATCACAGGCACGCCGAGCTCGACACACTGTTCAGCGACGCCCATCAGCAAATCCACCGAAACACGCTCGACGCCAGGCATCGACGCTACGGCTTGCCGCACGTTTGTGCCTTCGACGACGAAAACCGGGTAGATCAGATCATTGGTGGTGAGAATGTTTTCGCGCATCAGACGGCGCGAAAAGTCGTCACGGCGCATGCGGCGCGGACGGTGATGCGGATAGAAGCTCATGTCAGTATCGTGCGTGGAGAATATCGAAAAATGCCTGCCCACGGCGTTGCCAAACCTTTTTGAGACAATGGTATATCATACCGATCGAGCAAGGCGCCATGCGCTGACCTCCCCGCTTCTCCTCCCTGAGCGGGTGCCTGTCGTTTTTCGATTAGGCTGTTTGACCCGCCGTCTCTAGCGGCGGGTTTTTTTATGGGCGGCCGAAACGTGGGCGGGCCAATACGGTACGGCTTACGCCGCCGGGGCTTCGCCTTCGCTCGCGGCTGGAATCAGCCAGCTTTCGAGCAGTACGTGTGCTTCATCCAGCCCGACGCGCTTGAGCGCCGAAAAAAGTTGCACGGTCAATTCACCCTGGTAACCCGCTGCACGGTACTCGGCGAGCCCTTTCTGAGTCGAACGCAAGGCGTTGACGCTTTCCTGGCGCGTCAATTTGTCGCACTTCGTGAGCAGCGTGTGGATCGGCTTGCCGGTGGGCGCAAACCATTCGATCATCCGCCGATCCAGATCGGTGAGCGGACGGCGCGAATCCATCATCAGGATCATGCCGCGCAGCTGCGCGCGCGACTGCAGGTACGACGACAGCAGCGCTTCCCAGTGGGCCTTCGCGGCGCCCGGCACTTCGGCGTAGCCGTAGCCCGGCAGGTCGACGAGATGCGCGACGGGCTCGTCAGCGGGGCCCACGGAGAAGTAGTTGATATGCTGCGTGCGCCCGGGTGTCTTGCTGGCGAAGGCCAGCCGCTTCTGGTTGCACAGCAGGTTGATCGCGGTCGACTTCCCTGCATTGGAGCGCCCGGCAAAGGCGACTTCGGGTTGAGACGTGGCCGGCAGATCACGCAGGTGATTCACTGTCGTGAAAAAACGGGCTTGGTGTAGCAGGAAGGACATGGGGGAACCAGGATGTGAGACGCCCGGTAGCCCGGAGTGGGGACGGGACAAGCCCGACTGGCGTCTTCGCGATTAGCGAGTTATTGTACAATACGGCGGTTTACTGAAGACCGGCGAGGCAAGGAGCGTGCCTTACAGGCAATGGCCTCGACAGTAAAGAATCGCAGTAAAAGCATCACCGTCGTATTTTGCAGAACCTCTAATTCCCACAAGACGAAACAGGGTGTGCGAATGAATCGACTGTTCAAGTCTCTGATGGTGCTTCAAGTTGCGGCAGGTCTTTCAGGTTGGGTGGTCGAGGCAAGAGCAGCGGATCCGGCAAAGCCGGACGTGAATCGGGGGCAGGCAATTGCAGCGCAGGTTTGCGCTTCGTGCCACGGTGCGGACGGCAATAGTGCTGGCGGCGCATATCCGAAGCTGGCTGGTCAACACCCCGAGTACCTCGTCAAGCAGCTCAAGGATTTCAAGACGCAGCCCGGTGCAAAGCAGCCGGCGCGTAACAATGCGATCATGGCGGGCATGGCTGCCGCCCTGTCCGATCAGGACATGATCAACGTAGCCGCGTATTTCGCGACGCAGGTGCCAAAGCCCGGCTACGCGCATAACAAGAACACGGTGCCGCTCGGGCAGAAGATTTATCGCGGTGGAATTGCCGACAAGGGCATTCCAGCGTGCGCGAGCTGCCACGGTCCGACAGGCCAGGGCATTCCGTCGCAGTATCCACGTCTGTCGGGGCAGTGGGCGGATTACATCGTGGCGCAGCTGACCGCGTTCACGCAGGGGCCTGGCGCTCGCAACAACAACGAGGCGATGCACACCATCGCGAACCGTTTGTCGGATAGCGAGATCAAGGCAGTAGCGGATTACATCGCGGGTCTGCATTAACAAGCGGCCCGCTTGCAGGTACAGCCGGCCCGTCGAGGCCGGTGAAAAACAAGAAAAGGGTGGGGGCATCGTCTCGTGGCGATCGCCCTTCACCCTTTTTTGCTGTTCAGTCGGAGTATGAATGAGCGTTACCACATCGGGTCTGGAGTTGAAGTCGGGTCAGCGCGCGACGCGTCGTGCGGTCGAGTTGCTGAGTTCGATGCGCTTTGCGATCGCACTGCTCGTCGTCCTGTCGATCGCGAGCATCATCGGTACGGTCCTCACGCAGGACGATCCGTATCCCAATTACGTCAACCAGTTCGGCCCGTTCTGGGCAGACATCTTCCGCTCGCTGAGTCTGTACACCGTGTACAGCGCGTGGTGGTTCATGCTGATCCTCGGCTTTCTGATCGTATCGATCTCGCTGTGCGTGATCCGCAACGCGCCGAAGATGATCGCCGACATGAAGAGCTGGAAGGACAAGGTCCGCGAAGGCAGCCTGCGGGCGTTCCATCACAAGGGCGAATTCGCCGTGCATGGCACGCGCGCGCAGACCGCCGCGCTGCTCGCGAAACTGTCCGGCAAGCTCGGCTACAAATTCGTTGTGCGCGAGACCGAAGGCGCGACGCTGATCGCAGCCAAGCGCGGTGCGATGACGAAGCTCGGCTACATCTCCGCGCACGTTGCCATTGTCGTGATCTGTATCGGCGGACTGCTCGACAGCAATCTGCCGATCAAGCTGCAGATGTGGCTCTTCGACAAGACGCCGATCCGCAGCAATACCGTCATCAACGACATTCCAGAAGAGCATCGGCTCTCGCAGTCGAATCCGACGTTCCGCGGTTATGCGTGGGTGCCGGAAGGCCAGCATGTGTCGACGGCGATCCTGAACCAGCCAGACGGCTCGCTCATTCAGGATCTGCCGTTCTCGATCGAGCTGAAGAAGTTCATCGTCGATTACTACTCGACCGGCATGCCGAAGCTCTTCGCGAGCGATATCGTCGTGATCGACCACAAGACGGGCGCACGGGTGCCGGCGCGGGTCGAGGTGAACAAACCGTTTGAATACGATGGCGTGTCGATCTTCCAGTCGAGCTTCCAGGACGGCGGCTCGCAGATGCAGATGACCGCGTTCCCGATGACCGGCGATACCACGAAGACCACGCCGTTCGGCGGACCGATTGGGGGCACGGCACCACTCACGGCGTCGATTCCGGGGGCGGATGGCGAAACGATCGAATTTACAGATTTCCGCGCGATCAACGTCGAAAACACATCGAACGGCAACGGTGCGACAGATGCGCGCGGCGTCGCCGCGCACCGCTCGCTCAAGGAAGCGTTCGACGAGCGTCTCGGTTCTGGCGCGAAGACGTCGAAGCCGGTCAATCTGCATAACGTCGGCCCGTCGGTCCAGTACAAGGTGCGTGGCAAGGACGGTCAGGCGCGCGAGTACAACAACTACATGCTGCCCGTCGACGTAAACGGCGAGCGCATGTTCCTCGCCGGCATGCGTCTGAATCCTGACGATCCGTTCCGCTACCTGCGCATTCCCGCCGACGCCGGCGGCACGGTCAAGGAGTGGATGAACCTGCGCGCGGCGCTCGAAAACCCGGCCATCCGTTCGGAAGCCGCGCATCGCTTCGCGCTGCGTTCGGTGCCCGGCTCGAATCAGGAACTGCAGCAGCATCTTGAAGAAAGCGCATCGCGCGTCCTGACCCTCTTTTCAGGTGCGGACGACGCGAACGGCAAGGCGCCGAACGGACAGGTGATCGGTGGCTTCCAGGCGATCGCCGGCTTTATCGATCATTCCGTGCCGAAAAGCGAGCAGGAAAAGGCCGCGGGGCTGCTGTTGCGCATGCTGGAAGGCTCGATGTGGGACGTGTGGCAACTTTCCCGCGAACAGGCCGGCGAAGCCGACGTCAAGGCCGATGCGAACAACAGCCGTTTCGTACAAAGCGCGATCAATGCGCTTTCGGACAGCTTTCTGTACGGATCGCCGGTCTATCTGCAGCTTGATTCGTTCAAGCAGATCCAGGCTTCAGTATTCCAGCTCGCGCGCGCGCCCGGCAAAAAAGTCGTGTATCTTGGCAGCCTGCTCCTCGTATTGGGCATCTTCTCGATGTTCTACGTCCGTGAACGGCGCCTGTGGTTCTGGCTCAAAGATACTGAGCACGGCGTGAATGTCGTGATGGCAATGTCGAGCGCCCGCAAAACTCTCGATTTCGAGAAGGAATTTGCCCAGACGCGCGACTCAGTCGGCGCCGTGCTGGGCGTCAAACCCACCGATGCATCCGACGCCGCCGGCTCTTCCGGCGCGCGCAAGTCGGCAGGCTCACAGGATTCGACCCGGTAAGATCATGGACTTGTCTCAGGTTTCCCCCTCCTCCTCGCGCAAGCATGCGCCCGCCAATCCAGCGTTCGACGCCGCGCTCTTCGACGAGCGACCGTTCCTGAAGCGCCTCGGCGCCGTAGACTGGCTGTTTGCGCTGGCGATGGTCGCGGGCGCGGGGTTCGCGCTGTCGCGCTATCACCCGTTCATGAACTACTACGACAAACTGGTGCTGGTATGCGCGGTGCCGGTTTTCGTCGTCCTCGGCTGGCGCTGGAAGCCGGCGCGGCTGCTGATCGCGGCTATTGCCGTGCTGTCGCTGTTCTCGATCCAGCTCTATCACGGCGATCTGACCCGTGCCGACAGTGCGTTCCTCCTCAAGTATTTCCTGTCGAGCCAGTCGGCCATCCTGTGGATGAGCGCGCTCTTCGTGCTCGCCACCCTGTTCTACTGGATTGGCCTTTTGTCGCGCTCGCCGACAGGCGCCGCGATCGGCTCGAAGATGACCTGGGCCGCTGTCCTGATGGGCTTCGTGGGACTGATGGTGCGGTGGTACGAGTCGTATCTGATCGGCGCGGATGTCGGCCATATTCCCATCTCGAACCTGTACGAAGTGTTCGTGCTGTTCAGCCTGATCACGGCGCTCTTCTATCTGTATTACGAAAAGCACTACAACACGCGCGCGCTCGGTGCGTTCGTGCTGCTCGTGATCAGCGCGGCCGTCGGCTTTCTGATGTGGTATTCGATCGCGCGCGATGCGCAGCAGATCCAGCCGCTCGTGCCGGCGCTGCAAAGCTGGTGGATGAAGATTCACGTGCCGGCGAATTTCATCGGCTACGGCAGCTTTGCGCTGTCCGCGATGGTTGGCGTCGCGTATCTGGCGAAAGAGCGCGGCGTGCTGGCTGACCGTCTGCCGCCGCTCGAAGTGCTCGACGACCTGATGTACAAGTCGATTGCCGTCGGCTTCGCGTTCTTCACGATCGCCACGATCCTCGGCGCGCTGTGGGCGGCGCAGGCATGGGGCGGCTACTGGAGCTGGGACCCGAAGGAAACCTGGGCGCTGATCGTCTGGCTGAACTACGCTGCCTGGCTGCATATGCGCCTGATGAAGGGGCTGCGGGGTGCGATCGCAGCCTGGTGGGCGCTGACGGGCCTGCTGGTCACGACGTTCGCCTTCCTCGGCGTGAACATGTTCCTGTCCGGACTGCATAGTTACGGAAAGCTGTAAGATTTCCGGATTTCTGCCGACTGAATAACCGCCGGATGCTCCGCACCGGCGGTTTTTTTATGGCGATACGGAATTTTCGCGAACCCGGACTGTTTGTCTGAGTAGTGCATATGCAGGCCAGGTCGAACGATCAGGAACGTGGCCCGCACGGCCATTGAGGAGCAGCACATGTGGATCAAGCGAAGCGACAGAATTCAGCTCAGCGGTGACGACATCCCGCGCAGTGAAATCACGCCGCGCCGGATATTCGAGAACCGGCGGCGCGTGTTGCAGGCGGCTGGAGTGGCTGCGATGGGCGGCCTGATCGGCGTCAGCGGCGAAGCGCTGGCGGCATTCGCAGCGCCCGACAGCAAGGCGCAGAAGCTCAAGGTCATGACGAACGCAAAGTTCGTCGTGCCCGACAAGGTCACGCCGTTCAAGGACATCACGACGTACAACAATTTCTACGAATTCGGCACCGACAAGAGCGATCCTGCGCGCAACGCGGGAACGTTGCGGCCACGTCCGTGGCGTGTGAGCGTGGAAGGCGAGGTGAAGAACGCGAAGGTCTACGATATCGACGAACTGCTGAAGCTCGCGCCGCTCGAAGAGCGCGTGTACCGGCTGCGCTGCGTCGAGGGCTGGTCGATGGTGATTCCGTGGATCGGCGTGCCGCTCGCCGAGCTGATCAGGCGCGCGCAGCCGACCGGGAACGCGAAATACGTGGAGTTCGTTTCGCTGGCTGATCCGTCGCAGATGCCGGGCCTGTCGACGCCGATCCTCGACTGGCCGTATTCCGAAGGGCTGCGCATGGACGAAGCGATGAATCCGCTGACGCTTCTGACGATGGGCGTCTACGGTGAAGTGCTGCCCAATCAGAACGGCGCGCCGGTGCGCGTCATCGTGCCGTGGAAGTACGGTTTCAAGAGCGCGAAGTCGCTGGTGAAGATCCGTTTCGTCGACACGCAACCGAAGACCAGCTGGAACACGTACGCGCCAAAGGAATACGGTTTCTATTCGAACGTGAATCCGAACGTCGACCATCCGCGCTGGAGCCAGGCGACCGAGCGGCGTATCGGTGAAGACGGCTTCTTCCAGCCGAAGCGCAAGACGCTGATGTTCAACGGTTACGGCGACCAGGTTGCGTCGCTGTATCAGGGCATGGACCTCAGGAAGAACTTCTGAGCATCGACGACATGGCTTCCGACATGCAGGGTATTTCACCCGATTCCCCGACGCGACGCAGCCGCGCCCCGGTTCCGGCTTCTTCGGCTTCGGGCGCGACGCGCAGGCCGGCTGTCGCGGCGGGAAATCGCTGGATCGTGCCCGCGAAGATCGCTGTTTTTATCGCGGCGTGGTATCCGCTTGCGCGGATCGTGCTCTTCGGGTTCACGGACCGGCTGGGCGCCAATCCGATCGAGTTCATCACACGCTCGACGGGCCTGTGGACGCTCGTGTTTCTGTGCATCACGCTGGCCGTGACGCCGCTGCGCCGGCTGACGGGTATGAACGCACTGCTGCGCTTTCGGCGCATGCTCGGCCTCTATGCGTTTTTCTACGGTGCACTGCATTTCACGACCTACATCTGGTTCGACAAGTGGTTCGACGTCGCGGAGATCCTGAAGGACATCGGCAAGCGACCGTTTATCACTGTCGGTTTTGCTGCGTTCGTGCTGCTGATTCCACTGGCGGTCACGTCGCCGAAAGCGATGGTGCGCAAGCTCGGACGTCGCTGGCAGACACTGCATCGCGCGATCTATGCGATTGCCGCGCTCGCGATCCTGCATTTCTGGTGGATGAAGGCGGGCAAGCACGACCTGCTGCTGCCGAAGATTTACGGCGCAATCGTGATCGCGCTGCTCGGCTGGCGCCTCTTCGTGTGGCTGCGGGAGCGGTTCACAAAACAGGAAGTCCCACGACGCCGCTAAATGAATGGCGTGAACGAAAAAAAATCGATGTCCGCCAAGGTATCGATTTTTTTATGGACGACAGATAGATGCAGACGCGCGGACGCGATCAGTCCTGCAGCAGCGACTCGCCCGCGAAGAGCGCTGTCACTTCCTCACGGGCACGCGCGACGTGCACCTTGTCGCCGTCGACCATCACTTCGGCCGCGCGAGGACGTGTGTTGTAGTTCGAACTCATCGCAAAGCCGTAGGCGCCGGCGGAGCGGATCACTAGCAGATCGCCGGGTTCGACGGCAAGTTGCCGGTCGCGGCCGAGCCAGTCGCCGCTTTCGCAGACCGGGCCGACGACGTCGTACACCTGAACCGGCTGGCCGTCGCGCTGTACGGCGGCTTCGATCCGGTGGAACGCTTCGTACATCGCCGGACGTGCCAGATCGTTCATCGCCGCATCGACGATCGCGAAGTTCTTTTCCGCGCCCGGCTTCAGGAATTCGATGCGCGTGAGCAGCACGCCCGCGTTGCCGACCAGCGAGCGGCCGGGTTCGAAATACACTTCGCGATGACCATGACCGCGTTGCTCGATGCGATCGAGCAGCGTGCGCACGAAGTCGCCGATATCCGGCGGCGTTTCGTCGTCGTAGACGATGCCGAGGCCGCCGCCCACATCGACGTGACGGATCGTCATGCCGTCCGATTCGATCTGCTCGACGAGGTCGAGAAGCTTGTCGATTGCGTCGAGATACGGTGCGATTTCGGCGATCTGTGAGCCGATGTGGCAGTCGATGCCGACCACCTCGAGGTTCGGCATCGCCGCGGCGGCGCGATACGTGGCGCGCGCGTCTTCGAATGCCACTCCGAATTTGTTCGACTTGAGACCGGTGGAAATGTACGGATGTGTTTTCGCGTCGACGTCCGGGTTCACGCGCAGCGACACGGGCGCCTTTTTACCCATCGACCCGGCTACCTCGTTGAGGCGATCGAGTTCAGGAATCGATTCGACGTTGAAGCATTTCACGCCGGCCGTGAGTGCTTCGCGCATTTCGGCGGCGCTTTTGCCGACGCCCGAAAACACCACGTTCGCAGCCTTGCCACCCGCCGCGAGCACGCGGGCGAGTTCGCCGCCGGACACGATGTCGAAGCCCGCGCCGAGGCGTGCGAATACGTTGAGCACGGCGAGATTGCTGTTCGCTTTCACCGCGACGTGAACCTTCGCGCGGCGTCCGGTGCATGCGCTGGTATACGCGTTCCACGTTCCGGTGAGCGCGGCGCGGGAATAGACGTAAAGCGGCGTGCCGAACTGCTCGGCGAGCGAAACGACGGAGACGCCCTCGGCGTGGAGTACGCCATCGACGTAGGCAAATGCGGATGAAGTCATGCGAGAGTCTTATTGATCGGAAGAGGTGCCGGAAGCCGGAAGCGCTTTTGCTGGCGACGAACCCGTACCGGGTGCCGTGCGAAGCTCGCTATCCGGCGACAGCGAAAGCGGAGTCCCCGAGGTATCAGGTACGGTGCCGGCCACACCCTTCGACGCCGACATGTCGCTCGAAGCGGTTTCTGCGTCAGGACGGACTTCGTCGGGTGACGGCGGTTGCGTCTGCTCGTTGGGTTTTGCCGGCAATGGCGGTACTGTAGGCAAGTAGAGCGCGCCGCGCTGGCCGCATCCGCCGAGTACCGCGCCTGCGAAAATGGCTAAAGCCGCTACAA
Organism: Paraburkholderia gardini; assembly: GCF_907164575.1. Taxonomy (GTDB): domain Bacteria; phylum Pseudomonadota; class Gammaproteobacteria; order Burkholderiales; family Burkholderiaceae; genus Paraburkholderia; species Paraburkholderia gardini. Next base: position 12,467 of record NZ_CAJQYY010000020.1, read on the forward strand.
TCGCGCGGGGCGCCGCCGCGCTCATCCTGAATGCGACTCGCATGACTGTCCCTGAATGATTAATCGCTGGAGTTTAGCATGTCCGACAGTGAATACCTGACCCGCGCGGAGGCCGTTCTGGCCGCTGTGGAGCGCGCCATCGACGACACCGATGTCGATATCGAATTCGAACGAAGCGGCAATGTTTTGACGCTCGAATTCGAGAACAAGACGAAGATCATCGTGAATCTTCAGCCGCCGATGCGCGAAATCTGGATCGCCGCGAAAGCGGGCGGATTCCATTTCCGCTTCACCGACAACGCGTGGCGCGATACGCGCAACGGCACTGAATTTTTCTCCGCGCTGTCGGACTACGCGACGCAGCAGGCGGGCGAGACGGTAACGTTCCAGCCCTGAGCGTTCGATGCGGCAAATGAAAAAGCCGCCGCACCTTTCGGTGCTGGCGGCATCCAGAAGAACACGCTGACGGCGGTGAATGACCGGACGCAATCGCCCGCGTCAATGTCTCTTGAACAGGTTCATGATGTCCTGCTTTTCCTGTTCACCCACCTGCTCGGGTGCGGCGGCCGATGCGCCACTCGCTTCATCGAGCGTCGCCTGACTCACGCCTACCGTCGAAACAAATCCGTGTCCGGGCGTGAAGTCGTCGAAGTACAGTTCGTCGCCGATCGATACCACGTCTTCCGGCATCGGCATCTTGTATTCGGGCACGCCTTTTAGCGCGCGGCCCATGTAGTCGACCCATACCGGCAACGCGAGGCCGCCGCCCGTTTCCTTGTCGCCGAGACTGCGTGGATTGTCGTAGCCGATCCATGCGATCGCGGTCAGCGTGTGCTGGTAGCCGGCGAACCATGCGTCGCGTGAATCGTTCGTGGTCCCCGTCTTGCCGGCGAGATCGGTGCGCTTCAGGACGTTTGTTTTCGCGCCCGTGCCGCGCTGCGCGACGCTCAGGAGCAGGCTGTTCATCACGTAAGCGTTGCGCGGATCGATGGCATGCGGCGCGCTTTGCCCCGCGACGAGCGGCTGGGCGTGCGCCACCACCACGCCGCGCTGATCGGTCACTTCTGCGATCAGATACGGATTGATCCGGTATCCGCCGTTCGCAAACACCGAAAAACCGCCGGCCATCTGCAATGGCGTCACGAGCCCGGCGCCGAGCGCCATCGGCAGATAGGCCGGATGACGATCCGCGTCGAAACCGAAACGCGTGATGTACTGCTGCGCGTACTTTGTGCCGATGTGGTTCAGGATGCGGATCGACACGAGGTTCTTCGATTTCTGCAGCGCGGTGCGCATGGTCATCGGCCCGTCGAAGCCGCCGCCGTAGTTCTTCGGCTCCCACGCCTGGCCACCGGTTTCGGCGGCGGTGAAGAAAAGCGGTGCGTCGTTGATGATCGTCGCCGGCCCCAGCCCTTTTTCGAGCGAAGCCGAATAGATGAACGGCTTGAAGCTCGACCCCGGCTGACGCCATGCCTGCGTCACGTGATTGAACTTGTTCTTGTTGAAGTCGAAACCGCCGACCAGCGCGCGGATCGCGCCATCCTGCGGAACGACCGACACGAATGCGCCTTCGACCTGTGGCAACTGCGTGATCGACCAGCTGTCGTCTTCGTTTCTCACGACGCGGATGATGGCGCCAGGGCGCACACGCTGGTTCGGCTGCGCGCGCGTGCCGAGCGCAAACGAAGCGAAGCGCAGGTTGTCGCCCTGAATCGTGATCGAGTTGCCGTCGATGAGCGTGGCCTGCACCTGTTTCGGATTCGCCGACGTGACGACCGCCGCGATGATTTCGCCATTGTCCGGATGCTCGATCAATGCGTCTTCGATGGCCTGTTCGCGGTCGTCGGCGTCCGATGGCAGTTCGATGAACGCTTCCGGCCCGCGATAACCGTGGCGCCGCTCATAGTCCATCAGCCCTTTGCGAAGGGCGTGATACGCGAGGTCCTGATCGGCCGAATCGATTGTGGTCACCACGTTGAAGCCACGCGTGTACGCTTCCTCGCGATACTGCGCGTACATCATCTGCCGCACCATTTCCGCGACGTATTCCGCGTGCACGCTGAATTCCCTGCCGGCGCCCTTCACGATGAGCGGTTGCCTTGCCGCGGCGTCGTACTGTTCCTGGGTGATGTAGTGCAATTCCAGCATGCGCGTGAGGATGTATTCCTGCCGCACCTTGGCGCGCTTCGGATTGACGACCGGGTTATACGCTGACGGCGCTTTCGGCAGCCCTGCGAGCATCGCCGATTCGGCGAGCGACAGGTCTTTCAGATCCTTGCCGAAATAGACGCGCGCCGCGCTCGCGAACCCGTACGCACGCTGACCGAGATAGATCTGATTCATGTACACCTCGAGAATCTGATCTTTCGTGAGTTTCGACTCGATCTTGTAGGCGAGCAGCATCTCGTAAATCTTGCGCGTGTATGTCTTCTCGCTCGACAGAAAGAAGTTGCGCGCGACCTGCATCGTGATCGTGCTTGCGCCCTGCGTGGCGTGGCCGTTCGACAGCGCGACGAAGCCCGCCCGCGCGATGCCCGCGAGATCGACGCCGCCGTGATCGTAGAAGCGCGCGTCTTCGATGGCGAGCACCGCTTTCTTCAGACTATCCGGCACATCCTGAATGTGCACGATGTCGCGCCGCTCCTCACCGAACTCACCGATCAGCACATGGTCGGCCGTGTAGATGCGCAACGGCACCTTGGGCCGGTAATCGGTCAGTGCGTCGAGCGAAGGCAGGTTAGGTGTTGCAACGACGAGTGCATAGCCCAGCACGAGCCCGGCGCTCACGATGCCTGCAATGATGAGCCCCACGAAGCCGAGGATGATCGTGAGCCAAAGCGGACGTTTGCGCTTTGGCGGGACAGGCGGCGGGGACGCAGGCGACGAAGATTGCATATGAATACCAGAAAAACAGTCCCGCGATTATAGCTGCCCGAACCGTAAGCTTTCGACGTGCTTACGCCCGGACAGCGCGCCGCGCAGGGGATGATCTAACTGTAGCCGTTTTGCCTGCGCGCGGGGCATGCGCGAGGCCACGTTAGCCATCCGGCCGAGTATCGCGTGAGGTGGCCGCTGAGCAGAATTCTTCCTGTCGTCGCGTCCGAATGGTTCGGCACGCGATTCTGAAAGGAGGCGTCATGGCACTCAGAAATACGTGGATGCCGGTGGTGCGCCGTTTTGCAGCGGGCATCGATATCGGTCAGCAGGAAATCAGGCTCGTCGCGTTGAGCCAGCGTGCGGGAAGCGACAGTTCCGTGCGGCTCGAGTTCATCGCTGTCGAGCCGTTATTCGCGGGCGCACTGGCGGGCGCGGAGATCGTCAATCGCGCGGCGGTGGGTACAGCGCTACGTGCGCTCTTTGCACAACTGCCGCGGGATATCAGGTCGCATCTGTTCCGGTGCGCGATGGCCATGCCCGCGTCGGCCACGATGACAACCTCGGTGCCCATGGCGAACCTTGCTGCGCCCCATCGTTCCTTCGTGGGCGATCACGCGCTCGCCGCGCTTGAGCCGGCCGTCATGGCTGAAGCGGAGCGCGTCGCGGGTATCGAACGGCATGCGCTCGCGGTCGACTGGTTCATCGACGATTCGCCGCAGCGCAGTGGCTGCGTGACCATCGCGGCAACCACGAGAACACACCTCGAAGCGCGCATGGAATGCGCGGCGGCCGCGGGCATCACGCTCACCGCGATCGATGGCGAACCGCACGCCGCATTGCGGGCGATGCGTCATGCGGCTTCGCTCGAACTCGACGAGTCCGATGCTTACGCGGCGATCTGGGTCGGCGACGAAGGCGTGTACGGCTGGCGTGTCGCTGACGAATCGGTCGTCGCGGAAATGCACTATCCCGCGCCCGAACATGCCGATCTTGTCGAGGCGCTTCGCGATCTTGCAGGCGAAGGCGTGAGATGTGCGGTCCTGAGCGGCCAGGTCGAACTGCTCCAGAGCATTGGGTTTACGGCCGCTGATCTGGGCGACGTGCTCGGCTGCATGATGCTTCCGTTCGAATGTGTGCCGCCAGGCGACGACACCCTTCCGCTTCGTGACGATCTGCTGCATGAGCCCGCATTTGCCGTTGCATTCGGTCTCGCGTTGCGCGGACTCATGGAGTGATGCGCGTGCCATTTCTACAGATCTTCGCTGTGCGTAAGCCTGTCGCGCGATGCGGGAAGCCGGGCGGATTCAACCTGTTGCCGTATCGCGAGCGTGACAGGCGTCTTGCGCGACGACGCTGCGCGCTTGAGTGGTCCGGTGCGGCCGCCGCAGGTGCTGTTGCGGCATTGATGCTGGCGGGCTGGCACGCATTCGAGGGGGCGCGGCTCGACGCACAACGCGCGTCGGTTGAACGCGCGCTCGCGCAATTTGCGGCGCCGCTCGCGGAGCAGGGCGCGCTTCTTCGCGATGCGCGGGAACGCGAAGCGCGTGAGGCGCAGGCAGCGATTGCATCGGCACCGCTTGTGCATCTGCTCGATCTGATGGAAGCGTTGAGCGAAGACGATGTGCCTGATAGCGACGGCGTCGTTGTGCAGGAAATGCGACATCGTCCGCACGAAACCGAATTTCGCGCGGTGGCCGTCAATCACGTCGCTCCCGCTGCGTGGCTCAGGCGACTGGCGACGGTGCCGGGTTCGGAGAACGTGGAGATGAAAGAGCTGCATCGAACGTTGCCGGGAAACGGGCCGCTCATCTCACCGGCTGCACGCGCAGCGGTGGAATTCGCAGCGCGTGTGCGCTGGGCAGGTGTTCCGGGTGACTCAACGAGAGCGTCTGTACCGGCGAACTCAGGCGCGGTGAGCGCAAACGCGCAGGCAGACAACATGAGAGGTAAAAAATGAACAGTGCGGTTGCCGGCCGTCTGGCCAATGCGAATGGAAGCGGCCTCGTTGCAACATTGCTCGCCCACGCCCGCCTTCCACCTGAAGCGTGGAGTGGGCGTCGTCGATCCGCGTTCGCTTTTCTGGTTGCGCTCGCGGTCTTTCTCGCTGGGGCCCACGCCTGGCAACGCGCGGATCTGGGCGGCGCGCGGTTGAGCCGCTCACTCCTCGAGCAGGCGCGACAAAATCTGGGCGAGGCGCGGCAGGCGACGACGCGGTTGCCTGCGTTGCGTAGCGCGGCTGCGAACGCACCCGCACTGCGCGATGCAACGAACTGGACGTCCGCGGACGATCTGCATGCGGTATCGCAGCTAGCCGGCAAGCACGGCGTGGAATTGTTGACGCTGGAACCGCAACCGCTGACCGGAACTGGAATCACGGCAACGCGACCTCTGCGCCTCACGGCGCGCGCTGATTTCGCCGGGTGGCTGGGATTTCTGCGTGGTCTGTCAGATCTGCCGACGCTTGTCGTGCCGGGCGACGTGACGATCAAACGGCAAGGCGACATGCTGACGATCAACGCGACGCTCGATACGTTTCCCGCACTGCGTCCCGTGTTTGCGCGGCAGACTGGAGAGTCGACGGCTGATGCAGACGAAGATTTCCTTTTCTTCGATCCGTTTTCACCCGTGAACAGACCGCTGATGGCGGAAGATGCGTCGCTGCGTCTCGTTGGCCTGTTGCGCAATTCTCTACGGGGTCTTGCACTGGTTGAGACACCCGATGGCGTTACCGCAGTGACGGTCGGCGATCATCTGGGTGTCGAGCACGTGACGCGTATCGACGCGCCCGGCGTCGGGCTCGCCGGAAACGGCCGCACACGCACGCTGACGTTCGCGGAGATGGCGTCATGACCGGGACGCTACGTTTTTACGGCACGCTGTGCTGGCTATGTCTTTGCCTGAGCGTCGGTACGACGCTGGTGCATGCGTCGCTGCCGCCGTTGCCCGAATACATGCCGATGGACGATGCACTGGCTCCCTACGGATTGCCGCCGTTACCCGGTAGCGCCAATGCTGGCGCGTCGAACACGTTCGACGACGGCATGGCGGCGGAACGTGCATCGTCCATGGATATGGGAGATGGCTCGGCAACGGGTCCCACTTCGGGTGAAATCCCGAAGGACCGCGAGGCATCTGGTGAAACAGCGGCTACCGGAGGCCCGCCATCGAAATCGCCCGGCGGTGATGCAAGTGCCCAGCCGGTGCTGGAGGGGCCGCCAGTCCCGCTTGCATCGCCGCAGCGAATGAGTCAGCCGACGCCCGCGGCAACGGACGACACACAGGACGCCGCCCGGCCAATCACGCTCAACTTCCAGCATGCGGAGCTTGGCGCGGTTCTCGATGCGTTCGCGCGCTTCACGGGGCTCAATATCGTCGCAAGCGAGCGGGTGCGCGGCTTTGTTTCATTGCGGCTCGACAAGGTACCCTGGCGCGCCGCGTTCGATACGTTGCTCGATGTCAACGGCCTTGCGATGGAGCGGCGCGACAACGTGATCTGGGTCGCCCCCATCGCGGACCTCGCCGCGCGCGAGAAGCAGCGCTTTGAAGCCCATGCGCGGGCCGCCGATCTGGAGCCGCTCGCAAGCCGCATGTTCGAGCTGCACTATGCGCACGCCGAGGACATCCGGAAACTGCTGGGTGCCTCGGGCGCGCAGCGCGTGCTGTCCAAACGCGGTTCCGTCATGGCCGATCCGCGGACCAATCTGCTGTTCGTCACCGACATCGCGGGGCGTCTCGCGCAGATTGCCGATCTGCTTGCGTCGCTTGACCGGCCGACGCGCCAGGTGCTGATCGAGGCGCGCATCATCGAAGGCGAGCAGGGGTTTTCGCGCAATCTGGGCGTGAGGCTGTCGATGAGCGCCACCAATACCGACGACACTTCGCGCGGATTGAGCGGCGGCAAGGAGGGCGCCGTCTACGATCTGTCGGCACGGCCCATTGCGGGCTTCGACGCGGCGACGGCCGGGCTGACGTTATTCGCGGCTCACGCCACGCGGCTCCTGAACATCGAGTTGAGCGCGCTGGAGGCCGAGGGGCACGGTCAGATCGTTTCCAGCCCGCGGGTCGTGACAGCCGACCGCATGAAGGCGGTCGTCGAGCAGGGTACGGAGCTGCCGTATCAGGCCAAGGTCGGGCAGGGCGTCTCCGGCGTGCAGTTTCGCCGCGCGACGCTCAAACTGGAGGTCGAACCGCAGATTACGCCCGACGGCCGGGTGATCCTGGACCTCGACGTGGCGAAGGACAGTGTCGGAGAGCAAACCGATGCTGGGCCGGCGATCAACACCAAACATGTGCAGACGCGGGTCGAGGTGGAAGACGGCGGGACGGTGTCGATCGGCGGCATTTACGCCTCCGACGACCGTAACGATGTGACGCGGGTGCCGCTCCTGGGCAAAATACCGCTTTTGGGCGCGCTTTTTCGCCATACGGCGCACCGTGACCAGCGCAGCGAACTGGTCGTTTTCATCACGCCACGGGTTGTGCAGACGAATTGACGGCCGGTCGCAGCGTCCGGCTGCAGGCTCGACAAGGCAGTCGCTTTGCCTTTAAGCTGCGGCACGAACCATACCGGATTAGCCAGAGGACACCGTTGCAACCGCGGGACGCAAACGCCAATGTATTTTTTGTAGGGCTCATGGGGGCGGGTAAAACCACCGTGGGCCGGGCGGTGGCGCGCCGGCTGGACCGCCCGTTCTTCGATTCCGACCATGAAATCGAGGCGCGTACGGGCGCGCGCATCGCCACCATCTTCGAACTCGAAGGTGAGGCGGGTTTCCGCGACCGGGAAGCGCACACCATCGCCGATCTGACCGGCCGCGACAAAATCGTGCTGGCGACCGGCGGCGGCGCGGTGCTGCGGCCCGAAAACCGGGAAGTGCTGAGCAGCCGCGGCCTCGTCGTCTATCTGCGGGCCAATCCACATGATCTCTGGCTGCGCACCCGCCGGGACAAGAATCGCCCGCTGCTGCAAACCGAAGATCCGAAAGGCCGGCTCGAAGCGCTGTATTCGGTGCGCGATCCGCTTTACCGCGAATGCGCCGATTTCGTCATCGAAACCGGGCGTCCGTCGGTCAACGGGCTCGTCAATATGGTGCTGATGCAGCTCGAGATGGCCGGCGTCGCCAGACATCCTGCGTCATAATGGCAGGCATGATTACCGTCAACGTCGAACTGGGCGAACGCGCCTATCCCATCCATATCGGTGCCGATCTGATCGGCCAGACCGCGCTGTTCGCACCGCATATCGCGGGCGCGTCCGTCACGATCGTCACCAATTCCACCGTCGATCCGCTGTACGGCGACGTGCTGCGCCGCGCGCTGGCGCCGCTTGGCAAACAGGTTTCGACGGTCGTCTTGCCGGACGGCGAGGCGCACAAGAACTGGGAAACGCTCAACCTGATCTTCGATGCGCTGCTGACCGCCCGCGCCGATCGCAAGACGACGCTCATCGCGCTCGGCGGCGGCGTGATCGGCGACATGACCGGTTTCGCCGCGGCATGCTACATGCGCGGTGTGCCGTTCATCCAGGTGCCGACAACGTTGCTGTCGCAGGTCGATTCGTCGGTGGGCGGCAAGACGGGCATCAACCATCCGCTCGGCAAGAACATGATCGGCGCGTTCTACCAGCCGCAGGCGGTGATCGCGGACATCGGCGCGTTACGTACACTTCCTGCGCGCGAACTCTCGGCCGGTGTCGCCGAAGTCATCAAGACGGGCGCCATTGCCGATGCCGCTTTCTTCGACTGGATCGAAGCAAACATCGAAGCGCTCAACCGTTGTGAGCCGCAGGCGCTCACCGAGGCGGTCAAGCGTTCGTGCGAGATCAAGGCGTCGGTGGTCGCGGCTGACGAGCGCGAAGGCGGACTGCGGGCGATCCTCAATTTCGGTCACACGTTCGGACACGCGATCGAGGCGGGCCTCGGTTACGGCGAATGGCTGCACGGTGAAGCCGTCGGTTGCGGCATGGTGATGGCGGCGGATCTGTCGGTGCGTCTCGGTCATCTCGACGAGGCGGCGCGCACGCGTCTGGTGGACGTCATCGTGGCTGCACACCTGCCCACGCGCGCGCCCACGCTGGGTGATTCGCGGTACATCGACTTGATGAAGGTCGACAAGAAAGCACAGGCCGGCGCAATCAAATTCATCCTGTTGAAGCGTTTCGGCGACACGCTGATCAGCGAGGCACCTGACGACGTCGTTCGCGCAACCCTCGCGGCGGCAGTCTGAGCACAGCCCGCGCGTGCTTGCGTCGGCGTCGCCCATGAACTGGAGAGACCGGTGAGCGAAACGCGCAGCGACATGTCGACCGATCCACGCGGTAGCCAGGCGCCGGGCGTGGCGACGCTTTCTCCGCTTGCCGCACTCGAGCAGCATCTCGCGCCCTACGCGGCGCATTCGGCGCAGTCGCGCGGGCGCCGTTATCCGGAGCGGCCGCCCAGCGCACGCACGGAATTTCAGCGCGACCGGGACCGCATCGTTCATTCCACGGCGTTTCGTCGTCTCGAGTACAAGACGCAGGTTTTCGTGAACCACGAAGGCGACCTGTTTCGCACGCGTCTCACGCACAGTCTCGAAGTCGCGCAGATCGCGCGCTCCGTCGCGCGCAATCTGCGCGTGAATGAGGATCTGGTCGAAGCCATCTCGCTCGCGCACGACCTCGGGCATACACCGTTTGGCCATGCGGGCCAGGATGCGCTCAACGAATGCATGCGTGAGCACGGCGGCTTTGAACACAATCTGCAAAGCCTCACCGTTGTCGACGATCTGGAGGAGCACTATGGCGGCTTCGACGGACTCAACCTCTGCTTTGAAACGCGCGAAGGTATCCTGAAGCACTGTTCGCGTGAGAACGCGCGCAAGCTCGGCGCGCTCGGCGAACGTTTTCTCGAAGGGCGTCAGCCGTCGCTCGAAGCCCAGATCGCGAATGTCGCCGACGAGATCGCGTACAACAATCACGATGTCGACGATGGTCTGCGCTCCGGTCTCCTGACGATCGCGCAACTCGCCGAAGTCGAGCTATGGCAAACGCATCACGAAGCGGCGCGTGACGAGTATCCGGATATCGAAGGGCGACGGCTCGTCCACGAAACGGTCCGGCGCATCATCAACACGCTGATTGTCGATCTGATCGACACCACGACGCGTAATCTCGCGGAACATGCGCCCCGTTCGCTCGACGACGTGCGCGGCGCACCGCCGCTCGTTGCGCACAGCGAACACGTCGCCGCACAGGCGGCGGTGCTCAAGCGCTTCCTCTTCAAGAACCTGTATCGCCACTATCGCGTGATGCGGATGGCGAACAAGGCGCGCCGCGTTGTCGTGGGTCTGTTCGATGCGTTCACCGATGATCCGCGTCTGCTGCCGCCAGGCTATCAGTCGAATCAGGAAGCGCAGCAGCCACGGCTGATCGCGCACTACATCGCTGGCATGACGGACCGGTATGCATTGAAGGAATACCGGCGACTGTTCGTCATTGACGACAACTAGGGGTATCGCCCGTCTCATAGCGTCACCCCATGACGTCGGGCAGCCATCAGCACGTGAGGCGCCTCAATCGTCAACGCAAGGCAAAACGGCGAGTGCGCCGAAACGCACCGCCTCCCCTCAGGGCCATCTCCCGCGCCAGCAAGCGCCGCGAGCCTTCCGGCCGGGCACGAAACCGGCCTCTAGCGCATATTGTTCCGCCCAAGCAACGCCCCGGCGACGAGCGCGATCCCGCCAACGATGGCGATGGTTTTCCACGGATTGTCGTGCACGTAGTCATCGGCATCGGCCATCGCCACTTCGGCGCGTTCGCGTACGGCTACGCGCGTGTCGTCGAGCCGCGCGCGTGCCGCGTCGAGGCGTTTGCGCAACTGTGCGCGCAGCGCGGCCGCATCCGCCGACGTGCCGTCGGCCAGTGTTTCCTCAAGCTCCGACATCAGCGAGCGCAATTCAGTGCCAATGTCTTCGGCAGCGTGACGACCGTGCCGTGCAATGCGGCGTGCCCGGCGGCCTGTCGAATTCAGCGAATCTCCAATGGCGTCGCGTGTATTCGGTAGTGCGTTCATGGTGGCTCCGTCGATGATGGATTGGCAAAAATCCCGCGTCATCGTGCGGGAAACACGTTCTCATGCAACTTCGGTGCCAAACCCAGGAACGCCTTCCCGCAGACGATTGCAGCGATTTGCCGTACCAGCGAGCACGGCGACGTTGCACGGCGGTGGTCAAAATTACAAACCTTGATCGGGCACCCCTCAGGCCGTCCGCCGGACAAAACAAAACGCCGTGATGAATAAATCATGACGGCGTTTCTTGTTCAAGCCCCCAAATCTCGACTACGCTTAGCCTAGAAGCGGTAACCGACATTGATGTACGTGACGATCGGGTTCAACTTGATCTTCGTTTCCGAAGCGACCGTGAGCGTGCCGACCGGCGTGTTCGCCTGAGTATTGAGCTTGGCCGTGGTACTCAGCGGCACGTACGACACTGACACGCCTGCGAACCAGTGCTGGTCGATGGCGAACGTAAAGCCGAGATTGAACACGGGTGCCCACGAACTATCCGTGGTTACCGATGTCGGACCATGCAGCACGCCTTGTTCGAACTGGCTGTTCGTGATCTGCTCGTCGGTGAACCACGTACGGGTCACGCCGAGCCCGAGGTACGGACGAAACCTCGATTCAGGCGCGCGGAAGTAGTACTTGAAAAGCAATGTCGGGCTCCACTGTCTTGCTTCACCGAGCTTGCCGAACGATGCAAACTGACCGGTACCGTTGAGGTCGAACTTGGGCGGAATGCCCATCACGAGTTCGGTCGCGATGTGGTCGGTGACGAAGTAACCAGCGGTGAAGCCTGCCGTGTCGGCGTCGCTCAGACTGGCGCCTGTGTTCGGAATTTCGATGTTGACGGGCGAGCCGCCGACGCTTGTTTCCTTAAGCGGATGACTGCTGTCTTGAGGGGCGAGGTGAAACCAGCCCGTTGTAACGTAAAAAGTGCCGGCCGACTGGGCATGTGCTGTCGTGATGCAAGCCAGCGCAGCCATCCCTGTAATGGCTTGTTTTAATTTCATCTGTGCTCCTCCTGAAAAAGCCCGCTCATTATGACCAGAACGTTTCAAACAAACACACGCGCCAGTTAGAGGCTTCTCCCTAAGCTCCGCGCGGTTTCTGGCGAAGCCAGGCGGCACCGGACCTCGCGCCCGCATGGCTTTACGGACCCCTCGGGTAATCACTAACGCGTCTATTGGATAATCCAGCATGGCACGGCTAGCACGTCTTTATGTCCCCGACCAGCCGCAGCACGTGATCCTGCGCGGACTCGACCAGCAGCCCGCATTTGTCGACGACCAGGACTACGAGCTCTTCATCGATTGCCTCAAGGCAGCATCGCGTGATCATCGTCTGGCGATACACGCGTACGTGCTGATGCCGGGCGCGGTGCAACTGCTTGTCACGCCCTCCGAAGAGTCGAGTCTGCCCAAGGCGATGCAGGCCGTCGGGCGTCGCTATGTGGCGCACTTCAACCGTCGCTATGCGCGACGCGGCACGCTGTGGGAAGGGCGCTATCGCGCGACCGTGATCGAAGGCGAGCGGTACTTTCTGCTCGCGAGCCGCGTCGTGGAGATGTGCCCGGTGCGCATGCAGCTCGTGAGCACACCGGAGGACTATCGCTGGTCGAGTTACCGGCATCACATCGGCCTGACGCTCGACAGCCTCATCACCGATCATCCGTTGTACTGGTCGCTCGGCAACACGCCGTTCGAACGGCAACGTGCCTATCGCGAACTCTGTGAACAACCGCTCGACGAACGCGAGACAAACCAGCTTCAGCAAGCCACCCTGAAAGGCTGGGTGCTCGGTAGCGAGACCTATCGCGAGTGGGCGGCGCGTGCCGCGAACCGGCGCGTGTCGCCGTTGCCGCGAGGCCGCCCGCGCAAGGTCCGTGAAACGCCGCAGACGCAATAAGCCTTTTCGGATCAACGCGCTGCAAAACCGACGGCATCTTCGCATGCCGTTTTCTTTTGCATCGATTTGATGCGGCACTAATAAAAATTCACCGCGATGCACCAATCTGATAATCGGGGTCGTACCATCGTGTTTTATTTGCTATTCATTTGATTCGTCGCGTATATTTCGATTTCCGGCGATTCCCGAGCGTGCAGCATTCTGGAAACTCGACCTGCCCGCGGTTGCAGTGCTGGCCGCAGGCAACAGAAAAATGGTTCAACGGCCGATCGGCCCCCTACAGACGGTGTCCCCATGAACGACCACCTGCAACCGATGTCTTCGGTTCCCGCCGAGCAAGGGCTCTACGACCCGCAAAACGAACATGACGCCTGTGGCGTCGGCTTCGTCGCCCACATCAAGGGCAAGAAAAGCCACGAGATCATCCAGCAGGGCCTGAAAATCCTCGAGAACCTCGATCACCGGGGCGCCGTCGGCGCCGATCCGCTGATGGGCGACGGCGCGGGCATCCTGATTCAGGTGCCGGACGGCTTCTACCGCGAGGAAATGGCGAAGCAGGGCGTGACGCTGCCGCCGGAAGGCGAGTACGGCGTCGGCATGATTTTCCTGCCGAAGGAACATGCATCGCGTCTCGCGTGCGAGCAGGAACTCGAACGTACGGTGAAAGCGGAAGGCCAGGTCGTGCTGGGCTGGCGCGACGTGCCGATCGACCACACGATGCCGATTTCGCCCACGGTGAAGGCGAGCGAGCCGCTGATCCGCCAGATCTTCATCGGCCGTGGCAAGGACATCATGGTCACCGACGCGCTCGAACGGAAGCTGTACGTGATCCGCAAGACCGCGAGCCACCGCATCCAGGCGCTCAAGCTCAAGCACGGCAAGGAATACTTCGTGCCGTCGATGTCGGCGCGCACGGTCGTCTACAAGGGGCTGCTGCTGGCGGGGCAGGTCGGCGTGTACTACCGCGACCTGCAGGATGACCGCACGGTGTCGGCGCTCGCGCTCGTGCACCAGCGCTTCTCGACGAACACGTTCCCGGCATGGGAGCTGGCTCACCCGTACCGGATGATCGCCCACAACGGCGAAATCAACACGGTGAAGGGCAATGTCAACTGGCTGAACGCCCGTACCGGCGCGATCGCGTCGCACGTGCTCGGCGACGACCTGCCGAAGCTGTGGCCGCTGATCTACCCGGGTCAATCGGATACGGCCTCGTTCGACAACTGTCTCGAACTGCTCGTGATGGCCGGCTACCCGCTCGTCCACGCGATGATGATGATGATTCCGGAAGCGTGGGAACAGCACACGCTGATGGACGACAATCGCCGCGCGTTCTACGAATATCACGCCGCGATGATGGAGCCGTGGGACGGCCCCGCCGCCATCGCGTTCACCGACGGCCGTCAGATCGGCGCGACGCTCGACCGTAACGGTCTGCGTCCGGCGCGCTATCTGATCACCGACGACGACCTCGTCATCATGGCGTCGGAATCGGGCGTGCTGCCTGTTCCCGAGTCGAAGATCGTCAAGAAGTGGCGTCTGCAGCCGGGCAAGATGTTCCTGATCGACATGGAACACGGCCGCATCATCGACGACAAGGAACTGAAGGACAACCTCGCGAACGCGAAGCCGTACAAGAGCTGGATCGACGCCGTGCGCATCAAGCTCGACGAGATCGAGCCGAAGGCGGAAGACGTCGTCACGGAACGCCGCGAAGCGGCTGCGCTGCTCGATCGCCAGCAGGCGTTCGGCTACACGCAGGAAGACCTCAAGTTCCTGATGGCGCCGATGGCGCAGGCGGGCGAGGAAGCGATCGGCTCGATGGGCAACGACTCGCCGCTGGCGGTCATGTCCAGCAAGAACAAGACGCTCTATCACTACTTCAAGCAGCTGTTCGCGCAGGTCACGAACCCGCCGATCGATCCGATCCGCGAAAACATGGTGATGTCGCTGGTGTCGTTCGTCGGCCCGAAGCCGAACCTGCTCGACACGAACAACATCAACCCGCCGATGCGTCTCGAAGTGTCGCAGCCGGTGCTCGACTTCCGCGACATCGCGAAGATCCGCACGATCGATCAGTACACGGGCGGCAAGTTCAGCTCGTATGAACTGAACATCTGCTATCCGGTGGCCTGGGGCAAGGAAGGTATCGAGGCGCGTCTCGCGTCGCTGTGCGCGGAAGCCGTCGACGCCGTGAAGTCCGGCTACAACATGCTGATCGTGTCCGACCGCCGCACCGACCGCGACAACGTCGCGATTCCCGCATTGCTGGCCACGTCGGCGATCCACACGCACCTTGTGCAGCAAGGTTTGCGCACGAGCACGGGGCTGGTCGTCGAAACGGGTTCGGCGCGTGAAACGCATCACTTCGCGCTGCTCGCGGGCTACGGCGCGGAAGCCGTGCACCCGTACCTCGCGATGGAAACGCTCGCGCAGCTCGCGGCTGGCATGAAGGGCGACCTGTCGGCGGACAAGGCGATCTACAACTTCACGAAGGCAGTCGGCAAGGGCCTGCAGAAGGTCATGTCGAAGATGGGCATTTCGACGTACATGTCCTACACCGGCGCGCAGATTTTTGAAGCCGTCGGTCTGGCTGAGGATCTGGTCGCGAAGTACTTCAAGGGCACGTCGTCGAAGGTCGGCGGTATCGGCCTCTTTGACGTCGCTGAAGAAGCGATCCGCCTGCATCGCGAGGCGTTCGGCGACAACCCGGTGCTGTCGACGATGCTCGACGCCGGCGGCGAATACGCGTATCGCGTGCGCGGCGAAGAGCACATGTGGACGCCGGATGCGATCGCCAAGCTGCAACACTCGGCGCGCAGCAACTCGTACCAGACGTACAAGGAATACGCGCATCTGATCAACGATCAGACGAAGCGTCACATGACGTTCCGCGGCCTGTTCGAATTCAAGTTCGATCCGACCAGAGCGATTCCGCTCGACGAAGTCGAATCCGCGAAAGACATCGTCAAGCGCTTCGCGACGGGTGCGATGTCGCTCGGCTCGATCTCGACGGAAGCGCACGCCACGCTGGCGGTTGCGATGAACCGCATCGGCGGCAAGTCGAACACGGGCGAAGGCGGCGAGGACGTGAACCGTTACCGCAACGAACTGCGCGGCATTCCGATCAGGAACGGCGACACCATGAGGTCCGTGATCGGCGATGAAGTGATCGTCGACATCCCGTTGAAGGATGGTGATTCGCTGCGCTCGAAGATCAAGCAGGTGGCGTCCGGCCGCTTCGGCGTGACGGCGGAATACCTCGCCTCGGCCGACCAGATCCAGATCAAGATGGCGCAGGGCGCGAAGCCGGGCGAAGGCGGCCAGTTGCCGGGTCACAAGGTGTCCGAGTACATCGGCAAGCTGCGTTACTCGGTGCCGGGCGTGGGCTTGATCTCGCCGCCGCCGCACCACGACATCTACTCGATCGAAGATCTGGCGCAACTGATCCACGATCTGAAGAACGCCAATTCCGCCGCAAGCATCTCGGTGAAGCTGGTGTCGGAATCCGGCGTCGGTACGGTCGCGGCGGGTGTTGCCAAGGCGAAGGCCGATCACGTCGTGATCGCGGGCCATGATGGCGGCACGGGCGCTTCACCGCTGTCGTCGATCAAGCACGCTGGCACGCCGTGGGAACTCGGTCTCGCCGAAACGCAGCAAACGCTGGTGCTGAACCAGTTGCGCGGCCGTATCCGCGTGCAGGCCGACGGCCAGATGAAGACCGGCCGCGACGTCGTGATCGGCGCGCTGCTCGGCGCGGACGAATTCGGCTTCGCGACGGCGCCACTCGTCGTCGAAGGTTGCATCATGATGCGCAAGTGTCATCTGAACACGTGCCCGGTCGGCGTTGCGACGCAGGATCCGGTGCTGCGCGCGAAGTTCAAGGGCCAGCCGGAACACGTCGTCAACTTTTTCTTCTTCGTTGCTGAAGAAGCGCGCGAAATCATGGCGCAACTGGGCATCCGCAAGTTCGACGACCTGATCGGTCACGCCGAACTGCTCGACATGAAGAAGGGCGTCGAGCACTGGAAGGCGAAGGGTCTCGATTTCTCGCGGGTGTTCTATCAGCCGCAGGTCCCCGCGCAAGTGGCGCGCAAGCACGTCGACGTTCAGGACCACGGTCTTGAGCGCGCGCTCGACCACACGCTGATCGAGAAGGCGAAGGCCGCGATCGAGACGGGCGAGCACGTCTCGTTCATCCAGCCGGTGCGCAACGTGAACCGTACGGTCGGCGCGATGCTCTCCGGCATGATCGCGAAGAAGTACGGCCACGACGGTCTGCCCGACGACACGATTCACATCCAGCTGAAGGGCACGGCCGGCCAGAGCTTCGGCGCGTTCCTCGCGAAGGGTGTCACGCTGGACCTCGTTGGCGATGGCAACGACTACGTCGGCAAGGGTCTGTCGGGTGGCCGCATCATCATCCGTCCGACGAACGATTTCCGCGGCAAGTCCGAGGAAAACATCATCTGCGGCAACACGGTGATGTACGGCGCGATCGAAGGCGAATCGTTCTTCCGGGGCGTCGCGGGCGAGCGCTTCTGCGTGCGTAACTCGGGTGCGACGGCGGTTGTCGAAGGCACGGGCGACCACGGCTGCGAATACATGACGGGCGGCACGGTGGTCGTGCTCGGCGAAACGGGCCGTAACTTCGCGGCCGGCATGTCGGGCGGTATCGCGTATGTGTTCGATCCGGACAACCTGTTCGCCGGCAAGTGCAACAAGTCGATGGTCGCGCTCGAACCGGTGCTGCAAACAGCCGAACAGGAACGCACAGTCGACCGTGCGCTGTGGCACGCGAACCAGACCGACGAAGCATTGCTGAAGGGCCTCATCGAGCGTCACTTCCAGTTCACGGGCTCGCCGCGTGCAAAGGCGCTGCTCGAAAACTGGGACGCCGCGCGACGCCAGTTCGTGAAGGTATTCCCGACGGAATACAAGCGCGCGCTGGGCGAAATGGGCGCGAAGAAGGCAGCGAAGGAAGTACTCGCCGCGTAAAGCTTTCCGCGTTACGGCCAGCAGCACTGCGAAAGCAGCAACAGGCGTCCGCCGCTTCGATGTGGCGGACGCGGATCACCCCACCTGATAAAGATAGAGAAGAGAACCATATGGGCAAGGCAACCGGTTTTCTCGAGTTCGAACGCCGCCATGAGGCGTACGAAGCTCCGCTCACGCGTGTGAAGCACTACAAGGAATTCGTCGCGGCTTTGACCGACGATGAAGCCAAAATCCAGGGCGCACGTTGCATGGACTGCGGCATTCCGTTTTGCAACAACGGCTGCCCGGTGAACAACATCATCCCGGACTTCAACGACCTGGTGTTCCATCAGGACTGGAAGAACGCGATCGAAGTGCTGCACTCGACGAACAACTTCCCGGAGTTCACGGGCCGCATCTGCCCGGCGCCGTGTGAGGCGGCGTGCACGCTCGGTATCAACGACGATCCGGTCGGCATCAAATCGATCGAACACGCGATCATCGACAAGGCCTGGACGGAAGGCTGGGTCGCACCGCAGCCGCCGAGGCACAAGACTGGCAAGAAGGTCGCGGTGGTCGGTTCCGGCCCCGCGGGTCTGGCGGTTGCGCAACAGCTCGCGCGTGCGGGGCACGATGTCACCGTGTTCGAAAAGAACGATCGCGTCGGCGGTCTGCTGCGTTACGGCATTCCTGACTTCAAGCTGGAAAAGTGGCTGATCGACCGCCGCATGCGCCAGATGGAAGCCGAAGGCGTGACGTTCCGCGCGAACGTGTTCGTCGGCAAGAAAGACTCGCTGCCGGCCTGGATCGGCAACACGGCAAAAGAAACCATTACGCCGGACGAGCTGAAAGAACAGTTCGACGCGGTCGTGATCGCTGGCGGCTCGGAAACGCCGCGCGACTTGCCGGTGCCGGGCCGCGAGCTCGAAGGCATTCATTACGCGATGGAATTCCTGCCGCAGCAGAACAAGGTCAACGCCGGCGACAAGGTTCCCAACCAGCTGCTCGCGAAGGGCAAGCATGTGATCGTGATCGGTGGTGGCGATACGGGTTCGGACTGCGTCGGTACGTCGAACCGGCATGGCGCGAAGAGCGTCACGCAGTTCGAACTGCTGCCGCAGCCGCCGGAAGAAGAGAACAAGCCGCTCGTGTGGCCGTACTGGCCGGTCAAGCTGCGCACGTCGTCGTCGCATGACGAAGGCTGCGAGCGCGACTGGGCAGTCGCCACCAAGCGTCTCGAAGGCAAGAACGGCAAGATCGAGAAGCTCGTCGCGGCGCGCGTCGAATGGAGGGACGGCAAGATGCAGGAAGTGCCGGGTTCCGAGTTCGAAATGAAGGCCGACCTCGTGCTGCTCGCGATGGGCTTCACGCAGCCGGTTTCGCCGGTGCTCGAGGCGTTCGGCGTCGACAAGGATGCGCGCGGCAACGTGCGTGCCTCGACCGAAGGCGACAAGGCCTATTACACGTCGGTGGACAAGGTGTTCACGGCGGGCGATATGCGTCGTGGCCAGTCGCTCGTCGTCTGGGCGATCCGTGAAGGCCGTCAGTGCGCGCGTTCGGTCGACGCGTTCCTGATGGGCCATTCGGAACTGCCGCGTTAAGTTTTTCCACTTCGGCGCGGCTGGTATGCTGCGGTATCGCGTCGACGCAGCGTTTATGCAGGAAGAGGTGGAGACGACAAAGCGGTAACGGAAAGCCGGGCGCCCGAAAGGGCGACCCGGTTTTTTTACGTCCGGAGGTTCGGCGGCGGCGCGGGATAAAGTGGAAAATGCACCTGACCCGCCTGGCTGCAACGACACCCGATACCTGACACCGGATCACGCCATGACCGACGGCTGGCAACGCTGCTTCATCGCACTTGCGCCCAGCGCCGCGACGCGCGAAGCGCTCGCGGCCGTGCCGGTCGCGTCGACGGCACGGCGCGTGCCGTACGAGCAGTTGCATCTGACGGTGACGTTCATCGGCGCGCTGTCGGCTGCGCACGGCGAGGCGCTTGCCCGTGCGTTGACGGCCCGAGCCGTACCGCTCGCGCCGGCTGCGATCGAGCGTGTGGAGCATTGGCCGAACGCGAACCGGCCGCGGTTGACCGTGGCGACGCTCGCGATGTCGGATGAATTCGTCGCGCTGGACTGGCGCATCCGGTCGTTGATGCTGGAGCTGGGCTTATCCGTCGACGCCCGCGCATTCCGGCCGCACCTCACGCTGGCCCGTTTCGGTCGCGAGGCTGCGGCGATCGACGACGTACACACGGTGGCGCCTGCGATCATCGCGCGTTTCGAGTCGCTGGTGTTGTACTCCAGCACGCTCGCGCGACACGGCGCGCGGTATAGCGCGCTCGCGAGCGTGCCGCTGGCTTAGGGCAACCGCCACGCCGTGGCGAGCGTCGTGCCGATACCCGAACCGGTGCCGGTGATCGGCACGACGCGATCGAACGATGCGGTTCTTACGCCGCAGCCCGCTCCATCGCGCGCTCGACGAGGATCGTCTGGCTGTGGAACGCCTCGAGGGACTTGCGGTGCGCGACGCTGACAATCGCCGTCTCAGGCAGACGCTCGTTGAGCACGGTGTAGATTAACGTTTCGTTGTCGGGGTCGAGCGCGCTCGTGGCTTCGTCGAGGAACAGGTAATCGGGTTTCTGCAGCAGCACGCGCGCGGCCGCGAGACGCTGCTGCTCACCCGGCGACAGCGTGCGTTCCCAGTGCCCATGTTCGGCGAGACGCCCGGCGAGTTCCGGCAGGTTGCAGACCGTGAGCGCTTCGCGACAGGCTTCGTCGGTGAAAACGGACTCGTCGGACGGATAGGTGAGCGCTGCCTTCAGTGTGCCGATCGGCAGATAGCTGCGTTGCGGCACGAACATCAGCTTCGCGCCGGCGGGCGCTTCGATCGTGCCTTCTCCGAACGGCCAGAGGCCGGCGAGCGAGCGCATCAACGTGCTCTTGCCCGAACCCGAAGGACCGCGCACGAGCCAGCGCGACTTCGGCGCGATGCGGAACGAGCCGATGTTCGACAGCGGCGTGCCATCGGGATGCTGCAGTTGCAGATCGTCGACGGTGAGCGTCTGCGTGTCCGTCATGTGAACGTTGATGCCGCCGTGATACGTGCCGCCCGATACCGATTCGCGCAGATGCTGGTCGCCCATCACGCGATGGAATTCCCGCAGACGGTTCACGGTAGCGCGCCATTCGGCGAGCGAATCGTAATTGTTGATGAACCACGAAAACGAATCGCTGACGGTGCCGAACGCGCCCGTCACCTGCTGGTAGACGCCAAGCGATATGCTCTTCGAGAAATACTTGGGCGCAGCGGCGATATACGGAAACACGATCGCCAGTTGCGAGTAACTGATCACGACGATATTGAAGCGCCGCGTGAAACGCATGATGAGGCGCCAGTTGTCGCGGATGTGTCCGAACACGCCATTCAACGCCCGCTCTTCCGCGGGCTCGCCCTGATACAGCGCGATCTGGTCGGCGTTTTCGCGGATGCGGATCAGCGAGAAACGGAAGTCTGCTTCGACGCGCTGCTGCTGGTAGTTGATCGACACCAGCGGATGGTTGACCTTGTGCGTCACGTACGAGCCGACCGCCGCATAGACCAGCGCCGCCCACACCATATAGCCCGGAATGTTGAACCCGATGCCGAACAGATGAAACGCCAGCGCGCCCGACAGGTTCCACAGGATCACGATGAACGAGAACAGCGTGACCGTGGTGGAGAGCAGGCCGAGCGCGAGATTCAGCGTTGCGCTCGCGAGCGCCTGCAGGTCGACGGATACCCGCTGGTCGGGGTTGTCCGCGAGACGGTCGCGCTCGATGCGGTAAAACGCGCGGTCGCCGAGCCAGTCGTTCAGGTACTTCGTGGTGAGCCACTGTCGCCAGCGGAACTCGAGCATCTGCCTGAAGTACGTGCGGTACGAGCCGAGCAGGATCAGCGCCATCGCGATGACGGTGAACTGCAGCAGCGAATGTTTGAAGACGGGGAAGTCGTATTGCTGGATCGCATCGAAGAAGGTGCGCTGCCAGCTGTTGAACCAGACGTTGGCCGCGACCATCGTCATGTTCATCGCGATCACGAGCGCGAGAAGGCCGCGCGCGCGCCATCGATCCTCGGACACCCAGTATGGCTTGATGAGACCCCATGCGGTGATATCGGTATCCGCGGAGCCTGTCGGTTTTTCAGTCATAAGCGTCCTTTAAAACGGAATGGCGCAACGCGCGGGCACGTCCAGTGACGAGAAGCGCGCACGTTCGCTCCCGGGCCGGATTGTCCTGACCCTGGCTTAACCTGAACTTAAATGATCGGGGGCGCTGCTGCCTGACGTAAGCCCTGCGGGCAGGGCGTGTAGTGACGCACCACGCATCCCCGTTGACGCGCCATTGTGCCAGACCGGTGCCCGTGGCCGTATGGATTTGCCGCGATTGCGGGCCGCCCGGCCGGTTTGCGGCTGCCGCGCCTTTTATGGTCTAATGACTTTTGACGAAACAGGGGTGCTTCGCGTGCGGGCTGCATGGGTTTCCATGGAGTTGTGGCGAGGCTGAGAGACACCCTTCGCACCCGATCCGGGTAATACCGGCGCGGGAAGTTTCCGGAAGTTGCCATTTCTTCCATTCCCCGCCGGGCGCCATCCGTCACTGGATGGGCTTTACGCCCGGCCGGCTCGCCCGCCGGTTTCGTCCTTGGGTACGTGCGCTTTTTGCCGTACGGAAAAGGATTCGATGACCGCTCATTCTTCAGTTTTTAGCTTCATTCGCGTCACACCTGAAGGCATCGCTTCGTGCGCGCCGGGAGTGTGGCAATGAACGCGCGCGCGCAACAACCCGATTTCGCCGTCATCGGCGGCGGCCTGTGCGGGCGCCTCGTCGCGTGGCGGCTGGCCGGCGCCGGGCATCGCGTGGCGCTGTACGAACGCGGCGATGCGGCAGGCACGCGTGCTGCCGCATGGGTGGCGGCAGCGATGCTCGCGCCGCTCGCCGAAGCCGCCAGTGCTGAATTGCTGATTACCCGGCTCGGCGAGGCATCGCTGGCGGCGTGGCCGCGCCTGCTGGCCGAATTGCCCGAGCCGGTGTTTTTCCAGCGTAACGGCACGCTCGTGGTCTGGCATCACTCGGATCGTAACGAGGCGCCGCTGTTCGAGCGCCGCGTGCGGGCGAACGCGCCTGCGGAGCTCGTCGACGGCGGATTCGTGAAGCTGTCGGGCGCACAGATCGGCGAGGCCGAACCTGCGCTGGCTGGCCGTTTCACGCAGGGCTGGCTGCTGCCGCATGAAGGGCAACTCGATAATCGCCAGGTGCTGTCGGCGCTCGCTGCCGGGCTCGCCGAACGGGGCGTCGAGACGCACTGGAATACATCGGTCGACGATCATGCCTTGCCGGCCGCGCGCGTGACGATCGATTGCCGCGGGCTCGGCGCGAAGCCCGCATGGTCGACGCTGCGCGGCATTCGCGGCGAAGTGGCGCGGATCCACGCGCCGGGCATCGCGCTGACGCGTCCGGTGCGGCTGCTGCATCCGCGTTACCCGCTTTATATCGCGCCGAAAGAGCACGATCTCTATGTGATCGGCGCAACGGAGATCGAAGGCGAGGACATGTC
This sequence comes from Paraburkholderia gardini, assembly GCF_907164575.1. Taxonomy (GTDB): domain Bacteria; phylum Pseudomonadota; class Gammaproteobacteria; order Burkholderiales; family Burkholderiaceae; genus Paraburkholderia; species Paraburkholderia gardini. The sequence continues at coordinate 35,854 of NZ_CAJQYY010000020.1, forward strand.
GCCCGTGACCGTGCGCTCGGCGCTGGAGTTGCTGAGCGCCGCATTTTCGGTGCATCCGGGCTTCGGCGAGGCGCGCATTCTGGAGCTGAATTCGCAATGCCGGCCGACCTTGCCGGATCACCGTCCGGCGCTTCTCTGGGACGGCGCCAGCATGCTGCGCGTGAACGGCCTGTACCGGCACGGCTATATGATCGCGCCCGAAGTCGCGGAAGAAGCCGTGCGCTTCGCCGGCGCGCTGCTCGACGGACGCGTCGCCGATACCGATGCCTTCGAGGACTGGCGGCGCGACGAGCGCTGGACCGAGCTTTTCCATCTGGATACCCGGCAGGCGCTGGCGTGAACGACGCCGCGCTGCCACTGACTGACGCTGAACATCATGGATATACACATCAACCAGAAGCCGCTCTCGTTGCCCGAAGGCGCAACTGTTGCTGACGCGCTGTCCGCCTTTGGCGCGCGGCCGCCCTTCGCGGTGGCGCTGAACGGCGATTTCGTCGCGCGTACGCAGCACGCGGCCCGCGCATTGCAGCCGGGCGACCGGCTCGACGTCGTGCAACCGGTCGCGGGCGGCTGAGTGGGTCGCCCGGCGGCTGGCCAGTGCTGCCGCCCGAAACGCGCCAAACGCACGCGCAATCCGTCAGACGCAAGGATTTCATCATGACTTCGCTTTCTCTCGCTCCCGCACCCGTCGACGCGCTCACGCTCTACGGTCAGACCTTCGCAAGCCGCGTGCTGCTCGGCACGTCGCGCTATCCGTCGCTGCAGTCGCTGTCGGACTCGATTGACGCTGCGCGGCCCGGCATGGTCACTGTCGCGCTGCGCCGGCAAATGAATGAAGGCAGTGCGGAAGCTGGCTTCTTCGACCTGCTGAAGCGCCACGGCGTGCCGCTTTTGCCCAACACGGCCGGCTGCCAGACGGTCGGCGAGGCGATCGCGACCGCGCACATGGCGCGCGAAATCTTCGAGACCGACTGGATCAAGCTCGAACTGATCGGCGACGACTACACGCTGCAGCCGGATCCGGTCGGTCTGATCGAAGCGGCCGCGCAGCTCGTGAAGGATGGCTTCAAGGTGCTGCCGTACTGCACGGAGGATCTCGTGATCGGCCGCCGTCTGCTCGACGCCGGCTGCGAGGCGTTGATGCCGTGGGGCGCGCCGATCGGCACCGGCAAGGGCGTCGTGAATCCGTACGGTCTGCGCGTGCTGCGCGAACGGCTGCCCGATGTGCCGCTGATCGTCGACGCGGGGCTCGGCGTGCCGTCGCATGCGTGCCAGGTGATGGAGTGGGGCTTCGACGGCGTGCTGCTCAACACGGCGGTGTCTCAGGCGACGCATCCCGAAGCGATGGCGCGCGCGTTCGCGCTTGGCGTCGAAGCGGGGCGCGGCGCGTACGTCGCGGGTCCGATGGCTGAGCGCGAAACGGCGCACGCGAGCACGCCGGTCGTCGGCATGCCGTTCTGGCATCAGGACGGGAGCGCCGCATGACGCGGACGCTGCCGCTCTCGGGCCGGGATCTTTTCTGGCCGCCGGCCGATGAACTCACCGAAGCGGCCGAACGTATCCGTGCCCGTCTCGGCGACTGGCCGCCGACTCACGCGCCGTGGCGCCTCTGCCTGACAGCGCCGGACGCGCCGAACGGCGGCGACCTGATCATCGTCGCCGATCTCCAGCATCACGGCGAGCACGTCGCGAAATGGCTGGTGCGGGGCGCAGGCGTGATCGAGGCGTCCGACAGCGCGGCCACGCTGCACCTGGGCGGCGAGCGCTATCCGCTCGAAGGCCATCTTTCTGACGACTGGATCGCCGCGCTCGCTGCATTCCTTGATTGCGGTTTCGAGCCGCACAACGCGCTGGTGCTTGCAATGGCATGGCGCGACGGCGACGAAACAGCGAGCGCCGATGCGTGGCCGGTCGATCTGTCGCGTTTCCCTCGCGTGCCGGGCCTGCCGCGGGCACCGGCGCAGCCATTCCCGCGCTGTCCCGACCGGCTCGGCCTGTATGCGGTGCTGCCGGACGCCGAATGGGTCGAGCGCGTGCTCGATTTCGGCGTGAAGACGGTCCAGTTGCGTCACAAGGCCGCCGACGCCGGCCTCGCGGACGAAATCGCCCGCAGCGTCGCGGCGGGACGCAAACACGACGCGCAGATGTTCGTCAACGATCACTGGCAGGCCGCGATCGACGCGGGCGCGTACGGCGTTCACCTCGGTCAGGAGGATCTCCACACCGCCGACCTGCACAAGCTGAATGCCGCCGGCATCCGCGTCGGTCTGTCGACGCACGGCTATTACGAGATGCTGGTCGCGCTGCATTTCCGCCCGAGCTATCTTGCGTTCGGCGCGGTGTTCGCGACCACGACCAAAACCCTGCCGACCGCGCCACAAGGCCTTGCGCGGCTCGCGCGCTACGTGAAGCTGCTGGACGGCGTCGTGCCGCTGGTGGCGATTGGCGGCATCGACGCACAGGTGCTGCCGGACGTGCTGGCGACGGGCGTCGGCAGCGCCGCCGTCGTGCGCGCCGTCACGGACGCCGCCGACCCGGCTGCGGCCGTTTCTGCGCTGCAACGCGCCTTTCTGCAATAATCCGGGGATACCCTTAGCGGGGACCGGGCACGTCAAGGCAGGTTTTTCACGATGGCCCTATAATCCGGCGTTCTGTATACCCGTAAAAGGACTGTCAGCTTCGTGCCTTCCGTGCCTTCCGTGCCTTCCGCATTTTCCGCATTTTCCGCTTCCGGGAACCTCCTCGAGCTTCGCGACGTCGACTTCGGCTATGGCGACCGGCTCGTCCTGTCCGGCCTGAACCTGCGCTTTCAGCGCGGTCAGGTGGTTGCAGTCATGGGCGGCTCCGGGTGCGGCAAGACCACGGTGCTGCGCCTGATCGGCGGCCTCGTACGCGCGACGCGCGGCCAGGTTTTGTTCCACGGGCAGGATATCGGCGCGCAGACGCGCGACGGCCTGTACGCCCTGCGCCGCAAGATGGGCATGCTGTTCCAGTTCGGCGCGCTCTTCACCGACATGTCGGTGTTCGAAAACGTCGCGTTCGCGCTGCGCGAACACACCGATCTCCCCGACGAACTGATTCGCGACCTCGTGCTGATGAAGCTCAATGCCGTCGGCCTGCGCGGCGCACGCGATCTCGCGCCTTCGGAGATTTCGGGCGGCATGGCGCGCCGCGTCGCGCTTGCCCGCGCCATTGCGCTCGATCCACAACTGATGATGTACGACGAGCCGTTCGCCGGACTCGATCCGATCTCGCTCGGCATCACCGCCAACCTGATTCGCGCACTCAACAGCGCGCTCGGCGCCACGTCGATTCTTGTCACGCACGACGTGCCCGAATCGTTCGCCATCGCCGATTACGTCTACTTCCTCGCCAACGGCGGCGTGCATGCCGAAGGCACGCCCGCCGAGCTGCGCGCGTCGAACGATCCGACCGTGCGCCAGTTCATCGACGGCGCGCCCGACGGCCCGTTCAAATTCCACTACCCGAGCACAACGCCCCTCGCGGCGGACTTCGGCATCGGCGGAGGTCAGCCATGATCAGTGCGATTGGGCGCTCGGTAATCGGCGGGCTTGGCACCGCGGGTTACGCGACGCGCATGTTCCTGCGTCTCGTGCTCGAATTGTTCCCGCTGCTGCGTCGTCCGCGGCTTGTCACGAAGCAGATCCACTTCGTCGGCAACTATTCGCTGGTGATCATTGGCGTGTCGGGGCTGTTCGTCGGCTTCGTGCTGGGATTGCAGGGCTATTACACGCTGAACCGTTATGGCTCCGAGCAGGCGCTCGGGCTCCTCGTCGCACTTTCGCTCGTGCGCGAACTCGGACCGGTGGTGACCGCGTTGCTGTTCGCCGGGCGCGCGGGCACGTCGCTGACCGCCGAGATCGGGCTCATGAAAGCCGGTGAGCAACTGACCGCGATGGAAATGATGGCGGTCGATCCGCTCAAGGTCGTCATCGCGCCGCGCCTGTGGGCCGGCATCATCGCGATGCCGGTGCTGGCCGCGATTTTCAGCGCGGTTGGCGTGATCGGCGGGTACGTGGTGGGTGTGCTGATGATCGGCGTCGATTCCGGCGCGTTCTGGTCGCAGATGCAGGGCGGCGTCGATGTGTGGCGTGATGTCGGCAATGGCGTGATCAAGAGTATCGTGTTCGGTTTCGCGGTGACGTTCATCGCGCTGTTCCAGGGCTATGAAGCACAGCCCACTCCGGAAGGCGTCTCCCGCGCGACGACAAAAACCGTCGTGTACGGGTCGCTCGCCGTACTCGGCCTCGATTTCCTGCTGACCGCACTGATGTTCAGCTAAGACCGCGCGGGTTGCATCCGCGGGGCGGCGCGCGTTCGCCGTGCCGCGCGGATGCGCCACGCAGCGGCGGATTCTCTTTGGGATGACGATGAAAAAAACTGCTATCGACTTCTGGGTCGGCCTGTTCGTGGTGCTGGGTTTCGTGGCGCTGCTGTTTCTCGCGCTGAAGGCCGGCAACATGAGCTCGCTGTCGTTTCAGGCGACTTACCCCGTCAAGCTCAAGTTCGACAATATCGGCGGATTGAAGCCGCGCGCGCCGGTGAAAAGCGCGGGCGTGACCGTCGGCCGGGTGGAGTCGATCGGCTTCGACAGCAACACGTATCAGGCCGTCGTCACGATCGATATCGACCGTCAATACCAGTTTCCGAAGGACAGTTCCGCCAAGATCCTGACGTCGGGCCTGCTCGGTGAGCAGTACATCGGGCTCGAACCGGGCGGCGACAGCGAAATGCTGAAGGCGGGCGATACGATCACGATGACGCAGTCGGCCATCGTGCTGGAAAACCTGATCGGACAGTTCCTGTATAGCAAGGCAGCGGATTCCGGCGCGTCGAAAGCCGGTTCGTCCGCGGCTCCCGCACCGGCGATGCCCGCCGCCCCTGCTGTTCCGGCGCCGGTGCCCGGACCTGCTGCGGCACCGACATTGCCCGCCTCCGGCGCCGCAGGCCAATAAGGAGAATAAAAATGAAGACCATGCGCGCTCGCACCCTCACGCTTGCGCTGACGGCGGCGACGCTGACGGGGTGTGCAACTGTTCAGACGCCGACGAAGGAAGACCCGCTGGAAGGATTCAACCGGACGATCTTCACGTTCAACGACAAGGTCGACCAGTACGCGCTGAAGCCGGTGGCACAGGGTTATGTGTACATCACGCCGCAGCCGGTGCGCGACAGCGTCACCAACTTCTTCTCGAATATCGGCGATGTGTACACCGCTGCGAACAACCTGCTGCAGCTGAAGATCACCGATGGTGTCGAAGACATCATGCGGATCGTGATCAACACGATTTTCGGCGTCGGCGGCCTGTTCGACGTGGCAACGCTCGCGAAGCTGCCGAAGCACAACCAGGACCTCGGGCTCACGATGGGGCACTACGGCGTGCCGCCGGGGCCGTATCTGGTGCTGCCGCTGTTCGGTCCGAGCACAGTGCGTGACGCGGTCGGCACGGTTGGTAACTACTATGTGAATCCGCTGTCGTACATTCAACCGGATGGCCTGAGCTGGGCGCTGTACGGTCTGAACATCATCAGCACGCGTGCGAACCTGCTGGGCGCGAGCGACGTGCTTGAGGGCGCCGCGCTCGACAAGTATTCGTTCGTGCGTAATGCGTATCTGCAGCGCCGCCGGTATCAGATTTCGGACGGTTCATCGGCGGCAGGTGCAGGCTTGCCGGATTATGGCGACAGCGCGCCGCTGCCGAAATACGAGGATGTCGATGGAGGTGCGGCGGCAGGTGCCGCAGCGGCGCCGGCGCCGGCGCCGGCGAGCGGTGCTGCTGCGCCGTCATCGGGTGTGCCGGCAGCGGCAGGCGGCGCGGCGCTCAACGGCCTCGCGCCGGGCCCTGTGCCGGCTGTGCCGGCGTCTGGCGCGGAAGGTGAAGATCAGGGGCCGGGCGGTCAGGAAACCCAGGTGCCGGCCGACCAGATCGTGCCGCCGAAATTCAATTTCCCGTCGTTCCGGCTGCACTGAGTTGCGCCGGGCCGTGCGAGTCGAGTCCCGTAACACCTGGAAACGACTCTCGCAGTTTCGCGATGGATTGCGGATGAACTCGCGTGCTATCGTCGGCTCAAAAGGTTGCCGTAATTTTTAACGCAGGGCTTGAAATGAAAAAATTCTTTCTGATTCCGTTGTTTGCCGCATTCTTTTCGTTCAGTACGGGCGCGTTTGCGCAAGCGGTCGATACCAGCTCGCCGGACGGCATGATCAAGACCGTCACCGACCAGGTGATCGACGCCGTGCGGAGCGACAAGTCGATCCAGTCGGGCGATATCAGCCACATCACGAAGCTCGTCAACGAGAAGATCCTGCCGTACACCGACTTCCGCCGCACGACGCAACTCGCGATGGGCCGCAACTGGCGCACGGCAACGCCCGAGCAGCAGGCGCAGGTAGTCGAGCAGTTCAAGATGCTGCTGATCCGCACGTACTCGGGCGCACTTGCCCAGGTGAAGGACCAGCAGATCCAGTACAAGCCGTTCCGCGCCAATCCTGAGGATACCGACGTCGTGGTGCGCTCGGTCGTGATGAACAACGGCCAGCCGATCGAACTCGACTATCGTCTGTACAAGACGCCGCAAGGCTGGCGCGTCTATGACATCAACGTGCTCGGCGCGTGGCTGATCCAGGCGTACCAGCAGCAGTTCAACGAGCAGATCCAGCAGCACGGCGTGGACGGCCTGATCCAGTTCCTCACGCAACGTAACCAGCAACTGGCCGCGGGCAAGACCTCGTGAGCGACGTCGCGAACCGCACGGCGAGCCGCTTCGAAACCGGCACGACGCTGACCCACGCGAGCGCGAAAGCCGCGCTCGCGGCGGGCCTCGCCCGCATCGCGGGCGGCGCGACTGGCGTCGATTGCGCGCCGCTTGCCCAGTTCGACTCCTCCGCGCTTGCCGTGCTGCTCGCATGGCAGCGTGCGGCGAGCGAGCGTGGCGCGCCGCTCGACATCATCAATCTGCCGGCTGGTCTCGCCAGTCTCGCGCAAGCCTACGGCGTCGATACCCTCCTGTCCGCGCGACATTGACGCTCCACGCGTCGCATCCCCATCTGCAGGGCCAGGTTGGCCGGTCGGACTTTGCCCTATAATCAAACGTTTTTTGGGGCTTTCAACCGGCCCCATTTCCGCATCTCCCCGCATCCTTTAGCACCTATACGGCGCCGTTACTCAAGCGGCGCACAGTCATGCCAGCCATAGAAATTCGTAACGTCAAGAAACGCTACAAGGATTTGCAGGCGCTCAAGGGCGTCAACTTCACAGTCGAAGAAGGTGAGTTTTTCGGGCTGCTCGGCCCGAACGGCGCGGGCAAGACGACGCTCATCAGCATCCTCGCGGGCCTCGCCCGGGCCGACGAAGGCAACATCGCGGTGCGCGGCCACGACGTGGTCGACGACTTCCGCGAAGCGCGTCGCGCGCTCGGCGTCGTGCCGCAGGAACTCGTGTTCGATCCGTTCTTCACCGTGCGCGAGACGCTGCGCATCCAGTCTGGCTACTACGGCCTGCGCAACAACGACGCGTGGATCGACGAGGTGATGGCCAATCTCGATCTCACCGAAAAAGCCGACGCCAACATGCGCGCGCTGTCGGGCGGCATGAAGCGGCGCGTCCTCGTTGCGCAGGCGCTGGTGCACCGTCCGCCCGTGATCGTCCTCGACGAGCCGACCGCCGGCGTCGACGTCGAGCTGCGTCAGACGCTGTGGAAGTTCATCTCCCGCCTGAATCGCGATGGCCACACGATCGTGCTCACCACGCACTATCTGGAAGAAGCCGAATCGCTGTGCGACCGCATCGCGATGCTGCGTCGCGGCGAGGTAGTGGCGCTCGATCGCACGAGCACGCTGCTGCAGCGGTTCGCCGGCCTGCAACTGTTCGTGCGGTTTGCCGCGGGCGTGTTGCCGGCCGACCTCCGGTCGCTCGAAGTCGATCCGCTCAACGTGCAGGGCCGCCAGCATCTGCTGCGGCTCGCGAGCTATGACGACGTCGAGAAGATTCTCGCGCAGTGCCGCGCGGCAGGCTGCACGTTCGAGGAAATCGAGGTCCGCAAGGCCGATCTCGAAGACGTATTCGTTCAGGTGATGAACGGTCCGGAAGTGATCGAGGGACTGGCATGAGCGGCTATAGCGGATTCGGTACCTTGTTCTACAAGGAAATCCTGCGGTTCTGGAAGGTGGCGTTTCAGACCGTGCTCGCGCCGGTCGTGACCGCGCTGCTGTATCTGACGATCTTCGGTCATGCGCTGAGCAGCCACGTGCAGGTGTATCCGGGCGTCGGCTACACGAGCTTCCTGATTCCCGGTCTCGTGATGATGAGCGTGTTGCAGAACGCGTTCGCGAACAGTTCGTCCTCGCTGATCCAGTCGAAGATCACCGGCAATCTCGTGTTCGTGCTGCTCCCGCCGCTCTCGCACGGCGAGATGTTCGGCGCCTACGTGCTGGCCGCGCTCGTGCGCGGTCTCGCGGTTGGCTTCGGCGTATTCGTCGTGACGGTGTGTTTCATTCCGGTCAGCTTCGTGGCGCCGTTCTATATCGTTGCGTTTGCGTTGCTCGGCGCGGCGATTCTCGCCACGCTCGGCCTGATCGCCGGCATCTGGGCGGAGAAATTCGACCAGCTCGCGACGTTCCAGAATTTCCTGATCACGCCGCTCACGTTCCTTTCGGGCGTGTTCTACTCGACGCATTCACTGCCGCCGGTGTGGCGCGAAGTATCGCGGCTGAATCCTTTTTTCTACATGATCGACGGCTTTCGCTTCGGTTTCTTCGGGATGTCGGATATCGATCCGCTCGTGAGCCTTGCGATTGTCACCGGTTTCTTTGTGGTGCTGGCCGTGCTGGCGATGCGCATGCTCGCAACCGGCTACAAGCTGCGCCACTGACGAGGAGCATCCCATGTTGCCGACTCCCGAACAGATCAAGAACTACATCGCCAATGGGCTCGTGTGCGAGCACCTCGAAGTCGAAGGCGACGGTCAGCATTTTTTTGCGACGATCGTTTCGCCCAGCTTCGAAGGCAAGCGTCTGATCCAGCGCCATCAACTCGTTTATGCGGCGCTCGGCGATCGCATGAAACAGGAAATTCACGCGCTCAGCATGAAGACGCTGACGCCCGCCGAATGGCAAAACGCGTAATCTGGAAAATCAGTGCGAATTACTCAAGAAACACGCAGCGCCGGTAGCAGCGCCGCCATCCTCAATCGGGCAGATCAGGAACAGACAGGCATGGACAAACTCGTTATCGTTGGGGGCCAGCGGCTCGCGGGTGAGATCGTTGTCTCCGGTGCAAAGAACGCGGCGTTGCCGATCCTGTGCGCTGGCTTGCTGAGCGCCGATCCGGTTCATCTCGACAACGTGCCCGACCTGCAGGACGTGCGCACGATGCTGAAGCTGCTGCGCCAGATGGGCATGCGCACCGAGGAGAGCGGCAGCCGGGTCGCGCTCGACGCATCGAAGGTCGACAACCTGGTCGCGCCGTACGAACTCGTGAAGACGATGCGTGCGTCGATTCTCGTGCTCGGGCCGCTGCTCGCGCGCTTCGGCGAAGCGAAGGTGTCGCTGCCGGGAGGCTGCGCCATCGGCGCGCGTCCGGTCGACCAGCACATCAAGGGTCTGCAGGCGATGGGCGCCGAGATCAACATCGAACACGGCTTTATCGAAGCGCGCGCGAAGCGTCTGAAGGGCGCGCGTATCGTCACGGACATGATCACGGTCACCGGCACGGAAAACCTGCTGATGGCCGCCGTGCTGGCCGAAGGCGAAACGGTGATCGAAAACGCCGCGCGTGAACCGGAAGTCGGCGATCTCGCGCAACTGCTCGTCGCGATGGGCGCGCGGATCGAAGGCATCGGTACGGACCGTCTGGTGATCCAGGGCGTCGAGAAGCTGCACGGCGCGAAGCACACGGTCATTCCAGACCGCATCGAAGCCGGCACGTTCCTGTGCGCGGTCGCGGCGGCGGGCGGCGATGTGGTGCTGCGCCACGTGCGTCCGCTGATTCTCGAGGCGGTGACGGACAAGCTGCGCGAAGCCGGCGTCACGATCGAGGAAGGCGAGGACTGGATGCGCGTGAAGATGAGCCAGCGGCCGCATGCCGTGAGCGTGCGCACGTCGGAATACCCGGCGTTCCCGACCGACATGCAGGCGCAGTTCATGGCGCTCAATACGATCGCGAACGGCACTTCGCAGGTCGTCGAAACGATCTTCGAGAACCGCTTCATGCACGTGCAGGAACTGAACCGCCTCGGCGCGAACATCACGATCGACGGCAACACGGCGCTCGTGAACGGCGTCACGCAACTGTCGGGCGCGAAGGTGATGGCGACCGATCTGCGCGCGTCGGCGAGTCTCGTGATCGCGGGCCTGTGCGCCGATGGCGAAACACTGATCGACCGCATTTACCACCTGGATCGCGGCTACGACCGGATGGAAACGAAGCTGACGGCCGTCGGCGCGAAGGTGAGCCGTATTCACGGGAGCCAGGCATGAGTTCGGTGCCGCAGACGTCGTCTTCGCCGGCGGTGAACGCGCCGCTGACGCTCGCGCTGTCGAAAGGGCGTATCTTCGAGGAAACCGTGCCGCTGCTTGCCGCAGCGGGTATCGAGGTCACCGAGGATCCTGAAACGTCACGCAAGCTGATCCTGCCGACGAACGATCCGAACGTGCGCGTCATCGTCGTGCGCGCCACCGACGTGCCGACGTACGTCGAATACGGCGCCGCTGATTTCGGCGTGGCCGGCAAGGACGTGCTGCTCGAACACGGCGGCGGCGGCCTGTACCAGCCGATCGATCTCGATATCGCGCGTTGCCGGATGTCGGTCGCGGTGAAGGGCGGCTTCGATTACGCGAGCGCCGTGCGCCAGGGCGCGCGGCTGCGCGTCGCGACGAAGTACGTGGAAACCGCGCGCGAGCATTTCGCGGCGAAGGGCGTGCACGTCGACCTGATCAAGCTGTATGGGTCGATGGAGCTGGCGCCGCTCGTCGGCCTCGCCGATGCGATCGTCGATCTGGTGAGTTCGGGCGGCACGTTGCGCGCGAACAACCTGGTCGAAGTCGAGGAGATCATGCAGATCTCGTCGCGGCTCGTTGTGAATCAGGCCGCGCTCAAGTTGAAGCGCGCGGCACTGCGTCCGATTCTCGATGCGTTCGAACGCGCGTCGCGCAGTCATCACGCGGCCGCGTGAGGCAGGCGGTTACCGCATCACGCAACACATGACGTAACGAGCAACACCGCGCAGCATCTGAAGAACCCGCACGAGCAGTACGCGCTTTACCGAAACGGATACCCGTATGTCTATCAAGATTCGCAAACTCGATTCCAGCGCCGCCGATTTCCGCCAGGCGCTGCACGCGGTGCTCGCGTTCGAGGCGAGCGAGGACGAAGCGATCGAGCGCTCGGTCGCGCAGATTCTGGCCGACGTGAAGTCGCGCGGCGACGCCGCCGTGCTCGACTATACGAACCGCTTCGACCGGCTGGAGGCGAAGAGCGTCGACGCGCTGGAACTGCCGATGTCGGAACTCGAAGCAGCGCTCGAAGGCCTCGAGCCGAAGCGCCGCGCGGCGCTCGAAGCCGCCGCCGCCCGGGTGCGCGGGTATCACGAGAAGCAGAAAATCGAATGCGGCAGCCATAGCTGGCAGTACACGGAAGCCGACGGCACCGTGCTCGGCCAGAAGATCACGCCGCTCGATCGCGCGGGTATCTATGTGCCGGGCGGCAAGGCGGCGTATCCGTCGTCGGTGCTGATGAACGCGATTCCGGCGCGCGTCGCCGGCGTGCGCGAGATTGTCATGGTCGTGCCGACGCCGGACGGCGTGAAAAATCCGCTTGTACTGGCGGCAGCGCTGCTGGGCGGCGTCGATCGCGTGTTCACGATCGGTGGCGCGCAGGCCGTGGCCGCACTCGCGTACGGCACCGAAACCGTGCCGGCCGTCGACAAGATCTGCGGCCCGGGCAACGCGTACGTCGCTTCGGCGAAGCGTCGCGTGTTCGGCACGGTCGGCATCGACATGATCGCCGGCCCCTCGGAAATCCTCGTGCTGTGCGACGGCACCACCGACCCGCGCTGGATCGCGATGGACCTGTTCTCGCAGGCCGAGCACGACGAGCTCGCGCAGTCGATCCTGCTGTGCCCGGACGACGCGTTCATCCGCCGTGTGCAGGAAGCGATCGAGGAACTCCTGCCCACGATGCCGCGTCAGGACGTGATTCGCGCTTCGCTCGAAGGGCGCGGCGCGCTGATCAAGGTACGCGACATGGCGGAAGCCTGCGCGATCGCCAACGACATCGCGCCGGAGCATCTCGAAATCTCCGCGCTCGAACCGCATCAATGGGGCAAGCTGATTCGCCACGCCGGCGCGATTTTCCTTGGCCGCTACACCAGCGAAAGTCTCGGCGACTACTGCGCGGGCCCCAATCACGTGCTGCCTACGTCTCGTACCGCACGGTTCTCGTCGCCGCTCGGCGTCTATGATTTCTTCAAGCGGTCGAGCGTGATCGAGGTCAGCGCCGAAGGCGCGCAGACGCTCGGCGAGATCGCGGCGGAACTGGCATACGGCGAAGGCCTTCCAGCCCATGCGCGTAGCGCCGAGTACCGGATGAGGCAGAACGGCTGAGCGCAACACCGTATTAATCGCGTGTAACACAACAAGAACACTGGCCAACCAGGGCGGCGCACATGCCGCCCGTGTCAGGCAGACGCGCCGTGCGCGCCGGCCCACCCCATCATGACGACACCACAAGACATCATCCGCCGCGACGTGCTCGCGATGACAAGCTATCCCGTGCCCGACGCGGCCGGCTTCATCAAGCTGGACGCGATGGAAAACCCGTTTCCATTGCCACCGGTGCTGGCTGCGCATCTCGGCGAGCATCTGGCAGGCGTCGCGCTGAACCGTTATCCGGCGCCGCGTCCGGAAGCGCTGATCGAAAAGATCAAGCGCGTGATGAACGTGCCTGCTGCGTGCGACGTGCTGCTCGGCAACGGTTCCGACGAGATCATCAGCATGATCTCGATGGCGTGCGCGAATCCCGGCGCGAAAGTGCTGGCGCCGGTGCCGGGCTTCGTCATGTACCAGATGTCGGCGAAACTCGCGCACCTGGACTTCATCGGCGTGCCGTTGAAGTCGGATTTCACGCTCGACGCCGACGCGATGATCGCGGCCATCGCCGAACATCAGCCGGCCATCGTCTATCTGGCCTACCCGAACAACCCGACCGGCACGCTCTACGACGACGCCGACATGGAGCGCATCATCACGGCGGCGAACAAAAGCCTCGTGGTGATCGACGAGGCCTATCAGCCGTTCGCGCAGCAAAGCTGGCTGCCGCGCGCGGACCAGTTCGACAACGTCGTCGTGATGCGCACGGTATCGAAACTCGGTCTCGCCGGAATCCGTCTGGGCTACCTGGCTGGCCGCTCCACGTGGTTGAACGAGATCGACAAGGTGCGCCCGCCGTATAACGTGAACGTGCTGACGCAGGCGGCCGCGAGCTTCCTGCTCGATCACATCGACGTGCTCGATTCGCAGGCCGCCGAACTGCGCGCGCAGCGCACGAAACTGGCCGAGGCCGTGGCCGCGCTGCCGGGCGCCGAAGTGTTCCCGAGCGCCGGCAATTTCCTGCTGGTGCGTGTGCCGGACGCGTCAATCCTGTTCGAGACGCTGCTGACAGCGCGGGTATTGATCAAAAACGTGAGTAAAATGCACCCATTGCTGGCCAATTGTGTGCGTTTGACGGTCGGATCGGCCGAAGAAAACGCCCAGTTGCTCGCCGCATTGAAGCTCGTGCTGCATTGACCGCCAGCGTCCAGCGCACGCATTTTCAGCATCCATTTTTCTAGCTCGATTCAAGGAATTCCCATGCGCCAGGCGGAAGTCGTTCGCAATACCAGCGAAACGCAGATCCGTGTGAAGATCGATCTGGACGGCACCGGCGTGCAGAAGCTCGCCACCGGCGTCCCGTTTCTCGACCACATGCTCGACCAGATCGCGCGGCATGGGTTGTTCGATCTCGACATCGAGGCGCATGGCGACCTGCATATTGACGACCATCACACCGTCGAAGATACCGGCATCACGCTCGGCCAGGCCGTCGCGAAGGCGATCGGCGACCGCAAGGGCATCCGCCGCTACGGCCATGCGTACGTGCCGCTCGACGAAGCGCTGTCGCGTGTCGTGATCGACTTTTCCGGTCGTCCCGGCCTCGAATTCCACGTGCCGTTCACGCGGGCGCGCATTGGCACGTTCGACGTCGATCTCTCCATCGAATTCTTCCGCGGCTTCGTGAACCACGCGGGCGTGACACTTCATATCGATAACCTCCGCGGCCTGAACGCCCATCATCAGATGGAAACCGTGTTCAAGGCCTTTGGCCGGGCGCTGCGGATGGCCGTCGAGATGGACGAACGCGCGGCGGGGCAGATTCCGTCGACCAAGGGAAGTCTGTAAAAGACATACCGGACCGGCAGCGCCCCCGCGCGCCGGCTAGCGATGGATATCACCAAGTCGTTTATTTCGCTGCTGGCGCTGATCAATCCGGTCGGCGCCATCCCGTTTTTTCTGAGCCTCACGTCGCAGCAGTCGGACGCCGAGCGGCGTCGGACGATCCGTATCGCATCGATTTCGGTGTTCTGCGTGATCGGCGTGACGACGATGCTCGGGCAGCAGATCATCAGCTTTTTTGGAATCTCGGTGGGTTCGCTCGAAGTGGGCGGCGGCATCATCATGTTGCTGATGGCGATCAACATGCTGAACGCGCAGATCGGCAACAGCCGCTCGACACCGGAAGAGCGCGACGAAGCCGAGCAGAAGGACAACGTCGCGGTCGTGCCGCTGGCGATTCCGCTCTTGACCGGGCCGGGGGCAATCAGCACGGTCATCGTCTATTCGGCCAGTTCACATCACTGGTACGACCGGGTTAGTCTGGTGGCTATCGGCGCGGTTCTCGCGGCGATCTGCTTCTTTTCGCTGCGGCTTGCCGAACCGATCGCGCGCTGGGTCGGTCGCACCGGCATCAATATCGGTACGCGGCTGATGGGGTTGATGTTGTCGGCACTGGCGGTGGAATTCATCGTCGACGGATTAAAGGCATTGCTGCCGAACTTGAGATGAAGACTTCAATTGCAATTGTGGATTACGGCATGGGCAACCTGCGCTCGGTGGCGCAGGCGCTGAAACAGGCCGCGCCCGAAGCGGACGTGGCGATCGTCGAGCGGCCGGAAGCGATCCGTTCGGCCGACCGCGTCGTGCTGCCAGGCCAGGGCGCGATGCGCGACTGCATGCGCTCGCTCGGAGAATCCGGCCTGCAGGAAGCCGTGATCGAGGCGTCGCGCGCGAAGCCGTTGATGGGCGTATGCGTCGGCGAGCAGATGCTGTTCGACTGGAGCGCCGAGGGCGATACGCGCGGGCTCGGGCTGATGCCGGGCAAGGTCGTGCGCTTCGAACTGGACGGCCAGCTGCAGGACGACGGCTCGCGCTTCAAGGTGCCGCAGATGGGCTGGAACCGCGTGCGCCAGGCGCAGCCACATCCGTTGTGGGACGGCGTGCCGGACAACAGCTTCTTCTACTTCGTGCACAGCTATTACGTCGTGCCGGACGATGCCGCACATACGTCGGGCGAAACCGTGTACGGTGTGTCTTTTACGTCGGCGGTGGCGCGGGACAACATTTTCGCGACCCAGTTTCACCCGGAAAAGAGCGCCGACGCGGGTCTGCGCATGTACCGCAACTTCGTGCACTGGAACCCGTGAACGCGTTCTGGCTTCCTGGCCGTCCATTGCGCCTTACGCGGCACGGACGTCACGGCATCGGGCGGACCCCACAGATGCCGGCAAGGGCGCCGAAAGACTTGTACTAAACTAGCGAGACGGCGCTGATGCCTGCCTGCAGGCCGGTGCTGACATTCCACTTCTTCCCTGATAACACCCGATTGCTATGCTGCTGATTCCGGCCATCGACCTGAAAGACGGTCAGTGTGTACGCCTCAAACAAGGCGATATGGACCAGGCGACGATTTTCTCCGAAGAGCCGGCGGCGATGGCCCGACATTGGGTCGACCGTGGCGCGCGGCGCCTGCATCTCGTCGACCTGAACGGCGCGTTCGCCGGCAAGCCGCGAAACGAAGACGCGATCCGCGCGATCATCGAGGAAGTCGGCGGCGAGATTCCCGTCCAGCTGGGCGGCGGTATCCGCGACCTGAATACGATTGAACGCTATCTCGACGACGGTCTGTCCTACGTCATCATCGGTACGGCGGCCGTGAAGAATCCGGGCTTCCTGCAGGACGCCTGCACGGCGTTCGGCGGCCATATCATCGTCGGGCTGGATGCGAAGGACGGCAAGGTCGCCACCGACGGCTGGAGCAAACTGACCGGCCACGAAGTGGTGGATCTGGGCCGCAAGTTCGAAGACTACGGCTGCGAATCGATCATCTACACCGATATCGGCCGCGACGGCATGCTCCAGGGCATCAATATCGAAGCGACGGTGCGCCTCGCGCGCGCAGTGAAGATTCCGGTGATCGCAAGCGGCGGCCTGTCGAATCTCACCGATATCGAATCGCTGTGCGAAGTTGAAGGCGAGGGCATCGAAGGCGTGATCTGCGGGCGTGCGATCTACTCGGGCGACCTCGATTTCACGGCCGCGCAGACGCATGCAGACCGGCTGCGCGAATCCGACGACGCCTGAAACGCGGCGCGTCGTCTTTCGTGCGCCGCTGCCTGCGCGGACGGCGGAAACACGCGGCCGCGGCATCCGGCAACGGGGCACCCAGCCGCTCGGGGCGAGCGGCTTCATCAGCGACACTGGCAAGAATTTGCAAGATCATGGCTCTAGCTAAACGCATCATCCCCTGTCTCGACGTCACGGCTGGACGCGTGGTCAAGGGCGTCAATTTTGTCGAGCTGCGCGATGCGGGCGACCCGGTCGAAATCGCGCGTCGCTACGACGATCAGGGCGCCGACGAACTCACCTTCCTCGACATCACCGCGACCTCCGATCAGCGCGACCTGATCCTGCCGATCATCGAGGCGGTCGCGTCGCAGGTGTTCATTCCGCTGACGGTCGGCGGCGGCGTGCGCGCGGTCGAGGACGTGCGGCGGCTGCTCAACGCGGGCGCGGACAAGATTGGCATGAATTCGTCGGCGGTCGCGAACCCGCAGCTCGTGCGCGATGCGACGGACAAATACGGCTCGCAGTGCATCGTCGTCGCGATCGACGCGAAGCGCGTGTCGGCGGAAGGCGAGGCGCCGCGCTGGGAAGTGTTCACACACGGCGGGCGCAAGGCCACCGGGCTCGACGCGATCGAATGGGCCCGCAAGATGGCCGAATTCGGTGCGGGCGAGATCCTGCTGACCAGCATGGATCGCGACGGCACGAAAAGCGGCTTCGATCTGGCGCTCACACGCGCGGTATCGGACGCGGTGCCGGTTTCGGTGATCGCTTCGGGCGGCGTCGGCTCGCTGCAGCATCTGGCCGACGGCATCACGGAAGGCCACGCGGACGCCGTGCTGGCCGCCAGCATCTTTCATTATGGCGAGCACACTGTCGGTGAAGCCAAGCGCTTCATGGCCGATCAGGGCATTTCGGTGAGGTTGACGTGAACGCGTCTGCGAAAAACTGGCTGGACAGGGTCAAATGGGACGCGAACGGCCTCGTGCCGGTCATCGCGCAGGAAGCCACGACGAACGACGTGCTGATGTTCGCGTGGATGAATCGCGAAGCGCTCGCCAAAACCATCGAACTGGGTCGTGCCGTGTATTTCTCGCGCTCGCGCCAGCGCCTGTGGTTCAAGGGTGAGGAGTCCGGCCACGTCCAGAACGTGCACGAAGTGCGGCTCGACTGCGACGAAGACGTCGTGCTGCTGAAGGTCGAGCAGGTGTCGGGCATCGCTTGCCACACCGGCCGCCACTCGTGTTTTTTCCAGAAATTCGAAGGCTCCGCTGACGACGGCGAATGGGTTGCCGTCGAACCGGTGCTGAAAGACCCCGAACACATCTACAAATGACGCAATCCACGCAATCCTCTCCCACGACGACCGATACGCTGTTGCGCCTCGCTGCCATCATCGACAGCCGCAAGGGCGGCGACCCGGATACGTCGTATGTCTCACGCCTCTTCCACAAGGGCGACGACGCGGTGCTGAAGAAAATCGGCGAGGAAGCGACCGAAGTCGTGCTCGCGGCCAAGGACACGCGTCACGGCGGCGCGCCGACGGCGCTGGTCGGCGAAGTGGCCGATCTGTGGTTTCATTGCCTTGTGATGCTGTCGCACTTCGATCTGGGCCCGGCGGAAGTGCTCGCTGAACTCGAGCGTCGGGAAGGCACCTCGGGCATCGAGGAAAAAGCACTGCGGAAAAGCCGCGAGCGCGAGCAGAACGGCGACTAGGGCGGCAACGGAGCCGCAGGCGGGGCGCGGTCAGACCCGCAGCACGCGTGCGGTATTGCCGGCGCTGGCCAGTTGGACTGAGAAGGAGACGCAGAGATGGAACAGTCGCAGGGCGGATACCCGCCTCCGTCTTACCAGAGCACGACCGAAATCGATCGGCAGCGGAGTCTTCGCACGCTCACGCATATCCTGTACGGCCTCTACGCGATCTACTGGCTGACCGGCGGTCTGACCGCGCTGGTCGCGATCATCATTAACTATGTAAAACGACCCGATGTGGCCGGAACGCCCTTCGAAGCGCACTTCAACTGGCAGATCCGCACCTTCTGGTGGGGTTTGCTCGGTCACGTGATCGGAATAGCGCTTTTCATCGTGCTGATCGGCGTGCCGATCCTGTGGGCTGTCGCGATCTGGATGTTGTACCGTATTATCAAAGGCTGGCTTTATCTGTACGACAACAAGCCATTGATGAATCCGCGCGCGTGGTTCTGACTGTATCTGTCTTGAGGCCACCCGCGTCAGCGTTTCACTGAGACCATGAGCCACGACACTTCTAGTTGCCTGTTCTGCAAGATCGCCGCTGGCGATATTCCGTCGACCAAAGTGCACGAGGACGACGAATTCGTCGCGTTTCGCGATATCCGTCCGGCGGCCGAAACCCATGTGCTCGTCATTCCCCGCAAGCACATCGACACGCTGTCGAACTGCACGCAGGAAGACTCAGCCCTGCTTGGTAGAATGCTTGTACTGGTCGCGCGTCTCGCCGACAAACTGGGCGTGGCGTACACCGGCGGCGAAACCGGCTTTCGCACGGTCATCAATACCGGGCCTGGCGGCGGGCAGGAGGTGTATCACCTGCACGCGCACATTCTGGCGGGGCCGCGCCCGTGGCAGCGCATGGGGTGAAGCCGGTGCGGCGCAAGCGCGGCTGCAATCGCGCTGCGCGGCGGGATTTTGACCGCGCACAATGGCGGATGGGCAAAAGTGGCGATCAACATGTTGCAATGTAATAACGCGGGCGTGTTGATCCATTCATAATGAAGCGTACGTGTTGCCGGCGGTTTTCGGCGGTATCGTAGACATGGGGCGCGAACGCTTCGAATCATGCCGCAAGGCAGACGGTGTTCGCCGCGGATGAGCGTACAGAAGCGGCGACGGGGTTAAGGAGAGTTTTCATGGGTTCGTTGAGTATTTGGCACTGGCTGATCGTGTTGCTGATTGTGGCGCTGGTGTTCGGCACGAAGAAACTGCGCAACATCGGTACCGATCTGGGCGGCGCGGTGAAGGGTTTCAAGGAAGGCATGAAGGAAGCCGAAACGCCCGCCGATGCGCAGGCGCGCGAACTGCCGCGCGCGGGCACCGTCGATGTCGACGCGAAGGAAAAAGCGCCGCATTCCGGCGACTCCCGCTAAATCCGCGGCAGCCCCGCACTGACGGAAAGCTCATCCCATGCTGGACCTCGGTCTAACCAAGATGGCGCTGATCGGCGTCGTCGCGCTGGTCGTGCTCGGGCCGGAGCGCCTGCCGCGCGTCGCACGCACGGCTGGCGCGCTGTTCGGGCGCGCGCAGCGTTATATCAACGACGTGAAGTCCGAAGTCACGCGTGAGATCGAGCTGGACGAACTGCGCCGCATGAAGACGGAGTTCGAGTCGGCTGCCAGTGGCGTCGAGAGCACGATTCACGACAATCTGCGCAAGCACGAATCCGAGCTGAACGACGCGTGGAACGCCGGCACGTCGGTATCGTCGAGCATTGCCGGCGGCGCGACCGGATACGACGCTGCTTCCACCGACGGCACGTCATGGCGCAGCACGATCACATCCACACCCAAACGCAAGAACTGGCGCGTCAAGCAGACGGCGGCGCCGGCGTGGTACAAGCGCGCCACCTTGCGTCGCACGCGCGTGCAGTCGGGCGCGGCGCGCGTCGCGCGGCACACGCCGGTGAGCCTGCGCCGTCCGACGCGCTTCTTCTGATGTCCCCAGCGAAACACTTCAACCGAGGGCCGGCGTGAGCGACCCCCAGCAAAACCAGGGCGAAGCCCCTGAAGAAACCTTCATCTCGCATCTCGTCGAATTACGCGATCGCATCATCCGGGCGGGTATCTCGGTCATCGTCGTATTTCTCGGGCTGGTCTACTGGGCGCCAGACATCTTCCGCCTGCTCGCGCGTCCGCTGATGCAGAACCTGCCCAAGGACGGCAAGATGATCGTCACGGACGTCACCGGCTCGTTCTTCGTGCCGATGAAGGTGACGATGCTCGTCGCGCTGGTGATCGCGCTGCCGTTCGTGCTGTACCAGATCTGGGCGTTCGTCGCACCGGGGCTCTATCAGCATGAGAAGAAGCTGGTGACGCCGCTCGTCGGCAGCAGCTACGTGCTCTTCCTGTGCGGGATGGCGTTTGCGTACTTCGTCGTATTTCCGACGATTTTCCGCGTGATGGCGCATTACAACGCGCCGCTCGGCGCGGAAATGACCACCGATATCGACAATTACCTGAGCTTCGTGCTGACGATGTTCATCGCGTTCGGCGTGACGTTCGAGGTGCCGATCGTCGTCGTGCTGCTCGTGCGCATGGGCATCCTGTCGATCAAAAAGCTCAAGGAGATCCGTCCGTATGTGATCGTCGGCGCGTTTGTGGTTTCGGCCGTCGTGACGCCGCCGGACGTGTTTTCGCAGCTGATTCTCGCGGTTCCGCTGATCGTCCTGTACGAAGCCGGGATCATCGCGGCGCGGTTGATCGTCGGCAAGCAGCCGGTCGTGAAGGAAGAGGAAAGCTCGCCGACGAGCTAGTGTTCAAGGCTCGCGTCCTGTCCTCGCTGTAACGCCGGGGATCCGGATTGCGCCGGAAAAGCAAAAAGGCAGCCAGTGGCTGCCCCTTTTTGCTTTCGTCCACATGCCTTGCCGGGTCCTGCTGGCCGGGAAAGTCCGTTCAGGCGTGGGGCCCCGCGCGCTGCCTGCCCATGCGGGCCGGCCCGGCCACAGGCGGTCGTCGCTCAACCGCCATCGTTGCCCTGATCGTCGCTGTCGTCCGCGGGCTGCTTCGGCGGCGGCGGGCGTTTGCCGATCATCACGTCGACATCCAGTTCCTTATTCTTGCGCACGACATGAACCTTCGCGTTCGTGCCCGGCTTGATCTGCGCGATCACGTTCAGGAGGCGCGTCGTGTCCGTGATGTTCTCACCGTTCACGCTCACCAGAATGTCGCCCGGTTTGATGCCGGCCTTGTCGGCGGGTCCGCCCTGCAGCACACCCGCGACGATCGCGCCCGAATCCTGCTGGAGCCCGAACGACTCGGCGATTTCCGGCGTGACGTCCTGCGGCTCGACGCCGATCCATCCGCGCGTCACCGAGCCCGTCGTGATGATGCTTTCCAGCACGCTGCGCGCCGTCGAAACCGGAATCGCGAACCCGATGCCGAGCGAGCCGCCCGAGCGCGAGTAAATGGCGGTATTGATGCCCAGCAGATTGCCGTTCACATCCACCAGCGCGCCACCCGAGTTACCCGGATTGATCGCCGCGTCGGTCTGGATGAAGTTTTCGAACGTGTTGATGCCGAGGTGATTGCGCCCGAGCGCGCTGATGATGCCCATCGTTACCGTCTGGCCGACGCCGAACGGGTTGCCGATCGCGAGCACCACGTCGCCGACGCGCGTCTGGTCCATGCGGCCGAGCGTGATCGTCGGCAGATTGGTCATGTTGACCTTGAGCACGGCCAGATCCGTCTCCGGATCGACGCCAATGACCTTCGCGTTCGTGGTGCGACCGTCGGCGAGCGCGATTTCGATCTGATCCGCGCCGTCCACGACGTGCTGGTTCGTTAGAATGTAACCTTCCGGACTCACGATGACGCCCGAGCCGAGATTGGCCGCCGGCTGTTCCTGCTGCCTGCGGTTGTTGTTCCTGTCGCCGAAGAAGTAGCGGAAGAGCGGATCTTTCGCGCGCGGGTCGGGCGGAAGCGAGCCGTCCTTGCTGGAGAACACGTTGACGACCGCCGGCATGGCCTTGTGCGCCGCGTCGGCGTACGAAGCCTGCGCGGCGCCGCTACCCCCGCCGATGCCTGGCGCCACTTCGCGCAGGGCGACGATCGGTTCGGCGAGTTGCTTGCCGAACTGACCCTGGCGCTGCAGCCATTGCGGCTTGAGTGTCGCAATGATGAACATCAGCGCCAGCAGTACCGTCACCGCCTGGGCGAAGAACAGCCAAAAGCGTCTAAGCATCTGAAGATATTAGAGGTTTATATGGATCGGATCGAACTGGAATTGTACTTGAACAATCTTCTGCAAACCGCGAGGTTCAAGGACTATTGCCCCAATGGCCTGCAGGTCGAAGGCCGGCGTCGCGTAAAAAAGATCGCGACCGGCGTGACCGCCTCGGCGGCCTTTCTGGAGGCGGCAATCGAGTGGGGCGCGGACGCGGTCTTCGTCCATCACGGTTACTTCTGGCGCAACGAGGCGCCGCAGATCACCGGCCGCAAACATGGCCGCATCAAGCTGCTGATCCAGAACGACCTGAACCTGTTCGCCTACCATCTGCCGCTCGACGACCACCCGGAATTCGGCAATAACGCGCAACTGGGCGTGAAAATGGGCTGGATCCCCGATGAAACCCGTTTCGGCGACACCAACCTCGGCTGGCTGAGCACGCTGCCGATGCCCATCACGCTCGCCCACTTCACCGCGCAGGTCGAGCAGACGCTTGGCCGCACGCCGCTCGTCCTCGGCGACCCGGACCGTGAACTGCGCCGCGTCGCCTGGTGCACGGGCGCCGCGCAAAGCTATTTCGACGCGGCGATCGCCGCCGGCGCCGATGTCTTCCTCACCGGCGAAATCTCCGAACCGACCACCCACACGGCGGCCGAAAGCGGCGTCGCGTTCCTCGCCGCGGGCCATCACGCGACCGAGCGCTTCGGCGTCCAGGCGATCGGTGCGCATCTGTCCGAGACCTTCGATCTCGAGCATCTCTTTATCGATGTCCATAATCCAGTCTGATTTTCCGCTGATTAGTGAACAAAAAGGCTGGATAACGGAGGGAACGCTTAAGAAACCGCATAGAAATGTTTGCGATTTGTGCGGGGATACCCTGATTTATCAAAGACTTCGCACGCTTTTTGGTATTCGGCCCTTGTAAATGCCGACTCCATTCGAGCAAACTAGCGGCGGTAGAACTGGCTTGACGGAAAAATCCAACTCAGAAGTGGGGCGTGTGATGCGAGACAAGGAAGATGAACGCGTCGACGGCAGCCGTCGTACCTGGCTGATTGCGACGACCGTAGCAGGTGGCGTAGGAGGAGTTGCCACTGTAGTGCCCTTTGTTAGTTCGTTTGCACCATCTGAAAAGGCCAAGGCAGCAGGCGCCCCGGTCGAAGTCGATATCAGCAACCTGAAGCCCGGCGACATGATGACCGTGGCATGGCGGGGCAAGCCGGTGTGGATCATCAACCGCACCGACAGGATGCTCGCCGACGTCAAGAAAGCCGATCAGGAAGTCGCTGACCCGGACAGCAAGAAACCCTTCTCGATGCCGGAGCCGGACTACTGCAAGAACGAATTCCGCTCCCGCGCCGACCGCAAGAACATATTGGTCGCCGTCGCCGTGTGCACCCATCTGGGCTGCACGCCGACGCCACGCTTCCAGGAGGGCGCGCAGCCCAATCTTCCGGACGACTGGCCAGGCGGCTTCCTGTGCCCGTGCCACGGCTCGACCTATGACATGGCCGGCCGCGTCTTCAAGAACAAACCGGCTCCGCAGAATCTCGACATTCCGCCCTACATGTTCACGTCGGCGAATTCGCTTGTGATCGGCAAGGACGAGAAAGGAGAAGCGTAAAAATGGCGATCGAAAAAGAAGTAGAGACGACCGGGCTGGTCGGCTGGATCGACCGCCGCTTTCCGCTGACCTCGACGTGGAAACAGCACGTCTCCGAGTACTACGCACCGAAGAACTTCAACTTCTGGTACTTCTTCGGCTCGCTTGCGCTGCTGGTGCTGGTGAACCAGATCGTCACCGGCATTTTTCTCACGATGAACTACAAGCCCGACGCGACGCTCGCGTTCTCGTCGGTCGAGTACATCATGCGCGAGGTGCCGTGGGGCTGGCTGATCCGCTACATGCATTCCACAGGCGCGTCGCTGTTCTTCGTCGTCGTGTATCTGCATATGTTTCGCGGGCTGCTCTACGGTTCGTACCGCAAGCCGCGTGAACTCGTGTGGATCTTCGGCTGCGCGATCTTCCTGTGCCTGATGGCCGAAGCGTTTTTCGGCTACCTGCTGCCGTGGGGCCAGATGTCGTTCTGGGGCGCGCAGGTGATCGTGAACCTGTTCTCGGCGATTCCGTTTATCGGGCCGGATCTGTCGCTGTGGATTCGCGGCGATTACGTGGTGTCCGACGTCACGCTGAACCGCTTCTTCGCGTTTCACGTGATCGCGATTCCGCTCGTGCTGCTCGGACTGGTGGTCGCTCACCTCGTGGCACTGCATGAAGTGGGCTCGAACAACCCGGACGGCATCGAGATCAAGGCGAAGAAGGACGCGGACGGCAAACCGCTCGACGGCATCCCGTTCCATCCGTATTACTCGGTCCACGATTTTCTGGGCGTGTCCGTGTTTCTGTTAATCTTCGCCGCGATCATCTTTTTCGCGCCGGAAATGGGTGGCTACTTCCTCGAGGCGAATAACTTCGTCCCGGCGAACCCGCTGCAGACGCCGCCGGAAATCGCTCCGGTCTGGTACTTCACTGCGTTCTACGCGATGCTGCGCGCCACGACCGATCCGTTCAAGATCGTCCTGATGGTCGTGATCGCGTTGCTGGGCCTGCTCGCGCTGGTGCGCGCGCGCGGCAAGTGGAAGTTCGGTCTGCCGGTGCTCGCCGTACTGGTGGTTCTGGCGATGGCGTTCACCGAGTCGAAGTTCTGGGGCGTCGTGGTGATGGGAACGGCGGTGGTGTCGCTGTTCTTCCTGCCGTGGCTCGACCAGTCGCCGGTGAAATCGATCCGCTACCGGCCGTTCTTCCACAAGGTGTTCTACGGGATCTTCGTGCTGGCGTTTCTGACGTTGGGCTTCCTCGGGACGAAGCCGCCATCGCCTGCCTCGACGCTGATCGCGCAGATCTGCGCACTGATCTACTTTGCGTTCTTCCTCGGCATGCCGTTCTGGACACGGCTCGGACGGTTCAAACAACCGCCCGAACGGGTCCGGTTCAAGCCTCACTAACGCGCGCCAGGAGAACCCACAATGAAAAAACTGCTTTCGACGCTTGCGCTGATCGGCGCCGCTTCGACAATGGCCTTCGCGCTGATGGTGAGTCCGGCGCACGCGGACGAGAATTTCCCGCTCGACCGCGCGCCCGATAACGCGGACAATTTCGCCTCCCTGCAGCATGGCGCGCAATTGTTTGTAAACTATTGCCTGAACTGCCATAGCGCGAACCTGATGCGATACAGCCGCCTGGAGGATCTGGGCATTTCGCAGAAGGAAATCGAGAAGAACCTGTTGTTCACGACCGACAAGGTCGGTAACACGATGTCGGTGGCGATGCGGCCTGAAGACGCGAAAGCGTGGTTCGGGGCGCAACCGCCGGATCTGTCGGTGGAAGCGCGGGCGCGCAGCAAGGACTGGTTGTATACGTATCTGCGCAGTTTCTACCGCGATGACACACGGCCGACAGGCTGGAACAATATGGTGTATGACAACGTGAGCATGCCGCACGTGTTGTGGCAGCTTCAGGGCCAGCGTACCGCGAAGTTCGAGGACGACACCGACGAAAACACGGGCGAAAAGATCCGCAAGTTTGTCGGCTACCAGCAGGTCACGCCGGGGACGATGTCGGCAGTAGATTATGATTCTGCTGTTGCCGACCTCGTGTCGTACCTGTCGTGGATGTCCGAACCCACGCAGCAGACGCGCAAACGGCTGGGCGTATGGGTGCTGATGTTCCTCGGCATCCTGAGCTTTTTCGCCTGGCGATTGAACGCCGCGTACTGGAAAGATATCAAATAATCACGCCGTGACCGGCGTGGGGCCGGCGCAAGGAAAAACCGCGAGGCGGTTTTTTCCGCGCTGGCCCTTCAGCTTTTTGAGGAAATGTAAAAATGATGGTTCTGTACTCTGGCACGACTTGTCCCTTCTCCCAGCGCTGCCGGCTGGTGTTGTTCGAAAAGGGCATGGACTTCGAGATTCGCGACGTCGACCTGTTCAACAAGCCAGAAGACATCGCGGTGATGAATCCGTATGGTCAGGTGCCGATCCTCGTCGAACGGGACCTGATTCTGTACGAATCGAACATCATCAACGAGTATATCGACGAGCGCTTCCCGCACCCGCAGCTGATGCCGGCTGATCCGGTGCAACGTGCACGCGCGCGTCTGTTCCTGCTCAACTTCGAGAAGGAACTGTTCGTGCACGTCGGCACGCTGGAAAACGAAAAGGGCAAGGCTGCCGAGAAAAATCACGAAAAGGCGCGTATCGCGATTCGTGACCGTCTGACGCAACTCGCACCGATCTTCCTCAAGAACAAGTACATGCTCGGCGAAGAGTTCTCGATGCTCGACGTGGCGATCGCGCCGCTGTTGTGGCGTCTGGATCACTACGGCATCGAACTGTCGAAGAACGCCGCACCGCTGATGAAGTACGCCGAACGCATTTTCAGCCGTCCGGCCTATATCGAAGCGCTGACACCTTCGGAAAAGGTGATGCGTCGTTGAGTCTGGTTCTGGGGGTGAAAGCGTCGCGCCGTCGTGCTGATTGCGACTGATTACGCGACGTCTTTCGTCCGGTACGGGGAATGTTGATGCAAGAGATTTCCACGAAGCCTTACCTGCTGCGCGCGCTGTACGAGTGGTGCACGGATAACGGTTACACGCCGCACATCGCGGTACGGGTCGACAACCAGACACGCGTTCCGCGCCAGTTCGTGCGCGACAACGAAATCGTGCTGAACATCAGCTTCGAGGCAACGAGCCAGTTGCAGATGGGCAATGAGCTTGTCGAGTTCAACGCGCGGTTTTCGGGGAAGTCGCACCGGATCGAAGTGCCGATCGCGAACGTGCTTGCGATCTATGCGCGCGAGAACGGGCAGGGCATGGCGTTCCCGGTCGATTCCCCGGGTGGCGAAGCGGCGGATTCCAGCGAAGAAGATGACGCAGGCGCGGCCGTCGATGCACCTGTGACGATCGGCGGCAGTACGCCAGCGGCCGTTCCGGCCGGTTCGCGCAATACCTCGACGGCGCAAAAGCCCGACGACGCCGGCGATGCACCGAAACCCGACGACGATGGCTCAAAAGGTGGCGGCAGAGGTCACCTCAAGGTCGTGAAATGAAGTAAAATCGCCGTCCGATGCCCCCTTAGCTCATTTGGTAGAGCACTTGACTTGTAATCATGAGGTGGTCTGTTCGAATCAGACAGGGGGCACCAATCGTTTCAGACAAGAAGCCCAGTCGTTCGACTGGGCTTCTTGTTTTCTGGCTGACCGCGATCAACGATGGGAATCGAAGTGCTTTGTCAGGCGGCCCCTGGCTTGCGGCGACCGCGTCGCCGTTCGGCCTGGCGCCGTCCGGCGGACTCCGCGTTTCATGCGGCCGTCAAGACGCACCACGGCACGGCTTCCCATTGCCTCGGCATAACGGGACAGTGTGCGCATGGACGGCAAGGTGTGCCCGCTCTCCATACGTGCGATGATTGATTGCGTCGTCTGCATCTTTTCAGCCAATTGCTCCTGAGTCAGTCCAGCCCGCACCCGGGCGGAGACAAGCTCACGTGCAACAGCAGAAGCACTCACCAACGACCTCCGCGCGGGCATCCCCCGCCCACGTGAGCTTTCCCTCACGTTTTCGCACTTCGTCCCGCGTCCGCGACCATCGCAGTCCCCCACTCGTATAACCGGGTAGAAAAGCGGGGCATCATCACCTACGCTTGGTAAGCCGGTTTTCGATAAGAGAGCGCTCATCGGCTCCCCCGTCTCCGCACACCAGCCCCCTAAAGAAGCAATCCAGTTTTTCGGACGTTTTCGCGACCGAAAGGGTTGTGCCATCCGGCACCCGACACCTCCGCCAAAAGGCGCAGTGTTGTATTTGCATGCAAATAACCCAGTAGACGAGTCGAGGAGACATCCATGCATCCATCCCGCCATACAAGGTCGCTTTGCGTCTCACTTGCGCTGACGATCGGCGCAATGGCACCCGCCGCAACATTCGCCGCCGACGAAGTCCAGAACAGCGCGACGACCACCAGCACGCCCATGCCGGACGTTCTTCGACCCGTCAGCCAGCAGCAGCTCGACGCGGCCAACACGCACGCGGGCGACTGGATTCATTCAAACGGTTCGTACGCGCAGACGCGCTATTACCCCGGCACGCAGATCAACACGACGAACGTCTCGAAGCTGAAGCCCGTTTTCATTTTCCAGACCGCCGTGAACGAATCGATGGAAACCGCGCCGATCGTCTCGAACGGCATCATGTTCGTGACGACATCGTTCAACCACGTGTATGCCGTCGATGCCGTGACCGGCAAGGAGTACTGGCATTACAAGCACAAGATGGGTCCGGTTACGACGTTCTGCTGCGGGCCGAATAACCGCGGCGTCGCGATCTCGGGTGATCGTCTCTTCATGGGCACGCTCGATTCGAAGCTCGTCGCGCTCGATGCGAAGACCGGCAACCTGCTGTGGGAAACGCAGATTGCCGATCCCGAAGAAGGCTACTCGGAAACGATGGCGCCGACCGTCGTCGAAGACAAGGTGCTGATTGGCACGAACGGCGGCGAGTACGGCATTCGCGGTTTCGTGAAAGCGTTCGATGCCGCCACCGGCAAGCTGATCTGGACCTTCTACACGATTCCCGACAAAGGCCAGGAAGGCGTCTGGGCCACCGACGACGCGACCGGTCGCAACATGAAGCGCGACATCGCCGCGGAACAGAAGCAGCTGGCCGACAAGGGCGGCGACTTCTACAAGACGCTCGGCGGCGGCGTGTGGATGACGCCGGCGGTCGACCGGGCGTCGCGTACGGTGTATTTCGTGGTCGGCAATCCGTCGCCTGACCTGTACGGCGCGATCCGTCCGGGAGACAACCTGTACACCGATTCGCTCGTCGCGGTGAATCTCGATACCGGCGAATACAAATGGCACTTTCAGTACATCGCGCATGACGTCTGGGACATGGACGCCGTGAGCCCGCCGATCCTCGTCGACGTCCGTGACAAGAACGGCCACATGGTGCCGGGCATCCTTCACGGCGGCAAAACCGGCCACATCTACGTGAACGATCGCCGCACCGGCAAGCTGATCCGTTTCTCGAAGGCGATGATTCCGCAGGAAGACATGTGGACGCTGCCGACGTCGACCGGTGCGCGGATGTTGCCGGGCGCGAACGGCGGCGTCGAATGGTCGCCGATGGCATTCAGCCCGAAGACGCGGCTCGCGTACGCCGCGAACCTGCATCAACCGATGACGTATCAGGTCGAAGACGTCGCGTATCCGGGCGGCAGCAAGCTGTGGCTCGGCGGCGCCTTCAAGACGATTCCGACCGAAGCGCAGTGGGGCAAGCTGTCCGCGGTGAACGTCGATACGGGCAAGATCGCGTGGGACTTCAAGACCGATCAGCCGCTGATCGGCGGCGTGCTCGCGACAGCCGGCAATCTCGTGTTCAACGGCGAAGGCAACGGACTCTTCCGCGCGTTCGACGCGGCAACGGGCAAGAAGCTCTGGGAATTCCAGTGCGGCGCAGGTGTGAACGCACCGGCGGTCTCGTACACCGTACACGGCAAGCAGTACGTCGCCGTCGCCGCGGGCGGCAATACGCAACTCGACTTCAAGCGGGGTAATTCCGTCATCGTGTTCGCGTTGCAGTGACGCGCATGGTGATCGCTATCGCAGTGATCCGCCCACGCCGCCTTCCCTGGCGCGCGTGGGCCGCCGCGTTGATGGTGTGCGCCGGCCTCGGAAGCGCACTGCCCGGTGTCGCGCATGCCGACGCCGAAGCCGGCCAGGCGAAGGCGCAGGTTTGCGCGGCGTGTCACGGGCCGATGGGCAATTCGACGAGCCCGGATTACCCGATTCTCGCGGGGCAAAGCGCGCGCTATATCTATCTCGAACTGCGCGACTTCAAGGAGGGACGCCGCTCGGACCCGCGCATGTCGCCGATGGCGGCGAACCTGTCGCGCGAGGACATGCAGGACCTCGCCGACTATTTTGCCGCGCAGAAGCCGGTGGCGGTGCCCTACAAGGCTGATCCGGTGCGTGTCGAAGCGGGGCGTCGCAAGACGGCCGAGGTGCTGTGCACGATGTGCCATCTGGGCGGTTTCACCGGGCAGAACGAGATTCCGCGTGTCGCCGGGCAGCAGTATGCGTACATCGTCAAACAGTTGCAGGACTTCCGCGAACGTCGGCGCACGAACGATGCCGGCAACATGACGAGCGTCACGAAAGGCCTGACGGACGACGACATCATGAATCTGGCAGCGTACATCGCGAACCTGCAGTAACGCGCGTGCGGATGAAAATGACGGTCGCCACACAATCGATACAGCGCTTCGAGGGGAGACACGACGATGAAAAGAACGCAGCGTGCGTGGACGGCGGTGGGTGCCGCGGTGATGGCGATCGCGCTCGGCGGCGCGCCTGCGCAGAGCGTCGCCGATGACGACGTGGGGATCAACCAGCAATTGCTGAACGCAGCGCGAAGCGGCGACGAAGCCGGCGTGAACGCTGCGCTTGCCGCCGGGGCGTCGACGGGTTCGCGCAACCGGATCGGCGATACTGCGTTGATCACGGCCTGCAAGAAAGGCTCGCTCAATATGGCGCGCACGTTGATCGATCACGGCGCGAACGCGAACCAGGCCGATGTCTCCGGCATTACGCCGCTGATGGCCGCTGCGTATGGCGGCTCCGACGCAATCGTGAAGCTGCTGCTGGACCACAAGGCGGACACGGCGGCCGCCGACCGCATCGGCAAAACCGCGATGGAATATGCCGCCGGTCAGGGCGCAACGGCGGTGGTGCAGCTGCTGCTCGATGCGGGGGTCGACGTCAACCGTCTCTACAAGAACGATCTCACGGCATTGATGTGGGCGGCGGGCTACGATCGCGCGGACACCATCCAGCTGTTGCTCGCCCGTGGCGCCAATCCGGCGCTGCGCGACAATCGCGGACTGACTGCGCAGGATATCGCGATGCAGACGCATTCGACGCATGCGGCGACGCTGCTGCCCGCGCGCGCCCCTGGGGGGTGATGAGGCGCGCTCGTGCGCGTCAGCGGAAATACACGTGCGACGCGCCATGCAAAATCCGTCACACGCGGAAATACAGGAAGACGTGCGTCCAGGTGAGCGGTACTATCGCGCCAAAGCTGTGAGCGGCCGTGCCGCTGCCGGCGCAGACCGTATCGCGGCCGCCCCGTTTCTTCCTCGCGTACTCATGACCACTTCCGCCACGATCACCCTTCCCGAAGACGACGGCCCGCGCGCCGTCCTCTGGCGTTCAGAGACGGCCGTGCCGCCGCCAAAGCGTGTGACCATCGCCGATGATCGTCTTACCGCCGATGCCGCTTATCGTCTTGCGTGCGAAGGCACGGCGCTGCTCTATCGCGGCGACTTCCAGAACGCGCGTCAGCTGTTGCAGGCGATGACGCGGCGGGTCGAACGCAATCCGCGCAAGACGGCGACTTCGCTGAAAGAAGCGTTCAATTTCCATCGTCAGACGCAGTCGCAACGCGCGCGCGTTCTCGGCATGGTGCTGATTCCGCTGGACGGCGATTACACGATCCCGCTGCGGCGCGCGCCGGAAGTGCGCGAGGCGTGCACCGAGACGTACGGTGCGGCGACCGGCGAGCCTTCGGTGGTATCGCTGCGTGAACTGCTCGGCCTGATCGGCGCGCATGAATGGCGCAAGAAGGGTGTCGAGATTCCCGTGCTCGCGGATCGCATCCATCCGCATTACGGCGTGTTCTCGCCGGTGCGCGGCGAGTATGTGGATCTCGTTGCGCGTACGCCGTTGCCAACGCTTGAAAAGGCATTCGACATCGGCACCGGTACCGGTGTGCTGGCCGCGCTGCTGGCAAAACGCGGCGTGAAGAAGATCGTCGCGACCGATCAGGATCCGCGCGCGCTCGTGTGCGCCACCGAAAACCTCGCGCGGATGGGTTACGACGCTCAGGTCAAGGTGGTACAGGCCGATCTGTTTCCCGAAGGCCGCGCGCCGCTCGTGATCTGCAATCCGCCGTGGGTGCCGGCGCGGCCCGCATCGCCGGTCGAATATGCCGTGTTCGATCCGGACAGCCGCATGCTGCTTGGCTTCCTGAACGGCCTCGCGGCGCATCTCTCGCCAGACGGCGAAGGCTGGCTGATCCTGTCCGACTTCGCCGAGCATCTTGGCTTGCGCTCGCGCGAAAGCCTGCTCGCGGCGATCGATCAGGCTGGGTTGAAGCTCGTCGGACGTGAGGACATCAAGCCGCGTCATCCGAAGTCGACCGATGCGAACGATCCGCTGCACGCGGCGCGCGTGAAAGAGGTGACGTCGTTGTGGCGTCTGCAGGCGCGCTGAGATTCAGCGTAGTGACGCCGGTTGTTATCCCCAACCCGAACGCCGGTCCTAACCCCGAACCTCACACCGCTTCCGGCGCCCCGACGTACCCGGCTGCGCCTTGGCCCGCAACCAGGCCGCTCGCGAAGCAGGCTGTGAGCAGATAGCCGCCCGTCGGCGCTTCCCAGTCGAGCATCTCGCCGGCGCAGAACGCGCCCGGAATCTGTTGCAGCATCAGGCGCGCATCGAGCGCCTCGAACGGCACGCCGCCCGCGCTGCTGATCGCTTCCTCGATGGGCCGCGCGCGCGTCAAACGCAGCGGCAGCGCCTTGATCGCGTGCGCCAGCTTCTGCGTATCGGCGAACGCCTCCTTCGACAGACACTCGCGCAGCAAACCCGCCTTGACGCCCGAAATCCCGAGCCGCCCGTGCAGATGCGTCGACATCGAGCGCGACCCGCGCGGGCGCGTGACTTCGTCCACAACGCGCTCAGCGGAGTGCGCCGGCGCGAGATCGAGGTGAATGACGACCTCGCCGTCCCCCAGCAGACGATCCCGGATCACCGACGAAAGCGCATACACCAGACTGCCCTCGATGCCCGTTTCCGTCGAAATGAACTCACCTTTTCGATAATGGACTTTTTTGTCTATATCGATGACGGAAATGGCGACGGGTTTCACCGGCTGGCCGGCGAAATGTTCACGGAAATACGCGCTCCAGTCGGCGTCGAAGCCGCAGTTCGACGGGAGCAGCGGCGCGATCGGCACGCCGCGCGCCTGCATCAGCGGGACCCATGAAGCATCCGAGCCGAGCCGCGGCCAGCTACCGCCGCCCAGCGCGAACACGACTGCATCGGCCGTGACAAGATGCTCGCCGTCGTCGCCGCTCGTGGCGAAGCGCAGCACGTGCTTCGGCGCATCGGCTGTTCCTGCGTCGCTGTCCCAGCCGATCCACTTGTGGCGCATGTGGAACCGCACACCGGCTTCTTTCAGCCGATGCAGCCACGCGCGCAGCATCGGCGCGGCCTTCATGTCGGTCGGGAACACGCGCCCCGAGCTGCCGACGAACGTCGGGACGCCCAGCTCCGTCAGCCACGCACGTAACGCGTCGGGGCCGAACGCGTCGAGGAGCGGCGCGATCTGCTCGCGGCGCGCGCCATAGCGGCCGAGAAACGGCGTGAGCGGCTCCGAGTGCGTGATGTTCATGCCGCCTTTGCCGGCCATCAGGAACTTGCGGCCGACGGAAGGCATCGCGTCATGGACGTCGACGCACACGCCGCGCCGCGCGAGCGCCTCGGCGGCCATCAACCCGGCCGGGCCGCCGCCGATGACGGCAACAGAAACTGAATCGTGCGAAAGGGGCATGCGGCAGGCGCGAAGAAGAGGGAAGCGTGCAAAGACGCGAGGTGCGCCATTTTCACACCCACGGCGAACGGGAGCAAACGCGCACGCTGAAGCAGCGAGTCGACCTCACCACACAGTTCAAAAGTACCCAGCAGCGCCGCGCCGTTTCAGGTCACGACACCGACCTGCCACGGCACGAACTCGCTTTGTCCATAGCCGTGCAGTTCGCTCTTCGACGGCCTGCCGGACGCGCAGTCGAGCATCATGCGAAACACGGCTTCGCCGAGTTCATCGATGCTCGCCGTGCCGTCGATCACACCGCCGCAGTTGATGTCCATGTCGTCTTCCTGGCGTTCCCACAGCGGCGTGTTCGTCGCGAGCTTTAGCGACGGCGACGGCGCGCAGCCATACGCGGAACCGCGTCCGGTCGTGAAGCAGATCAGGTTTGCACCCGACGCCACCTGGCCGGTCGCCGACATCGGGTCATAGCCCGGCGAATCCATGAACACGAAACCTTTCGCGGTGACCGGCTGCGCGTATTCGTACACTTCGACGAGATTTGTTGTGCCGCCTTTCGCCACGGCGCCGAGCGATTTTTCGAGGATCGTCGTGAGGCCGCCGACCTTGTTGCCGGCCGACGGATTGTTATCGAGCGCCGCGCCGTTGCGCTCGCAGTAGTCCTGCCACCAGGCGATGCGCGCGAGCAGTTTCTCGCCGACTTCGTGGCTCACCGCGCGCCGCGTGAGCAGGTGTTCCGCGCCGTAAACTTCAGGCGTCTCCGACAGGATCGCCGTGCCGCCGTTTCGCACCAGGCGGTCGACGGCCGCGCCGAGCGCCGGGTTCGCCGAGATGCCGGAATAGCCATCCGAGCCGCCGCACTGCAAACCGACGACGATATGCGATGCCGGCAGCCGCTCGCGCGTCGCGCGGTTCGCGTCGGCCAGCATTTCGCGCACCATCGCGAT
Source organism: Paraburkholderia gardini (assembly GCF_907164575.1). Classification (GTDB taxonomy): domain Bacteria; phylum Pseudomonadota; class Gammaproteobacteria; order Burkholderiales; family Burkholderiaceae; genus Paraburkholderia; species Paraburkholderia gardini. The sequence continues at coordinate 71,067 of NZ_CAJQYY010000020.1, forward strand.
GCCGCGCTCGATTGTCTTGCGTGTGCCGCCGCTATCCTGAATCGTGAAGCTGCGCAGACGCGGTTTATCGTCGCTCAATCCGCCGGCTTCGAGCACACCGCCAATCTGGTTCGTCTCGCAGCCGAGGCCGACGAACAGCACCGACGCGAAGTTCGGATGCATCGCGTAACCCGCGAGCGTGCGGCGCAGGATCCGGATGCCTTCGCCTTGCATGTCGATACCGCAACCGAGCCCGTGCGTGAGCGCGATCACGCCGTCGACGTTCGGAAAATCCGCGAGTTCCTCCGGATGCACATCGCGCCTGAAATGATCTGCGATTGCGCGCGCGACCGTCGCCGAGCAGTTCACGCTCGTCAAGACGCCGATGTAGTTGCGCGTCGCGACGCGTCCGTCGTCGCGGCGAATGCCCATGAAGTGCGCTGGTTCGCTCGCGTATTCCGTGGGATGCCGGTCGACGCCGAACGCGTGATCGCGCGAGAAGTCCGCCATGCCGAGGTTCTGCACATGTACGTGCTGACCGCGCGCGATGTTCTCCCGCGCGACGCCGATGATCTGGTTGTAGCGTTTGACCGGTTCGCCTTTCGCGATCGCGCGCGTCGCGATCTTGTGGCCCGGCGGAATCAGCCCGGACACGACGAGATCTTCCGCGTCGATCCGCGTGCCGGACATGAGCTGACGCGTCGCGATCACGACGTCGTCGTTCGGATGCAGGCGGATCACGGCGTGCGCGGCGACGGTGTTGGGCGTTGCAAGTGTTGGGCTCGACATGGAAAACCTCTGTTCTTTCGTCTATGCGGGTGACGGTTCGCTCAGGATTCGCTCAGGCCCGACGCGTCGTCTCGCCGAGCGCGGCCTTCAGGCGTGGCTGGTTGGGCGTGATGCGCAGTTCGCGCGCGAGCTCGATGACCGGGCGCAGGCGGCGACGTTTCTTTTCCTCGTGATTGCGCGCGATATCTGAAAGCCGGTGGTCGAGAAACGGATTCCCGAAACGTTCGCGCACGTCGGCGAGATAGGCGCGCGCGGTGTCCGCTTCGCCGAGCGCATCGAAGACGGGCAGCACTTCGTCGCACCAGAGTGCTTCGAGGTCGGCGCGCAGCCTCGTGTCCTGCATCGCGTGGCGCGTGTTTTCATCGGCGGGACGGCGCCCGGACAGCCAGCGCTCCGCCAGATACGTGTGCCCGAGGTTCAGCAGCATCAGCTTGAGTCGCTCGTAGTGCGGCAGGTCGTCGGTGACGACGATTGCCGCGTGCCCGCACGGCAGCACCATGCCCGCGCGACGCTCGACGGCCCACAGCGCATACGGCTCAGCAATTGCGCCGACCGGATGGATCGGCTCCGACACGATCCGGTCGACGAGCGAATTCACCCAGATACAGCCGTGCTCGATGTACTCGACGAGCGCCGCATCCGCGTTCCATTCACGCGCGATGCCCGCGACCAGATCGCGCAACGTGTCGCCGTTACGCGTGATGAGTTCGCACGGAAAAATCGACAGCGGCGCGGCGCCCGCGAGAAAACGCGCGTGCAACAGCACGACGAGCTTCGCCGCGAAGCCTTGCGGCGGCGTGGCGATATCGCGCAGCAAAGCGGCGGTGTCGGCGGGAAAGCGCGCGAAGCCGGCCTCGCTCGTGTTCGAGATCACGACGCGCGCGTCATGCGCGAAGCGCTCGACGACGAGCGGCCAGTCGGTGCGGGCGTCGAGCGCTTCGGTGATCGCGTCGCATTCGATCGTGGTGTCGATCACGTCGCCGTGCCGCATGCCGCGAACGCGCACCGGATAACGCGCGTCGGCGCGCAACGCTTCGATGCGCGCGCGGCTTTCGGCGCTGGACGTGGTCTGCACGACGGTGATGTTGCCGGCCGCGGCGTGACCGTCCTTAAGCGCCTGCGACACGAAGAGATCGATATGCGCCTGCAGGAAGCGGCTGGTACCGAATTGCAGAATGGAATTCGCCATCCGTCAGCGCTCCGGAAACACGGTCGTGCAGGACGAAACAGATGAGACAGGATTCATCGCGGGATGGACGTTCTGAAGTTGGGGGGCGCCTTGCCGGCTTCACGACATGGTGTTATTTCGGCCTGACCAGTTGCCGATCATAGAAGTATATTGCTAATCTGGTCAAGCCAGTTTGGCCCACATGCACGTTCGATGGCAAAACGTCGGACCGTCCGTGGGTCTCGCTGATTACAATTCACGCTTTGCCGGGCGCGCAGCCTGGCGTCGCCGCCATCGAACCGTCCAGCCGCCCGGAGCCACGTTTGCCAGTCAAACCCGTCGAAACGCGTCGTCTCTATCTCCAGATCGCCGACAAGCTGCGCGAACTGATCGGCCAGCAAGGCTTCGCGCCGAACGGACGCCTGCCGTCCGAGCGCGAACTGGCGCAGATGCTGGGCGTATCGCGGCCGTCGGTGCGCGAGGCGCTTGTCGCGCTGGAACTGGAAGGGCGCGTGGAGATCCGCATGGGATCGGGCGTGTATGTGAGTTCGCGCCCGGCATCCGCCGCGGCCGGCGCGCCATCGCCCGATTCAGGCACGCTCGGCGAAAGCCCGCGCGAAATCATGGACGCCCGCTCGCTGATCGAAGGCGCGATCGCGGCGAGCGTCGCGCCGTTCGCGAAGCCGAAGGCGCTCAAGGCGCTGCGCACCCTGTACGAACGCATGGCAGCGGAAGTCGCCGCCGGCCAGATTCCGATAGCCGCCGACCGCCAGTTCCACCTGTGCGTTGCGCAGATGTCGGAAAACGACGTGCTGGTGAAAACAATCGCGGACCTGTTCGACGAGCGGCACAGTCCGTTGTCGTCGAAGCTGCGGGTGCATTTCGAAGGGGACGATACCTGGGCGGCGGCGCTCGATGAGCATCGCGCCATTCTGGAAGCGCTCGAGGAACGGGACCCCGTGCAGGCACATGCGGCAGTCCAGCGGCATCTGAAAGCGTCCTACGCGCGTCTGATGAGACGCGTCAAACCCTGAAAGCCGGCCGCTGCCGGCGGCCGGCAGCGTGCATCGCCTTCAGGGGCGGATCGAATCGGCCGATTCGATCAACCCGGGTACTCCTCATCGACCTTCAGACCGGCGAGCTTGAAGATCACGCGTAGCGTCTGGGGCTTGATATCACGCCGCGAAGCCAGCGTCGTCATGACGAAGTCGAGCACCTTTGCGTATTTGAGCAGCGTGAGACAGGTTTCCATGTCGACGGCGCCATCACGCATCAACTCGGCAATCCGCAGCATCTCCACCGAGATGTCGCGCGCCATTTCGAGTTCAATCTGCTGCTTTTCGGTCCACGCGGGCGTGGTGAGGAGTCGCGTCAGCATCTCCTGGAACTTCTGCTCCGCGTTTCCGTTCGGTATCGCGTCCATTGCCGCCTCATTTTCGTCTGAGCGTGCTTCTTGTCCGGTCACGGCGCGCTGCAGGTTACGTAACGTTCGGCCCGATGTTCCGGTGCCGACCTCCCACACGCTAGCTGCTCCTCTCAGAGCAGCTGCTTGTGTTGATGGTGTGTGCCGCTCCCCGTAAGGGCGAAGCGGAATTGCCGTCCGTTTGCGACCGGCGCTTTCCGCGCGCGCCGCGTGACATTCAGCATGAAATGTTCCAGGTGCATGGATGTGTCTCCGGCGGTTTTCTCGCTCTTCGCGCGGACGCACCCGGTTCCTCTCCGCGCTTTTCGGTAAACTGGCAGTATCTTTTCAATCGTTCCGTCATCTGTCGCACGTTCCCGGTGCGGTTGGCGCTGCACAAATTCGATGTCCACCCGATCCGCCAGTCCCGCAAAGCCGCCGAAAGCGGCGAAAACCCACGAAATCCGTCCGAATCAGTCGATCGAGCTGCTGAAGGAGCTGCACATCCTCACGCGCGACGGCACGATGAATCAGGACAGCCGGCGCAAGCTGAAGCAGGTCTATCACCTGTTCCAGTTCATCGAGCCGCTGCTGAAAGACCTGAAGGACACGCAGGGCAGCCTCACGCTCGTCGACCACGGCGCGGGGAAGTCCTATCTGGGTTTTATCCTGTATGACCTGTTTTTCAAGGAGCAGCACGACGCGTCGCATATCTACGGCATCGAGACGCGTGAGGACCTCGTCACGAAGTCGGAAGAACTGGCGGCGCGGCTGGGTTTCGGCGGGATGTCGTTCGTGAATCTGTCGGTGGCGGAATCGATTACGTCGGAGCGTCTGCCGGCGACGATCGACATCGTCACCGCGCTGCACGCGTGTAACACCGCCACCGACGACGCGATCCGCTTCGCGCTGGAGAAAAAGGCGAAGTACATCGTCGTGGTGCCGTGCTGCCAGGCGGAAGTGGCGGGCGTGCTGCGCAGCAACAAGAGCCGCTCGCTCGGCCACGCGCTGACGGAAATCTGGCGCCATCCGCTGCATACGCGCGAGTTCGGCAGCCAGATCACGAACGTGCTCCGCTGCCTGCAACTCGAAGCGCACGGCTATCAGGTGAGCGTGACGGAACTCGTCGGCTGGGAGCATTCGATGAAGAACGAACTCATCATCGCCCAGTACAAGGATCTGCCGCGCCGCCGGCCGGCGGAACGGCTCAACGAGGTGATGGAGACGCTCGGTCTCGTCGAACTGCGTGAGCGGTTCTTTGCGCCAGAAGTCGTGTGATTCGCGCGGCGGTTATTTCGGGCAGGTGCGTCGAACGCCTGCCTTCAGGTGATGCGCGCCTGTGTGACGTCCAGCGTCAGTCTTTAGCCGGCTCGCTCATCCATTTCCGCCAGCCATCCAGGCCAAGCCGCTGCATCGTTTCCTGATTGCGTTCGTAGATATCGGCTGCGTCGGGGAACGCATCGACCGCACGTTCGATACTCGCTTCGCGCAACAGATGCAGGACCGGATACGGCGCGCGGTTGGTGTAGTTCTCGATGTCGTCTGGCCCGGTGCCGTCGAACTGATACCGCGGATGAAAACTCGCGATCTGCAATTCGCCTTCAAGACGCATCTGCTCTAGCATCCGGTCGGCGAAAAACAGGCAGTCGTTGTACTCGAGGAAATCGGCCAGCGCGTCCGGAATGATCAGGAGCGTCGTGTCGATATCGGCCGGATCGGCGTCGGCGAGCGTCTGCAGTTCGGTTTCGAGATCGGCCAGCACGCCTTCCATGTTCGTCGCTTCGCTGATCGCGTAGCGGATCTGGTCTTTCACATGCACGCTCTTCGCGAACGGACACAGGTTCAGTCCGATGACCGCGCGCGTCAGCCAGTGACGGGTGGCGGAAAGGATCGATTCGCGGGTTTCGGCGGACAGCGGCATGACGGAAGGGCGACGTGGAAAGCCGTATTTTAACGGCCTTGCCGGCAACGGTCGTACAGGCGTTGCAGCGCTGGATCGTTTTCCCGTTGCTCGACGCGCGAGCGGCGGCCGCCGCCGTGCCTTCAGCCCGGCGCGCGCCCGCAGGCTGCTGCGATCAGCTGCGCCGCGACGCGCGGCGCGGCGCGCACGGGCCCGCAGCCCGGACCATACGTCTGGCTTGCTGCGTAGACGCCTTCGATCAGGAGGCCGAGTGCGTCGGCGAGCGCCTCGGGATCGTCCGCGCCCGCTTCGGTTGCAAGCGCAAGGATTCGCGCCATCAGCCGCGCCTTGTTGTCGATGACGAACTGGCGCGCGGGGTGCGTCACGTCGGGAAACTCGACGGCGATATTCACGAACGGACAGCCCCGATAATCCTTCACCGAAGCGCGCACGGCCAGATCGTCGAAGTACTGTTGCAGCTGCCTTGCGGGCTCACCCGGATACTTCGCGAAGCTCTTCTCGACGTAGCTGAAAAACTGCCCGTCCTTGCGTTCGAGGTAGGCCAGCACGAGATCGTCCTTGGACGAGAACTGCCGGTACAGGCTCATCTTGTTGACGCCAGCGCGCTCCACGACCGTATCGACACCCACCGCCCGCACGCCGTCGCGATAGAACAGCTCGTCCGCCGCGCGCAGCAGATGCGCCTGCGCGTCGGGACCCGCCGTCTGCGTGCGTGCGCGGCGATGCGCGGTGCGTTTTTCAGTTTCGCTCTGTGCCATGGACGTTCCACCTCCGGTTACCGACGCTTGACATGTTACCGACCAGTCACTAACATCGCAACACACATTGTGACTGATCTGTCACAAGTCCTTTACTGTATCGGTAACAATTCGCGCGAGCGGCGAAAAAACGGACGCCGCGCGCCGGCTGGAGAGACGATGAACTGGGCTGCGAGACTGATTGGCGGACGCTTCCACTATGGATGGCTGACCGTGGCGGTGGTGTTTCTGGTGCTGCTGGCCGCGGCGGGCACGCGCGCCACGCCGAGCGTGATGATGGTGCCGCTCGAGCATCAGTTCGGCTGGAGCCGCGCGACGGTCTCCCTCGCGATCTCCGTGAACATCGCGCTGTACGGCTTGATGGGGCCGTTTGCGGCAGCGGCGATGCAACGGTTCGGCGTACGTCCCACGCTCCTTATCGCGCTCGCGACGATGGCGGGCGGTGTCGCGCTTTCGTCGCTGATGACGCATCCGTGGCAGATGGTGCTGATCTGGGGTGTGATGGTCGGCGGCTCGACGGGGGTGGCGGCGTTGTCGCTGTCGGCGACGGTGGTGACGCGCTGGTTCACCACGCATCGCGGTCTCGTGATGGGCATCCTGACTGCGAGTTCGGCTACAGGTCAGCTCGTGTTCCTGCCGCTGCTCGCGGCGATCGCGGAGCATCACGGCTGGCAACCGGTTGTGCTGGTGGTGGCGGGCGCCGCCGCGATCGTCCTGCCGCTGGTTGCGTTCCTGTTGCCGGAGCGACCCGCCGACATGGCGTTGCGCCCCTATGGCGAGCCGGCCGACGCGCCTGTCGCGTCGAACCTCACGAAGCAGAATCCACTGGCGATCGCCTTCGGCACACTGTCGATGGCAAGCAAAACGCGCGACTTCTGGCTGCTCTTCTTCAGCTTCTTTATCTGCGGTGCGAGTACCAATGGCTACGTCGGCACCCATCTGATCGCGATGTGCGGCGACTACGGCATGACCGAAGTGCAGGGCGCGTCGCTGCTGGCTGCCATGGGCATCTTCGATCTGTTCGGCACGACGTTGTCCGGATGGCTGTCGGATCGTTTCAACAGCCGCGTGCTGCTGTTCTGGTACTACGGGTTGCGCGGGCTGTCGCTGATTTACCTGCCGCACGCGTTCGGAATCGACTTCTTCGGGTTGCCGCTCTTTGCCGTGTTCTATGGTCTCGACTGGATTGCCACCGTGCCACCGACCGTGCGTCTTGCCACCGACGTCTACGGCAAGGAATCGGCGCCGGTCGTGTTCGGCTGGGTGGTCGCCGGTCACCAGCTCGGCGCGGCGTTCGCGGCGCTTGGCGCCGGCATGTTGCGCGCAAGCCTTGGCACCTATACGGTGGCGTCGATGATCTCGGGCGGATTGTGTCTCGTTGCCGCTGTGATCGTGCTGCGGATCAACCGCGGCGGGCGGCCAGTCGCCGCGCAGGCGGTGTGATACCGGCGGCCGGTTGCGCGGGTTTTGTTCCTTCGGCGGCACAGCGAGCGTGGATTGAGCGCTTCGCCCGCGCGACAGCGGACATGGCACAAAGGAAACCGGAGCGATGATCGTATCGCTCCGGTTTTTTTCCGGATGCGATGATCGCGCTTATGCGCGGGCGCAAGCAGCGCGCGGCGTAAAGGCCGGTTATGCTATGTGACCCCGGGCGTCCGCCCGTCGACTGGATTTCGATCGAGAGAAGCGCATGATGACAAAACCCGCTCCAACGACTGTCCCCATCCACGAACTTCTTGCTGGCCGCTGGAGCCCGCGCGCGTATTCGAGCGAACCGGTGAGCCGCGAGCAGTTGCATTCGGTGCTCGAAGCGGCGCGCTGGGCGCCTTCGTCGTATAACGGGCAGCCGTGGCGTTTCGTCGTGTTCGACCGCACCACCGACGAAGTCGCGTTCAAGCGCGCCTTCGCGACGCTGGTGCCGTTCAACCAGGGGTGGAACGGGCCGGCACCGGTGCTGATCGCGGTCACGACACAGACGTTGACGAGCAAGGGCGAAATCAACCGCTGCGCACCGTACGATGCGGGCGCGGCAGCGATGGCGCTCGTCCTGCAGGCGCACGCGCTCGGTCTCGCCGCGCACCAGATGAGCGGCTTCGATGTCCCCGCGTTTCGTAGCGCGTTTGCGATTCCCGCCGACGTCGAAGTCATCGCGATGATTTCGCTCGGCCATTACGGCGATGTCGACAAACTCGATCCGGTGCTGCGCGAGCGCGAGAAGTCGGTGCGCCAGCGTCAGCCGCTGGGCGAGATCGCCTATGGCGGCGCGTGGAAGAAGGCGTTCTGATACTGGTATTTTGCCTTCACTCCCAGCTTTGCCATTGAAAAACGCGCGACCTCGATCGCGCGTTTTTCGTTTTCGGAAGAGTTCTTGTAGTCGTTGGCCTTAATGGTCCGCGTCGAGCGCGGAAAGCGGCGACGCGACGCTTTCCAGCGATTTTCTTTCCGCGTCGACGCCCCAGATCGCCGCGATCACCGCGGCGGCAATCATCAGCACCGCACCGACGAGATATCCCGTGAACACCTGCGCGCGCTCGTGCGTATCGATCAGGCGCCCGAAAAACGCGGGCCCGGCGATGCCGCCGAGAGCCGTGCCGAACGCATAGAACACGGCAATCGCGAGCGCGCGGATTTCGAGCGGAAACGATTCGCTGACGGTCAGATATGCCGAACTCGCCGCCGCCGATGCAAAGAAGAAGATCACCATCCAGGCGATTGTCTGCGTGGTCACATCGAGCAACTGCTGCTCGAAGAGATAGCCGCTCACCGCGAGCAGCACGCCCGAAATGGCATACGTCGATGCAATCATCCTGCGGCGGCCGATCACGTCGAAGAGCCGGCCAAGCAGCAACGGACCAAGAAAGTTGCCGAGCGCGAACGGCAACAGATACCAGCCGATGCGATCGCCCGGCACCCCGTAGAAGTCGGTCAGCACGAGCGCGTAGGTGAAGAATATCGCGTTGTAGCAGAACGCCTGCGCGGTCATCAGCGACATGCCCACCAGCGCGCGCCGCCGGTGCAATGCGAAGAGGGTGTGAAACACCTCGCGCAGCGTCGTGCGTTCGCGCGAGCGGAGGCGCAAAGTCTGAAGACCGCCCTGCGCGAGCATATGGCCTTCGCGGCGAAAGCGGGTTTCAATGCCTTCGACGATCGTCCGCGCTTCGTCGTGCTCGCCGTGTGTCATGAGCCAGCGCGGACTCTCGGGAATCCACGCGCGCATCGGCAGGATCACGAGCGCGAGCGCGGCGCCGATGAAAAAGCAGGCGCGCCAGCCCCAGTCGGCCGGCAGCAGGCTGTTGTCGAGCAAAACCAGCGAGCCCGTCGCGCCGAGCGCGGCGCCGATCCAGAACGTGCCGTTGATGCCGAGATCGGTCCAGCCGCGCACGCGAGCTGGAGTGAACTCCTGAATCGTCGAATTGATCGCGGTGTATTCGCCGCCAATGCCCGCGCCCGTCAGAAACCGGAACACAATGAAGCTCGCCAGATTCCACGAAAGCGCGGTTGCCGCGGTGGCGGCCAGATAGAGAGCGAGCGTGATGAAAAAGAGCTTCCGGCGTCCGAGCCGGTCGGTGAGCCAGCCGAACCCGAGCGCGCCGAGCACGGCGCCGGCGATATACGCGCTGCCGGTCAGACCGACGTCGGCGTTGGAAAAATGCAGCGCCGGGCTGGATTTCAGTGCGCTCGCCACGGCGCCGGCCAGTGTCACTTCGAGCCCGTCCAGCAGCCAGGTGACGCCGAGCGCGAAGACGATCAGCGTGTGGAAGCGGCCCCACGGCAGCCGGTCGAGCCGCGACGGCAGATCGGTTTCGATAACCGGTGGCCGCCCGGCGTGGGTTCCGGGCGCGCCGGATTCGTCGCCGGGCGACGTCGGGCTGGCCGGCGAGGCGGGCCGCTCGTGGGTCGAGGCGGAGGACGGCTCGGTCATCCCTCAAGATCTCCCGAAAATTGACGACATAACCTGCTTGACCAGGTTCACCTGGGACACTGCGGCAGCAAATTCCATTCCGTGCGAAGTCGCGCGGCCCCGGTTGATACTGCGAGCGCTTCGTGTTACAAAGCCCGTCCATTTCCGTCTTTCCGTGCGCGCCAACCGTGAGCGATTCCTGCCATGACCTACTGCGCGATTGACTTCGGCACCTCGAATTCGGCTGTTGCGCTGCCTGACGGCGCGACGTCGCGCCTGGCGCCGGTCGAGGGCGACTACACGACGCTGCCGACCGCTGTCTTCTTCAACACCGACGAGAACACCCGCGAATTCGGCCGCGCGGCGCTCGAAGCCTACATCGACGGCTTCGACGGCCGGCTGATGCGCTCGATGAAGAGCATTCTCGGCTCCGCGCTCGCCGATACGACCACGGACCTCGGCGACGGCTCCGCGATCCGCTATACCGACGTGATCGGCATTTTCCTCGACCACCTGAAACGCAAGGCCGAAAAGGTCGCGGGCGCGTCGATCGACCGCGCCGTGCTGGGCCGCCCGGTGTTTTTCGTCGACGACGATCCGCGCGCCGACCAGCTCGCCCAGCAGCAGCTGGAAGCGGCGGCGCGCTCGGTGGGCCTGCGCGACGTCCATTTCCAGTATGAGCCGATCGCGGCGGCTTTCGACTACGAATCGCATCTGACCGGGGAAGGGCTGGTGCTGGTTGCCGACATCGGCGGCGGCACGTCGGACTTTTCGCTGGTACGGGTGGGGCCGGACCGGATGCACCGTATCGAGCGCAAGGACGACGTGCTCGCGCATCATGGCGTTCACGTCGCTGGCACCGATTTCGACCGGCGCGTCGAACTCGCGACGATCCTGCGCGAGCTCGGCTACCAGTCGCTCGATCCAGAAGGGCGCGAACTGCCGAACCGCGTCTACTTCGATCTCGCGACGTGGCACCTGATCAACACCGTCTATTCGCCGAAGCGGGTGAGCGAGCTTGGACTGATGCGGCACCTTTATACGGAGACGCGCCAGCACGACCGGTTGATGCGCGTCGTCGAGCGCCGTCTGGGCCACGCGCTGGCCGCGCACGCGGAAGAAGCGAAGATCGGCGTGGCAGCGGGCGGCGAAACGGTGATCGATCTGGACGAGGTGGAAGACGATCTGCGTCTCGCCTTCGACGAAGCGCAACTCGTACAGGCGGGCAACGACGACATGCAGCGCATCGTTCAGGCCGCGCGCGACACCGTGCAGGCCGCGGGCGTTGCGACGCGCGACGTGACGGCCGTGTATTTCACGGGCGGCTCGACGGGCCTCGCGTTTCTGTCGAATGCATTGGCGGCGGCTTTTCCTGGCGCGCAAGCCGTATTCGGCGACCGGCTCGCCAGTGTGGCGACCGGTCTCGGGATTCATGCGCGGCGCATCTTTGGATAATCGGCGCTACGTTATTAAAATCGCTCACGCATGAAATTGCGGACATAAAAAAACCCCGCCGAAGCGGGGTTTTTTGCATCCAGAAGGAAGCGCGTTGCTTACACCGGCTTGATGTTAGCAGCTTGCTTGCCCTTCGGGCCCGTCTTGACTTCAAACGTGACCTTTTGGTTTTCTTGCAGCGACTTGAAGCCTTCTGCACGGATTTCCGAGAAATGCGCGAACAGATCTTCGCCGCCGCCGTCCGGCGTGATGAAGCCAAAGCCCTTTGCGTCATTGAACCACTTGACGGTACCGGTTTCCATATTACTTGTTCCTAAAGATGGTGAATAAGGCCGAAGCCCGGGTGTGCATGAAAATCAAGGAAGGGGCAATGGGACCAACCGGAGTACCGTTGATGGGCGAACTACGAAAGACCTTCACTCGCCGCTTGAAATCCTGCCCGAACGTTATACGGCGATTTCTTACGAAGGTCAACCCAATTCCCCTATTCTTTACAGGTTTTTTCGGAATGGTCTGCTTGTTGCTGTCCAGATAATCCTGCTTGCATTGGCGTTTGCCGGGGCCAGAACATTTGACACTGCGCTGACCGGGTGCAACCGGTAAACTACGCGCCCGCGTAGAGGTTGCACTTTCTGTCGACCAACCGGGCTGCGCGCGTGATGAAGCGTATATGTTCAGCTGTCAGGCTACCTGCACAGCGCTTCACACGCTTTCGATATAGGAGAAGACGTGAAAAGTTCTATTCAGAGGAGCATCGGGCCAGTCGCGCTGCTGCTGACCGGCCTCGGATCCATCATTGGATCGGGCTGGTTGTTCGGCGCGTGGAAGGCGGCAAAAATTGCAGGCCCGGCGGCAATATGTGCATGGGTAATTGGCGCCGTCGTGATTCTGGCCATCGCGCTCACCTATGCGGAGCTGGGTGCGATGTTCCCCGAATCGGGCGGGATGGTGCGTTACGCGCGTTATTCGCACGGCGCGCTGGTCGGCTTTATCAGCGCGTGGGCAAACTGGATCGCGATCGTCTCGGTGATTCCGATCGAAGCCGAAGCATCGATCCAGTACATGAGCACCTGGCCATACGACTGGGCGCACGCGTTGTTCGTGAACGGCTCTCTGACGACACCAGGTTTATTGCTGTCGGCGGCGCTGGTGATCGTGTATTTCCTGCTGAACTACTGGGGCGTGAAGCTTTTCGCGCAGGCGAATTCGGCGATCACCGTCTTCAAGTTCATCATTCCTGGCGCGACGATCCTCGGCTTGATGCTGACCGGCTTCCACAAGGAAAACTTCGGCGACGCCGGTTCGTTCGCGCCGTACGGCTGGTCGTCGGTCCTGACCGCGGTCGCGACCAGCGGCATCGTGTTCGCGTTCAACGGCTTTCAGAGCCCGATCAACCTTGCCGGCGAAGCGCGCAACCCGTCGAAGAGCGTGCCGTTCGCGGTGATCGGCTCGATCCTGCTCGCGCTCGTGATCTACGTGCTGCTGCAGGTCGCGTACATCGGCGCGGTGAATCCGTCCGACGTGATGAAGGGCTGGAGCCACTTCAATTTTGCGTCGCCGTTCGCTGAGCTGGCGCTCGCGCTGAACCTGAACTGGCTCGCGTTCCTGCTGTACGTCGACGCGTTCGTGAGCCCGAGCGGCACCGGCACCACCTATATGGCCACGACGACGCGCATGATCTACGCGATGGAGCGCAACAACACGATGCCGAAGATGTTCGGCAACGTGCATCCGTTCTACGGCGTGCCGCGTCAGGCGATGTGGTTCAACCTGCTGGTTTCGTTCATCTTCCTGTTCTTCTTTCGCGGCTGGAGTTCGCTCGCCGCGGTGATCTCGGTCGCCACGGTGATTTCGTATCTGACGGGCCCGATCAGCCTGATGTCGCTGCGCCGCTCGGCGACGGACCTCGAGCGTCCGCTGCATATTCCGGGGATGCGGGCAATCGCGCCGTTTGCGTTCGTGTGCGCATCGCTGGTCCTGTACTGGGCGAAGTGGCCACTGACGGGCGAAATCATTCTGCTGATGATCGTCGCGCTACCGGTCTATTTCTACTTCCAGGCGAAGTCGGGTTTCGGCGGTTGGGGACGTGACCTGAAAGCCGCATGGTGGCTGGTCGCCTATCTGCCTGTCATGGCGCTGCTTTCGCTGATCGGTAGCAAACAGTTTGGCGGTCGCGGCATCCTGCCGTACGGCTGGGATATGGTGGTAGTGATCGCGTTCGCGCTCGTGTTCTATTACTGGGGCGTGCACACTGGCTACCGCACCGGATACCTCGACGAGCGCGAATCGCACGACGAGATTCTGGAAGGCATCGGCGCATAACGCGGTTTCTTCAGGTCCCGGGGTCCCGAGGTCCGGCGCGCGATGTGCCGGACCGCGACGCAAAAAAGCCCACTGAGTCTGCTTCAGACGACAGTGGGCTTTTCTTTTCCCGCCGGCGAAACGGCGTCGGATCAGACGTTACCGAACACGTAGTTCGTCATCGCGAGCGAGCGCTGATACGTACCGAGCGACTGGATCGACAGCGTGAAGTCGTCGTCGGCGGCACCGAGCGCCGAGAAGACGGGCAGCAGGTGCTCGTCGGTCGGATGCATCAGCACGGCATGCGGCGCCTGCGCGCGATAGTCGAGCAACGCATCGATGTCGCGCGCAGCGAGTTTCGATTCGAACCAGTCGGTGAACCCGGCCACGCGCGGATCGGCATCTTCCGGGCGCGCCGAGAAATCGGCGGTGCGCAGATTGTGCGTGATCTGGCCGGAGCCGATCACCATCACGCCTTCATCCTTGAGCGCCCGCAGCGCGCGACCGACCCGGAAGTGGTGCGCCGGGTCCATGCGCGGCTGGATCGATAACTGCGCGACGGGCACGTCGGCTTGCGGAAAGAGCAGCAGCATCGGCACCCAGGCGCCGTGATCGAGCCCGTGCGGCTGCGTCGTCGTTGCGATGCCGTGTTCGCCGAGCAGGGCTGCCGCCTGACGGGCGACATCCGGTGCGCCGGGCGCCGGGTACTGAATCTCATACAACTGCCGCGGGAAGCCGTAAAAGTCGTGGATGGTTTCGGGCGCGTCCGATGTGCTCGCAACCGGCTGCGCCGTGCCCCAGTGAGCCGACAGCATCAGGACGGCCCGGGGACGCGGCAATTGAGCCGAAAGCGTCGCGAATTCGGCGGACGGAAGCGCCGGATCGATCGGCAGCGTAGGCGCGCCGTGCGACAGGTACAGCGTGGGTAAGCGGATCATGGCAGCGAAGCCGCGTGGTCAGCGGCCAGAAAGTTTCGTTACTACCACTATAGAGGTGCACTGCCGTTTGATAAACGGCACAAAACGGATTTGATTGTCTCGCGAATGTAGGTAATCGCGAGATTAAACGCGTTGATGATCACGTGGTCTCGATTCGCGCGGCGATTTCGCACCGGTGGAGCAAATCGCGCTGACGGCAGATTCAGTCGTGCGTTCCGCGCAGGCCCGGCCACGCGGGCGCGAGCGCTGGACCGAGCGCGAACAGATCGAGCACACGCGCGACGGTGTGGTCGATCATTTCGTCGATCGATGCCGGCTGGTTGTAAAACGCCGGTAGCGGCGGAAAAATCACGCCGCCCATTTCGGTCACGGCCGTCATGTTGCGCAGATGCGCAAGGTTGAACGGCGTTTCACGCACCAGCAGCACGAGCCGGCGGCGCTCCTTGAGCGTGACATCGGCGGCGCGGGTGATCAGGTTATCGGCGAAGCCGTGTGCGACGCTCGCGAGCGTTTTCATCGAGCAGGGCGCGATGATCATGCCGTCGGTGGCGAACGAACCCGACGCGATGCTCGCGCCGACGTCGCGCACCGAATGGACGACGTCCGCGAGCGGATGTACGTCGTCCTTGCCGAGCTGGAGTTCGTGCTGGACGTTGAGCCAGCCGGCGCTGGAAATCAGCAGATGGCTCTCGACGCCGCCCAGCCGGCGCAGCGTCTCGAGCAGCCGGATGCCGTAGACGGCACCGGTCGCGCCGGTGATGGCGACGATCAGCCGGCGCCTGGCGGGCGCGGGCGCAGCCTCAGTTTCCATGGCGTGCGCCACGCGAGCGGGATTACGCAGCCGCGAACAGTTGCTGCAGTTCGCCGGACTGGTACATCTCCATCATGATGTCCGAGCCGCCGACAAACTCACCGTTCACGTAAAGCTGCGGAATGGTCGGCCAGTTCGAGAATTCCTTGATGCCCTGACGGATGCCTTCGTCGTCGAGGACGTTGACCGTCTTGAATTCGCCGACATTGCACGCTTTCAGGATCTGGATGGCGCGGCCCGAAAAGCCGCACATCGGGAATTGCGCGTTGCCCTTCATGAAGAGCACGACGTTGTTTTCGTCGACGATTTGCTTGATGCGTTGTTGCGTATCCATGACTGACCTTGCGGTTTTCGGAAATTGCGGGATAGACCCAGATGATAGCGGAATTCGATTGCGCAGGCTGGGCGTTGCCCTGCTGGGCAGGCGTGCGGTTCGTGCGCCCGCAATACGGGTTCAGGTCGCCGCGCGCCGGCCGCCGCTGATGCGTTCGATGCCCGCGAGATCGCACGCCGAACGGACTTCGTCGAAGCCGCCGGCTTCGAGCAGCGCGCGCACGGCCTGCGCCTGATCGTAGCCGTGCTCCATCCACAGCACACCGCCGGGCGCGAGCCACGCGGGCGCGCCGGACACGATCGCGCGGATCGCCGAGAGGCCGTCGGCTTCGTCGGTGAGCGCGCCGCGTGGCTCGAAGCGCAGATCGCCCTCCGACAGATGCGGATCGCCGCTCGCGATATAAGGCGGGTTACTGACGATGACGTCGAAGCGAAGTGCCCGGCCGGCGTCCAGTGCGTCGTACCAGTTGCCTTCGAAAAACGCGGGCGCGCCGCCAGGCCGCGCGGCGTCGAGCAGCTTGCCGGCGTTTCTGGTTGCGACAGCGAGCGCCTCGGGCGAACGGTCGACCGCCCAGACCTGCGCATCGGGCCGCGCCGACGCAATCGCGACGGCAATCGCACCGGTGCCTGTGCCGAGATCGAGCACGCGAGGTTGCTTCAGGCCTTCCAGTGCTTCGAGCGCGGTTTCAACCAGCAATTCGGTTTCGGGTCGCGGAATCAGTACATGCGGCGTGACATCGAACTCAAGCCCGAAAAATTCACGCGCGCCGACGAGTTGCGCAACCGGTTCGCCCGCGAGGCGCCGCGCTTCCAGCGCCCGATACCGCGCGATTAGCGCCGCGTCTAACGGCTCGTCGCTACGGGTGATCAGCTCTGTCCGCCGCCATCCCAGCACGTGCCCGAGCAGGATGCGCGCTTCGAGCGCCGGGAGTGCGGCGGCGCGCAACAGGGCAGCGGCGGTGTCGGCAAGGTCGGCGTTGTGCATGGCTGGGGTGCGTGTGTCAGTCGGCGTCGCCGAGCGAGGCGAGCAGTTCAGCCTGGTGCTCACTCACCAGCGCCGCGATGAGTTCGCTGAGATCGCCGTCCATGATCGCGTCGAGGCGGTAGAGCGTCAGGTTGATCCGGTGATCGGTGAGACGCCCTTGCGGAAAGTTGTATGTGCGGATGCGCTCCGAGCGGTCGCCCGAGCCGATCAGGCTCTTGCGCGTGGCGGCTTCCTTCGCGTGCCGTTCCTGCGACTGCCTGTCCATGATGCGCGCGGCGAGCACCTTGAGCGCGCGATCCTTGTTCTTGTGCTGCGAGCGGTCATCCTGACATTCGACGACGATGCCCGTCGGCAAGTGAGTTACCCGCACAGCCGAATCGGTCTTGTTGATATGCTGGCCGCCCGCGCCGGACGCGCGGAACGTGTCGATGCGCAGATCGGCCGGATTGATCTGGACCTCGGCGATTTCGTCGGCTTCCGGCATGACCGCGACCGTGCACGCCGACGTGTGGATGCGGCCCTGCGTTTCGGTGGCGGGCACGCGCTGCACGCGATGGCCGCCGGACTCGAACTTCAGCTTCGAATACACCGCTTCACCGGCGATCCGCATGATCACTTCCTTGTAGCCGCCGAGATCCGACTCGCTCGCCGACATCATCTCGACCTGCCACTTGTTGCGTTCCGCGTAGCGCAGATACATGCGCAGCAGATCGCCCGCGAACAGCGCTGATTCGTCGCCGCCCGTGCCCGCACGGATTTCGACGAAGATGTTGCGGCTGTCGTTCGGATCCTTCGGCAGCAACATGGTCTGCAGTTCGCCTTCGAGCTTCGCTTTCTGCTCGCGCGCGGCGCGGATTTCTTCTTCGGCGAAGTCGCGCATCGATGCGTCGGACAGCAGTTCCTGCGCGGTGGCTTCGTCGGTGAGCGCCTGGCGCCACAGCGCATAGTGCTCGACAACCGGCCCGAGCTCCGCGTGTTCGCGCGTCAGCTTGCGGTACTGGTCAAGATTCGCGGTGATGTCCTCGCGGCTCAACAGGTCGTTCAGTTCGGCCAGCCGGGTGGTGAGCTGGTCGAGCTTGCTTTGCATGCTCGTTTTCATCGGACGGATCGGAGCGGGCTCCGGAAAGGACGACTGCTAATGGGAAATTCGGGAAATTCGCGGATGCCGGGCGTGAAACGTGGCCGACACGCGGCGGGTGTGCTGCCGGCAATACCGCGGCGAGAGCGACAGCGTCGCTAACGGTCCGATGAACCGGACGGGTCTGACGGGTCCGACGGGCCGGGGGCGCCGCCGTGATGATAGAAGCCGCTCATCAGTTCGATGAGCTTGTCGCGATTTTCGCTGCTGGCGCGGTTGAGTGCGTGCGTCGGACCGTGGATCAGCTTGTTCGTCAGCGCCTGCGAGAGCGCTTCGAGCACGACGGCCGGATCGTCGCCGCGCGCGAGCATTCTGTGCGCGCGTTCGAGTTCGGCGCGGCGCAGCGAGTCCGCCTGCGTGTGCATGTGACGGATGACCGGCACGATGCTGCGCGCGTCGAGCCACTGCATGAAGTTCTGCACGCGCGTTTCGATGATCGCTTCGGCCTGCGCGACGGCTGCCTGACGCGATGCGTTGCCTTCGCGGACGATCGCGCCGAGGTCGTCGACGGTGTAGAGAAACACGTCTTCGAGCTTGCCGACTTCGGGTTCGATGTCGCGCGGCACGGCCAGATCGACCATGAAAATGGGCCGGTGACGACGCGCCTTCACCGCGCGCTCCATCGCGCCGAGGCCAATGATCGGCAGCGTCGACGCCGTGCATGACACGATGATGTCGAACTCGTGCATGCGCGCGGGCAGGTCGGCCAGCGGAATCGCGCGGCCGTTGAAGCGTTCGGCAAGCCGCGCGCCACGCTCGGCGGTGCGGTTGGCGACTACGAGCTCGCGCGGCTGCTGCGCGGCAAAGTGCGTCGCGCACAGTTCGATCATTTCACCCGCGCCGATGAACAGCACGCGCTGGTTCGAGATTTTGTCGAAGATGCGCTGCGCGAGCCGTACGGCTGCCGCGGCCATCGAAACGGACTGCGCGCCGATTTCCGTCGTGCTGCGCACTTCCTTCGCGACGGCGAACGTGCGCTGGAAAAGCTGGTTCAGGTACGTGCCGAGCGCACCGGCTTCCGACGCGGTCCGCACCGCGTCCTTCATCTGGCCGACGATCTGCGTTTCGCCGAGCACCATCGAATCGAGTCCCGATGCGACGCGAAACGCGTGGCGCACGGCCTCGGACTGCGGCAGCGCGTACACATGCGGCGCCAGCTCGCCAACCGGGAGATTGTGATAGCGGGACAGCCACTGGATGGCGGCTTCGCGCGCCGCCTGATCGTCGGTGGCGCAGTAGAGCTCGGTGCGGTTGCAGGTGGACAGAATGGCGGCTTCGGGTGCCGAACGGGAGGCCGGGCCGAGCCAGATGTCCTTGAACGTCGCGAGCGCCGGCTTGATCTGGTCGAGCGGAAACGCCACGCGTTCGCGCAAGGCGACAGGCGCGGTGTGGTGGTTGATTCCGATCGTTAGAAGCTGCATGGGGCGCGATTGTGGGCGGCGCTATGGTGTAGCGCAATATTATAGCGTTTCCAGGGATCTTTCATTGAGCGCGCCTGATACCGGGATGAAGTTCTGCCGCAGGGTCAGACCGCGATCCTGTCGAGCTGGTATCCGTAGCCGTAGAGCGGCGTGAGCGCATAGCCGAGTTCCGGGCGCAGCTGAAGTTTCGAGCGCAACCGCGACGCATGCGTGTCGAGGGTGCGCGACCTTACGTCGCGGCCGCGCGTCCAGACCGTTTCGAGGATGTGCGCGCGCGAAACCGGCCGCGACAGGTTGGTGAACAGCAGCAGGGCGAAGCGGAACTCCTTTGGCGTCAGCTCGACGCGCTGGCCGCGGAACGTGACGACGTCGTGCATCGTCTCGAAAACGTATTCGCCGAAGACGTTGCGCAGCCGGCTGCGCGGCCGGCGCACGCCGGCCCGCCGGAGCAGCGCGTCGACGCGCGCCAGCATTTCGGGGCCGCGTACGGGCTTGGTCAGACAGTCGTCGGCACCGGCGTGCAGGATCGAGACGATTTCGCTTTCGCGCGGCGCCGTGATCAGCACCATGACGGGCAGGCCGGGCAGCACCTCGCGGGCGAGCGGAATGACGTCCCCGGCGGCGAGGTCGCCGGACCAGACATCCGCCAGAAGCAGGTCGAAAGTCTGGCTGGCGGCGCTCTCCAGAAACGGCGTGCTGGCCTGGAAGTGCTCGCAGGCATGGCCGCCGGCAAGCAGCAGACGGCCAATCAGATCGGCCTGGCGGCGGTCGGGCTCGACGAGCGCAATTCGCATGGGGGAAGCACGTTCAGCACATTCGGCGCGTTCCGCACGCCCAGCGAGTGGACGTTCGGAGGTCGGGTGCGTGGCCGGGTACCGGGGTGGAAATCCGGCGGGAAATCGCCCGGACATCGGACCGGATATCCGCCTGGGCAAGACCTGCGGCTTGCCTTGCGCTACCCCGGCCCCTAAACTCAACCGCTACACGCAAGGCGCCGTGCTGATCTGTTAGTTAACGAGACAAAAATGCTAGCTGTGCAAACGCTTCGACCCTATAAGAGCGGTCTTAAATCATTCGAGGCCTGTCGCTGATGGGTTGGGCAGGAATCGTGATACTCGGCGCGGTGGTGGGGCTGGTCGGAGGATGGCTGCATCCGTTGCGGCGCGCGGGCCGTGCGCGCATCCCGGTGGCGATGGTTGCAGGCGTCGCCGGGGCGGTCGTCGCCGCGATGGCCGGGAACGTCGCTGGTATCTTCCATGATGGTGATACGCTCGAATGGCTGGCCTGTACCTCCGTCGCCCTGATTGCCGTCGCCGTGACGGTCGGCCTTTTATCCCGTCGATAAGATGAATTCCCCGCAGGTGAAACAATGAACGCCCGACTCCCCGAAACCTCTTCCATTCCCGAACGCATCGCGGTGCTGCGCGGCGCCATGAAGCGCGAAAACCTCGCCGCTTATCTCGTGCCGTCCGCCGATCCTCACCTCTCCGAATATCTGCCGGGACGCTGGCAGGGGCGCGAGTGGCTCTCCGGTTTCACCGGCTCGGTGGGCACGCTGGTCGTCACCGATGATTTTGCCGGCCTCTGGGTCGACAGCCGCTACTGGGTGCAGGCCGAAGCGCAACTCGCCGGCACCGGCGTGCAGTTGATGAAGATGATGGGCGGCCAGCAGAGCGCGCCGCACATCGACTGGCTGGCGCAGAACGTCGCAAGCGGTGCGGCGGTCGGCGTCGACGGCGCGGTGCTCTGCGTGGCGGTGGCGCGTGCGTTGAGCGATGCGCTCACGGCGCGCGGCGTCGCGTTGCGTACCGACATCGATCTGCTCAACACGATCTGGCCGCAGCGCCCGACGCTGCCGGTCGAAGCCGTCTACGAACACGCCGCGCCGCACGCGAGCGTCGCGCGCGCCGACAAGCTCGACCAGATTCGCCGCGAGATGCAGCAAAAGGGCGCGCAGTGGCATTTCATCTCGACGCTCGACGACCTCGCGTGGCTGTTGAACCTGCGCGGCGCGGACGTCAGCTACAACCCCGTGTTCGTCGCGCATGCGCTGATCGGGCTCGACAGCGCGTCGCTCTTCGTCGCCGGTGGCAAGGTGCCGCAGGCACTCGCCGATGCGCTAGGGCGCGACGGCATCCAGGTGAAACCATACGTGGAGGCGGCCGATGCGCTCGCCGCGCTGCCGTCGGGCTCGACGCTGCTGATCGATCCGCGGCGTATTACTTTTGGTCTGTTGCAGGTCGTGCCGTCGAACGTGAAAATCGTCGAAGCGGTGAATCCCTCGACGTTCCTGAAGTCGCGCAAGACACCGGCCGAAGCGGAACACGTTCGCGCGACGATGGAGCAGGACGGCGCGGCGCTCGCCGAATTCTTCGCGTGGTTCGAGGGCGCGCTCGGCCGTGAAACGATCACCGAACTCACCATCGACGAACGTCTGACGGCGGCGCGCGCGCGTCGTCCGGGCTTTGTCACGCTGAGCTTCGGCACGATCGCCGGCTTCAACGCGAACGGCGCGATGCCACATTACCGCGCGACGCAGGCTTCGCACGCCACGATCGAGGGCGATGGTCTCCTGCTGATCGATTCGGGCGGCCAGTACCTGAGCGGCACGACGGACATCACGCGCGTCGTGCCGATCGGCACGATCAACGCCGGGCATCGCCGCGACTTCACGATCGTGCTGAAGGGCACGATGGCACTCTCGCGCGCACAGTTTCCGCGCGGCATCCGCTCGCCGATGCTCGATTCGATCGCTCGCGCGCCGATCTGGGAAGCGGGCGCGGACTACGGCCACGGCACGGGTCACGGCGTGGGTTACTTCCTGAACGTGCACGAAGGCCCGCAGGTAATCTCGCACTACGCGCCGGCCGAAGCGTGGACGGCGATGGAAGAGGGCATGATCACGTCGATCGAGCCGGGCATTTACCGGCCGGGCAAGTGGGGCATCCGGATCGAAAACCTCGTGCTGAACCGCGAGGCGGAAAAGACCGCGTTTGGCGACTTCCTGAAGTTCGAAACGCTGACGCTGTGCCCGATCGATACCCGCTGCGTCGATCTCGCGCTGCTGCGCGACGACGAACGCGCGTGGCTCAACGCGTATCACGAGACGGTGCGCGCCCGCGTTTCGCCGCATGTGACGGGCGCTGCGAAGGCGTGGCTGGAAACACGCACGCAGGCGATCTGACGCGCGGCATACGAGCGGCGCAGGCACGCGTGTCATAACTGGAGCCGGGCGACTGCGTCGCAGTGCGCCCGCTTTCCGACAGACTTCCCCGTACAACTGGCGATGGAGTGTGCATGGCGATCAAGGCAGTTGTTTTCGATTTCGGTGGCGTGCTGATCGACTGGAGCCCGCAGTACGTCTACCGCACGCTGATTCCGGATGAAGCGGAGCGCCACTGGTTTCTCACGCACGTTTGCGCGATGGACTGGGTCATCCAGCAGGACGGCGGGCAGACGATCGAAGCGGGCACAAACGAGCTGATCGCGAAATTTCCCGAACACGAAGCGCTGATCCGCGCGTTCTACGAGCGCTGGCACGAGATGATCCGCGGTGTGCTCGAAGACGGCATCGCCACGCTCGAAAAACTCGACGCGGCCAACGTGCCGCTCTTCGGGCTGACGAACTGGTCGGCCGAGACGTTTCCTTACGCGTGGGACAACTTCCCGGTATTGCGGCGCTTCAGGGACATCGTCGTTTCGGGGCGCGTGAAACTCGTGAAGCCCGATCCGGCGATTTTCTCGGAGATGGCGAAGCGCATCGAGTCACATCTGCCGGGCGTCCAGCCGGCGGAACTCGTCTTTATCGACGACAACCTGAAAAACGCCGAAGCAGCGACCGCGCTTGGCTGGCACGGCGTCCATCACACCGACGCTGCCCGGACCGAAGCGAAATTGCGCGAACTGGGCTTGCCGGTCTGATCGCATCATGACGCGCGCGGCGTGCCGCGCGCCCGATGCGCCAGACAGCTACGGCGATGAGCGAGGCGGATGCGACGTGTCCGCGGGTTCCTTGCCGATCAGGTTCAGCAACGCGTTCCCCAGTCCCTTGACCGTTTCGCCGGCACCCTTCGCGACGCCCGCGACACTCACGCCGAGCGCCTCCGCGAAGCCGTTGCTCATTTTCGTCAGCAGGCTTTCGTTCAGCGAGAACTTCGGGTCTCGCAGATTGCCTTCGAGCACGAAATGCAACGTGATGTCGTCGCCATGCTTCTTGAGTGCGGCGACGGCCGCTTTGGTCGGGATTGAAAGGAACGTGTCGACGGGGCTGCCGCTGTCGGCGAGCTGCAGATGGTGCACCGTTATCACACCCGGCGCGTGAAGCTGGTAGTTGTGCACGGTCGAGTCCACTTTCATGTCGAGCGTGCCGTCCGTCACCTGCGCTCTCGCGCCGGCTTTCCTGAGCAGGTACGGATCGAGCGTCCTGATATCGACGCCGCGCAGCGTGGTGGTGGTCTGCGAATCCTTGCTGGCGATTTTTATCCAGCCACCAAATGAAACGGTGCCGGTATGCGACGGCCCCTTGATCGAGCCATTGATGGCGAGCGTCGTGGGTTCGTCCAGATCGGGCACATGGATGTGATCGATCGTCGCGCTCGCATCGGTGATGGAGATCCGGTACGCGGGATTGCTCACCGTCAGGTCGTAAAACACAAACGTGCCGTGCTGGAATTCGATGTGGTCGACGATCTTTTCCAATGGCAGCGATGATGCTTCGCTGGCGCTGGCGTCGCTCGCGCCGGTATTCGCGGGGCTGTTCAACGTCTGCCGCAGATTCGGCAGCAACTGGACGCCGCCATCCTTCGTGCGCAGCACGGTCATGTTGAATCCACTGACCACGACATTGCGCATGTGGATGCGCCGCTGGATCAGGTCGCGAAGGTCGGGTTCGAGGACGACGGTGTCGGCGCGAAACGGATCGGCGGCGGGCCAGCCGTCGGGCGCGCGCAGGCGGACGTTGGTGAGGCGGATGGTTTTGAAGCCGACGTCGATTGTGTCGGCGCTGCCGCGTGGGCCGAGGGCGGCGGCAATGCGCTCTTTCACCTCGTGCTGGATGAACAGAAGGCCGGCCAACACGATGACCACCAGTATCGCCGCCACGCCTGTCAGTGCGACGACCACGCGACTGCCTTTCGACATCGGCATGCCTGCCTCCTCGTTGCCGCGCATTGCGTGCGGCCAGACCCCAGACCGTTAGCTTTATCGTGCAGATCGATGGCCAGTCGGCGGGTGAAGTCAACCGTGCAGACCCTGCCCCGCCAACACCTGCATCAACCCGTCCCACCGGGCGCGCGGATCAGCCTCGACAGAGGCCGACCCGCTGCGCCGAAGGCGCGAGACCTAGCGCGTGATCGGCTTGTAGCGCAGGCGCTTCGGCCGTGCTGCTTCCTCGCCGAGACGGTTACGCTTGTCTGCCTCGTATTCCTGATAGTTGCCGTTGAAGAACGTCACCTGCGAGTCTCCTTCGAACGCCAGAATGTGCGTCGCGATACGGTCGAGGAACCAGCGATCGTGCGAGATCACCACCACCGAGCCCGCGAACTCCAGCAAAGCGTCTTCGAGCGCGCGCAGTGTTTCGACGTCGAGGTCGTTCGACGGTTCGTCGAGCAGCAGCACATTGCCGCCCGCGATCAGCGTTTTCGCCAGATGCAGCCGGCCGCGTTCGCCGCCCGACAGATTGCCGACGTTCTTTTGCTGATCGCCGCCCTTGAAGTTGAAACGGCCGATGTACGCCCGCGACGGCGTTTCATACTTGCCGACGGTCAGCACATCCGCACCGCCCGAAATCTCTTCGAAGACGGTCTTCGAGCCATCCAGCGCATCGCGGCTCTGATCCACATACGCGAGCTTCACGGTCGGGCCCTGCACGATCTCGCCCGAATCCGGCTGCTCCTTGCCGGTCAGCATGCGGAACAGCGTCGACTTGCCGGCGCCGTTCGGCCCGATGATGCCGACGATCGCGCCCGCCGGAATCTTGAAGCTCAGGTCGTCGATCAGCAGACGGTCGCCATATGCCTTCGACACGTTCCTGAACTCGATCACCTCGTTGCCGAGACGGTCGCCAACGGGGATGAAAATTTCCGATGTTTCGTTGCGCTTCTGGTAATCCTGGCTGCTCAGTTCCTCGAATCGCGCAATACGTGCCTTCGATTTCGCCTGGCGTCCCTTCGGGTTCTGGCGCACCCACTCCAGTTCCTTCTTGATCGCTTTCTGGCGTGCCGATTCCGTTGCTTCTTCCTGCTTCAGCCGCTCTTCCTTCTGGTCGAGCCAGCTGCTGTAGTTGCCCTTCCACGGAATGCCATGACCGCGGTCGAGTTCGAGAATCCACTCGGCGGCGTTATCCAGGAAGTATCTGTCGTGGGTTACAGCAACCACTGTGCCCGGGAAGCGCGTGAGGAACTGTTCGAGCCAGTCGACCGATTCCGCGTCCAGGTGGTTGGTCGGTTCGTCGAGCAGCAGCATGTCGGGCTTTTCGAGCAGCAGCTTGCACAGCGCGACGCGCCGCTTTTCGCCGCCCGACAGGTGTTCGATTTTCGCGTCCCACGCCGGCAGGCGCAGCGCGTCGGCGGCGATCTCGATCTGCTGCTCGGGGCTGCCGCCGTCGGCGGTGGCGAGAATGGCTTCGTACTTCGCCTGTTCGGCGGCGAGCGCGTCGAAATCGGCGTCCGGCTCGGCGTACGCGGCGTAGATTTCGTCGAGCTTCTTCTGTGCACTGAAGACATCGCCGAGGCCTTCCTCGACCGCTTCGCGCACGGTTTTCAGCGGGTCGAGTTGCGGCTCCTGCGGCAGATAGCCGATGTTCAGATTCGGCATCGGCGTGGCTTCGCCCTCGATGTCCTTGTCGACGCCCGCCATGATGCGGATCAACGTCGATTTGCCCGAGCCGTTCAGGCCGAGCAGACCAATTTTCGCGCCGGGGAAGAACGACAGCGAGATGTCTTTCAGGATTTGACGCTTGGGCGGCACGATCTTGCCGACCCGGTTCATGGTGAAGACGTATTGGGCCATTTGCTTGAAATCAGGCGTTGACGCCGCAGGCCGCACTGAAAAGGGCGGCCGGGCGTGGGTGAATGGGTATGCATTTCCCGGACGGCGCCGGCAACCGGCGCACAGGGAGAACTGGCATTGTACTTCGCCGTCCAGGGCGAAAGTACCGTTGCCCGCAGTGGTTATGCCGTCTGGCCAGGGTGACGCGATGTTCTTGCTGACGGACTATAGCCACTCAGCGACGCCGCCATGACGCGAACACGTTCCGCTGTGATGGCGGCTGAAGCTCCAGGAGCCGTCGCGGCAGCGCGCGGTGGCGCCTTCGGGAATCTTGCCCGACAGCGAGCGGGCCGGCGCGTGGACAGTCTCGCCGTCGCGGTTCCGGTACGTATTGTGGTTGCTGAGACCGGCCTCGTCAGGCGTGGAGGCGGGCGCCACGTAAGCCCATGCGGGCGTGAGCGCGAGCAGCAGGCTCGCGGCGAGGGCGGCGATGAATGCTGTTTTACGCCGCGGGCGGGGCAGAGCGATGCCGAGGGTCATGGTCAGAACCGTTTGTTATTTTTTCGATGCATCGCGCCGCTACACAACACAGCACCGTTATGAACCAGTGCCGTCAGTTAGCGCGCCTGCCCGTCGACGGATCGAAGAAATGCAGATGCGGGGCGGGCAACACCACCTGCAGCGCTTCGCCGCGCGCCGGGCGATGCGCATGCGGCAGTCTTGCCGCGACGTCGTGGCTGCCCCATCGGCCGTGCGCAAGATTGTCGGCGCCCAGCAACTCGCAGGAATCGACGGTGAGCGTCGCGGGTACGGCGTCCGCCAGCCCCGGCGTCATGTGCTCAGGCCGGATGCCCAGCGTCCACTCGCGTCCGGCCGCCACCTCGCGGCCGATACACGGCACGCCCGCGAGCGGGAGCCTCGGCCCGTTGCCCGCGACTTCGAAGAACGCGCCATCACCGGACACGCGGCCTTCCAGCAGATTCATCCCCGGCGAGCCGATGAAACTCGCGACGAACACCGTCGCGGGCCGCTCGTAGACTTCGGTTGGCGCGCCGATCTGCTCCGCGTGGCCCTGGTTCATCACGATCACCCGCTGCGCGAGCGTCATCGCTTCGATCTGGTCGTGCGTGACGTACAGGCTCGTGGTTGCGAGACGCGCATGCAGGCGCTGGATTTCCAGACGCATCTGCACACGCAGCCGGGCATCGAGATTCGACAGAGGTTCGTCGAACAGGAACACGGCGGGCTCGCGCACGATCGCGCGGCCCATCGCGACGCGCTGTCGCTGCCCGCCGGACAGTTCACGCGGCTTGCGGGCGAGCAACGATTCGAGCTCGAGAATCTTCGCGGCGGCATCGACGCGCCGGTCGATCGTCGCGCGATCCTCGCCGGCGATCTTCAGCGCGTAGCCCATGTTCTGCGCGACGCTCATATGCGGATAGAGCGCGTAGTTCTGGAACACCATCGCGATGTTGCGGTCCTTCGGTTCCAGCGTGTTGACGACCTTGTCCGCGATCGAGATCGAGCCTTCGGAAATGCCTTCGAGCCCGGCCACCATGCGCAGCAAGGTCGACTTGCCGCAGCCGGACGGTCCGACCATCACGACGAACTCGCCATCGGCGACATCGACGTCGATGCCATGCAGCACGAACTGTTTGCCGTCGTACGTCTTTTTCACGCCCTTCAGGGTCAGTGCAGCCATTCGTTTTTGCCTTTCCGTGCATTCGCGGGCATTACGTCACGCGCCGTCGCGTTAAATTGCGTTATGTGGTGTTCGATCCGAAACCTGTCCCGACCGGTTTATTTTTCGGCATCCACGAGGCCGCGCACGAACCAGCGCTGCATCGTCAGCACGACGGCGAGCGGCGGCAGCATCGCGAGCAGCGTCGCGGTCATCACCAGATGCCACTCGGTCGCCGTATCGCCGGACGCGATCATGCTCTTGATGCCGACCACCGCCGTGGTCAGCGATTGCTGGCTCGTGATCAGGATCGGCCACAGATACTGGTTCCAGCCGTAGATGAACGTGATCACGAACAGCGCGGCCATGTTCGTCTTCGACAGCGGCAGCACCACGTCCCAGAAAAAGCGCAGCGGCCCGGCGCCGTCGATGCGTGCCGCTTCCATCAGTTCGTCCGGCAGCGTCAGGAAAAATTGCCGGAACAGGAAAGTCGCGGTGGCCGAGGCGATCAGCGGCAGCGTCAAGCCGGCGTAGGTGTTGCTCAGATGCATCGACGACACCACCTGCACGGTCGGAAAGATGCGTACTTCGACCGGCAGCATCAACGTGATGAAGATCAGCCAGAACGCGACATTCCTGAGCGGGAAGCGGAAGAACACGATCGCATACGCGGAGATCATCGATACGGCGATCTTGCCGATCGAAATGACGAGCGCCATCACGAGGCTGTTCATCAGCATCCGTCCGAACGGACTCGCCGCGTTGCCGCTGCCGTGCGTCCAGACGTTCGCGATGTTCTCGAACAGATGCGTGCTGGGCACGAGCGAAAGCGGCACGCTGAACACTTCATGCTCGCTCATCGTCGCGGCGCAGAACGCGATGTACACCGGAAACACGACCAGCACGACGCCGACGATCAGCACCGCGTGGCAAAAGAGGTCGAACCCGCGTCGATTCTCGATCATGAGTACTGGACCCTCCGCTCGATGAAACGGAACTGCACGACAGTCAGTGCGACGACGATCACCATCAGCACCACCGACTGCGCGCCGGAACTGCCGATATCGAGGCCCTGAAAGCCTTCGGCGAAGATCTTGTAGATCAGCGTGCGGGTCGATTGCGCGGGGCCGCCGCCAGTGGCCGCGTCGATCACCGGCAACGTATCGAAGAACGCGTAGACGATATTGACGACGAGCAGAAAGAAACTCACCGGCGACAGCAGCGGCAGCGCGATGCCGAAGAAGCGGCGCACGGGGCCCGCGCCGTCGATCGCGGCCGCTTCGATCAGCGAACGCGGAATCGCCTGCAGGCCGGCATAGAAGAACAGGAAGTTGTAGCTGACCTGCTTCCAGACCGAAGCGAGCACGACGAGGAACATCGCCTGCCCGGGGTTGAGCGCGTGATTCCACACGATGCCGCCCTTCGCGAGCGCGTAGGTCACGAGCCCGATGCTCGGATTGAAGAGGAACGACCACAGCACGCCGGCGAGCGCGGGCGCAACCGCGTACGGCCAGATCAGCAGCGTCTGATAGGTCTTTGCCCCGCGCGTCACGCGGTCGGCGCAGGCAGCGAGCACGAGCGAAATCGCGAGACCGCCGAGCGTGACGAGCGAACAGAAAATCAGCGTCGTATTGACCGACGACAGATAGAGCGGATCGGCGAACAGCTGTTTGAAATTGGCGAGGCCGACGAACTCGCTCGACGTGCCGAACGCGTCCTGACTTTGCGTGGACTGCCACAACGCCTCGCCGGCGGGCCACAGAAAAAACAGCAGCGTGATGGCGAGTTGCGGCGCAACCAGCAGATACGGCAACACGCCTGCACCAAAGCGGGATCGCTTTTCCATCGATGTTTCCCGTAGGTGATGCACGCGGGCGCTTCGTCTTTTAACAAGCGCCCGCAGGAACCGGCCGGCGGCCTAGCTGCCGGCCTTCTCGAAGCGGCGCAGCAGCTCGTCGCCGCGCGACACGGCGGAGTCGAGCGCCTCTTTCGGCGACTTCTTCTGCGTCCAGACCTGCTCGAGTTCCTCGTCGACGACCGTGCGGATCTGCGGCATGTTGCCAAGACGCAGCCCCTTGGTGAACGGCAGGGGCGGCTTGTTGAGCATCTGCCTGATCGCGGTATCGCTGCCCGGGTTCTTCTCGTAGAAGCCCTGTTGCTGCGTCAGCTGATAGGCCGCGGTGGTGACCGGCAGGTAACCCGTGTCCTGATGCCATTTGGCCGCGACCTGCGGCGAAGTCAGATAGGCGAGGAATTTCGCCACGCCCTTGTAGACGGCCGGATCCTTGCCCGCCAGCACCCATAGGCTCGCGCCGCCGATGATCGCGTTCTGCGGCGCGCCTTTCACGCTCGCGTCGTACGGCATCATGCCGGTGCCGAAGTTGAACTTCGCGAACTTCTTGATCGTGGCAAGCGACCCCGACGAGTTCGTGATGATTCCGCAGTCGCCGCTATAGAACTTCGACACCGGTTCGTCCTTGCGGCCGACATAGGTGAACGTGCCTTCCTTCGCCATGTTCTGCAGGAACTGGATGTGCGCGATCTGCAGCGGCTTGTTGAATTCGAGCTGGGCATCGGTGCCGTCGAAGCCGTTGTTCTTCGATGCGAACGGTGCGCCATGCCACGCACTGTAGTTTTCGAGCTGGATCCAGCTCTGCCAGCCTGACGAATAACCGCACGACATGCCCGATGCCTTCAGCTTCTGCGCATCCTGTCGCAGTTCATCCCAGGTCTTCGGCGGCTTGTCCGGATCGAGGCCGGCTTTCTTGAAGGCGTCCTTGTTGTAGTACAGCACCGGCGTCGAACTGTTGAACGGCATCGAAACGAGCTGGCCGGTCTTCGAGTCGCTGTAGTAGCTGGCGATGGTGGGCACGAATGCCTTTTCGTCGAGCGGCACGCCTGCCTGTTTGAACACGTCCGAGACCGGGATCACGGCTTTCTTTGCCTGCATCATGGTGGCCGTGCCCACTTCGTAGACCTGCAGGATCGCGGGCGCGTTGCCGCTGCGGTAGGCCGCGATGCCCGCTGCAAGCGTCTGGTCGTAGGTGCCCTTGAACACCGGCACGATCTTGTAGTCGCTCTGCGATGCGTTGAAGTCGTTCGCAATGTCGTTCAGGCGTTCGCCCAGCGCGGCTTCCATCGCGTGCCAGAACTGGATCTCGGTCGCGGCATGGGCCGTGGTGCTGATGCCGAACGCCAGTACCGCGGCAACGGAAAGTGAACGGAACAGGGGCTTGCAACTCATCGATTGTCTCCTTGACCGGATCATGCGCAAATTGGGGTTGCGCGATTCTAGTTGTGTTCGATGACAGTCACGCGGTGGTATTCCTTCAGCGCGTAAGGTCGCCGGAACGGGGAATTTAACACCAGCAACCGCGAAACTGAAGCGCCCCGGCAGAAAAGGACGTTGCTGACGCAACGGATTTTGACATTCGGGCGGACTGTATCAGCCACGCTCTGACGCGGGTGAACACGGTGGTCTGGGCCGCCTGCTGCCGGGTTTTATTTTGCCGATGACCTTGTCGGTTACCGGTCAGGAGTATCGATGTCCCGTTCGCTACGGCATGAAAAAACCCCGCTGTCACAGGGACATGCGGGGTTTGCAGTGAATGCGGCGAACTCGCCGCGCAGCCGTCAGACGTTGAACAGGAAGTTCATGACGTCGCCGTCGTGCACGACGTATTCCTTGCCTTCCGCGCGCATCTTGCCCGCTTCCTTCGCACCCTGTTCACCCTTGCAGGTCACGAAGTCGTTGAAGCCGATGGTCTGCGCACGAATGAAGCCGCGCTCGAAATCGGTGTGGATCACGCCGGCCGCCTGCGGCGCGGTGTCGCCGATATGGATCGTCCATGCGCGGACTTCCTTCACGCCCGCCGTGAAGTACGTCTGCAAGCCGAGCAGCTTGAAGGCGGCGCGGATCACGCGGTTCAGGCCCGGCTCTTCCATGCCCATGTCGGCGAGGAACACGCCTTTGTCTTCGTCGTCGAGATCCGCGATTTCCGCTTCGATCGCCGCGCACACGGCGACGACCGGCGCACCTTCGGCATCGGCGAACTTCTTCACCGCGTCGAGGTACGGGTTGTTCGCGAAACCGTCGTCTTTCACGTTCGCCACGTACATCGTCGGTTTGGCGGTGATCAGGCAGAACGGCTTGAGCAGCGCGTTTTCTTCTTCCGACAGATCCAGCGCACGCACCGGTTTCGCCTGATCGAGCTGCGCGCGGACCCGTTCGAGCACCGCGGCGAGTTTCGCCGCTTCCTTGTCGTTACCGGACTTCGCGGCCTTCGAATAACGCGTCAGCGATTTCTCGACAGTCGCGAGATCGGCGAGCGCGAGTTCGGTGTTGATGACTTCGATGTCCGACAGCGGATCGACCTTGCCCGCGACGTGAATCACGTTCTCGTCTTCGAAGCAGCGCACGACGTGCGTGATCGCATCGGTCTCGCGGATGTTCGCGAGGAACTGGTTGCCGAGCCCTTCGCCCTTGCTCGCACCGGCGACGAGACCCGCGATGTCGACGAATTCCACCACCGCCGGCAGGATACGCTCCGGCTTGACGATGTCAGCCAGCGCCTGGAGACGTGCGTCGGGCACTTCGACGATGCCGACGTTCGGCTCGATCGTGCAGAACGGATAGTTTTCGGCGGCGATGCCCGCCTTGGTCAGCGCGTTGAACAGGGTGGACTTGCCGACGTTGGGCAGGCCAACGATGCCGCATTTGAGGCTCATGGAAAACCTTTTGAATCAGTTTGTTACGGCTGTGCAGCGGGTTGCGCGGTGTCTGGCGATGGCCGGAGCGCGACAGCCGGAAAGTGAATTCGGGGAAGCGACAAACAGCACGAATCGTGGCGTTGTTGGCTCAACGATTTTGTACTGGTTTTGTACACGGAAGTGGCAATTGTAACTCTTTCGGACGCCCTGATTCGTAAGGGTCCGGGCAAGACAGGAACCCGTGATCAAGCTTCGTCAACGATCCAGATACAACCCCGCGGTTGTCGATAGATTCATTCGTGGCGGGTATGGTCGTGAAACACGGCGGTCAGGCAGCAAGGTCACCAATTCCCGCGCGACGTCAAATTTTCATCATTGCGCGCGGACCGCCGTGTAATATTAATATTGAGATTTGTCGTCGAGCTCGTCGAGCATCAGGGAGGCTAATATGAAGAAGCCCGTTCGTGCGCTGCGTGCTACGGTCGTAACAGTTGGCGCAACCTTGCCGGCCTGTGCGCAAGATGACCACCACCACCCGCGGTGTCACAAGGTGAAGATCCATCACCATTGGGAAAAGGACTGCCACTGACCCCTGCTGTCGAGTAAACCCGCGCCATGCGGGTTTTTTTATCTCCGCTCGCTTCGTGCAATCGTGGTGTCCGTGAAAGGCACTATATTGAAAACTGGTTCAGTTTCGCAAAAAAGAGGATGTTATGAGCAGACAGAGGCATCGCACCGTAGTGAAGGGGTTCCTGATCGCTGGTTTGCTGTCCATTTCCACGGCCCACGCGCAATTGAGCGGTCTTCTCAATCAGGCTGGAAACAGCAGCGGGTCGACCGGTGGACCTGGCAACCTGAGCGGGTTGAGTAACGGACTCTCGTTGCAATC
Organism: Paraburkholderia gardini; assembly: GCF_907164575.1. Classification (GTDB taxonomy): domain Bacteria; phylum Pseudomonadota; class Gammaproteobacteria; order Burkholderiales; family Burkholderiaceae; genus Paraburkholderia; species Paraburkholderia gardini. The sequence goes on from NZ_CAJQYY010000020.1 coordinate 104,634, forward strand.
GCTGACATCCAGCAGTACCGGCAACGTAGCGGGAGTTCTCGAATTTTGTGTCAAAAACAACTATCTGGGCGGCAGCGCGTCGTCGGTCAAGGACTCCCTGATGAGCAAGTTGCCCGGCGGTTCGTCTTCGTCTGACAGCGGCTACACCGACGGCTCAAAGGGCATCCTGAATAGCGGTGATGGCAAGCAGCTAGACCTGAGCGGTGGCGGCTTGCAACAGCAGATTACGAAGCAGGTGTGCGACAAGATTCTTGCCCAGGGCAAATCGATGCTGTGAGCATGAAATACACATGATGCATGACCGGTCGCAAGAAGCGCTTTCATGTCGTAGTTTGCGTGGCGTTTTCGATGCAGGCGCGTTGACGTAGCGTTCTTGCCGTTGCCTGTGCGACCGCCGCCAGGCGGCACGCGCCCTGGAGCGAGGGCAAACGCCGCGCTCGCCGCGTCAGTCCCCGGGAACACGCGCAGCTATAATGAACGGATGACTGTTCACCATCAGACCTTCGACGTTGCCGTGATCGGCGGCGGGCTTGTCGGCAAGACCGCCGCGCTCGCGCTGACGCAAGGCGGCAGACGCGTCGCACTGCTCGCGCAGACATGCGCGTCGCTCCCCGCCGGTGCCGCGTTCGACGCGCGTGTCTATGCGCTTTCCGCGAGTTCGCAAACCCTGCTTGAACGTCTGCGCGTCTGGCAGGCGCTCGACGTCGCGCGCCTTGCGCCGGTCTACGACATGCGCGTTTTCGGCGATGCGGCTGCCGAACTCCATTTTTCCGCGTTCCAGGCCTCCGTGTCGCAACTGGCGTGGATCGCCGAATCGTCGCTGATCGAACGCGCGCTCGACGCCGCGCTGCGGTTCCAGCCCAATCTGACGTGGATCGATTCGCGCGCCCAGGCGCTCGACGTGAAACCCGATGCTGCGTCAATCGGGCTTGCGAACGGTCGTGTGCTGGAAGCGGATCTCGTCGTCGGCGCGGATGGCGCGCACTCGTGGGTGCGCGCGCAGATCGGCTCGAAGGTCGATCGCCGCGATTACAGACAGACGGGCGTCGTCGCGAATTTCAAGGCCGGCCGGCCGCACGGCGACACCGCATATCAATGGTTCAGGGAAGGCGAGATCATCGCGTTGCTGCCGTTGCCGGACGGTCACGTGTCGCTCGTCTGGTCGGCGCGGACGGAGCATGCGCGCGAACTGCTGGAACTCGCGCCCGCGCAGCTCGCGGCGGAAGTGGAACGCGTGACGCAAAGCCTGCTCGGCCCGCTGGAGTGCGTGACGCCGGCGCAGGGTTTTCCGCTCGCGCTGCAAACGGTCGACCGGCTGATCGCACCGCGTGTCGCGCTGGTCGGCGACGCCGCGCATCTGATCCATCCGCTTGCCGGCCAGGGCATGAATCTCGGGCTGCGCGATGTCTGCGCGCTCGCCGATACGATCGCGAAGAAGGAAGCGTTCCGCGATCCCGGCGACACGGTGCTGCTGCGTCGCTACGAGCGCGCACGTCGTGAGGACATCCGTGCGTTGATGATCGCCACCGATGGCCTGCAGAAGCTGTTTTCCGTGCCGGGCACCGTGGCCCGGGCCGTCCGCAATACCGGCATGGCGTTCGTCGGCGCGCAGCCGCTGCTTAAACGCTGGCTTGTTTCCGCGGCGCTCGGGTAAGGGCACCTTCGTTTCACACGGTCCGCACCAACATATGAAAGGCACGCCACGCACGCGTGCAAATCGCCCAGGGATTGAACATGCAAAAACGTATCCGCATCGCGACGCTGGCACTGGCCGTCGCCGCCGCCGCACTCGGCTGCTCCGCGCAGGCCGACCAGACCACCGACAAGCTGAAGGCCACGCTGCAGTCGCGCCTTGGCGACGCCACGATCAAGAGCGTTTCGAAGTCGCCGATCGCCGGCCTCTACGAAGTGAATCTCGGCACGCAGATCCTCTACAGCGATGTCAATGGCGATTACCTCGTGCTTGGCGACATCGTCGAAGCGAAAACGCGCACGAACGTCACCGAAGCGCGCCTGGCCGAAACCAACAAGATCGATTTCGCGAGCCTGCCGTTCGGCAACGCGGTGAAAGTCGTGAAGGGTAACGGCTCACGCAGGATCGCCGTGTTTTCCGATCCGAACTGTCCGTACTGCAAGCAGCTCGAAACGACGCTCAAGTCGATCGATAACGTGACGGTCTACACGTTCCTGTACCCGGTGCTTTCGCCGGATTCGACGGTGAAATCGAAGTCGATCTGGTGTTCGACCGATCGCGCGAAGGCGTGGGAATCGTGGATGCTCGATCACCGCGCGCCGACGGCCGCCGCCAGCTGCGACACCACCGCGATCGACAAGAACCTCGCGCTCGGCCAGCAGATGAACGTCAACGGTACGCCGACGGTGTTCCTCGCCGACGGCCGCCGCCTGCCGGGCGCCGTGCCGGCAGACCGGCTCGACAAGGAATTGTCCGCCGTCCACTAACCGCGTCGCACGTGTCGTACATGTCGAACAGGAGGCGCGTCGTGCGCCTCCTGCCGTTTTAACGCTCCGCTTACTGTCTGGATGTCCCGCCGATGAAGCCGATCCGCTACACCATCGTCCCGAAGCAACCCGCCGCCCATCTGTTCGAAGTGACCGTGACCGTCGCCGATCCTGATCCGGCCGGGCAGTCCTTCATGCTGCCGGTGTGGATTCCGGGCAGCTACATGGTCCGCGAGTTCGCCCGCAACATCGTGACGCTGCGCGCTTTCAACGAAGCGGGACGCAAGGTGCGCGTCGGGAAAACCGGCAAGCACACGTGGCGGGCCGCACCCGTCAATGGCGAGCTGACGCTGCGCTACGAGGTGTATGCGTGGGATATGTCGGTGCGCGCCGCACATCTCGACGACACAACTGGTTTCTTCAATGGCACGAGCGTGTTTCTGTCGCCGCTCGGCCATGAAGAGGCACCATGCGTGGTCGACATCCAGAAGCCGGCGGGCGACGCGTATCGCCGGTGGCGGGTCGCGACCGCGTTGCCCGAAGCGCGCGGCACGAAGCGCTACGGTTTTGGCGAGTATCGCGCGCAGAACTATGACGAGCTGATCGACCATCCGGTCACGCTCGGCGAATTCGCGCTCTCCACGTTTAGCGCGCATGGCGTGCCGCACGATATCGTGATCGCGGGACGCACCGTCGCCGTGGATATGGAGCGCCTCGCCGCCGACCTGAAGCGCGTCTGCGAAGCGCAGATCGCGCTCTTCGAGCCGAAGTCGAAGAAGGCGCCGGTCGATCGCTATGTGTTCATGACGCAGGTGGTCAGCGACGGCTACGGCGGCCTCGAGCATCGTGCGTCGACGGCGCTGATCTGCAATCGCACCGATCTGCCGGTGACGGGCCGTCCGGAAACGACCGAAGGCTACCGGACGTACCTTGGCCTGTGCAGTCACGAGTATTTCCACACGTGGAACGTGAAGCGCATCAAGCCGGCCGCGTTCGCGCCATACGATCTGACGCGCGAGAACTACACGTCGTTGCTGTGGCTCTTCGAGGGCTTCACGTCCTACTACGACGATCTGATTCTGGTGCGCACCGGTCTCATCACGCAGGACGAATATTTCGGCCTCGTCGGCAAGGTGGTCGGCAGCGTGCAGCGCGGCAGCGGGCGTCTGAAACAGTCGGTCGCCGAAAGCTCGTTCGATGCGTGGGTCAAGTACTACCGTCAGGACGAAAACGCGCCCAACGCGATCGTCAGTTATTACACGAAGGGCTCGCTGGTCGCGCTGTGCCTCGATCTGGAGATCCGCGCGCAGACCGGCAACCGCAAATCGCTCGACGACGTGATGCGCCTCCTGTGGCAACGCTTCGGCCGCGATTTCTATCGCGGCAAGCCGGTTGGCGTGCCGGAGACGGAAATCGAGGCCCTTTTCGCCGAAGCGACCGGTGTCGACGTCGCGCATCTGCTCGATCAGGCCGCGTACGGCACGCGCGATCTGCCGCTCGAACCGTTGCTCGCACCGTTCGGCGTGGGTATCGCGCCGGAGCCGGACAGGAACGGCAAGCCGTCGCTGGGCGTGCGCGTGCGGGGCAACGCCGACTGCACGCTCGCCACGGTACACGAAGGTAGCGCGGCGCAGAAGGCGGGCCTGTCGGCCGGCGACGTGCTGATCGCGATCGATGGCCTGCGCGTCACCGGCTCGAATCTGGATGCGCTGCTGGCGCGTTACCAGCCGGGCGCGAAGGTCGAAGTGCATGCGTTCCGTCGCGACGAACTGCGCACCATGCAGTTGAAACTCGATGCCCCGGACGTCGCGCGCTACTCGCTTTCGGTCACCGACAAGCGCGTCGCGGCGCGGAACTGGCGCGAGCGCTGGCTGGGGAAATGACATGCTGGGGGCCGGTGGTACGCCGTCGGCCCTCTGAAAGCGACAAAATCCCGGGTTGAAGATGGCGGATTGTTCTACCCATGCAACAATCCTTCGCTCGCGCGGTACTTTTTCCCGGGCGGGTAAAAAAACACAATGGCTCCACTCGCGCAACACTGCGCGCCCCAACTGGAGTCACCCATGACCACGATTCTGCAAATCAACTCGGCAGCCCGCTCGCAAGGCGCGAATTCGACGCTGCTTGCCAACGAACTGACCGCAAAGCTGCAACAGTCGAACCCGGGCGCGCAAGTCGTCGTCCGTAACCTGCAGGCTGAGCCGCTGCCCCATCTGGACGACACGATCCTCGGCGCGTTCTTCACGCCGGCCGGGCAACGCACGCCGGAACAGAACGCCATCGCCGCACGCAGCGAAGCGCTGATCGCCGAACTGCAGGCTGCCGATATCGTCGTCATCGCCGCTCCGCTGTACAACTTCGGCGTGTCGTCGCAACTGAAGACGTACTTCGACTTCATCGCACGCGCCGGCATCACGTTCAAGTACGGCGCGAACGGCGCGGAAGGTCTCGTGACGGGCAAGAAAGTGCACGTTGTTTCGGCACGTGGCGGCAAGTACGTCGGCACGCCGGGCGACAGCCAGACACCGTACCTGAAGACGTTCCTCGGCTTCCTCGGCATGACCGACGTGAACTTCATCTATGCCGAAGGCCTGAACATGGGCCCGGACGTCGCGAACGCGGCACTCGCCGGCGCGCGCGAAGCGATCGCCGCAGCGTAAGGCTTCATTTTCCATCCGAGGCTGATGTCCCGGTCTCGTCGGAACGAAAAGCGCCACGGGTTTTCGACCTCGTGGCGTTTTTTGTTTCTGATCCGGCTATATCGTTGTGTTCCGACTCGCGAATCGCGGCGTGATGTGCGTGATGTGCGCGGTCAGGCCAGCGTTTCGGCTTCGTCGGGCAGACGCCAGTCGATCGGCGTCCGGCCGTGCTGTTCGAGATATTCATTGGCCAGCGCGAAATGCCGGCAACCGAGAAAGCCGCGGTGCGCCGACAGTGGCGACGGATGGGGCGCTTCGAGCACGTAGTGCGAACGTCCGCCCAGCAGCGCGCGCTTCGCCTGCGCATGCGCGCCCCACAGCATGAAGACGAGCCCTTCGTGTCGCATCGCGAGTTCGTGGATCAACGTATCGGTGCATTTTTCCCATCCGCGCTTCGCGTGGCTCGCGGCCGAGTCGCGTTCCACCGTCAGCACCGTGTTCAGCAGCAGGACGCCCTGCCGCGCCCACGTGTCGAGGCAGCCGTGGCGCGGCGGTTCATAGCCGAAATTCGCGGCGATTTCCTTGAAGATATTACGCAGCGATGGCGGCGGACGCACCGCCGGCGGCACCGAGAACGCGAGTCCGTGCGCCTGCGGCGTGCCGCGATCCTCACCGTGATACGGGTCTTGCCCGAGGATCACGACTTTCACGTCGTCAGGGCTCGTCAGGCGCAGCGCGCGGAACACGTCGGCCGGATAGACGGTTTTGCCGGCCGCGCGCTCGGCGTCGACGAACGCGCACAACGGCGCATAGGCATCGCTCCCGGTGAACGGTTTCAGGTGCTGGCGCCACGCGGGGGGTAACGCGTCGAACTGGGCTTCGAGCGCGGCGGCGGTGTTACTTGCCGGTTGCGTGGGTGACGCGGGTTGCGCAGCAGATGCCTCGCCAAAAAGCGAGGCTTGCGACGAAGAGGAGCGGGAGCGGGTGGCGGAGGTCATGGCGGGGAAGTGTCGCAGCAAACGACGTGTAGCTCAAGGTGGCGTTTGCTGCCCACCGCTTCGAGGGTCGCCGCGCCGCGCAGGTTACTGTTCGCGCAGCCTGTAACCGCGCTGTGCCTTGCTGACGTCATCCGGCGCGAGCCCCGGAATGTTTGCCGACAATGCCTGAGCCAGCGCGTGAAGCGCTGCTTCATCGCCGCTCTTCAGTTCGAGTTCGATTTCGGAAATCGGCGTGCGGCGCGTTTCGCCGTTCACATCGGCAATCACTTCGCCCAGATCGATCGCCGCTTCGATGCCGGCGCCGTCGTGCTGCATATGCCACAGCGTGCGCGTGAAGTTCGTGCGAAATAGTTCGATGAGGCCTGGCGCCGCCTCGCGCAACGCTGCCGTGACGTCCGGTGCTTCGCACGCGCGCAGCAATGCGTCGATTTCCAGCGCATCGCCCGCGACGGCCATTTCCCATTCGTGACGGCTATGCAGGCCGCCTTTCGCCGAGCCGGCTGTCTTGAACGTCTGCAGCCAGCCATCGGGCGTGCGTCGTAGCCGGAGCGCGCTTTTCGAGCGCGCCAGCGTCAGGCCGGGCGTGTCGAAATAGATGTTTTCGAGCGTGACGGCATGCCCGGCTTCGCCAGTACGCATGACGAAAAACGCGGTTGCCGCGTCGACCTGTCCGGCCGGCAGCGCCAGCTTGATTTCACTCTCGATGCTCATCCTGTGTCCCGTTCGATCCGGCCTGGCGGGCTCGAAGCTGCTCCGCCGCATGCGTCGAACTCAACCTGCTGTTCGCGCTCAGAAAAACATCCGCGCGAGTTCCGCGCCCGGCTGCTCCGCGCGTATGAACGCTTCGCCGACGAGGAACGTATGCACGTCCATCGTGCGCAACCGCTCGACGTCGACGCGCGACAGAATGCCCGATTCGGTCACGACGATACGGTCGTCCGGAATCGATTCGAGCATGCCGATCGTCGTGTCGATCGACGTTTCGAACGTGCGCAGATTGCGGTTGTTGATGCCGATCAACGGTGTCTTGAGCGTGAGCGCTTCCATCAGTTCGTTGCTGTCGTGCACTTCGACGAGCACCGCGAGCCCCAGCGAATGCGCGAACGCCTCGAGATCCTGCATCTGCGGCGTTTCGAGCGCCGCGGCGATCAGCAGGATCGCGTCGGCGCCCATCGCGCGTGCCTCGACGATCTGGTACGGATCGATGATGAAGTCCTTGCGCAGCACCGGCAGCGCGCAGGCGGCGCGCGCTTCTTCCAGATAAGTCGCGCTGCCCTGGAAGAACTGCACGTCCGTCAGCACGGAAAGGCACGCCGCGCCGTGGCTTTCGTACGAGCGGGCGATATCGGCGGGCACGAAATGTTCGCGCAATATGCCTTTCGACGGGCTTGCCTTTTTCACCTCGGCGATGACCGCGGCGAGGCCGGCTGCGTGCTTCGCGCGCAATGCGCCGACGAAGTCGCGCCGGTCGCGCGTCGACGCCTCGAGCCGTAATTCTTCAAGCGGCGCGCTCATTTGCGCAGCGCGGATTTCTTCGCGCTTGACCGCGATGATGCGTTCCAGAATGTCGCTCATGGGTATCTCGATACTGAAGTTATTTCTTGAATTGCTGCGTGAAACGGACCAGTTCGTCGACCTTTGCCCGTGCGCGGCCGCTCGCGATGGTTTCGCGCGCGATCTGGATGCCGTCCGCGATCGATGCCACCACGTTCGCCGAATACAGCGCCGTGCCCGCGTTCAGCACGACGATTTCGCGCGCGACGCCCTGTTTGTTGTCGAGCGCTTCGAGCAGCATGGTTTTCGATTCACCGGCGTCATTCACCTTGAGCGTCCGGTTCGACACCATCTGCATGCCGAAGTCTTCCGGATGAATCTCGTATTCGTGAATCTGGCCGTCGCGCAGTTCGCCGACCGTGGTCGCGGCGCCGAGCGACACTTCATCCATGCCGTCCATGCCGTACACGACCAGCACGTGCTTCGCGCCGAGCCGTTGCATCACGCGCACCTGAATGCCGACCAGATCCTGGTGGAACACGCCCATCAGCTGGTTCGGCGCACCGGCCGGATTGGTGAGGGGCCCGAGAATATTGAAGATCGTCCGCACGCCGAGTTCGCGGCGCACGGGCGCGATGTTCTTCATCGCCGGATGATGGTTCGGCGCGAACATGAAGCCCATGCCGGTTTCCGCGATCGAGATCGCCACCTGTTCCGGCTGCAGATCGATGTTGACGCCGAGTGCTTCGAGGACGTCCGCGCTGCCCGATTTGCTCGACACGCCGCGGTTGCCGTGTTTCGCGACTTTCGCGCCAGCGCCGGCCGTGACGAACATCGTCGCGGTGGAAATGTTGAACGTGTGCGAGCCGTCGCCGCCCGTGCCCACGATATCGACGAAGTTCGAGTTGTCCTCTACTTCGACGTGCCGGGCGAATTCGCGCATTACGGTAGCGGCGGCCGCGATTTCACCGATGGTCTCTTTTTTGACGCGCAGCCCCGTGATGATCGCCGCCGACATCACCGGCGAGAGTTCGCCGCGCATGATGAGGCGCATCAGATGCAGCATTTCGTCGTGAAAAATTTCGCGATGCTCGATCGTGCGCTGCAACGCTTCCTGCGGAGTAATGGACATGTTCTTTTCTCGCTTCTTCAGGCGTTGCGTTGCGATGCGCCAGCAAGCTTCGACTGCTTCACGAAGTTTTCGAGCAGCGCATGGCCGTGTTCGGACAGGATCGATTCCGGGTGGAACTGCACGCCTTCGACCTTGAGCGTCTTGTGGCGCACGCCCATGATTTCGCCGTCGTCGGTCCACGCGGACACTTCGAGGCAATCCGGCAGCGACTCGCGTTCGATCGCGAGCGAATGGTAGCGCGTGACGGTGAAATGCTTCGGCAGGTCGGCGAACACGCCTTTGCAGTCGGTTTCGATCTGGCTCACCTTGCCATGCATTATGGTTTGCGCGCGCACGACGCGCCCGCCGAATGCCTCGCCAATCGCCTGGTGGCCGAGGCACACGCCGAGAATCGGAATCTCGCCGGAAAACTTGCGCAGCACGTCGAGCGTGATGCCGGCGTGTTGCGGATTGCTCGGTCCGGGCGAAAGGCAGATGCGCTCGGGGTTGAGCTTCGCGATTTCGTCGAGGGTGATTTCGTCGTTGCGGTAGGTCCGTACGTCTTCGCCGAGTTCGCCGAGGTACTGGACCAGGTTATAGGTGAACGAGTCGTAGTTGTCGATCATCAGCAGCATGGTCTGTCTCCGGTCAGAAGTCGCTATCGAGGCCGTCCTGCACCTGCTCGGCGGCGCGCAGCACAGCGCGCGCCTTGTTTTCGGTCTCTTGCCATTCGGATTCCGGCACCGAATCCGCGACGATGCCCGCCGCCGCCTGCACATACAGATTGCCGTTGTGGATCACGCCGGTGCGGATCGTGATCGCCAGATCCATCTCGCCGGTGAACGACAGATAGCCGACGGCGCCGCCGTAAAGACCGCGCTTCACCGGTTCGAGCTCGTCGATCAGTTCCATCGCGCGGACCTTCGGCGCGCCCGACAGCGTGCCGGCCGGGAACGTCGCGCGCAGCACGTCGAAATTGGTGACGCCCGCCTTGAGCTTGCCCTCGACCGAGCTCACGATGTGCTGCACGTGCGAGTACTTTTCGATGATCATCTGGTCGGTCACGACCACCGAACCGATCTGCGCGATGCGGCCGACGTCGTTACGCGCGAGGTCGATCAGCATCACGTGCTCGGCGATTTCCTTCGGGTCGTTCAGCAGTTCCGTGGCGAGTTCGGCGTCGCGCTCGGGCGTGTTGCCACGTGGACGCGTGCCCGCAAGCGGACGGATCGTCACGATCCGGTCCTCGCCGCGCTTTTCCTGACGCACCAGAATTTCCGGCGAAGCGCCGACCACATGGAATTCACCGAAGTTGTAGTAATACATATACGGCGACGGATTCAGCGAGCGCAGTGCGCGATACAGCGAAAGCGGATTGTCGCGATACGGTTTCGTCAGACGCTGGCCGACCTGAACCTGCATCAGCTCGCCGGCCGCGACATATTCCTTCGCCTTGCGCACGGCGGCGAGGTAATCGTCTTTCGCGAACTCGCGATAAATCTCGGTGCGCACGCTCGCCGACGTGACCGGCGGCTGAACGGTCGTGCGCAGACGCTGGCGCAGTTCGCGCAGGCGCTGCTTCGCTTTCGTGTACGCCTCGGGCAAGGCCGGGTCGGCGTAGACCACGAGATACAGCTTGCCGGCGAGGTTGTCGATCACCGCGACTTCTTCTGTGAGCAGCAACTGGATGTCGGGCAGGCCGAGATCGTCCGGCGGCGCGGTGTGCGCGAGCTTTTTCTCGATGTAGCGCACCGCGTCATAGCCGAAATAACCGGCCAGACCGCCGCTAAACCGCGGCAGGCCGGGACGTTGCGCCACCTTGAAACGTGCCTGGAACTGCTGGATGAACGCGAGCGGATCGCCTTCATGCGTCTCGACGACCTTGCCGTCTTTCACGACCTCGGACACGCCGTTGCGGGTACGCACGAGCGTGCGTGCCGGCAGGCCGATGAACGAGTAGCGGCCGAACCGCTCGCCGCCCACTACCGATTCGAGCAGGAACGAGTTGGCGCCGTTGCGCTCGGACTGCGCGAGCTTCAGATACAGCGATAACGGAGTTTCGAGGTCGGCGAGCGCCTCGGCGATCATCGGGATGCGATTGAAGCCCTCGTTTGCGAGGGACTGAAATTCGAGTTCGGTCATGTTCCGATCCTGTTCGTGCGTCCGGCACAGCGTGCGTGTGCTCCGGATAAGACGGGGGCGTTGCGCTTGCCGGCCAGGCTTTCTGTGTCTTTCGACAGGGAGACGCCGATCGGTGCGTGCTGTCCCGGGAACGCGTGCAAGCTCACATGACGCAACGGTACCGCGATGGATACACGAAGACCAGATGAAGCGATGCGACGGTTACCAGCGTAAAACTCGGGAAGCGCGCGAGAAGCGCAGCGAAGTAAAAAACGGTTGCCGAAGACGGGCTTCAGCGTACCTCAGGCGAGGTTAGCGCGACCAGCGACGCCAGGGCCAGGCTCCCCGGTCGATGCTGCTCAGACTCCGTTTTTTATTCAGAAACATGAGGATGATGGACTTATAAAGTCGGTGATTGGTGCGCTGCGATGGCCTTGGCGGCCTCGAGCAGCGAAGCAACTATACCATCCGATTTTATTGTTTGTACAGACTGACCATGGTTGTAGCCATACGGCACAGTCAACGTAGCGAGACCGGCGGCGCGGCCGGCCATCGCGTCGTTTTCCGAATCGCCGATCGCCACCGCTGCCTGCGGCGCGACCTGCATTTCGGCGCACGCGGTGATCATCGGCAGCGGATCGGGCTTCTTTTTCGCGAGCGTGTCGCCGCCGATCACGACGCTGAAATAGCCGGTCAGCCCATATTGCGTGAGTAGTTGCACCGCAAAGCGGCGCGGCTTGTTCGTCACGCACGCGAGCTTGAGGCCGGCGTCGCGCATCGCCTTCAGGCCCGCTTCGACGTCAGGATAGAGACGCGTGTGCGTGCCGTTGATCTTCGAGTACTCGTCCTGGTAGATCGCGAGCGCCTCGTCGAAGCGATCCTGCGCGTGCCCGGCCTCGAAACGCGGCGCGAGCACGCTGCGAATCAGATGTTCCGAGCCCTTGCCGACGTATTCGACCACTTCCTCACGCGACGTTTCCGCCGCGTCGAGCTGCGCGAGCATGCCGTTCAGCCCGGCGGTGAAGTCGTCGGCCGTATCGACCATGGTGCCGTCGAGGTCGATAATCGCGGCCTCGATACGGGGGCCGCTGAATACCGGTGCAGGAAAGGAGGGCTTCGCAGTCATGTTCGGAGGCCGCCGGGTATGGGTGGTAGACGCGTGTGATGACTCATTTGCTGTGCGACGGATGCTTGATCTGGGCAAGTGCTGCGCGCATCTGGTCGATGACGGTCTTGTAGTCGGGTTTGCCGAAGATCGCCGAGCCCGCCACGAACGTGTCCGCGCCTGCCGCTGCGATTTCCGCGATGTTGTCGACCTTCACGCCGCCGTCCACTTCGAGATGGATTTCACGGCCGGTCTTTTCCTTGTATGCATCGATACGGGCTCGCGCCTCGCGCAGCTTGTTCAGCGCTTCAGGAATGAACGACTGGCCGCCGAAGCCCGGATTCACTGACATGATCAACACGAGATCGAGCTTGTCCATCACGTGATCGAGATAGCTGAGCGACGTGGCGGGATTGAACACGAGGCCGGCCTTGCAGCCATGATCGCGGATCAGCGACAGTGTTCGGTCGATGTGATCCGAGCCTTCCGGGTGAAAGCTGATGACGTTGGCGCCCGCTTTCGCGAAGTCCGGCACGATACGGTCGACCGGGCGCACCATCAGATGCACGTCGATCGGCACCTGCACGTGCGGGCGGATCGCCTCGCACACGAGCGGGCCGATGGTCAGGTTCGGCACGTAGTGGTTGTCCATCACGTCGAAGTGAATCCAGTCGGCGCCGGCGGCGACAACGTTGCGGACTTCTTCGCCAAGCAGCGAGAAGTCGGCGGACAGGATGCTGGGAGCGATTCTGAATTGCGTCATGGCGTGGGGAGCGGCAGGCGGAAAATCGCTATCTTACCGGTTTGCACGGCGAGAAACCCCTGTCCGGACGGGATAGCTGGTTGCGGGCGTCCGCTGCATCAAGCAGAATGCGAAACCAGAGCCGCTTCCCGCCGACAGGCCGCAAACCATTGGCGCATGGGCTTCCCGCAGCGTGCATTCACACCGGAATCAGGATGAGCCAGTACGAATTCAGCGTATCGGTGCAGGTCGCGTATCTGCCCGAAGAATCGGACCCCGAGCGCCGCAAGTATGCGTTCGCATACACGCTGACCATCCGCAACAGCGGGCAGGTTCCGGCTCAACTGATCGCACGCCACTGGGTCATCACGGACAGCGAAGAGCATGTGCAGGAAGTGAAGGGCCTTGGCGTGGTCGGCCACCAGCCGCTCCTCAAACCGGGCGAGCAGTTCGAATATACGAGCTGGGCGTTGATCGCAACGCCCGTCGGCACGATGCGCGGGGAGTATTTTTGCGTCGCGGAAGACGGCGAACGTTTCGAAGCGACTGTGCCCGAGTTCATGCTGCGCATGCCGCGCACGCTGCATTGAACCGGCAAGCGGCCCTTTCAACCGTAAGGCTTACGGCTGCGGCTGCTGGCTGTCGCTGTTTTCGCCTGATGTCTTGTGCGTGCGTTGTGCATTTCGCGCCTGCTTCTTCTTGCCGGACGATGTCCAGACAACGATGAAAATCAGCAGGCCCAGCGCCAGAAGCGACTCCAGCGCAAATATCAGCATCGGGTATTCGTCGAACAGATCAGACATGGCGGTTTCCATCAAGAACGAACATTGTATGCGTATTGTCCGCACGGCCGCAGGCTGGGTCAGCGCGGTGGCGGTAGCGGCGATGCTGGCAGCGTGCGGAGGCGGAGCGTCGTTGAAGTCTGTCTCGCCACCGACGGGCGCCGCGATCATTCCGGGCCAGATTGCGTCGACGCGGCTCACTCCCGTCGCATGGCAGCAGGTGCCGGGCTGGCAGGACGATTCGCTGATCGGAGCGACGGCCGCGCTCCGGCAGAACTGCACCCGGCTTGCGCGTCAGCCGAACTGGCAGCGGGCGTGTGCCGCGGCAACGCAACTCGACGACCTCGATGTCGCGAGTGCGCGCACGTTCTTCGAAACGTATTTCACTCCTTTTCAGTTCGCCAATACCGACGGCACGCTCGATGGCCTGGTGACGGGCTATTACGAACCGTTGCTGCGCGGTTCGCGCGTGCGGCACGGCGTCTATCAGACGGCGCTGTACCACTGGCCGGCCGGCTATCGCGCCGGCGCGCCGCTGCCGGCGCGCGCGCAGCTCGAACGCAGCGGGGTGCTGACAGGTAACGAACTGGTGTGGGTCGACGATCCGATCGAAGCGTTCTTCCTGCAGGTGCAAGGATCCGGGCGAATCGTGATGGAGGATGGCAGCGTGATGCGTGTCGGGTTTGGCGGCACGAACAACCAGCCGTACAAATCGATTGGCCGTTCGCTGCTGGATCGCGGCGAGATCACGCCCGCGCAGGCGACGATGCAGGGCATCAAGGCCTGGGCGCGTTCGAATCCGGCGAAGGTCGACGCATTGCTCGATACGAATCCGCGGTTTGTGTTCTTCCGTGAAATGCCCACGGGCGATACGGCTCAGCAGAGTGGCGCCGACGGTCCAATTGGCGCGCTGGGCGTTCCGTTGACGCCCGAGCGGTCCATTGCTGTCGATCCGTCTTCGATTCCGCTCGGTACGCCGGTGTTTCTGCAAACGACGCGTCCGTTGACCAATTTGCCGATGAATCGTCTGGTGTTTGCACAGGACACAGGTTCGGCGATCAAAGGCGGTGTGCGCGCCGACTATTTCTGGGGACTTGGCGACGACGCGGGCGATCTCGCCGGCAAGATGAAGCAGGCCGGCCGCATGTGGTTGCTGTTGCCGAATTCGTGATCGGGCGGGTCAGGCGTGACCGGGGCGCACGCCTGATCCTCCATCTGGCAACCGTACGACTGCATCGCGATCAGCGCCGCCATGCCGCCGCTGATCACTTTTCTACATTCATTTCAATCCAAGTCGCGCTGGCTTGTGCTGCCGGCCAGGCTTCCGGTTGTCGGAACGTCAGCTTCCGGAAAACCGTTTGTCGACGACGCGCCGTGCCTTGCCAACCGAGCGTTCGATACCGTTTACCGCCAGCACGTTCACCACTGCGCTCACGCCGATCAACGCCTTGATATCGTAGACGAGGGCCTGTTTCGCGGTATTGAGCGCGCCCGTATCCGGCGCGGTTTCGGGACACGGTTCGACATTCAGCGTCAGCACATCGAGCGGGCCTTCCTTCGTGAGGATGATCTGATAGTGCGGCGCGAGCGCATGTTGCTTCAACAGCAGCTCTTCGATCTGCGTCGGGAAAACGTTGACGCCGCGCACGATCATCATGTCGTCCGAGCGGCCCGTGATTTTCTCCATACGGCGCATCGTGCGTGCGGTGCCGGGCAACAGACGCGTAAGGTCGCGCGTGCGATAGCGAATGATCGGCAACGCTTCTTTCGTCAGCGAGGTGAAGACGAGTTCGCCAAATTCGCCTTCTGGCAGTACTTCGCCGGTTTCGGGATTGATGATCTCGGGGTAGAAATGGTCTTCCCAGATCGTCGGGCCGTCTTTCGTTTCCGCGCACTCCGATGCGACGCCCGGGCCCATGACTTCAGACAGCCCGTAGATGTCGACAGCGTCGATGCCCATGCGCTGTTCGATTGCCCGCCGCATGTCGTTCGTCCACGGCTCCGCGCCGAAGATGCCGATGCGCAGCGAACAGCTGGCTGGATCGACGCCTTGTCGTTCCAGCTCATCGGCGATCGACAGCATGTAGCTGGGCGTCACCATGATGATGTCCGGACGGAAGTCCTGGATAAGCTGGACCTGCTTTTCCGTCTGACCGCCGCCAAATGGGATCACGGTGAGGCCGGCGCGTTCGGCGCCATAGTGTGCGCCGAGTCCGCCGGTAAAGAGACCGTATCCGTAGCTGACATGCACCTTGTCGCCGCGTCGGGCGCCGGCCGCACGGATCGAACGGGCGACGAGGTTCGCCCATGTGTCGATGTCGCGCGCGGTGTAACCGACAACGGTCGGTTTGCCCGTGGTACCCGACGATGCGTGAATCCGCGATATCTGCTCCTGCGGCACAGCAAACATGCCGAAGGGATAGCTGTCGCGCAGATCCTTCTTGGTGGTGAACGGGAAGCGCGAAAGGTCCGCCAGCGTTTTCACCTCAGACGGATGGACGCCAGCTTCGTCAAACTTGCGCCGATACACCGGCGAATTTTCATACGCGTGCGTGAGCGACCATTTCAGTCGTTCGAGCTGGAGGGCGGCGAGTTCGTCGCGGCTCGCCGTTTCGATCGGGTCGAGCGGTAGATCGGTCGTCATGCGGATGTCTCCTTTGCTGCTTTTCAGAATAGATGCGCTGCGTGTAACGAACAACGAACGAAGCGTTACGTTGCGTTGAGTGTTCGGCGCGAAGCTTCAGTCAGTAACGGGAATGACCGTGCCGCGAATCTGTGCGGATTTGCCACGGAACATCGCGACCGTTTCTCCGGTGCGATTCGTTACCCGGATGTCGTAGATGCCGTTGCGACCACTCAGCGTCTGCTCGACGGCTTCGGCGGTCAGCTCTTCGCCGCCGGGAACCGGACGCAGGAACTCGATCGAACAGCCCGACGCCACCGTGTTGATGTTGTACGAGTTGCACGCGAAGGCAAACGTCGAATCGGCCAGGGTGAAGATCAGGCCGCCGTGGCAGATCTGGTGTCCGTTCAGAAAATCAGGACGGACCAGCATCCGCATGCGTGCGTACCCGGGGCGCACTTCCAGAAGTTCGAGGCCCAGCGCCTGGCTGCAGGCATCCGCTTCGTACATCGATTGGGCGGTGGCGCGGGCGAGTGCTTCTGGTGACATCGTGTCGTCGTGCTGTGGCTGGCTGGACATGTCAACGGCCCTCGAAGCGTGTTGCGCGTTTTTCCATGAAGGCGCGCACGCCTTCCTCATAGTCTTGCGATGCACCCAGTTCGCGCTGCAGATCGCGTTCGAGATCGAGCTGCGCCTCCAGCGTCTGGGTGACGCCTTCACGCATGGCGCGCCTGATTGCGACGATGGCGAGCGCGGGCTGCTGCGCCAGTTGCGTGGCCAGCTTCGTTGCGGTTTCCTGCAAATCGGCGTCGTCGACGGCCTGCCAGATGAGGCCCCAGCTTTCGGCTTTTTCCGCGGGCAGCCTGTCGCCCGTCATTGCGAGCCCGAGGGCTCGTGCCATACCGAGGCGCTGCGGCAGGAACCACGTCCCACCCGAATCAGGAACGAGGCCGATTTTCACAAAGGCCTGAATGAAGCTGGCCGATCGGGCTGCAATGACGAGATCGCAGGCGAGCGCGAGGTTGGCGCCTGCACCAGCAGCGGTGCCATTGACGGCTGCGATGACGGGCATCGGCAGCGCCTGAAGCCGGCGGATCAACGGGTTGAAGTGTTCATCGATCAGCTCGCCGAGGTCTGTCATCGCACCCGGCGTGAAATCGAGATCGGCAAGGTCCTGGCCTGCGCAGAATCCGCGGCCCGCACCTGTCAGCACCAGCGCCCGGGTGCCTGCGGCTTCGACTTCATCGAGCGCCGCCCCCAGTTCCTTGTGCATCACCCGCGTGAAGCTGTTGAGCTTGTCCGGGCGATTCAGTGTCACTGTGGCGACGCGGGATGAGGCGTCAAGCTCTACGCTGATCGTTTCATAGGACATCGGTTGTCTCCTCTTTGTCTCCATGATCTGCAATTGCAGATATCGAGGTATTCAGACGCGCTCGATCGCGAGCGCAATGCCCTGACCGACGCCAATGCACATCGTGCACAGGGCAAATCGCCCATTTGTGCGTTCCAGCTGATGGAGCGCGGTTGTGATGAGCCGCGCGCCCGATGCGCCAAGCGGGTGACCCAGCGCGATTGCGCCACCGTTGGGGTTGACGCGCGGGTCGTCGTCCCGCAGACCGAGTGCGCGAAGCACCGCGAGACCTTGCGACGCGAACGCTTCATTCAGTTCGATGACGTCGAACTGGTCGAGCGACATGCCCGTCTGCTTCAGCAGTTTCAGGGTAGCGGGCGCGGGGCCGATGCCCATGATGCGCGGTTCTACGCCGGCTGTCGCCATGCCGGCGACACGCGCGCGCCGACGCAGACCATACTTCTCCGATGCTTCATGACTTGCCAGCAGAAGTGCACACGCACCGTCGTTCACGCCCGAAGCGTTGCCAGCGGTGACAGTGCCATCGGCGCGCACGACGCCGTTGAGCTTGCCGAGTGATTCGAGCGATGTTTCGCGCGGATGCTCGTCGACGCTCACACGAATAGCATCGCCTTTCTTCTGCGCGATTTCGACAGCTACGATTTCCTGCGCCAGCGTGCCATCACGCTGGGCGCGTGCCGCCTTTTGCTGGCTGCGCAGTGCGAACGCGTCCTGATCCGCGCGGCTGATGCCGAACTCGACCGCCACGTTCTCTGCCGTTTCCGGCATGGAATCGACACCGAAGTCGCGCTTCATCAACGTGTTGACGAAGCGCCAGCCGATTGTCGTATCGTGAATCGCGGCCTGACGCGCGAACGCGCTGGTGGATTTGCCCATGACGAACGGCGCGCGGGTCATGCTTTCGACGCCACCCGCAATCATCAGATGCGCCTCGCCTGCCTTGATCGCGCGAGCGGCGCAACCGACGGCGTCCATGCCGGATCCGCATAGCCGGTTCAACGTCGCGCCGGGTGCGTCGATTGGCAAGTTGGCAAGCAGTGCCGACATGCGTGCGACGTTGCGGTTGTCTTCGCCGGCCTGGTTGGCGCAACCGTAGATGACGTCGTCGACAGCGTGCCAGTCGACGCCCGGATTGCGTTCCATCAGTGCCTTGATGGGCACGGCGCCGAGGTCGTCGGCGCGGACATCTTTCAGGGCGCCGCCGTAGCGGCCAAACGGGGTGCGAATTGCATCGCAGATAAAGGCGTCGGTCATGTTGGATTCCACTGAGTGACGGCCGGGTTCGCAGGCCGCTCCGTCAACTCATATTAGGGGGATGTCGGATCGGACTCCAGTCGGCCACATGGCATATGCCGTTCGGCCGGCTTACGCCGGAACCGCCTTCGGTTCAACATGAACCCGGCTCTGAATTACACGGAAACGGTTTGCGACAAAAGCGGCGTCTGCAAGGGCAGCGTTCGCTGCAGGGTTGGCGCCCGTGCCGTGAAAGTCTGAGAACGCTGCGGACTGGTTCACGAATACGCCACCCGTGAGATTGATCGAAAGCGCTACGCCCCCCCGGATCGATGCTTCGTGGGCGGCTTCGAGCACTATGTCGTCGATGCTGTAAACAGAGAGCGTGAGCGCGCCATGCTCAGCGGCGATAGCGCCTGCAAGGTCGAGCGATTGAGCGGTCGAGTCGGTTGCAATGACGAATGAGATCGGGCCGAACCATTCGCGGGTGAACTGCGCGGCGTCGCTTGCGGCATCGAGTTGCAGCAGGAGCGGCGTGCGGACGCGTGCGCCTGCAAACGCAGGGTGTTCGAGCGACTGGCTTTCAGCAAGCACGCGCCCGAGCTTGCGGGCTTCGTCGATACGCTGCGTGATGCCTTCGTTCTGGATTGCGCCAAGCAGTTCGACGGCCCGCGCCGGGTCGGCCACGAGTTTTTGCACCGCGCCGGCGATCGCTCCGGCGACTGCATCGAAGCTCAGCGGGCCTTCGGCCGTGCGAATGCCGTCGCGTGGCACGTAAATGTTCTGCGGTGCCGTGCACATCTGGCCCGAGTACAGGGCGAGCGAAAAGGCAATATTGCGGGCGGCCGACTTGATGTCATCGACAGAATCGATAACGATCTGGTTGACCCCGGCCTTTTCCGTGAACACCTGCGCCTGGTGGACGTTTCGTTCCAGCCACGTGCCGTTTTGGGAGCTGCCGGTGAAGTCGATCAGCTTGATTTCCGGGCGTTGGGCGAGCTCCTGTACGAGCGCGCCGTCATTGGGATCGGTGGCGAGCAGGGTCACGACGTTCGGGTCAAATCCCGCTTCGCGGAGCACCTCGCGTGCGATGCGCACGGTAATCGCGAGCGGCAGGATCGCGCCGGGATGCGGCTTGACGATGACCGTGTTGCCCGTGGCCAGATCGGCGAAGAGGCCGGGATAACCGTTCCACGTCGGGAACGTGCAGCAGCCGAGCACGAGGCCCGTGCCGCGTGGCACGACGGTATAGCGCTTGCGCATCGCCAGCGGCGGATTCTTGCCTTGTGGTTTTTCCCAGTGAGCGTCGGCCGGAATCCGGCGTAGCTGGTCCCAGGCGTACACGACGGCTTCGAGTGCGCGGTCCTGCGCGTGCGGGCCGCCCGCCTGGAAGGCCATCATGAAGGCTTGGCCAGTTGTATGCATCACGGCGTAACCGATCTCGAAGCTGGCGCGATTGATCCGTGACAGGATTTCGAGGCTCACGCCAATCCAGGCCCTCGGACCGGCTGCTCGCCAGTCGCGCTGCGCGCGGGTTGCCGCGTCGATCAGCGTGTTGGCGTCCGCTTTGGGATAGCGGATGCCGAGTGGAAATCCGAATGGCGATACTTCGGCGCCGACGGTTTCCTGAGTGGCCGGCTGGTCAAGTTCGAACGTCCGGTTCAGGTGAAACTTGAACGCGGCCTCTCCATCCGCGTTCGCTGTTTCCCCGTACACTTTCGGACTGGGCATTTCGGAGAAGGGACTCCAGTAGCCGCGTGTTTCAATGGCGGCGAGCGCCTTCTGCAGCGTGTCTTCGTGCTTCGTGAATAGCGGATGTGTCATGGCGGAAGGGATGCTGAGCGTTAGAGGAGGCTATTGTCGAATAATTGACCGACCGGTTGGTTGGCGAATGTTAGCATTATTGAGATGGTCACGCGAAGCGTTTTTGCTTTTCATTCCAAACAAGGAGGATGCATGGTTTACGAAAACATTCTGGTGGAGACGCGCGGCCGGGTTGGGCTGGTGACATTGAATCGCCCGAAGGCGCTAAACGCACTGAACGATGCGTTGATGGACGAGCTTGGCGCAGCGCTCAAGGTGTTTGACGCCGACGAGGCGATTGGTGCAATCGTGGTGACGGGCAGCGAAAAGGCGTTCGCCGCGGGTGCCGATATTGGCATGATGGCCACGTACACCTATATGGACGTGTACAAGGGCGACTACATCACTCGTAACTGGGAGACCGTGCGCTCGATCCGCAAGCCGATTATTGCCGCGGTCGCGGGCTTCGCGCTGGGCGGCGGCTGCGAGCTGGCGATGATGTGCGACATCATCTTCGCCGCCGATACCGCAAAGTTCGGCCAGCCTGAGATCAAACTCGGCGTCATGCCTGGTGCTGGAGGCACGCAACGCCTGCCCCGCGCGGTATCGAAAGCGAAGGCGATGGACATGTGCCTGACGGCGCGCTTCATGGACGCGGTTGAAGCGGAGCGGGCGGGTCTCGTATCGCGCGTCATTCCCGCAGCCTCATTGCTTGACGAAGCAGTGGCCGCCGCAGCCGTGATTTCCGGGTTTCCGTTGCCGGCAGTGATGATGGTGAAAGAGTCGGTGAATCGTGCATACGAAACAACGCTGGCGGAGGGCGTGCATTTCGAGCGTCGACTGTTCCATTCCCTATTTGCAACCGAGGATCAAAAGGAAGGGATGGCCGCGTTCGTGGAGAAGCGCAAACCCGTGTTCAAGCACCGCTAAACAGGCTTATCAAAATAACGCTTGCCAGGCATGGAGGAGGTGGCTAGAATCTCGATCTTTCGCGCTTTCGGCAAGGGAGTGCGGGGGAGGCGGGAAGCCAGTAGTGGCAAGGCTTTGCGGGGCGTTGAGGGGTTCAGGAAGTTAGAAAAACCTGTTGACGGCGAAGCAGATGTTCTTCATAATCTCGTTTCTGTGCTGCGGATGCAGCGACGCAAAACGAAGCGGTGCCGGGTGGGTGTGGGTGGCACGGTTTGGGTGGATGCGTAATTGATCTTTAA
>NZ_CAJQYY010000021.1 GCF_907164575.1 Paraburkholderia gardini
CGGCGGGCCCCCTCCCCCGGGGGGTCCTCGGGGAACACCGCCGGGGGCGCAAACCCGCCCGGGCCTTTCGTCAAACGCGCGCGGGTCCGTTACGCCGCCGCGCCCACGCCGTAGCGCGCCGCCGGACGGCTATGCGACAGGTTCGGGCCGAGCGCGAGACGCGCGTCGTCGGCCTTTTGCCAGTCCGCCGCATCCGGCAACGACGGAATCGTGACGAGTTCGCCCTGGTCGAGACCGGCGAGCGCCGCATCGACCATATCGGCGGCCGACATCACCCAGGCTTGCGGCAACGCCGTGACCGGCATGCCCGCGCGATCCCAGAACTCCGTGCTGGTTGCGCCCGGCAGCACGGCCTGCACCTGCACGCCTTTCGAGCCGACTTCGTGATGCAGCGACTGCGTGAAGCTCAGCACGAACGACTTCGTGCCGCCATACACGCCGTTCAGCAGCTCCGGCGAAACCGCGACGATCGACGAAATATTGATCACCGTTCCCTTGCCGCGCGCGACCAGACCCGGCACCACCGCCGACGTCAGCCGCGTCAGCGCGACGACGTTCAGCTGGATCATGCTTTCGAGGCTGTCCGGATCGGAATCGATCAGCGTGGCCGTCGCGCCGACGCCGGCGTTGTTGACCAGCATCGTGATGCCCGCATCGGAGCGCAGACGCGCTTCGATGCGGCGCACGTCGGCGGTCACGGTCAGATCGGCGCCGAGCGTTTCGACCGTGCGGCCGGTTTCCGTCGACAGCCTGTCCGCGAGGTTCGCCAGACGCTGCGTATCGCGCGCCACCAGGATCAGGTCGTAGCCGCGGCGCGCGAGACGATCCGCGTAAATCGCGCCGATGCCCGACGATGCGCCCGTAACCAGCGCCGTGCCCCTGTTCGATGAAGTTGCCATTTGAAACTCTCCTTGAGCGCGCGGCCTGCGCCGCCGCGATGCGCCGTTCATGTTGATCAATAAGGGAAAAATCGCGACGGATGCCCGGTTGACCGGCGGCTTCCGCTGTTGACATGGGAGAGTCTAGGCGCGTATCGTCGTGTCTCAAATGACGTATTTACCTCGTTTTCGGACATTATCGTTCGATGTAGCAGGAACAGCGGCCAAACGAAGGGGGTGGGATGAAGCGCGTCGGTGTGGTGGTTTTCCCGGGATTCCAGATTCTCGACATGGTCGCCGTGTCAGTGTTCGAGATTGCGAACCTGGAGGCGGGCAAGCCAACGTATGAAATCGAGGTCATCTCCGAGCATGGCGGGCTCGTGCGCAGTTCGGCGGGCGTGCAGGTCGAATCGAAGGCGTTCGACGATCCCGCGTACGACACAGTGGTCGTGGCCGGCGCGATGTTCGTCGAGCCTTCGTCGGCTGGCCTGCGCACGTTCCTGAATCGCGCGCTGGCCGCGTCGCGGCGCACCGCCAGCATCTGTACCGGTGCATTCGTGCTCGCCGAAGCGGGCATCCTCGACGGCAGGCGGGTCACGACGCACTGGGTTTTCGCCCGCGAACTGCAACACCGTTTCCCGAAAGCGCGGGTGGACGACGACCGCATCTTCATCGTCGATGGTTCGGTGTGGACGTCGGCGGGTATGACCGCGTGCATCGACCTGTGTCTCGCGCTCGTCGAGGCCGATCTGGGCGCCGATGTCTCGCGCGCGATCGCAAGAAAGCTCGTGGTCTATCACCGGCGCACCGGCGGCCAGTCGCAGTTTTCCGCGATGCTCGACCTGCAGCCGCGTTCCGACCGCATCCAGACCGCACTCACATGGGCTAAGGGTCATCTGCGCGAGCGGCTGTCGGTGGAAACGCTCGCTGAGGTCGCGCATTTGAGCCCACGCCAGTTCAGCCGCGCGTTTCGCGACGAGACGCGGCAGTCGCCGGCGAAAGCCATCGAAAACCTGCGTGTGGAAGCGGCGCGATCGATGATCGAGACCGGTCGTCATTCGCTGGAAACCGTCGCGGTCGAAACCGGCTTTGTCGACACCGAGCGGATGCGTCGGGCGTTTCTGCGCGCGTTCGGCCAGCCGCCGCAGGCCATCAAGCGAGCAGCGCGCGCGTAGATCCGGGGCGGTTTGCGCGCTTCACCATGGCTGCTTCCATAGTCTTCCACGAAGCTTTTTGCCGGGCTTCGTCGTCACCTCTCCCTGAAACGTCCCGCCGGAAAGTGTTGTAAGCACACTCATTAAATACCCACCAAATGCATGGCTTTGTTGCGAATCGTTACCATTTGTGAAATGATAACGATTCGCATTTAACGGCATTGCCGGTCCCTGAACAGTGGTCTGGCGGGGTTGAATCGCGCGCGCGACATGACGCGCAGCGGGCCACGGCGGGACGTCCGTGTTTCGCCAGACCGAAAAAAGAAACGCAACAACGACAGGGATTCACGACGATGATCAGGACGACACCGCTCGCGGCGGCCATTTTGGCTGTATTCGCGACACCGCTGTACGCGCAGACCACCGCCCAGCCGGCCACGCGCGCTGCCCAGCCAGCGCAATCCGCCCCGACCGCTACCGCCGACGCCGCCAGCAATACGCTGCCCGCCGTCAACGTAACCGGCCAGGCCGACAACAGCGGCGACTTCCAGCCCGAAAAATCGAGCGTCGGCGCGAAGGTGCCGACTGCATTGCGCGACATTCCGCAGGCCGCCGTTGTGGTACCGAAAGCGGTGCTGCAATCGCAGGCCGCGACGTCGTTCAGCGACGCGCTGCGCAACGTGCCGGGCGTCACGCTCGGCGCGGCCGAAGGCGGCCAGATCGGCAACAACATCAACCTGCGCGGCTTCACGGCGCGCACCGACATCTATCTCGACGGCTTCCGCGACCGCGGCCAGTACTATCGCGATACGTTCAACCTGGAATCGATCGACGTGCTGTACGGCCCGTCGTCGCTGTATTTCGGGCGTGGCTCGACGGGCGGCGTGATCAACCAGGTCAGCAAGGAGCCGAATCTCAAGCAGCGCGCCGACGTGTCGGTGCAGGCCGGTACGCACGACCGCTATCGCACGACCGTCGACCTGAACCAGCCGATCAGCGATACCGCCGCATTCCGTATCAACGCGTTCGGCCAGGATCTCGGCTCGAGCCGCGACGTGATGAAGAACAAGGACTACGGCGTCGCGCCGGAAGTGAAGTTCGGCATCGGCACGCCGACCGAAATCACGCTGTCCGCGCTGATCCAGCACAACCGCGACCAGGCGGACTACGGCGTGCCGTCCCTGAACGGTCATCCGGCGCCGGTGAATCGCGGCGCGTTCTACGGCTTCACCGACGACCGCACGATGCAGGACGTGCAGCAGTTCTCCGCGCGCATCCAGCATCGCTTCAACGAAAACCTGACGCTGCGCAACCAGACGCAGATCGCCCACTACAGCACCGAAGCGCGCGAGACCAATGCGGCGTCCGTGCTGACCGGCCCGCTCGCGAGCTCGACCGCCCTCACGAACGGCAATTACACGACGCTGCCGCTCTCGTCGCTGTACGTGAAGCTGCAGGGCAAAGACCGCAACATCAACGACCACTCGCTGTACAACTCGACCGATCTCGAAGCGAAGTTCAATACCGGTTTCGTCAAGCACGACGTGATCGTGGGCGTCGACCTGAGCCACGAGACGTACAGCAACCAGTCCTTCGCCGCGACCACGCCGGGCCTGCCGTCGAACACGCTGGCAATCGTGCCGCTGATCGACCCGACGTACACCACGCGTCCGGCGAATGTGAACGAAGTGGCCACCAATCTCGCCGAATCGAGCGCGAACGGCATCGGCCTCTACATGAACGATACGATTTCGCTCGGCGAACACTGGAAGGTGGTCGGCGGCGTGCGCTGGGATCGCTACGAGGCGTCGATCAACAATTCGATCAACGTGCCGGGCTACGCCACGCAGACGAACTTCTTCACCAGCGTGCGCGGCGGCATCATCTATCAGCCGACCGACTGGCAGTCGTACTACGTGTCGTACGGCACGTCGTTCGACCCTTCGCTCGAAGCGCTGACGCTCACGAACGGCCAGCAGAACCTGCCGCCGGAAAAGAACCGCTCGTATGAAATCGGCTCGAAGTGGGATCTGCTGGGCGGCGGACTGTCCGTGACGCAGTCGCTCTTCGACATCGAAAAGACGAACGCACGCACGCAGGATGCAACCGGCAACTACCAGCTCGACGGCGACATCCGCGTGCGCGGCTATCAGCTCGGACTTGCCGGCCACATCACGAACAAGTGGCAGGTGTTCGGCGGCTACACGTACATGAACGGCACCGTGCTGGAAGCGCTCGACGGCACCGCGGGCAAGACACCCGCCAACACGCCGCGCAACATGCTCACGTTGTGGACCACGTACGACTTCACGCCGCACTGGCAGGTCGGCGGCGGCCCGGTGTACACGTCGTCGCGTTATGCGGCGAACAACAATCTGGTGTCGGTCGGCGGCTACACGCGCTGGGATGCGATGGCCGCATATCACGCGAAGAAGTACGACGTGCAGTTCAACCTGCTGAACTTCACGGACAAGAAGTACTACGACGCGCTGATTCCGTCCGACGGCGGCCGCGCGGTGCCGGGTTACGGCCGCACCTTCCTTGCCACGCTAAACTATCGCTTCTTCTGATCGCTGCGCTGGATCAGTCAGGCGACGGTTCACGAAACACCGCCCGTTTCGCTTCTGGGGAAACGGGCGGTTTGACGCAGGAAGTATCACACGATGATTGTCACGATCCCGGACGTTCTCAGTCCCGCAGACGCCGCCACGATGCGTGCGCGGCTCGAAGCCGCCACGGATTCATGGGTGGACGGCCGCGCGACGGCGGGCTATCAGGGCGCGCCGGTCAAGCGCAACCAGCAGATCGCGGAAGGCTCGCCGATCGCGGCGGAAATGGGCGAAATCATCGTCGCATCGCTGGAGCGGCATCCGGTGTTTATCAGCGCGGGGCTGCCGAACAAGCTGTATCCGCCGCTCTTTAACCGCTACGAAGGCGGCATGCACTTCGGCAGTCACGTGGATGGCGCGATCCGCCTCGTTCCCGGACACGGCGCGCGCGTGCGCACCGATCTGTCGATCACGCTCTTTCTCACGCCGCCCGACGAATACGACGGCGGTGAGCTGCTGATCGAGGATACCTTCGGCGTGCAGGAAGTGAAGCTGCCCGCCGGGCACGCGATTCTCTATCCGGGTACGAGCCTGCATCAGGTGCGGCCGGTCACGCGCGGCGCACGGGTGTCGAGCTTCTTCTGGGCGCAGAGCCTCGTGCGCGACGATACGAAGCGCGCGCTGCTGTACGACATGGACAACGCGATCCAGCGTCTGAACGCAACGAACGGCGACGAATCGGCAAAGCGCACGCTCGTCGGCGTGTATCACAACCTGCTGCGGCTCTGGAGCGAGACGTAACGCGTTTCGTCTTCGTCGCCGCCGTCCGTTCACGCGAAGCGATCCATTCCCTGCACGAGACGTTGCGCGAGCCTCGGCTGACGCAACTGTTCGAGCCACCACTGCAGCGCGCGGCCTTCGTGATCGCCGCGCCATGCCACATAGAGCACGTTCGGCTCGCGCGGATCGGCGGTTGCCTTTTCCACCAGCTCGCCGCGTTCGAGCAGCGATGCCACCCGATAGCGCGGCAGCCAGCCGACACCGAGCGCGTCGCGCTGGGCGAGGATTTTCGCGCGCATGCTGGGCACCGCAAGCGCCGGCTGCCCGCCGACGACGCCGTATGCGCGCCCGCCTGTCATCCGCGACGAGTCCGCCACCACGACCGCGCGATGCGCGACGATCCGCTCGCGCCGCAGCGGCTCTTCCACCGCGGCGAGCGGATGGCGCGGCGACACGGCGAACACCCATTCCATCGAGCCCAGCTCGAACCAGCGCAATCCCGGAATGGCCGGCGGTTCATTGGTCGCACCGACGATCAGGTCGGCGCGACCGTCGCGCAGCGCTTCCCACGTGCCGGAGAGCACTTCGCCCGTCATACGCAGCGTGACGCCGGAGTTCAGCTCATCGAACGCATGCACGACCGGCATCAGGAACTCGAACTCCAGGATTTCGTCGGTGACGATCCACAGGCGGTCTTCCCAGCCGCTCGCGATCTGGCGCACGCGCTGCGTCATGCGCGAGACGTCCTGCATCAGCCGCGCCGCCTCCTGCGCCAGCAGATGCCCCGCCGGCGTGAGTTGCAGCCGGTAGCGGCGCCGGTCGAAGAGCAGCGCGTCAAACCGGGTTTCCAGCTGCCGCGCGGCGTGCGAAACGGTCGAAGGCGCCTTGCCCAGCCGCGCCGCCGCCCGCGAGAGGCTGCCGCTCTCCCGTATCGCCTCCAGCAGGGACAATTCGTCTTCTGACAACATGTTCAACTCCTTCGAACGAGTTCATCGGAAAAATCGTACGGCAAAACCGGTGCGCCAGTCCACCATGGCATCACGTCACCAGAAGATCCTGTCGGGATCGCTGGAAATCTCACCGGAGAAAACCGTCATGAGCCGCTTGAACAAAGTCGCAAAGCACGCTGGCGTGGCCCTGCTGGCCGCCGGCGCGATGCTGTCGGCCGCGCATGCCGCCACGCAACCCGTCGTCCAGGATCGTTCGATCAATGCGAACGGTATCGAGCTGCATTACCTTGCGGCAGGTCACGGCGACGCAACACCGGTCGTCCTGCTGCACGGCTACGCCGAGTCGAGCCACATGTGGCTGCCGCTGATCAAACAGCTCGACGACCGCCGCGTCGTGGGGGACAAATGGCAGGGGAAGATCGTCAATAACGAGTCGTCGGAAATCATCCGCATGCTGAACTCGGCGTTCGACGGAATCGGCGCGAAAGCAGGCGATTTTTATCCCGCGGCGCTGCGCGAAGAAATCGATGCGATCAACCTGCGTGTGTACGACACCGTAAACAACGGCGTCTACAAGTCGGGCTTCGCGACGACGCAGCAGGCGTATGAAGAAGCCGTCGTGCCGCTCTTCGATTCGCTCGACTGGCTCGAGGAGAAACTGGCGACACGCCGCTTCCTGACCGGCGATCACGTCACCGAGGCCGACATCCGTCTCTTCACCACGCTGATCCGCTTCGACGCGGTGTATGTCGGGCACTTCAAGTGCAATCTGCGGCGGATCGCCGATTACCCGAACCTGTCGGCTTATGCACGCGATGTTTACCAGTTGCCGGGCGTCGCGGGCACGGTGGATTTCGGGCACATCAAGCGGCATTGCTACGAGAGCCATCCTTCAGTGAATCCGACCGGCATCGTGCCGCTCGGCCCGGTACAGAACTTCACCACGCCGCACGATCGCGCACGGCTTTCCGGTAACGCGCCGCCCATCGCCTGACGCCGCTCCGGCCTGCCCGGCCGGACGCGGTTGCACATATCGCGGCGCGGCATGAGGCGCGCGCCGCGTCCAGTTAGTCCAACGATCTTCGACCACGCGGTTCGCCGCATGGTCGTGGCCAGCCTCGTCTCCAGCGTTTGCTGTCACTCACTTAATCAGGGAATCATCATGCTGAAGTTTTATTTCCACCCGTCGCCGAATCCGATGAAAGCCGCGTTGCTGCTCGAAGAACTGCAGACGCCTTTCGAACTCGTCGCAGTCGACACCTTCAAGGGCGAGCAGCACCAGCCCGACTTCCTGAAGATCAATCCGAACGGGAAAGTGCCCGCGATCGATGACGACGGCGTCGTCGTGTTCGATTCGCACGCGATCCTGTTCTACCTCGGCGCGAAGCATGGCCGCTTCATCCCTTCGACGGCGAAGGAACACGCCCGGATGCTGTCGTGGCTGCAGTTCGTCGCAACCGGCCTGTCACCGTTCTCGGGTCAGGCGGTCCACTTCCTGCATCACGCACCGGAAGCGCTGCCGTACGCGCGCAACCGCTACCTGAAGGAAGTCGGACGTCATTACCGCGTGCTCGACGACCGTCTCGCGCAGTCGAAGTATCTGGCCGGCGACGAATACACGATCGCCGACATGGCGTTGTGGGGCTGGGCGAACTTCGCCGGCTACATCCTCGGCGAGAAAGGTCTGACGGATTATCCGGACGTGAAGCGCGTCGTCGACGAAATCTCGGCGTGCCCGGCCGCTGCCCGCGCGCAGGCACTGAAGGAAAAGCTGACGCTGAAGGCGGAGTTCGACGAGGAAACCCGTCGCGCGCTGTTCCCGCAGAACGCTGAAATCGCGGCCTGAGCGGCTTCACGCATCAGTCACGCAACTGAAGGCCGGCGAGCCGGCCACCGATCGCAAAAGACAGCAACCGACGAAGCGCTGGTTTCGTCGCAAGGAGTCCGTGATGTCAACGATTCAAACGAAGCCTGCGCCAGTCGGCGGTTTGCGGCTGCATAACTTCGCGCTCGCCGTGCGCGACCTCGACGCGATGATCGCGTGGTACGAAGCCGTGCTGGGCTTTGCCGTAAGCGAACGCGGGCGGTTCGATGCCGTCGGCGCCGACTACGCGATGATCGAAGCCGGCGGCATGCGCATCGAACTGGTATCGCGTGCCGGCGAAACCGGTCGCCCGGTCGATCGCACCGCGCCGCCTGGGCATCTGAACGTGCCGGGCTGGAAAGCGCTCGTGCTGGAAACGGACGATCTGCCTGCCGCGACCGCCGCGCTCGTGCGGCACACCGTCGAGATCGTGTGGGCCGACCAGCCGCTTTCAGCGCATCTGCGCTCGACGATGATCCGCGATCCCGAAGGCAACATGATCAATATCTTCGGGCCAGCGAAGTAACGGGATCGCCTTCTCAGACAGCGGGCGCTTCTGCGAGCCTTATTGGCCTCCGGGGAGCGTCATCAGGCCAGGCGCGAAGAAGTAAAACCCGACCCCGATCACCACCAGGTAGATCAGCATGATGAACGTCCACCCCATGTTGTGGCGGATCACTTCGCCTTCGTTGCGTACAAAGCGGCTCGTCGATACACCGACACTTGCGGTCTGTGGCGCCACCGGCTTGCCGACTTCGGCTCCCACCGAATTGAGCGACGGCAGGAGCAGCGTTGGAAAGCCCAGCAGGCGCCCGACTGTCACCTGAAAGAAGCCGAACATCGCGTTCGTGGACGTATTGCTGCCGGACAGCGCCACGCCAATCCAGCCCAGAATGGGCGCGACGATGATGAAAGCGACGCCGAGCTTCGAGAATCCCTCGGCAAGGGAAGCCGCCATGCCCGAGAAATTGAAGACATAGGCGAGGCCGAAGATGAAGATGCCCACCAGCATGGCTCCCCACATCTGGTGCCATGTGCGGCGGAAGGCCTCCGCATATTGCGCGGGCTTCATGCCAAGCAGCAGGCTGATGATGAACCACGACGCCAGGATGGCCGAGCCGCCGATAAAGGGCGCAAAAGCGAAGGTAGCGGCCACCGTCGAGCCCTGATGGATCGACGAGCCCGCGGCGACCGAAAGCTTGAACCACACGATGCGCGGCAAGGGCGACCAGGGACCGGTCCAGAGTACGACCACCACGATCAGGACGATGAAGGGCAACCAGGCGCGAAACACCCGGCCGCCGGACAGGCCGTGTGGCTCGTTGCCCGCTGCGGCAAGCGCCGCATCGACCGGCTTGCCGCCGTAGCCGAGTACGCGTTTCGGCCGCCAGAAACGCAGCAGCACAAGCAGGGCCGCAAAGCAGACGATCGCGCCCGTTATATCGGGCAGATAAGGTCCAAGATAAACCGCCACAGGATACTGTCCTGCGATGTAGGCGAGGGAGCCGACCACGGCGAGCGGCCAGCCATCGCGCAGACCGGTTCGTCCGGAGACCAGGTAGATCAGGATCCACGGCGGCAGCAGCGCAAGCACGGCCACGATGTGCGCCACCGAGGCGGACAGCGCCATGAGCGGAAGGCCCGTCACGGCGGCAAGTGCGACGATTGGCACGCCGAGCGCGCCATACGACACCGGGGCGTTATTCGCGATCGCCGCAACCCGGATGGCGTCGAGATCAGGGATGCCAAGGGCGATCAGGATAGGCGCGACAAATGCCCACGGATAGCCGAAACCAACGAGCCCCTCCAGCAGGGCGCCGAACGCCCAGGCGAACAGGATGGTCTGCACCCGGACGTCCGCGGTGCCGAGGCTCGTCAGCCAGCGCCGGAAGTCATCGAACGTACCGGTCAAGGTCAGCGAGTTGAACATCATCACGCCCCAGAACGTGATCCAGTCGACTGCCCAGATGCCCGTCAGCGAACCATAGACGTATGCCCGGATTCCGGTGTCGACCGGCATGTGCCACACCGCCACCGCCAGCACCAGCGTGACAATGGCGCCGATCAATACGGAAATCCACGCGGAAAGCTTGAAGACCGCAAGCAGGATCAGAAGAACAACCACGGGGATGAGCGCCAGCAACCATGACACAAAGAGGTTGCCAGCTGGATTGAGAATCTGCTGGAACATGGATCAGACTCCTTTCTGTTGTTTTGACATAACAGGAGACACATGATCAGGTGAA
This sequence comes from Paraburkholderia gardini, assembly GCF_907164575.1. Classification (GTDB taxonomy): domain Bacteria; phylum Pseudomonadota; class Gammaproteobacteria; order Burkholderiales; family Burkholderiaceae; genus Paraburkholderia; species Paraburkholderia gardini. The sequence goes on from NZ_CAJQYY010000021.1 coordinate 10,422, forward strand.
GCTGCTGCCTGTAATGAAGTGTAGGCAGCAAAGTCCATTAGAACAAAGACTTGACCGGTTACGTCTGACAGCCGGAGTGGTGGTTGCCGCGCCGGTTGCGTGCCGGTGAAGGTGGGACGCGGCGTGGGATCGGCTGCGGTCTCCCGCATTCGCGGGCGGCAAGAACCGCTCACGCTCCCGTCACAGCACGATCAGATACCGGCTTTATGCGCCGTCCAGATCAGGCGCAGGCCGAGTGCGGCGATCGCGCCTGCCGCGATCCGGTCGACCCACGCCTTCGCCCGGATATACATCTCACGTGGCCGGCGGCTCGAAAACCCGAGCGCGACGACGGTGTACCAGCCGGCTTCGATGGTGAACACGGCGGGAGGCAGCAGGAAATAGCACCACAGCGGCGGATGATGCGGCAGCAGTGCGGCGAAGATACTGCCGTAATAGATCGCCGTCTTCGGATTGCTCAGCTGCGTGCTCAGGCCGATCCAGAACGACTTGCGTGCATCCTGCCGTCCGGCGCCCGCGGTCGCGTCGACGGTGAACGGCGAGGCCGCGCCGCGCCAGATTTTCGACGCGATCCAGATCAGATACAGGCCGCCCGCCACCTTCAGCCCCAGATAAAGCCAGCCGACGGCCGCCAGCACGGTATACAGCCCGACGAGTGCGATGCCGCTGAAAAACACGCCGCCGACGCCCATCCCAAGCGCCGTCGCGAGGCCGTCGCGCCGCGACAGGCCGATCGAGCTGCGCGCGACGATCAGGAAGCTGGGTCCGGGGCTCATCGCGCCGATCAGCAGCGCACCCAGGATAGTGACAATAGCGGCGGATGGATTCATGCCCGGGCTCCCTGACAGATGGATCGACAATGGAAAAGACAGACTGCCATTGTAGGGCGTGATGCCGCCTCGTGTGGGGGACGGTGTGTCATCATCCAGCCGGAAGTACAGACGTCCCCGACCGGTCAACCTGAAGACGGAGATCTGGATGCACAGAACCTGGTTTTCGAAATTCTCGAGCTTCCTTTCCACGATGACGGGCCGCCCGCTGACGTTCGTGGTCGCCGCGGCGCTGGTCGTGCTGTGGGCGGTCACCGGGCCGCTCTTCCACTACAGCGACACGTGGCAGCTGGTCATCAACACGTCGACCACGATCGTGACCTTCCTCATGGTGTTCCTGATCCAGAACACCCAGAACCGCGATACGGCCGCGATGCAGATCAAGCTCGACGAGCTGATCCGCGCGATCGAGGGCGCGCACAACGCGCTGCTCGACCTCGAGGAACTGGAAGAGCGTGACCTGACCCGTTTTCGCCGACACTATGAAAAGCTCGCCGAAGAGGCCCGGATCGCGCTGAGCGCGGGCGGCGTCGACACGGATTCGCCGTTCGTCCAGAGCGACGACGGTGACGATGACGCGGGTGGCGATCGCGCCAGTGACCGGAAATCCAGCGGCCGCGAGCCACGAAAATAGCGGCATCGAAGCGCCGCGGCGAGACATATTTACCGCCCGGCTCCGGGCCGCCAGCGGCGCCGCGCGCCCGCCAGGCGGGCCAGGGCGAGCAAACCCGGCATTCGCAAACACTGCGCGCGGACTTTGGTTCGAGTAGACTGACCGGCGAAGTTCATCCAATTGCTGTCAATTATTTCAATCGACGGGATCCAGTTCAGTCGCAAGGAGGCGTCCCCCATGCATGCAGTTCCCACGCTGGATAGCAGCACCCTTGATGAGGCCGCTTCCGGCGCAGCCGCGGGGGCGCCGGTGCGCGACCTGCGTCGCGTGCCCATTCACCCGGATAACTGGTATCCGCTCGCGTGGTCGCGGGAAGTGAAGCGCGGCAAGACACACGGCGTCCATTTTGCCGGCGAGCCGATCGTGCTGGCGCGCACGGAGTCCGGCAAGGTGTTCGCGCTGGAAGACCGCTGCGCGCACCGCCAGGTACCGCTGCATCAGGGTGTCGTCGATGGCGAATCGATCCGTTGCGGCTATCACGGCTGGACCTACGACTGCTCGGGCAAGTGCATCGATGTGCCGTACCTGGGTCGCGAACGGCTGCCGAACGGCGTGCGCTCGTATCCGTGCCGCGAAGTCGAAGGCCTGATCTTCGTGTTTCCCGGCGACCCCGCACTCGCGGAAACAAAACCGCTGCCACCGCTCGCCTCGGTAAACGACAAGGCGTACAAGACGCGTCGTTTCGGCCGCGCCGTCAAATGTCATTACTCGTTCATGCACGAGAACCTGATGGACATGAACCACCAGTTCCTGCACCGCCGGCAGATGGGCCAGATGCGCGCCCGTTCGCTCGGGCGTCGGCGCGGCGAAGGCTGGGTCGAGGTCGACTACACGTTCGCGCGCATGGAAGGCAAGCAGCCGGTCGGCGAGGCACTCGTGTTCGGCCAGAACCGCAGCAGCGGCGGCCAGAACGACAAGGACGTGATGACGATCCGTACGGAATATCCGTATCAGACGCTACAGATCCGCACGTCCGACCAGACGCTCGTGATGAATCTCTGGATCATCTACGTGCCGCTCGATGCCGAGCAGCGCACGAACCGCACGTTCGGGCTGCTGTCGATCAGGAAGCCGGGCATTCCGGGCGCGCTCGATCTGGCGTGGCCGTTGCTGGTGTGGTTCACCGAGCGCATTTTCAGGGAAGACCGCGAGATCGTCGAAGCCGAGCAGGCCGCGCACGACAAACAGGGCGAGGACTGGAACCATGAAGTGTTTCCGGTCATCAACGAGCTGCGCGATCTGCTGCGTGAATCCGGCGCGACGCACCTTACGCCGCGCGGCGAGGCCCACACGTTGAAGGACGAAACGTGGCAGCCGTTGCGCCGCGTAGCACGGACCTGAAACCCGCGAGCGCGGGCCGGCCTTGCGCGCTGGCCCGTCTTCATCTGCACGGCCGGCGTTCAGGCGCCGGCCTGCCCCGCGAGCGTTTCCGCGACAACGCCGAAGTGCTGGTATTCGACCAGCGGCCGAACGAAGAATCCGGCCTGTGGTCCTGATCGATCGTGGACCGGTTCAGGCCGACCGCATCGTCCGGCGATACGCCGTGGGCGTGGCGCCCAGCGCCGCGCGAAAACGATGGCTCAGGTGGCTCGGATTCGCGTAGCCGCTTTGCAGCGCGACCCGCTCGAGCGGCAGCGCGGTCGTGCGCAGCAGTTCGCGCGCGCGGTCGAGTCGCTGCTGCGCGACCCACGCATGCGGCGGCAGACCAAACGACGTGCGGAACATCCGCGCCAGATGGAATTCCGACAGGCACGCGACCTCGGCCAGCTCGCCGAGCGTAAGCGACGCCGTCAGGTTCGCCGCGATGTAGTCGCGCAAGCGGCGGCGCGTCGCCACCGACAACCCGCCCTTACGTACAACGTCCGTTCGCTGCACGGATTGCGCCCTCAGCAGCAGGCTCAGCACGTCGTGGGCGGCTTCGTTGGCACGCAGGCGTCCGTCCGGGTCGTCCCACAGTTCGTTGGCGAGCGTCTGGCAGCGTTGCGCGATTTCGGCATGCTCGAAATACGTGCGGTCGGCGAGCGTCAGTTCGCGCGGCTCGCGATCGAGTTCCTGCACGGCGCGACGCGTGAAATGCCCAGGCAGGAAATACAGATGCATGAAGTGCATGTGTCCACGCACCCACCAGCGCGACTCGTGATCGCCCGGCAGCGCGCATAGCCGGCTTGGTGCGCCGTACAGGCCTGGCATCTTCTGGCGTTCGGTCCGGTAGCCGCCGTTCAGATAGCACGACAGCGTGTGATGACCGGGCCGGTCGTAGATCGTCTCCGCTTCTTCGGTATCGCGCCGCCAGATCGCGACGGCCAGCTGGTCGCCAAGCCACGCGAACTTCTCCAGCGTCGCGTTCGATTCGCCCAGCGTGCGACACACCGAGTGCAGCCCGAACGGCGGCCCGGCAGGGTCGATCAACGGAACGGGCGAATTCGTATTCACGCTGGGGCGTCGCGATGAGCAGGAAAGATGCATGAAGTATACGGGCAACGCCCCGCCGTCGCTGGCACGGGCAGGAAAAGTGCGCAATCCTGGACAAGTCGCGCGACGCCCGCGCGTGCATAGTCAGCGCTTCCGAATGTCTGGCTGCTTCCACCCATACCGCTTATGAATCCGCTTCTTTACGCCGTGACCGTGCTGATCTGGGGCACCACGTGGATCGCCATCAAATGGCAACTGGGCGTCACGCCGCCGCCCGTCTCGATCGCGCTGCGTTTCTGGCTCGCCACGCTCGTGCTGTTCGCGATCCTGCGCGTGATGCGTCGCCCGATGTGGCCGCCGCGCGCGGCGTGGCGCTTTCTGGCGGCGCAGGGTCTCGCGCTCTTTTGTGTCAACTTCCTGTGCTTCTATTACGCGGAGCAGGTGGTGCCGAGCGGCCTGGTCGCCGTGGTGTTCTCGACGGCGCCGCTGCTGAACTCGATCAACGGCCGCCTCTTCATGGGACGCACACTGCAGCCGACGGCGATCGTCGGTGCGCTGCTGGGGCTCGCCGGCATCGCGTGTCTGTTCGAGCAGCAGATGGCGCTGCACGCGGGCGACGTCGTCATGTGGCGCGGGCTCGGCATCGCCTTTCTCGGCACGATGTGCTTCTCGGCGGGCAATCTGCTGTCCAGCCGGATGCAGGGCATGGGCTTGCATCCGCTGGTCACGAACAGCTGGGCGATGCTGATCGGCGCAAGCGTGCTGACGCTCGGCAGCCTCGCCGCCGGCCTGCCGTTCGCGCTGGAAGCGGGGCCGCGCTATCTCGGCGCGCTTGCCTATCTCGCGATCCCGGGCTCGGTCATCGGCTTCACCGCCTATCTGACGCTCGTCGGACGCATCGGGCCGGAACGGGCCGCGTATTGCACCGTGCTGTTCCCGATCGTCGCGCTCGCGCTGTCGACAGTGTTCGAAGGCTATCGATGGTCGGTGCTGGCAGTGGTTGGACTGGTGCTGGTGGTGGCCGGCAATCTGGTGGCGTTCGACATGACGCGCCGGCTTTTCGCCGGAAGGTCCGCCGCGAAGCGAACGGCCTGATATGCGTGGGGTACAGCGTCGTTCCGATGTTCCGCCACATGCCATGCAACCTGCCTGCTCGCGCCCGACGCCTCCAGTCTGCCCAGGCGCCTGAAGGCGCTACTTCAGATCCCTGACGAGCGAAGCGCGAACACCCGGCTCGATCGCATAAAGCGGCACCGGGTAGTTCGGATGATCGCTACCGATACTGAGCGCCGCGCCGTCGCGCAGGCGCGCCTTCATCGAAGGCGTCAGTTCGAAGCGCACGAAATGCACCGCCGAGGTTTTATCCGCGTTATCGCGCTCCAGGTCTTCGTCGGCGATGGCATACACCGGTGCTTCGCCGTCGACCTGCACGAACACGCGATCCTCGATACCGATCAGCCGCGCGAGCGCCGCGTGTCGCTCGATTTCGTTTTGATACTCGATCTGCATCGTCGCTTTCAGATTGCTGCCATCGGGCACGAGCGGCAGATAGGCGTCGAGCTCGGCCTGGATGCCTTCCTCGTCGAAAATTTTCTCGATGTGGAGCATTTCCTGGATCTGATAGCGGATCGTCGTTTCGTCCTCGAACAGGAAGGTCACGTGATTGCCAAGCGGTACGGTGCGCGCTTTCTTGTGTTCGATGACCTGCGCACGCATCTCCTTGCGCGACTTTGCGTACGTTTCCAGCGAAAGCAGCGAATTCCGGGCGATGCTCATGACGTGCCTCACTTTGTCGGTGTCAGATGCCGTACGCCTTGCGCAGCAGCGTTAGCGGGTGCGCAAGTTCAGCGCGATGCAGGCCGTTTTCGTCGATACCCTGTTCGATGTGATGCCCCGCGAGCTGGCAGTCCGACGAGATGTAATCAGGCTCGGATTGTGCCATCGCCTTGAAGACCGGCGTGCCGATCTTCATCGCCATCGCGTGGAACTCCTTCTTTACGCCGAACGTGCCTGCATGACCCGAGCAGCGCTCGATCACGCTGACCTTCGTTTCGGGCACGAGCGACAACATATCGAACGTCTTGCGTCCGATATTCTGCACCCGCGCGTGACAGGGTACGTGATACGACACTTTCCCGAGTGCGGTCTTGAAGTTGGTTTTCAGCAGTCCGTCGCGATGGCGCGACACGAAGTACTCGAACGGATCCCAGAACGCTTCGCTGACGGCACGCACCGCCTCGTCGTCAGGGAACATCAGCGGCAGTTCGTGCTTGTACATCAGCACGCAACTCGGAATCGCGCCAATGATCGCGTAGCCCTCGCGCGCGTATTTCGCGAGCACGGGCATGTTCTTCTCTTTCTTGTCCGCGACGCCCTGCAGGTTGCCCTGTTCGAGCAGCGGCATGCCGCAGCACGCTTCGCTTTTAACGAGCTCGTAAGGAATATCGTTGTGCGCGAGCACGGCAAGCAGATCGTGACCGATGCCCGGTTCGTTGAAATTCACGTAACAGGTCGCGTAAATCGCGACCTTGCCGGGCGTGCGCTCGCCGTCCCGAACCGGCTTTTGCGGAGACTTGCGGGCCGCGCCGCGAAACTTGCGGGCCGCGAAATCGGGCAACCATGCGTCTTTGTCGACGCCCAGCGCCTTTTCCATTACGCCGCGCGCCGCCGACGTGTGGTTCACCGCGTTCACCGTCTGCGTAACAACGGGAATGCCGGCCAGATGACCGAGCGCATCGGTATTCGAAAGGAACTTGTCGCGTAACGGCACGTCGCCGCGCCTGTAATCGACCGCCTTGGCGCGCAGCATCAGATGCGGAAAATCGACGTTCCACGGATGCGGCGGCACATACGGGCATTTCGTCATGTAGCAGAGATCGCACAGATAACACTGGTCGACGACCTTGCCGAACGCGCGCGTATCGACGTCGTGCGCTTCGCCGCCGTCGGTTTCGTCGACGAGATCGAACAGCGCGGGAAACGCGCCACATAATGAAACGCAGCGCCGGCAGCCCGCGCAGATGTCGAATACGCGCGTCAGCTCCGTGTCGAGCGATGCCTGATCGTAAAACCCGTCTGAGAGCCAGTCGAGCGGATGTCGTGTGGGCGCCTCCAGACTGCCTTCTTTATGGGGCATGGCGTCAGGCTCCTCTTGCGAAAGCGATGCGATCGGACGAAGCAGCACCGCGCCGCGCCGCGCGTGCGGCACGCGACAGGCGTGCGCACACATTGCGCACGCGCGGGGGTGCGTGCTTCAGTGGCGTCGATTCAGACCGGCGAGCGGCCTGTCAGTCGACCAGCGCGTCGAGTGCCTTCGTATAGCGATTCGCGTGACTGCGCTCCGCTTTCGCGAGCGTTTCGAACCAGTTCGCGATTTCATCGAAGCCTTCTTCGCGCGCCGCCCTGGCCATGCCCGGATACATATCGGTGTATTCGTGCGTTTCGCCAGCAATCGCAGCCTCCAGATTCAGACGCGAAGACCCGAACGGCAAGCCCGTCGCCGGATCGCCGGTCGCTTCGAGATATTCGAGGTGACCGTGTGCGTGCCCGGTCTCACCTTCGGCGGTCGAACGGAACAGCGCGGCGACATCGTTCTGTCCCTCGACGTCGGCCTTGGCTGCGAAATATAGATAACGACGATTCGCCTGCGATTCGCCAGCGAACGCGGCCTTCAGATTTTCTTCGGTTCTGGAGCCCTTGAGCTGTGACATCTGATGCCTCCATCCGTGCCTGCATTGTGGGTGCGCGCTGGACATCGGTGCGTCTCTTCACGCGCTTTGAGAGCACATGCCGACGCCACACGCCGGATGTGCCTCTTTAAATCTAGGAGTTGCGCAACCCGTTCCCCAATTGTGTTTTTCAATGCAGCCGATAGTCGAACGCGGCGGTTTTCACGCTTTTTGCGTCTTTCAGGCGGGCATTTTTCACAATAGCTGACGCCGCTGCCTTGCCGCTGTCATGGCGCGTGGGTCCGCGCAAGTATTCCGTAACAAGTGCCCGATGCAATTTGCGGGAACGTCTTGCTAATACATTGCTCCGACCTAGACTGAAGGCATCCCGCGTCTCCACGTTCGTCATCTATCTTTCGTCCGGAGCTCCCAATGCGCCTCACGATTTTGATCAACGGGTCGGATCCCAGCGTGAATCACGATTACGCTGTGCTCTGGCTCGATACCGAGCAGCATCGATGGTCCAGAGAAGCACATCAGGGCATCGACTTCCCCGCATGGGGGGAAGTGCATGATGTCGATGGCGTGACGACGCTGTGCGCACCGCGCGACGACGAGCCGCTTTGCACGTTGCGCGGCCTGCATGTCGATCGCAAGCTGCGCGTGAGCGCGGCGCAAGGCTCGGCGGCATGGTCGTCGGCGGTGGCGCATGCGCCGATGAGCGGCTACTGGCGGCTGCAGGCCGTCGACCGCCAGCCCGTGCATGCCGAACATGGCGTGTTCGACAACTGATGCTGTTTGACGCGGCGCGGCCGTGATTCCGATGCGCGAAGCGCGGCATCTGGAATGCTGTCCGGAAGGTCAGTACGGCGTGGAGACCCTGAAGCGCTCGTTCCAGTTGTCGACGTACGCTCTCACGATCCTGTCGTCACCGCGCACGAGAAACCCGTTCTCGGCGTTGCGTTCCTGAGCCGATTTCGTGAAGTTGAACGAACCGGTGAAAACGCTTGCGTTATCGAACACCATGACCTTGTTGTGCGCGATCGCCGGTTTCGTGTCGATCACAACCGGAATGCCCGCATTGCGCAGGAACGTCGCGCTCGAATATCGCTGCGAAACCTGGCTCTTGTCGAGAATGACGCGAACGTCCACGCCGCGATCTTTGGCGCGCTTGACGGCGGCGGCGATCGGCGCGCTCGTGAACGAGTAAGCCTGGATCAGCAGCGTGCGCCGCGTGTTGTTGATTTCGTCGACGAGAAGATCCTGGCAGCTTGCGCCGTTCGGCACGAAACAGACCCTGTACGACGCGCCCGGCGCAAATGGCACGCCAGGCTCCGCGTGCGAAAAAAGCTGTTTGCTCCACGTGGACAGCGAGGACTCCGCGTGGGCGACGGACATTGAGAACGCTAAAGCCGCGACGGCAAGAATACGTACACGCATGCGATGTTTCTGACCCGGAAGTGCCGTTCGGAAGAGCGTGAAAGTATATCGGCATGGCAACGCCTTCGCGATCTTTTCGACACCTTTTCGGCGACGTGAAGCATTCCGTCGTTCGATCACAGGCGCGAAATCACATGTTGCGTGACAGCGTGTCGATAAGCGCCACTTCGCTGCCAGTCGAGGAAAGACTCGAATTCATCGACCGGTTTCCGTGCGAAATTGTCGGCTACCCGCAGGTTTGAAATGACTTTGCCGGCGGTTATGAAGAATTCGATCCGGGGACGTCATCCATGAGAACACTCACCGAACAGTTGACGCAGTACGCGGCGTATCATCGCGACCGCCGCAATATCGCCACGCACTTCGTCGGCATTCCCATGATCGTGCTTGCCGTTGCCGTGCTGCTGAGCCGGCCCGCGCTCGCCTTCGCCGCGTTGCCGTTCCCGCTTTCCCCCGCGTGCGTGCTGGTCGTCGTCATGGCGCCTTACTACCTCGTGCTCGACGTGCCGCTCGGCATCATGATGGCCGCGGCGCTTGCGCTGTGCGTCGCCGCCGGCCAGTGGCTCGCCGCGCAGTCCACGCTGACGTGGCTCGTTTCCGGTGTGGGCCTCTTCGTGGTCGGCTGGGTGTTCCAGTTTGTCGGCCACGTTGTGTATGAACATCGCAAGCCGGCGTTCGTCGACGATCTGACCGGACTCGTCATCGGTCCGCTCTTCGTACTCGCCGAAGCGTTGTTTGGCCTGGGCTGGCGCCCCGCGCTACGCAAAGCCGTCGAGGCGCGGGTCGGCGCGACGCGCATCAATCCCGCCGCGCCGGTTCCCGCGCAGCGACGCTAGCGCGGCGCGAAGCGCACAAGGCGCACGCCATGCAGCGCGGTCAGCGCGACGGCGATCCAGATCGGCCCGTAAGTGGCCAGCTGCGCGGCCGTAAGCGTCTCGCGCAGCAGCGTCACCGATACGATCACGAGCAGCACCGGCTCGACGTAGCCAAGAACGCCGAAGAGCGCCATCGGCAACAGCCGGCTCGCCTTCAGATACGACGCGAGCGCAACGGTGCTGAGCGCGCCGAGTCCCGGCAACAATAAAAACCACATGTCGTAGCGGCCAGCGAGCAATGCGAGCGACCCGCCTGTCACGACAAACGCAATCGCGACAGGAAAAAGCAGCGCCACTTCGAGCGCAAACGCAGTCAGCGAATCGGCGTTTATCTTGCGGCGCAACACGAAATACGGCGGATAGCCGAGCGCGACGAGCAACGTCGGCCAGGAAAATGCGCGCGTCATCCACAGTTCATGCGCGACGCCGAGCGCCGCGCATGCGACAGCCAGCCATTGCAGCCCTTCAAGACGCTCGTGATAGTAAAAGCGCCCGACAAGCACCATGGTCAGCGGCAACAGGAAATAGCCGAGCGAGACTTCGAGCATGCGGCCGTGCAGCGGCGCCCACAGGAAAACCCATAACTGCACGCCAAGCAGCGCGGCGCTTACCACCAGTGCAAACCCGATGCGCGGCTGTCTGAGCGCGCGCAGCGCGAGTTCGCGTAACGCCGGCAGCCTTCCCCGCAACGCGATCAGAAGCAGCGCGCCGGGCACGGTCCAGATGATTCGCCACGCGAAGATATCGAGGCCCGTGAGCGGCGCGAGCAGCTTTGCATAGGCCGAAAGCAATGCGAACAGTGCCGAAGCGCCCACGGATAACGCGATGCCGCGTCCCGGCTCATACTGGTTCATCGATCCGCCGGCAGCGATACCGCGGCATTCGAGCTGCGCAGCACGCGCTGAACCTGCCCGGCAAACGGCAAAACACCTGCCGTGCCGCGCTCAAAAGAGGCGTCTTTCATTTTCATCACAAAGATTCGTAGAGGCGGGCGGCGCATCGGAAAAGGGGCAGCTGTCACCGCCGCGTAAAAGCAAGCCCGCATTCTAGACGCAGACGCGTCGCCCCGATCGCTGCATTTATTCCGTGCGCATCGGCGCCCGATGGACTAGAACGTAACTTCACCCGTCAGCAGCGATTCCGGTTTAGGGATAACCTTTCGCGTCGAACCGCTTCGCACGTGCAGCCGACAAGCGCGATTCTTGCTTCAACGCACGTCCTTGCCATCATCAGCGCGGGCACGTACCCGCCTTTCCGATGCGCGCGTCACCGATGCGCGCCAACCCGCACGGCCAGCAGCCACCACCGAAAAGAGGAACACTGCATGACTCAGCCTGCGCTATTGCAAGAAGTGACACCCGGATTTGCCGTTGAGGTCCGCGCCGGCCTGACAAAGGCGCCGCAAAAGGAATTGCCGTCGAAATACCTTTACGACGAAGTGGGCTCCGCGCTCTTCGAAGTGATCACGGCGTTGCCCGAATACGGCGTCACGCGCTCGGAAGAGCGCCTCTTGGCGCGTCACGCCACCGACATCGTCGCGCAGCTTTCACCGGACGTCACCGTCGCCGAACTCGGCAGCGGCAGTGGCCGCAAGACCCGTCGAATTCTTGAAGCACTGTGTAAAAAGCGTCCCACTTCTTACTGCCCGATTGAAATTTCGCGCACTGCTTTGCAATTGTGTCGGCGCGAGCTCGGCGATATCGAACGGATTTCGATTGTCGGTTATGAGAAGGATTATCTGGCGGGGCTCGCGGAAGTCAGCGAAAAGCGGCCGGACGGAGAGCAACTGCTGGTGCTGTTCCTTGGCAGCACGATCGGCAATTTCGGGCGGCTCGCGGCGACACGTTTTCTGCGCGACATCCGCATGATGCTGAAGCCGGGCGACGCGCTGCTGCTCGGCACGGACCTCGACAAACCGGTGCCGACGCTCGTCGCTGCCTACGACGATCCGATCGGCGTGACCGCGGCGTTCAACCTGAACCTGCTCGCGCGGATCAACCGCGAACTCGACGGCGATTTTCCGCTCGATGCGTTCGAACACGTCGCGCGCTTCAATCCGGAAGTGCGCAGCATCGAGATGCATCTGCGCGCGAAACGGCGTGTGAGCGCGCATGTCGCGGCGGCACGGCTCACGGTGACGCTGGAAGAAGGCGAGACGATCTGGACGGAAAGCAGCCACAAATATCGCGCCGACGAAGTCGGGCCGATTGCCGGCGATGCGGGCTTCACGTGCCAGCATCAATGGATCGAACGCGATTGGGGTTTTGCGGAAAGCCTGCTGGTGGCGCGCTAGTTCTTTCGGGAAGCGCGGCGCGGCATGCGCGCCGCGTGTTTTGCTTCGCGCGCGTCTAGTGCTGCTCGAAGCGCTCGTAGCGTTTTTCGGTCGACCGTTCTTCGCCGCTGACTTCGGTCACGCGCGCCGAAGGCGGTCCGTGACGCAGCCACGACAGCATCCGGTCGACCTGGTTGGCCGTGCCCTGCAACATCGCATCCACCGAGCCGTCCTCGAGATTGGCGACCCAGCCCCGGATGCCGAGCGCGTGCGCCTGACGCACGGTCGCGTGACGAAAGCCGACGCCCTGCACCATCCCGCGCACACGCACGTAATACGTTTCGATTCGTGAATCCAGATCTGGCGCAGTCATGCCGGCTTCTCCTGACTATCTTTTCAAGCCGGCATTCTAGTCGTCCCACCGGATTGATGCTGGCTTGCACGACATTGCGGCACACGCCGGTGACCGCCGCGCGCGCTCCACGTACAATCCGTCGACCATTCACCCGGCGCAGCCCGCTTTCGCACGCCCACGCGAACGAAACGCCGCGCGCCATGCAGGGAAACCGAAACGGATGACCGATCAGAATCGCGATCTGGTGCTCGTCACCGGCGCCTCCGGCTTTGTCGGATCGGCAGTGGCGCGCATTGCACAGCAAAAGGGTTTTGCGGTGCGCGTGCTCGTGCGCGCGACGAGTCCGCGGCGCAACGTCGAGGCGCTCGACGCGGAAATCGTCGTGGGCGACATGCGCGACGAGGCGTCGATGCGCGCCGCGCTGCGCGGTGTGCGCTACCTCTTTCACGTCGCCGCGGATTACCGTCTGTGGGCACCGGACCCGCTCGACATCGAGCGCTCGAACCTCGAAGGCACCGAAGCGACGATGCGCGCGGCGCTCGCCGAAGGCGTCGAGCGGATCGTGTACACGAGCAGCGTGGCCACGCTGAAAGTGACGAGTTCCGGCCAGTCCGCCGATGAAACCTCGCCGCTCACGCCCGACAAGGCAATCGGCGTGTACAAGCGCAGCAAGGTGCTGGCCGAGCGCGCGGTGGAACGCATGATCGCGCAAGACAGGCTGCCCGCCGTGATCGTCAATCCGTCGACGCCGATCGGCCCGCGCGACGTCAAGCCGACGCCGACCGGGCGCATCATCGTCGAGGCGGCGCTCGGCAAGATTCCGGCGTTCGTCGATACCGGCCTGAATCTCGTGCACGTCGACGACGTCGCCGCCGGGCACTTCCTGGCGCTGGAGCGCGGCAACATCGGCGAGCGCTACATTCTGGGCGGCGAAAACCTGCCGTTGCAGCAGATGCTTGCCGACATCGCGAATCTCACCGGCCGCAAGCCGCCGACGATTGCGCTGCCGCGCTGGCCGCTGTATCCGCTGGCCGTCGGCGCGGAAGCAGTCGCGAAGTTCACGAAGCGCGAGCCGTTCGTCACGGTCGACGGGTTGAAGATGTCGAAGAACAAGATGTACTTCACGTCGGCGAAGGCGGAGCGTGAACTCGGTTATCGCGCGCGCCCGTATCGCGAAGGCTTGAGCGACGCGCTGCAGTGGTTCCGGGAGGCCGGTTATCTGAAGAAGGCATGAGCGCTGTCGCCGTACGGCCGCACATGCACTTTGTTACAACGTCGGCCGGCCGGCATCCGTTCAGGGCCGCACGCAGCGGTTAAAATCGCCGGTCTTACCAGAGAAAGTCTCGCATGAATCTTCAAGAACAGATTGGCGCGCTCGAAACGGGCGTCGATCAGCTCCATCAGCTCATCCAGGTCGCGCTTGCCCCGAAGGCCACGGCTATGGCCGCCGCGGAATCCGCGGCAGAAGTGGCATCGGAGGCCGCCGCTGAAGCCGGCGCCGGCGCGGCTATGTCGCCCGGGCCCGCTGAACTGGACGCTCCCGTTGCCGGTGAAAAGCCTGCGCTCAGCATCGCCCGTCCGGCGCAGAACGAAATCACGATGACGATCGGCGGCCAGACCGTCTCGCTGCATACCGAACAGGTCGGTCAACTGATCGAGGAACTGGCGAACGCGCGCGCGTCGATGACGCCCGAGCCGCCGGGCGGCCTGCCGACAGGCTGGCGCTTCGTATCGACGAAGAATCCGGTGATGGCCGCGCAGAAGCAGTCGAACGGCGACCGTCTGCTGGTGCTGCGTCACACCGGCCACGGGTGGGTGCCGTTCACGTTCTCGCCGGAGATGGTTGTCCAGATGTACGCGATGCTGACGCAGCGTTGATGCAGAAGGCGGCGCATTGCGCGCCGCCCGCGCCGTTTGCGGTTCCGGGCGGTTCTAGCGCTCCTGCACCGGCGCCTGAACCCGCGCTTTCCACTGACCGCCCTTGCCGCGCCAGTACCGCAACGCCGAAGCGAACGTCGCGCCGACATAGAACAGCGCGACGAGCGGCAGGAACGGCGCCCACAGCGGCGAGCGGCCGTAGTACCGGAGCATCGGCGCGTAGGCGCAACACATCAGCGCCCAGGCAAGCCACGCCGGCCAGCCGAGCGGGCCAAGCACGAGCGCCACGACCGGCGGAACCAGATAGATGACCGCCATGCCCACAAGCGTTCCGGCCAGCAGCCAGCCGTTGTAGCGCAGCTGCGTGAACGCCGTGCGCGCGATCATGTTCCAGATGTCCTTCCAGCTGTCGTAGGGCCGCAACGAAACGCTGCGCGCTGCGACGTCCAGCCGGATCGGATGACGCCCTTCGCCGCGATGCTTGATACGCGCCGCGAGGCTGCAGTCGTCGATCAGTTCGGCACGGATTGACTCGATGCCGCCGGCTTCCTCGAGCGCGGTGCGCCGCACCAGCATGCAGCCGCCGGCGGCCGCTGCCGTCCTGTTGCGCGGGTTGTTGACCCACGAGAACGGATAAAGCTTCGCGAAAAAGAACACGAACGCCGGGATCAGCGCCTTTTCCCAGAAGGAATCGCAGCGCAGACGGACCATCAGGGAGACGAGATCGCGCTTTTCTTCCTCGGCGCGCACGACAAGCTGCGTCACGGCATCGGCCGGATGACCGATGTCGGCGTCGGTGAGAAGCAGGAAGTCGGCGGCCAGGCCGAGCGTTTTGACAGCCTCGATGCCCTGCGACTGCGCCCAGACCTTGCCGGACCAGCCCGCCGGAAGCGGCTTCGCGGCCAGCACGGTCAGCCGGTCGGCACATTGCAGCTGGAGCGCGGCGGCGCGGGCGGCGTCGGCGGTGCCGTCGGTGCTGTGGTCATCGACGACGATCACGTGGAACGCGCCCGCGTAATCCTGACCCAGCAGCGAAGCGACCGCCCGGGCGATCACGTCGGCCTCGTTGCGGGCCGGCACGACCGCGACCACGGCTGGCCAGCCTTCGCTGCCGCGCGGTTTCGCGGCCAGTGGAGCTGCCGGACGCGTGCGCCAGAACCCGCCGCGCGCGAGCAGCAGCACACCCCAGATCAGCAGGGAAAGACACGAAAGTGCAAACAGAACCAGGATCATGCGTTGCCCTCAACCGACAGGTCTCGCGCGGAAACGGCCCATTCCGGCGCCCGGTGCGGCAGTTCGCGTGCGACGCGGGCGCGGACATATTCGGGGCGGTCGACCTTCATCCTGCGAGCCTTGAAATGCATCCGGTGATCCGGACAGTGAAGCGGCCCGTGAGGCGGCCAGCAAACGCAGCCGTTACAAGCGGGTACCGCAAGGTCCGATAGTTTAAGGGTTCCGCACCCGCGCTGCAGCGAGTCATTATTGCCGCGGCGTTTGTGGTATCGGACATGTCCTGGAAAGCGCGTCCTGGCCGATCGCGTTAGAATGCGCGTTTGGTTTTCGGTGTGCCGGCTCCGGTCGGACTCAATACACCATCTAATATGATGCCGCGGCGATAAGGTCGTTTTTACCGACTTCTTCGAAACCCGCGTCAGTCGGAGTTCGCCAGCCTATGCGAGTCATCCTTGCTCAACCCCGCGGCTTTTGTGCGGGCGTTGTCCGCGCGATCGAGATTGTCGATCGCGCCTTGCAGCAACACGGGGCGCCCGTTTATGTGCGCCACGAAATTGTCCACAACCGTCATGTGGTCGATAACCTGCGCCGGAAAGGCGCCCGTTTCGTCGAGGAGCTCGACGAGGTGCCCCAGGGCGCCGTGGCGATTTTCAGCGCGCACGGCGTCGCCCAGACCGTCGAGCGTGATGCGGAACAGCGCGGCCTCGACGTGCTCGACGCAACCTGCCCGCTTGTCACGAAAGTGCATGTTCAGGGTCGTCAGTACGTGGGCTCCGGCCGCACGCTGATTTTGATCGGACATGCCGGGCATCCGGAAGTCGAAGGGACGATCGGCCAGATTCCCGGCAAGGTGCTGCTTGTGCAAAGCGAGGCCGAAGTCGGTACGCTCGATCTGCCGCTCGACACGCCGCTTGCGTACGTCACGCAGACCACGCTTTCGGTCGACGACACACGCGACATCATCGACGCGCTGTTGCGCCGCTTCACCGACATCGTCGGCCCGGATACGCGCGACATCTGCTACGCGACGCAAAACCGCCAGGCGGCGGTGCGCGAACTGAGCACGCAGGTCGATGTGCTGCTGGTCGTCGGTGCGACGAACAGCTCGAACTCGAACCGTCTGCGCGAAATCGGCGGCGAAACGGGTGTGCCGAGCTACCTCGTCGCCGATGGTTCCGAAGTGCGGCCGGAGTGGTTTGCGCATGCGCAGACCGTCGGTATCACGGCGGGCGCGTCGGCGCCGGAGGAAATGGTTGAAAACGTGATCGATGCGCTGCGCGCATTGGGGTCCGTCGAAGTCACGACGATGTCGGGCCGGGAAGAGAAAGTTGAATTCAAGTTGCCGTCAAAGCTGACGCAACCACTCGCTGCACGCGAAGTTTAAGGAGGACGTCTTGTCTATTCCGTTTCTGCAAAAATTCCGGGTCGGCGCATACATCATGCGTCAGCACCTTTCAGGCAACAAACGCTACCCGCTCGCACTGATGCTGGAACCGCTGTTCCGCTGCAATCTGGCGTGCAATGGCTGCGGCAAGATCGACTATCCGGATCCCATCCTGAACCAGCGGCTTTCGCTGGAGGAATGCCTTGGCGCTGTCGATGAATGTGGCGCGCCGGTGGTTTCCATTGCAGGCGGCGAGCCGCTGCTGCACAAGGAAATGCCGCAGATCGTCAAGGGCATCATGGCGCGCAAGAAATTCGTGTACCTGTGCACGAACGCGCTCCTGATGGAAAAGAAGATGGACGATTACGAGCCGAATCCGTACTTCGTCTGGTCGGTTCACCTCGACGGCGACAAGGAAGCGCACGATCACTCCGTTTCGCAGGAAGGCGTGTACGAGAAGGCCGTCGCCGCGATCAAGGAAGCGAAGCGCCGCGGTTTTCGCGTCAACATCAACTGCACGCTGTTCAACGACGCCGTGCCGGAACGCGTCGCCGCGTTCTTCGACACGCTCGGGCCGATGGGCGTCGACGGTATTACCGTTTCGCCGGGGTACGCGTACGAACGCGCGCCGGACCAGCAGCACTTCCTGAACCGCGACAAGACCAAGCACCTGTTCCGCGAAATCTTCAAGCGCGGCAACAACGGCAAGAACTGGTCGTTCAGCCAGTCGAGCATGTTCCTCGACTTCCTGGCCGGCAATCAGACGTACGAATGCACGCCGTGGGGCAACCCGGCGCGCACGGTGTTCGGCTGGCAAAAGCCGTGCTATCTGGTCGGCGAAGGGTATGTGAAGACCTTCAAGGAACTGATGGACACAACCCAGTGGGAAAACTACGGTACGGGCAACTATGAAAAGTGCGCGGATTGCATGGTCCACTGCGGGTTTGAAGCGACGGCCGTGATGGATACGGTCACGCATCCGCTGAAGGCGCTGAAGGTCGCGATTTCGGGCCCGAAAACGACCGGGGCGTTCGCGAAGGATATTCCGTTGGACAAGCAGCGTCCGGCGGAATACGTGTTCTCACGTCACGTCGAGATCAAGCTGGAAGAGATCGGACGGACGGGTAAGGGCAAGAAGGTGGAAAAGGCGGCTGCGGCGCACTGAGCGGCGCGCGAGGTCTTCCGCCCCGGCTGAAATGAAAAGAGCGCAACGGTTGATGCCGTTGCGCTCTTTTTACATCCGGCGACACTGACGAAGCCCGACGGCCCCGGGCTTACCCCGCGCTGTGCGCGTTATGCGCGATCATGAACTTGATCAGCCCGTCGACGCCACCCTTCGCGAGTTGATCGGCGAACTGCGTCTGGTACACCTGAATGAGCCAGGCGCCCATCATGTTGATGTCGTAAATCTTCCAGCCGCTGGCCGTCTTTTCCAGCCGGTAGCCGATCGCGTCATCGCCACCATTGCTGATCACGTGCGACTGCACGACGGCGTCCCTGGCGCCCGGCGCGGCCGTCGACGGCAGGAAGTTGAACTTGACGTCCTGGTCGCGCAACTGCGACAGCGATGCCGCGTAGGTGCCCACCAGCAGTTTCTGGAACTGCTCGTACAGCTGCTTCTGCTGCTCGGGCGTCGCGGTCGTCCACGCCTTGCCGACCGCGATGCGGGTCGTGCGCTGGAAGTTCGTGGAAGGCACGAAGTGCGTCTCGACGACCTGCGTAATCTTGCCCATGTCGCCGCCGCGTGCCTGCGGATCGGCCTTCATTGCGTTGACCGTGCCTTCGACCGCGGCTTTCACGACCGCATCGGGCGCGCTTTGTGCAAAGGCCGCAGTGGACACCAGGGCGGTAACAACAAATGCAGACAGATAACGTTTCATACGCTCTTCGGAACAGGAAGGAAAATGATCCGCTGAACTGCCAGCGGGAACCATTGAGGGCCAGTATACCGATTTTGACTGCGCCATCCCGCCTCCCTCCGCGCGCGGGGCTGCCGCGTCTGTATACTTGTGCCCTTTCGCCGAATACGCCATTAACGACAGGGACTCTCCCGCCTGTATGCTGAAGTTATCCATCGTCCGCCTCGTTGCGTGGTCGGTGCGCCATGCCCTGTGGGTCATCGCGCTCTCGATCCTGCTCGCCGTCGCAAGCGGCATCTACGTCGCGCATCACTTCAAGATCAATACCGACATCAGCCGTCTGGTCGAAACCGACGCGCAATGGTCCGGCCTCGAAAACGCGATGGATGCGGCCTTCCCTGACCGGGGCCAGACCGTTCTCGTCGTCGTCGAAGCCCGTGCGCCCGAATTCGCCGATGCCGCCGCCCGCGATCTCACGGCCGCGCTGCAGAAGCAGTCGAAGGAATTCGTCGCGGTTTCGCAGCCCGAGGCCGGCCCGTTCTTCGAGCACAACGGGATGCTGTTCCTGCCACTGAACCAGGTTCAGTCGACCACCACGCAGCTCGCGCAGGCGCGCCCGCTGATCAATTCGCTCGCGCACGATCCGAGCCTGACCGGCCTCGCCGGCGTGCTGACCACGAGCCTGCTGCTGCCGTTGCAGATCGGCCAGATCAAGCTCGCCGACATGAGCCACCTGCTGTCGAAAAGCGCAACCGTGCTCGACGGCGTGCTCGCCGGCCAGCCGTCCGTGTTCTCGTGGCGCGCGCTGGTGGACAAGGACGCGGCCAAAGAACCGGCGCGTGCCTTCGTCACGGTGCAGCCGGTCGTCGATTTCGGCGCGCTTGAACCCGGCGCGCGCGCCTCGGCGGACATTCGCGCGACCGCTGCGTCGCTGCATCTGGATACGCAGTACGGCGCGACCGTCCGCCTGACCGGCGAACAGCCGCTCGCGGACGAAGAATTCGCCTCGGTGAAAGACGGCGCCGTGGTGAACGGCATCGGCACCATGCTCGTCGTGCTGGTGATTCTCTGGCTCGCGTTGCGCTCGAAACGGCTGATCCTCGCGGTATTCATCACACTTTTCGTCGGCCTCGCGATCACCGCCGCGCTCGGGCTGATGATGGTCGACGCGCTCAACATGATCTCGGTCGCGTTCATGGTGCTGTTCGTCGGGCTGGGGGTCGATTTCGGCGTGCAGTTCGGCGTGAAGTATCGCGAGGAGCGTAACCATGACGACCGCCTGCCGGCCGCCCTGCTGAACACGGCGCACAGCATCGGCGTGCCGCTCACGCTCGCGGCCGTGGCCGTCGCCGAAAGCTTCTTCTCGTTCCTGCCGACGGCCTATCGCGGCGTGTCGGAACTGGGGAAAATCGCGGGCGTCGGCATGTTCGTCGCGTATTTCACGAACATGACGCTGCTGCCGGCGCTCCTCAAGGTCTTCGCGCCACTGCCCGAGCCGGTCGCGCCCGGCTTCCGGCAACTCGCGCCGGTCGACGATTTTCTCGACCGCAACCGCAAGCCCGTGCTGATCACGACGCTCATCGTCATCGTCGGCGCGTTGCCGTTGCTGCTGCATCTGCGCTTCGACTTCAATCCGCTGCATCTGAAGGATCCGCACACGGAATCCATGGCGACGCTGCTGTCGCTGCAGGACGCGCCGGAGGCGTCGGTGAACAACGTGCACGTGCTCGCGCCAACGCTCACGGCCGCCGACCAGATGGCGGCGAAACTGTCGGCGCTGCCGGAAGTCGGCCGTGTGACGACGCTCGACACGTTCATTCCCGCCGACCAGCCGCAGAAACTCGCGCTGATTGCGAGCGCGGCGCAGCAACTGCTGCCGGCGCTCACGCAAACGCCCGCGCCGCCTGCCACGGACGCGAACCGCGTCGCCGCGCTCAAACGCGCCGCCGGCCAGCTCGCGCTGGCCGCTGGGGACCATCCGGGTCCGGGCGCCGCCGAAGCGCAACATCTGTCGGCCACGCTGACGAAGCTCGCCGCCGCCGATGCCGGCACGCGCGATCGCGCCGAACGGGCGATGTCCGCGCCGCTGAAGATCGCGCTCGGCCAGCTGGGCGCGTTGCTGCAGCCCACGCCAATCACGCGCGAAACCGTGCCGGCGCAGATTGCGCGCAACTGGGTTTCGGCCGACGGCCACGCGCTCGTCGACATCTCGCCGAAGGTTGTGCCCGGCGCCGATCCCGGCGACGACGTGATGCTGCGCCGCTTCGCACACGCGGTGAAAGCGGCCGAACCCGGCGCGATCGGCGGCCCGATCTCGATCCTGCATTCCGCCGACACGATCATCAAGGCGTTCATGCAGGCGGCCGGCTGGGCCGTGCTGTCGATCACGATCCTGCTCTGGATCACGCTGCGCCGTTTCGGCGACGTGCTGCGCACCCTGATTCCGCTGCTCGTTTCCGCGGTGGTCACACTCGAGCTGTGTGTCGTGTTCAACATGCCGCTCAACTTCGCGAACATCATCGCGTTGCCGCTGATGCTGGGCGTCGGCGTGGCGTTCAAGATCTACTTCGTGATGGCCTGGCGAAACGGCCAGACCGGGCTCCTGCAATCGAGCCTGACGCACGCCGTCATCTTCAGCGCCGCGACCACGGCGACGGCGTTCGGCAGCCTCTGGCTGTCGCACCATCCGGGCACATCGAGCATGGGCAAACTGCTCGCGCTGTCGCTGTTCTGCACGCTTGTCGGCGCTGTGGTATTCCAGCCTGTACTGATGGGAAAACCGCGCCCCAGGCGCGCTACGAAAAAACACCACGGGATTGACGGATGAAGATGCAAACCTCCGCGCTGGCGCTGGTCGTCGCGTGTGTTGCCAGCGGCTGTGCAACTGGCCCTGACCGCAAACCCGGCGATCCGCTGGAACCGATGAACCGGGCCGTCTTCAAGTTCAACGACTCACTCGATACCTACGTTGCACAACCGATCGCGAAGGGTTACCAGAAGGTCACGCCGGGTCCGCTGCGCACGGCCATCAGCAACTTCTTCTCGAATCTCGGCGATCTGGGCAACGCAGCCAACAACCTGATGCAGTTGCACATCACGGACGCAACCGAAGACGTCATGCGCTTCGCGTTCAACTCGACCTTCGGCATTTTCGGGCTGCTCGACTGGGCGACGCCAGCCGGCCTGCCAAAACATCATCAGGACTTCGGACTGACGCTTGGACGCTGGGGCGTGCCGTCGGGTCCGTATCTGGTACTGCCGCTGTTCGGGCCGAGTTCGTTCCGCGACAGCGTCGGATTCGCGGTCGATTTCCGCTTCAATCCGCTGAATTACGCGGAGCCGGCGGTGCGCAATCCGATGTATGGGTTGCAGTTCGTCAGCAAGCGCGCCGACCTGCTCGGCGCGACCGATCTGCTTTCGCAGGCGGCGCTCGACAAGTATTCGTTCGTCCGCGACGCGTACACGCAGCAGCGCATCTCGCTGCTGCGTGCAGCGGGTGCCGTGGGCACGTCGCCGGCCGCGTTGCCGGATTACGGCGAGCCGGACGATTCCAGCGCAGCGCCGGCTTCAGGCGCTTCGGGTGCTGCGCCTGGCGGCCTGCCCGATTACACCGATCCGGGCGAAGGCGCCGCGGATTCGACCGCGCCGGCACCGGCTTCCGGCACGCAGCCCAACGCGCCACCGGATGTGCCGAACTACACCGATCCGGGCGAGACGCCTGCTTCGGGTGCATCGGGCTCGACGCCGCCCGCCGATAACCAGACGCCCGAGGTCGCACCGTTGCCGAAGCCGGCCGTGCAATAAGCCGCCCGTTTTGCGGGATGCAACGGAAACAGCCCGACAGGTGCGAACCTGTCAGGCTGTCGTAGGGGCCAGGCTACGTTCGAAGGAAGACTTTCACTGCTGGGTGATAGCCAGTGTCGCACCAGACTATTCAGCCGCTGATTCGGCAGAAAAACCCTTATAAGAGGCGCATAAGCAATTCATGGCTCTATCGTGCTACATTTATGAGGCATAAGGAGTTCCCTCATGGATTGCACCCTGCAGATATTCCTGGACGACCGCTGGGTCGACTGCGCACAGATCGAACTCAACGACGGCCTTTGCCAGTGGAATCATCTGGTCATGTATGCCGTTGAACATACGGACGCCCCCCTGTCACTGGCCGAGCCCGTTGATATGGACATCCGCGCGGCTCGGACCATGCCCGCCTTCCTCTACGACCTCGTCCCGCAGGGGGCGGGTCGTCGCTTTCTGCTGGGCGAGCTGAAACTACCGGATGGCCCTGGTGCGGACTTTCCACTGATCTGCGCGGGCGCCTTCAATCCGGTCGGCCGGATCCGGGTTGCCGAGGCAGTCGACTATTTTGAGACTCACGTGGCGCGACACCCGGCCGCGCGTGGCCTGCCTGGCCTGACAATCGACGACGTCGTCGTGCGCAGCGCGGAATTCAAGGAAAGGATGTTCCTGCACGGGATGCTGGGCACCGGCACCACGGGGGTCCAGGGTGCGGCGCCGAAATATCTGCTAACCCGGGACCGGGCGGGCTTGCTGCATGGTGATGCCGTCCTGCCCGATGCCGATGCCACCCAGCACCTGATCGCGAAACTGCCGCGCGGAAATAGCCCGGCCGATGACAAGGTCCTGCGCAATGAAGCGGCGTACATGCGGGTGGCCGCCGCGCTCGGTATCCGTACACATCCGGAATTGCCAACCCTTCACGGCGACGTTCTGCTGATTCCGCGCTTTGACCGGATCGCGCGCGACGGGAAGGTCGTGCGCATCCATCAGGAAAGCGTCGCATCCATTCTGGGGCTGTCCGGCTTCGACCTGCGCCCGAGCCTCTTCGAGGTCGTAGCCGGAATCCGCAGGGTCGTGACCGATCCAGCAGCCGAAACGCTCGAATTCATCAGGCGGGACGTGCTCAATCTGGCGATGTGCAATACCGACAATCACGCTCGCAACACGGCTGTGCAACGGGTCGAAGGCAAAGTCCAGCTCACGCCGTTGTTCGATTTCGCGCCGATGTACCTTGATCCCCAGCTGGTTCCACGGGTACTGAGGTGGTATCGACCAGATACCCGGGTTGAGCTGACGGACTGGGGCGACGTGCTCGCGGCGCTGGCTGTACCCGACCACGAGCGCCGGATGCTAGCCCAGGAGTTAAGCCGGTTTGCCGTGCAGATCGAACGCCTGCCCGACATCATGGAAGCACAGGGCGTCGATCACGACGTCATCGGGTTCCTGGCGCAACACGTAGCTACGCAGGTCCGACAGCTCAAAGCCCTTCAACCCCCAGAGGCCCATCATGCCCCGTCGGACCCGACCCTCCCGTGACGAGCAGAACGCCTTGCGCCGCGCTTTCTACGAAAGGATCGGCCGGGGCGATATGAGTATTCCCGAAGCCATGAAGGCGATGCGACAGATGACGGGCCTGACCCAGGCGGAATTCGCCGCGCACCGGGGTGTCAGCCGCCGGGTCATCCAGGACATCGAGCGTGGGACCGGCAATCCGACCGTCGACTCGCTCAACAGCGTTGCGAGACTGTTCGGGCTGCAGGTCGGGTTCGTCCCGGTCAGGCGGAACGAACCAGCCTCGCCTGCATCAGGCTAACTTGCTGTCGCATGGCAAAACCTGCAGGTTACCGCGGTGACGGATAACGATGCTTGACCCGTCCTGGCATGGATTGACACCTGCGGGTCTCTGTTCGCGATCAGAAAAAGCCCGGTTCGGACTCAGTGCATCGTATCGGCTTCGATGTGCTCGTATCTCAAGAGGGAAGTCAGCTGCTTTAGGAGGGACTGACCGCGGAGGTGCCGGTCCTTGCCAGATCAAGCAGCGCGCAACGCGCCGGCCGTGCCGAGCGCGTGCCGCGCCCGCACCAGCGACTGCCGGGCCGCGCGTGCGTCCGCCGCGACCTGGAGCAGCGCGCCCAGTTGCGACGGCTGCCGGAGCAGCTCGCGCAGAATTGGCGCGATCGCTGTCTGGCCGTCGTCGCGCAGGCCAGCCGTTGCGGCCGACGGCAACGTGCGCCAGGCCGGATCGACAATCGCCCGGCATACGGCGAACGGCACGCCGTTCGCGGCGGCGATGGCGCCCGCGATATGCGATTCCATATCGACCGCGAGCGCGCCCGTCGCACGATTGAGCGCGAGCTTGTCCTGTGCGCTGACGAGCGGCGCGGCGACCGCCGCCTGAACACCCCGGCGCAGCCGCGCACGCAACGGCGACGCGCCGATCGCGAGCGCAAGCCGCCCCGACCAGTCGACGTCTGTCTCGACGCGCCCAAACGGTCCTTCGACTGCGTCCGCGACGATCACGGTACCCGGCTCGAGGTCCGGCGCCAGACCGCCGGCCGTGCCGAAACTGAGGATGCCGCTGCATCCACGCGCGACGGCCGCGCTCAGCGCACGTTCGAGCAGATCGGCGCGCGCCGCATAAACCACCTCGACGCCTTCACCGCGGGCGATGCGCGCTTCGAACGCCATGCCGGCCACGACGATCACGGGCAACCTGTCGCCACGCGCCTGCGTGTTTCGCGACACCGCCATCACATGCCGACCATGACACGCGTGCCGCCACTGCGCCTGAGCGAGCGGTAGCGCGCGAGCGCCCACAGCGGGAAGAACTTGCGATAGCCGTGATAACGCAGATAGAACACGCGTGGAAAGCCCGTCGCGGTGAAGCGCGTTTCGTCCCAGAGGCCGTGATCGCGCTGCTCGCGTTGCAGGTACTCGATGCCGCGTGCAACCGCCGGATGGTCGAGCGCGCCGGCGGCCATCAGGCCCATCAGCGCCCACGCGGTCTGCGATGCCGTGCTCGGCGCCTGCTCGTAGCCGCGATATTCGAGCTTGTAGCTGGTGCCGTCCTCGCCCCAGCCGCCGTCTTCGTTCTGGATCTTCACGAGCCACTGCACCGCGCGCGCGATGCGCACGTCGTCATGCTTGATGCCGGCGGCGTTCAGCGCGCACAGCGCCGTCCACGTGCCGTAGATGTAGTTCATGCCCCAGCGGCCATACCAGCTGCCGTCGGACGCCTGTTCCTTCAGGATGTAGTCGTACGCGCGCTTCGACGGCTCGCTCATCGACGGCATTTCGCCAAGTTGCGCGAGCATCGACAGGCAGCGGCCCGACACGTCCGCCGTCGGCGGATCGAGCAGCGCGCCGTGATCGGAGAACGGAATGTTGTTCAGGTAGTACTGCGTGTTTTCCGGTTCGAACGCGCCCCAGCCACCATCGCTGCTCTGCATGCCGACGACCCACTCGCGGGCGCGCGCAATCGTGGTGTTGTCCACGTTCGACTGCGTCAGCGCCGCGGCGCGATGCATCGCCAGCGCGACCACGGCCGTATCGTCGACGTCCGGATAGTGCGGGTTCGCGTACTGGAATGCCCAGCCGCCCGGCCGCACGTCCGCGCGACGCGAAATCCAGTCGCCGCGCACGTCGAGAATCTGCAGCGGACGCAACCATTCGAGACCGCGCAGCGCGGCCTCTTCGGCACGGGCGTCGCCGGTTTCGAGCAGCGCGTGCGCCGCGAGCGACGTGTCCCATACCGGCGACAGGCACGGCTGGCAATACGCTTCGTCTTCGTGAACGACGAGCAGCTTTTCGATCGAGCGGCGTGCGATCGCGCGGTTCGGATGATCGGCGGGATAGCCGAGCACGTCGTACATCATGACGGCGTTCGCCATCGCCGGAAAAATCGCGCCGAGACCGTCTTCGCCGTTCAGCCGTTCGTCGACGAACGCCACCGCCGCGTTCACCGCGCGCTGACGCAATGTCTTCGGGAACAGGCCGTCGATGGCGCGCAACACGCCGTCCACGCCGCGAAAGAAGCTGAACCAGCCCTTGTGCTGATGCGGCGCACGCGGCGACAGGCCGGTCGTGACGGGCGCACCGCGGAACAGTTCGTCGATCCGCACGCCGCGCGGGTTGCGCGCGACCGGACGCTTTGCGTTGAGCACCAGCAGCGGCACGATCACCGTGCGTGCCCAGTACGACACCTTCGACAGATGGAACGGGAACCACTTCGGCAACAGCGTGATTTCGACCGGCATCATCGGCACCGCGTACCACGTCACGACGCCGAAGAGCGCGAGCAGGATGCGCGTGAACACGTTCGACGCTTCCGCGCCGCCGTGCGCGAGAATCGCCTCGCGGGCACGGCGCATGTGCGGCGCGTCTTCCGGGTCGCCGATCATTTTCAGCGCGAAGTACGCCTTCACGCTCGCGCTGACGTCGAGTGCGCCGTCGGTGAAGAGCGGCCAGCCGCCGTCCGCCAGCTGGATGCGGCGCAGATAGCGGCCGATTTTCTGTTCGAGCGTGGGGTTCGCCTCTTCGCCCAGGTAGTGAACGAGCAGGATGTATTCGGCGGGAATCGTGGCGTCGGCTTCGAGTTCGTAGACCCAGTGGCCATCGGCGCGCTGATCGGCGAGGATCGCGTCGGTCGCGCGCGCGATCGCGCTTTCCAGCAGGTCCTGCGACACGGCAGTATCGACGGTGTCAGCAGGGCTCGAAGCAGGGATTGAGGCGGGCGTCTCACCATCCATCGGCGGGACCTGGGATAAATCGTTCATCGGCGTTCCATCGGTTCATTCAGAAGCAGGTCCGCGGCCTTCTGGCCGGAGCGGATCGCTCCTTCGATCGTCGCGGGCAGACCGGTGGCCGTCCAGTCTCCCGCGAGCATGAGGTTATTCCAGCGCGCGCGCGTGGCAGGGCGCAGCATTTCCTGGTCGGGCACGGCAGCGAACGTCGCGCGTTCATCCATCACGACCTGACATACCGGCATCGGGTCAGCCGGCAAGCCGGCCGCGTGTGCGACCTCGGCCCAGACTGTCTTCGCGAGTTCTTCGTGTGGCGTGCCGGTCAGATGGTCAGCGCCATGGATCGTGACCGACAGACGGCCGTCGAACGCAAACAGCCATCCGGCGGTCGAGCCGATGAGGCCCATCACCAGCGGCAAGCCGAACGGCGGTTCGATGGCGAAGTGCACGTTGACGACCGCGCTGAAGCGCTGCGGCGCCTGCAAGCCGGGCACGATCGACTGCGCGACGTTCGGCGGCACGGCGAGCACCAGGCCTTCGTCGGCGCCCAGCGCGATGCTTTCGTCGGCGAAATGCAGCGACGCGACGCGCCCGGATTCGGAAAACGTCAGATCGTTCAGCCGCGAGCCGAGCTTGATCTGTGCACCGCCATGCTGCAGCAGACGCAACGCGGGATCGACAAACGCGCTGCCAAGCCCGTTACGCGCGACGAGCGGACGGCATGCCCGGGCGCCCGCAGCAAACGTCTCGCGCGCGACGGCACCCGCCAGTTGCGCGGTGGCATCGCGCGGTTCCACGTTCATTACGGCGTGAAACAGCGGACCCAGCAGCCGGTCCCACAGCACGCCGTTACAGCGCATGGTCTGCGCCATCGAGCGACCGGGCTTCGCGAACAGCAGCGGCAGCATCGAAAAATAGTCCGCCCAGTTCGTGTCCGGCACACGGGCATTCGCGTCGAACACCCACAGCGGCAATGGACCGGGCGAAAGCTTGACGGTCCAGCGCTCGCTGGAGGCGAGATCCATGAACGGAAACTCGGGCTGCGTGGGGCCCACCAGTTCGTCCGCGGCGCCAATTGCGCGCGCATAACCCAGCGTTGCCTGATTGCCGGAGAAGATCAGATGGTTGCCCGTGTCGATCGTCGCGCCGAGTGTCCGGGCGTAATACGAACGGCACCGTCCACCGGCCTGCGCGGCGGCCTCGTGCAGCACGACCTGCGCGCCGCGGCGCTGCAGCTGTACCGCGGCTGCGAGGCCAGCGAGGCCCGCGCCGATCACATGGACAAGTTTGACCATCAGAACAGCGCGTAGCGGGCGACGATCCACAGCAGCCGCGCGCGCGGCTTGCTGACTTTCGTGCGCGGGATGTCAAAACCACGGTCGACGGTGCGCTCGAGCAGACACCGGTAGACGCCCGACATGATGCGCGGCGCGCGGACTTCGCGACGCGGCTGCGCATCCATGATTTCGTCGGACTTCGCGAAATGCGCCCGCGCACGCGCGACGAGCGCGGCGCAGACGCGCGGCAGCGACGGATCGTCGGCGATCGTATCGGGGTCGGTGGTCGCGATGCCTTCGCGCGCCAGCAGTTCGCGCGGCAGATAGCAGCGATGGATGCCGGCGTCTTCGTCGATGTCGCGCAGGATGTTGGTGAGTTGCAGCGCGCGGCCCAGGTGATGCGCGAGTTCGCGGCCCGGCGCGTCCTGCATCCCGAATATCCTCACCGACAGACGCCCCGCCGCGCTCGCGACGCGGTCGCAGTACAGGTCGAGCGTGGCTTCGTCGGGCGCGCAGATGTCTTCGGCGGCGTCCATCGCCATGCCGTTGATCATCTCGTGGAAATCCTCGCGCTGCAGATTGAAGGTGTGAATGTGCCGGGTCAGCGCGCGCAACGAAGCGCGCGGCGTGCCCGCGTAGCACGCGTCGATGTCGGTACGCCAGCGCTCCAGCGCGGCCGCACGTTCGGCACGTGGCATGTCGCTGTCGGCGATGTCATCGACCGCGCGACAGAAAGCGTAGACCTGATACATCGCGTCGCGCTGCGCAGCCGGCAGGATGCGCATTGCGAGATAGAACGAGCTGCCCGAGGTAACGGCGGCTGCGTCGGTTTCTGTTTCGTCCACGACAAGGTTGGAAACGGCCAAGACGATCTCCGCTGAGGCGCCCGCTGTTCCTGGCCAGGTGGCCGGACGCAGGGCATGTCGTCCGCGCGCGCGGACACGCGCGAAACATTCCGGCTGGGATGCCGGAAACGCCGAAAAGTATAACAATCTTTGGCCTTCGCCGCTGAAAACACGTCGGCAAGACAGGCCGGCGTAATAATGCCGTGGCAAAGGTCACGCCAGGACCGCGGGTTCCAGCGGTTTTCCGCTTTATCGGGTCAACGCGAACATCCCCCCGGAGTCACTCACCCGTGTGCAGCGCCACCAGAAAGACAGCGCTGATTCTCACGCGCTTCAGGCGGGCGATGGGACTCAGTTGAACGCGACCGACCGGTTGCGCCCCTGCCGCTTCGCGCTGTAGAGCGCGGCATCAGCTTCGTTGATCAGCACTTCGTAGGCCGGCACGCCGGTACGCGCGCACGCGCCGCCGACGCTCGCCGTCACCGGCACGAGCGTGCCCTGGACGTCGATGGCCGTATCGCCGATCTTGCAGCGGATTTTTTCCGCGACCAGCATGGCGTCCTCGAGCGGCGTGCACGGCAGCAGCAGCGCGAATTCCTCGCCGCCGAAGCGGCCGAACGTGTCCTGTACCCGCACCACCTCCGCGACGCGCTGCGCCATCACGCGCAACACCGTATCGCCCACAACGTGGCCGAACCGGTCGTTGATCTTCTTGAAATGATCGAGGTCGAAGAGCAGCACCGACAGGTCGCCGCCGTACCGTTGCCAGCGCGTGTATTCGTCGCGCAGCCGTGACTCGAAATAGCGCCGGTTCGCGATGCCCGTGAGGCCGTCGCGATCGGCATATTCCTGCAGCTTCGCGACCGCTTCCTCGCGTTCGCGCTGCACGATGCTCACGGCTGTCACATCGGAAATCGTCACGCAGACAGCCACGACTTCGCGGTCGCGCGTGAGCGGCATGAAGGTGCAATCCTGCTGCATGAAGTCGACGCCGCCGGTAATCGGCCGGTCATGGTCGAACTTGAACAGATACGGCCGCTGTTCCCACGAACTGAACGCGAAGCTGCCCAGCTGGAACACGCTTTCGAGCTTGCGCGTGAGCCACACGCGCGGCAGTTCGGGAAAGCTCGCGAAAATCGGTTTTCCGACCACCTGTTCCGCGGAAAGGCCGCTGTGGTCGTGCATGAACCGGTTCCACATCAGCACGTTCATTTCGCGATCGAGCACGAAGATGCCGAAACCAACGCGCTCGACAACCAGATCGCTCAAGGACGCGGACGGCTCATTCATAGGCTGGACAGCAGCGCGTCGAGCGCCTCATTCATGTGACGGATCGACTCTTCCGCCATCAACATCACCAGGTGGGCACGGAAGCTCTGGTCTTCCAGCGCGAAATTCACTTCGACCAGCAGCGCGACTTCCCACGCGAGCACCTTCGGCTGGAACACATCGTCGAGCGACATGGACGCGCCCAGCAGCCCCGGCGCCGAAAACACCGGCGTGCGGCCCAGCTGGTCGAGAATGCACGACACGCAGGCGCCCGTCAGCACGTTCGCCACGTCGTAAACCAGCTCTTCCTGCGAAACGGTTTCGTACGCCGAACCGGCATACGGGTCGTTCACCAGCGCGCACAGCTGCGCGATGCTGTCGCTGCGGCAGATCACCAGCGCCTCGCCCTTGATGTCGGAGCGAAAGCCCTGCCGCACCGCCGTGACGGCCTCGTTGATACCGGTCATGTCGCGCAGCGCCGCAGCCGCCTCGCGCACGTCGACGACGCGCACGCGCGGCACCGACAGCTCGATAAACGTATCGAGCAGCGTCGCGAGACGGGTCGCGGCCTGGCCCATCGCCAGGTTGGCGACCTCCTGCAGCGCGTCGCGCTGTTCTTCGTTCAGGGCTGGCTCAGACATACAACCCGTACTCCTTGAGGATGGGCAGTAGCGCCTCGGGCGTCACCGGCTTGGCGACGAATGCAATGGCACCCAGCGTGCGCACGCGCGCCTGCGCCATCGGCTGAACGTCGGCGGACACGACGATCACGAACGTATTGAGATCTTCGTGCTGCAGCGCTTCCAGCACCTGAAAACCCGTCATGTCGGGCATCGTCAGGTCGAGGAACATGACGGAAGCCTTGCCGGCCCGATACAGGTCGAGCGCCTCGACGCCGTTCGATGCGTAGGCGATATCGACATCCCAGTCTTGCGGAAGGGCTTTGGTCAGCACCTTGCGGGCAAGAAGCGAGTCGTCGGCAATCACAATAGGCAAGGACATGGCGGCGGTCGGTAGACGTTATAGGCTCAATCGGGTTAACGGCAGCGCGACGCCGTTCTTGAGCCGCCGCCGGACCGGCCATGCGGATAAACAGTCAGAAAGGGATCGAACGAAGGTGACCGCGCCGCAAAAGCCGGCATGCGAGGAACAAGCGCCCGCACAACAAGGTGCATGAGCGCAAAAGACAACGCCAGAATCCGACATGATGGAAGCCTACCCCGTACATGAACGGCGCAGCAGTAGACGACCTCTGGACCTGAGACCTGGTGCCCCCGCGCCTGCATCCGCGGATGGCCCCAGCATGCATGTCACACGCACTGTCTGATGGGCCCCGCTGGAGATACGTCCGGGCATGGCGGACGTACTAATTGTCACAGGAATGATTCTTGAATTAATTCAGCGAAAAAGCAACGCGCCAAAATCGATCGGCTTGACAGAATCCACCCATGAATAGCGCTGAATCGAATAAATCATTTCAAAAAATAGTAAATATTTATAATTTATACTTTTGTGTACGTTTGCGCTTCTGGATTCGTCGCTGATTGCGGCTGCCTCGCGAAAAAACCGCTCGAAAACCGTATGCGTACGGGAAAACCTTTTCCATTGTGCGTCGCGCAATCCGAGCCGGACTTTCTTCTCGTTTATGATATTGGACACGGTGTCCCTGTTTTCCGACGTTTCCAGCCCTGCCGACGATGAATCCTGAACGGCCCGACCTGCTCCGGGCGAGCCGCGCGCCTGCCAGCCGGCAAGACGAACCGCTGTTTCCGGCGGCGCCTCCCGAACATCATTTCGCGGCGCGACGCCTGACATTGATCGCGCTGCTCATCGCGGCCGTCGTGTTGCCGTGCGTTTACGTCGCGACGATGGCGTGGAGCGACCTGAAAGCGCGCGAATCCGATGCAACCGATGTCACGCTGCGCACGGTGCGCGTCGCCGAAGAGCACGCGTTGAAGGTTTTCGACATGAACGAGGCGCTCGACGCGCGCGTCGTGGACCTGGTGAGCGGTCTTGACGACGCGGGCATCCGCGAGCGCGAAGCGGGAATTCACGAGAAGCTGCGCACGATGGGCGGCGGTTATCCGCAGATCGCCGCAGTGTCGATCTTCAGCGGCACGGGCGAGCTGCTCGTGAGTAGCCGGTTGTATCCGGTGCCGGCCGTTTCGATCGCGGACCGTGCCGATTTCACCGGCTTGCGCGACAACAAGGTGCTGGAGCACGTCTCGAAGGTAATGGCTGGCGACGTCGCCGGTGAAACGGTGTTCAACACCGGCGTGGCCCGTCACGACGAGAACGGCGCGTTTGCCGGCGTGGTCTCGGTTGCGCTGCGGCCGGGCTACTTCAACGCGTTCTATCGCGAACTGCCCGGCGGCGAAGGCACCCCGATGACGCTCGCGCTCACCCGCGCCGACGGCGCCACGCTCGCGCAATATCCGCAACGGTTGCACGCACCGTCACCCACGCCTTTCACGGAAGCACTGGCGCAAGGCCGCCGCGCGGGCGTCGTCAAGATGCGCGGCGTGGACGGCGACAGCATGATTCTCGCGTTCCGGCGCGTCGGCTCGTATCCGGTGTATGTGTCGTGCGGCTATCGCACGTCGGCGATCTGGGCCGGCTGGTACCGGCATCTGAGCCTGCTGGTTCTCTCGATGTTCACGCCCTCGATCGTGCTGTGGTGCGTGATCTGGCTTTCGCTCAGGCGTCTCCACGCGGAAGAGGAAGGGTGGGAGCGCTGGCAGGCGGAAGTGTCGATGCGTCGTTCGTTCGAATCCGCGTACCGGCAGTCGCGCAAGATGGAGGCGCTCGGCAATCTGGTCGGCAGCGTCGCGCACGACTTCAACAACCTGCTGATGATCGTCTCGACCAACGTGCAGATCGCCCGCCGGCGGGGCGCGCCTGGCCTCGATCGTGAACTGTCCGCCATCGAGCGCGCGCTGAAAAGCGGTCAGTCGCTGACGCGGCAACTGCTCGGCGTCGCGCGCAAGCAGCCGCTGCGCAACGAAACCATCGTCGTGGAACGCTGGTTGCCCGGCTGCCGCGAACTGCTGGGCGCGTCGCTTGGCGCGAAGGTCGCGCTCGTCGTCGACGTGAGCGCGGGCGTGTGGCCCACACGCGTCGACGTCGCCGAACTCGAACTCGCGCTGATCAACGTCGCCGTCAACGCACGTGACGCGATGCCGAGCGGCGGCCGCTTCACCGTGCGCGCGGGCAACGTCGCGTTCCGGCACGACGACGGCTTTCCGCTCACCGGCGACTTCGTGCAGATTTCGCTCGAGGACACGGGCGTCGGCATGCCGCCTGACGTACTCGCGCGCGCATTCGAGCCGCTCTTCACGACGAAGCCAAAGGGCATGGGTACCGGCCTCGGGCTGCCGCAGGTGTTCGCGTTCTGCGAGCGCTCGGGTGGTCTCGCGGCAATCGACAGCGCGACTGGAGCGGGCACGTCGGTGCGTCTGTACCTGCCGCGCGCCGAGGCCGCGCCGCAGATCGCGCGCCCGGAGGAACCCGGCGCGGAAAAACCCGCTGCCGTGCGCCAGGGTTTGCGGATTCTGCTTGTCGAGGACAACGAGGAAGTCTCCGCCGGCACCGAAGCATTGCTGCAGATGATGGGACACGAAATTACCTGTGTCTTCAACGCCGACGCCGCGATACGCCTGTTCGACGAAGCGCGTGCAAAGCAGGCGCGCAGCGGCGAACCGCTACCGTTCGATCTCGTGATTTCGGACATCCACATGCCGGGCGCGATGAACGGCATCGACCTTGCCGAAGCCGTGCTCGCGTTCGAAACGAAGCTGCCGGTGATTCTCGTGACCGGCTACGCCGAGGAACTGGACCGGGCGCGTCACGTCGACGTGCGCGTGCTGTCGAAACCGTTCGATATCGCTTTGCTCGACAAGATTCTGCAGACCATTCAAGGCACGCTCTCGCCCACGCATCCCGCAGTGTAGTTCCGGATGACCCGCTGACCCGGCGCCATGCCATGCGCAGTGCTAATTACGTGGCGGTTGTAAAAAGCGCGTCGACGCCGAATCAGGGGGCGTCGCGGCGCCCGCCGCGAAACCGTGCGCGCCCCTTCGTAGCGGGACTTTTGCAGACCCGGCATGGTCGTTGCGTTCGCTTCCATGACTGGGCAGCGACGCGCCTCGCGCCGCGCGATCCGGACCCACCGGACCGGCCCTGTGAAAACGAAGGGAGGCAGCCATGCGACACACCGTGATCGGGTTATTCGACACCTACACCCAGGCCGAAGGTGCACGCGACACACTCGTACAAACCGGTTTCGCGCGTACCGACATCGAATTGCAGGCCAATCCGGTCACGCCATCCGGGGCCGGCATCGATCCAGCCGCTAATCTCGAGGCCGGCCACGGTTTCATGGCCAACATCGAGCGGTTCCTGTCGAGCCTGTTCGCTTCGGGGCCGCGCCCGGCCGACCCCGCCACCACTGCCCGCTACGCCGACGCCGTACGGCGCGGCGCGGTACTCGTTTGTGTGAGCGCAGCGAGCGAATCGCACGCGGAACTCGCCGGGCGCACGCTGGCGAAACTCGGCGCGGTCGATATCGGCGAGCGGGCGCCGGCGTGGGATTCACCGATGATGGATGCGACCACGGCGCGCGACCAGTCGATGCTCGACGAACTCGGGATCGGTGCGGCTGGCGCCGTGCCGCCGCCGCTCTCCCCCGTCCCGCCGGTGTCTCCGGCGACTGAACGCCCGATGCTGGAGCCGCTCGATCCAGTCGACCCGGCGCGTGTCGAGGCACGCGATCACGCGCCGCTGGGCGGTACATCTTCAGGCTACGACACGCCGGAACCGTACGACGACGCGACACGCGCGGTCTCGATGGCTGCCGCGCCAGGATCGGGCGCCTACATGACGCCCGCCTCGCCTGCGGCTGACGCTGACGCTGACGCTATTGGTGCGCCGGTGCCTGACGAGTTTCTCGAATACGAAGAGGACTTCCGCGGCCATTACGACGAAAAATACGCAGCCGAAGACGCGCGTTACGAAGACTACTCAGGCGCGTATCACTACGGTGCAAAGATGGGCCAGGACGTCCGTTACCGCGACCGTCAGTGGGACGACATCGAACCCGAAGCCCGTCGCAACTGGGAAACGACACCTCAAGGCGACACGTGGGAACGCGTCAAGGCGGCTGTGCGTCACGGCTGGGATCGGGTGACGGGTCACCATCACGTTTAAGTCAGGTCTGTCGATTTCGTCCGGCGTGTAGCGTGTAGCGGGACATGCGGCGCTCCTTCCGGAAGCGCCGCTTTTTTGTCGCGTGGTCTCGCGATAACCGGTGAATCGGCGGAGCGGAATGCCTATCGTGTCCCGCCGTGCGTCTTGACCCACGCGACATAGCGATCGACAAACGACTGCAGGAACTTGCGCGTGTCGTCGTTGAGAATCTTGCCGTTTTCGTCGATCGTGGCCGCGTTGTGCTTGATGAACATCTCGGGCTGGCCGAGCGTCGCGACATCGAGATACGCGAGCACGTTGCGCAGATGCTGCTGCGCCAGTGCCGTGCCGGTCGCACCCGGCGAGGTGCCAGCGACCGCGCCCGGCTTGTTGCCCCAGGCGCTGGTTCCCCACGGCCGCGAACCCCAGTCGAGCGCGTTTTTCAGCACTCCGGGAATCGACCGGTTGTACTCGGGCGTGATGAACAGCAAACCGTCGGCCGCCTGAATCTTCTGTTTGAACTCGCGCGCCACCGGGGGGTAATCCGCGTCGTAATCCTGGCTGTACAACGGCAATCCGCCGATATCCACGAAGTCGAACGAAAAATCGGCCGGCGCGAGCGAGATCAACGCCCGGGCCAGTTGCCTGTTCGTCGAATCCCGACGCAAGCTGCCTACGATAACCGCGATCTGATAAGCCATCTTCGTTTCCTCAGGTGGAGCGCGCGCCGCGCGAAAAGGTCTCGATGCTCAATCATAGGCGGTCAGCGGAGCCGATGCCGACAGAAAGGGAAACGTCCTGAGACGCCCACGCCACGGCGTGCGGTGGATAACTCGCAGCGCATCCGAGATATCCACAGTTTCGTTGAACAACCTTGTGGATAAGTGAGCTGCAAACCTTGCCCATCAAGGAAAACGCCCGGCATCTATTTCCGGGCCCCAAAACCGCGGTAAAGACGAAACAGTCCGCAGGCGGGTTGCGTCGTAGAAAAGTGAACCTGTGCAGGCGCGACGGCATCGAATCTCTGTGGTCCGTGGTTTTTTCAAGAGGAGAGAGACATGACATTGAACTACGCAGGCAAGTCACACGATGAAGCCGTTGCAGCACGCAAGCACAAGGAGCAGAAAGCGCAGGAACAGGCCGGCGGCGACATGGCGGTCAAGGGCACCGAGGGCGATGCGGGGCACAGCAGCGGCGAACTCTCGGAGCGCGGCAAGGCGGTGTGGCGGCAGGGATGCGGAATCGACGGTGGCGGCAAGGTGTGACGCGCGTCCGGCATCAGGACCTGTAACAGCGCTCGCGGCGGTGGTCCGGTTTGAGCGCGAGGTTGAAGATCGCGACGCGGATCGGGAAATCATTTGCAAGCCAACTGTCATAAAGCCGCCATTCGCGCGACCAAGGTGAGATGACTGAAAACCGGACCGCTGCCCGCGACACGCCGAATTTTGTCTCGCGACACGGCAAGGTGCGGGAGAATGACGGGCGAACCAGCCCGCGACCGCTCCGGTTGCAGAAGGCATGCTGTGCGTCCGGAGCTGGAGTTCGCTTCGTGCGGTTATGCTGTCGGGCCGCTTCCTGAGCTTGCCCCGCAGTCGAGCCCACGTCGGCACCCATCCGTCATCGCACACGCACACATGAACCCGATTGATTTCGCCGACCGCGACAGCAGCAGTCATGCATTCACACCGACGATCACTGGACAGCGACCACCGTCGCGCATCCCGGGCGCTGCTCCGGCGCGGTCCGATGCCTCGTGCGCATGGGCTACCGGGCGGATTCGCGCGGAAAGCACCGTCCGTCTGGAGTGGCGCGTATGACCGGCCCGATGCGTCCCGCTTTCGACGATCCGGCCTACCTGGCGCAACTGCGCCGCGACCTGCTCCGGTTTGCACGCCTGCAGCTCCGCGATGCCGCCGCAGCGGAAGATGCCGTTCAGGAGGCGCTCACCGCAGCCTGGACGCAGGCCGATCGTTTCGAGGGACAGTCCGGGCACAAGACCTGGGTATTCGGCATCCTGCGTCACAAGCTCGTCGATACGTTGCGCGCGCGACACCGCACCGTGAACCTGTCGGCGCTCGAATCCGAACTCGACGACGAATCCGCGCTCGACCGGGAGCTGTTCAAGGAGAACGGGCACTGGTCGGCACAGGCCAAACCGCGACCGTGGCCGACGCCCGAAACAGCGTTACGTCGGCAGCAGTTCTGGGAACTGTTCGAGATCTGTCTCGACCGTCTGCCGGAAAACATCGGACGCGTGTTCATGATGCGTGAGTTCCTCGAACTGGAGACGGCCGACATCTGCACCGAGCTTCAGATGACGGCAAATCACTGCAGCGTGCTCATCTACCGTGCGCGGCTGCGACTGCGCACCTGCCTCAGCGAGAAAGGCTTTTCCAGCGAGGATATCAATGGGCAAGTGTAAGCACATCACGCGAC
This sequence comes from Paraburkholderia gardini, assembly GCF_907164575.1. GTDB lineage: Bacteria > Pseudomonadota > Gammaproteobacteria > Burkholderiales > Burkholderiaceae > Paraburkholderia > Paraburkholderia gardini. Next base: position 48,855 of record NZ_CAJQYY010000021.1, read on the forward strand.
TGTTATCCGACGCGCTCGACCGCCCGCTGACAGCGGGCGAGTGGGTCGCCATCGGCGTGCATTTGCCGACATGCAGCGGTTGCCGCAACTACCGGCGACATATCAGCCTGCTGCGCGCGGCGTCGCAGGAAATCAACGGCACCGCCAGCAACCCTGAGGCTGGGGACGAGCAATAAGTTTTCTGGTGCTCGTTGGGCGCATTTCGGGTTCGGCTCTGGCGAACTCAGGTTGATGGACGACGGTTCGCCGCGGGTTTGCGCTGCGCGACCCCGGGCAAGCCGGATCGCTCAACGCCTGGACGGTGGTGTTGTGCGATAGCGCTCGAAATACTCCGCATGCGACGCTTCGTCGAGCTTCGCTTCGTGCCGCTCTGTGCGTGCCGGATGTTTCGCCAGCATCGCCTTCGGGCGATTCGGCCGCAACTGAAAATTGCCGCCACAATTCGGACAGACATTGCGTAGCACGCTCAACGCGCAAACTTCACAGAACGTACATTCGTACGTACATATCATTGCGTCGGTTGCGCTGGGCGGCAGGGATTTGCCGCAGCATTCGCAGGATGGTCGCAACTCCAGCATAAAAAGACTCCTGAGCGGAATGGAAAGGGCGTGACGCGCTTCTGCAGATCGCCGGGTTCGTTCGCTGGTGCGCCACATCTTCATGCGGCGCACCTGACGCTGATGCAACCAGTCTAGCGACGCGGCGCCACGCACGGTTGCCACCCAGCAGGCAATTCCTGCCAGCCTGCGGATGGCACGCGCGTGGCGCATCGCAAATCGCGTAACGTTGCTGGTTCGCCGCGCGTTTCGCTTCCATCGTGCAGGGGCGCCATGCTTCGGCGCCGGAACCTCACCTCAGGTCAGCACGCCCCATAGAACAAGCGTCAGGGCCAGTCCGACCACCGAAACAATCGTTTGCAGAATCGACCAGACGAAGACCGTCTGCTTGAGTTGCAGCCCGAAGTACTCGCGCACCATCCAGAAACCCGCGTCGTTCACGTGGCAGAAGAAGACTGAGCCCGCGCCGATCGCAAGCGCCATCAACGAATTGTGCGTCGCGCTCAGGCCAGTGACGACAGGTGCAACGATGCCGGCCGTCGTGGTCGTGGCGACGGTGGCAGAACCGGTTGCCTGACGCAACGCGACGGCGATCAACCAGGCGAGCAGGATGAGCGGAAGATGCGCGCCGACCGCGATCTTGCCAATGGTCGTGCTGATGCCGGCGACGACGAGCGTCTGCTTGAGACCGCCGCCCGCGCCGATGGTCAGAAGCAGCGCGGCAATCGGCGGCAGGCTCTTGCGGAGAATGCCGCCGACGCGCTCACGGGGCATGCCGCGTGACCAGCCCAGTGCGACGATCGCGAAAAGCACGGTAAGGCCCAGCGCCACGAGCGGCTCGCCGAGAAAGTTGAGCGCATCGAAGAGAAACGTCTCCGGCGACAGACCCAGTTTTGCGACCGTGCGGCCCAGCATCAGTATGACCGGCAGCAGGATCGTGATCAGCGAAATCGCAAAGCCGGGCGGCTCCAGCTGGCTGGATTCGGCCGTGAACAGCTTGCCCATCTCCTCAGGCTCGACGACGTGCATGCGCTTCGACAGCCACATGCCGTACAGCGGCCCGGCGAGAATCACAGCGGGAATCGCGACAATCAGTCCCAGCCCCAGCGTGATGCCGAGATCGGCGTGGAGTGCGCTCACGGCGATCAGCGGCCCCGGGTGCGGCGGCAGCAACGCATGCAAGGTTGTCATGCCCGCCAGCGCGGGAATCGCGATGCGCAAGATGGGTTGCTGCGAGCGGCGCGCCATCACGAAGATGATCGGCACCATCATGACGAGCCCGACTTCGAAGAAAAGCGGTAACCCGATAATGATGGCGACGAGCGCCATCATCCATGGCAACAGGCGCGGCGTGGAGTGCTTGAGAATCGTGGAAACGAGCCGGTCGGCCGCGCCCGAATCGGCCATTAGCGCGCCGAGCATCGCGCCCAGTGCAATGATGATACCGACGTCCCCCAGCAACGCGCCGGCGCCCTTGCTAAACGCACTTGCAACTGCTTCGAGCGGCAAACCCGCCGTGAATCCCGCCGCGAACGTGCCGACCAGAATGGACAGAAACGGTGCGAGCTTGAGCGCGCTGATAAAGACAATGATGATCGCGAGGCCCAACACACAGGAAAGAATGAGCTGGGTGTCGTGGGCTGCCCATGGCGCAAGAGTGGTCAATGGATGCAAGGCGTTTCCTGTGTCGGTTGAAGACATTACGTGAGAGGCACAGACGGATTGTAGCGGGCGCTGAAGAACGCGACACCCTGGCCATCCGGACGATACCGGAGTGTCGCGGTTGTCTGTTTCAATCGTTGGCATAGAGGGGCCGCGTGATTTGCTTATGCGAATCCATCAGTTCGCAATTGGCGCGGGGCGTCTTATCGTTGGCCGCAACCGGTCCCTGTTGCGGCCGTCATAACGTCAGAAATCCTCTTATGCCACGAACTTTTATACCGACACGTCGTGCATTCATTGTCGGCGCCGGCGTCGCGCTGGCCGCGTCTGCCCTGCCCGTTTTCGCGGGCACGTCCGCGCGGGAACTGCGCATTGGCTACCAGAAGGCTGCGAGCACGCTCGTGCTGCTCAAGTCGAAGCAAACGCTTGAGAAACGCCTTGCACCGCTCGACGTATCGGTGAAGTGGACCGAGTTTCCGGCGGGCCCGCAGCTACTGGAAGGCCTGAACGTCGGCGCGATCGATTTTGGCTACGTCGGCGAGGCGCCACCTGTTATTGCGCAGGCCGCGGGCGCGAACTTTGTCTACACCGCCTACGAGGTGCCGACACCGCACGCCGAAGGCATCCTTGTCCATCGGGAGGCGCCAATCCACACACTTGCTGATCTGAAGGGCAAGAAAATTGCGTTGAACAAAGGTTCGGACGTGCACTGGTTTCTGGTCGCAGCGCTGCAGAAAGCGGGCGTCCCGTATGCGGACGTACAGCCGGTGTTCCTGCCGCCGGCCGATGCGCGCGCTGCATTCGAGCGCGGCGCGATCGATGCGTGGGCGATCTGGGATCCCTTTCTCGAAGCCGCAAAACAGCAACCAGATGCACGACTGCTTGCGGACGCGAGCGGGATCGTGGATCACCATCAATTCTTCCTGAGCGCGCGGCCGTTCGCTCGGGACAACAGCGATGTGCTCGCCGTCGTGATCGACGAAGTCAACAAGGAAGGCGCCTGGGTCCGTGGCCATTATTCAGAAGCGGCGGCGCAGCTCGCTCCCATTCAGGGCCTCGACGCAAAGGTGATCGAAGCGGGACTCCGACACTACGAACACATCTACAAGCCCGTCGACGCCGCCGTGCTTGCCTCACAACAGCGAATTGCAGACACGTTCGCTGAACTGCATATCATTCCGGCAAAGATCGTGACTCAGGATGCCGTGCTCGGCGCGAAAGGATAAGCGCGCCATCACGCTTATTCTTTTGTTTGAGTCGATGTTTTATCGCAACCGTTGCTGATCAATCCGCGCTGGTAAACAGCGCGGAGATGTTCTCGGGCGGGCGGCCAATGACCGCCCGTCCATTTCGCACGACAATCGGGCGTTGTAGCAGGATCGGGTTCGCCACAATTGCTTCGTATAACTGATCATCCGTCAACTCGGGAGCAGCGAGACCTAACGCCGTGTATTCCTTTTCCGTATCGCGCATCATCTCGCGTACGGAACAACCCAACATGCGGTTGAGCTCTTTCAGTTGGGCAACCGAAGGCGGGGTCTTCAGATATTCGATGATTTCCACTGGTTCATTTTTCGGATTGAAGGCGTTTGCGACGAGATCGCAAGCGCCTCTCGATTTCGAGCAGCGAGTGTTGTGATAGATCGTGATCATGGTTTGAAGTGCCTGCGGGTCGTTGAGCAACCGGAAGTGTACCGATTCCGCCCGATTTAGGCGGCCACGGTTCCTGGGATGACGACCGGATGGATCGACGTTCGATGTGAATTCTGCGCGGCTTGCTTACGCCGCCGTGCTTTAGACGTGGGTGGGCGTCGAGTGTCGATTTGCTGGCCGATCGACGGCCGTGGGTCGTTCGCGGTTTATATCGTCCTGTTGTCGAAGCGCTGGTTGCCACATCAAAGACGACGGGTGAATACGGGTTACGGCCCGAATCGAAGCCCTTTCGCTGAACGTGAGGTACGTCTCCCACAGCGAGCAGTTCCGGTGCCAATCGTGCCAGCCAGAAGACCGGGGATTGACGCATTCCCAACCGTCACATTAAGCCGCCTTTTTAGCGGTTCACCATCGATGCATGCCTCGCGGCCAAGGCACTCGATGCACTCGCAATCACGCGGCCCGCTCTCTGGTTTCGCAGCTTGACGACTGTATTACCGGCAGCGGACAAATCTGTCCGTCTTGATCCCATTCCACGATAACGATTCATTGACCTCTGGTTTATGCGCATAAACGCCAGTCTGATTGTTGAGACCTGCGGGGATGCCGTGTGCAGATCAGGGTGGGTACGCGTTTGTGAGAGAGACGTTGGTACATCCGCAACGTCTCCTCAAAATGGCGAACCGCATCGCCACAAAATAAATAACCGCAGTACGTCTCGGCCAAAAACCCAGCCTCCGGCCAACGAAATGTCGAAAGTCGTGGTTGCCGTGACCCATCAGCCCGCAGGAGCCCGTTTATGCGCATAAACCTTGGCCGAATAGCTAATTCGTCGCGTCTGAACTACGAAAATCATTGAAATCGAAATTCATCACGGTAAAATCCATCAGCGTCTAAAAATGAGGTGAAGAATTGGCAGCTGAAATCATCGCGGTCACGCAACAAAAAGGCGGAGTCGGGAAGAGCACTATCGCCATGCATCTCGGCGCTGCCTTCCATGAAAAAGGTAAGCGCGTCCTCGTTGTAGACGCCGATGGCCAGAACACCCTCGTTCACTGGGCAAGCGCATCGTCTGAAGGAGAATCGGGAATTCCGTTTCCCGTCGTCAATCTCTCTGAAGCTGGCGGCCAGATCCATCGCGAGATCAAGAAATTCGTCGGCGACTACGACATCATTGTTGTCGACTGTCCGCCGTCCATTACCGAAAAAGTCTCTGGCGTCGTTCTGCTCGCAGCGACGGTCGCCGTCATTCCTACCTCATCATCGCCCGCCGACTATTGGTCAAGCGTCGGTCTCGTCAAACTCATTCAGCAGGCTCAGGCCATGAATGAGGACCTTCGCGCAGTCTTCCTGCTCAACAAGACTGAAGAGAAGCGCATGCTGACCCGCGAACTGAAACGGGCCCTCGAAGAACTCGGATTTCCGCTGCTCAAAACCCAGATTCCGACCCGAGAAGCCTATAAACAGGCAATGGCACTGGGGCAGACCGTCCTGCAGATGAATGACCGCGGCGCCAAACTCGCCAGCCTTGAAATACGGGCGTGCGCGAACGAGATCGCCGCCTTGCTCCCCTGAATTTATGCGCATAAAGGACCCTGAATGAAACCCTCTCAATTCGCTAAAGGCTTCCAGGCGCGCCCTGATACGACCAGCAGTGAAAAACGCACCGCGCTCGACCGACTCAACGCTATCGATGGCCTTGTTCAGCGTAGCGATGCGAAGTCAGCCGACGTGCCGGGACGCTCCAGCCAGTCCGACGTCGCGGTTGTGCCGATGATGGAAGAACCAGCACTGTCACAAGCTGGGAGCGAATCGGCTGAGTACCACGCCTGGCGCATCGAACATGGATACCGTTCTGGCCAGGTCATTGAGCTTGCACTGAAAACGATCAAGCCGAGTCCGTTCAATCCACGTCATTTCTATTTGAAATCATCGATTGCCGAACTCGCAGTCAATCTGGCAAAGCAGGGGCAACAACAGGCGATCCATGTCATCCCTGACTATGACAATCCTGGCAGTTATTTCGTCAGCGATGGCGGCCGCCGCGTTCGGGCGTTGAAAGAGGCGAACAAGGATTTCGTCAAGGCGATCGTCATCGATCTGCCGATCGGTATCCAGAGCTACAAACTCGGCTACGACCTCAACGTTCAGCGTGATTCGCAGACTGTCTTTGATAACGCCGTCGTCTGGAAGCGTTTTCTAGATGACAAACATTTTCAAAGCCAGAAAGAACTCGCCGAACATCTCGGTCTCGATGAATCCACTGTGGCCGTCGCGCTGTCAATCGCGAAGTTGCCCGAAGCAGTCATGCATGAGATGGTCGCCCGGCCAGACCGCTTTGGTTCGAACATGGCCTATCAGGTTGGCCGGTACCACAGTGCGCGCGGCGCTGACGCCACGCTGCGCCTGATCAACAAGATTCTTTCAGATGATCTGAGCACGCGGCAAGTCGCGGACATCGTTAAAGGCCGGGCCACGGCGCAGGAAAGCGCGAAGCCGACAGGACGCCAGCGCTACGCCCAGCGACTCGATATCAAACTCGACGGAATGACGGTCGGAGACCTGAAATCATACGGTGATGACCGTCTGGAGCTCAGGTTGCGCGGGCTGACGCGTGAAAAGCGCGACGACATCCTGAAGCAGATCGAACAGATGTTGCTGCCGAAGTAAACCTCGATCCGACCGAGGCTGCCTGCCATTACAGCGGGCAGCCCTCATTGGCAAACCGCCGGATCAGGCAGCGCGGGACTGGCTCAGCGTGAAGGCGAGCAGATCACCATCGGTGGGATCGCCCCATGTCTTGCGGGCCAGCCAGTCAAAGAATGCGGTCTCGGCCAGCTTCGAATCCAGGCCGCGACGACGCCAGTCATCACGCATATGCGCGCCCAGCGACGGCAGTTCGTCTTCCTCGAAAGACTGCCGCGCCACATCCCGCTCCGACTCACCCTGCTCGTCATACAGTGCGCGCGCTTCCTTGCGACGGTAGGCGGAGTATTCGCCCAGCAGGCGCGCCTTCAGGTCATCCGCCGGCACGGCCGCGGTGATGCCCTTCACGCCATCCACCGAAGGCAGCACTTCGACTGGCGGAGCGTAGCCCTTCTTCAACGCGTCCTTGAAGAGCGCCGGGGCGCTGCGTACGGGCGGCAACGTCGTGCTGCGCATGCGCTGCTCGGTCATCTGCAGGGCCGCACGAATCCGGTTCTCCTCGCTATCGGCGTAAAGCGTCTGCGCCTCTTTTAGCGGAATGCCGATCTTCACCATCCGGTCGACGAGCGTGCTGTCGAAGACATTCGGATGTTCGTCAAGCGCGAGCATCGGTTGCTTGCGTTCCGTGACACGAAACTGGATCTCCCCGACGCGTCGACCTTCCCGATGCTCGATCAGCTCGACGAAGATGTTGGTCACGGCATTCACTTCGGCAATCGCGGGGCGCAGATAATCGCGCTTGAAGTATTTGTATTCGCGCTTCGCTTCGTCACCGGCTTCCGTATCCGGCGTGCCCGACAGAATCGGGCGCCACCATTCCCACGCCTCGCGCATCGTGAGATGGCTCGGGTTCGTCAGATAACGCACGCAGATTTCATAGAGCGCGAGACCTGCGCTGCTGCGCAACTGGCTCTGGAACTGCAGGCTCAGCCGCGCGTACTGCACTGGATCGAGCAGCTTCTTCTTGATTTTCGGCGCAAACGAGAATTCGACCCACACGCGCCGCGTGGCCGGATCCTCGAGAATTTCGGCGTCCGCAATCAGCGTGGAAATACCCCACTTGCGGCCCGGCTTCTGGCTCGAGGTACCTGTGCTCCATTCCACCTGCACCGACACCATCCGTCGCAGATGCTCTTTGACCAGTGCCGTATCGTTCGAATCAAACGCGGAATTCGCGACGATGTCGGACAATAATGCGCGATAGGTATCGCCAGATTCGTCTGCCTGCTGAGCCACGGCTAGCAGCACATTGAACAGCTTCCGGGTAAGCAGGGTGATCTTGCCGCTCTTGGGCTGAATGGCAATGGCCTCAACGGCCTTGCGCAATTCCGCGGAGCTCGGGCTCACCACATCAGTCTTCTTCGCGCGCTTCGTGGCCATGCGTCGGGTCGAGGAGGGATTTGGCGAAAGCATACCGGCTGCGGTGAAGCACGTCTATAGCGCGCATCTCACCATTGCCGGTGAAGTGTGTTTACGAACCGCACCTCACCTCGAAACGTTCCCGTAAGTCCTCACCGCAGCCCGAATGCACCCAGGGCAGCAAGCGTTGTCCGTCGCCGGATCCCGAAATTCACTCCGTTTTTGGCCTTCCACTCGCCGCAATTTCAGCTCCCGTATCGGCTCACCGGTCAATATCGTCGGAATTTTACGACGCAGGCGCGAAAACTGGTCGTGAACGTCAGGTTTTCGCGTTTCGCATCACAAAAGTCAGCTGGACCGTCCCACGTTCGGCCATTTTCATCCTCGGTCGCCAGGATCGCCGGAGGTTTTTGCATTCCATACTCTTCAGAGTGTCTCGAATCCGGCTGAATCGATCGATGGCGGCAGGAAAGGTCCCGAAAAGCCTCACCTTTGACGTGCGCGAGGCCCCGTTTGCACGGGATTCCCGGCCAGCAGGCTGTCCAGATGACCGTTTTCCCTCCCGAAAAAGCTCACCAAAGGCGCAAGATCGACACCGGACGAGGTTAACAACGAGAGGTCCTGAAAAACCTCACCTTTCAGCGGCCATGGAAAAATACCCAATCGTTACCGGCACTTACCTTCGATTCGTCAACCGGTATCTTCACTCGATCACGCTCCCGGAAATACTCACCGGAAGGCCAGACCCAAGCTTCGGGTACGCAGGGCAGAAGAAAATCATCCATCTCCTGCATTTCCTCACCTTTGCATCGTGAGCAACCTGAAAGAGACACTCACTGACCAACGTCAGCGCAGTGTTTCCGGTAAGTGACTGCAAACTTGCTCCCGAAAAGCATCACCAGACCAGAATGCCCCCCCCAATCTGGTTCCTGAAAAGCCTCACCATTGTCACCCGGCCCATAAGACCATCGGGTTCAGCATTTTTTCTGACATATCTCCCGAATCTCCTCACCTTTACCCGTTCCGACCGTCATTGATACCTGAAATCCCGCGTCGATCCAGCGCTGACCGTCACTACACCTCCCGTAAAGACTCACCGCAAGGCCGTGGGCCGCCCAAAACCGGCGCGTTTCGGCGGCCAATCCCTGAAAACCCTCACCTTCGCATGCCGTTCTGTCCCGTTATGTCTCACCACCAGCCTTTTTCGACTCGAAAATCAGGCAAAACGAAGAGGCGATGCGCGTCCCGCAAGCACTCACCACTGCTTCTGGGCTCCCGGCATCCTGTTTTCAGGTCGTTATGGGCGTTCCGGCCGGTCTGCTCCCGAAGAAACTCACCTATAGAAATGGCCTGCCTGACGCACAGCTCCCGAAGCCACTCACTCACTGTCCTGAACCCTCTCACCCGTATCCCTGAACCCCATCACCGTCACCTCCCGGGATCGCTCACCAACTGTCCCGCAAAGCCTCACCTCACCGCCCGCAAACCCTTACCTGGTATAGCTTTGCCATGGCGTTAACGTTTTTAACCTAGGTTCAAGGGTGTTTACTTCTATTACTCTCAACGAAGATCCGCGGTGCCGTCAGGAACAACACCGGACATCAAAACCGCCCCGCGTCATCCCGCTTCGTGAAACAGCCCCGATTTTTTGGCAAAGGCAGAATCTTCTTTATTTACAGATGCTTATTGACTATTCTTCGATTTGTTTCACGGTAAATCTTCGATGTTGAGCTATACACGCGGTAAAGGCGACCCTTGACGCACTGTTTACCTGTCAAGCAAGTCAGGAACTGAAATTTGTATCGTTTACTACGTAAATTGTTATGATTAGCTGGATCGTCGTTCCATTGAGGCATGAATGAATTCAGATGAAGAACGCCAGGCCATTCGCCAGGAACTTGAACAGATGCGGGCAAACGGGGCGCGCCGTCAGGAACTGTCGCTTCATGCCTGCAAGCGACTCTTTTTCGACCTGGGTATCCGCCCTTCAATGGCGACCGTGCGTGAGCTAACCCAGACGGGCAGCGCGAGTGACATTCCAAAAGACATCGACAGTTTCTGGGAACGTATTCGAAGTGCATCGAAGGTGCGCGTCGGTGCGGGCGTAATACCGAAAGCGCTTGAAGACCGCGCTGGCGAACTGTTGGGTGAGCTGTTCCAGGCGGCAATGACACACGCGCGCTCAACGCTCGACGAAGACCGAGCGACGATGCAACACCAGGTCGAAGTCGCCGAGCAAAAAGCGCGCGAGGCGGAAATTCGCTTTGACGCGTCGGAGGAAGCGATCGAGCGTGCGGAAATACGCGCTGATGCCGCATGGAACCGGATCCGCGAACTGGAAACGGAACTCGCTGCCGTGAATTCCCACGGATCGGCGCATCAGGAAAGTCTGCAGGCAATGGTCCGACGTCTCGAAGCGGAAACCGAAGCGCTTCGCAAGCGCCTCGATACCGAGCAGACCACCAACGCTGGATTACGCGACCGGATGGATGCCCTGCACGCGGATATGCGGCAAAGCACCGAACATTATGCACAGCAGATCAAGGACGCCGTCGCCGAAGCCGAACGTCGGGTAAAACCGATGCTGGTCGAGCTCGACTCGCTGCGCAGCATGGCGGCGACGTACCAGTCCGGCGTACGTGACGCGAGCCGCAAGGAATTCGATTTCATTCAGCAGATCGCTTCGTCGAAGGCCCGCGGCGACCGGCTGGACGCACAGGTTCGCGAGCAGTCAGATGAGATCGATGCACTGAGCAAGGAAGTGACTGCCTTGCGTTCGCACGAAGGTATCGATCCTGCCATTGCCGGTTTGCTGTGCGCGCTGGCTGGCGCCGGGCGCCTGACGCCTGACGAGCTAAGCGCGATCGGAACCCTCGCCGACGCTCAGGTCGCCCTTCCGCTTCACTGCCCGAAATGCGGGGATGGCGAACCGGAGTTGTCGCAGGTGGATCACCGCTTCGAACTGCAGTGTCCGGAATGCGAGCATTCGTCGGGCATGGGCGACTCCAGACTTCAGGCGGTGGCGCGGTTTCTGTCCGCCAGGACCGTTTCCGCTTCGACGGCAAACTAGAAAACGAATCGGGCAACAAAACACAAACACCCGGCCAGTCGAGCCGCGATCGACGTGCGATAAAGGTGAGCCATTTCGGGAGCCTGTGGGTGAGCCCTTTCGGGATCAGGAATCGGCGCCCGCCCGGCTGGCGGGCATGATCGCTAGATAGAACGCGTTGATGAGGCTGGATCTGGAATGTCGCTCGCCGGTGCGTCCTGCAGGTTCATCCAGTTTTGCCACGCGCGGTGCAGCCGGTTCGAAGAGACGGGCTGCATGAATCCAAGCCACTGACCCACGAGTTCCGGCTCAACACCGGCTTCGAACAGATCTGCCGCGTAGGTATTGCGCAACGTATGCGGACTGGCGCGTGTTGTACGTGCGTCCGAAATGCCCGCGGCATCGATCAGCGCATCGACCGATCGCAACATCGTCGCCTTGTGCATCGGCCGTCCCGAAGGCGAAGCCGGAAACACAAGATTGCCGGCCAGTTCGGAAAGACGCCGCTCGGCAAGCCATGCATCCATGACGGCCACGGCGAACGGCGAGAGCCGGGCGCGTCGCGTGAAGGCAGGATTGGCGGCTTCGACCAGAACCCAGGGCGAGCCTGGATTCACGCAACTAATGGTTAGCGTTCGCGCTTCGCCGGTCTTGAGTCCGCCACCGAGAAAAACCGCGATCAAGGCGCGATCGCGACGCTCACGCCATCGGGCCGCAGCGGAGAGATCGGCGAGCGGCGAGAACAGATGTGCAACCAGAAGCGATCGTTCGACCGAAGCGAGAAATCCGGTTGGTTCATTGTCGCGGGCGTTGCGCCATGCGGCGTCTCCATCCTGGGCAATAAAGCGCGCGGGGTTGGTCGATGCCAGCTCGATTTCGCGGACGTGATCGAGCACACGCTCAATCAGCCTTAAATATCGGGCACGTTGCGGTTTGCGGATATCGAGACCAGCGACGAAATCGGCGATGGTATGCATGTCGACGGTTGAAAGACTTTTGCGACGAACCTTCAACCAGTCGAGAAACAGTCCCCATTGCGCACGATACACATCGGCCGAAGAGCGGCGGAACTGCTGACCCGCGAGCCAGGCGTCGAACGCGATGCGAGGATCGCGTCGCCAGTCTTCGCGTTGCTGGTCGAACAGATCGGTACTGGCCGGTTGCCGTCGTGGTTGCGATGAAGGAGGCGAAGCGACCATGATTGAATATCCGTTAGTTGCGTGAAGTGTAGGGCATTCATATGGCGTTTTCCAGACGCGAAGCGCAAGGTCAACACGCTATCGGTCCCAGGCTCACAGATCTTCGGGCGCCTTCAGCGCACAAATACGGATAAAAAGACATCGCTTCTGAGGCACGCTTTCCGCGATGCGTCGCCCCCCGATGCGCACCGCGCCTGCTGACCTCCAATGCAACCATAACGGACGAGACCCTTCGCCTAGCCGCCCCAGGCGCGGGGGCGCATTGCCGCCGCCCGCTTTCCAGCAGACTGCATCGAGGCGACGTGCGCCTTCTCATAAGCATTGACCGCAAAGGCGAATACCGCTGGCAACGCGTTCGATGCGCCGAAATCCACCGTATCGTCGGTTTCCGGGTATGGCAGGTTATCCGGCCGCTGGAACAGCACGAGCAAAAATGCGTCGTGGCGGCTCGCGAAGCCCAGATCGGCCAGCGCCTCCGCTTCGATTGCATGCAGCAGCCGCCACGTCAGCGGTACCTGCTGCGCGATATATCGCTCTGCGATGTGACGCACGATGTGTTCGAGATCGCGCGCGGCCGCCTGGAAGCGCAGCGCGGCAAGGTCATGCTCGTTCGGGTGGTTCATTCTGGGCTCCGGTCAATCTGCCTATACTGTACAAACATACAGTAGTTGGTGCAACCTCGGCCATCCGGCCGAGGCGTCAGATTGCTGCCGTTGCGCTATCGTGAAGGCGTTGCATGAGCGCGGAGGTTCACCCGTGAATCACCACCAGCAAGGCCTTTGCCTCGCCTTTTCCTGCATTGCGGATCGCGTGCGGTTCGTCGGCGATGTAGCGCGCCGTGTCGGCTGCCTTCAGCTTGCGGCTCGTGCCCGCGGCGTCGATTTCGATCGTGCCGTTCAGCACCGTCAAATGTTCGCGCGTGCCGGGCTCGTGTGCGTTCGAGACGAGCGCGCCGCCCGGCTGCAGTGTCAGTTCGTACCACTCGAACTTGCCCGCGAGCTCGATCGGCCCCCATACCCGCAATTGATAGCGACTGTCGTGGCCGCTCAGCGTCGGAATTTCGTGTGGTCCGGATACGGCGATGGCTTCCGGCGGCTTCTGCTGGGCGAACAGCGAATCGAGGCTGACACCAAGCGCGTTCGTGAGACGCCACGCCACCGCGATCGTGGGATTAGCCTTGTCGCGCTCGATTTCCGACAGCATCGATTTCGATACGCCGGCTGCGCGGGAGAGATCGTCGAGCGTCATCCGCCTTTCGCCACGCAGGCGCTGGATCTGCTCGCCCACGCGTGGAGGAGCGGCGACCGTCGCAGCCTGGGCCGTGGGCGTGAGAGGGGACGCTGTCGATGTGCGGCGCGTTCCGGAACTTGCCATCGGGTGACCTATCGTTTAAAGTTGTTCGATATACCGAACTTAGGTTCGAAATATAGAATTAATCCGGTAAAGCTGACAGCCGACTATAACAGGCTGGCGGTCCGCGAGCTAATGCCACGGCGTGATCCGCCGGGCCATTCAGGAGCCTGATTCATGCGTGAACCCTTTCTCGCCCATCTGCGCAGCACGGTTGAGCAGATTCGTAACGACGGCTTTTACAAGACCGAGCGCGTGATCGCCAGTCCGCAGTCGGCTGACGTTCGTCTTGAGGGCGGCGCCGATGTGCTGAACTTCTGCGCCAACAATTATCTGGGCCTCGCGAACGATCCGCGGCTCGTGGCCGCCGCAAAAGACGGACTCGACCGGGACGGGTTTGGCATGGCATCGGTCCGTTTCATCTGCGGCACGCAGACGGTGCACAAGGAACTGGAGCGTGAGATCGCCGCGTTTCTGCAGACGGACGACTGCATTCTCTACTCCAGCTGTTTCGATGCGAACGGTGGCCTGTTCGAGACGCTCCTCGACGAATCCGACGCGATCATCAGCGATGAACTGAATCACGCCAGCATTATCGATGGCGTGCGTCTGTCGAAGGCAAAGCGTTTCCGTTACCGGAACAATGATCTCGCCGATCTCGAAGCTAAGTTGCAGGAGGCCGATGCCGCTGGCGCGCGATTCAAGCTGATTGCCACTGACGGCGTGTTTTCGATGGATGGCATCATCGCCGATCTCGCCGGCATCTGCGATCTGGCGGACCGGTACGGTGCGCTCGTCATGGTCGACGATTCGCACGCAGTGGGATTTATCGGCGAGAACGGGCGCGGTACGCCCGAGCATTGTGGCGTGCTCTCGCGCGTCGACATCATCACGGGCACGCTTGGCAAGGCACTCGGTGGCGCATCGGGCGGCTATGTCGCCGCACGCAGGGAAGTCGTCGAGTTGTTGCGGCAGCGCTCGCGTCCATACCTCTTTTCGAACACGCTCACGCCCAGCATCGCCGCGGCCTCCCTGAAGGTGCTCGACCTGCTTGCCAGCGAGGAAGGCGCGAAGCTGCGCGAGCGCGTTCGCGCCAACGGCGCGCATTTTCGCAGCGCCATGAGCGCACTCGGTTTCACGCTCGTGCCGGGTGAGCATCCGATCATCCCGGTGATGCTTGGCGACGCGCAACTCGCCTCACGCATGGCCGACGCGCTGCTGCGCGAAGGCGTCTATGTCATCGGTTTTTCGTTTCCAGTGGTGCCAAAAGGCCGTGCGCGCATCCGCACGCAGATGAGCGCGGCGCATACGCCGGAGCAGATCGGTCGCGCCGTCGATGCGTTCGCGCGCGTCGGTAAAACGCTTGGCGTTATCTGAAACGGAGTCCATCACATGAAAGCACTTGCAAAACTCGAACGCGCGCCTGGCCTTACGCTCACGCGCGTGAAAAAGCCCGAAGTCGGTCACAACGACGTGATGATCCGCATCACACGCACCGCGATCTGCGGCACGGATATTCACATCTGGAAATGGGACGACTGGGCGCAAAAGACGATCCCCGTGCCGATGCACGTCGGACATGAATATGTCGGTGAAATCGTCGAGATGGGTCAGGAAGTGCGTGGCTTCGCCATTGGCGACCGCGTCTCCGGCGAAGGCCACATTACGTGTGGCTTCTGTCGCAATTGCCGCGCCGGGCGTCGTCATCTGTGCCGCAACACGGTCGGCGTCGGCGTGAACCGCGAGGGCGCGTTCGCCGAGTATCTCGTGATTCCCGCTTTCAACGCGTTCAGGATTCCGCCGGAAATTTCCGACGACCTCGCCGCGATCTTCGATCCGTTCGGTAACGCAACACACACGGCGCTTTCGTTCAACCTGGTCGGCGAAGATGTCCTGATCACGGGCGCCGGGCCGATTGGCATCATGGCGGTCGCGATTGCGAAGCACGTCGGCGCGCGCAACGTCGTGATTACCGACGTCAATGACTATCGGCTCGGCCTCGCGCGAAAAATGGGTGCGACGCGGGCTGTCAACGTTTCGCGTGAATCGTTACGCGACGTCATGGAAGACCTCCACATGACCGAAGGCTTCGATGTCGGGCTCGAGATGTCCGGCGTGCCGAGCGCATTCACCAGCATGCTCGATGCGATGAATCACGGCGGCAAGATTGCACTTCTCGGCATTCCGCCGGCACAAACCGCGATCGACTGGACCCAGGTCATCTTCAAGGGTCTCGAGATCAAGGGTATCTATGGCCGCGAGATGTTCGAGACCTGGTACAAGATGGTTGCGATGCTGCAAAGCGGGCTGGATCTCTCGCCGATCCTCACGCATCGTTTTCCGGTTGACGATTACGAGCGTGCGTTCGCGACGATGCTCTCGGGTGAAAGCGGCAAGGTCATTCTCGACTGGACCTCGGCCTGATTCGTTGTAGTGTCGTCGATTCGCGTTGCGTTGGGCGTGCGTCCAGCGCGCGCGTACACAACAACGAACATAAGCAAAAACCGATGCGCTCAGCTTCCCGCGGGCGGCTTCACAAATTCTGCCTGGATGCGCACGTGCACGTCGTCGCCTACAGCCGGATACCACGTCGAAAGCCCAAACTTCGAACGGCTGAAACGGCCTTCCGCCGAAAAGCCGAGCGTGTCCTGCTTCGTGAGCGGATCGGGCGCGAAGCCGTTGAACGTCACGTCGAGCGTGACTGGCTGCGTGGTGTCGCGAATCGTCAGATCGCCGGTTAGCGTTCCACGCGAATCGCCGGTTCGCTCAAAGTGCGTGCTCACGAAACGTATCTCCGGGTAGCGCACGACATCGAGCATCTGGTCGCTCTTCACCATCCTGTCGAGAAGCGGCACATTCGTGTCGACGCTTGCCGCGTCGATCGACGCCGTCACCGCACTTTTATCCAGCCCGCCAGGGTTCCAGTCGAGCTGTGCGGTTTTGCGATCGAACCGCATCGTAAAGCGCGAATACCTGAAGTGATCGATATCGAACGTGATGCTGCAATGGTTCGGATCGAGCGTGTAGCGCCCGGCTGGCACGCGCGTTTCTGTCGTGCTGACCGTGTGCGTTACCACCTGAAGTGGCGTGCAGGCCGCCGCTGTCGCGAGCATTGTGAGCAGAAACGTGCGCGTGAGCGCGGCGCGTAGCGTGGGTGTGCGCATGTCGTCGATCCGTGTTTCGAAGAGCATCACCATAACGCAAGCGCCCGGCATCATTCAGATTCCATGCTTGACAAGGTAGAATGATCGTTCTACCTTTCGTTCATGGCGACTTCCACGACTTCTTCTGACAATCCGTCGACAACCCGTGCACGCGAGCGGCTGCTCGACGCCGCCGAGGCGCTGGTTTACGCCGGCGGCATCCACGCAACCGGTGTGGATGCGATCGTGCGCCAGTCGGGCACGGCACGCAAAAGCTTCTACACGCATTTCGGCTCGAAGGACGCGCTGGTTGCCGCCGCGCTTGAACGGCGCGACGAACGCTGGATGAACTGGTTCTCCGGTAACACGCTGGCGCAGGGCACGACACCACGCGCGCGGCTCATCGGCATGTTCGATGTGCTGCGGGAGTGGTTCTCGTCGGATGATTTTCATGGCTGTGCGTTTCTCAATGCAGCCGGCGAAATCGAGGCCGCTGATGATCCGATCCGCATCGTCGCGCGTGAACACAAAGCGCGTCTGCTTCGCTTCGTGCGCCAGATGTGCGACGACTACGTGGCATCGACCGCCCCAGACGCCGTCGTGCAGGACAAACAGAACAGGCAGAACCGGCAGGGCAGGCAGAACAGGCAGGACGATCAGCGCACAGCACGCGCCGCGCGGCTGTCGCGGCAATGGCTGATCCTGATCGACGGCGCGATCGGCGTGGCGCTTGTCAGTGGCGATGCCGATGCCGCGCTCGATGCACGCGCCGCAGCCGGACAGTTGCTCGAAGCAGATTCCATGGTCTCTCGCCCGTCGGTCCGACGGGTGTCCACCCAACGTCAGGAGAAGTCATGACCGAACCGATCGAAAGCCGTCCGCCCTTTCCGCCTTTCACGCGCGAGACGGCGATCCAGAAAGTACGCGGGGCAGAAGATGGCTGGAACACGCGCGATCCCGAGCGCGTGGCGCTGGCTTACACGCCGCAAAGCGTCTGGCGCAATCGCGCGGAGTTTGTCACGGGTCGCGCGGAGATCGTCGGCCTGCTGCGTCGCAAATGGGCGAAGGAACTGGATTACCGGCTTATCAAGGAATTGTGGGCATTCACCGATAACCGGATCGCGGTGCGTTTTGCCTACGAATGGCACGACGATTCGAACAACTGGTTTCGCTCCTACGGCAACGAAAACTGGAAATTCGATGCGAACGGCCTGATGGCACGTCGTCACGCAAGCATCAACGATATGCCGATCCGCGAGGCGGACCGTCTGTATCGCTGGCCGCTCGGCCGTCGTCCGGACGACCATCCCGGACTGTCGGATCTGGGCCTGTAAGCGCGGGCCCGCGCCGCGCGTTTCACCGATTCGCCATCGGTTCTCCGTTATTGTTCTCTCCGGGCGGCACGTCGCAGGTCGCGTGCCCGCTTTCCCGAGCATGCCCACCAGTTCGCGCACTGCGCGTTGAGGTACAGTGCGCGACGGTGATGACACAAACACTGGACAAGAACATGGATCACGTCGGCATCCGACCGACGACGGAGAGGACATGCGTTTCTGGCGCAAAAAGAACAGGGTGGCATGCGCGGTGGTGGCCGCAGCGGCAGGTCTGACCATGACGACCGCGGCACACGCAACCGACTGGTGCAAGGGCGGCGTCTGGGCCGACGTGATGATTGGGTCGTATCACATCGACCCGGACCCCGACGAGCATTTCCGGCAGTTCAATCCCGGCCTCGGCGTCGAATGCTGGCTGAACAACGAATGGGCGCTGACGGCCGGTGGCTTTCGCAATTCGCTGTCGCGTCCTTCATGGTACGGCGGCGGCGTCTGGTCGCCCGACTTCACGCACTGGGGTTTCGTGCGACTCTCCGTGATCGGCGGCATCATCTCGGGCTATAACTACGGCAACTGGGGTCTCGGTCGCGATCACACAATCGGACCGGTGGTCGCACCGATCCTGATGTTCGAATACAGGCGCGTCGGCGCGAACGTCATTCTGATTCCACCGATCCCGTCGGACAATCTTCCGTTCACGTTGGGGTTTCAGCTGAAGGTGAAGTTCTAGCAGGATCGCATCGCCGCAATGGTGAGGAATTCCAGGAGATGTCCGTAGAGGTGAGACAATTCGGGAGCTGCGAAGCGATGGCGTCAGGTGAGTGTTTCCAGGATGGTGAGGATATCCAGGAGATGCTCGCCGAACCGAAACCCAGGCGGGTCATGCATGATCGATTACCCGCTGCACTTTGAGCGCCACCTGGTGGACCCTCTGCACGACGGTGTCGCTTGCGCTTTCATCACGGAGGGCTAACCTCAATTCAATCGACGATTGAACGGAGCGGTCAAATGTCATACGCGTACAAGGTCGTGAATTCGCTGGTCGGCAAGCTCAAACTCGTCTCGAAAGGACGCGGCCTTGTCGCCATTCTCTGGGAAAGCGAGCGGCCCAATCGTGTGCGGCTCGGCGAAATGGTCGAAGTCGAGCACGATCCGGTGCTCGATGAAACGGAGCGCCAGCTCAAGGAGTACTTCGCCGGCGAACGCACCTGTTTCGATCTCGAACTGGATTTCGCCGGCACGACGTTCCAGAAGAAGGTCTGGGCCGCGCTGTTGACGATCCCGTTCGGCGAGACCCGCAGCTATCTGGACATCGCGACGCAAATCGGCAACCCGAAGGCGGTTCGCGCCGTCGGCGCGGCGAACGGCAGAAACCCTATTTCGATCATCGCGCCGTGCCATCGCGTGATCGGCGCATCGGGCGATCTCACCGGCTTTGCCGGCGGACTGAAGGCGAAGGAAACATTGCTCGCGATCGAAGCCGCAAGCGGCCCGACATCCCCAGCCGTGAAAACGTCACACCGTTCGAGCGCGATGCGGACCCGAACCGTATCGCAAACGACGCAGCAATCGCTGTTCGACAGCAATCTTTGAAACCGGGTACGAAGGTGCGCTGCGTGGCGAGTAATACGACCCATGTGATATTTTCGCGTCAACAACACAGGACCGGGCGCGATGGACATACTGCGGAACATGAAGATCTTCGTGCGGGTGGCGGAGATTGCCAGCTTCACGATCGCGGCACAGCAGCTTGAAGTGACGACCGCGCAGGCCTCCCGCGCCATTTCCGAACTCGAGGCTCACCTGCGCACGCGTTTGCTCAATCGCACGACGCGTCGCGTTGCGCTGACCGATGCGGGCAATCGCTACCTGGTTCGCTGCAAGGAAATTCTCGGCCTGGTCGAACTCTCTGAAGCCGAAGCCGGTGAGGCGAAAGACACGCCATCGGGCGCGCTGCGCATTCACGCGTCGCTCAGCTTCGGCCATATCTACGTAATCCCCGCGCTCGCGGAATATCTCGAGGCGAATCCGCTGGTGCGCGCGGAGCTGACCCTGTCGCAACGTCTTCCCAATCTGCTCGACGAAGGGTATGACGTGTCGTTTCAGATCACGACCACGCATCTGCAGGATTCGGCGCTGATATCCGCGCACATCTGCACGATGCCTGGCGTGCTGTGCGCGTCGCCGAAATACATCGAGCGTCGCGGTGTGCCCGCTACGGTTGCGGCGTTGCGCGAGCATGCGTGTCTGCAACTCGTCACGCCGTATTTTCCGGTCGACCACTGGAAGTTCGAAACGCCGGATGGCGTCGAGGAAATCGACCTGCCGCCCGGCAAGCTACGTGTGAATTCGCCGGATGCGCTTGCGGGCGCGCTCGCAAGCGGCATGGGAATCGGTGCGTTGCCGATGCTCTCCGCGCTACCGCTGCTGGAAAGCGGTGAACTGGTGCGCGTGCTGCCCGAGTGCAGGCCGCAGGAGATGACGGTTTACGCCGTGTACGCGTCGCGTGAATATCTCGACGCGAAGATCAAGACGTGGATCGCGTTCCTCCGCGAATATGTCACGGTCGCGCTGGCGGCTGCGCACGTCTGATCGTTCGCACGCTGAAGCTGCTTCGCGCGAGTGCCGCCTGCCACGTCCGGCAGGTGCATCGCGCGCATCCAGCGCCTCACATCGCGGCGAAGAACTCGCGCGCGACCGCGCAGAACAAATCGTTCGCCTCCGACCGATCCTGTTGACGCCGGCTCATGATGATCGGCGAGGTCACGTTGACGTTCGCGAGTTCCCGGTACACGACGCCCCGCGCGCGCAGGCCGGCGACGCTTCGCGGCACGAGGCACACGCCTATTTCCGCGGCGACGAGGCCGAGCGCCGTCTGAAGCTCCATCACTTCGTGAATTGCATGTGGTTCGAGCGCCTGATCGCGTAATGCTGAAATCTGCTGGTCGGCGTAGCTCGGTCTCGGCTGGCCGGGATAAACGATGACCGTCTCTTTAGCCAGTGCGGCGAGTGGAAGCGGCGTTTTGTCTGACGCGAGAGAATGCGTGGCGGGAAGCGCCGCGATCAGGTCTTCTTCGGCGAGCACTTCGCGCGCGAGCTGGTCGTCGTCCATGCGAATCCGGCCGAAGCCGATGTCGATGCGCGCCGCTTTGAGCGCGGCCGTCTGCTCCAGCGAAAACATTTCGATTACCGAAAGCTCGACGCCTGGCGTCGCCTTGCGAAACGCGCGGATCACCTCGGGCAGCGGCCCATATAACGTCGACGGCACGAACCCGATCACGATCCGCCGCGTTGTGCGCATCAGTTGACGCGTGAGCGGTGCGAGACCGTCGGCTTCGTTCAGCACGCGTGGCGCCTTCTCGTAAAGAATCTGCCCCGCCTCGGTCATCTTCAGCGGACGCGCGCCACGCACGAACAGCGGCACGCCGATCTCCTCTTCAAGCAACTGCATTTGCCGACTCAAAGGCGGCTGCGTCATGTGCAGGCGCTCGGCCGCACGCGAGAAATTCTGTTCCTCGGCGACGGCAATGAAATAGCGAAGCTGGCGCAGATCCATCTATGCCTCGAAGGTATCAAAATATTTAAAACCAGTGTTGGACGTGCGGGACGGTTGATTCCTACTATGCGACAACGAAGCCGCAATCAAGGTGCCGCAACGTGCATCGGGCTTCCATGGAAAAGAAAAATTCAAACAGGTAGTAATACTATATAAAAATTGGAGATCTTGATGAAGAGGTACAGCATTGCCGTGCCGCTGGCACTGGTATGTGTCGGCGCGCACGCGCAGAGCACGTTGCTCCTGTACGGATTGCTCGATATCGGCGTCCAGTACACCAACGACGCTCAGGTACGCGGCCAGTCCGGTCGACTTGCGGGCGCGAGCCAGTTCGCCATGACCGACGCA
Source organism: Paraburkholderia gardini (assembly GCF_907164575.1). Classification (GTDB taxonomy): domain Bacteria; phylum Pseudomonadota; class Gammaproteobacteria; order Burkholderiales; family Burkholderiaceae; genus Paraburkholderia; species Paraburkholderia gardini. The sequence continues at coordinate 70,771 of NZ_CAJQYY010000021.1, forward strand.
CACGCGACGGGTCTGAGCGGCAGCCGTTGGGGCCTGCGCGGCAGCGAGGATATCGGCAGCGGCATGAAGGCAGTCTTCGTGCTTGAAAACGGCTTCATGGCGAACACCGGTACGCTCGCGCAGGGTGGCGCCGAGTTCGGGCGTCAGGCGTATGTCGGCATCAGCGCCGCGCAGGTGGGCACGCTGACGCTCGGCCGGCAGTACGACCCGTACCTCGAATTCGTTCAGCCGTTGTCCGCAACGGGCACGTTCGCGGGCTATATGGGCTCGCATCCCGACGACGTCGACAATCTCGCCAATACGAATCGCGTCAACAACGCCGTCAAGTTCGCGACGAACAAGTACGGCGGATTCAGCGCATCGGGTCTGTACAGCGTTGGCGGCGTCGCGGGCGACACCACCGCCAACCAGATCTGGGCGCTCGGCGGCGGCTATTCGAATGGATCGTTCTCGGCAGGCATCGGTTACCTGAATGCGCGCGACCCGAACGTCTCCTTCTACGGCAACACGCCGAACAAGGGCGTCGCCACGGTCGACAACATCGGCACGTTCGGTTCCGCGACGTCGCCGCAGGGCAATCCGGTCTACGCTGGCTTCGCGTCGGCCAGCACGCTTCAGCTCATCGGCGCTGGACTGGCGTGGAACTTCGGCACGACGACGCTCGGCGCGGTCGTCACGGATACGCGTTTCTCTGGCCTTGGTGGTACGGCTGCGCCGAATCCGCGCGGCTATCAGGGCAACGTCAACTTCCTGAACGCCGAACTCAGCCTGCGTGCGTACGTGACGCCCGCGCTGCTGCTCGGCGCCGCGTTCGATTACACGAAGCGCAATTCCATCGATGGCGGCGCCCGATACCTTCAGCTCGATTTCGGCACGATCTACAGCCTGTCGAAGCGGACCGACGTCTATGCGCTCACGGTGCTGCAACGCGCGAGCGGTGTCGATTCGCTGGGACAACAGGCGGTGGCGAGCATCAGTGGCTTCTCGCCCTCGACGACCGGACACCAGATCGGCGCCCGCATCGGTATCCGGCACAAGTTCTGACGAACGGTCGATGGTCGTTGCCTGCGTGACAGGCGGGCGACTCGCTGAAGCGGACAGTTGGGCGAACGTGAACATGGCATGGGCGCCGTGAGGCAATCGACAGGTGGCCTTGCGGCGCACATCTATTGCGTGAACGCCGTTCGCGTCGGGAATCCGTTGCGCGTGCCTGCAAGTGTAGTGGCAGCCTCGCGGCAGAACAAAAATCTGAAATGGCGAAACTCCGTTGCCGGATCCGGCAACAATCGTCGTTTTTTTATAGCGACGATGACACACAACCAATCCTCCTTTAGCGGCGGCCATCATCATGCGTACGATAGATCTGCAGCAGTTCACCGACGACGCACGTCTTAACCGGTTCCACTGGGCCGTCCTGTTCTGGTGTGCGCTAATGATCATCTTCGACGGCTACGATCTCGCGGTGGTGGGCGTCGCGCTACCGTCGATCATGGCCGACATGCACGTCGCGCCGACGCGCGCGGGCATGATGGTCAGCTCGGCGCTGTTCGGCATGATGTTCGGCAACCTGCTGTTCGGCTCGCTGGCCGGGAAAATCGGCCGGCGTCGCACGATTGCGATTTGCCTTGCGTTCTTTAGCGTCCTGACGGCGGCATCCGGATTCACGCACGAAGCACTCACGTTCGGCATCTGCCGCTTTATCGCGGGTCTTGGAATGGGTGGCGTGATGCCTGGTGTCGTTGCGCAGATGACGGAATACGCGCCGCGACGGGTTCGCAGCACTATGGTCACCCTGATGTTCAGCGGGTATTCGATTGGCGGCGCAGCGGCCGCGCTGCTCGGCAAGGCGATCATCGAATCGCACGGCTGGCCTTCGGTGTTCATCGCCGCCGGGCTGCCGATCCTTCTGATTCCGTGCGTGCTGAAGTGGCTGCCGGATTCGATGCCGTATCTGTTGCAATCGGGAAACGTCGAGCGTCTGCGCGACGTCCTCGGCAAAATCGATCCATCGCACGTGCCCCGCGCCGATGATCGCTATGCAACGGATGACGGCGCGACAGGCGAGCATCGCGCGACGTTTTCCCAGCTGTTCACGCACGGCCGCGCGCTCAGCACGGTGATGTTCTGGATCGCCTGCTTCATGTGCCTCTTCATGGTCTATGCGCTGAGTTCGTGGCTCGTCAAGCTGATGGCGGGCTCCGGGTACAGCCTCGGCTCGGCGCTCAGTTTCATGCTCGTGCTGAACATAGGCGCGCTGGTCGGTGCAATCGGTGGCGGCTGGCTCGCGGACCACTTTCATATCAAGTACGTGCTGGTGGGCATGTATGTGACCGCAGCGGTGTCGATTGCGCTGCTCGGGTTCCAGCTGCCGGAGGCGGCGCTGCTCTTCGTCGTAGGTGTGGCGGGCGCGGCGACCATCGGCAACCAGATCGTGACGATTGCGTACGCCGGGCAGTTTTACCCGATGACGGTGCGTGCGACGGGTGTCGGTATTGCGCTTGGCGTCGGACGGCTGGGCGCGATCACCGCGCCGGTGTTTATCGGCGCACTGGTCGGCATCGCGTTGCCGTTGCGCCAGGATTTCTTCGCGATTGCCATTCCAGCATGTGTGGCCGCGCTCGCCATTTCCCTGATCAATCACAGCCGGTCAGCGGCAAGTCGTGCGGCGGTGCCGGACGCGCAAGCCGGCGCGATGACACCGCAACCCGGTCGTGCGCATTGATCGTATCGCCGCGGGCGACCGCATCCTTCGAGAAGGGTCTGACGAAATGAAGTTGACGAAGCTAACGACCTTAACAATTAGCGCCCGTCTCGCGACGGCGATGGCGTTTCTTTCCCTGATCCTGATTGTGAGTCAGGCGGTTGCGTTCCTCGGCATGCGTCGCGCTGAAAGTGCCTGTCAGGATACGTTTTCGAACCAGATGCCCGGCGCGGTGTCGATTGGGATCGCGGAGACGATGGCTGCGCGCGAGCGGCTTGTCTTCGACCGTGCCTCGTTGATGACGGGCACGCCGGACGCCGCGTCGCTCATCGCACACGGTCTGGAGATGCGCGCCAGAGGCGACGCCGCCTGGCGCACCTATGAAGGCTTCCGGAAAGACGCCGTCCAGCGGCAGCTTGCCGGGGCGACGCAGAAGCGTCGCCTCGCGCTGCAAAAGGCGCTGGATGACGGCTATCGCGCCGTCGAAGCGAACGACAAGGCGCATCTGCTCGAATTCACGATCGTGATGCAGCATGCGTTCGACCAGCTGTCCACGACCAGCGAGCAACTGCGCCGCTCCCAGTTCGAAGCGGCGAGACGAGGCTACGACGCGTCCCGGCACGGGTATGCGATCTTCCTGGCGGTAAGCGTCGCCGGGCTGCTGTCCGGTCTGGACGCGGCCGCGCTGACATGGCTCTCGCTACGCCGTGCGATTGCCCGTCCTCTCAAGGAAGCGCTCGAGCACTTCAACGCGATGGCGAAGGGAGATCTGCATCACAGGGTGGAGATAACCTCGCAGGATGAAATGGGCGAATTGCTGGCCGGCGTCGCCGCGATGCAGACAAGTCTCGCTGCAACCGTACACACCGTTCGAAACGGCAGCGAGACGATCGCAGCCGCCGCGACGCAGATTGCCGCCGGCAACCTTGATCTTTCGGCACGTACCGAGGCGCAGGCCGCGGCGCTCGAACAGACGGCGTCACGAATGATCGAGTTGACCGGTGTCGTCAAACGCAACGTCGGGAACGCGCGCCATGCGTGCACGCTGGCCGCGGGCGCCAAAGAGATCGCCGGACAGGGCGGAGAGGTCGTGACGAAAGTCCGGCAGACCATGAACCAGATCAGCGAAAGTTCGACCAGGATCGCGGACATCGTTGCGATCATCGAAAGCATTGCGTTTCAGACGAACATTCTTGCGCTGAACGCGGCCGTCGAAGCTGCCCGTGCGGGGGATCGAGGGCGTGGCTTCGCTGTCGTGGCGGGCGAAGTGCGTGGCCTCGCTCAGCGTTCGTCCAGCGCCGCGAAAGAGGTAAGGGAACTGATTGCGACATCCGTGCAACGCGTGATGAACGGCTCGGCGCTCGTCGACGATTCCGGTAACGGGATGCGCGACATCATTCGCGCTGTCGACGAAGTGAGCGTCATCATGAGCGAGATCGCGATCGCGTCAGAGGAGCAGGACGGTAGCATCGCTGAGGTGGCGCGTGCCGTCACGCAGATGGATGAAGTGACGCAGCAGAACGCGGCGCTCGTGGAGGAAGCGTCTGCTGCCGCGCAGTCGCTGGACGACCAGGCCGTCAGCCTGACTCAGGCCGTGCGCGTGTTTCGTCTGCGCGATGACATCGTGTGCACGCTGGCCTGAACGCCCTGACATGATCGCGCAGCCTGCATTTCGTCCATTGCGGGCCGGCATTGCGCCGGCCGCGTTCACTGTTTAGTCTTTTTCGCGGGGACGCGGCGGATCGTAGATGGTCAGCACGAGCATCTGTTCGTCGCCGGTGTTCGTCAGCAGGTGAACATCACCAGCCTTCACCTTTGCAACCGAGCCTTTTGTCACGGTCCATTTCTGGCCCCTGATCGTCAGCTCGCCTTGTCCTTCGAGAAAGATCAAGGTGTGATTCCACTCCTCCCGATGCGCGACGGAATGATCTTCCGGTCCGAGTGCCACGAGTTCGCAGCTATATGTATCGGTGTATCCGGGGTCGTCGCACACGAGCGCCTTGTACTTGAAACCGCGCGCGGCAGGTAGCTCTTTCAGATTTCTCCACGGCATGTCGTCCATGGAAAAGACCATTTCGTTTTGCACGATGTGTCTCCTTTGTGGGGTTGTCTTGCGTGCAGTATAGGGTTGGAAAAAATCGCATTGTTGCTGCATACGGCGATAGCGAATTGCCCGGCTTGCAACAAAGCAAGACGCCGAAACTGGACAGCATGACGTGTGAAGCGCAGCTTTCGGATAGACCGGATTGATTTGGCGATAAAAGATCGCAGTACCGATTAGCAGATCAGAAAGTCCAAGGAGACGGTCATGGAAGCAACCCTGCATCCACTCAACAGAATCGACAATGACGAGGTCGTGTTCCCGAACCATGACGGTTCACGTGTGCCGTACAAGGTGTTCAGTTCGCAGGCCGTATTCGAGCGCGAACAGGAGCGTATCTTTCGCGGACCCACATGGAATTTCGTCGCGCTGGAAGCGGAGATTCCGGAAGCGGGCGACTTCAAGAGCACGTTCGTCGGCGATACGCCGGTGGTGGTGACGCGCACGGAAAATGGCGCACTCGCGGCATGGGTCAACCGTTGCGCTCACCGCGGCGCGATGGTATGCCGCAAGGCGCGCGGCAACGCAACCTCGCACACATGCGTGTATCACCAATGGAGCTTCGACAACTCGGGCAATCTGCTGGGCGTGCCGTTCCGTCGCGGACAAAAAGGCATGACCGGCATGCCGGCCGACTTCGATCCGAAAGCGCACAGCCTGCACCAGCTTCGGGTGGAAAGCTATCGCGGGCTTGTGTTCGCGACGTTTAGCGATTCCGTCGCACCGCTGCCCGAGTATCTCGGCGAGCAGATGCGCCCGTGGATCGACCGTATTTTCCACAAGCCGATCGAGTACCTCGGCTGCACGCGTCAGTTCTCGCGTTCCAACTGGAAGCTGTATCTGGAGAATGTGAAGGATCCGTATCACGCGAGCATGCTTCACCTGTTCCACACGACGTTCAACATTTTCCGCGTCGGCATGAAGGCCCGTTCGATTCCGGATGCGAACCACGGCCTGCACAGCATCATCACCGTGACGAAGACGGGCGAAGACACATCGGCGGCCTACAAACAGCAGAATATCCGCTCGTTCGACGAAGGTTTCGCGCTCGAGGACGATTCGATTCTCGCACTCGTCTCCGAATACGACGAAGACACGACGAACCACATCCAGCCGATCTTCCCGCAACTCGTGATCCAGCAGATCCACAACACGCTGGTCGCGCGGCAGTTGCTGGCGAAAGGGCCGAACAGCTTCGAGCTGGTTTTCCACTTCTTCGGCTACACGGACGACACGCCCGAAATGCGCGTGCTGCGCATCAAGCAGGCGAACCTCGTAGGTCCGGCCGGCTACATCTCGATGGAAGACACCGAAGCGACGGAGCTTGTGCAGCGCGGCACGGTGCGCGACGCCGATGCCACTTCGGTCATCGAAATGTCGCGCGGCAATCCGGATCAGCAGGACACGGTCATCACCGAGAGCCTGATCCGCAAGTTCTGGGTGGGCTACCAGAAGCTCATGGGCTATTGAGAAGAGGATTCTGACATGCAACATCAACACGACCAGCAACTGTGGTTCGAACTGCACATGCTGCAGACGCATTACATCAACGCGCTGGATAACGACCGTCTCGAAGACTGGCCCATGTTCTTCACGGAAGAATGCCTGTATGAGATCGTCCCGCGTGAAAACGCGGATGCGGGCCTGCCTGTCGGCATCATCCATTGCAATAACCAGCGGATGCTGCGCGATCGCGTGGTGTCGCTGCGCAATGCGAACATCTTCGAGGAACACAGCTACCGGCACATGACGTCCGGCCTCATGATCGTGAATGGATCGCAGGACGAGGTCGAAACGGAAAGCAGCTACATCGTCGTGCAGACGCGCACCGATGGCGAATCGTTCGTGTATCAGGCGGGCCGCTACCTGGACCGCGTCGTTCGCGTCGGCGGGGAATGGCGGTACGCGTCAAAGCGCGTGATCTACGACACCTCGCGCGTGCAGACGCTGCTCGCCACACCTATCTAGGAGGCACGCCATGACAACGATCCAGTGGCATGACGTCGGCGCCACCGACGATTTTTCCGCAAGCGAACCAGTGCAGGTCGTGGTAAGCGATCACCTCGTCGCCGTGTGTCGTGTCGACGAGGCGTGGTACGCGCTGCACGACCTCTGTTCGCACGGGCACGCACGCCTTTCCGAAGGCTTCATCGAGAACGGCTGCGTCGAGTGTCCGCTGCATCAGGGGCTGATTGACCTGCGTACCGGCGCGCCGCGCTCGGCTCCGGTCACAGAGCCGGTTCGCACGTATCCGATCCGGGTCGTGTCCGGACGCGTGGAAGTCGGCATCGACGGCACGCATTGAAAAACGGTGGAGAAACGCGATGTCGAAGTGTGTGATTATCGGCGCCGGCCAGGCTGGCCGGCGCGCGGCCGAATCGTTGCGCGAGCGCTCGCCGGATGCGCGGATCTGCATCATCGGCGGTGAGGCGCATCTGCCGTACGACCGGCCTTCGCTGTCGAAGCAGGCGTTGCTCAGCGAGAAGAATGAGCGCCACGTGTTCATTCGTGACGCGGATTTCTACGCGAGCGCGCGTATTGAGGTTCGCACGGGAGTGCGTGCGGCCTCGATCGATCGAAGCGCGAAGACGGTCGCGCTTGAAGACGGAACGCAGATTACCTACGACCGGCTGCTGCTCGCGACAGGCTCGCGCGTGCGTACGCTAGATGGTGGCCCCGTACACTACCTGCGCACGCTCGACGATGCCCGCGCGCTGCGCGCAAAGCTTACGCCGGGCGCGCGTGTGGCGATTGTCGGCGGCGGCTTTGTCGGGCTGGAAGTCGCAGCTTCGGCCTCGGCGCTCGGCTGCGCCGTCACGCTGATGGAGCCGTCGGAGCGCGTGCTCAAACGGTCGATGCCGCCGCTGGTGAGCGAGTACGTTGCACGCCTGCACGCACGCAACGGTGTCGATCTGCAGATGCATCGCAAGGTGCTGGAAGTGCGTGAGCACGACGGCGTGCTGGTCGTCGAAACCAGCGCCGGATCGTTCACGGCCGATCTGGTCGTGGCGGGCATCGGCGTCGTGCCTGAGACCGAACTCGCGCAGCAGGCCGACATCACCGTCGACGACGGTATCGTGGTCGATGAGCATTGCCGCACGTCCGATCCGGACATCTTCGCTGCGGGCGAGGTGACGCGGCATTTCGTTCCGTTTCTCGGCCGCGCCGCGCGAGTCGAATCGTGGCAGGTCGCCGAGAAGCAGCCGGCCGTCGCGGCGGCGAACATGCTGGGCGCGCCCGAGACTTACAGCGAAGTGCCCTGGCTTTGGTCGGACCAGTTCGACTGCAACATCCAGACACTCGGCTACTTCGATTCCGCGCATCGCATCATCGTGAGGGGCGACGTCGCCGGTCCCGCGATGACCGTGCTGGGCGTCGACGAGGCCGGCAATCTGCGCGCGGCGACCACGGTGAACAATGGACGCGATATGGCTGCGCTCACGCGCCTGACCCGCGGCGGTCCGCTCGATTTGACGAAGCTTGCCGATGCATCGGTGCCGCTTCGATCGTTGATTCGGCGCTAGCCGCGCATCTGTCGCACGCATGTGAGAAAGGCTCCCTCGCACAGACGGAGCCTTTCTCCTTGTCGTCAAGCAACGATCACAGATCGAGCACGAGCACGGACGAGCGCGCACGCGACACGCAGCAGCAGATCTTGCCCGCTTCGCGTTCCGCCTTGCTCATGCATTCGTCGCGATGGTCGGCTTCCCCGCTCACCACGTTCACCATGCACGTGCCGCACAGCCCTTCGCGGCATGCGGTTTCGACGTGAACGCCGATGGTTGCAAGTGCATCGACAATCGACGTGCCCGGCTCGACGCGAACAGTCTTGCCCGAACTCGCGACCTGGACTTCGAACGCGGCGGCAACAGGCGCGACCACGCCCGAGGCGACGGGCGATGCGGAGAACCGTTCGATATGAATCGCGTCTTCCGGAACGCGACGCCTTGCGATATCGACCACGCGATCCATGAATGCGCCCGGACCGCAGGTGTACACGTGCGCGTGGGGGGCGATTCGCTCGACGATACCGAGCAGCGCCGCATCCAGTGATTCAGGCTCGACGCCGACATGCAGCGTGGCACGATCGACAAACGGCTTTTGTGACAGCAGCGATCTGAACGCTGCATGTTCCTCGCTGCGCACGAAATAATGCAACGCGAACGGCGCGCTTTCCTTCGTGAGCTTGTACGCCATGCTCAGCAACGGCGTAATGCCGATGCCGGCGGCCACGAGCACATGCTCGCGCGCGGTGTCGTGCAGACGGAACAGGTTGCGCGGTTCGCTGACGAGCAGCTGACCGCCCACCTTGACGTCTTCATGCAACGAGCGCGATCCACCGCGCGAAGCCGGTTCGAGCTTGACCGCGAAGACGTGATGATCGCGATGATCCGGATCGCCGCATAGGGAATACTGGCGCGTGATACCCGAGGGACTCGTGACGTCGAGGTGAGCGCCCGGTTCATATGCATCGAATGCACCGCCATCGATGCGGGAAATGACGAATGACCGGATACCGGGCGCTTCGTCGGTGACTGCTTCGACGCGAACGTTGAATAAATTGCCTGACATGATGGTGTGTGTACCGGTTTAGTTCTGACGAATGTCAGATAGGGGGAACGGAAGGATCGTGCAATTGCGGATAAGCGCTCGCGCCCGGCCATGCGATGACGGGCTGGCAAGACGGGTAGTACGGAGTTTTTCCGCATCGCACGGACCGGTCTATCCGTTAAATACGGAACATGGACGGCCATATCCAGTTGCGGCACGTTTTGGGCGACACGTGTGCGAACTCTGGGATACCGGAATTTTTGAAAAGGTTTATATTCGCGAAACTTCACCCCCTGATACACGCATCGATACAAATCGAGCGGAGCCGATCATGATGCTCTCCTCTTCTTTACGGCCCGACGCGTTGCACGCGTACCGGTTGTTCGAATCCGACGACGTCGAGGAGACGCGCGAACTGATTTCGCGCGTCATGCAGCCGCACACGCTGTCGCCGAGCGGCAATCCGCGCGCGCGGTCGTTCATGGATTTCGTCAGGCTTGGCGGCTCGGGGCTGGGTGTGATTGCGTTTGGCGACGCGATGCGCGTCGAGGTCGAATCGGTCGAGGGCTATTACCTGCTGATGTTCTGCCTCGCCGGGCGGGCCGAGGTCCGCTTGCAGGGCCGCACGATGCAGGTCGATCGGGATCGCGGCGTGCTGTGCGCGCCCGGCCAGCCCTTCGAGGCGAAGCTCTCTCCGGATTGCCAGCAATTCGTGCTGCGTATCGATCCCGCGGCGCTCGCCACGCAGACCGGCACATCTTCGCCGAAGTTGCGGACCGAGGTGTCGGTGGGCGGCGGACGTCTGCGCGGCTGGCTGCAACAGCTTCAACTGCTGACCAGCGCGCCCGAACTGCTCGCGTGCGCGAGCGAGAATCCACGCGTGGGCGTGCATCTCGAGCGGCTCCTGCTCGATCTGCTCGTGGTCGGCCACACGAATGCCTCGACGATGACGGGCCGGCCGGCGCTTGCGCCCGGCTTCGTCAAACGGGCCGAAGACTTCATGACCGGGAATTGCGCGGAAGCGCTGCAGCTCAGCGATATTTCAGCGGCGGTCGGCGTGCCGGCCCGAACGCTGCGCGACGGCTTCCAGCGCTTTCGCGGCGTGAGCCCGATGCAGCATCTGCGCCGGGTGCGGCTCGCGCGTGCGCGCGATGCGCTGCTTGCCGCGCCGGGTGAAGTGCGCGTCGCGGATATCGCGCTCGATTGCGGATTCACGCATCTCGGACGCTTTGCGATCGCGTACAAGAAAATCTTTGGCGAGTCGCCATCCGATACGTTGAAGCATCGCTAGCCCGTTTCACGTCGTTCTATTTTTGCCGAATCAGGAACAATGTATGTCCTGATTCTGGATGGTTCGTTGCCAGGTCGACGTCTAGACTTCTGTAAGCGCTTGCGGCATGAGTCACGAGGCCTTCCTCAACGGAATTCCAGGCGAAACATCATGAGAACGACATCATTGATCCAGACATCCGACATTGCAGCTACGTTGTCGACGACGCAACTCGCAGCGTTCGCGCAGGTTGCATCGCTCGCACTATCGATCTGCTTCGGTCTTTGATGCGTATGCATCTTGCACGTCCGACGCACCGCAGACGGAATAAGCCATGGATATGCTTCGCAGCATGAAGATTTACAGCCGCGTTGCCGAATCCGGCAGTTTCACCGGTGGCGCGCAACAACTCGGCGTGACGACAGCGCAGGCTTCCCGCGCGATATCGGAACTGGAAGCACACCTGCGCACGCGCCTGCTGAACCGCACCACACGACGTGTCGCGATGACGGATGCGGGCGCGCGCTATCTGCTGCGCTGCCAGGAAATCATCGAGCGCGTCGAGGTTGCCGAAGCCGAAGCAGGCGACGCGCGCGCACTGCCGACAGGCCATCTGCGGATTCACGCGCCATCGGCGTTTGGGCAGCACTACGTGGTGCCTGCACTGGCGCGTTATCTGCGAAAGTACCCGTCGGTGCGCGTCGATCTCACGCTTTCGCAGCAGTCGCCCGATCTGCTGGAAGAGGGCTATGACGTATCGCTCGTCGTCACCACCGGCAGGCTGCCCGATTCCGGCATGGTGTCCGCGCGGCTCTGCACGATGCCGAGTGTGCTGTGCGCTTCGCAGGAGTATCTCGAACGGACCGGCGCGCCGCGGACAATCGCGGATCTGCGCGGACACAACTGCCTGCAATTGCGCACGTCGTTTTTCGCGCCGGACAAATGGGTCTTTGAAGGTAATCCATCCGGTGGCGGGATGTTCGAACTGCCGCCTGGCAAGCTGCGCGTGAACTCGGTCGATGCGCTGGCAGTCGCGGTGCGCGAAAGCGTAGGGATTGCACCGGTGCCGCTTTTGACCGCGCTGCCGATGCTCAAAAGTGGTGAGCTGGTCCGCGTGCTACCCGGCTTCGAGCTGCAGACCATGACGATTTACGCGATCTACGCGTCACGCGAATATCTGGACGCAAAGATCTCGACCTGGATCGCGACACTACGCGAGCACGTCGAAGGAGCGATGGTCAGTTTTCACGACATCACCGGTCGCGAGGACCTCGTTCCAGCTGGCTGAAAAACATCACGCGATGCGCGGGCATACGTCACTGCTTCGGGACCAGCACATCGACGAGCGCGGACGTGGTCTGTCTGAGCGATTTCGTGTCGCCATAGACCCGCTCCATCACGGCGATGCCGCGCGTCATCGTGACCACGAGCTTCGCCGCCTGCCCCGCTGGAATCGCGAGCCGCGTTTTCGCTTCGGACGTTTCCAGCGCGCTGAGTACCGCGGCCTCCAGTTCGCCGATCATCTTTTGCAGCGCCTCGCGCAGGCGCGGCGAATCCGGATCGACTTCGATCGCGGTCCTCGTCGACAGGCAGCCGCGCGAAGGCGTGCCCTGCGTCAGCGAGGCGATCACAAACGCGAAGAAAGCGAGCAACGAATCGCGCACGTCGGGCTTCTTCAGCGCCTGACGCGCACCGGCGATAAACCGTTCGGTGTATCGCTCGAACACCCGCATGAAAATCTCTTCCTTGTCGCCATACGCGTTGTAGAGCGAGCCGCGCTGCACGCCGGTGGCCTCGGCCAGATCCAGCATCGAGGTCGCGCGGAAACCCTTGCGCCAGAAAACTTCCAGCGCCTGCGTAAATGCGCTGTCTTCATCGAACTGTCGAACGCCTGCCATGCCTGCCCCAATCCACAAAACCGCAATGACTATATTTTGACACCACTGCTAAAAATGTGCAAAAGCGTCAGGTCGCGGAGCACTGAGAAAGGTGAGGATATTCGGGAGACGAAACCCCGCCTCGCCTCGTGGAATCGGGATGAGGCTTCCGCGCTGCGTCTGTCGCCGGCCGGATGGCTGGAGGGTTTTAATTAAATGCGGGGTCAAAAGATTCACAACAATTAATCACATCCAGAACGTGAGGCCGACTACGATCAATTCGTGGCTTCCCGCGCGTGAGCGGCGGGAAGCCTTCTTGCGTGGTTCCCATTTTTGTCGTCTCCAGAAATAGCCAGACGCATGGCGGCGTCGTGATTGTGACCGCCACTCCCGTACGAGGTGACCGATGAACATCCAGGATTTTCCGTCCCAGAACGATCCCCGCACGCGGATCAGCCCTTGCCGTGGAATGCCCGCCGGCACATGGGAGCGCGACCCGTGGGCACAGATGCTGTCGCTGCTCGAAGCGCTGTGTGCGGCGCCTGTGGACGAAAGCAGGTCCGGGCGCCGTACGCGCGAGCCGGATGCCCGCTACCGGGCGCGCGCTCCGCGGCGCGACCAGACGTCGTGCCGCGACACCGAGCCACCCGTGATCACGTTGCTGGAACGCCTGTCCACAACGGCTGTCGTACTGTGCTGGCGCTCGACGACCTGCCATTACGGCGACCAGGTATGGATTCAGGGTGTGGCGCGAAGCTCCGGCCGGTGTGCGGTGAGCGGCATGGCGATACGTCGCGGCGATGCGGTGTATCGTCCAGGAAGTCGCGGTCGACGCGTGCCAGTCAACGTCGGCGCGATGATCCACGCGTCGGCGTTTGCGTGAACCGGACGCCCCAGGCGCCCATCTTCCCACAAGGACAGGACACGACATGAACAAGCTCACCACTGCATTTGGTGCACCCGTTGTCGACAACAACAACATCCAGACGGCCGGCCCCCGCGGCCCCGCGCTGTTGCAGGATGTGTGGTTTCTCGAGAAGCTCGCTCATTTCGATCGCGAAGTGATTCCCGAGCGCCGCATGCACGCGAAGGGCTCCGGTGCGTTCGGCACGTTCACGGTGACGCACGACATCACGAAGTACACGCGCGCGAAAATCTTCTCCGAGATCGGCAAGACGACGCCCATGTTCGCCCGCTTCTCGACGGTTGCCGGCGAGCGGGGTGCCGCCGATGCCGAGCGCGACATCCGCGGCTTTGCATTCAAGTTTTATACGGAAGAGGGCAACTGGGACATGGTCGGCAACAACACGCCGGTGTTCTTCATGCGCGATCCACTCAATTTTCCCGATCTGAATCACGCCGTGAAGCGCGATCCGCGCACCGGCATGCGCAGCGCGGAAAACAACTGGGATTTCTGGACGCATCTGCCCGAAGCGCTGCATCAGGTGACGATCGTGATGAGCGATCGCGGCATTCCGAAGTCGTTTCGCCACATGCACGGCTTCGGCAGCCACACGTTCAGCCTGATCAATGCCGCGAACGAGCGCCACTGGGTCAAGTTTCATTTCCGCACGCAGCAGGGTATCCAGAACCTGACCGACGCCGAAGCGGAAGCGCTCGTCGGCAAGGATCGCGAAAGCTCGATGCGCGATCTGTACGAAAGCATCGAGAAAAAAGCGTTTCCGCGCTGGACGCTGTGCGTGCAGGTCATGCCGGAGAAGGACGCGGCCACGTATCCGGTCAACCCGTTCGATCTGACGAAAATCTGGCCGAAGAAGGACTATCCGCTGATCGAAGTCGGCTATGTCGAGCTGAACCGCAACGCGGAGAACCATTTCGCCGACGTCGAGCAATCCGCGTTCAATCCGGCCAACATCGTGCCGGGCATCAGCTTTTCGCCGGACAAGATGCTGCAGGGCCGTCTCTTTTCGTATGGCGATGCGCAGCGCTACCGGCTCGGCGTGAATCACAACCAGATTCCGGTGAATGCGCCGAAGTGCCCCGTGCACAGCTATCACCGCGACGGCCAGATGCGTGTCGACGGCAACGCGGGCGGCGCAACTTCGTACAATCCGAATTCGCGCGGCGAGTGGATCGAGCAGCCGGATTTCCGCGAACCACCGCTTTCGCTGGAAGGCGCGGCGGATCACTGGAATCATCGCGTCGATGAAGACTATTTCTCGCAGCCGGGTGCGCTGTTCCGTCTGATGTCGGCGGAACAGAAGCAGACGCTATTCGACAACACCGCGCGCGCGATCGCGGGCGTGTCGAAGCCGATTCAGGCGCTGCACATCGAGCACTGCACGAAGGCCGATCCAGCTTATGGCGCGGGCGTCGCAAAGGCGATCCAGGCAGTCGAGGGAAAAGCCGGGCGGTAATCCGCTGCTGAACCTTCGTCCGGAAGGTTCAGCAGGTTGGAGCATCGCATTGAAGAAGGGGCGTGGCGTCGCGATCGCACGCCCCTTTTCTGTTTCCCCGGCCTGGAAATGTTTATTCAGACGCATCGGTGAGTATTTCCGGGAGCCTCATACAGTTCCTTGCGGCTCCCGTCACGCGCTTCAATCAGGTACGCGGCGTCACGTTTTGGCGGGCTGGCCGATCTCGTGATTCGCGAGCACTTCGAGTGCGCGAACCATCGCCGAGTGATCCCATGCCTTGCCGCCGTGCGCGACGCATGCGTTGAAGAGCGCCTGACAGGTCGCCGTGTTGGGCAGCGATACGCCGAGCGCCTGCGCGGTCGAGAGCGCGAGGTTCAGGTCCTTCTGATGCAGCTCGATGCGAAAGCCCGGATCGAACGTGCGCTTCGTCATCCGTTCGCCGTGTACTTCGAGAATCCGCGAGGAAGCGAAGCCACCCATCAGCGCCTCGCGCACACGTGCCGGATCGACGCCGGCTTTCGACGCCAGCAGCAGCGCTTCGCCGACCGCCTCGATGGTCGCCGCGACGATCACCTGGTTGGCGACCTTGCACACCTGTCCTGCGCCCACGTCGCCGATCAGCGTGACGTTCTTGCCCATCATGTCGAAGAGCGGCTTCACGGCGTCGAACGTGGCCTGCGTGCCGCCGACCATGATCGTCAGTGATCCGGCCTTCGCGCCCACTTCGCCGCCCGAGACCGGCGCGTCCAGATACTCCGCGCCGCTTTCGCGCACCCGCGCGGCAAATTCGCGCGTGGCCATCGGCGAGATCGAGCTCATGTCGACGACGGTCTGGCCCGCGCGCAGTGCGCCCGCGAGTCCATCCTCGCCGAACAGCACGCGCTCGACGTCCGGCGTGTCCGGCACCATGATGAAGATGACGTCGGCTTTCGCCGCGACGGCCGCCGGGCTGTCGCAGGCGACGGCGCCAGCCTGCTTCAGGTCGTCCGGCACGCCGCTGCGCGTGAAGGTCGCGAGCGACACGTTGTTCTTGAGTAGATTCGCAGCCATGGGCTTGCCCATGATGCCGAGTCCGATAAAGCCTGCTGATTGCATGTGATCCTCCGTTCGGTCTGTCGGGTTCAGTGTGTCGTTGAATCGGGTGTCTGACATGTCGGGTTCAGGCGGCGATGAAGTGCCTGTGCACGGCCTGCGCGGCGTTGCGCAGCAGACCGAGATCGGCGCATACGGCCACCACCTGGCAGCCCATCGCGATGTAGCGTTCGGCGTCTGCTTCCACCGGCGCCAGGATGCCGCTTGCCTTGCCGCCGGCGTTCGCGCTCGCGAAGACGCGTTCGATGGCCTGCTGCACTTCCGGATGGTTCGCGTTGCCGAGATGGCCGTAGCCAGCGGCGAGATCCGACGGACCGACGAACACCGCGTCGACGCCGTCGACGGCCACGATCTCGTCGATCGCTTCGACGGCCGTGCGGCTTTCGATCTGCACGATCACGCAGATGTTGTCGTTCGCGATATCGAGGTAATTGGCGACGGTGCCAAAGCGATTCCCGCGATGGCCGACCGACACGCCGCGTATGCCGTGCGGCGGATAGCGCGTCGCGGCGACGGCGCGCGCGGCATCGGCCGCACTGTCGACGAACGGAATCAGGAAGTTGCAAAAGCCGCTGTCGAGCAGACGCTTGATCACGACGCTCTCGTTGGCCGGCGGCCGGACGACGGGCGCACTGCGACTGTCTTTCAGCGACATCAGCTGCGGAATGAGCGTGATGACGTCGTTCGGCGCATGTTCCGCGTCGAGCAGAAGCCAGTCGAAGCCGATCACGCCGAGCATTTCCGTGACGATCGGGCTTGCCAGCGACGACCAGCACCCCACGAGCTTCTCGCGGTTGCGTACGGCCTGACGAAAACTGTTGGGCAGAGGCTGAAACGGCGAGGCAGCGATCATGAATTGTCCTTCGGCTGGGTGACGAGTGGCGGGCAGAACAGGTCGCAGGGCAGGGTTGAAGCCACGTCCCGTTCAAAACATGATGTTATCTGTCATCGTACATCTTAATTGCATTATGCACCTGCCAGTGTGCGTTCATAGCCGCGTTAACCCGTATATTTAACAGTGACATGGTGTTTCTCCGTCTTTTTGTTAAGTTATACGATGACTGATGATGAAGATGCCTGATGCCTGCCACATAGCGAACGCGGCACGGCATACATGATGCGACGGGAAGGAAGGCAGGGAAAGGGCTGAACGCCCGAATATGACAAAGGTGAGCGCGAAACGGGATCGCGCTCACCTCCCGAAAAAGCTCACCGCAGGAGATTGGCTACCGGCTTTTCACAAACGCAGCGATCTTTGCGTTCAGCAGTTCAGGCGCCTGGCGATGCGGTGAATGTCCGCAGCCGTCGAGTTTTGCGAGCTGCACGTGCGCGACGTGCTGCTGGATCAGATCGATCTGCGCCATCGTGCCGTACTCGTCGTCATGGCCCTGGGCGGCGAACAGCGGGCACGTGATCGAGGGCAGCGCGCCCGTGATATTCCAGCGCCGGAAGTCGGTGTTGAGCCAGATGTCGTTCCAGCCGTAGAACGCGGAATCGACGTCGTTGTGATAGCGCGCGAGCTTCGGCTTGAAGTCGGTTGTCTCAAAGGCGATCTTCGCCTGCGCGATGGCATCGACGGACTTCTGCTCGACGATCACATGGGGCGCGACGACGATCGCGCCACCCAGCGCGTGCGGAAACGCCGCCGCGTAGAGCAGCGCGATCGAGCCGCCATCGCTATGACCCACGAGCCACATGCGCGCGCGTTCGGCTTCGTCGACCTGAAGGGCATCGAGGAGCGCGGGCAACACGTCGTGCGCCTGCCGGTGCATGAAATCGACGGGCCACTTGACGTCGTGATCACGCGGCGTCGAGCGGCCATAACCCGGGCGCGAATACACGAGACCCCGGAAACCCAGCGCGTCGCACAGCGTTTGCGGCCAGTCTTTCCACATCGCGATCGAGCCGAGCCCTTCGTGCAGAAACACGGCAAGCGGCGCGTCGACACGCTCCGGGTTGAGCCATCGATACTCGATGCGAAGCGCGCCGCGATCCGCGCCGGCAGGCAGTTCGGCGAAGGCAGTCGACAGGGGCGTGCAGGCGGTCATGCGATCCGATCCATTAGACAGTCACAGAAGAGTTGAACGGCGTTTCACCGCGTATTGTGAGGCGGTTTCGATGGTATCCGTTGCGAGTGCATCACGGTGCTTCACGGCGCCTCGCGCAGTTTGAAACGCTGGATCTTGCCCGTCGCAGTTTTCGGCAGATCGTCGACGAACAGGATTTCGCGCGGGTATTTGTGCGGCGCGAGCCGTGCCTTCACGAAGGCCTTCAGTTCGGCGGCGAACGCGTCGGTCGCGCCCGCTTCGCGCTTCAGCACGACGAACGCACGCGTTTTCATGAGCCCGTCGCGCGTCACGCCGACGACCGCCGCTTCGAGTACGTCGTCGTGCTGCATCAGCACCATCTCGACCTCGATCGGCGACACGTATTGTCCGCTGACTTTCAGCATGTCGTCGCTGCGGCCGGCATACGTGTAGTTCCCATCCGGCAGACGACGGTACTTGTCGCCGCTTTTCAGCCAGTCGCCGAGAAACGTCGCGCGCGATTTGTCGCGGTTGCACCAGTACATCAGCGCGGCGCTCGGCCCCCGGATGTAAAGGTCGCCGATTTCGCCGTCGGGAACCGGCTGGCCGCTTTCGTCGCGCAGTTCGACATCGTAGCCCGGCACCGCGGTGCCCGTCGTGCCGTAGGCCACGTGACCCGCGCGATTCGACAGGAAGATGTGCAGCATCTCGGTCGAGCCGATGCCATCCAGAATCTCGCAGCCGAAGCGCTCCGTGAAGTGCTCGCCGGTTTCGCGCGGCAACGCCTCGCCCGCTGACGTGCACACGCGCAACCGTACGTCCGCGCGCTCAGGCAGGTCGGGTGAGGCGAGCATGCCCGCATACAGCGTCGGCACGCCATAGAAGATGGTCGGCCTGTGGCGCGTGAGCTGCGCGAAGACGGCCTCGGGCGTCGGCCGGCCGGCCATCAGGATGGCGGTTGCGCCAACGGAAAGCGGAAACGTCAGCGCATTGCCGAGACCGTACGCGAAGAACAGCTTCGCTGCCGAATAGACGACATCGTCCTCGCGGATACCCAGCACGCGTTTGCCGTAAAGCTCGGCCGTCCAGTACAGGTTCGCGTGCGTGTGGACCGTGCCTTTCGGCTTGCCCGTCGAGCCGGACGAATACAGCCAGAACGCGATATCGTCGGCGTGGCTTGCCCAGGGCGTCGCGCGTGGTGTGGATTCGTCGATCATCCGACGAAACACATGCTCGCCTGGCAGATTCGCGTCCTGCGGCTGCGAGACGATCAGCACGCAGCCTTCGTTCGACGCATCCGCGAGCGCCTGCGCGATCGTCGGCAGCAGCGCGCCCGTTGCGATGACCGCGCGTGCGCGGCTGTGATCGAGCATGTACGTGTAGTCGGCGGGCGCGAGCAACGTGTTCGCGACGACTGGCACGACGCCCGCATACAGCGCGCCGAGAAACGCGACGGGCAGATCGGTCGTGTCGTGCATCACGAGCAGCACGCGTTCCTCGGGATGAATGCCGAGTTTCGTCAGCGCGCTCGCGAAGCGGCGCGCAAGCGATTCGAGTTCGCCGTAGGGCGTGACGCCGTTGTCGTCGATATACGCGGGTCTCTGGGCGCGCGTTTCGTTTAGCGCAAAAAGGTGCGCTGCGAAATTGAAGTGAACGGGCGGCGCTTCGACGGCGGGTTGACCGTTTGCGGCGGTCGGCTCTACCAGGGCTTCCATGCTTGTCTCCTGACGTGGGCGACGCGCGTCCGGCTGGGCGAGGGCAGCCGTCACACATTCTTTTTACCGGTTGTATGGGTCGATTCAGTGGTTCGTGCCTGCTCCGGCTTCCGGCGTCGGACGGTTACCGGTGAGCAGGCTTCGGCGTCACGCATTCGCGCTGGAGGTCGCCTGGTGTACCGCTTCGTTCGTTGCGGCCGGCGCCTGGATGGCCGCGCGGCGATGATAGAAATTCAGCGCGCGCACGCCGCCCAGTTCCTCGCCGCCGCCGGCCCGGCCCGGACCGCCGTGCAGCGACATCGGCATGACGTTGCCGTGGCCGGTCTGGCTCTGTGCCACCGAAGGCGAGATCGCATGGACGCGCCCGTGCGTATCGGCGAGTTCGAGCGCGATGCGCGCAAGACGCGCTTCGTCGTTCGAAAACACCGACGCGACGAGCGAGCCGTGTCCGCGTCGCGCGAGCGCGATGGCATGCGCTTCTTCCAGCGATGTGTCCGGTGCAGATGTGACGGTGTACGCGCACAGCGTCGCGACCGGACCGAATACCTCGATGTCGTGAATGCGCTTGGCCGTGTCCGCGTCGTCGACGACCAGCAGATGCGGCGCGATGCATGCCGCAACGGCAGGATCGGCGTCGATGAGTTCGACGGTCGAGCCATCGAACGCGACGCGCGCTTCCTCGCGCAAGGCCGCGATGCCGGCGCGCACGTTGTCGTACTGTTCGCGATTGACGAGCGCGCCCATTCGCACCGACTCGTTGCGCGGATTGCCGACAGTGATTTTCGCGAGCTTCGCGACGAGCGCGTCGGTGGCGGCGGCGAGATGCTGCTTCGGCACGAAGGCGCGACGGATCGCCGTGCATTTCTGGCCGGACTTCACCGTCATTTCGCGCACGACTTCCTTGATGAAGAGATCGAACGCTTCGGTGCCCGGCGCGGCATCGGCGGCGAGAATCGCGCTGTTCAGGCTGTCGGCTTCGACGTTCAGACGCGCGCCGTGCTCGATGAACGCGGGATGCGCGCGCAGCTTCGCGGCGGTTTCGGCGGAGCCGGTGAACGAGACGACATCGAACGCGCCGATCGGGTCGAGCAGGCCCGCCGAGCCCCCGCAGATCACCGAAAGCGCGCCGTCCGGCAGAATGCCGGCCTTCACGACATCGGCCACCATGCGCTGCGTGAGCCATGCGGTCGCCGTCGCAGGCTTGACGATCACCGGCACGCCGGAGAGAAGCGCGGGCGCGGCCTTCTCCCACAATCCCCACGACGGGAAATTGAACGCATTGATAAAGAGCGCGACGCCGCGCGTGGGCGTCAGCACATGCTGCGTGGTGAACGACCGGTCCTTGCTGAGGCTCACGGTGGCGCCGTCGCGCAGCGCATGGACGTCGCCGAGCGTCGCGCCGAATTTCGCGTAGTACGACAGCGTGAAGATCCCGCCATCGATATCGACCGCGGAGTCGTTCTTCGTCGTGCCGGAGTTCGCGAGCGCGATCGCGTAATAGTCGTCGCGGTTCGCCTGCAGTACTTTCGCGACTTCCGCGAGCAGGGCGGCGCGCGCCGCGTAGGTCAGGCTGCGCAACGCGGTGCCGCCCTGCTCGCGGGCGTAGTCGAACGCCGCGGGCAGGTCGAGGCCCTGGCTGGAGACGCGCGCGAGCGCATCGCCCGTCACCGGATCGGTCAGCAGCGTGCCTTCGCCGTCACCGGCGACCCACTTGCCGGCGATAAAGTTTTCTAGCAATGCGGCCATGAGATGCCCCTTCCTGAGCGATCGGTTGAGCGGTTCGTCGCGCCGGCTTCGTGGAACGCGATGCAATGAGCGTGGATGCGGAACGCGGCGCGCGTCAGGCAGCGGCTTCCTGCTTCGTGAACTGGATGGCGCCTTCGGGCAGCAGATAGAGCACGAGCGCGCTGCCGTGAGCGACCGTCGGCCGGTGCGCGGTGCCCGGTCCATACACGCACCAGCCAGCCGGATGGCCGTCGAAGGTCGCGCCCCCGGTGAGCGGAATGATCAGATCGATTTCACCGTTCGGATGCACGTGATGCGGCCCGGCGATGTCGGTCATGCTGACGACGTCGACCGAAAAGCCGTGTGTGTCCGGCAGCGCC
The DNA here is from genome assembly GCF_907164575.1 of Paraburkholderia gardini. Classification (GTDB taxonomy): domain Bacteria; phylum Pseudomonadota; class Gammaproteobacteria; order Burkholderiales; family Burkholderiaceae; genus Paraburkholderia; species Paraburkholderia gardini. The sequence continues at coordinate 92,588 of NZ_CAJQYY010000021.1, forward strand.
TTGAAGATGCGTCCGTAGCGGATGCCGCCCGCTTCGCGTTCGCACAGCCAGCCTTCCTTCACGCCGGCGCAGCAGGCGTCGGCGAGTTCGGCCCAGGCCGCGCCCGAGGCGGGATACTCGGCGTTCAGCCAGCCGGCGAGATCCTGATCGAGCGGGCGCGCCTCGATCCTGCTGGTCACGCCGGCAATCAGCGTTCGAAATGTGTCGGGGGACATAAGTGTCTCCACCGCGCGTCAAGCGCGGATCGTCGCCGTGACGCGAGCAGGCCGCACGCGTCTGGCTGTCTTGAAAATGTGCATTAAACTTAGCGTGCGACAAACTGCATGTCAAGCACTATAATTCATTAAGATCCGCTCAGAGGACGCTTCAACATGAAACAAACCGCCGCCATGCAACCGGTCGAGCCTGCGGATCACGACACCGCGCCCGACGACGCACGTGAAGCCCGCGATCCGTTTCTGGTCGGAATGGGAGAGCGCGTGCGCCTGCTGCGCGCGCGTCGCGGCCTGACGCGCAAGGCGCTGGCGAAGGAAGCGGATGTCTCCGAGCGCTACCTCGCGAACCTCGAATCCGGCGTGGGCAACGCATCGGTGCTGTTCCTCCGTCAGCTCACGAAGGCACTAAACTGCACGCTGGCCGAGATCGTCGGCGACGAAACGACGTCTTCCGCCGACTGGCTGCGCATCCGCGAGCTGCTGTACGGCCGCGATCACGACACGTTAAAGCGTGCCCGCGTCGCGCTCGAGGAGATGCTTGCCACCGCGCCGCAAGACCCCAACCGGCGCAACCGGATCGCGTTGATCGGCCTGCGCGGCGCCGGGAAATCGACGCTCGGCCGGATGCTCGCGGACGAGCTGAAAATGCCCTTCGTCGAGCTGAACCGCGTGATCGAACAGCTGGCGGGCTGCCCGCCGGCGGAGATCCACGCGCTGTACGGAGCGAGCGCTTACCGGCGCTACGAGCACCGCGCGCTCGAAGCGGTGATCGCGGAGCATCCCCGCGCGGTGATTGCTTCTCCGGGCGGTCTCGTGTCCGAGCCCACCACGCTGAACGCGCTGCTCGCGCATTGCTTTACCGTGTGGCTGCAGGCCACGCCAGAAGAACATATGCGGCGCGTGATCGCCCAGGGCGACCTGCGGCCGATGTCCGGCAACAAGGAAGCCATGGATGACCTGAAGCGCATTCTGGAAGGCCGCGGCGAATTCTACGGACGCGCCGACATGACGTTCGACACCAGCGGCAAGCCTCTGGCGGAATGCTATCTGTCGTTGCGAGACCGGCTGGCGGCGCGGATCGCCTCGGAGTGACGTCGATGTTGATGCCGTCGCGTGAACTAAACTAAAACGCATGCCCGGGAAAACCCGTAATAAGCACTAAAGTGCTTTACTCGACATAAAAGATGCACTATCGTACATTCAACCAATCCGCAATGTACGAAGGAGACATCCATGTCAGTCGCTCAATCAGTGGAGCAGGGCATCGCGGCAGGTGCGACGCCGGTTCAGACACCCGCCGCGCCGCCGGCCGGCCCGCGCGTCGACTATCGCACCGAGCCGTCACGCTATAAACACTGGTCGCTGACATTCGATGGCCCGGTCGCCACACTCGGCATCGATATCGCCGAAGACGGCGGCATTCGCGAAGGCTACAAGCTCAAGCTCAATTCGTATGATCTGGGCGTCGACATCGAACTGCACGATGCGATTCAACGCATCCGCTTCGAGCATCCGGAAGTGCGCACGGTGGTCGTCACGAGCCTCAAGGACCGCGTGTTTTGCTCCGGCGCGAATATTTTCATGCTTGGCCTGTCGTCGCATGCATGGAAGGTCAACTTCTGTAAATTCACCAACGAAACGCGCAACGGTCTCGAAGACACGTCGCGCTATTCGGGCGTCAAGTTTCTCGCGGCAGTGAACGGTGCGTGCGCCGGCGGTGGCTACGAAATGGCACTCGCGTGTGACGAGATTTACCTGGTCGACGATCGCTCGTCGTCCGTCGCGTTGCCTGAAGTGCCGCTGCTCGGCGTATTGCCCGGCACCGGCGGTCTCACCCGCGTCACCGACAAGCGCAAGGTCCGTCATGACCGCGCCGACATCTTCTGCACGATCGTCGAAGGCGTGCGCGGCGAGCGCGCGAAGCAGTGGCGCCTCGTCGACGAAGTGGTCAAGCCCAGCGTCTTCAAACAGACCGTGCAGGCGCGCGCGCTGGAACTGGCCGCGCAGAGCGACCGTCCGGCTGACGCGAAGGGCGTGACGCTGACGCGCGTCGAACGTCAGGATCGCGAAGACGGCCTCGGCTATGCGACCGTCGACGTCATGATCGACCGCACGAAACGCACCGCGACGTTCACCGCGAAAGCGCCGTCGGGCCACCAGCCCGCCGATATCGACGCCATCGTCGCGGCCGGCGCGAACTGGTGGCCGCTGCAGTTCGCCCGCGAACTCGACGACGCGATTCTCTCGATGCGCACCAACGAACTCGATACCGGCACGTGGATCTTCAAGACGGAAGGGGATGCCCGCGCACTGCTCGCCGCCGACGCCACGCTGCTTCAGCACAAGGACCACTGGTTTGTCCGCGAAACGATTGGCATGCTGCGCCGCACGCTGGCGCGCATCGACGTATCGTCGCGTTCGCTCTTCGCGCTGATCGAGCCGGGTTCGTGCTTCGCCGGCACGTTCGCCGAACTGGCGTTCGCGGCTGACCGCACCTACATGGCGGCGCTCCCCAGCAACGAAGATGAAGAACCGGCGATCACGCTCTCCGACGTCAACTTCGGTCTGTATCCGATGATCACCGGCCAGTCGCGCCTTGGGCGCCGCTTCTACGACGAAACCGGACCGATGCAGGCCGCGCGCGAGCAGACCGGCAAGCCGGTGAAGCCGGTCGAAGCCGAGCGTCTCGGTCTCGTGACCGCTGCGCCGGACGACATCGACTGGGCCGACGAAATCCGGATGGCGATCGAAGAACGCGCGGCGATGTCGCCGGATGCGTTGACGGGTCTTGAAGCGAACCTGCGCTTTAACGGGCCGGAAACGATGAACACGCGCATCTTCGGCCGGCTTTCCGCCTGGCAGAACTGGATTTTCAACCGGCCGAACGCGGTGGGCGAGAAGGGCGCGCTCAAGGTGTACGGCAAGGGCAGCAAGGCGCAGTTCGACCTGAACCGCGTGTAACGCGCGTTTTATCGAACATCCCCTGCTCAACGATCCCGCAACGCACGCGCTCAAGCTCAAGGAAACAGACATGTCCACGATCAACTACAGCGAAAAGATTCCGAATAACGTCAATCTCGCCGACGACCGCACGCTGCAACGCGCGCTCGAACAATGGCAGCCGAACTTCCTGTCATGGTGGGGCGACATGGGCCCGGACGGCTCGCATGGTTACGACGTCTATCTGCGCACGGCGGTGAGCGTCGATGCCGGCGGCTGGGCGCACTTCGATCACGTGAAGATGCCGGACTATCGCTGGGGCATTTTCCTCGCGCCCGGCGACACGGAGCGCAAGATCAACTTCGGCGAGCACAAGGGCGAAGCCGCGTGGCAAGACGTGCCCGGCGAGCACCGCGCGAACCTGCGACGCATCATCGTGACGCAGGGCGACACGGAACCGGCTTCGGTGGAACAGCAACGCCACCTCGGGCTCACCGCGCCTTCGATGTATGACCTGCGCAACCTGTTCCAGGTGAACGTCGAGGAAGGGCGTCACCTGTGGGCGATGGTCTATCTGCTGCATCGCTACTTCGGCCGCGACGGTCGCGAAGAAGCCGACGCGCTGCTCGATCGCCGCTCCGGCGACGACAACAACCCGCGCATTCTCGGCGCGTTCAACGAGCGCACGCCGGACTGGCTCTCGTTCTTCATGTTCACGTACTTCACGGACCGCGACGGTAAATTCCAGCTGTCGGCGCTCGCCGAGTCGGGCTTCGATCCGCTCGCGCGTACGACGAAGTTCATGCTCACGGAAGAAGCGCATCACATGTTCGTCGGCGAATCGGGCGTGTCGCGCGTGATCCAGCGCACCGCGCAGGTGATGAACGAGCTCAAGACCGACGACATCAACAAGCTGCGCGCCGCGGGCATCATTGATCTGGAGACGATCCAGCGGTACATCAACTTCCATTATTCGGTGACGATCGACCTGTTCGGCGCCGACCAGTCGTCGAACGCGGCGACGTTCTACAGCTCGGGCCTGAAAGGCCGTTACGAAGAAACGAAACGCGACGACGACCATCAGCTAGGCGGCCAGAACTACAAGCTGCTGGATGTGCAGGACGGCAAACTCGTCGAACGCGAAGTGCCGATGCTCAACGCGATGAACGAAGTGCTGCGTGACGACTACATCAAGGACTCGGTGGCGGGCGTCGGGCGCTGGAACAAGGTGCTTGAAAAGGCCGGTATCGATTTCCGCATGACTGTGCCGCACAAGGCGTTCAATCGCCAGATCGGCACGTTCGCCGGCGTGCGCGTCGCACCCGATGGTCGCGTGATCAACGAAAACGAATGGAAGGCGAACGAAGCCACCTGGTTGCCGACGCCGGAAGACCGTGCGTACGTGGCGTCGCTGATGGGCCGCGTGGTCGAGCCCGGCAAATTCGCGAACTGGATCGCCCCGCCGGCGATGGGCATCAACCGTCAGCCGGTCGATTTCGAATACGTGCGCTTCAACTGATTTATCCCGGCAATACCAGGCGCCCGGCTGCGCCGCCATCCATCGCGACGCAGCCGGATGCAGGGGGAGACAAAACATGAATGGCCCAGCCCCAATCGCAGTCCTCAGGCAGCATCTGATCGACCCGGAGATCTGCATTCGCTGCAACACGTGCGAAGAGACCTGTCCGATCGATGCCATCACGCACGATTCGAACAACTACGTCGTGAAAGCCGATGTGTGCAACGGATGCATGGCCTGTGTGCCGCCGTGTCCGACGGGCGCCATCGACAACTGGCGCAACGTGCTGAAGGCCGACGCGTACAGCATCGACGAACAGTTCACGTGGGACGAACTGCCCGCGCAGAACACGACGGCGAGCCCCGCGCTCGATGAAGTCGCGCCTCAACCTGGCGCTGGCGATACGGAAGAATCAGCAGAGACATCGGAAGGCATCGAGGTGGATACGGTGCGCGGCTCGACGCTGCCACCCTGGTCGTCGGCCAGGCCGTATGTGAATCTTTATACGCATAAAGACCCGGTGTCGGCGACGGTGGTCGGCAACTACCGGCTCACGGACGAATCGACCGAAAGCGATATCCATCACATCGTGCTGGATTTCGGCACGATGCCGTTCCCGGTGCTGGAAGGCCAGTCGATCGGCGTGCTGCCGCCGGGTTCGACGAAGGACGGCAAGACGCATCATGCGCGGCAGTATTCGATCGCGAGCCCGCGTGATGGCGAGCGCAAGGGCTACAACAATCTGTCGCTCACGGTGAAGCGCGTCACCCAGGACTATCAGGGCAATGCAGCGGATGGCGTGTGCTCGAACTATCTGTGCGATCTGAAGAAGGGCGACAAGGTCGATGTGATCGGCCCGTTCGGCAGCACGTTCCTGATGCCGAATCATCCGAACTCGCATTTGCTGATGATCTGCACGGGCACCGGTTCGGCGCCGATGCGTGCGATGACAGAGTACCGGCGCCGCCGCAGGCTGAAAGGCGCGACCGGCAAGCTGATGCTGTTTTTCGGCGCGCGGACGAAGGAAGAGTTGCCGTACTTCGGGCCGCTGGTAAACCTGCCGCGTGATTTCATCGATACGACGCTGGCATTTTCACGAACGGTGGGTCAGCCGAAGCGCTACGTGCAGGATGCGATGCGCGAGCGTGCAGCGGATGTCGCGCAGATGCTTCGTGACGCGAACACCTACATCTACGTGTGCGGCTTGAAGGGCATGGAAGACGGCGTATTACAGGCATTGCGCGATATCGCCGAACAGAATGGGCTTGAATGGGAACCGCTGTGGAAAACACTCAAACGCGAAGGACGTCTGCATCTCGAAACATATTGAGATCGATCGAGAGGTGAGTGTTTGCGGGAGCCGATGAACGGTGCGCAACGCAGCGTCGCGTTGCGCACCGTTTGTTTTGGAACGCTAACTTTTGTGGATGAGGCTGGCGGGTTGCTTTGCGAGTGTGTTGATTACGATGCGCAGGCGTTTTGCGGCACAGGTTTGCGCTACGCACCGGTATACGTGGAGCTTCCTGGGTTTTAGCTCGAATGCTTTAGCACGCGGATCAGTCGGTACGGTCGGCAGCGCTGTCTGTTCCTATGGTCGGTGAAACGCGTCGGACGGAACCAGGCTGGCAGTAGCCAAAAACATAAGGGCCGGTAATCCAGCCCTTATGGCAGTCTCCTGTCTGGAGCCGTGTCCTTGCCTTCGACCGGCGCCGTTTATCCACGGTCGACAATTAACCCGGCAACTTCATTGACACGTGGGCGGGGGCTGGGTCTGGTGTATTCAGTAAACCGTCTATCCCGTTGATAACACGGTAGGCTTCCACGAGTGCTTTTTCCTTGTCCACATCGTGTCCACCAACAACACGGGCCATCTCGGAAGGGGAGAGCTCCTGCTCCTGATGCACGCCGAAGCCGCGCCACTGTCTGCCAGCGGGCCGCCAACCGCCAGCCTGTTCCAGGGCTGGCGTTACTCGTACGGATCAGGGTTGGCGTTTGCCGCGGCCACCAGCGGGTTTGCCAGCCGGCTTACGTGAACCCGCAGCTGGCTTGCTGGCGGGTTTGCTGCGTGGCTTTTGCACGCTGAATGGGTTACCGCTGGACAAGCTTGTGCCTTTACCCGCGGCCACAGCGCGTTGCGCCGCAGGCTTGCGTTTGTTTTCGCCACTTTGCGGGCGCGGTTTTTTGCTGAGCACCTGCATGGCGCCCGGCGCAGCTTGCGGCACTTTGGGCTTCTTGGGCTTTTTGGGTTTCCTGATGATCTGGCCCGTCGCGCTGGTTTGCGGCACGCGGTGTTCGGCCTCAAAACCCGGCTCTTCTTCACGGCGCAGCGTTTGCCGGATCAGCGCTTCAATCGCGGCCAGTTGCGGCGCTTCATCGGCACACACAAGGGACACCGCCACGCCGCTGGCGCCCGCTCGGCCGGTACGGCCAATACGGTGCACATAGTCTTGCGCCACGATCGGCAGATCAACGTTGATCACCAGCGGCAGGTCGTCGATATCCAGCCCGCGCGCAGCCACATCGGTGGCTACCAGCATATGTACTTCGCCCGTCTTGAAGCGCTCCAGCGCACGCAGGCGCGCGGGTTGCGGTTTATCGCCGTGGATGGTGTCGACCGCATAGCCCGCTTCATCCAGCATGGCCGCCAGATAATCCACGCCATTGCGGGTTTTGACGAACACCAGCGCGTGCTTCCAGTTGTTTTCAGCCACAAGGTGCATGAAGAGGTCAGGCTTGTTCTTTTTATCCACCGGCACCACCCACTGCTTGATCTTGCTGGCCGTGGCATTGGGCGGGCTGACGCTGATATTGACCGGGCCGTGCAGAATGCCCGCCGCCATGGCGCGGATATCATCGGAAAACGTGGCAGAGAACAGCAGGGTCTGGCGCTGAGCGGGCAAGGCAGCAAAGACGGCGTCGAGTTCGCGCGCAAAGCCCAGATCAAGCATGCGGTCGGCTTCATCCAGCACCAGCGTTTGTACCTGATCAAATTGCACTGCGTTCTGGCGATTGAGATCCAGCAAACGGCCCGGCGTGGCAACGAGCACATCCACGCCTTTGCGCAACGTCATCATCTGCGGGTTGATACTCACACCGCCGTAGGCGGCCAGAAATCGTAAGTCGAGGCCTTTGCCGTAATCGATAAAGCTTTGCAGCACTTGCTCGGCCAGCTCACGCGTGGGCACCAGCACCAGGACACGCGCGCGGTTGCTGGACACCGCCGGGCCGTGTTGCACCAGCCGTTGCAACAGCGGCAGCGCAAAACCCGCTGTTTTGCCAGTGCCGGTCTGTGCCGCAGCCATGACGTCCTTGCCACTGAGCACAGCAGGAATCGCCTTGGCCTGCACCGGCGTAGGTGTCTGGTAATTGAGGTCCTGCACATTACGCAGCAAGGGATCGATCAGGCCAAGCGAGGCAAAAGACATTGGCGCATTCCAGGCTAAAGCCGCAATTCTAGCGGTTACCGCCTGATTGCGTCGCGCGGATCAATGGTCAAAAAGATCGACGTTGATCGCCACTGAAAAACGTAGCGGTGCCGGGCGCCGCGCACCGCGCCGGCAAGCTGTACTACGAGACACCGATGAGCAGCACTGCCGCCAGCGCCAGCCCCAATTGCATCAACTGCAAACGCGCCAGTGGCCGTGCAACCAGCCACGCGCGCACCTGCATCGCCACCAACTGCCCGAAATAAGGCCAGAGTCCTGCCGGGCCATCCATGATCGGATCTGCCGCGGTAACGAAAATCAGGAAAAGTCGAGACGGCACGAGCAGGATTGCTTATTTCGCAAGATCGTAGAACTGCAAGGTGACTGAACTATTCCGACCACCGTCATTCTTCATCTACCGTTTCGCTATCGTGTGCATGAGTTCGACACCGCCTGGTTTGCTCGCTCGATGGTCCTGCTCCATCGCGTTGGATTGATAAGAACGGCGTACCCGAAACGATCACAGTGAACAAGAGCGGCGCCAATCTGGCCGCCCTCGAAGCGCTCGATGCCGGGCGACCGACGCCGGTCAAGGTCCGCCAAAACAAATACCTGAACAACATCGTCGAGCAGGACCACGGCGCCATCAAACGCATCATCATACCGATGATGGGGTTCAAGGATTTCCGCTGCGCGCGCATCATCCTGTCCTACATCGAAATCACGCACATGATCCGCAAACGGCTGATGCACAACGACGGCGGCACAAAAATCGCAGCGGAGCAATTCTATTCACTGGCCAGGTAACCATTCCTACTCATTCATAAACTCTATCGATTCATTTGTGTTACCGCGACACAATCATCAGGCTTCTGCCGATCGACCTGCGACTTCATCTCTGCAATGTCCAGACTCGTATCGCGAACACCCTCTCGATGGCTACGAGCTAACCTTTGGACTGATCCCACCGTCAGCCGTCACGACTGATCCACGCACCTTCCCCATGCGCAGCTAACGCCGCGATGCCGTTGCGGTCGGAACCGATGATTCAGGCAGATTGATCCGCTGGAACCAGCATCATCGCCTTACCTCCCAATTTCGGGGCAAGCTTCTGCTGGACCGCGACCACTGACGGAAGCGGGCGCCATGCCACGGTCATGCTATCGACAAGGCCCGCGTCGTTTAGATGCATGTGATCCATTCCGTCAATTACGTGGTCACCGAGTCTAATCGTGAACACGGCGACAAAGTCAGCCCCGTCGCGCAAGAGAAGCTTCGGTTCGAAGGCGTCCACGGTAGCGAGAAGCTGCGTCAGGACATCTGCGACACGCTCCTTCCCTACGAACGGGGCGGGAACGATTGGACTTCTGAGGACGACATTATCTGCCATATGGACCTTGGTCCCTTCGACGTCGCGATTGCCCATGGCTTTGAGGTAAGCATCGAGATGTTCAGCGGTGGTCATAAAAATTTTCTCCTGATAGAACCGGTGCGCCGGCACGGCGCGTTTTGAGTTGCCAACACACTGGCGCTCCCATTGTTCGATCACTGCACACAGGTGCGCCAAGGACTGGATGAAGCGCGACCGGCATCGTGCAGGGGCCGGCCACCTCTCAAATACATCGTAAGGCCATTGACCCATCATCATTAATCGGGGTAGCGTTCACATTAACCATGACAAAAATGTCACTAATGCCGCGTAGGGGGCTAATGTGGAAAATCTGAGTGCGCTGGGCGGGCTGGAAGTCTTTGTCCACACTGCGCGAACGCGGAGCTTTGCGGCCACTGGGCGGGAACTCGGCATCTCAGCGTCAGCTATCAGCAAGAGCATTTCCAGGCTGGAAGAGCGCCTTGGCGTGCGGCTCTTCCAACGCAGCACGAGAAGCGTCCGGCTTACGTCCGAAGGCGAGGTGTTCCTGGAAAGGTGCAGACGGATTTTCGGGGAAGTTCAAGCGGCCGAAGACGAACTTGGTGCAATGGCCCAACATCCGCGAGGGAGGCTAAGGGTGGGGCTGTCACTTTCGGCGGGACTACCATTTCCAGTGCTTTCAGCCTTTATAGAGCAACATCCCGAGATTGAACTCGATCTTGATTTCACTGATCGACTGGTCGACGTAATCGATGAAGGATTTGACGTCGTCATTCGCGGGAGCGCGCTTCGAGATTCACGGCTGGTATCTCGCCTGCTGGGTTCCTGGCGCGCCTGTCTGGTCGCCGCTCCGGAGTATCTGAAACGAAAGGGAACCCCCACGAATCTGGATGATCTTTTGAATCATGCATGTCTGCACTATCGCTGGACACCCACTGGAAAACTGTACCAATGGCCGCTGCGGCATTCGACATTCACAGCGGCAGGCTCGTCGCTGCCTTTGACGGTGGTGTGCAACAGCCTGGACATGTTGCTTTATATGGCTCTGGCAGGGCGCGGGATCGCATGCGTGCCTGATTTCTCTGTCAAAAACGCGCTCGCCGATGGACGCCTTAAAACCGTACTGGACCCTTACGTGACGGACTCCAACGGTATCCATGTGGTGTGGCCCAGCAGTCGGAAAATGACGCCAAAGGTGCGGGTATTCGTCGATTTTGTGCACGCCCATTTTGGCAAGTACCTGGTCGCTAAAGCAGATGACCCGAAACGACAAAAGGTCCGGCCACCCGCTTGAATACAAACTTCACAGGAACGGTGCTCGAGGGTAAAGGCCGCGACGAACTCGACGCAGCGACCTGTTTTGCAGATGAGCCACGCTGCGACGGTCATCGCGAATGCCGCCTCACGTCCGTCAGCACTCAACATGCGCTCAAGTGTCGATGAAGGCGAACTTTCGAATCGTAGCTCGCGCCCATTCGAGAACGGTCTTGCCTGTCTTCGCGTCGATCATCCGGCAGTAATCCGCGTTGCCGCAAAATACCGCTACATAGAATTGGGCCAACCAGTGCCAGGGAGTCGAAAACTTCGGCATATTGACGCCGCGCCCCGTATAGACCTGGTAGCGATAGCCCAGCCCTGCGTAGCTATTTCTCTGTTCCGTCGATTGCTTTTCTTGACTGTCCGTCATGGTGGCTTTTCCTTGGTCAAACAGTGACGGCTTCGGCACGAAACTGGATGCTTAATGAAACCATCGAATCCTTTCCGCACGACGGACACGTGACCTGATCGACAAAACCAGACAGATCGCCTTCGGCGCATGCGCCTGCTGTCGCGCTTTCAAAGCGATTGTGCTCCTTGCACCAGGGACATTTCCAGTCGTCAATGGAGATGGTCGGTCGTGGCATTTCACTTTTCCTTAGTCAAAGGGATTCAACAACCGCACCCCTGTTCCTGCAAAATCATCGACGTTGCGCGTCACAACGGTCAGGTCATGAATCAAAGCCGTGGCCGCAATCAGTTTGTCCAAGGCATGCTCTGGATGGGGCACCCGAAGCCGTCCCCATAGCTGCCCGATTTCTTCGTCTACCGACAGAACATTTTGGGCATAGTCAGCCATGATTGCCCCGAGCCAGGTTTCGAGGATCGTCGCCTGCTGCGTGTCGCCCCTGTGGCGGATCAACTCAACTCCACGGCGCAATTCCGCAACAGTAACCACGGACAAGTAAATATCGCTGTCCCCTCGCATTGCCTGGCGGAAGAAGGCACGCACCCCCTTGTTCGCGCGGTCCCGCTTTCTGACCTCGCTGATGACGTTCGTATCAACCAAATACACGCGACGCCTCGCCGTCATCGACGCGCTCAAAATCCGAATCTGAACCGACGTTTGGAATCCCCGTCAACACTTCCGCGAAGCTTTTACGCTTGGGCTTCCGCAGGGCCTTTGCCAGTATTTCGCGATGCTCGGCTTCGGCGCTGCGGCCATGAGCAGCGGCCAGCTCGCGCAAACTCTGGACCAAGCTGTCGTCCACGTTGCGCACCAAAAGATTTGCCATTGCAGTAACTCCTGTGATGATGCTATCAATGATAGCCTCCGGACGGAGGAATGCAAGCATTGATAGCATCGAAAACGCCATGCGGTTCGTAACTGATATCGGCTAAATGCGGAGTTTTCTTCAGTCCCATTCCAAGTGATCGAAGGCGGATACTCGCCGCAGCAGATTCGTCGCACGTCAAACCTGCGTTTCGCGTTTCCACACGGCCTCGACCCATAAGAGACAACGATCTTTCTACAAAGCGGCCATTAGACTCGGCGACGTTTGCGACTCAAAGCAGGAGCAGCAGCGCACCGAAGAAAAACAGGAAACATCCTGTAGCAAACTGGGCTTGGAGAAAGCCGCGCCATCCTGGATAGCCATATGGCACCGGTTGGGAGTATCGGGTCGGGATAGGCAGGCGCAAAAGCCAAGTGCGCAAGGCGTGTGTGAGCGCGAGCACGCCCCCGGCCAGGATAAATAGCGAAAACGTCCGAGGCGTATCGAACGGAATCGGAATGTCAAATACTTGCATCACAATGGGGACAAGCGCGCCTAGTACCAAAAGTCCGCATAGCAAGCGATAGAGCGGAGTAAGGCTCGTCTTTAACCACGTTGGCGCATTGCTCTTGCCTTGAGGTGGAGGCGTCCAGGTCATTCTGTTTGGCGGATGGGGTCCGTGCGTGGGGACAGGATTTGGCCGTGATTTGAATTTAACCTCATCTCATGGTCCATCGCCTGATTGTTTACGATTCCGGGATTCCCGTCGAGCGTCCAATTCTGGCCGGGTCCTGCCCGACGCGTTGGACGAATCGATCCGAAAAGGACGGTCGGACCTCCCGACAACAGACAAACAAACTGGCAGGGATCGTATTACACCAATGGAGCTGCAAGCCCTTCCGTTTTGATCACGCGCTGGATCGCAGGTCGCGCTAGCATCCGTTGCAAATACTGACCGAGCAGTGGCCATACGCGCGCGGGTTTCGTGAAGCCCCTTGTCCACCGGCAGAGCATGAACGCGTAGGGATCAAGGATCGTGTATTGCTCCCCCAGCAACCAAGGACCATCGCTCGATTGAAGTTGCGACTCCAACTGGTCAAGCAAGGTGCCGATCTTTGATTCGGCATGAGCTTGCACTTGGTTCGCGCCCAGCGCGTTGTCGGCATCCACCCAGCGCTCCGGGTAAAAATAGACAATCAACGCCGTTTGCAGTGTGTTCGTCAACCACATGAGCCACTTGTAAAAGTCGGCACGTTCCGGCGTTGCCAGTCTGGGCGCCATCCTGCTCTCTGGATGTGTGTCAGCCAAATGCAGGCAAATGGCAGCCGTCTCATACAGCACCATGTCGCCATCAACCAATACCGGGATCAATCCGTTGGGGTTCAGTCGCAGATACTCCGTCGACTTATGCTCATTCTGCGTGCGATCTACAAGCATTAAGCCGAAAGGCTGGCCGATTTCTTCCAGAACAATGTGCGGGGCCATGCTTGCGTTGCTGGGGTAATAGAACAGTTTCTTGATGGTCATGTTAACCGTCGATTGCTGATGCCTAGATTGTGTTGCTCATGATAACGCTGCGGTAATTCGCGTGCTCCGACTGGGCATATACACCGGGTAATAGTTGACGATCTACGCACCGATGTCGACTGGCCGCTCATGGCCGACTACTGTCTGACGCGGTCGACCGTAGCCGTTGACCCGAACCGGTCTTCCACCTTGCCAAGCCGAACGTCCGATCAGCACGCGAAAGCCGACGTGGAATGTACCGGTTCCGACCACGGCATCTCGTCGGGCGGTGGCCATTCTCACGGTGTATCAACGCTGTAACTTGTGCGAGCGCTTAGCTGCAATGACTCATTGGTGTCAATCGCATGAAGCAGGCTCGCGACCATTTGCCGGCTTTCACCAAGGTGGCTCAGCTTGGCTTCGAGATTTTCGGCTTCGCGCCGCAATGCCGCACGTACTTCGGCACACGGATGAAAAACAGGCGCAGGACCAAGAACGCAGGGTAGCAACATCCGGATGCTGCTGATCTTCAATCCGGCCGAACTGAGCACACGAATGCGGTGCACCGCATCGATCTCGTCGGGACCGTATTCGCGGTAGCCCGAATCAGTTCTCTTTGGTTTGAGCAGACCTTCATGCTCGTAATAGCGCAGCATTCGCTCGCTAACGCTAGTGCGGCGAGCCAGTTCTCCAATACGCATCACTATCCCCGAAAGTACGCTTGACTTTGACAGCGGTGTCAGAGTTTAACCTTTTTCGACCGGCTCATAGCGCCGGCCACACCATGCGTCGAGGACCATTCATGACATTGTCAACCGATACGTTCGACGGAACGTTTCCGTTTGCGCCGCGCTTCAGCAACGTCGCCGGCTTTCGCATGCATTACATCGACGAGGGACCTGAGGATGGCGAAGTTGTCCTGTGTCTCCACGGGGAACCGACGTGGGCTTATCTATTTCGCGAACTCATACCGCCTCTATCAGGAAGCTACCGTGTGATCGCGCCCGACCATATGGGTTTCGGCAAAAGCGAAACGCCAGCGCATCGCACCTACTGGCTACAGGATCATATCGACAACATCGAAAAGTTCGTCTTGGCCCTAGACCTGAGCGACATCACTCTCATCATGCACGACTTCGGCGGCCCGGTCGGTATGGGACTCGCCGCGCGCCATCCAGAGCGCATTCGCCGAATTGTCTCCGTCAACGGGCCGACGCCGTTCGGTCAGACAACGCTATTCGACCGGCTAGACGCGAATGCGATAGTCTCGCCGTGGTTCCGCTGGATCGCACGCGCCGAGTCAGAAGGCCGCCTCGAATCCGTGCTGGGAGAACTGGGCTTCAATATCCTGAGTATCTTGAAGCTCAATGGCTTCGAGAACCATATGCGCATCAACAATACATGGTTGAGTGCTTACGGCTCGCGTTTCGCCGTACCGGCCGACAGTGCGGGAGCGATCGGGTGGGCAAAAGGTTTTGCGCTCGGAGCGCATCGTTTCGAAGCGCCTGATGCGGCAGCGGTCGACGCGGTCCGGTCAAAGCCGGCGTTAGCGATTTGGGGCGATGCCGACCGCACGCTGGCATCAGAGCATTTTCTACCGCTATTCAGCGAGCTGTTTCCCCAAGCGCCTGTTCATCGGCTTGCTGGCGTTGGTCATTACAGCTTCGAAGACGCGCCGCAGAGAATCGCCGAGCTAATCGCGACATTTCTAAAAGCGCACTAACGCGTCACGGCGAGCAATGCGACGCCGCCCATCTACACGGCGTCGATAGTAGAAGTCACGCTTTGTGCCCAGTTGCAGACATTCGAGTTGGAAGGCCGAAGGTCCCAAACTGGCCGTTTGGACCCCTTGCCCCGGGCCGTCTGTCGTCGGCGCAGGGAGAACGGTCTCGACTGGCAGCTTACGGCGAAAGAACTGAAGGACAGCCACTCCGATCGGACAGATGGACTCAGTTAGTTCGGTCGCTTTGCGTTATCAAGGCCGGGGCAGGAAATCGACGTCTCCGTACCAGGCGCGCGTCGTAGTACCGGTATTATCGGTATCGGTCAGCAGCCCGTAGCCGGTGATTCGTCCTGGCGGTTCGTGAAAGACCCGCTCGTAGTCTTGCACGATATTGCGGCGCAGGCTTTGCCAGTGACCCGCATCGCCGGACAGACCGGAGACCACGATCATCTGTACGCGGTTCGTGTGAGGATTGGCAATGACGGTGCCTGGCGCGGCGGCGGTCGACCAGATATACATCAGCGTGGCATAGGGCAGCTCTTCGCCACCCAGGCGCTTTGCCAGGTCCATCTTGGCCCGGTCGAAAAACGATAGCCTGCTTTTGTCGCCGTCAAATAAGAACACCAGTCGCGCTGGCGCGTCTTCCTTTGATCCGACGCGGTTGTCGGCGCCCTCAATCGGTCCTTTTGCTTTCCAGCGCCACGCCACGACGGGTGTGCGGACGAGGTCGATATTACCCTCGTGCATCAGCGCCGAAGCAGAGCGGTCCGCGTCCGCCTGCAGGACGGTGGTGTTGCCGTCGTGAACGAGCGTGTATTGCGTCAAGGGCTTGCCGTGCGCGACCGGCAAATTCTTCCAGCCTGCGGGCAGTGGCTCGCCGGGCTCGATCGTGGAAAAGGCAATACCCGGTTTTTCGTCCTGGGCAACGAGGGCTGCCGGCAACAGTAGGAGCGCGACGCACACGGCGAGCCAGACTGGCCGGGCTGTTCGTTTCCGCGCTTGATGGATCGAGGTAAGAGGCATGGCTGGTCGTATTCGTCTTTTGGCCAGGATCCATTGTAGTCGGCTCAGCCAACGGCATTTCAGCGGAGCCTTTACGCCGGCGGTTATCTGCAGGGCGCCGCGAACCGAACGCTCGCGGCAGGCACATTGCGCATTTACTCTTCACCATGGATGGGCGAACTGGGTCAAGCGGCGTTCTATCGGCAAATCGCCCAGATGGACCAGCACTATACCGATGAGGTCCAACCGTGCTATGGCGAACTTCGCTGCCGGTTCCCATCTTGTCGGGCGAGAAGGATGAGCGGATTCCGGTCGATCGAGAAATGAAACTATCCGCGATGATCCCCGGGGCACGCTTCACGCGGGCTTCTGGCTCAGGTCGTTCACTGCACGTCGCGATCGCCGCAATTAGGCCGGGACCAGTCGGATCCTTGAAAGAGTAGACTTGCGCGCTCCCATTCGCCGTTCGAGGTAGTCTCTATGTTGATGAAAGTCCTGCGCGTCGGTCTCGGCCAGTTGATCCTACTCGGCGACGCTGTCAGTCGCCCGCGCCCGCAACGTCGCGCGGTGCAAGGTCAGGCGATTGTAGAAAAAGAAGCGGCGCGGCTATCGCTGTATCAGTTCCATGCGTGCCCTTTCTGCGTCAAGACCCGGCGCGCCCTGCATCGTCTGAATGTGCCGATGGCGCTGCACGACGCCAAAAACGATCCCATCGCACGCGATCGTTTGCTGGCCGGCGGTGGCAAGATTAAAGTGCCTTGCCTGCATATTCAGGAAGAGGGCCAGTCGAGTTGGTTGTACGAGTCCAGCGCCATCATCGACTATCTGGAGCAACACTTCGCCGGAATCACGTGATCCGTCGGCCGTCGCGCGCAGTCGTGAGACTTTTATGGAAGCTCCGGCCGGGGCTCGCGGTTTATGCCGCTCCCCCAAAGGGCCCCTGTCGACCCCGCAAGGGACGGTCGCCCGAGCGCATAGCGGCCGTTCAGATAGGCCCCATCGGGCGCTTTGCTAACGAAATGCCTGCCGGATGCCCAGCGCGATAATGAGGCCTCCACATGCGCGGTCGATCCAGGCCTTCACGCGACGATACGCCGTCGCAATCGCCGAGTGCGATAGAACAAGTGCGACTGCTCCGTACCAGCACGTCGCAGTCGCGCCGACAGTCGCAAGCATGGCAAAGAAGGTCGGTGTGGAGACGTGGGCGGGCGCTGCCGAGGAAAACACGGCCGCATAAAAGGCGATGGACTTCGGGTTCGCGATATTTGTCGCGACGCCTTGCAGGAATGCGGCACGAAACAGCGGTGACGACGGAGGGTGAGGTGCTGCTATGTCGCTTGCCCGTGCCGACACAATGAGCCGCAGCCCAAACCAGATCAGATAGGCAGCGCCAGCAAGCTTAACGCCCACAACGAGCCACGGGAAAATGGCAAACACCATTCCGATACCGAAGATGGCGCAAGTCGCCCAGAACAGATTGACTGCCACGATTCCAGCGACAAGCGCGAGCGTATCGGAGCGTCTGCCGGAAACCGCCTTGTGAGCGACTGCGACGAAGTTCGGGCCAGGTATGACGACACCTGCCGCATAGACAGAAAAAACCGTCGCAACAGCAGACGAATCGATCATCTGTTCTCTCGGTGAAGTGCGTGTGTACAGAGCCAGGAAGCGGCCTCAATCGTCGGTATTCTGACGCAATTTGGCATTGACTGCTGTCGGCCGCGTGCAGACTGCCGCTAATGGCATACAGTGATCCGCGTGCCAATGTCCCCGGCACGCCGCAAATCGGTCACCAGCCGCAGGACCAAAGATAATTCAACGATACGATTGTCAGGGAGCCTTCGCGATGGTTGCTGCATCCAACCCTTCGGGCATGTGGTCGCCTTTCGGACCATTTTCAATGGCTGTCCTTCAAGGTGACGGTCAGGTGGTCCACCTGAAAGGCCAGGTTGCGCTTGATGTCCACGGGCATGTAGTTGGCCTGGGCGACATCCGGGCGCAGGTCCGAAAAACGCTCGAAAACATTCGTTATGTGCTTGGGTCAATGGGCGGACGCATGTCGGATACCATTTCGCTCGTTCACTATGCAACTGATATTGAAGCCTTCATGTCAACCGGCGACATTCGAGCAGAGTTTTTCGCCGTACCTTACCCCGTTACGACTACAGTCCAGATTCAACGGCTGTATCACCCCGATCTGATGATCGAAGTAACGGCAGTCGCCGAAATCCCGCGTTCAAGGTTCCGCCTCCCTGACGCATCGTTGACCATTGTCGACGA
This sequence comes from Paraburkholderia gardini, assembly GCF_907164575.1. Taxonomy (GTDB): domain Bacteria; phylum Pseudomonadota; class Gammaproteobacteria; order Burkholderiales; family Burkholderiaceae; genus Paraburkholderia; species Paraburkholderia gardini. The sequence goes on from NZ_CAJQYY010000021.1 coordinate 111,098, forward strand.
TTCGCAAGGTGCGCCTGAGTGACTGGTTGTGGCCGTTGCGTGCCGCACGCAGTTGCTCATGGCGCTGTTCGGGACATGCTGTGGCGAGCGGCGAATCGCTGCCACCAGCGGGTCAATTTTTCATACCCTTCCATTAATGAAACGGCTTCCGGTGCCTGCATGAAGCAGGCAAACATTGGCGCGGCGTACAGGTCAGCAAATGTCACATCACCGCCGATCAGAAACTCACGGTCGTCGGACAGCCGGGTCAGTTCAGATAGACATACAGCGGCACGCGGTAGCGCGGCGGCGATCTTGTGTTCATTGGCTATCCGGCCTTCGCGAGCTGAAACCACGCGTTCCACGTATATGTCCCAAACGAGCGTTCGGTATGCATAGGCGTCCAGTATCCCAACGATCTGGTTTACCTTCGCGCGGGCCCTAGGATCTGCCGGCTGCAGTTTGCATCCGGGAAAAGCGTCATCGATGTAGCCAACGATCGCGCCTGTCTCGTAAAGATGGAAATCGCCATGCTCAAAGGCCGGAATGCGGCCGAACGGGTGACGCTTCAGATGCTCCTGCGGAACCCCCGTCTCTGCGAAGACATCCACTTCGACCAGGTCATATTTGATCTGCCTCTCTTCCAGCGCAAGCCGGACGATCCGCACATAGACACTCCATGCGGCTCCGTATAGTTTCACCACTTCGGTTGTCGGCACAGCTTCGCCCCAGTCGCGCACGAGAGGCGCGGATACGACAGTTTATTTTAACGAAGCCTGCGATCTCCAATTCGGCGCTGCCAATCGGTGTTCGCACACAGCAGATTTGTCGACGATCTATGTGCAGAGGGCGAGTGTCCCTTCCTAGCCGCACGGAGCCGAATGAACAGCGAGCACAGACTCAACTTTGGTCACTCAACAACAGATTTGCCGTTGTGACGGTGCAGTATTCCGAGTCTAGGTTGGCTAGGGACATCGCGTGAACATCGTCGGCGCTTCGTGCGGTCCCGCTCCAGTCGGTGCGGGCAAACGTGAAACATCCGTCGGCAACGAGATAGGTCTGGAAACCAAGATTGCCAGCCATACGAACCGTCGCCTCAACTGAATTGTTCGTGATCACACCCACTACAACCAGCGTATCGAGGTTACCGTTGCGGAGCCGGGCTTCAAGATCGGTTCCGATGAAGGCACTGTTGGTCTGCTTCGGGATAACGGGCTCGCCATTCATCGGGGTGAATTCTGGCTTGAATTTGTGCCCTGGCTGCCCCGGTCGATAGTGAGAATTTGCGTCGGTGGAATCGTGCCGGACATGCCATACCGGCCAACCGTCGCTGCGCCATCGCGCAAGCAACCTGCTAATTTGCTCTTCAGCATGGGGATTGTTTCGCACGCCCCAACTCGGATGGTCGATCGCTTGCTGCAAATCAATCAGTAGCAGCACGGCACCAGCAGAAGGACGGGCAACTAACATCGGACTCTCCAAGTCTGTTGAGGCGGGCAACTGTTCCAGATTGTCAACGAAATTGGTGGAGCGGTCGACCGGCCGCTTTTGGCCGCCTACTGCCCGATGCGGTCAGCCGTAGCCGACCCTCTCCGACCCGTCGAGCTTCCAGGGTGCAACGGCCGTTACTCGATTCGAGCAGGTGCGCAGGTGTCCGGCCGAAGCCGCCGTTCGCACACCCGCATATCTCGCTTAACCGCGAACCGCCACTCTGAAGAAGATCGAACGCCGTGTGCGTTGACCCGTTCCGCTCGGTCGAGCCTCTATGCATGGCGAAGGCAGGACCATCCACTTACAGGCCGTCGACCACAATATTTATGTATCTTTGTCAGGTCTGGTCGCCATAAATCTCGATCCGGTTCCGCCCCCGCTCCTTCGCGCGATACAGTGCCCTGTCGCCGCGAGACAGCGACTGGTCGACGCCGACGTCGCACGTACGCATGATGTCGATGCCGATGCTGACGGTCAGCGCGATGAACTCATCGCCATGCAGCATGGGGGTTCGCGAGGTACGCTGCTGGACACATGCTGCGCGCGTGATGGCCGCGTCGGCACCCGTATTGGGTAGCACCATCGCGAATTCCTCACCGCCGATGCGGCCTACGATGTCGCCGGCCCGCACTTCGGCCCGTAGCAGTGCCGCGAAGTGACTGAGCGCTTTGTCGCCAACTGCGTGTCCCCAGCGGTCGTTGAGCGCCTTGAAGTGGTCCAGGTCGAACATCAGTACGGCGGCTACGCTACTGCCAGCGCGCCGGATGCGCGCCAGCTCCGCTTCGCTCTGGACCATGAAGTGGCGGCGATTGGGCAGTTGCGTCAGGAAATCGATGGTTGCCAGTTCCTGTAACTCCGCCTCGATGTGCTTGCGATCGGTCACATCCGTGATGAAGCCGTGCCACAGCGTGCTGCCGTCGTCCAGCCGTCGCGGCTGTGCATCACCTTGCCGCCAGCGCAAGCCTTGCTCCGGCAGTCGCACCCGGTATTCCAGGTGCCACGGCAACAGGCTCGCAGCCGATTCTTCAAGCGATTCCCGGTACGCGACCCAATCGCGTGCATCGATCAGCGCGTCGATCGTCTGCGCGCTCGTCGCGGCCTGCTGCGGCGTCAGCTCGTAAATGTTGCGGATTCCTTCGCTCGCATAGGGGAAGAAGGCAAGTCCATCGGACATCAGCCTGTACTGGAAGACCATGCCCGGAACCTCGTTGGTCAGATTCGTGACCATCTCGATGGACTGCTGTAGCTGCGCGGCTGTCTCCCGCAACGCAGTAATGTCGGTCGACGTACCGACCATGCGCAGTGCGTGACCATCGCTGTCGCGCCCGACTACCTTGCCGCGGCTGCAGATCCACTTGTAGCTGCCGTCCTTGCAGCGAATCCGGTGCTCGACCACGTAGCTGTCGGTTTTGTTCTCGAAGTGGCTTTGCATCGTCGCCTGCACGTATGCGAGGTCGTCTGGATGCACGCGAAGATAGGCGTCTTCGATCCGGTTGCTGACCTCGTGCTCCGCGTAGCCGAGCATCGATTTCCAGGCAGGCGAGTAGTCGATTTTGCCCGTGACGACATCGCGGTCCCAGGTGCCGGTTTCGCTGCCGGCAAGCGCCAGCGTCATGAGCTCCCCGCTGGCCTCCAGTTTTCCGACGCGGTGACGCAGCGTGGCGAGTGCCTGCTCGCGTTCGAGTCCGTGGGCGATCAGCCCGGCCAGTTCGCGCAGGAAATTCTGCTGTGCGTCATCGAGGTTGCGAGGCAATTTATCCAGCAGGTACAGCGCGCCCAGGTGGCGCCCGTCGGCACTCGTCAGCCCGCAGGTAGCGTAAAAACGCGGCCAGCGCGCGGCGCCGCCACTTCGTCCGCCGCCAAAACGCTCGTCATCCGATGTATCTGGCACGACGACCACCTTGGCTGTCTTCGTGGTTGCATGCAACGGCGGACCTGACAGGTTCGGCGGCAGCACATCAGGCGGCAATCCGTCGAGCGCCTGAAGTCGCTGCCCATGAGCGTGGGATACGGTAACCAGTGCGGTTGCGACGCCGAAATGAGCCCGCGCGAGGCGCGTCAACGCCTGACATTGCGCGTCACCCGCCGGTATTGCCAGATTGCTGGCAGCGGGCGACGCAGACACAATGCCGTCTTCAACGGAAAATGTACTTGCCGGCATGGGAACGCATTCCGTACGAGGTCGCGGAGCGAGGCAGAGAATTGTATAACGGCGCCGAACGCCATGAATTTAGGAGGATTGATTCAATTCCCTCGCCAGGGATGCATTCCGCGATGGATGCGACGACCTGCGGGGAATGATACGGGCGGGGGCGGCGCGACGGGACAGTCCTGCGAATGGGAGGCCGATTCTTGCCGCAGTTCGCTTCATGCGCTGATCTGACCTACCCGCCTTTGTGGCCCCCAACGAATTTTCACGTCCCGGGTCACCCGACGCTCCCGGTGACCGGCACGCACACCACGCCTTCCATTAACCGTCGCGCCGAACGACTGACGACTGCTTTTGTCACGATCCACGCACCGTTTTCCTCGTGGGCTTCGGCACCGACCGTCAGCGTGCCCGACGGATGCCCGAAGCGCACAAGGCCGTCCGGACCGGGCGGCGCAATCAGGCTTACGATCGTGTCGGGAATCGCTGCCGCGACGGCGAGCGCAACCGCGCCCGTGCCGGTCATTGCGTGATGCAACTGACCCATCGAGAAGATGCGTGCGACGAGATCGATTTCATCGGGGCGAATCGCCTTGCCATCCGACGCGACGTACGATGCCGCGCGTGCAACAAACGCCAGCTTGGGCGTGGCGGGGCGCAGGCGGGTTGCTTCGTCCGCGCTCGCGGACAAGCCCATCGCCACCGCACCGTGCGCGCGGATGGCTTCCGCGCGGTCCAGCAGCGAGCGGTCCGGATTTATGTCGGCCTGCAATTCGATGCCGCTGAGCCCGAGGCTTGACGCATCGATAAAGACAGTGGGATTACCCGCATTGATCAACGTCGCCCTGATCGCACCAACGCCAGGTACGTCGAGCGTCTGGATGCGCACGCCGGTTGGAAACAGACCACTGGCGCTGGCTTCGTTTTTACCTTCATCGCCTGCCGGGTCGATAAATTCGAGTTTGATTTCCGCGCCGGAAAACGCGATGCCGTCGAGTTCGAAATCGCCTGCCTCGAGCGGTTCTCCATCGTGCATGGGCACATGCGCGATGATGTGCTTGCCGAGATTGGCTTGCCAGATGCGTACGGTTGCCATGCCGTTGGCCGGCGCGTCGACCAGCCCCTCGTTGATCGCGAACGGCCCGACCGCGGCCGAGAGATTGCCGCAGTTTCCAGACCAGTCGATAACCGCGGTGTCGATCGACACCGCGCCGAACCAGTAATCGACATCGCTATCGGCGCGGGCCGAGCGCGACACAATAACGACCTTGCTGGTGCTCGACGTGCCGCCGCCCATGCCATCGATCTGCTTGCCATAGCGATCGGGGCTGCCCGTGATGCGCAGCAGCAGCTGGTCCCGCGCGAGCGGATCCTGCGGCAGAACGTCCGCACGAAAGAACACGCCTTTGCTGGTGCCGCCGCGCATGTAGACGGCGGGAATTTTCAAACGTTGCATGACCCGGCTCCCGAATGTCGAACACACAGCGTAACGGCGATCGGAGCGAAAGAAAACCCGGCCGTTCGGCCAGGGTGACGCGTCTTCGCCGGGACGGCACACTGGCAGCAATCGATGGAAACAACGGCATCCGCGATTGCCGCGGTCACCCCTAACGCGCGATGTCCCGCAGGAACCCGGACACTTTCGCAAGCCCGGCTTCCAGCACTTCGCGGTTGTTCGTATAGCCGATGCGCACATAGCCTTCCATGTCCATCGCGCTACCGGGTGTAAACATCACACCGGTTTTTTCAAGCAGCGCGACGCAGAAATCGCGCGACGTCATGTCGAGATCGAACCGCACGAGCGCCGTCGTGCCCGACTTCGGTTTGACATACGAGAGCAGGGGCTCTTTCGCGATCCACGCGTCGAGAATGGCCAGGTTCGTGCGCAGGATGTCGTGACTGCGGCGGATGATCGCGTCGCGGCTTTCGAGGGCAATGCTCGCGAACAGATCGTTCAGCATGCCGACACTGATGGTGTTGTAGTCGCGATGAATCTGCACGCGGTGGATCAGTTCGACCGGCGCGACGATCCAGCCCACGCGCAGGCCGGCGAGCGACCACGTCTTCGACATGCTGCCGGTGCCGATCCCTTTCTCGTACAGGTCGGCGATCGACGCGGTAAAACCGTCGCCTTCCTGATCGGTGCCGCGATAGACCTCGTCGCACAGCACCCAGGCGCCGCACGAACGCGCGATTTCCACGAAGCGTTCGAGGAAGGCGCGGTCCATCAACGAACCCGTCGGATTGTTCGGATTGTTGATCGCGATAATGCGCGTATTGTTTTTGACGAGGCGCTTCAGTTCGTCGAGGTCGGGCAGGAACCCGTTCTCTTCGTGAAGCGCGAGGATGTCGACGTTCGCGCCATAGCTCGCGGGAATCGAATAGTGCTGCTGATACGTCGGCAGCACGGAAATCACATGGTCGCCAGGTTCGACGAGCGTCTCGTACACCAGCGCATTCGCACTGATCGCGCCGTGCGTGATCAGCACGTTCGGCACCTTCTGCTGTTCGTATAGCGACGCCACGTTTGAGCGCAGGCGCCCGGTGCCGTCGATGGCGCCGTACGTCAGCTTGAGCGGCAGCATCTCGTCAAGAATGTTGTCCTGCCGGCCGGACATGCGCAGCAGTTCCTCGACCGTCAACGACTCGACGCACGTTTCCGCGAGATTCAACTCGCAGTGGTTTTCGTAGAGATCCATCCAGCGTTCGACACCGAATTCCCTGATTTCCATGACTTCCGTCCTCGAATTGAAAATACGCACTCGCAACAGGTCGCAAATGGCGATCGCGCCGGTAAGCGACCGCCTGGCATCGAGTATAGACGAAAAGTCTATTGTGGACTTTACAGAATCAACTCCGGAACCGTATCCCGGTCATCGAACCGGCAAAGTCGTTGCGGGCCGCCTGCGGCGAACCCGCAAGCCGCTACGCGAGATCGAGTGCCGCGGTCATATCGCCAGGTGGCGTCCTGTCGTTCTGCGCAAACGCGCGGTCACGCGCAATCACACCGTCCAGTGGCGCGAGCCCGTGTACGCGGGTAATCAGTCGCAGGATCGAGTTGGTGTCGTACAGGCTGTGATCGACGTAACCTTTTTTCGCCAGTGGCGACACGACGAGCGCCGGAATGCGCGAGCCCGGACCCCAGCGATCGCCTTTCGGCGGCGAGACCGGGTCCCACCAGCCGCCGTTCTCGTCGTGGGTGACGATCACGACCGTATTCGGCCACAGCGGGCTGCGCTGCAGATGTTCGATGACCTGTGTGATGTGACGGTCGCCCGATTCGATATCGGCGTAACCCGCGTGCATGTTCAGGTTGCCCTGCGGCTTGTAGAACGTGACAGCGGGCAGACGCCCCGCGTCGATGTCGGCGATCAGATGGTTTGTCGACGCATCGTTGCCGAGGCCAGCGTCGCGCAGATGACGCCTGCGGGCATCCGTGCCGGGCGCGAAATTCACGAAGTAGTTGAACGGCTGATGGTGGTACTGGAAGTCCGGCACCGCGCCCGTGTCCTGATGGTCGAGCGCGTACTGCCACGCGCCGCTGTACCACGCCCAGTCCACGCCCTTGTCCGACAGCCGGTCGCCGATCGTCGCGTACGTCTGCGGCCGCAGCACCTTCGGGTTGGATGGATCAGCCAGATTCGGGTCGCCGCCTTCGGCCGGACGCACGTTGCTCGGCATGTAGGGCGGCGCCATCGTGTTGACGGCGTAACCGTCCGCGGTGAAGAGGCCGTCGTTTTCATACTTCGGCGGCCCTTCGAGTGCCGACGCGGGGGACTTCGCACTGAGTTTCAGTCGCGTGCCGGTCGGGTCGTCGCCTTCGATTATCGAGACAAGCTTCTTCGCGGGGCTGTTGTGGATATCCGGATAGAACGGCGCCTGCGCCGAAATCAGGAAGATGTGGTTAAGCCACGAACCGCCGAAAGCGGCCATGAAGAAGTTGTCGCACAGCGTGTATTGCTGCGCGAGATTCCACAGACGCAGCGAGTCCGCCGAATTCCGGTAATGGCCCATCACGAGCCCGCCGGAATCCGCCCACGCGACAAACTGGTTGTTGCGGCCCGCGTTGATCTGCATCTGGTTCTGATAGAAGCGATGCACGAGATCGCGCGTGATGACGCCGTTCGGCAGTGGTACACCCTCAGCGTCGGCGAGACGGAACGGCCCGTTCGGCAGACCGACGATGTCGCGCTCCGCGATCATGTAGCGCTTGCCATCCACTTCCTGCGCCTGCGGCACGAGACCGCCCCAGATTTTTGGCAGTTGCGCGAGCGGCGTCTTGCCGTCGCGGTCGAGCTGCACGGCGTGATCGGCCGGTACCGCGTCGAGCGGATGCAGGATGCCCGGGAAATTGCCGTACAGATTCGCGAAGCTGCGGTTTTCCGCATAGATCACGACGATGTGACGAACCTGGTCATTGAGCGCGGCATCGAGCCGGAGGTCGGCCGTGCTACGCGGGCCGCCGGCACTCGCCGATAGCTGTTCGGTCTTGCAGCCTGTCAGTGCGAGGCCAATACCGACCGCCGTGAGACCGGTCAGGACGCGGCGGCGTTCGGGGTCGTCAGGCTGGTCGGTGTGCTGGGGAAGGTCAGGCGGGAGCGTCGGATCGTCGGGTTGCATCGGCACATCTCCTCAAAGAGCGCGTGTTTCAGCGAAGAAGGACGCCGGTCCAGGCGTGCGCCGGCGTCCCAATACCACGTGCATCCTGGCACCCGACAGGATGAACCCGCAAGCGTGAATGTGCATGAAGACCGCCTCGCGGCGAACGGTGAGGGTTTTCGGGAGCGGGGAATGCGGAGGCCGGCACGATGCCTTGATCCAGCCTGGGCGGCGCGGCTGATGTACGCAGCCGGCTGACCGGACGAACCACGTTTCATGGTTCGCGGACGGGATCGTCAGGCCTGGGTTCGCTGTCTGCGGGATGGCTTCAAACCCTTATGGATAAAGGGTGACAGCGTTTAGAGCGATGCCAGCCAGCGCGCGGCGAAGCAGAGGCAGCGGCAGGACGGCGGCGCGCTTTCGCGCACGCGTCTGGCAGAGCGAGCGGTGTGCCGTGTCCCTTGCCGATCATCACCTGTGAGAGGCGGAAGACGGCCATAAGGTGAGGTTTTTCGGGAGTGTGCGGCATCGGCACATCAGGCGTCTGGAGTGCTGCCATGCTCTACGGACCGGCCAGCCCGATGCACCGCACCCCATCGGGCAGCAATCTTTTTGCGCATAAAGCCTCGTCGGCAGCACACCGACGCGTAACCAGAATCCCAGCGCACAAGCCCCGGAAATAAAGACTAAAAGCGTAAGTGTGTACTCACATGAAGTCTTCAATCACCCGAAACGAAAACCCCGCTCAAGGCGTACACGCCACCAGTTCACGCAGTTCATCGATATCGAACGGCTTGGCGAGAATCGGCACGCCGAGGTGCCGGGCGCGTTCGAGTTCGTCGGCGTAGCCGGTCATCAACGCGATGCGCTGACCCGGCCACGTGTGCTGTATCCGTTCGGCGAGATCGATCCCGCTCAGGCGGCCCGGCATCTGGATGTCCGACAGCACGAGATCGAAGGTTCCACCGGCATTGAGCGCGTCGAGTGCGGCATCGGCAGTGGACTCGTGGCGCACCTTGCACCCGAACACTTCCAGCACCGCGGCGACACCCTCGGCCACGTCGTCGTTATCTTCGACGAGCAGAACGACGCCCTGCATCGCGGTGGCGGTTGCCGGCGCGGCAGGCGCGACAGGCCGCGCCGGAACCTGCTCGCCCTGATAGCGAGGCAGGTACAGGCGCACGGTGGTGCCGCGCTTCGGCACGCTGTCGATGCGTGCCGTGCCGCCAGCCTGTTCGCACGCAGCCAGCACCTGCGCGAGACCGAGGCCCGTACCGGCGCCACTGAACTTCGTCGTGAAGAGCGGTTCGAACGCGCGTTTCAGCACGCTTTCCGGCATGCCTTCGCCGTCGTCCGTGAGCGAGATCACGACATATTCGCCATCGGGCAGGCGCGTGTCGCTCGCGGTCAGGCGTACGTTCTGCCCGCGAATGACGAAGCGTCCGCCAAGCGGCATCGCGTCGCGCGCGTTCACCGCGACGTTGATGATCGCGAATTCGAGTTCCGTCGCGTCGGCGAAGACGTGCCACAGGTCCGACACGGCCTGCACACTGACCCGCACCTTGTCGCCGACGGCCGTCTGGATCAGGTGCGTGGCGGCCGGCATCCAGGTGGCGAAGTCGATGGCTTCCTGCTTGAGCGGCTGCTTGCGCGCGACGCTCAGGAGGCGGCGCGCGAGCGACTGCGCGCCAAGCGTCGCACGCTCGACCGCCGTCACTTCTTTCTCGAGATTGTTGAAGCCCTTGCGGCGCGCGAGCCCCATGTTGGTCGAGACAACCATCAGCAGATTGTTGAAGTCGTGCGCGACGTTGGCGACGAGATTGCCGAGCGCGCCCATCCGGCGCATTTGCCGGCTCGACGCTTCCGCCGACAGGCGCATCGCCACTTCCGCCTGCCAGCGCTCCCATGCGACCTGTTCGGCGCGCAGCTGACGCAGCGAGAACAGCACGAGTATGCACACCGCAAAACACGGCACCGCGGTGATCGACGCAATCAGCAGGTCATGACGCCACCACGCGTTGAAGATCGCGTCGGTGGCATAGCCGGCCACGACATAAACCGGATAGTTGCCGACGCGACGAAACGACAGCAGACGTTCGGCGTTGTCGGTCGTCGACGTCATGCGAAGGTGGCCGAACAGCAGGCCGTCGCGCAACGCGGTCGTGAACGGCGTATTCGCGGCGGGCGTGATGCCCGGCCTGCCTTCGGGATAGCGCAGCAGGGTGCCGCCGTCGCGGCGATAGAGGCCGATCGTCACAGCGGGATTGTCGCTGACGAGTTCGCGGTAGAAATCGGCGAAATATTTGCGTTGTAACGCAATCGAAACGACACCCAGAAAACCGCCGTCCTTCATGGAGGTGCGGCCCATGTCCGTCACGAACACGTCCGCCTGGCCAATGATGCCGCGCAGCGGTAACGAGAAATACGGCGCGGGCCGGATTGCGCGTGCGGAAAGGAAGTCGTCGCGATTCGCTACCGACGCCTTCGGCACCGGGTAATAGCGGCTCGTTGCGAGCACATCGCCTTCCTCGCCGAAGATGGAAATCGCAGCGATCTGCGGGAAGTCGCCGCCGATCATGCTGAGCCGCCGATGGATCGGCGCTTCCTGCGCGCGGATTTCGGCGTCGCCGCTGTCGCCGAGCAGATCGACGATGCGCGTCGCCATTTCGTGATTCAGATCGAGCACCTTCAGCGCGTGTTCCTGGGCCACGCGTACAAGGCGATCGGTTACATCGTTCGCGTCGATGACGCGGCGCTGGTAGTCGTAATAGCCATAGCCGATCAGACAGACCAGCGGAATCAGCACGGCTGCCGCGAGGACGACAAGCAGGATGCGGCGCGTCGTTGCAAAGTTGCGCGATGGCAGAGGCAGATCGAGTGCCGAGGACTCGGTAGGTCGCAAGTTCGCGGGCTCCGGTGGTGGCAAAAGAGACATCGTACCCGGTCGCTGGCCGGGAGGAACGATCGACAGATGCACAACGCATGCCCGGGGCGAGCGGGAAGGTGAGAGAGTTCGGGAGCGTCACGGTATCCGTTCGACCACGAAAGGTGAGAATATCCGGGAGCCGGCGGCCGGTGAACCGCGCCGGCCGGCGCGGTTCACCTTGTCATCATCGAAACGAAAATCAGAGGTTCGCAGCCGGATGCGTTTCGTTCTCGCGCTCAGTGAGCCATGCGCGCCATCCGCGTTCGCGCTCCGACATTGTCCGTTTCGCGCGGGCTATACCGCGCTAGCCCGCGCTCAGTGAACGGGCGACTATACGGGCTGCTGTTCGTCGATGACGGCGCGTTCGATCCGGCGTCTCCCGATCAGATATTCAGTTATTCGAAGCATTTTTCACCCGACTACAACCGCGGATCAGGACAGGAATGGTCGTACAAGGCGTTCACGATGAGCCGCTTCGACTATCCCGACGACACCGCGCTGCATCTGCCGCGCAACGTGGGCGGCAAGTCGTGCCGGGTCGCTGTGTATCCCGGTCTGCGCGCCGTGCAGCGCGCGAGCGGCGAATACGTCGTGCTGGTCGAAGACGATGCGCGCGCGGAACTTCTGACGTATCGCTGGACACCCTGACAGGCCGACGCCCCGGCGTCCCAACGTTCAGGGCTTGCCGGATGGACGACTGCGTGCGATCGGTATATAACAACATGAAAGATCTACCACGGGTCCTTCAACAGGAGCGATTGACCATCATGACGCGCGAAGTATCGGACAAGCAGGAAACGGGTGAGCGGCCGGATCTGGAGCACCTCGACGCAGCGGTGAGCCACGTCGATCATCTGGTGTCGACAGGCGGTATCGCGGCGGGCGCGGCGAAGGGCATTCTGTATAGCCTGATCGAAACGTTGGGCGCATTCGTCGGCGATCCGGATCTGCCGGAGCATGCACGCTCCGGCTACCAGGGTCTGCTCGAAACCGCCCGCGAACTGCGCGGCAGGCTCTAACGCCAGGGCGCGCACGCCGTGCGCCGGTCGTTCAGACCGGCGCTGTTCCTGTGTGCACACGGCTGGCGCGATGCCAGCCGTTTTTATCTTGTGCGCCCAGCATGGGCGCACTCTTGTGGGTGCAAGTCCCACCGTAAGTTGATCACAGCGAGCGAAGCGAAGCGCAACTGC
>NZ_CAJQYY010000022.1 GCF_907164575.1 Paraburkholderia gardini
ATCCGGCCCCTCGCCGCGCCGCGGGCGGGCTGGGGTTTGCTTGCCACACCGCAGCCGCTTCTGCCAGTCAATCAGCGCCTGGCAGCGTGCCAGCGAAACCGCTCTTCGGCTTCTTCAGGCAATCCACCCACCATCGACCGTCAGACTCTCACCGGTTGTGTAGCCTGCTTCGGGGCTCGCCAGATACGCTACCGCCGCGGCGATTTCTTCAGGTTTGCCAAAGCGGCCCACGCTGGCAAGCCTGGTCATCGTGGCGTGGTCTTCCGTCCCGGGCTGGGGCGCCAGTTCGGTGTCGATCGGGCCGGGCTGAACAGCATTGACGGTCACGCCGTACTTCCCGAGCTCGCGCGAAAGACCACGTGTGAAACCCCGAATGGCGAATTTCGAAGCGATGTACAGGGTTACGCCAGGCAGCGGCGCTGCTTCGCCGAAAGCGGAGCCGACATTGATGATGCGTCCCCAGCTCGCCTTGATCATGCGCTGTGCCGCGTCCTTCGCCAGTTCGACCGGCGCCCGTACATTCAGGTTGAAATGCGTGTCGTACGACGTCTCCGACGACTCGAGGAACGGTCCGTATTCGACGGTACCCGCGTTGTTGACGAGGATGTCGAGCCGGCCTTCGAACTTGCCGCCGAAGACACCGTTCAATGAATCGATCAGCGCCGTCACACCCTCGGCCTTCGACAGATCGGCACCGACTGCTTCAGCCTCGCCGCCCGCATCGCGGATTGCCTTGATCACGGCCTCCGCGCGTGCCCGATTCGACGCATAGTGGACGATGACCGATGCGCCGTCCCGCGCGAGACGGGTTGCAATGGAAGCGCCGATACCACGAGAAGCGCCGGTTACGAGCGCGAGTTTGCCTTTCAGGGCTTGAGTCACGATTACCTCGATGATGAGTTTTGAAGGGTCCGCTCACAGCCCGAGTGCAGGGATTAGCGAACTGCTGCATGTGCGCCAATGCGTTCATGCACTGGTTGATGCGTATCGTCCGCTGGTGTTTGCATGCGCGGTAGTAACCGGCGAGGAATAGGTTCTATTCCTTCGCAGTGCGCTTTTCCGAACCGGGGTGTCCGTACCGCGATATTGAACTTCAGGCGCTTAACGAAGTGCGGCCGCCCTGCCCATCAAACAGGTGCTCGACGAAAGCGACGAAGGCGCGCGCCTTCGTCGTCGCCATGCGGCCGGACGGGAAGACTGCCCAGACGTCGATGGGCGGCAGCGTCCACTCGGTGAGAACGGCTTGCACGGTGCCGTCGGCGAGTTCGGGGGAGAACATCCATTCCGACGCCACGGCGAGACCCATATGCCCGAGCACCGCCGTGCGCATGCCCTCGGCGGCGCTGACGCTTACCCGGCCCGACACGGCCACGGCGACCTCGACGCCATCGTTGCGGCTGAATGACCACGACTCACCGCCGCCTCGCCGCGAGTAAACGATCGCCTGGTGCCGGCTCAGCTCGGCCGGTGTCGCCGGAATGCCAGCTTCCTCGAAATAGCGCGGCGTTCCGACAACCAGACGCCGTCCTCGCAGGATGCGTCGCGCGGTCATCGTCGAGTCGTCGAGCGTGCCCATGCGGAGCGCCACGTCGACGCCCTGTTCCAGCAGATCAATGGAGCGGTCGTCGAGGATAATGTCGATACTCAGATTCGGATGCTGGTCGAGGAAGGTCTTGAGCGCGGGCAAAACATGCAGCCGCGCGAATGTGACTGCCGCACTGATCCGCAATCGTCCCGAGAGCCCGTCCGACGATTCGCGTACCACCTGTTCGGCCTGATCCGCCTCATCGATCGCACGGCGGGCGTGCTCGTAGAATCGCTGACCCGCATCTGTCGGCGTCAGGCCTCGCGTTGAGCGGAGCAGGAGCCGCGCGCCGAGATGCGCTTCCAGTTGCGCAATCGACTTGGAGATCGCCGGCTGGCCCAACTTCAACTGGCGAGCGGCGGCGGAAAAGGAACCCGCGTCCACCACCGTAACGAACGTTTCCATCGCCGTCATGCGGTCCATGCGTTCCTCTCCCGCGAACTGTTCAGAATGAGATAGCACATCTTCGGTGTCGGGATCACAGCGCGCCGCCTCATCTACGCTCCTGGCCGGAAAGCACTAGCGAGGGTTCGAGACAATGCGCTCGCCTCCTGGGTAGACGTGATATTGGTGAATCCAATCAACAGTCCTCGTCTTGATGTTGCTTCGGCGTACCAGGTCGACAACGCCTGTATCGACAGTCCAAGGCTTCGCGCACGCATCGCAATCGCACCATCATCCGAGCCGTTTTCGAGCATCGCAAGAAGATGCATGCCACCGGCTTGCAGATGAAGTTGCACGCGCGGTTCCAAGGCGGCGGACAGCGCATCCGCGAGCGCCGCGCGACGCTCCGCGTAGATGCTCCGCATTTTGCGGATATGCCTCGCAAAATAGCCCTCTTCGATGAACCTGGCCAGGGTTGCCTGTAGCAAACGCGGACACTGATTCTGCATTCGACCGGCGGTTTCGGCGAATCGGACGACCTGCTCTTGTGGCACGACCAGATACGATAGACGCAGCCCCGGCGCGAGCACCTTGCTAAAGGTGCCCGTGTACAGCACGCTTCCTGACCCGGCGGTATCAAGACTTTTTAAAGCGGGCAGGGGTCGCCCGCGATACCGGAATTCACCGTCGTAATCGTCTTCAATAATCCAGCGGTCGCCGGCTCTCGCCCAGTCCAGCAACGCGTGTCTGCGTGGAAGGGATAACGACACGCCCAACGGACTTTGGTGACTGGGGGTGACCACTGCAAAACGTGCATTCGCGGCCATTTTTATACCGGCCTCGACATCCAGACCGTCCTGATCGACTGGAACCGGCTGCAATTTCATCCCCGCCTGGTTCAGGAAGCGCCGCGCGATGAGATAGCCGGGATCTTCAAACCAGCATGTGTCTCCATGGCGCAGCACGCTATGGCAGATCAGACCCAGACTGGCGCGATATCCGGCACAAATAAAAACCTGATCCGGTGAGCAGGCAACGCCACGCGAAACGCCTAAATACCCGGCAATGGCCGCGCGTAGCGGCGGATAACCCTGGGGATCGGGATAAATCAGATCGTACAGACCGCTTTGGCGCATCTCACTCGCTGCCAGGCGGTTCCAGACCTTGCCTGGAAAAACATCCAGCGCGGGAAGGCCCATCTCCAGCGGCAACGGCATCAAGCCGGTATGCGTTAGCGACGGCACGGTTTCTGGCACCACGATGGCCTGCCCGGCCGGCTCAGGCAACCTGATCTGCGGTGACACCACCGTACCCGCTGGCCCGCGTGCAATCAGATAGCCCTCGTCGATCAAGAGCTGATAAGCCGATTCGACAGTACCGCGTGCCAGATTCAATTCTGATGCCAGTCCCCGCACCGACGGCACGCGGTCTCCCGGCCGCAACACCCCATCCGCAATGGATTGGCGAATGCGCAGATAGATCTGGCGATACAGCGGACTGTCGGTAGCGGCATTGATGGGGCTAAATGGCAGAGTCATGTCCCACTCGAATTTACATTTCTTGGCTCTGTAGTGTATGA
The DNA here is from genome assembly GCF_907164575.1 of Paraburkholderia gardini. Taxonomy (GTDB): domain Bacteria; phylum Pseudomonadota; class Gammaproteobacteria; order Burkholderiales; family Burkholderiaceae; genus Paraburkholderia; species Paraburkholderia gardini. The sequence goes on from NZ_CAJQYY010000022.1 coordinate 3,549, forward strand.
CATCGATCGCTTAAAGTACGTCGACGATAACGAATGAAGAGGTATAGCGATGGCACCGGCCACGGAACTTCGGGAACTGGACAACCCTGTGCTGCAGCGGGAAGGCTTCGCGCTGATGCGCGAGCTACGCCCTCATTTGACCGACCCGATAGCGTTTAGCGAACAGCTCGCGCGTCAGCACATGCACGGATATCGGCTGCTCGGTGCATATATGGGCGCGCGAATTGTGGGGCTGGCCGGTTATCGCGCGATGGAAAACCTGCTATATGGCCGCTTTGTCTATGTCGACGATCTGGTAATCGACGCAGGTGAACGTCAACACGGTCTCGGTGCAACCCTGATCGCAGCGGTGCGCAACGAAGCGATTCGCCTGGGATGTCAGCATCTCGTCCTCGATACCGGCCTCCATATGGCATTGGCACAGCGCTTCTACTTCCGTCAAGGCTTGCTGGCGCGCGGCATGCATTTTGTCCAGGCGTTGGACGCAACTGCAGGAGGGACAGCATGAATGATTTTTTATTTTTAAGTGCGAGTCCGAATCAACGCACTTCTATCGCGTACCGTTTTGCCGACGCGCTGCTCGAAAGCTTTAGCAAAAAGCATCCGGCGGCTAGCGTGAATCGACGTGACCTCGCGGCAAACCCGCTGCCGCCGCTAAGTGCTGCATACGGGGCGGCGCTCACAAAACACACTCCGCTCGATGATCCCGCTTTCCGGCAATCGGAACACTTGATTGCCGAGCTGGAGCGCAGCAGCCACCTGCTGATCGCAACGCCGATGCATAACTTCACGCTGCCGGCAACGCTCAAGTTGTGGATCGATCACGTGCTCCGGATTGGACGCTCTTTTTCCCCAGGGCCCGACGGAAAAGTCGGCCTGCTAGCCGATCGTCCCACTTACATCATCGTCAGTTCAGGCGGATTTCACCGTGGACCGCAGGCGCGACAACCTGATTGCCTGTCCGATTACCTGAGACTTGCATTGCGGACAATCGGCATCAGTGACTGCCACTTCATTTATCTGCAGGGGTTGGTCGGAGGCGAAGGAGCGGTGGCAGCAGCATTTGCCAGCGCGCACGAGCAGTTATCACAAACGCCACTCTTTGCCGGTATCGAGCCAATGTCGAGCGCGCTGGTTTCGTCGGTGTAAGTTTCTTCCTTTACCTCTGTTCCACTTTTTCCACGATTTCAGAGTCTGATCATGAGCCAACTTCGCCTTCCGTTTACCACGCTATCTCCGGCCGCTTATCAAGGTCTTCTGGCGACAAGCAAAGCGCTTTCCGACAGTAGCCTCGGTCTGCCAATGGTCGAATTGATCTATCTGCGCATCTCGCAGATCAATGGTTGCGCATTCTGTCTGGGCAAACATTCGTCGACGCTCCGTGATTCCGGTGTCACGCAACGCAAGCTCGACCAGCTCGCGGGCTGGCGTGTCAGCGAACTGTTCGACGCTCGGGAACGCGCCGCGCTCGCATGGGCAGAAACGTTGACGCACGTCTCCGGACAAGGGGCTCCCGACGAATGCTATGCCCCGCTTAAGGCACTCTTCTCCGATGCGGAAATCTCGGATCTGACATTGGCCATCGCGCTGATGAATGCTTTCAATCGTCTCGCTATTGGCATGCTGCTGTAGGAAGCAGGTGCATCGATCCGGCGCCGGGCAGCGCGTCGGACCATAAGCCATCAGACAAATATTTCCGTTATATGGCCCGTCACCAGGGAACGGTCCTCCCGAGATAGTCAAGGTAATGCAAGCCGGAGCGCCCTTCATAAGCCTCGATCGTATTGACCAGGCTCGGAATGCTTTCCTCGATCGTCAGGCGCGCCGCGGGACCACCCATGTCTGTCTGGACCCATCCAGGCGCCATGATCAGAAGGCTCCGCGGATACCCGGCGCTGCGTGCCGCGAAGGTGCGCATAAACATATTGAGTGCGGCCTTGCTCCCTCTGTAGACTTCATAATTCGCGTTAGTGGCATTGGTGATACTGCCCTGCCCCGAAGACATCACACCGATCGTTCCAGTCGGCGGGACAAGGTCTTGAAACGCCTCAATGACTCTCATCGGACTCAGCGAGTTCGTTACCATCACCCGTACAAATTCCCCGGTCGAGACGTCCGCTATCGTTTCGCGATCGTCGTTCACGACCCCTGCGTTCACAAAAAGCACATCGATACGTCGATCTGCAAGACGGGTGCGCAGAGCTGCGATCTGCTCTGGAATCGTGATATCGACAGTTTCGACTTCGAGCGCGCCAGCGGAGGCTTCTGCAACATGCTGAAGCTTTTCCGTAGAGGCAGCGCGCCCGGTGGCGATGACCTGGTAGCCGCGCTTCAGATACTCCTCAACCATCGCAAATCCAAGGCCACGAGAGGCGCCGACAAGGAGAACGGTTTTCCGCGAAAGTGTGCTTTGCATGGGCATCCCCGGTAGATGAAGCCGCTTCCGAACCTGAAAGTAACGGGAGCGATCCTCTTAAGTAAATCGTGCAAGCCAATATAGCGGTATGCAAGGGATGGCGGAAGCGGCGCTGAATGCAACTAATATATGCATCAGACGCCATATCCCGCCTCCACTTACTGCGATCAGGAAATGCCTGAACCGGACCTCAATCTTCTTTTCGCGCTCGATGCATTGCTCACCGAGAAAAACGTGACGCGCGCTGCCCGGTCGTTGCATTTAAGTGCCTCGGCAATGAGTCGCACGCTTGCCCGCCTTCGTGCTGTAACCGGCGATCCATTATTGGTCCGGGCCGGGCGCCATATGGTGCTGACGCCGTATGCCGATGAGATTCGTGAGCGAACACAAAATATTGTTCACGACGCGCGTTCCCTGCTCCGTCCGTCGATGGCGGTGCCAGATTTTTCAACGCTGCGGAGAACGCTTAAGATTCGTGCCAATGAAGCTTTCGTGGAAGCCTTCGGTGCACCACTGATTGCTGAAGTGACTGCACTTGCGCCGCTTGTGCGTTTGCACTTCTCGTCCAAACCGGAGAAGAATCCGGAGTATCTGCGAAACGGTTCCGCCGATCTTGAGATTGGTGTGCTGGAGGAAATGGGACCTGAAATACGCGTCCAGGCATTGTTTCGAGACCGCTACCTGGGCGTTGTCAGAAAGGGGCATCCCCTCGAAATGACACAGGAAGTGACGATCGGGCAATACGCAGCGTCTGGTCATGTCGCCACTCCGCACGGTCGCCAGATAATCGATTCTCTTGACGCTGCGATTGCTCTGGAAGGGTTGGAACGAACGACCGTAGCGATCGTGCCAGGTTTTCCGGCCGCGTTGGCGGTGGCTCGAGCGTCCGATCTGGTGGCGCTCCTGCCTGCATCTTTTATGAACACCCAGCACGCCGCATCCGTTTACTCTTTTGAGCTTCCTGTGGCGACTGATGGTTTTACGGTTTCACAAATGTGGCATCCTCGTTTAGAGAATGACCCTGTTCATCGCTGGTTTCGGCAGCTGGTTCTCAAAATATGTCGTCAGCGGGTGCCATTCTGAACCCAGCCGGGCGCGATCCGCGTTGCGCGGCTGCCTTTTCGGTAATCACCGGGCCGGGCGCCTGCAGTTGCGTGCCCAGTTATCCGCTGTCGTCGAGCAATTGCGCCGGGCGACAGGTGATCCGGCCCGGCGCCTGCGTTCAGGCAAACGGTGCTTCGTCCGTCGACTGTTGCCCGGTCTTCGCGTGGCTCTTTTTAACCATCGCCGGGTCGCGCACGATCGTGACGGGACACGGTGCATAGGCGAGAACCTGGCGGGCGACTGAACCGATCAGCCAGCGATCGAACGGCGTATGACCGCGATGCCCGACGACAAGATGATCGATATCGTGACGCTCCGCGTACAGCACGATCTCTTTCGCGGGCTGCCCGACTATGAGATCAAACTCGGGATGTTCGCCATCAGAGGCGAGCTTCGCCTTGATGTCGTCGAGAACCTCGCCGGCATGGCGCAACTCAAAATCGATCATTGCCTTTTTTTCCAGCTCTATCGCGCCCCAATCCGGCGCGCGCGCCACGACGAGGACATGCAGATGTGCGTCAAAGCGCTTCGCGAGATCGACCGCAAAAGTAACAGCATGTCGCGCGGATGGCGACCCGTCATAACCTGCCAGCACGTTCTGCATGATCTGCTCCCGTCCGGTTCGAACCGGAACATGCTTCGATTGACCTGCGACCGTTCCTCGACATCGCGGCGTCGGCGGAAAAGCGCGTGTAATCATCTTCCGGGCATGTCGCGTGAATCAATGCGGACGACGTCCGTGACGTTAAATCAGTTATCGTCGCTCCGGACTGGAAGATGCTCGTGAGGGACCGGCTCTGCCGCGTCGGCGTCGGGAAGATCGTCTTTCGCGGGATTTGACGATCCCGGTGAGCCGGTCTTGCGGGTCGTCCCGGATGAGGGTTGCGTGGGGTCGAGAGGCTTGTCAGTCGACTCAGCGGACGGATCGGAGGACATGGTTTGCTCCTGCGCTGATGAATGCTGCTTCTACCATGATAGACCGCATTGAGTTCGGGGTTGTGCGAAAGCCGTGCCGGCGGCTACGTTTTGCGGCAATGCACAACCAGGGCAACGCAACGTTCGCCCGGCCTGGTTGTGTTTGCAGGCGTCGCCATCCGGCGCGATCGTTGAATTGACTTCCCTGCGAAGGCTGCAACCGGCGCCAGGGCTGACTGGACGATTCAATGCGTACGAGGCCGGATAATGGCGTCTTTCGGAGGCACCCGCTCTGCACGTGCCTCGTCGGCAAACTCCAGCGCGTCAATGCTCGTGTCGATACGGTCGAGCATTGCGCGGGCCTTGCTCATGTCGATCGCGCCCTCCCATCGCGCTACCACAATGGTTGCCACGCCGTTGCCGATCAGGTTCGTGACTGCACGGGCCTCGTTAAGGAACCGGTCAACGCCGAGCAGCAGCACCAGTCCCGAAACAGGGATTTTGTGCATCGAGGCCAGCGTGGCAGCCAGCGCCACGAAGCCGGCCCCGGCCACACCCGCGGACCCTTTGGATGTCAGCAGGAGCACGCTGAGAAGCAGCAACTGGTCCCAGATCGTCAGGTGAATATTCATCGCTTGCGCAATGAACATGGAGGCCATGGTCAGGTAGATCGCCGTACCATCGGCATTGAAGGTATAGCCCGTCGGCAACACCATCCCGACTACGGGCCGTGAACACCCCAGCTTCTCCATCTTGATCAGCATCTGTGGGAGCACCGCTTCAGTCGAAGCCGTACCGAGGGTAATGAAGATTTCATCCTTGATGTAACGGAGATACTTCCACAGCGACAGTCCGCTCATCCGCAGCACCAGGCCAAGCACGACGACCACGAAGAAAATCGAGGTCAGGTAAAGACACACCATCAATTCGCCGAACGACGCCAACGTGCCAATTCCGTACTTCGCGATGGTGAACGCCATGCCGCCAAAGGCACCGATCGGCGCGACATACATCACGATCCGCACCACGCCAAACATGCCCTGAAGGAACATGTCGAGCATGTCGACGAAAGGCGCAGTGCGGGGCCCCAGCTTCGCAAGCGAGATTGCGAGCAGAACCGAAAAGAAGATGATGGGCAGGATATTTCCATTCGCAAACGCTCCGACAATGCTGTTCGGAACGATACTCATGAAGAACTCAAGCATGCCGTGCTGCTGTGCCGCGTGGGTGTAGCTGGAAATGGACGAACTGTCGATTTGTGCGGGATCGACGTTCATGCCACTGCCTGGCTTGATGACATTCACGATGACAAGGCCGGCGGCGAGCGCAATCGTTGATGCAATTTCGAAGTAAACGATCGCCTTGACGCCAACGCGACCGGCCTCATGAAGATCGTTCATGCGGGCAATACCGACGACAACGGATGCGAAAATGATCGGGGCAAGCAGCATCCGGATCAGTTTGATGAACAGGTCGCCGAGTGGCTTAAGTTGAGAACCGATGTCAGGGTAGAAATGGCCGACGAGAATGCCGGCAACAATACCAATCAGAACCTGTACATAGAGTCTGGAAAGAGATTTTCTGATCTTTGAAACCCGCATGACTGTCTCCTATGCGTGGCATCTTTTTATGAAAATCAGGTCGGGCAACCGCAACGTGATCTACCGCTGCGGTGAGCACGGACCGATTTCGCCTGCGTTCCTTTTGTCTGTTTTATGAACGCTACGCCGACGCTTTTTGTCGGCGGTTTTGCCGGTCGACGGCTTATGCGGACAGCTTTTGCATCTCGGCGAAAAGATCGGCCTTTCCTTCGAAGCCGATGCCGGGAAGATCGGGCATGGTGATGAAGCCGTTTTCCACCTTCACACCGTCGGGGAAGCCGCCATAAGGCTGGAACAGATCCGGATAGGATTCGTTGCCGCCCAGGCCAAGGCCGGCCGCGATGTTCAACGACATCTGGTGTCCGCCGTGCGGAATGCAGCGGCTCGGCGACCAGCCGTGCTGATGCAGCATGTCGAGCGTGCGCAGATACTCAACGAGGCCATAGCTCAGTGCACAGTCGAATTGCAGCCAGTCGCGATCCGGACGCATGCCGCCATAGCGAATCAGGTTGCGGGCATCCTGCATCGAGAACAGGTCCTCGCCGGTCGCCATCGGCTTGTCGTAGTAGTTGCGCAGCGTCGCCTGCAGTTCGAAGTCGAGTGGATCGCCCGGCTCTTCGTACCAGAACAGGTCGTATTGCGAGAGTGCCTTCGCGTACTGGATCGCCGTGTCGAGATCGAAGCGACCGTTGGCATCGACAGCAAGTTTTTGCCCGTCGCCGAGCACGCTCAGGATCGAGTCGATACGGCGCAGATCTTCGTCGAGCGAAGCACCGCCGATCTTCTTCTTCACGACCGTGTAGCCGCGGTCGATATAGCTGCGCATCTCGTCCTTGAGCTTGCCGTGATCCTGGCCGGGGTAGTAGTAGCCGCCCGCCGCGTACACGAAAATCCTGCGGTCGGGCTGACCATTGCCATAGCGATCCGCGAGCAGCTGGAACAGCGGCTTGCCTTCGATCTTTGCCACCGCATCCCAGATCGCCATGTCGATCGTACCGATCGCTACCGAACGCTCGCCGTGGCCGCCTGGCTTCTCGTTCGTGAACATGGTCGCCCAGATTTTGTGCGGATCGAGGTTGTCGCCGGCATCGTTGACGAGCGTGGTGGGGTCGGCTTCGAGGATGCGCGGAATAAAACGCTCACGCATCAGCTTGCCCTGGCCGTAGCGGCCGTTAGAGTTGAAGCCATAACCCACAACCGGCTTTCCATCCCGGATGACATCCGTCACCACGGCGACGAGGCTCAGCGTCATCTTGCTGAAGTCAATGTAAGCATTCCGGATCGGGGAACTGATTGGAACGGTTTTTTCGCGGATTTCAACGATTCTCACAGCGGTGTCTCCTGAATTTTTTGCACGTATTGCATGCGTCGAGTTGCAATGGAAACTAGCTTATCCGCGAAGCAAAGGATTAAAATTCACCTGAATTCATTTCATTTTTTACTTTAGGTGAACAACTGAGGTGACAACCGGCTCAGCTTCCGATTTCGAATTTTTCATCCTCCTTGCGAGGCTTAAAAGCTTGTCGGGAGCGGCACGGGCACTCGATCTCACGCCACCGGCGGCGACAAAACGCCTCGGTCTGATGGAACAAAAGCTGGGGGCCCGGCTCGTTAACAGGACGACGCGGAGTGTCAGCCTGACTCCAGAAGGCGAGACCTACTTGCGCTACGCGATGCAGATCGTCGGGCAAGTCCGGCAGATGGAAGATGAGATCTCCGGGGCCACGTCCGATCCCCACGGCCTGTTACGCGTCAATGCGACCCTCGGCTTTGGGCGCACCACCATCGCACCGCTAGTGTCTGAATTCGCGAAGCGCTTTCCTAATGTCGAGATCCAGTTTGAAGTAACGGACCGGCCCATCGATCTGGTTGAGGAAGGGTTCGATATGGCGATCCGTTTTGGGACGCTTCCCGACAGCCGGCTTAGTGCCAGGCGCATCATGAGCAATCGCCGTTTTCTTTGCGCCTCCCCGAAATACCTCGAGCGATCTGGGACACCGGAGCGGATAGAAGATCTCGTTCGACACCGGTGCATCATTCATCGACAAAACGATGACGCCTATGGCGTGTGGAAGTACATGCAGGGGGATCACACCGAAGCGTTGAAAGTTAAGGGCGCGCTCTCAAGCAATGATGGCGATATCGTGCTGCGGTGGGCGCTCGACGGGCATGGGATATTGATCCGCTCCGAATGGGATCTGGCGAAATACGTCCAGAGTGGGCGGCTCAAACTGGTTTTGCCGGATACAGTACTGCCGTCGGCCGACCTGTTTGTCTACTATCCCAGCCAGCGAAACCAGACAGCACGCGCCCGGGCATTCATCGACTTTCTGACCGGCCATTTTCACGCGCCGTTCATCCCGGTCGAAACTGGAGCTTTGATCTACGATCAAAAAAAGAGAGCCGGTCGCAAATCATAGGTTTTCCACCCTGGTAAGTCGTTGCCCAGCTTGCGACCGGAACCCCTTGCAGTGCGAACGGTTCAGGCAGTACACAGCCGATGACGCGACGCGCACCGCCTGCAACCTGGCCGTCTCCCCGGCTGCATTCCACCCAGGGATTTACCCGCGTCAGCCTCTTTTAATATTGCATTGCACAAGTCACTTCAGGCCTTGCTGCTTATGCACAGCACCGCCTGTACGTACGCCAGTCTTGTGCGCACGCTCACGACAATCTTCATTGACACTTCACCACCCACCTGCTGTACTAAATAAAGGCAATTGATTTAGTCTCTCCGTGCGGCTACGCAAAGGCGAGACAGCGAATCAACCAGCAAGGAGACGCGCACAGCGTCCCGCATGTCATTGAATCGACCTTGAAGTCGAAACGTCGTTGCCAATAACCCGGAGGAGCGATCCATGAATTCCAGCAAGCATCCCGTCGTGAAGCGTGTCGTATCGATGTGCGTCGCTGCCAGCGCCATATGGTGCGCAGGCGTGGCCCACGCTGCCGACCAGCCTGTTATCGGGCTGATCACCAAAACCGACACCAACCCCTTCTTCGTGAAGATGCGCGAGGGCGCCGAAGCCCAGGCGCAGAAAGACGGGGCGAAACTGCTTACGGCCGCGGGCAAGTTCGACGGCGATAACGCAAGCCAGGTGACCGCGATCGAAAACATGCTGACGGCGGGTGCCAAGGCGATTCTGATCACGCCAAGCGACACGAAGGCGATTGTGCCGAGCATCAGGAAGGCACGGGCGGCCGGCGCACTCGTGATTGCGCTCGACACACCGACCGAGCCGCAGAGTGCAACGGACGCCCTCTTCGCCACCGACAACTTCAAGGCGGGTGTGCTTATCGGCGAGTACGCCAAAGCTGCGCTTGCCGGCAAGCCCGCGAAGATCGCGACGCTCGACCTGGCGCCTGGCGTGTCGGTCGGTGTTCTTCGCCATAACGGCTTTATTCAGGGCATGGGCATCAAGGAAGGCGACCCTTCCATCGTCTGCAGCCAGGACACGCGCGGGGATCAGGCCAAGGGCCAGACGGCGATGGAAAACTGCCTGCAGAAAGCGCCTGACATCAACGTGGTCTACACGATCAACGAACCGGCCGCGGCTGGCGCATATCGCGCGCTCAAGGCAGCAGGCAAGGAAAAGGGCGTGATGATCGTCTCGATCGACGGCGGCTGTGAAGGCGTGCGTAACGTGAAAGACGGCGCGATCGCCGCGACCTCCCAGCAGTATCCGCTCAAGATGGCCGCGCTTGGCGTGAGCGCGGGCGTCGACTATGTGAAGACGGGCAAGAAGGCCACCGGTTATCACGACACCGGCGTCACGCTCATCACCGACAAGGCGATGCCTGGCGTCGAAAGCAAGGACTCGAAGTTCGGTCTTGAGAATTGCTGGGGCAAGTAACACGCCCTGACGCCACGTAGCAGGCGAACGCAACGTTCATGCATTGGTGGGACCCGCGCCCGCGGGTCCCGGCGAAGTCGCGCGTGCCACCCATCACGCGATCGCATCGAGGAACACATCATGTCTACTCCGTCGGCCTCCGGCGCCCGCCGTTTCGGCGATCATCTGCCGTCTCTCGCTGAAATCGGCCCATTGCTGGCACTGCTGCTCGCATGCGCTTTCTTCATCTCGCAGAGCAACCGTTTCCTGTCGTTCCAGAACCTCTCGCTGATTCTTCAGCAGACGATGGTCGTCGCCGTCATCGCGATCGGCCAGACGTTGATCGTGCTCACCAGCGGCATCGACCTGTCGTGCGGGATGGTGATGGCGTTCGGCTCGATCGTGATGACCAAATTCGCCGTCGTGCTCGGCGTACCACCGGTCCTTGCGATTATCTGCGGCATTGGCGCAAGCGCGCTGTTCGGCCTGCTCAACGGCCTGTTGATCACGCGTATCAAACTGCCCGCCTTCATCGTGACACTCGGCACGCTGAACATCGCATTCGCCCTGACGCAACTTTATTCGAACGCGGAGAGCGTCACGAATCTGCCCAACGCGATCATGTTCTTCGGTAACACGTTCCGTATCGGACCAGCAGAAGTCACCTACGGCACCGTGCTGACCTTGCTGATGTATCTGGCGACGTGGTTCGTGCTTCGCGATACGGTGCCGGGACGGCATCTCTATGCGCTCGGCAATAACGCGGAAGCCGCGCGCCTGATGGGCCTGAAGTCGCAACGCATCCTGATCACGGTGTATACGATCGCAGGTGTGTTTTACGGCATCGCCGCGCTGCTTTCGGTATCGCGTACCGGTGTGGGCGATCCGCAAGCCGGGCAGACAGAAAACCTCGACAGCATCACGGCGGTCGTGCTCGGCGGAACGAGTCTGTTCGGGGGGCGCGGGTCCGTGGTCGGAACGCTGCTGGGCGCGCTGATTGTCGGCGTGTTTCGCAACGGCCTCACGCTGATCGGCGTCTCGTCGGTGTATCAGGTGCTGATAACGGGGATTCTCGTCATTCTCGCCGTTGCTGCCGACAAACTGTCACATCGCCGCTAACGCGATCAGGAGCCTGCCATGTCGACACCCCAAACTGCTGCTTCCGTCACACCGGTTCTGGAGGCGCGCGGACTGATCAAGCGCTACGGCTCGGTGACCGCGCTCGACGGTTGCGATTTCGAAGTGCTGCCCGGCGAGATTCTCGCTGTCATCGGCGATAACGGCGCCGGAAAGTCATCGCTGATCAAGGCGCTTTCCGGCGCTACCGTGCCCGACGAAGGCGAATTGTTCCTCGATGGTGCGCCTGTCAAATTTCGCAGCCCGCTCGACGCACGTGCGCACGGCATCGAAACGGTCTACCAGGACCTGGCCGTCGCCCCGGCGATGAGCATTGCCGAAAATCTTTTCCTCGCACGCGAACTCGTCAAACCCGGCTGGCGTGGGTCGATCCTCAAGATGATCGACAAGCGCCGCATGCTGGAAGAAGCGACCGCTCATATGAAAGGATTGCAGATCGGCATTCGTTCGATGCGTCAGGCCGTTGAAACATTGTCCGGTGGGCAGCGTCAGGGCGTAGCCGTGGCGCGCAGCGCGGCGTTTGCGCGACACGTCGTGATTCTCGATGAACCGACCGCGGCACTCGGCGTCAAGGAGGGCAACATGGTGCTCGAACTGATCCGGCGCGTGCGCGATCGCGGCCTGCCTGTCATTCTGATCAGCCACAACATGCCGCACGTGTTCGAAGTCGCGGACCGCATCCATATCCAGCGGCTTGGACGACGCGCCGCACTCGTGAATCGCGCGGACATTCATATGTCGGAAGCCGTTGCGATCATGACAGGAGCAAAGGAAGCTGACGTCAAGGCTATCGCATGATAGTGACTCTTACCGCCGGCGCGTGATGATGGATAACGCCCCGCATTCGCCACTCAGGCACCCGGTCGGTTCGAACCAGGTCGGCATGCGGCAGTTCAACGAACGGATCGTGCTGCAGGCGATACGGCTGCACGGTCCGTTGCCGAAAGCCGACGTGGGACGGCTCACGCGTCTGTCGATGCAGACGGTATCGATGATCGTCGACCGTCTGATCGACGACGGCCTGCTCGCGAGGCAGCCGCGCGTACGCGGCCGCATCGGGCAACCGTCGGTGCCGATCGCGTTGCGCGCGGACGGCGCGTTCACGATCGGCATCAAGGTCGGCCGGCGCAGCCTCGATGTGCTGGCGATGGATTTCGTGGGCAACGTCTGTAGCCGCGATGTGTTCGAGTACACCTACCCCGATCCCGCGATGCTGTTTCCCGCGCTCGAAGCGAGACTCGCGCGTACCAACGCGGTGCTCGGCGCACGCGCGAAAAAGGTCGTGGGTGTAGGGGTTGCAGCGCCGTTGTGGCTCGGCGGCTGGCGCGATTTTCTGGGTGCGCCGCCCGAGGCGCTCGAAGCATGGAACGAGATCGACATCCGTGCGCGTATCGAGACGATGACCGGATTGCCGGTCGAGTTCGCCAAGGACACGACCGCTGCGTGCGCGGCGGAACTCGTGATGGGCCAGGGGCGCGGCATTCACAATTTCCTGTATCTGTTCGTCGGCACGTTTATTGGCGGCGGCCTCGTGATCGACGGACGACTGCATGGCGGCCCACACGGCAACGCAGGTGCGGTCGGCTCGATTCCGCTTGCGCGCAGCGGCACAAAACCCGCGCGACAGCTTTTGCACGCGGCATCGGGCTTCGTGCTTGAACGGATTTTCGCGGACGCTGGCGCGCCGCCCGCGGCCGCGCACGATCATCGCGCGTTGGGCCCCGAACTGTGGCGTTTGACCGAACAGTGGCTCGATACCGCGTGCCCCGCCATCGCCACTGCGCTCACGAATGCTTCGGCGTTGCTCGATCTCGAAGCAGTAGTGATCGATGGTGAACTCGACCGGCAACTGCTGCGCGAGATCATCCGCCGCACCGAGCGCGTGCTCGATCGTTTCGAGTGGGAAGGCATGGTGCGCCCACAACTGCTGGAAGGCGCGATCGGTGCCGACGCGCGCGCGATGGGCGGCGCCATTCTGCCGCTGTACGCGCATTTCGCGCCGGTGCATGAACTGTTTCTCAAGCCGGCGGTGGAAGCCGCCCTTTAGCCGGCTTCCTTGCGCGGCTTTAGCAGGCCGGTATCAACCCTTGGTCGCGCCAAACGTCAGTCCGGCGACGAACTGCCGTTGCATTGCAAAGAACATCGCCACCGAAGGCAGCGCCGCCAGGATCGAGCCGGCCGACACGAGATTCCACGCGGTCGTCCACTGCCCCTTGAGCGCGGCGACGCCGACGGTGATCGGTGCAGCCTCGTCGCCTTGCGTCAGGCACAGTGCCCAGAAATAGTCGTTCCAGACGAACGTGAAAACGAGGATGCCAAGCGCCGCAAGCGCCGGACGGATCAGCGGCAGCACGATGCGAAAGAATACCGTCCACTCGCCGGCCCCTTCGATCCGCGCTGCTTCCACGAGTTCGAACGGCAACTGCTTGATGAAGTTACGCAGAAACAGTGCGCAAAATCCGGTCTGAAACGCGATGTGAAAGAGGATCAGTGCGCTGACCGTATTGAAGAGACCCAGTTGCAACGACAGATCGCGCACCGGAATCATCAGGATCTGGATCGGCACGAAATTGCCTGCCACGAACGTGCCGAACAGCAGCATGTTGCCGCGAAAACGGTACACGGCAAGCGCGAATCCGGCCATCGCGGCCAGCGTGATCGAGCCCACCACCGAGGGCACGGTAATCAGCACGCTGTTCCAGAAGTAATGCAGCATCGGCGAGGCCGTCAACGCCTCGCGATAGTTCGCGATCAGCGTGATGTGTTCGGGCCAGCCCCAGTAGTTGCCGCGCGAAAGTTCGTCGGTCGAGCGCACCGACGTGACGAGTACCGCGATCATCGGCAGCAGCCAGATGATGAGCGCGAGCGGCAGCGACATCTTGTACAGCACCCGGTTGGCCGGTTTCCATTTTTCGACGGGAAGCGGATACATGGCGATCTCCTTTACTGCTCTTCGCGCACCATGCGGCGCAACTGGAAGACGATATAGACGAGCACGATCGCGAACAGCACCACCGCGATTGCCGCTGAATAACCGAGGCGGTAATACTTGATCGCCTGGTCATACATGTAATAGGCGAGCACCGTCGAGCTTTCGAACGGGCCGCCGCCGCTCATCACCGCGATCAGGTCGAAACTGCGCAGCGCGCCGATCACGGTCACCACGATCGCCATGAATGTCGTGGGCCGCAGCTGCGGCAGCACGACGTGCCACAGCATCGCCCAGCCTTTCGCCCCTTCCATCCGCGCGGCTTCGAGCTGCTCGGCGTTAAGCGACGTGAGGCCCGTGAGATAAAGAATCATGCAGTACGCTGTTTGAGGCCACAGCGCGGCGAAGATAATGCCGAACGTCACGTAGCGCGGATCGCCCAGCACGGGCACGCCGTGCCCGACGATCACTTTCAGCAAGCCGAACGTCGGGTCGTAAAACCAGCTGAAAATCAGGCCCACGACGACGCCCGAAAGCACGAACGGCGCGAAAAACAGCGATTTCACGAAGCGGATGCCGCGCACCGCCTGATTCAGATACAGCGCGATCGCAAGCCCCATCGGCGGCGACAGCATGAAGAGAACGAGCCACAGCACGTTGTTCCTGAGCGCCGTATAGAACGTCGGCGTATGGAACAGTTCGACGTAGTTCGCGAGACCGACAAACGTCTTCTCCGTCATGCCGTCCCAGTTGTAGAAACTCAGCGACAGCGACGAAATGATCGGCCACACGACATAAATCGCCACCATGATGCAGGCAGGCGCGAGAAACAGAAACGCTGCGCGCCGCTGCTGCCTTGCGCTTGGCGATGCCCGGCGCGATTTCGCGCGACGCGGCGGCGCAGCCTGCGGCACATCGACGGCCACGCGATGGGTCGGGACAGTTTTCATGACGGATTACCTCTACGGCGTCTTCGATTCCGCGGTGCCGGCATGCGTGAAACCGCGTCACGCATGCCGGCGCCGTTCGATGCCCAGCTTACTTCTTGTAGATCCGCTTGCGGGTCTGTTCGAGCTGCGCGAGGATTTCGTCGAGCTTCGTCGGATCCGACACGAACTGCTGCATGCCCTTCATGCCTTCGTCGGCCATTTCCTTCGTCATGTCGCGATCGTAGAACTGCGCAATGCCGCCCTTCGTATTCGACAGGATCTGGAAACCGATCCTGGAAATCGGATCTTCCGGTTCCGGCGACTTGCTGTTAGCCGGCAACGATCCCAACCCCTGCGCCAGCTTCGAGCTGATATCCGGCGTTTCCATGAAGGCGAGGAACGTGTGCGCATCCGTCTTGTTCTTCGCTTTCGACGGAATATGCAGCGATTCGACGGGACCGTCCTCGGCGGTCGGCACCTTCGCGTCGATGATCGGGAACTGGAAGTAGCCCATCTTCGACTTCACGTCCGGCGGAAAGCCGCCGGTAATGAACGTGCCCATCAGCATCATCGCGGCCTTGCCCTGGAACAGGAACGGCTGCACGGCGTCCAGATCGTATGAGAGCGAGTTGTCGATAAAGTCCTTGTCGTCGAGCAGTTGCTTCCACGCCGTGTACACTTTCTTCACGCGCGGGTCGGTGTACGGCACTTCGCCCGCCATCAGCTTCTGGTGGAACGCGTTGCCGTTGATGCGCAGATCGAGATAGTCGAACCAGCCTGCCAGCGTCCACGCATCGCGCCCGGCCACGGCAATCGGTGTGATGCCGGCAGCCTTCAGCTTCTTGCAGGCGTCGAGAAATTCATCCCACGTCTTCGGCTCGCCAGCGATGCCGGCCTTCTCGAACAGGTCCTTGCGGTAGAACATACCCCATGAGTAATACACGGTCGGCGCGGCGTACTGCTTGCCGTTATACGACGAAGCTTCCTTCGTCGATGCGTACATGCTGTTCCAGTTGTTTTTGTTCCAGTCGTTAGTGAGATCTTCCAGGAGACCGCGACGGGCGTAATACGCCATCCGTTCGCCGTCATGCCAGTTCACCACATCGGGGGCGACCGTCGAGAGCCAGCCTGGCAACTGCACCTTGTACGCTTCTTCGTCGATGAACGACACCTTCACGTCGACGTCCGGATGTGCCTTCTTGAAGTCGTCGATGGCCGATTGCCAGACCGCGCGCTGGCTTGCGCCCTTGAATGCGATGTTGACCGCGAGCGTGCCGGCCTGCGCGATATTGCCGACGACGCTTGTCAAACCGGCTGCCGCCAGCGCGATGCCGATCAGCCCCTTACGTACCGCACTTCTCGTGCTTGTCATACCTGTCTCCTGATGGATGATGGAATGTTATGCGGCGCGATAAACCGCCACGCCCTGCGGTTCGACCGACGACGACCCGATCACGAAAGCATCCGCACGGACGTTGTCGATCGTGTAAGCGGTATCGCCGTAGTTGAAAACGTACTTGAGCGCGCCACGCTGGCTGACGCGAATCGTGTCGGCGAGCGGTACCGCATCAAGTCTTGCTGCCGCTGCAACCTGCGCGAAAATGCGTTGCGTGAGCGTGTCGTCAAAGAGGCTTGCGCAGTAATGCAGCGCGCCATGTCGCACAAGAGCCGGATGACCGTCATCGAAACGCGCGAGCACGTCCATGTTCGCCGGCACGTCGAGCAGATCGCGCCAGTGACGCGACTCGCCCTGCAGCGTCGAACTATCGCTCGTGACCGGCACGTTGACGTTCGGGCGTATCGAATCGACACGCCAGACGCGCAACGGCAACACATCGGCGAGCGCGCCCGGCGGCAGGTTAGTCGGAATCTGCAGATCGCGCGTCTTGGAACCCGTGCGCGGTCCGAGCACAACCTGCGCGCCACTTGCCGCGAGCCTGGCGCCGAAGTCATTCGCCACCACCGGCAACGGCGGCACGACGATCATGCTGTAGCCGTCAAACGATGCATCCGCCGGAATCACGTCGACATCGAGACCCAGCGAGCGAAGCGCCGAGTAATACTCGAACGCGAAACGCGGATAGTGGAAACCGGCGGCCTGCGGATGAATCTCGAAGAGCCACTTGGCTTCGTAGTCGTAGACGAGCGCGACCTTCGCGCGCACCTTCGGTTCGCCATCGGCGGACACGACTGCGCGAATTTCCTCCGCAACGCGTGCTGCCTCCGCGCCACCGAGATCGAGCCGGTTGTCGGGCGTGTTGAGCCCGGCGTGCATCTGCTCCTGCGCGAACGGCGCCTGACGCCAGCGGAAATACGACACGCAGCCTGCACCGTGCGCGAACGCTTCCCAGCTCCACAGGCGCACCATGCCCGGTAACGGCGCGGGATTCCACTCCGCCCAGTTCACCGGGCCCGGCTGCTGCTCCATCACCCAGAACGGCTGCTTCGACATGCCGCGATACACGTCGTGATTGAACGACGCAAAATCCGGGTGACCGGTCCGCAGGTAACGCGCCTTGATATCCGGCGCGAACCATTGCTCTTCGAGCGCGCCGAGCGGATAGCTGTCCCACGCCGCGATGTCGAGATCGGCTGCGACCTTGTAGTGGTCGAACTCCGTGAAGAGCTGCATGAAGTTGTGCGCGATCGGGCGCCCCGGCGAATGCTCGCGCAGGATGTCCGTCTGCATGCGGTTGAACCGCACCACTTCGTCCGAGGCGAAACGGCGATAGTCGAGACGGTGCGACGGATGCGCCTCGGTCACCGTTGCAACCGGCGGATCGATTTCATCGAAGCTGCGATATTCCATGCTCCAGAACACCGTGCCCCATGCTTTGTTCAGCGCATCGATCGTGCCGTAACGCTTTGCGAGCCAGCCGCGAAAACGCTTCGCCGCCGCCAGCGAATAGCTGACCACAGTGTGATGGCAACCGTATTCGTTATCGGTCTGCCAGAACGCGACCGCCGGATGCGAACCGTAACGGCGCGCCACCGCTTCGCAGATGCGTCGCGACGCCTCGAAGTACGACGGCGACGAGAAATCGTAGTGACGTCGCGAACCGAACGCACGCGCACGGCCGTCCGCGCCCACGGCGAGGATGTCGGGATGCTGGTCGACGAGCCACTTCGGCGGCGTGGCGGTCGGCGTGCACATGACGACCTTCAGACCGGCCGAGCCGAGCACGTCGATCGCCTGATCGAGCCAGGCCCACTGATACACGCCGGGTTCCGGCTCGATACGGCTCCACGCGAATTCGCCGATGCGCACGCGCTCGATGCCAAGCGCTTTCATGCGCGCGGCGTCGTCGCTCCACATATCGGACGACCAGTGTTCCGGGTAATAGCAGACTCCTAAACGCATGCAGCGCTCCTACGCGACCTGAGTGACGGGATGATTCGAGGCGGGCGCACGATGCGGCAGTGCGAAACCGTCCCCGGTGAAGAGATGACACGACGCGGCGGGCACGTTGAACATCAGACGCTCGCCCGTGCGCGCCTCGATATCGCCCGGCGCCTTGGCGATCAGCACGTCGCCGCCGGGTTGATCGAGATGCAGATAGCTGTGCTCGCCAAGTTGTTCGATCAGCGTGACACTGCGTTGAATGGTTTGCAAAGGGACGCTCGCCCGCGTGTCACTCGTCGCACCCGCAACCGTGTTCACTTCGAGATGCTCGGGACGAATGCCGAGCGTGACTGCCTGCCCGACTGTCAGCGTATCCGCCACGACCGGCACATCGATCGATTCGCTCGTGTGCGCAAGCGTGATCCGCACCGATTGCGCATTGATCGACGCGACGGTCGCCGGCAGAAAGTTCATGCGCGGCGAACCGATAAAGCCCGCTACAAAGCGGCTCTTTGGCCGGTGATACAACTCGAGCGGCGTGCCTACCTGAGCAATGCTGCCGTAGCGCTCCGTGTCCTTGCCGGCATGCAGCAGAACGATGCGGTCCGCGAGCGTCATTGCCTCGATCTGGTCGTGCGTCACGTACACCACGCTCGCCTTCGCGAACTGCTTGTGCAGGCGTGCGATTTCGATGCGCGTCTGGCCGCGCAGCGTGGCGTCGAGATTCGACAGCGGCTCGTCGAAGAGAAACACGCCGGGTTCGCGCACGATGGCGCGGCCAATCGCAACGCGCTGACGCTGGCCACCGGAGAGCGCACGCGGCTTGCGGTCGAGCAGCGCTTCGAGTTGCAGCACGCGCGCGGCTTCCTTCACCCTGCGGTCGATTTCGTCTTTCGGTTTTTTCGCGAGCTTCAGGCCGAACGCCATGTTCTCGAACACGGTCATGTGCGGAAAAAGCGCATAGCTCTGGAACACCATCGCGACGCCGCGCTCGGCGGCAGGCACGTCATTCATGATCCGGCCGCCGATGTACAGATCTCCATCGGTGACGTCCTCCAGACCCGCGATCATCCGCAGCAACGTCGACTTGCCACAGCCCGACGGCCCGAGGAACACGCAGAATTCGTTTTCGCCAATCTCCAGGTCCACGCCGCGAATCACCGGCGGATGTTCGCCGTACGCTTTGTGCACTGCTTTCAACGAGATGCTGGCCATTGCCTTGCCTCCATGTTCTAATGCGTCACAACAGGAGATTAAGCGCTTAATCAAGTGGCAGAGAAAAAGACGATTGGAACTCAATCGCCTGATCTTGCGCCGTCTCCGGTATGTTCTGTTTCAACGACTTTATCGCGACCGCTGCCGTTGTTGCAAATGTCAGGATGCCATCCCACATGCCAGGGCGTCAACGTTAATGACCACACTGAACGAAGTCGCCGCGCACGCGGGCGTCACGCCCGCGACGGTATCCAACGTATTGCGCAATCGCGGACGGGTCGGCGCGGCCACACGCGAACGTGTGCTGCATGCGGTCAAGGAACTCGGCTATCGGCCTCACCTCGCGGCGCGCGCGCTGGCCGAAGGCCGTGCTCCGACGTTTGCGCTGATGGTATCGAGCATCGCCAATCCGTTCTACCCGGAATTTACCCTTGCAGCCGAACGCGCCGCGCGCACCAGCGGCCATTTTCTGATCGTCTGCAACACGAACGACGATCAGGAGACAGGCCGCGCCTACCTTGAACAGATCGCCGGCACGCTTTCGGAAGGCGTGCTGGTGACGAACGCGGAGCTTGTTTTCGACGACCTGCGCGCCACGGCCGAACGCGGCACACCGGTCGTGCTGTGCATGTGGGAGCGTCCGGACGATCCACCCGGGCTGCCGTGCGTGGCGGTCGATTTCCGGCTTGCGGGCGCGCTCGCGGCGCAACACCTGCTCGACCTCGGACACACGCGCGTGGGCGCGCTCGTCGGCAGCAAGAGCAGCCATGATGACCAGTCGCCGTTCGGCATTCATGGCGCACGGCGCGACGGTTTCGTCGAACGCTTCAACGCGGCCGGCAACGCGCGGATCGTCGCGGAATTCATCTGCGAAGCGGATACGATACGCGGCGGTTATGACGCGGCGCGGCAACTGCTGAAGGCACATCCTGAAGTCACCGCGCTTTACGCCACGAACGACCTGCCCGCACTGGGCGCCATGCATGCAGCGGCCGACATGGGCCTCTCGGTGCCCGACGATCTTTCCGTGGTCGGCATCACAGATATTCAACTGGCGCGCGAATCGCGCCCTGCATTGTCGACCGTCGCCGTGCCGACGGAAGAAGCCGCGCGCATGGCCGTCGATCTGCTACGCGAGTTGATCGACCGCGCGCCGCGCGCGTCACGCGGCAACCCGGACACTACCGGCACGCCGCCGATGCGGGTCACGTCGGCGCCCGTGATGGTACCGCGCGCCTCCACCGCGCCGCCCCGCACGCCGGATCAGCGCACGCGTTCCAGCTTGCGCAAGCGTTGAATGAACTGCTGCGCAGGCGACGAAAGCACACCGCCTTTGCGCGTGACGATGCCAAACGTCGGCGAAGGCGATTTCAGCACGACGGGCAGGATGCGCAACATCTTCTGACGCGCGAAGCGCTCGGCGATGTCGGTCGGCAGCAGCGCGACCAGATCGGTGCTTTGCTGAAGCAGCGTGATCGTCACGAACGTCGATGCCGTCGATATCGGATTGGTCGGCATGCTGATTCCGGCGAGGTCCAGTTCGCGCTCAAGCAACGCATGCAGCGGCATATGGCCCGGATACGTGATCCATCGGTAGCCGCCTAGCGCATGCAGATCCATTTCCTTCGCCACGCGTGGATGAGCGTAGCCGACCACGACCGAAAGCGGTTCATCGCCGAGCGATTGATAGTGATAGCGCGAAGGCTCATCGCTCACGGTCGAACGGCCGATCACGAGATCGAGCCGGCCGTCGTCGAGCAGCATCAGCATGCGCGCGCTCGTATCCTCGACAATCTCGACTGAAAGATTCGGCAGGCTCACGTGCAGTTCGTCCAGAATGGGCGCGACGACATCGGGAATCGCGCCCATGATCGTGCCCACCGCAAGCCGGCCGCCTTTTCCCGAGCGAATCTCGGCCATGTCGTCGCACAGCGCGCTGAGGTCCGTTGCGACCAGCCGTGCGTAGCGGATCACGCAGTGACCGAACTGGTTCACGATCAGGCCGCTTTTCGCGCGCTCGAAGAGCGGTGCTTCGAGCATCGACTCGAGTTCGTGCAGCGCCTTGCTCGCGGCCGACTGTGTCATCGACATCGCGCTCGCAGCCTTGTGCAGCGATTTATGCTCGTCGAGCGCGATCAATAGCTGAAGCTGCTTCATGCGCAGCCTCGACATCAGCACCTGTAGCGTGTTTTTCATGTGAGTCGCAGAAGTGATCGCTATCTGGAAACGATCACTATACCGCGATCAACACTCGACAATCGCCTTCACAACGCCAGCCGATGCGTCGAGCAAACCGGCAAATCGCGCGGGCACGTCGGACAGCTGCAAACGATGTGTGTTGAGCGCGGCGACCGGCACCTTGCCTTCGCGCATCGCGCGAAGCACGGTTTCGAAGTCTTCGTCAGTGGCGTTGCGGCTGCTGAGCAAGGTCGCCTCGCGCTTGTGAAACTCCGGGTCCGCAAACGAAATCGTGTCGCGCACAATCGAGACCAGTACATAGCGCCCGCCGTGCGCGATGAACTCGAAGCCGCGCTCCATCGCTTTCGCGTTACCGGTGGCGTCGAACACGACATCGAAAAATTCGTCGTCCGTCAGCCTCGACAGTTCGGCTTTGTCGTTTTCGCCGATGCACACCGCCGCATGCGCGCCAAGTTCGCGAATGCAGAAATCGAGCCGCTCGGCGCGCGTATCGAGCGCGGTCACCGTGGCACCGCGCAGACGTGCGAACAGCAGCGCCGCCATGCCGATCGGCCCCGTGCCCACGATCAGCACGCGCTCGCCCGTCTTCACGCCGCCGCGACGCACGGCGTGTGCGCCGATGGCGAGAAACTCCAGCATGGCGGCTTCGTCGAGCGAAACGCCTTCGGCCTTGTGTACGAACTGCGAGGGCACGCTCAGGTATTCCGTGAACGCGCCGTCGCGATGCACGCCCAGCACCTCGATATCGACGCAGCAATTCGTCTTGCCCTGCCGGCATGCCACGCACCGCCCGCACGACAGATACGGCATCACGTAGACAGGATCGCCTGTGCGCAGCCCGTCCGCTTCATCGGCCTCCTCGACGATCCCCGAGAATTCATGGCCCATCACGCGCGGATACGCAAGATACGGCTGGTTGCCCGTGAAGATATGCAGATCGGTTCCGCACACGCCAACCCGCTTCACGCGCAGCAACACCTCGCCAGTTGCGCGACACGGCCGCTCACGATTTTGGGCGACAAGCGAGCCGGGATTTTCACAGACGACAGTAAGCATGGGAGCCTTGATGACCAGCAAAGCCGCTGGTTTCGAAAACGCTGACAGGCCCAATGTAGCGACGATCTCACGATCCGGTCAAGCCAATTTACCAGTTCCCACAATTGGCCTGACCTTTACTTCGGGAACAAACCTCAGCACCCGAAGCCAGCGCAACCGCGCGATCCGCTCGTCAACCCGATGTAGGCCGGTTCGTGAAACTTGAGTAACATAGCCGCGCATACCATCACTCCATTCTCCATGACAGCCGGGCCCGTTGTGTCCAGCGGCAAGCTGTTGCCGGTGTCCTGAAACCATGTTGAGCGTCTAGCGCCCTTCTGCGGCACCGCACACCTGAATCCTTATGCAGAGTTTCTACGAAGCGAGCGTCACGCGTCCCGGGCACGCGCGGCTCACCGGCCGGCGCAGCGCGCAGGTGTGTATTGTCGGCGGCGGGCTGGCGGGACTTTCGACGGCGCTTGGGCTTGTCGAGCGTGGCGTTCGTGATGTCGTCGTGCTCGAAGCGGAGCAGTTGGGCTTCGGTGCGTCGGGCCGCAACGGCGGTTTCGTGTTCGGCGGCTACAGCCTCGATTGCGCGGACCTGCTGAAGGCACTCGGTCCGCAACGCGCGCGCGAACTCTATACGCTCACCACCGACGCCGTCGACCTGATGCGCGCGCGCATCCAGCGCTATCACATCGACTGCGACACGACGCACGCCGGAGTGATTCTCGCGAACTGGTTCGACGAACCCGCGCGACTCGAAACACAGCGACGTCTGATGAAAGATTCGTTCGGCGTCGACTGGACACCCCTCACCAGAGCGCAACTCGCTGAAAAACTGAAATCGCGGCGCTATCACGGCGGCCTGCTCGAACACAACGCGTTCCACTTTCATCCGCTGAAATACGTGCTCGGTGTTGCGCGCGCCGCGGTTTCAGCCGGGGCGGATCTTTACGAACACTCGCCGGTCGTGAGCCTCGAGCGTCAGGGCAACGGCTTTCTCGTCACCACCGCCGAAGGCGCGATCGACACGCAGCATGTCGTGATGGCGGGCGGCGGCTACGCACGCAACGTGTACCGCCGGGTCGAGCGCGCGGTGTTGCCGGTGGCGACCTACGTGATGGCAACCGAGGCGCTCGGCGCGCGTCTGAAAAACGCGCTCGACTGTGAGTCAGCGGTATACGACACGCGCTTCGCTTTCGACTATTACCGTCCACTGCCCGACACGCGGATTCTGTGGGGCGGGCGCATCTCGATACGCGATCGCCAGCCGGAGGCTATCGCCCGTCTGCTGCGTCGCGATCTGCTGAAGGTGTATCCGCAACTGCACGACGTGCGCATCGATTACGCGTGGGGCGGTTTGATGAGCTACGCGCGGCACAAGATGCCGCAGATCGGCCAGAGCACCGACGGCGTCTGGTACGCAGTCGGCTTCGGCGGACATGGCATGGCGCCCACCACCGTTTCAGGCGAACTGCTCGCGGCGGCGATTTCGGGCGAGCGTCCGGTTCCCGAAGCGTTCAGCCATTTCGGCCTGACACGCACATTCGGCGCACTCGGTCTGGCCGCTGCACAACTCACGTACACGACGATGCAAACGCGCGACGCACTCGCTGCACGCCACCGGCCGGCACGCTAGCAGCACGTCCTCGCAAAGCACGAAAGACCGGCTTCGACATGCCGCAAACCCACGTCGGATGGGGCTTTTCGGCGTGCTAGAATGCGCCGTCATCGCCGCTGAAATGCACAATGAAAAAGGGAATCAAGGCAGCCGGGCCCGACAATACCGGCATCCCGTCTGAAGCCCGGCGCAAGTACGATCCCGAAGAAACCAGACGGAACATCCTCGAAGTCGCGACAGAGGAATTCTCCGCGATGGGTCTCAGCGGCGCACGGGTCGACGCGATCGCCGAACGCACGAACACCACGAAGCGCATGCTGTACTACTACTTCGGCAGCAAGGAAGGGCTGTACGAGGCTGTGCTCGACAAGGTGTATGGCGATATCCGCACGCACGAGCAGGATCTGAACATCGGCGAACTGGACCCGCGCGGCGGCCTGCATACGCTCGTTGAATTCACGTTCGACTATCACGACAGGAATCGTGACTTCGTTCGCCTTATCAACATCGAGAACATTCACGACGCGAAATACATCGAGCAGTTGAAAACGTTCAAACAGCGCAATGCGAGCGTGCTGCGAACGATCGAAGACCTCCTTGCGCGCGGCGTGGCCGCCGGCCAGTTCCGTGACGACATCGACGCGTTCGATCTGTATCTGATGATCAGTTCGCTGTGCTTTCATCGCGTCGCGAACCGTCATACGTTCGGCGCCGCGTTTGGGCGCGATCCCTCGCACCCGCGTCTGCGGGCACGCCATCGCGCGATGGTGGTCGACGCGGTACTGCGCTTCGTCAAGCGCGAGGACTGACTGGTCGGGCAGCGCGCGGCGCGGGCGATGGACGTTCTGCCTTTCTTGCGTCTGGCCTCCCCCGAAGCAATTCGTTACTCAACAGTTCACACTATTACGAAAATATTTGTCAAATATTTTGTTATCCTGATCATTATCAAAGACTCGTCGTATCGGCTTTGACTGCACTTCGGTGCGCGCGGGACAGTGTTGAGCGCTGTACCCGTCACCGCAGTCCTTCCAAACCCACTACGACGAGAACCAGAAGATGCCGAGTACCCGTCATGCCGCCACTTCGCCCGCACAACCCGCTTCCCACGCAGCATCTCACGCGCACAAAAAACCGCCTGCGCACAATCCTTATCCAACCGTGCTCGTTCACGGCATGGCCGGCTGGGGTCGCGACGAAATCTTCGGACAGCTTTTCCGTTACTGGGGCGGCGCCAAAGGCGATATCCAGGAGTATCTGAACAGCAAGGGCTACACAACGTTCACGGCATCGATGGGACCGCTGTTGAGCAACTGGGACCGCGCCTGCGAGCTGTATTGCTTCATCAAGGGCGGGGTCGTCGATTACGGCGCGGTTCACTCGGCGCGTTACGGCCATCAGCGCTACGGGCGCAGCTACCCTGGCGTGCTTCCCCAGTGGAGTGAAGCGCACAAGGTGCATATGATCGGCCACAGCATGGGCGGCCCGACCGGACGCACACTGATCCAGCTGCTGGAACACGGCGACCCCGACGAGATGGCATTCGATCCGGGCCCACGTGAAGCGCCTACCTCGGATCTGTTCAAGGGCGGCAAGCAGTGGGTGCATAGCTTCACGTCAGTGGCAGGCGTGCAGAACGGCGCGCTCACGGCGGATGATTACCTCAACTTTCCGACGTTTCTCAGGGATATTTTCTACAGCGTGGCGGCGCTCGCGGGCGTGGCCGGCAAGGAACCGCTCTACGACTTCAACCTGCAGCATTGGGGGCTTCAGCGCGAGGAAGGAGAGGGCCACGAGGAATACATCCGGCGCGTGTTCGAAAGCCATATCTGGAAAACCAATGACGGGTGCATCTACGACCTGTCCACCGTCGCCGCGCATTTCCAGAACACGTGGGCGCTGACGTCGGAGAACGTGTACTACGCGTCGTACGCGATCGACGGCACGTTTCCTGGCCCGCAAGGCATTCGCGTGCCGACACCCAACATGAATCCACTGCTGAAACCCACGGGCACGGCCGTGGGCATGAACAGGAAAGATCTCGGTGGCGGCTACGCGGCCTGGCGCCCCAACGACGGCCTCGTGAGCGTGCCTTCAGCGCAGTTTCCGCTCGGTCACGCGCATGCGTTCGTCGAACCGGGCATGCCGTTCGAACCGAAAAAGGGCGTCTGGTACGTACACCCTACCCTGATGGGCAAGGACCACTTCAATATCGTCATGCCACTGCACGAAGTCACGATCGACGAACTGAACGCGTTTTACGAGGAAATCGCACGCTACAACCACGCGTTGCCGGCATGACGCCGGTCATTTCAGCAACGACTCAAAGTGCGTGAACATGCGCCCGGCGTCGGGTTCGAGCCCGGTAAAGAGCCGGAACGCATCGACGGCCTGATAAACCGCCATGCCGCCGCCGCTCAGCGTGCGGCATCCGGCGGCCTCGGCGGCCTGCAGAAGCGCCGTGCGGATCGGAAAATAGACGACGTCGGCGACCCACATGCCCGCGCGCAACAACTCCGCGGGCAACGGCATGCCAGGTAGCTTCGCCATGCCGACCGGCGTTGCGTGAATCAGGCCAGTCGCGCCCGCCATGACGTCCGGCAGCGAGCCGCCCGCGTTCACACGGGCCTTGGGAAAGCGCGTTTGCAGATCGGCGGCGAGCGCGGTGGCCCGCGCCGGTTCGACATCGAACACCGTGAACGCGCGCGCACCCATTGTCAGCGCGGCATGCGCAACAGCCGCGCCCGCGCCACCCGCGCCCAGTTGCACCACGTCATCCAGCGAAACGTCCGGCAGACCACGTTTGAACGCGCGCGCAAAGCCGGACCAGTCGGTGTTATGCCCGATGCGCCGGCCGTCCTTCAGCAGCACGGTGTTCACTGCGCCGAGCGCGCGCGCGTCGTCGGACAGTTCGTCGAGCAGCGCAATGACGTGCTGCTTGCACGGATACGTAATATTCAGCCCGTTGTAACCCATCCGCTCAGCGGCAGTGAGGAGGTCCGGCAACGCGGACACGTCGAGCTTCAACGCCGCCAGATCGATCCGGCGATAGACGTAGTTCAGGCCAAGCTGACTCGCCTCCCGCTCATGCATGGCCGGGCTCAGCGAACCGTCAATGCCTGAACCGATCAGGCCCACGAGATGCGATGTCTGCACGTTCATTTCCACTCCTCTGCCCTCGTCCGGGCCCGGTGGCCCTGTGTTGCGTGCCTGCAGCCCGCCTGTAGCGGTCGCTGGCGTGCGCGCGGGTTTTTACGAATTTGTACGATCTAGTTAGTTTGTTTATAGTGTAGCGCAAGTTATCCGGCCGGTGTGCGTCGTTGTATTCCCCAGGTATGTAGTTGACGGGTACACCCCGGTGTCATGACACTGCGATTTGCCGGCCGTGCCGCCGTGTCATTCGCCCGTTCCATTTTTCACCTCAGTCAGGCAGGAGTCGCACATGAAGCGTTCGATCGCCACCGTGTCCATCAGCGGGACGCTTGTCGAGAAACTGACGGCCATCCAGGCGGCCGGTTTCGACGGCATCGAGATCTTCGAAAACGATCTGCTGTATTTCGACGGCTCGCCTGCCGACGTGCGGCGCATCGCAAGCGATCTGGGTCTGGAAATCGTCCTGTTCCAGCCGTTTCGCGATTTCGAAGGGGTGAGCGCCGAGCGTCTCGCGCGCAATCTCGACCGGGTGAAACGCAAGTTCGATCTGATGCACGAACTGGGTACGGACCGGATTCTCGTCTGCAGCAATGTGTCGCCGGAGACGATCGGCGACGACGCCCTGATCGTCGACCAGCTCGGCGCGCTTGCGCGCGCGGCGCAGGAAGCCGGCGTGATCGCGGGTTACGAGGCGCTCGCATGGGGACGACACGTGAATTCGTACCGCCACGCATGGCGGCTCGTCGACGCAGTCGATCATCCGAATCTCGGGCTCGTGCTCGACAGCTTCCACACGCTGTCGATCGACGATCCGGTCGGCGAAATCGCGGCCATTCCGGGCGAGCGCATCGCGTTCGTGCAGATCGCGGACGCGCCGAAGCTCGCCATGGACGTGCTCGAATGGAGCCGTCACTACCGCTGCTTTCCGGGTCAGGGCGATTTCGATCTGGCCGCCTTCACGGCGCGCGTGATCGAGACCGGCTACGACGGCCCACTGTCGCTCGAAATCTTCAACGACGGCTTTCGCGCGGCCCCGACGGCCATTACCGCCGTCGACGGCTACCGCTCGCTGCTCTTCCTCGAAGAAGAAACGCGCGCGGTGCTGGAGCGCGAAGGCAAGCCGGTCGAAGAGACCGGACATCTGTACGAATCACCGCCGGCGCCCGTTCACGTCGGCTTCCAGTTCCTCGAATTCGCCGTCGACGACACCGCACGCAATCAGCTCATCGACTGGCTGACGCGGCTGCGTTTCCGGCGCACCGGCCAGCATCGCTCGAAGGACGTCGCGCTGTACCAGCACGGCGCCGCGTCGATCGTGCTGAACGCCGAGGCCGATTCGTTCGCGAGTGCGTTTTTCAACCAGCACGGGCTTTCGCTGTGCGCGTCGGCGTTTCGCGTCGACGATGCAAAGCTCGCGTTCCAGCGCGCCGCCGGCTTCCGGTACGCGCCGTTCTCCGGCCGCGTCGGGCCGAACGAACGCGTGTTGCCGGCGGTGCAGGGACCGGATGGCAGTCTCAACTATTTCGTCGACGAAGCCCCCGACGAGCCGACGCTTTTCGAAGCCGATTTCGTGCTCACCGACGTGAACGGCCCCGGCGACGCAGGGGCGCTGACTGGAATCGATCACGTGTGCCTGTCGCTGCCGGCCGATTCGCTGAACGCGTGGGTGCTGTTCTTCAAGACCGCGTTCGGCTTTCAGGCGGAAGCCGACTGGCTCGTTCCCGATCCGTATGGTCTCGTGCGCAGCCGCGCGGTGCGCAGTCGGGACGGCTCGGTGCGCATCGCGCTCAATGCTTCGATGGACCGGCATACGGCGGTCTCAGAATCGCTGTCGATGTATCGCGGGTCGGGCCTGAACCACGTCGCGTTCGGCACCGCCGACATCTTCAGCACCCTCCCCGGGTTCATCGCGAACGGCCTGCCGCTGCTGCGCATCCCGCGCAACTATTACGACGACCTTGCCGCGCGTTACGGCCTCGCCGACGATCTGCTCGAAGCGTTACGGACGCACAACATCCTGTATGACCGCGACGAGCGCGGCGGCGAATTCTTTCACGCGTATACGGAACAGTTCGACCACCGGTTCTTCCTCGAAATCGTCGAGCGGCGCGGCGGCTACGACGGCTACGGCGCGGCAAATGCGGCCGTCAGGCTCGCCGCGCAGGCGCAGCAGAAGAAGAAGCCGGCCCGCCCTTCTGGCCCTGCCTGAGAAACCGTTTAAGCCCTTTGAGCACGGCGTCCGGACGGCCGCGGCCTGGCCGCCCGGAGGCTGCCCAGGCCGGGCCCGATATAATGACGGTTAATCCGCACCCTCGCGCCTGCCGGTGTTCACGCTGAAATACGGCCTGACGGCGCCATCCTGGCGTCACGAACACAGCCCGCGCGGACTGAAAAGGCCAGGAGAGTTATGAAGAAAATTGTCGCAACCCTGTCGATCCCTCTTTTTCTCGCTGCCTGCGCGCAGTTCCAGAACCCCGATGCCGGCGATCCGGTCGCCGATCAACCGACACAACGCTCCGTGAGCGACGTGGTCAATTGCCTGACCGAACAGGCCCGGAAACATAACGCCCAGTTCAAGACGACGTCGATTCCGCAAGGCTCGATGCTCGACTTCGGCGATTCGAACATCGTGAAGGTGCGCGCCGACAATGGCGCAACGCAATACCGCTTCTACGCGGGCGAGCGCCACGTGGACAACCTGTGGCTCGAAAGCGCCACCAGAACCTGCGCGCCCTGATCTACCACGTATCGCATACCCGCGCCTCATGCGCGGCGACGGATACCGGTAGCAAGGTCGGCGGCTACGTGTAAGCGCGGGTAATGCGGGCCGGGTCACATCGACGGATGCAGCGCGGGCCCTTAATAATCGTTTAAGAATCGCTCCGTAGGATTCGCCGGACACCAACGTAGACAAGGTGCGCCCAATGAACGAACAAAACACGAATCCTGGCGTAGCTCCCGCTAGCCCAAAGCGGCCGACGATATTGCGCCGGCTGCTGAGCCATCACGAGCTCGCCACATTGCTGCTCCTGCTGCACTCGCCGGTCGATGCAATGGCCAAGCCCGAAATTCCCGGATTGCAGGAAGCTGGCCTCGTCGAGCAGGTTGCATCCGCGGACACGAGTACGCCGCGTTTCCGTTTGACGCCGGAAGGCAACGCGATTCTGCGAGGCCTGGGTGTCAAATAAGCGCCCGTAAGCGCCTGTACGCGCGAGAAAACCACAGGCACGGTTTCAAACGCTGAGGGTCTACGTTGGCGCCTTCAGGTGCAGACAGGACCATCAGGCCTGCCATACCGCGTACCCTGCCTCACGCAGTCCGATTCCAAGCTCCACTTCCATGTCAACCGCGCCGTCGTACGGCATCGGGTTGTACACCTCATACAGATGCGGCAGCAGCCGCAGACCATAGTCGCGCACGTAGCGGTTCGACTGGATGCCGGCCTTGTGCCGGTCGAAGCGCAAGTCCGGGTCGAGCCCGGTCATCCCGACATAGACGCACGGTTTATCGAAACGGTAATCCGGATTCGCGCGGCGAAAGCGCGCTTCATTCCACACGGTTTCTTCGAGTTCGACGACGTACACATAGTAATGATGTGTCTTCTTCAGGCGCGCCATGTGCCCTGCTTCAGCCGCGCGCGCTGTCGTTTAGCAGCATCCGGTATTCAGTCGGCGTGATGCCGACCGTCGCCTTGAACTGCCGCGTGAACGCGCTGTGATCGGTGTAACCGCAGAGCGCGGCGACATCGGTGACCTTGTCGGTGGTGACGAGCAGCGCGGTCGCGGCGTCGAGGCGCGTTTTCAGCAGCACCTGACGCGGCGTCAGATGAAAGACCTTGTGAAAATACCGTTCGAGCTGGGCCACCGACATGTCCGCCATCTCCGCCAGTTGCTTGAGGTTGAGCGGCTGCACGTAGTTGTCCTGGATGTACTGCACGGTGGCCGCCAGCTTGCTGTACGCGGGATGACTACTCTCGTCGGCCCTGAGATCGCGCGAGATGCCCGCGAGACCCACGACGTGGCCTTGCGGATCGTGCAGCGGCTGCTTGCACGTCAGGCACCAGCCGGGTTGCCGCCCGGGGTACAGATGCAGTTCGAGCTGGTCGAGCATCTGGTTGCCGATGTGGATGATCGCCTTGTCCTGCTCGGTATAGATGCGGCCGAAGCGCCGTGGAAACACGTCTTCGGCGGTTCTGCCCAGCAGCGCGGCCTTCTCCTTGAAACCGCAACGCGAAGCGAGCGTGCGGTTCACGAGGACGTAGCGCGCCTCCGTATCCTTGATGAAGAAGACGACGTCCGGCATCGCGTCGAATACCGGCTCCAGCAGCGTGAAATGCGAAAGCATGCCGGCCAGTGTCGCGGCGGCCGGCTCGAGCGTTGCAGCCAGCGTGTTCATCGTAGGGGTCCCGTGAGGTCGATAACGGTGCGGCAGGTCGAGTCGGCTCGATTATAGGGCCGCACGGTGCATGGAAAAAATCGGTGAAAGCAGCGGATCGACGCTTCGGCGCAGCGGCGTTTCAACTTTAGCGGGCGGATTCGCTGTCGTGTCTATCATCGCTGGCGGCGATCAGCGTCGCGATCCGCGCGGGACTGAACGGCGGACGAGGCTGGGACTGGGCGGCATCCCAGCCGAAGAAGGTCTGCGCGGCCGCGCCGCAGATGCGCCCCTGACACGCGCCCATGCCGCAGCGCGTATGCAGCTTCGCGTCGCGCCAGCTGGCGTGCGCGCGGACTTCGCCCACCGTGACGTCTTCGCAGCGGCACAGCAGCGTATCGCCGGACGGCGGGACGCGCGCCCGGTCGGTTAGCGTGAAGGCGTCTTCGACGCACCGGGCGAAGCGTCGCCAGCGATCACGTTGTGCGAGCAACGAAACAGCCTCCTGCGTGGCGACCCCTGCAGAGGTGAAGCCCGCGATCCGCCCTTCGATACGCGCCAGTTCCATACCGCCGATTCCCGTGCATTCGCCCGCTGCCAGCACCCCATCGACCGAAGTGCGTTGCGCGTCGTCGACGGCAATCGCGCCCGTTGCATCGAGCACGCAGCCGAGCGACTGTGCGAGCGTCACGTTTGGCACGAGACCGTAACCGCACGCG
Source organism: Paraburkholderia gardini (assembly GCF_907164575.1). Classification (GTDB taxonomy): domain Bacteria; phylum Pseudomonadota; class Gammaproteobacteria; order Burkholderiales; family Burkholderiaceae; genus Paraburkholderia; species Paraburkholderia gardini. Next base: position 36,072 of record NZ_CAJQYY010000022.1, read on the forward strand.
ATGCGCTCGCACCCCAGCGTCTCTTCCTTCGATCCCCGCCGGATCACGACGGCCTCGACGCGGCCGTGACCTTGCGCTTCCTTCACCACGCTGTTCGTCCAGTAGCGCAACCCCGCGAAGCCGCGCGTGAGTTGCGCGGCCTGCAGCAGTTTCGACGGTGTTCGCACAAGCGCCACGCCAAACCGCGCGACCGCGGCGGCCGACGCCTGCTCGATCACCGCGACGACATGCGCGCCCGCTTCGCGCGCGCTGGCAAGCGCCGCGATCAGGAGCGGCCCGCTGCCCGCGATCACGACCCGTTCGCCGCGCACGGGCGTGCCGCCCTTGATCAACGCCTGCAACGCGCCCGCGCCGGTCACGCCGGGGAGCGTCCAGCCCGCGAACGGCAGGAAGCGCTCGCGCGCGCCGGTCGCGAGGATCAACTGGTCGTAATGCAACGTGACGCCGTCTTCCACGCCCGATTCGATCAATAGTCCACGTTCAGGTAACGGCGCGACGACACGCGTCGAAGGCCAGAGGCTGACGTTGGCATGACCTTTCAGCGCGGCAAGTACATCTCCCAGCAATGCGCCTGGCGCATGCGCCGGGCCCTGCCGCCAGACCTGGCCACCGGGGCGCGGATTGTCGTCGAGCACGGCGACGCGTGCACCCTGCCGCGCGGCCGTGCGCGCCGCGTCCAGTCCCGCCGGACCGGCGCCCACGACCACGACGTCGTAGTGCGCTGTCATCGCGGCCCCGTCGTTTCGATGATCTGGCCTTCGCGGCACAGGGTCTGGCAGGCGAGCACATGCGCGCGGCCATCGACCGTCACGCGACACTCCTGGCAAACACCCATTCCACAAAGCGGCGCACGCGGCTGGCCGCTTACCGAGGTGCGCGAACAGCGCGCGCCCGCAATCGCGAGCGCGGCCGCGACTGTCGCGCCTTCGGCAATCGCAATCGTGTCGCCATTCACCGTGACCCGAACCAGCGTGGCGTTGGCTTCACGCATGATGCTTTTCCTCGCTGAAGCGGGCGGGCAAATACGGCTCAACCGGAATCGGCGCCGCACTCTGCGTGATTTGCGCGGCCAGGAGCTTCGCGGTCGCGAGCGAAGTCGTCACGCCAAGACCTTCGTGTCCAAGCGCGAGCCACACGCCGGGCGCCATGTCGCCGGCTGGGCCGATCAGCGGCAAGCCGTCCGGCGACGCCGCGCGAAATCCGGTCCACGCACGAATGCCGTTCAGCGCCGGCAACGCGGGCAGATATTGCGCCGCGCGCCGCAACATCTGCCCGAGGACAGGCATTTCGACAGCCGGATCGATCGAATCGAACTGGCGCGATGAGCCGATCAGAAGTTGCCCCGTCGGACGCGGCTGCGCGTTGAACGCCACCGACGTGCCGCTCGCGTGATGCGCGCTCTTGATGTAACCGAGTTCGAGCAGCTGATGCCGGATCACGCCGGGGTATCGATCGGTGATCAGGAGATGGCCCTTCTTCGGCTGCAACGGCACCGACGGCACGAGGCGGTGCGCCGCGATCCCGTTCGCGACGATCACATGCGCCGCGCCGATCCGCTCGCCGCTGCGTAACGTCACATGCCGCGCGTCGACGTTTGCCACTTCGGTGCTGAGCCGCACGTTGATGTTCGCCGCGGACGGCGATTGCGTGAGCAACCATTCCGCAACGGTCGGCGCGTACACAACGCTGTCGTGTTCAATGCGCAAGCCGCCTGTCATCGATGGCGCGAGCGCCGGTTCGCATGCATGCAGCGCCTGCGCGTCCAGCATTTGCGCCGCGACGCCCTGCGCCGCGAACGCGTCGTGCATCGCGCGGGCGGCGGCCAGTTCCTCATCGTCGGCGGCGACCCATAGCGTGCCGCAGCGCGCGAACGTGTCGCGCGTGCGAAGCCGCGGCGCGAGGTCGAGCCACAGGTCGCGCGAATACCGGCTCAGCGCGAATTCCGCCGGCGTGTCGTTCATCACGACAATGTGACCCATGCCGGCAGCCGTCGCGCCGCCACCGATGCCGCCCGCGTCGATCACGTCGACGCGCATGCCGCGCGCCGCCAGCTCCGCCGCGCACGCAGCGCCGACAATGCCCGCGCCGACGATCAACGCATCCGCCGTCATTGCGTCCGGATGCCCCACGCGAACGGATCGCGATCATCGAAGCACAGCTTGCCCTCGGCCATGATGTGCGCGTGACCGGTAATCGTCGGGATGACCGTATCGCTGGCATCGCCCGCGCGCCAGCTCGCCTCGAACACGCTGCCGATGATGCTTTCCTGGCGCCACACCGCGCCTTCGGCGAGCTTGCCGTCCGCCGCCAGACACGCGACTTTCGCGCTCGTGCCCGTGCCGCACGGCGAGCGGTCGTAGGCGTTGCCCGGACACAGCACGAAGCTGCGGCTGTCGTTGCCCGGCTGCGCAGGCGGTCCGAAAAGTTCGACGTGGTCGATCAACGCGCCGTCGGCGCCGGTGATGTTCTGCGCGATCAGCGCGTCGCGTATCGCCGAGGTGAACGTCGTGAGTTCCACGATGCTGGCCGGCACCAGCGTGCGCCCATGACCCGCGACGAGGAAAAACCAGTTACCGCCCCAGGCGACGTCGCCCGTCAGCGGACCGTAACCGGGCACGTCGACCGTCACGGCACTGCGATGCCGGCGCGCGGGCACGTTGCGCACGGAAACGCTGCCGTCGTCATTGAGCGTCGCGTCGACGACGCCCACCGGCGTTTCGATGCGATGCTGACCGGGCCCGATGCGTCCCATATGCGCAAGCGACACGACGAGCCCGATCGTGCCGTGCCCGCACATGCCCAGATAGCCGACATTGTTGAAGAAGATGACGCCCGCCGCGTTTTCGGGGTCGTCCGGTTCGCACAGCAGCGCGCCGACCACGACATCCGATCCGCGCGGCTCGGTGACGATGCCCGCGCGCCAGTCGTCGAAGCGCGTGCGCAGCACGTCGAAACGCTCCGCGAGCGTACCGCTGCCAATATCCGGGCCACCCGACACGACGAGACGGGTCGGCTCACCGCCCGTGTGCGAGTCAATCACATTGAGGGTTTTCATGTCGCCATGGTAGAAACGAAGCCCCCGCGAGTCTTGGCATGATTCGACGCACACAATGACGATTTCAGCATAGCGCACGGATCTGCGCGTTGTCGCATCGCGGGCGCCGCCCTGTGCCAGCGCGCGGCGGGCCGACGCGTGCTCGCCCTGTGCTGAAATCGTCATCCGGTACGCGGGAATCGCGCAAGACCCCGGCATTTTCGGCGATTAGACTTGGCTCAGATCATCATCAGGAGAGCCGCCATGGCACATATCTGGGAAGGCGTATTGCCCGCAGTCACCACCAAATTCAACGCGGATTTCAGCATAGACCGCGCGTGGACGAAGAAAAATATCGAAGCGCAGATCGATGCCGGCGTCGACGGCATCATCGTGTGCGGCTCGCTCGGCGAAGCGTCGACGCTCTCGCTCGATGAAAAGCTCGACGTGCTCGACATTGCCGTCGATGCGTCCCGCGGACGCGTGCCGGTGCTGCTGACCATCGCCGAAAACAGCACGCTCGACGGCTGCCGTCAGGCCGAAGCCGGTACGAAGCGCGGTGCGGCGGGTTATATGGTGCTGCCAGGCCTGCGTTATCTGTCGGACCGGCGCGAGACGTTGAACCACTTCCGGATGATCGCGAACGCGAGCGCGTTGCCGCTGATGGTCTACAACAACCCGCTCGCATACGGCGTCGACATGACGCCCGACATGTTCGCGGAAATCGCCGACGAAAAGAAAATCGTCGCGATCAAGGAATCGAGCGGCGACGTGCGGCGTGTGACAGACCTGATCAACGCGGTCGGCGATCGCTTCGCGATTCTGTGTGGCGTCGACAATCTGGCGATGGAAGCGGTTCTGATGGGCGCGCATGGCTGGGTCGCGGGCCTCGTGTGCGCGTTCCCGCATGAGACGGTCGCGATTTACAGGCTGATCAAGGCGGGCCGTACCGAGGAAGCGCGCGCCATCTACCGCTGGTTCGCGCCGCTGCTCGCGCTGGATGTGTCGGCGAAACTCGTGCAGAACATCAAGCTCGCCGAGACTATCGTCGGGCTCGGAACGGAGCCGGTCCGGCCGCCACGCCTTCCGCTTGTGGGCGACGAGCGCAAATCCGTCGAAGCCTTGATCCGCCGTTCGATCGAGACGCGCCCGACACTGCCTTCGCTTTGAGTGTGTTTCGCACGGCGAAGGCCGTGCGGTGAAGCACGCGTGGCGACGCTCGCGTGCGTCATGATTCGAGGGTATTGCGCTCAAGCAGCCTTTTGCTGGTCCGCTTCGCCCGGGCGCAGATAGAGCAGCCGGTAACCGCTTTTGTACACCGGCTGCAGGCGGAAATCGTTTTGCGGATCGATCGCGAGCAGCACGCGCAGGCGGGACACGTGGCTGTCGATCGTGCGGGTGAACTCGCGGAACTCGCGCCCCCACACCATCGCGAAGATGTGATCGCGCGACAGTACGCGGCCGATGTTGGAAAAGAACAGCGACGCGAGCCGGTACTGCGTCCCCGACAGATGAATCGGGTCGCCGCGCAACGTCACCAGCTGGCGACGCGTATCGAAATGGTACGGTCCACAGTCGAAGCGCGCCGCGCCGTGCCGCTCCGGATACGCACGGCGCAGCAGCGCACGAACGCGCGCGCGGAATTCGAAGGGACGTACCGGCAACGTTATATAGTCGTCCGCGCCGAACGACAGGGCGCGCACCATGCTTTCCTCCGAGCCATCGGTCGAGGCGAACATCACCGGCAACTGCTCGCCGCCCACCGAGCGCACCGATTTCAGAATGTCGGCACCCGACAGACGCGATCCATGCCAGTCGAGCACCAGCATGTCGACGCTCGAACGCGCCAGCGCCTTTGAAAAACTCATGCCGTCCTGATACGTCAGGCACGTATGCCCTGCCTCAGTGATGATCCTTTCGATGATCTTGGAGTGAACCGGGTCGCGCTGGAGGATGGCAATACGCATGAGAGAACTCTTAACAGGTGGATTCGCCCGCGATTCTGTTGGCGTGCTCTCCCCCAGCCCATAAGAACAGTCCGAATTTCGACACGCACGCAGCAATGCCAGACGGCGCACGCGCGCGACGCGGCGCCTGCGTTTTCGCATGATGAACGGTAGCGCATCCATACTTCACGGCAGCACGAAACATCGCGACACGAGAAGGTCTACGATGTTTCGTATGAACTCGCCCAACACAACTTTCACTCCCACACTCGCGCGCATCGTCGCAACGGTCAGCGTGGGCTTCGTCGTCACGCAGCTCGACGTGACCATCGTCAATATCGCGCTCGCGAAACTGGGCGCCGACCTGCACACAAGCGTATCGGGCCTGCAATGGATCGTCGATGCGTACACGCTCGCCTTCGCGGTGACGATGCTGTCGTTCGGCGTGCTCGGCGACCGCTTCGGCGCACGTCGTCTGTACGCGTCCGGCATGATGCTGTTCGCGCTCGCCTCGCTTGCCTGCGGACTGTCGGTGAACGGCGCGATGCTGGTCGCCGCGCGCACCGCGCAGGGCATCGGCGCGGCGGCGATGCTGCCCAATTCGCTTGCGTTGCTCAACACGGCATGCGGGCACGACTCCAAACTTCGGGCGCGTGCCGTGGGATTGTGGACGGCTGCCGGCGCCATCGCGATCGCCGCCGGCCCGGTCCTCGGTGGCGCGCTGATCGCCGCGTTCGGATGGCGCAGCATTTTCCTCGTGAACCTGCCGATCTGTGCGGGCGGACTTCTTGCGACCTTCGCGTGGATTCCGCACGGCGACACTGAATCGAAGACATCCAGCCAGAACGCGCCAAGGCCACACAGTATCGATCTGCCGGGGCAACTCCTCGCTGTCGTCATGCTGACCGCGCTCACCGGCGCCGTGATCGAATGGCGGCCGCTCGGTCTTGCCCATCCGCTGGTAGCGGGCGGACTGGCGCTTGCGCTCGTCGCCGGGGTTGCGTTCGTGGCTATCGAAAGTCGCATTCGCGAGCCGATGCTGCCGCTGTCGCTGTTTCGCATCCGCACGTTCAGCGCCGCCGTACTGTTCGGCAGCTGCGTGAATCTGACGTACTACGGGATGGTGTTCGTGCTGAGCCTGTATTTGCAGCGCGTTCGCGGCGATACCCCGTTGCAGGCCGGCCTCGCGTTTCTGCCGCTGACAGCCGGCTTTCTCGTCTCGAACGTGGCGAGCGGCTGGGTGGTGGGCCGCTACGGCGTGCGCCTGCCGATGATCGCGGGCGCGTGTGTCGGCGCGCTCGGCTACGGCCTTTTGCATTTTGTCGGCGCGTCGACGCCGCTCATCGCGATACTCCTGCCGTTTCTGCTGATTCCTTCCGGCATGGGACTCGCGGTTCCTGCGATGACCACAGCCATTCTCGCTTCGGTCGAACCGCGACGCGCGGCGACGGCATCCGCCGTGCTCAACACCGTGCGCCAGGCAAGCGGTGCAATAGGCGTGGCGGCGTTCGGCGCACTTGCGAGCGGTGCGCGGGCCGCGAACATCGTCGATGGATTGCAGGCGTCGGCGGCCATCTGCACCGCGCTGCTGCTCGCGGGTGCGGCGCTCGGGTGTCTCGTGCATCCCGAACCGCACGCGCGCGAACCAGACCGCCTGAATCTTGCGGCCGACGGCGAATCGTGACTTCCAGGAACCGCCAAAAGCACAACCCCCACGATGCGTGAGCAGCGTGGGGGTTGTCATCGCGCGAACCGCTTGATGTAGCCCGTTGTAGCGCCTCGCGAAATCTCCTGTCAGTCAGGCGTCAAAGCGAGGCTTCCTGGATTTCGCCGGTATCGAGTGCGCGTTCGACAAGCCCTTCTTCCTGCACCTTGCGGATTGCGTTTTCAAGGAGTTTTGCCGGGTCCTCGATTTCCGCCTTGAGCGCGCCGAGAAAACCGGACGCGTCGAATATGACCAGCGTTTTCGCCGAACCGGCATCGCTGATGATCACGCGATGCGGCGTCGGTCCTTCGCCGAGGCTCGCGCAAAGCTGAAATACCTTGCCGCCGACGGTCTGACTGAAACTTTGAATCATTGTCCGCTCCCTGCATGAATATGCCTGAAACCATCCTCGCACAGCCAGTGAATTTCCGCTGGCGCCCGCGTGCCGCATCCACCAGGGGACCGGCACAACCGGACCAGCAAGTTACAGACCCAGCCCGCGATGCGGCGCACGCGCGCCGTCGATGCTGATACGCCCGGCGCCCGTCACGAACAGCAGCAGGAAACCGCCGGCAATTCCGATGTTCTTCCAGAAATGAATCATCATGTCGTGCTGGAGCGCGGCATCGGTGATATTCCAGAAATCGTGGCCTGTGATCGCCGTCGCGACGGTGTACAGCGCCATGATGATGCCAAGCGGACGGATCTTGAAACCGAGGACGAGAAAGAGGCCACCGAGCGTTTCGACGGCAACCGCGATCGGCGCCGCGATCTGCACGAACGGCACGCCCTTCGACTGAAGGTATCCGACGAAACCTGCGTAACCGGTCAGCTTCATGACGCCCGACCACAGAAACAGCACAGCGAGGGCGATACGTGCGATGAAGATTACGCCGGAATCGACGGGACGCATCATGAGAGGGCTCCTGGGAAGAATAGGCAGAAGACCGGGCGAAAGCGCGACAGTTCCCGGACGTTGATCGTCAGAATATGTGTATTGGCGCCGTTTTCCAAGCGAAAAGACGTGTGTTGACGTTACGTCCGCGCCGCGAACCTGGCGCGGTGCATTTCATCGGGAGGCGCTCGCCAGGGGGACTTCCTCCGGGGCGCCCCCCAAGGGGACTTCCTTCGGGGCGTCCGGTGCGAGGAGTACGCCCTTCTTGAAGACGAAGCAGCCGTAGCCTCGCGCTTCGCCCGTCACGATCACACAATACGCGTTGCGCGCACGTTCGTAGAACGCAAACCGGTCGAGCGAGGCAAGCGGTACGTCGCGGCCTTCGGCGGCATTGATTTCGGCCTGCACTTCGCGCTGCACGACAGGAATCGTGTCCGGCTCGCCCACCACTTCCATGCGCAGCGCGGGATCGTCGACGAATGTATCGAGTGGCATCACGGAAAGTACCGCGCGAACCGCGCGCGCCGAATCGACACCGTCGAGACGCAGCAACGTGCCGCGTACCGTTGAGCGCGCAACCGAGTCGGACGGGAAATTCGCATCGCAGACGACCAGTTCATCGCCATGCCCCATCGCGCGCAGCGCATGCAGAATGTCAGCGTTCAACAGTGGGTCCAGGTTCTTCAGCACGTCCTCTCCTTCGGTTCAGTTAGCACGGTGGGCGCCTTCGCACGCGGTCCGGCCGGCTGCGAAGGCGCGCGGCCTCGCGCCGTGCACGCCGGCGCCCGGTCCCGCATGGTAACGATACCCGACAGATCGTGCCGGCGCGCACATATTGAACATGTGGCTGTCACGCGCTTGTCCGGACCCGGACTCCACGCCGACGCCGGCCGTTACACGCCGCCCGGCACCTGGTCCAGGAAACCGGTGACGGTGCAGAGCCGCCCGCCCGTCTCGACGACGCCAAAATCCGAACCCTTCACGATCGGCGTGCCATCGGGCGTTTCGAGCCGCCACGAGAAGCGCACGTTGTTCGCGAAGCCGTCGACGTCGGACGCGCGACGAAACGTGTGCCCCGGAAAACGCTCGTGCACCGTGCGAATCATCGCATCGATGCCATCGTGGCCGTTACCGGCGAGCAGCGGGTCGACGTAGGCGCAGTCGTCGGTCCACGTCGCGGCGATCAGCTCGCGGCGACGCGCGGCGTCGGTTTCGTTCCAGGCGTCGAAGTACTGGTCGATCAGTTGAGTATGTGGGCTCATGTCAGACTCCTTCAGCGGGTTTACAGGGAAAGGGAAAGGGAAAGGGCACCAGCGCCGCGCGACGATACGCACGGCAGGCCCGGACTGAAGATTCGGCGATGCGGAGCAGCAGGTCGATTACGCGGGAGGTAATGGAACCGCGGCCCCGATTGGCTATCATCGACAGCATGAACACACTTTCCGCTTTCCAGACCGGTTTCCCGGGCCCCGCGCAAAACGGTACGCCGCCCGCTGCATCCGTCTCACCGGCGGCTCGTCGCAGCGTGGGCGAACTGCTGCGCGAATGGCGCCAGCGGCGGCGCATGAGCCAGCTGCTGCTCGCGACCGAGGCGGACATCTCGACACGGCATCTGAGCTTCGTCGAATCGGGGCGCGCGGTGCCGAGCCGCGAAATGGTGATGCATCTCGCCGAGCGCCTCGAGGTGCCGCTGCGCGAGCGCAACACGCTGCTCGTCGCAGCGGGCTACGCGCCGCTTTTTCGCGAGCGCCCGCTGACCGATCCGCAGCTTGCGGCGGCACGCGAGGCTGTCGATCTCGTCCTGAAGGGTCATGAACCCTACCCGGCACTTGCCGTCGACCGGCACTGGACAATCGTCGCCGCCAACAGTGCGCTCGCGGTACTGGCCGGCAATGCGAGCCCGGCGCTGCTCGCAGGGCCTGTCAACGCGTTGCGGCTGAGCCTGCATCCGGACGGACTGGCTGCGTCGATCGTCAACTGGCATGCATGGCGCGCGCATGTGCTCGCGCGGCTGCAACGCCAGATCGACGTAAGCGGCGACGCCACACTCGCCGCCCTGCGCGACGAACTCGCGGCCTGTCCGACGCCGCCAGACGCCGCGCCCGAAGATAATCCCCTCACCGACGCCGGCCTGATCGCGGTGCCGCTGCGCGTGCGCACCGCCCTCGGCGTCCTGTCGTTCTACAGCACGACGACGGTATTCGGCACGCCCGTCGACGTCACCCTGTCGGAACTCGCGATCGAAGCGTTTTTCCCGGCTGATCCACAAACCGCGCAGGCGCTACGCGCACACGCCGAGGCGATCGCCGCGCAGCGCGCCGGCACGTGACGCACGGGAATCAACGAATCAGACAGCAAGACACGGAGTGTGCGGCACGGTCGGGTTCCGTAGACTGTCGCCATGACATCGCTGAATGGAACCGGACCGGACATGGATCAGACAACACTCTTCGAGCCGGAGCGTGAACCGGCGTCCCCTGACGCCAGGCGTGAACGACGTGATCGTCCGGAGCCGGCCGGCTCGATTGCACAGCGCGTCGCGGCCATCGACTGGACGTACATCGAAGACAACCTCGACCAGTATGGTTGCGCCACCGTGCCGCAACTGCTTACCGTCGCCGAATGCGAGGCACTGACGGCCGGTTACACACGAGGCGAGCTGTATCGCAGCCGCGTTGTGATGGCGCGCCACGGGTTTGGGCGCGGCGAGTACCAGTACTTCACGTATCCGTTGCCGAATGTGGTCGACAGTCTGCGAGCCGCGCTTTATCCGCATCTCGTGCCGGTCGCCAATCGCTGGAACGCGCTCATGCATCTCGATACGCGCTATCCGGCTGCGCACGACGCATTTCTGCACCGCTGCCACGCGGCGGGGCAGTTGCGCCCCACGCCATTGATCCTCCAGTACGCCACCGGCGACTACAACTGCCTGCATCAGGATCTGTACGGCGAACACGTGTTTCCGATCCAGGTGGCAGTCCTGCTGTCGGCGCCGGCGCGCGACTTCACCGGCGGCGAATTCGTGCTGACCGAGCAGCGGCCGCGCATGCAGTCGCGCGCCGAAGTCGTGCCGCTCGCGCAGGGCGACGCGGTGATCTTCGCGGTCAACGAGCGCCCGGTGCAAGGCACACGCGGTGCGTATCGCGTGAAGCTGCGGCATGGCGTCAGCCGCTTGCGCTCGGGGCGCCGGCACACGCTGGGCGTGATCTTTCACGACGCACAATAAGGCACGATGCTTCTGCTGGCCTCTATCGCCTCGACATCGATCCCACCCTCTCTCGCTAGCAGGCGCGCTGGTTAGTGGCCTGTTTCCCGGCTACGGGGCCCGTCTGGTCTACGGTTGTAATATTAATGCCTGTTTTAGTGGCACCGTGTCAGGCAGCCTGCATAAGGGGACGCGGACTGATCGCCGCGTTCGCCGGTAACATTTTCGGCACCCGGTTGGGCCTTCTTTTGAGCATGAAGCAGACCGAATCTGCCAGACCCGTTGGTGTCAGTTACAAACTCGAGGTGATTTGTAACAGTCGACTGTAAGCTATGCGTTACAGATCGTCACAAACGGAACCGCCAGACGGCCCCGTATTTTTTTCCGAATTGAAAGGTGTTTTTTACCGAACCCATTTCAGTCGTGTTTTGTCCCCGTCCCACATCCTGTCTCTTTCCGCTTTCCTCAGTATTTTCCCGGATGCCCAGAACACAAGGCTTTGCGGCAAATCAGGCTTTTAATCGGACGAATTAAACACACTGCACGGCCAGTATTTCAAGCAGATGAAAAAGTTACCGAAAATGGTGTCAGTTTTTTGAGATATTTTTTACGAAAAGGATTGATTTCCGGGAAATGCCTTCATACAATTCGGTCCAAGGTGTTACGAGATGTAACACCTTGTATCAAAGTTGTGATGACGCCGGAAATCTTCAGTGTCCAGGCGTGGGTACAAAACATAACGGCAAAAAATGCCGAAAAAATGTAATTCGGGGCTTCGGAAAACGAAAATGGACCGTAGCAGCGAGACGCTGGATTCAATCCGCGAGATTAACTTGTCTTACATCATGCTTGCGCAACGTATGCTGCGTGAGGACAAACCGATCGGCATGTTCCGGTTGGGACTGTCATCGGAACTGGCTGATTTACTGGCGGGGCTGTCGCTCGCGCAGATCGTCAAGCTGGCCGCTTCCGATCAGCTTTTATGTTTTTTCCGCTTCAACGACCACGTCATGTTGTCGGCGTTGACGCAAACGACGAAACACGCGGAAGTCGCACCGACTCACGCTGCTATCCTGCTTGCGGGCCAACCCGCTGAGCAGTTTGCATAAAGGTGACAGCGATGCTCAAGCGAAGTCTGACGGAAGATGCGCAGGACGTATTTCGCGCCATCGCGCTGATCGAACTCGGCGCGCGCATGCAGGTGCTCGAAAGCGAACTGACGCTTTCGCGCGACCGCATGATCCGCCTGTATCGCGAGGTCAAAGGTGTATCGCCGCCGAAGGGCATGCTGCCTTTCTCGGCGGACTGGTACATGACGTGGCTCGCCAATATTCATGCATCGCTCTTCTATAACACTTACCTGTTTCTGAAGAACGAAGCGCGCTGCTCGCATCTGGAGGCGCTCACCAAAGGTTATCGGCTGTATCTGGAACATTGCCGGCACAGCGATTCCGAACCGGTTCTGGATTTGACGCGCGCATGGACGCTCGTGCGTTTCTTCGATGCGGACATCCTGCAACTCACGCCGTGCTGCCGTTGCACAGGCAAGTTCGTGGCGCATCGTCACGATCTGCAGCACAACGTTGTGTGTGGCGCATGCCAGCCGCCTTCGCGTGCGGGAAAGACAAAGAAAGCCGCCGCTGCGGCAAAGCTGGAAACGGCGCAGATCGCTGAAGCTGCCTGAGTTCAGCGTGTGAAGTGAAGTGCCTTTAAAAGCCGGCGCCCGTGCGTCGGCTTTTGTTTTGGTACGCCAGGTTTTCCATGCAACGCCTGCGTCACTTCGGCGCGACACCGGCGCAATGTGACCGGCATGAATCAGGCAATCCAGCCGACGGTCTGCACCACGAGCCAGAGGTTCGCCGCGCTGATCACGCCAAACAGCAGCCACGCAAGCAGACGTGTGGGTAGCCGGTTCGTGAAGTCGCCCATCAACGTACGATCGTTCGTCATACGGATCAGCGGCCAGAGCGCAAACGGCAATTGCAGGCTCAGCACCACCTGGCTCGCGACGAGCAGTTTGCCCACTGCGCCGCTCCCCATCATCTGCACGCCGATCAGGGCCGGAACCAGCGCCAGCGCACGCGTGATGAAACGGCGCTGCCAGCACGGAATCTTCAGATTCAGAAATCCTTCCATGATGACCTGTCCGGCCACGGTGCCGGTGAAGGTCGAGCTTTGCCCGGACGCGAGCAACGTCACCGCGAACAGCACCGCCGCGAGCCCGCTGCCGACCACCGGTGCGAGCAGCTTGTACGCATCTTCGATTTCGGTGACCTGGTTATGACCGGTTGCGTGAAACGCGGCTGCGGCAAGAATCAGGATCGCCGCGTTGATGAGGAGCGCAAGCACGAGCGAAACGATCGTATCGATGCGCGACAGACCGATCGCCGAAGCGATACTGCGCCTGTCGCGCCTGACGACGCGCGTCTGCACGATCGACGAATGCAGATACAGGTTATGCGGCATCACGGTCGCGCCGAGAATGCCGATCGCAAGATAAAGCGGTTCGCGCTCGCCGACAGCGTGCCACGACGGCACCAGCCCGCGCGCCACCGAAGGCCAGTGCGGCTGCACCAGTACAAGCTCGATGATGTAACCGACGCCGATGGTCGCGATCAATCCGAGGATGATCGCTTCGAGCGAACGGAAGTTCTTGCCCTGCAGGCCGAGCACGATCAGCGTATCGAACGCGGTGAGCATCACGCCGGTCGTCAGTGAACACCCGAGCAGCAGATGAAACGCGAGCGCACCGCCCAGCACTTCAGCCAGATCGCACGCGACAATCGACAGCTCCGCCAGCAGCCATTGCGCGCGCGCGACGTTCGGCGAATAGCGCGCGCGGGAAAGCCGCGCGAGGTCCTGCCCGGTCACGATGCCAAGACGCATGCTCAGACACTGCAATGCCATGGCCGCCAGACTCGACAGCATCACGACGAACAACAGGTTGTAACCGTAGCGCGAGCCGGCTTCGATATCGGTCGCCCAGTTGCCCGGGTCCATGTAGCCGATCGAAATCAGCAGGCCTGGTCCCGCGAATTGCAGGATCTTTTTCCAGAACGGTGCGCCCTGCGGCACCTCGACCGATCCCTTGACCTCGGATGGACAGAACGGTGCGGTAGCGGTGGTGGGTAATCTGTATGGCAAGCCGGTTGTCTCTCGAGGTGGATGAACGCGTGCCAGCAGGCGTTCGGGGCGACCTCAAGTGTACAAAGAAACGTCCGGCAATGTCCCGCCCGGCGCAAGCGCTAACGCGAGCACGCTAAAGCGACAAGGCTCATGTCGAACGCGTCCGAAAAAAACGGGCGGAAATCCGGAGATTCCGCCCGTTACGCTGCTGCGTGACCGGTTTCTACTGCGATGATGCAAGGCTGCTGGAACCGCTTTGCGCCTGGCGCTTCGCGATCTGCTGCGGCGTGCCATTCGAGCCGATGTCGGTTTTCGCATCCGCCTTCACATCACCCCAGCCGCCACCCAGTGCACGGATCAGGTTGACCGTCGAAACGGCCTGCGTGCCTGCCAGATGGCTCGACTGCAGTTGCGACTGCAACACCTGGCGCTCGCTGTCGATCACGTCGAGATAACTGACCTCGCCTTCCTGATACTGCGTGTGCGACAGATGCGATGCGCGCTGCGATGCACTTACCGCATCGTTCTGTTCGCGCATCTGGTCGTCGAGCAGACGCAGGTCGGCCAGGTTGTCTTCCACTTCCTTGAACGCAACCAGAACCTGCTGACGATACTGCGCGACGTCCTCGTCGTACTTCGCGCGCGCCTGGTCCAGCCCGGCCTGACGACGGCCGCCGTCGAAGATCGGCAACGTCAGCGCCGTACCGGCGAACGGGCCGAGCAGGAACGCGCGGCTCGACCACATGAACAGGTCGCCTAGCGTCGCCGATTCAAAGCCGAACGCACCCGTGATGTCGAGTTTCGGGAAGAACGCCGACTTCGCAAGACCCACCCGTGCATTCGCCGCGGCCATCGCGCGTTCCGCCGCGGCAATATCCGGCCTGCGTTCGAGCAAGGCCGAAGGCAATCCAGCCGGCACACGCGCCGTGACAAGCGCAAGCGGCGTTTCCGGGAACGAGAAATCGGCCGGCGCCTTGCCAAGCAGAATCGCGAGACTATGTTCGGACGCCGCGCGTTGACGTGCCACGCCCACTGCATCGGCACGTGCGCTCGACAACTCGTTCTTTGCCCGCGATACGTCAAGTTCGCTGATATCGCCTTCCTTGAAGCGCTGCTGGACGAGTTTCAGCGTGTCTTCACGCAGCACGACCGTCTGACGGTACAGATCCTGATCCGTGTCGAGCTCACGCAACTGGAAGTAGTTTTGTGCAACGTCAGCCTGCAATGCAAGTTGCACCGACAGGAACAGCGCTTCGCTTTGCTGCGCATCCGCACGCGCGGCGTTGACGTTCGAGCTGACCCGGCCGAACAGATCGGCCTCATACGCGACCGTGCCCTGCGCACGCCACACCGTTTGCGTCGGCACGTTCGCGTTCTGCGGCAAGCCTTGCGATATCGGCGAAAGGCGTTCGCGCGTCGGGCCGAAACCTGCGTCGACCTGCGGGAACCACGCAGCGCGTGCGGACTGCTGCAACGCACGCGATTGCTGCACACGTGCCGCAGCCGCCTTCAGATCCTGGTTCGCGTCAGCGGCCTGCTTCTCCAGATCGTTGAGCGTCGCATCGCCGAAAATCGTCCACCATTCGCCGCGATGTGTGTCGTCGGCGGGTTGCGCGGGCATCCACGTGCCCGCGTCCTTTGCATCGATCACAGGCGCTTCCTTGAACGCAGCAGGCATCGGTACATCAGGACGCTTGTACGTCGGCTCTACCGAGCAGGCCACGAGCAGCATCATCAACAGGCTGCTCGCTGCCGCGCGGCCCCACCCGCGCATGGATTCAAACCGTTTCATTGTTTTCTCCCTCAAGCGTCCGTCGCCGGCACGCCGCCCTTGAAGCGCGGCGCGTCTTTCTGCGCGACGTGAATCGTGCCCCCGGCCAGCGTACGCAGCACCACGTAGAACACCGGCGTCAACATCAGGCCGAACAGCGTGACACCCAGCATGCCGAAGAACACGGCAATACCCATTGCGTGACGCATTTCCGAACCCGCACCCGACGACAGCACGAGCGGCACCACACCCATGATGAAAGCAATCGACGTCATCAGGATCGGGCGCAAACGCATCCGGCTCGCCTCGATTGCGGCGGCAAGCGGCGTGCGTCCGTCGTGTTCGAGTTCGCGCGCGAACTCGACGATCAGGATCGCGTTCTTCGACGCGAGCCCCACGAGCACCATCAAACCGATCTGCGTGAAGATGTTGTTGTCGCCATTCGTGAGCCACACACCGGTCAGCGCGGACAGCATGCTCATCGGCACGATCAGGATCACCGCGAGCGGAAGCGTCAGGCTTTCGTACAGTGCGGCGAGCACGAGGAACACGAGCAGCACGCTGATCGGGAACACCCACATGCCAGCGTTGCCAGCCAGAATCTGCTGATACGTCAGATCGGTCCATTCGAGCTTGATGCCGTGCGGCAACGTCTCCGCCGCGATGCGCTCAGCCGCGGCCTGCGCTTCGCCCGATGAGTAGCCAGGCGCCGGACCACCGTTGATATCCGCGGCGGTGTAGCCGTTGTAGCGCACGACCATTTCGGGGCCGAACGTCGGCGTGACTGTCACGAGCGACGACAGCGGCACCATGTCGCCATTCCGGTTACGCGTCTTCAGTTGCAGGATGTCGTCGGCACGTTGACGGAACGGCGCATCGGCCTGGACCCGCACCTGATACACACGGCCAAAGCGGTTGAAGTCGTTCACATACAGCGAGCCGAGATAGATCTGCATCGTGTCGAACACGTCCGTCACCGGCACACCCAGCTGCTTCGCCTTGACGCGATCCAGATCGACGTTCAGCTGCGGCACATTGATCTGATAGCTCGAGAACGTCGGGCCCAGTTCAGGTGCGGTCGCTGCACGCTTCACAAACGCTTCGGTGGCCTTGTTCAGTTCCGCGTAGCCGAGCGCGCCGTGATCCTCCAGCTGCATCTTGAAGCCGCCCAGCGTGCCGAGTCCCAGCACCGGCGGCGGTGGAAACACGGCAACGAACGAGTCCTTGATCGCGCTGTACTTGCCGTTCAGCGCGCCCGCGATCGCACCTGCCGAAAGCGTCTTGCTGCCGCGGTCATGAAACGGCTTGAGCGTGACGAACACAATGCCCGCGCTCGAACTGTTCGTGAAGCCGTTCACCGAAAGACCCGGGAACGCCACCGCGCTTTCAACGCCCGGCTGCTTCAGCGCGATATCGCTCATTTCGCGAATCACTTTTTCCGTGCGGTCGAGCGTTGCACCGTTAGGCAATTGCGCAAAAGCGATCAGGTATTCCTTGTCCTGCGCCGGAACGAAGCCGCCTGGCACGATGCGCGCGACCAGCACCGTTGCGCCCAGCAGCACCGCATAAACGACGAGCATCGCGCCCTTGCGGCCGAGCACACCCTTTACGCCACGGCCATAGCCTTCCGAACCGCGATGAAACACCTTGTTAAAGCCGCGGAAGAACGGTCCAAGCACACGGTTCATGACACGCGTCAGCCAGTCTTCCTTTTCACCGTGGCCACGCAACAGCATGGCGGCGAGCGCAGGCGAGAGCGTCAACGAGTTGAACGCCGAGATCACCGTCGAAATCGCGATGGTCATCGCGAACTGCTTGTAGAACTGTCCGGTCAGACCGGTCATGAAGGCAAGCGGCACGAACACGGCAACGAGCGTCAGCGCAATGGCGATAATCGGCCCGCTCACTTCCTGCATCGCCTTGTACGTCGCCTCGCGCGCACTCAACCCGCTTTCGATGTTCCGCTCGACGTTTTCGACGACCACGATCGCATCGTCCACCACGATGCCGATTGCCAGCACCATGCCGAACAATGACAGGGCATTGATCGAAAAGCCAAACGCCAGCAGCAGCGAGAACGTCCCGACAATGGACACCGGCACGGCGATCAACGGAATGATCGACGCGCGCCACGTTTGCAGGAACACGATCACAACGATCACGACGAGAGCGATGGCTTCAAGCAGCGTGTGAATGACCGCCTCGATACTCGAACGCACGAACTGCGTCGGGTCATAGACGATCTTGTAGGCGACGCCTGCCGGCATGTCTGCCTGCAGCTCCTTCATCTGCTTGCGGACTTCATCGGAAATCGCGAGCGAATTCGCACCCGGCGCCTGATTGATCGCGAGCGCAACCGCCGGTTTGTTATCCAGCAGCGAACGCAAGCCATATTCCGAAGCCGCGAGTTCGACCCGGCCCAGATCGCGCAGATACGTCACGCCGCCATCGGGTGCGGTCTTGACGATGATGTCGCCGAATTCTTTTTCCGTCGTCAGACGTCCACGCGCATTGATCGAGAGTTGCAACGCCGTGCCCGGCACCGAGGGCGACCCGCCGATCGTGCCCGCGGCCACCTGGATGTTCTGCTCGCGGATCGCGTTGACGACTTCGGTCGCGGTCAGCCCGCGTTGCGCCACTTTCGTCGGGTCGAGCCAGACGCGCATCGCGTAGTCACCCGCGCCCCACAGCTGCACCTGCCCGACGCCCTGGATCCGCTCGAGCCGGTCCTTCACGTTCAGCAGCGCGTAGTTGCGCAGGTACGTCATGTCGTAGCGGTTGTTTGGCGAGATCAGGTGGACGACCATCGTCAGCGTCGGCGAACTCTTGATCGTCGTGACGCCGAGGCGTTGCACGTCTTCCGGCAGACGCGGCAACGCCTGGTTGACGCGGTTCTGCACGAGCTGCGTCGCAAGGTCGGGGTTCGTGCCGAGCTTGAACGTGACCGTCAGTGTGAGATTGCCGTCGCTATTCGCCTGCGACTGCATGTACAGCATGTTCTCGACACCGTTGATCTGCTCTTCGAGCGGTGCAGCCACGGCTGCCGCAATCACCTTCGGGTTCGCACCCGGATACTGCGCGTGCACGACGACAGAAGGCGGCACCACTTCCGGATATTCGGAAATCGGCAGCTGGAAGAGCGCAATCACGCCTGCCAGCAGGATCAGGACCGATAGCACACCCGCGAAGATGGGCCGGTCGATGAAGAATCTGGATATGTTCATTGAGGGCTCTTGATATTGGAGAGCTTGCGCGAAATGAAAGCGAATGCGCGGATCGCGTTCAGGTCTTCGCTCACGACTTCTTCGCAGCCGTAGCGTGTGCCGGCGTTTGCGTTTGCGTCTGCGCGAGCGGTGCGTCGTTCGGGTCGGTATCGCCGGTCATCGGCACCATGTGGGCGCGGACTTCCGCACCCGGACGCACGCGTTGCGTACCGTTCACGACAATGCGATCGCCGCTCTTGAGGCCACCCGTGACGACACGCAGATTGCCCTGCTGTCCGCCCAGCTGCACTTCGCGATACACAACATGGTTGTCCTTGTCGACGACGAACACGAACTTCTTGTCCTGGTCCGTACCCACGGCAGCGTCATCGATCAGCAACGCAGGATGCGGCGCGCTGCCGCCCACCTTGATGCGCGCGTAAAGGCCGGGTACAAGCGCGCCGTCGCTGTTATCGAAACGCGCGCGAACGCGGATCGTGCCCGACGACGTATCGAGGCGGTTATCCACCGAATCGATCCAACCCGAGCGCGAATAGCCGCTTTCGTCAGCAAGGCCGAGATCGACCGGCACCTTGCGGCCGTCCTTGACGTGACTGATGTATTGCAGATACGTCTGCTCATCGGCGTCGAACGATGCGTAGATCGGCGAAACGGAGACCAGCGTCGTCAGCGGCGCAGCACCGGCACCGGCCGAGACGACGTTGCCCATCGTGATTTCCGCGCGCGAAACACGGCCCGACACCGGCGCGACGATGTTCGTATAGCCGAGATTGATCTTCGCGGTTTCGAGTGCGGCGGCCGCGGCCTTCAGGTTCGCGCTCGCTTCACGCGCCGCGTTCTGCTTCTCGTCGTAATCGCGTTTAGCGATGGCGTTATCGGCGATCAGGCGTTGTGCGCGTTCCCAGTCGCTTTGCGTGTAGCCCGTGCGCGCCTGCGCCGCGGCGAGCTGCGCCTCGGCACGATCGACTTCAGCGGCATACGGACGCGGATCGATCACAAAGAGCGTATCGCCCTTCTTCACCAGCGCACCGTCCTTGAAGTTCACCGAGACGATCGTGCCCGACACCTGGGGGCGGATTTCGACCTTTTCGACTGCTTCGAGCCGGCCGGAATAGGTCTGCCAGTCGGTAATGGTCTTTTCGATAACCGTTGCGACGTCGACCTCGGGCACGATGGTCGGCGCGGCCTGCGCGGGTGCGCGCGCATCGACGCGAATCGCGCCGAGCGTACCGAGGCCGGCAATAACGAGAACTGAAACGACAGCGATCGTTAGACGCGAACGAGAAAGATTGAAGATGGACATGACAGACTCCCGGATTCGTTGATTGAAGTTGTGGTTATCTTTGGGTGCGCGCGGCGAAACGGCATTGCAGAAACCGGACTGCTTCCTGCAACGCAGCCGGATGTTCTGCCAGCGCCGCGTGCGAAACACTGGGGTAGCGGACGACCTGCGTCAGCACGCCTGCATCGATCAGGCTGCTTGCGTATTTCTCCGCCTCGACGTGCAGCACGTCGTTTTGCGCGGTAATGATCAGCGTCTCCGGCAAGCCGGCAAGACGTGACGATTCAAGCGGCGCGGCATACGGATGCACCCGTTGCGACGCCTGCGGCAGGTACGCGCGATAACACGCCGCGCACTCGCTCGCCGTGATGTCGGAGCGCAAACGCTTTTCGTCGCCCAGCCTTGTGAGGCTTGGATCGAGCATCGGCGCAAAGAGCGCCTGGGCATCGATACGCACGTCGCCGCGATCGCGGGCAATGAACGCAAGACAGTTGGCAAGCTGGCCACCGGCATCGTGTCCTGCCACCCCTAGCCGTTTCGTGTTGCCGCCAAACGCACGTGCCCGCGTCTGCACCCAGAGCGCGGCGCGATGCGCGTCTTCAGGCGCCGCTGGAAACGGGAATTGCGGCGCAAGCGAATAGCCAACCGAGACGACAAGCGCTGGTAAGTGTTCTGCGAAATAACGCGCGGGGGTGTCCGCGCAATCAATCGAACCCTTAACGAAACCGCCGCCGTGAAAGTAAAGCAGTACCGGCAATGCGGTTTTACCAGGCCGTCGATAAAGGCGCAGCGTGATGTCCTGCGCGTACCCTTCGATCTCGACATCGGTCACGGCCAGTGCGGACGAAACGTCCGCCACCAGGCCTTCGACGGCGACAAAAGGGTAAGACGGCTTGAAAGCATCCATGTCGAAGCGGCGCAACGCGCGAAGTTTCTGAATGGAGCGAATTGTGGGTTCTGCAGACTCACAGATAAATGCCTATAATCCGGCAACACAATTCGGTGCATCTGAACAATCGAATCGCTCATTCGCGATTGCAGTGACAGTCCAGTTGCGCCAGCCCCTATCCGGAGGTCAGCCATGGACCGTCTCCAGGCCATGCAGGTGTTCACACGGGTCGTCGATACCAACAGCTTTACGCGTGCCGCGGAAACGCTCGACATGCCGCGCGCTTCGGTGACGACCATCATCCAGAATCTCGAAGCGTTTCTTGGCGTGCGTCTGATGCACCGTACGACGCGACGCCTCTCGTTGACGGCGGATGGCGCCGCCTACTACGAGCGCTGCACCCGGATCCTTGCCGACGTCGAGGAAACCGAGTCCAGTTTCCAGCTCGGCAACAAAAAGCCGACTGGCAAGCTGCGCATCGACATGCCGGGCTCGATTGGCCGGCTGATCGTGATTCCCTCGCTGTGTGAATTCCACACGCGCTACCCGGATATCGATCTGCAACTTGGATTGACTGACCGTCCGGTCGACCTGCTGCAGGAAGGCGTCGACTGCGTGGTGCGCGTGGGCGCGCTGCAGGATTCATCGCTGGTTGCGCGGCGAATCGGGCTCTTCGAGCATGTGTCGTGTGCTTCGCCGGATTACCTGGCGAACTTTGGCACGCCCCGTTCAATCGACGATCTCGAGAACCACAAGGCCGTGAATTACTTTTCGAGCCGCACCGGCCGCGTGATCGACTGGTCGTTCAAGGTCGACGAAAAGGAAATCGAGGTGAAGATGAAAAGCATCGTGTCGGTCAACGACGCAGATGCTTACGTGACATGCGGTCTCGAAGGTTTTGGCCTGATCCAGCCAGCGTTCTACATGGTGTTGCCGCATCTGCAGTCAGGTCAGCTCGTGGAAGTGCTGCCCGACTTGCGGCCGTTGCCCATGCCGATTTCGGCGGTGTATCCGCATAGCCGCCATCTGTCGGCAAAGGTGCGCGTATTCGTCGACTGGATTGCGGAAATATTCGATCGATGCCCGCTCCTGAGCGGCCGCGGCAGTCTCGACGCAATCTGTTCGATGCGTACGTTTGAACAGCGCGAATCGGCACCCGCGCTTGAAACGCCGGTCACGCCGGAGTGGGTCGCCTGACCCGTGTGTGAATGACGATCGCGGTCCCGTGCCGCGATTGTTCTGAAATCCCGACAATTCATTTCGCCAAATCCGGGTTTATCCGGAGTGCCACAAAGCCTACATTTCACCCTGTCGCGGCGCTGACTGACAGCGCGGCAAACAGAATCGACAGGAGTGAATCATGAAGCGCAATCTCTTTGCAGGTCTCGCCCTTTCGTTGCTCGTCAGCGCGCCGGCTTTTGCGGGCGGCGGTATTGGTCACGCCGGTTCGTATAACGATCAATGGTGGAATCATTCGAGCACCACGACGCGCGCCGAAGTGAAGGCTCAAATCAACGACGCGTATCGCGACGGCACATTGCCGGCGTTGAACAAGACGAGCTATCCGGAACAAGGCCTGATCGGCCGCACCCAGACAGAGCGCCTCGCCGTTCAGGCAGGTGGTGACGGTGTCACGCGCCTCGCACGCGCCGGTCAGTAACACAGGTTTGTATTTTGCGGCGCCTCAGGTGCGAAGTTTGCGCGGTGGCACCGCTATATTTCCAAGGAGCTGATCATGAACAACGCTAATCCGTCTGAACTCGATCACTGGAATTCGGATACCCCTGTGTGGGTGCCCTTTCGTCAAGCTCAGCATTGAAGTCTTTATCGGGCTTCTGATTGCCTCTGCAGCGCTTGGGGTTTTAGGGTTTTTCGTTTTTCTCGCTTTGATGTACTAAGGTCTGCAGACATTCAAAACGTTGTCGCCACGGGAAACCCTTCGCTGAAAAAGGCGTTGGGTTTCCGGGTGTGGCGGCGTTGCGAAAACGAACGTGATCGAGGCCAGGGTGAAGCTGGCTGCCGGATGGTTTAACGCTCGCATGCCTCCAACTTCAAGCGATCCCCGCCGGCCCTCCGACGCAGGCGGGTCGGATCAGGCGAGTGACGAACTGGATGTGATCGCCCCGGTAGTACAACTTCTCATAATCCACCGGACGACCTTCAGCCGAATATGAGTTACGTTCGATAAAAAATATCGGGCTGCCAACCTCGATGTTGAGAACCTCGGCAACCTTGCTATCAGCGGATATTGCCTCAAGGCGATATTCAGCCTCCGAGAGCGGCGTCTGGTATTTGAGTTCAAGCAGCGTGAAGATCGGCTCGGTCTCAAGGTTATCGGCTATCACCTTTTCGCCGAGGTCGCGTGGTAGATACGTCTCGTCATAGCAAAGGGCGATGTCGTTAGCGAGTCGAACGCGCCGGATGTACATCACTGATGTACCAACATCCACTTTCAATTTTGTCGCCACGGTCTCGTCCGCAGGCACGATCTGATAGCCAAGCAGGCGAGCCGTCGGCCGTCGGCCAAGTGCATGCATGTCCTCCACGAAACCCGTCAAACCCGCCAGGGACGTTGCTATTTTCGGTTGCGCGACGAAGGTGCCCTTCCCGCGACGAATCTCGACCATTCCGCGTCGCGCCAGATTCTGGATGGTCGTACGCACCGTGGTGCGACTCACTTCGAATTCGCTCACCAGTTGATCTTCAGCGGGCAGTTGATCTCCCGGATTCAGCTCGCCAGCATTGATTCGCTGGGAAAGGATTTCTTCAAGCTGCGCGTAGAGCGGCAGCGCGGATTCGGCGTTTGGTTTCACGATAGGACCCTGACGTTATGACGTCATTATATTGATAGACCTGATCCATCGCTCCCTGCGCGCCGCGACGGCGCGCAAAGAACTGATCGCCACCCACTTGCCCCCCGTCGCTTGATCACCCGTTGGCACGCTCATAACAACGCCACGAGCACAACAAAAGGTCAACTCTACGTTGACATAGCGACATCATGATGTCATGATGTATTGCATCAACTACCGCATTCTGGTGCGAAAACGCCCCTTTCGCGGCGACCCGTCGTCGCGACTGCAGTCGCTATCTGAATGGCGGGCACGACAAAAACAGTATTCAGGTCGATCGAACAGGGGGGGGAAAATGCACGCAGGATTCACCCTCTGGCTTTTCTTCGTAGCGTTAGGCGTCAGCGCCCTGGGCGGTATGCTGGGCATGGCGAGTGGCCTCTTTATCGTGCCCGCGCTGACGGTGTTCGGTCATATGGATATCCACACCGCGATTGGTGCAAGCATAGTGTCCGTCATCGCCTGCTCTTGCGGCGGTGCAGCTCATTTTCTTCGGGAGCGTCTGACCAACGTCAGACTGGCTGTTCTTCTGGAGACTGGAACAACCCTCGGGGCACTATCGGGCGTTCTGGTAGCGGGTGTGATCCCGGTCGGCGCACTTTACTTTCTCTTTACCGGCATTCTCCTGCTCTCCGCGTGGCAGATGTTCATGCGGCGCGTCGACCCTTCGGTCGCGGCCGGCTCGGGACCACGTGGACGTCTCGCTACGACACTCAACCTGAACGCCAGCTACCCTGATCCCGCATCTGGGCGCGATATCGCCTATGAAGTCCAGCGAGTCCCAGCCGGCCTGTCACTGATGTATGTTGCCGGGCTTGTCTCCGCACTTCTTGGAATCGGTAGCGGCGTACTAAAGATTCCGGCGATGGATACCGCGTTGCGACTGCCAATCAAGGTATCCACGGCAACGTCTAACTTTATGATCGGAGTCACTGCGGCTGCGAGCGCCTGCGCGTATTTCCTTCGCGGCGAAATCGTGACTTCCATCGCGGGACCGGTCGCCCTGGGGTCCGTAGTCGGCGCAATTCTCGGCGCCCGTATCCTGATGAAAGTGTCCAGCGAGAAGCTCCGGCTTCTGTTCGTCACGGTCCTTGTAGCAGTCGCAATGCAGATGCTATTGCAGGGGTTCGGATTAAATCCCTTTGGAGGTACAGCCTGATGAACGCCACAACGATCAGATCATCCACGCTTGAACGATTACTTGCCGCATTCCTCGAATACGGAACGTGGGCAGGCTCAACCGTCGTGGCAGTGGGAATTGTGCCTGGTGTATGTGTCCCCCTGGGTTTCACAGGGCTGGCCGGATCACATGCGAGCATGACCACGGTTTCGATCGGCGTCGCCATCTTCATTCTTCTTCCGATCCTTCGTCTTGCGCTCATGCTCGGTGTCTATCTGCATCAGCGGGACTACCGGTTCAGCTTTATCGTGGCGCTGGTCCTTCTAATCGTCGGCATGGGCTGCTTTGCCGGTGTCCGACTGGGTCCACTTGCAGGATGAATCTACCGTGCAGAAGAACAACCTGCCATGAGATACACCTCGGACTGCCGTACAGACCTTGATAAGACAGGATGTCAGCAGATTTTCGACGAAGTTAACACAGCCCCTTCTCACGGCGGCAACGTTTTGAATGTCGACAGACCCCAGCTGGCTTGTCTCATCCGCGAACCACATCAGGCTCGAAGAACACCCATTTCACTTGCGGAAACCGTGCCTGCATGTCGGCTTCGATCACGTTGATCGCGTCGACCATCGCGCGTCCGCTGCCGTAGTCGATCATCTCCGCCTGCACGGCAACCACCACGTCCTTGCCCCATTGCAGCGTAATCAGATTGATCACGCCGCGTACTTCCGGCCGCGCGCGCACAAACGCCTCGACTTCGCGACGAACCTCCGGGCTCGCGGACTCGCCGACGATCATCGACTTCACCTCCGTCGCCACTAGCCACGCAATCACCATCAGCAGTACGCCGACGCCGATCGACCCCAACGCATCGAAAACCGGATTGCCCGTCATCATCGTCAGCAACACCGCGACGAACGCAATGGCGAGACCCGCAAGTGCGGCGACATCTTCACCGGCCACTACCAGCAATTCCGACTCGCGCGTTTCGCGAAACCATCGCCACATTGACTTGCGCGGATGGTCTTTGCGGATTTCCCTGACGGCGCCCGCTAGCGAAAGCGCCTCGAGCACCACTGAAATGCCCAGTACGGCGAGTGCAACGTACGCATGCGAAAGCGACTCTCGCGCGATCAGACGGTGAATTCCTTCATAAACGGAAAACGCGCCGCCGACAAAAAACAGCAGCAACGCGACCAGCAGCGAATAGAAATAGATCTCGCGGCCCGATCCCATTGGATGCAACCGGCTGGCCGGCTTGCGCGCTTCGCGCAAGCCAAACAGCAACAGGATCTGGTTACCGCAGTCAGCCGTCGAGTGAATCGCCTCCGCGAACATCGAGCCCGAACCGGTGAATGCGGCGGCAGCGTACTTGCAGATCGCGATGCCCAGATTCGCGGCAAGCGCGTAAAAAATGGCCTTCGGTGATTCTTCTGTCATCGTGTGAAAAGGGATTGGAAGTTGAAATCAGGCAGCGGAAAAGCGAATTATCAGCCGACGATGACACGCCCTGAACACATCTGCTTGCCGGGGCAGCGCCGTGTGGCGCTACCCCGGCTTGCGTCACGCCCTTTCAAGCACCGCCATTTCACGCACGATCACCAGCAGCATGGAAAGGCTCGATCCACCCGTTGCACGCAGATCGGCAAGCAGCCGCGCGTAGCGTTCAAGCGCGGATTTGCGCTTTGCGTCCCACGTCTCGACCATCGACTCCGACGTATCGTGCTCTGAAGCAGAAGCAAGCGCACTGGTTGTCAATGCGCGTTTCAGGCGTGCCAGTTCGGCGAGCGCCGCCGCGCGCGCAAGCATATCCCAGTGTGTCGGCGTTGGTAGCGCCATCGCGCGTTCGGCAATCCAGCTATAGTTCAGCCGCGTGCCAAGTGCGAAGTACACACCTGCGACGAGTTCGAGATTGCGATTACACGTTGCCGCCACCTCGGCAATATCGAGCAGCTCGGCCGAAATTCCGCCGCTCGCCACACGCAATGCCAGTTCGCTATCGACGCCCGCGTCCACCAGTACGCGCTGACGCTCCGATAACCCTTCCATATCGGCCTGCGGCAACAGCGCCGGCAGTTGTGGCGCGAGTCTCTGCACCGCCTCGCGACACCGGCCAAGCAGATCCGCAACGCCGCCATCCTGCACGGCGCCAAGCTGAAGTTGCCGCATGAACCAGAGCGCGGCACGCTCGAGAAGGTGCGTGACCTCGACGAACATGCGTGCCTGGACATCGTCGGCGACGCGGTTATCCAGTGCATCGATCTGCTGCCACACCGCATTCAGGTCGAAGACGTCGCGCCCCATGATGCACGCACGCACGATATCACCAGGTTTCGCATCGGTCTCTTCCATCAGCCGATGCACGAATGCACAGCCAACCCGGTTCACGAGTGCGTTCGTCAGATGCGTCGCCAGAATTTCACGCTTTAGCGGATGTTGCGTCATCGGCGCGCTAAAGCGCTTTTGCAACGGCTGCGGGAAGTAGTCGACCAGCATGTCCGCCACCAGAGGATCTTCAGGCATGTCGGATTCAAGCAGCGCATCGTAGAGCCACATCTTGCTGTAGGCGAGCAGCACCGCGCGCTCGGGCGTGGTCAATCCCTGCTTGCCCGCCTGGCGCTCCGCGATTTCTTCGTCGGTCGGCAGGAATTCGATCACGCGGTTAAGGCGGCCAGCCCGCTCCAGCCAGCGCATCAGGCGCACCTCGGTGTCCAGCATCTCGACGCCATAGCGCCCTGCAATCGAGAGCGCCTGGGTTTGATAGTAGTTGTCGCGCAGCACCAACAGCCCGACCTCGTCGGTCATTTCGGCAAGCAGCGCATTGCGCTGCTTCTCCGTCATCTCGCCGTCGGCGACTACAAGACCTAGCAGGATCTTGATGTTGACCTCGTGATCCGAACAGTCGACGCCCGCCGAATTGTCGATCGCATCCGTATTGATGCGTCCGCCTCGCTGCGCGAACTCGATGCGGCCCAGTTGCGTCAGGCCAAGGTTGCCGCCTTCCGCGACGACCTTGCAGCGCAGATCCGCGCCGTTCACACGCAGCGCGTCGTTCGCGCGATCGCCAACCTGCAGATGCGTTTCGCCGCTCGCCTTCACATAGGTGCCAATGCCGCCGTTATAGAGCAGATCGACGGGCGCCATCAGGATCGCGCGCATCAATTCGTTTGGCGCCAGCGTGGGCGCCGTGATGCCAAGCGCCGCCTGCACCGCGGCAGACAATGGAATCGTTTTCGCGGTACGTGGGAATATGCCACCGCCCGGCGAGATCAGCGCGGTGTCGTAATCGGCCCAGCTCGAACGTTCCAGCGCGAAGAGACGGCCGCGCTCGGCCAGACTCGTCGCCGGGTCTGGCGTGGGATCGAGAAAAATATGTCGATGGTCGAACGCCGCGACGAGGCGGATATGCGGCGAAAGCAGCATGCCGTTGCCAAACACATCGCCCGACATATCGCCGACGCCGACGACCGTGAAATTCGTGGCCTGCGTATCGACGTCCATTTCGCGGAAATGCCGCTTCACCGATTCCCACGCGCCGCGCGCGGTGATGGCCATGCGCTTGTGATCGTAGCCAACCGAACCGCCGGAGGCAAACGCGTCGTCCAGCCAGAAACCGTATTCGTGTGAAATGGCGTTCGCGTAGTCGGAAAACGTGGCCGTTCCCTTGTCCGCGGCGACGACAAGATAAGGATCGTCCGGATCGTGACGCACCACGTCGGCGGGCGGCACGATCGCACCGCCCGCCAGGTTGTCGGTTACGTCAAGCAGCCCGCGCAGGAATGTCTGATAACACGCGATGCCTTCGCGCAGCCATGCTTCGCGATCGGAAGGTGGCGGTGGATTCTTTACGACAAAGCCGCCTTTCGAACCCACTGGCACGATCACCACGTTCTTCACCATCTGTGCTTTCATCAGGCCAAGCACTTCCGTGCGGAAATCCTCGCGACGGTCGGACCAGCGCAAGCCGCCGCGCGCCACGCGCCCACCGCGCAGATGAACGCCCTCGACACGCGGCGAATACACCCAGATTTCAAACATCGGTTTGGGCTCGGGCAAGCCCGGCACCTTTGACGGATCGAACTTGAACGAGAGATACGGCTTGGGCTCGCCGAGCTCGTCATGCCGGTAATAATTCGTGCGCCGTGTCGCGTCGATGACGCCAAGAAACTGCCTGAGAATGCGGTCTTCGTCGAGATTGGGCACCTGGTCGAGCGCGGTGCCGATCGCCTTGTTCAACTGATCGATTTTTGCATCGCGTGTCGCGGCCGCGGACGGATCGAAGCGCGCGATGAACAGGTCCACGAAGTGGCGAGCGATCTCCGGGTTGCCGGTCAGCGCGCGCTCGATATAGGCGTCGCTGAAGGTGGAACCCACCTGTCGCAGGTATTTTGCGTAGGCGCGCAGGATCGTCACTTCGCGCGCATTGAGTCGGGCGCGCAGCACCAGGCGGTTAAATCCGTCGTTTTCGATCGCGCCTGTCCAGACCTGTTCGAATGCGTGTTCGAACAGGTCCTTGACGTGCTCGATATCGAACTCGACGTCATCCGCGAGTTCCAGGCCGAAATCGTGAATCCAGGCGGGCGTCGCATCAGGTGCCTCGATCAGGTACGGACGCTCTTCATCCACGCGCACGCCGAGATTTTCGAGCATCGGCAGGCTGCGCGACAACGCAATCGGCTCGCCCGCCCGGTAGACCTTGAAGCGGAACGCGCGCGGCCCCGATTCGATCGGACGGTACAGGTTCATCGCAAGCCGGCCGGTGCCCTGGAGATGCTCGATCAGATCGATATCGCGCACGGCCGTTCGTGCCGGATAGTCGTCGCGATAGCCGGCGGGAAACGAATCCGTGTAGCGCTGCAGCAGCCGGTTGCCCTGCTCTTCGCCGAACACGTCGAGCAACGCATCGGCCAGATCGTCCTGCCAGCGCCGGGTCACCTGCACGAGGCGCGCCTCGAGTTCGCGCGTATCGACGTCGGACATCGCGCCCGGCTCGGCGTGCACAACGAAATGAATGCGCGCGAGCGTCGATTCCGACAGCAGCGGCGTGAACTCCACGCTCGCGCCGTTAAAGGCGCTTCGCAGCAGCCTCGCGATACGGTGGCGCAGATCGGTGTTGTACTTTTCGCGCGGCACGAAAACGAGGCAGGACACAAAACGGTCAAAACGGTCGCGCCGCACAAAAAGCCGTGTGCGCTGATGTTCCTGCAGACGCAGCACGCCTAGCGCGGCGTCATGGAGCGATTCTTCATCGGCCTGAAAAAGCTCGTCGCGTGGCCATGTTTCGAGCACGGTGACGAGCGACTTCGCGAGATGTCCCTTGGGCAAGAACCCCGCGCGCTTGACGATATTCGCGCACTTGCGGCGCACGATCGGAATCTCGGTGCTCGACACCATATACGCCGTCGACGTATACAGCCCGATAAAACGCCGCTCGCCGATCACCTTGCCGTCCGCACCGGCCAGCTTCACGCCGACATAGTCGAGATAGCCCGGCCGATGCACGGTGGCCCGCGAATTGGCCTTGGTCAAAAAGATCGGCACTGCACCTTCGATGATTTCGGCCGCTGCCGGAGGCAATGGCGTCACTTCGGCCGGACTCGCCGGCGGCTGCGTTTCGCGCAGGATGCCAAGCCCCGAACCCGGGACGCCGCGCAGTCCGAAACCGCCCTCATGCGATACCAGTTCGTAATCGCGCTGGCCGAGAAAGGTAAAGTGATCCGCTGTCATCCATTCGAGGAATGCCCGCGCCTCGACCGCTTCCGGGCCCTTCTCGTGCGCTTTCATCTCCTTGATCGTATTGCGCGCGATATCGACTATCTTCGGCCAGTCCTCGACTGCCGCGCGCACATCGCCGAGTA
Organism: Paraburkholderia gardini; assembly: GCF_907164575.1. Classification (GTDB taxonomy): domain Bacteria; phylum Pseudomonadota; class Gammaproteobacteria; order Burkholderiales; family Burkholderiaceae; genus Paraburkholderia; species Paraburkholderia gardini. The sequence goes on from NZ_CAJQYY010000022.1 coordinate 66,982, forward strand.
CCTTCGCGATGTCGCCGCGCAGGGCTTCGAGTTTCGCTGCATCGCCGCATCGGTCGACTTCGAAGTGAATGAACGAGGCAAGTTGCGATTGAGGGTCCGCGGCGTCCGCCGAACCCTGATCTGCCCGCGTGATACTGCCGTCACTGCCCCGCCAGATGCGGAACACCGGATGCACGACCGAATGCAGCGCGAGACCCAGCCTGTTGACCGCCATCGACACCGAATCGACCAGGAACGGCATGTCGTCGTTCACGATTTCGATGACCGTGTGATCGGAGTGCCAGCCATGCTGTTCGAGTATCGGGTTATAGACCCGTAACCGTTCGCTGCCAGGCACGAATCGTTGCGCGGTCTGCCAGTGCGCCATCGCCGCGCCATACAGGTCGGCGATGCCGCGGCTTTGCAGATCGTCGGCATCGACGAAGTCGTAGTAGTGCAGCAGAAACGGCTCGACGATCGCGAATGCGGGTTCGGGCAATCGTCCACGCGCGAACTCGACAAGATCATTTAGCAGATGCCCAACGGCGTCTTCGTTCTTCGCTTGCATAACGTCCTCCACGGCGGGTGACCATCGATCGCACTGTCAAGGCGAAGTATGCGCCTGCCATGTGAAAGACGATGTGCGTCCGCACATCGGCAAGCACCATCCCGATGCCACGGACATCTCCCAGTGTCTTGCTCCGCGTCCCGGTTTTTTTCCGCTTCCCCAATACGCTTCCTTGCAGAGGCTTGTGTACGGATACGGTCGAATCGCCCGACGATCGCTTCCTCGTGACGCCAGCATGACATCCCTGGATATGTGGTCCAGCGCACAGATTTTTTTCGACCCCAGACTACATGGACTCCAAAGTATTTCATATAAAAGCCCTGAATTTTGTGCAAATAATGAATCTCAGGGGTTCAACTGATTAGCGCTCCGGCAATGCATGAACTAGTCTTCTAAGGTCTATGTCAGTGTCGATAAACGGACCTCGAAATCCAGATCGATATATGAAATATGGGCACGCATGACTGATACCGCCATATGCATTAACGGACAGTCACCGATGTCGTCTGATCAGGCGTTGATGCCGGATTCCCGCTCATGTCCAGCGCCGAAATCGGACCGTTCATGTCTTTAGCTCTGGCCTGTTGCCCGGTCAAAACCGGAATCGATCAGCAGGCAGGATCATGGGAGATTGAACCATGAAGTGCGTGCCCTATCGACGCATCGGCGCCATCAGCTACGCAGCGTTGCTGATGTTCAGTGCCGAAAGCCACGCGCAGTCACTCGATACGCAAGCCGAGCAGGCTAACCAGGCCGGCGTCGGCGCATTGCGCGACGAACTCAATCAACGTATCAAGGAAATCGATGCGCTCAAGCGCAAGCTCGCTGAGCAGGAGGCGGGTCTGGAGCGGCTTAGCCGCGCGCTGGATGCCGGCGCACTCGATACCCAGCGCGGCACAGGTGGAACCGATGCCAACGGGTTGCCCGTCGGCACCGCCGCACCGGACGCAGCGGCGGCAGCGGCCGGTGCTGCCGCTGCGCAGGCGGATACCGCAGGCCAGGCAGCCGCGCCCGGTCAGGCGGCACAGCCTGCTGCCAGCCAGACCGCACAACAGCAGAATCAACCGGTGGGCCAGGCCCCCGTGGTCGACTCACGTCCGCCTGCCGTCGCGCCGATCTTCGATCAGCCAGGCGTGCTGACACCGCGCCATACGCTGGTGGTCGAGCCGTACTTCAATTTTGCGTATTCGTCGGAAAACCAGCTTTCGCTCGTGGGGTACACGGTCATCCCGGCGTTGCTGATCGGGCTCATCAACGTGAGCGAGGTAAAGACGACGACGCTGACGGGCGGTCTTGCCTTTCGCTACGGTTTGACGAACCGGCTCGAATTCGAGCTCCGTGTGCCGTACGTGTATCAGACCAACGATGCCGTGGCGCGTCAGGTATTCACGGGTGCTGCATCGAACAGCGTGATCAGCAGCAACGGTAACGGAATCGGCGACGTCGAGATGACGTTGCGTTATCAGTTAAACGAAGGCGGCCCGGACAAGTTCTACTACGTCGGCTGGCTGCGCTTCAAGACGGCAACCGGCAAGAGCCCGTTCAATGTCCTGACCGACTGCGTGACGACCTGTATCGCCAATACGACAGGAACCGGTTTGCCGCTGCAGCAACCAACCGGCTCCGGGTTCCTCGCGATCCAGCCAGGTCTCACCTGGCTCTTTCCGACCGACCCGGTCGTGTTTTTCGGCAACTTCAGCTATCTGCACAGCTTCGGGAAAAACGAGAGCCTCATGCTCATCAACGGCGAAGAGCCGCTCGGCAAGATCCAGCCGGGCGACATCTGGGGATTCAACATCGGCATGGGCCTCGCGCTGAACGAAAAGGCGTCGGTCAGTATCGGCTACGACATGAGCATTGTTCAACCGACGAGCCAGAACGGCCAGACGGTGGTCGGTTCAGTGCGCACCATTCTCGGCACGCTGCTGATCGGTTATTCGTACCGGGTAACGCCGAAGACCACGCTCAACTTTTCGATCGGCGCAGGGCTCACGCGCGACACGCCGGACCTCTCGCTCACCATGCGTGTGCCAATCTCCTTCTGAACGACGTGCCGGCGCGCGACATGCATTGCCGCCCCGCCCGCCGCATCTGCTAACTAGCCACCGCCTTTGCTAACGTGGACGCACAGCACTCGTGAGCGCTGCATTCAGCGTCGATCCGATGTTGAATGCCTTGAATGCGGCAAGCGAGTTGACGCTCGTATTGATCGTCGTCAGCGCCTGAACCTGCTGGTTATTCAGCGAGTTCTGGATGACCGATCCGGTCAGCGCAGGCAACCCGCCTGGCTGCACCGTGTTGTTCAATCCGTTCTGAACCAGCGCGCCGGTGTTGGCGTTCGCCAGCATCTGCGCCTGCTGTGGCGTCATCTGCGCGATGTTCGGAATGTTGAAGCTCGTCGATGCAACGAGATTGCCGTTCACGAATGCCGCCCGCGAAATACCGAACGACACCACGAGACCCGACGGCAGGTCAAACCCGCCGCGCATGCTGTCGAGACGGTCGCTGTCGACCGCGACAACGTCCGCGGACGCCCAGGCGGGATCCTCATCATCGTGTTTCGTTACATGAGGACTCGCCGGCTGGGCCGCCGGATTCACAGTCGATTTCAGCGACACGGCCGCGCGTTCGAGCAGACCTTCTCCCGATGATGCGGTCACAGGCGCTGCTTCGTTCGAATGCGGGACGTTCGGGGAAACAGCATCGGGTACTGCGCGCGTCGTGCCCTGGGCAAGCACAATCGCTGCATCTGCGTTGCTCGCGATGTTAGAGGATGCGTCAGAAGTGGAAACAATGCGTCTGGCCGAATCATCCCGCGCGTCGGGTACAGGCGCGGAACCGGGCACTGCGCTCATCACTGGAACAGTAACGCTCACCGACGTGCGCGGAGCTTTCGCAACGCGCGCGGGCTTCGGCACAACATGCTTCACCGGTACGGCATCGTCTGCCAAAGCAACCGGACCGTCCTGTGCACGCACGACATCCGGCACGACGCCCGACACCGGCTCGACATGATCTGCCGGCACAACATTCAACACCGGCGCGACATCATCGGTCGACGCAACCGGCATCGGCCGCGAATCCGGCGAATCCAGTGAATCGGAGACCGCGCTCGCCACTGGAGCACGCTCGTCTGCCGACGCGTCGGGCACAGAGAACACAGTGGGCACGTATGGTAAATGCGCGGATTCAGGTACAGCGATCGACGCCTCGCCGGAATCCTGTGACTGTGACTGCCTGACCGCCATGCGCGCTGTGTACACCACATCGGACACTGCATCCGTTTGCGAAGGCGTGACGACATCCGCTGCTGGCGCAACACCCGTATCAGCCTCAGGCGCGACGTCGGGCACATCGCCCTGCGTCACGGGCTCCGTATCCTGCACGGTGTCATCCGTCATGCCCGGAGTCGGGTCCGTCAACGTATTGCGCAATGAAAGGATTCTTCCGGTAGCAAGCGCCGAAGGGTCGCCGGTCGCGGCCTCGGCGCCAAACGACGACATCGCCCCGCACATCAGGGTGGCAATGCCAGCGAGCTTCAGATGTTCAGGTTTCATCGTCGCTCTCAGAATTCGCCGGGGCCAAGCTTCGGCACCACCACACTGAACAGACCTTCGCGCGGAATGCCGGTATAAAGCGGCGCATCCGGCGCGACGTGCCAGTCTCCGGCATCGTTGAATCTCGCCATCTCGTGCCGGTTGTGAATCACGAACAGCACGCGGTCCTGCCACTTCTCCTCGAAACTCGCCTTCGACATCGCCCGTGTGCCAGTGGCCGGATCGCCAATCAGAATGCGCCCGTTGCGCACGCCCTTGACCACCACGAAGTGGTGATAGCCGTGTTCGACAATCAGCACGATCGCAGGCGTATTTGTCTGTTCGAGCTTTTCGAGCGGCGCTTCATAACCGTCTGCCTCGAAACCCCGTGAGACCAGAAAACGCCGGATATCGAGCAGGGAAAATCCTTCCCTGCGGATCTTTGCCTGATCGCCGTGCTGGAACATTTCAGCGAAGACCTGCTGTTCGCTGACCGGATAACCGTACTGATAGGTCAGCAGTGTCGCCAGTGCCGCCGAGCCGCAGCTGAAGTCATACTGCTGCCGGATGGTCCGCTTGAAGCGGGCTTCCTTCAGGCTCGTTACGTGCATCGAGTAATAGCCGCCGGAGGGATCCGCGATGTCGATCGGATCCGCGAGGGCGGCCGACATCCCGACCCCGCATGACAACGCGATGCAGACGGCGAAGGATTTCATCACTCAGTTCCCGAAGCGAACGTTGAGCACCGTCGCGTTCTGGATCAGCACGTTGGCGCCGGTGTTCTGAATGACCGTCGGCAGTCCGCTTGAACTGGCGAACGAGCCTTCGCTGATCGAATTCGAGCCAGTTTCGACCTTGTATGCCGAAGTGTTGGTGAGCGATCCAGTCAGATAGTTCTGGCCAATCAGTGCATCGCCGCCCCGATGTTCGTCGAGTTGTCCCGCAGTCATCGCCACACCGAAGCTGTCGGACAACACGCTTGCCGAAGCGGGCGCGGCGGAGACGGTTGCGGGTGTGACGGTGCCGGACACCGCGGCTGATCCGGGCGGTCCTTCACCTGTCGCAGCGGCTTGCGCCGCCGGCGGTGGCAATGGCGTTTCGTCCGCCTGGGCAGCGAACGCCGTCGTCGCCATCACGACCGGTAACACGAGCAGCGAAATGCTCTTTCGCGCTTGCATGAGTGTCTCCTTGGTCCTGCATGCGGCCAGCGGCGGCTGCATGAAAAGACCGGATAGTGGTGCGCTGCCGTTCAGGGGCTGGCCTCACTGCCTGCCTGACATCGGGCCTGTGTTGCTGCCGTGAGGCGCTTCGGTGTGCGCCCCACGGCACCCCCCCCAACATTCAGGAGAACCTGCTATGGCTCAATGACCCACAGTAAGATTCGCCTGCACGGTGACAGCCTGTTGCACGAACGAAGCAGCGCCGGAGTTCTGGCTCATGACCGAGATACCCGCTGCCGACTGTGCCGCCGCCGTCATCGTGTTGCTCATGTCGAACGTACCAGCATCGACCGCGTTTGCACCGCCCGCACCGCCTGCGCCACCGACCCCACCGGTACCCACTCCACCCGTACCCGTGGCACCCGCCGCGCCTGCTGTACCTGCTGCGCCTGCTGCACCTGTTCCGCCAGTTGCGCTGCCATTGCTGGCTGTCGACATCGAGCTGCCGTTGGTACCCGAACCGCCAGTACCCGTGCCGCCCGCGCCGCCATTGCCTGCGGTCGAAGAAGCCGCGCCGCCTGCACCGCCGGTACCCGCACCCGCACCGCCCGTCGCCGTGACCGCGCCTGCCGATCCAGCTCCGCCCGTGCCTGTGCCGGCTCCGCCCGTACCGCTGCCCGTACCACCGGCTCCACCGGCGCCGCCTGCGCCACCAGCCGAGGTGGCGCTAACGGCCCCGTTATTGTGACCACGGGCACCGCCGCCGTCGCCGCCACTGCCACCGCTTCGGCCATTGCCGCCGTTTCCACCGCCGTAGCCGCCAACGCCGATGGCGCCGCCTCCACCAGCCGCACCGAGCGCGACCGAGGCTCCGCCACTGCCACGACCGTTGCCACCCTGTGTGCCGCCAGCACTTGCGGTGCCACCGTTGCCGCCATCGCCGCCATAGCCCGTGCCGGCAGTCGCGCTGCCGTTCCGGCTGTTACCAGCGTTTGCGCTGCCGTTATCGGCACTCCCGCCATCGCCGCCATTGCCGCTGCGGCCGGCATTGCCACCGTTGCCACCGTAGCCGTCGCCGCCATAGCCCGCACCCGCGCTGCCACCGCGAGCGCCCGCGGCGCTGCCGAAGTTCACGGCCTGATTGCCGATGCCTGAAACGCCCACATAGCTGACTGAGCCATTCAGCCTCGTCAGCGCGACAGCCTTGGAGCTGTTAAAGGAGTCCTGATTTACCGACGCATATGACGCGACTTCGTTGGCATTGCTGCCGGTCGTCGTGGTCTGGGTGCCGGTTGCGGTAGAAGTCAGACTGTTCGCACCCGACGTGGAACTCTGATCGCAGGACTTCGAGCTGTCACTACAAGGGTTGGCCATTGCGTATCCGCTGCAGCCCAGGGCCAGGGCTGCAGCAGAGGCCATTAAGGTTCTTTTCATCACACGCTCCTGTGTCCTAATGGCCGACGGTCAGATTCGCCTGAACAGTGACGGCTTGCTGTACGAGCGATGCCATCCCGCTGTTCTGGTTCATCACCACAATGCCTGCTGCCGACTGGGCTGCGCCCGTCATGGTGTTGGCCATGTCGAACGTGCCTGCGGTTACAGCATTGGCTCCACCAGCGCCACCTGCGCCACCCACAGCGCCGTTGCCCGCGCCGCCAGTGCCCGTTGCACCTGCGCCGCCCGCACCGCCAGCCGCACCGGCTGCACCGACACCTGCAGTCGCGCTGCCATTCGATGCCGTGGTGGTTGCGCCGCCGTTGGTCGCCGCGCCGCCAGTACCTGTACCGCCGGCACCGCCTGCACCCGCCGTCGACGTTGCTGCACCGCCTGCCCCGCCCTGACCTGCGCCTGAGCCACCGGTACCCGAGGTCGCGGCGGTCGTGCCCGCTCCACCTGTACCAGAACCTGCGCCGCCCGTGCCGCCGCCTGCACCGCCTGCTGCACCAGCGCCGCCCAGGCCGCCTGCAGACGTGGCTGTCGCGGCCGCGTTATGGGCGCGGGCACCGCCGCCATCGCCACCGTTTCCGCCGCCACCGCCACTGCCACCGTTGCCGCCTACCGAGCCGCCACCAGCTGCACCGAGGCCGCCCACTGCGATGCTGCCTGCCGCACCGAGTGCGCCCCTGCCGGAGCCGTTGCCGCCCTGCGTGCCGCCGGCATGTGCGGAGCCGCCTCTGCCGCCATCTCCCGCATTGCCATCACCGGCCGTTGCGCTGCCATTCCGGGCGTTGCCGGCTGTTGCGCTGCCGTTATCCGCACTGCCACCGCTGCCGCCGCTGCCGCCAGCACCACCGTTGCCACCGTTGCCGCCCGTGCCATTGCCACCGTAGCCGGCACCGCCCTTGCCGCCGGAGCCGCCTGCCGCGCTGCCCCAGTTGCCGGCCTGATTGCCGATTCCGGAGACACCGACGTTGCTGACGGTACCGTCCAGTTTGCTCAGTGCAACGACCTTGGTGCTGTTAAAGGAGTCCTGCCAGACACTTGCACCGGACGCGATTTCGTTGGCGTTGCTGCCAGTGCCCGTTGTTTGAGTTGAAGTTGCGGCGGCGCTCAGCGTATTGGCGCCGGAGGTGGATGACTGATCGCAACCTCCTTTTGCATTGTCACTACATGGATTTGCCATCGCGTAGCCGCTGAAGCCTAAAGCCAAGGCCGCAGCGGACGCCAGTAGAGTCTTTCGCATGGAATCCTCCTGATCTTCATTCGGGGTGGGCGGCTTGGCAGACTTCACCAATCCGCCGCACCTAAATGCATAGGCGATGCCATCCGCGTAAGTGCTTGAAACTAAAGAGGAAGATATATTTACCGCAATGCGGGATAATTTTCCGAGGGTTTTCCCTGTTGTTTTTTGTTTCGGGATTGAAACGCGTCGTCATATGAAACAATCGTTCCGGTTTTTTGTGCAGTCGCACATTTCTTTTTAATTCAAGCGGTTAGCGGTTGATCGTGAGGCAGAGGGTGCGCTCCGAAAAACGTTTCGCTTTTGTCGGAGCCAATTGATGCATGCGGGCGAATGCGGACTCACGGCGCCCCACCATTTGGGAGCTCAGCCTTGTCTGGCATGGCTTCTGTGCGATAGACCACATTAGTCAGGGGTCGAAAGAGAGAATCGCGACTCCCTCAAAAACGTATCTTTTGCAGTCAGAACGAACTTGAACGGATGCTTTCAGCCATCCTCATCACTCATTTGCGGGACGGGTAAACCCGTTCAGACCATGTTGTACTTTTTTGCTTAGTTCGCACTGCAACAGAAATCGTTATCAGCGTTGCTTAACGACCTGGCGTCATCATCCGGTCATTGCGACATCGTGAATGAAGACAGATTGTTTGACTGGATCATCCACCTGGAAACGGTTTCACATACCCAGGCAGGATCGTCGTGCGGCAGGTCGTGACCTGCCCACGGATGCCGACGATGCGGCGCACGCCAGGCAGCGGCAAGCTGCGCGGAACACGCCGGATTCACGAGGCGGTCATCTTCAGAGGAGAGAATCAGCGTCGGACATGATGGCGGTGTTTTTCCGGCGTTGAACTGCGCTGCAGCAAACAGCTGACGCAGTGCATTTGCGCGGCTGACGGGCGAACTCATGCGAATGGTGCGCCACGTCGCAAGATCGTCGACGATGTTCTGACGATTGCTGCACGTCAGCCGATGAACGACCGCCTCCACCTGCTGCGGATCGCTCCACTTCGCTGCAATGCGCAACAGGTCCGGCCAGGCCTGCGGACGTAGCCGTTCCCGCGCACGGCTGAACGGACGCATGCTTGTGTTGATCAGCACAATTCGTTCGATATCCTGCGGATGTCGCTGCGCCCATGCCATCGCGACCATCCCGCCGAGCGACATCGCGAGCAGCCGGTAAGGCTTTGGCAGACCGCTTTGCAATGCCACGAGCCGCACGAATCCAACCATATCCGCGACGTCCAGCGGCGCCCGCAAACGGGTATGGACGCCATTGCCGGGCAGGTCGGGGAGCAGTACATGGTCCGCATCCGTCGCGGCGCCCAGCAGCGCTGGAAGTACGCCCCAGTGCCTCGCTTCGCGCGTGAGTCCGCGCAGCAAAATCCATGTGCTCATATATCCGCATCCCGGTACCAGTGATCGATCGCGCTTTGCTGTAACTGTTGCCTTCGTTTGCCCTCGGGCAGCCAGCGTTGCGCGGAGAACGCCGCACGCGTGAGGAACTCAAGCAGGTTCGCATGCCGCCTTAGCACGCGTGCCGTACGGTGCGCCTTCACCGGATTGAACATGCCCTGCCGCGAAAACAGCTGCAACGGATTTTTCCTGATCCACAACCATGAGCCGAGCTCGAGCGTCATTGGCAACAGGATGTTCTGCGCAGGTGTGCGATCGTAAGCGCAATCCCACAGATCGCCGTGCAACAGATACTGATGGCTTTGCGGCTCGAACGTGTAGCCGTGATGCGGATGCGCGCGCTCGAACATCGTCTTGAGCGCGAACATCTCCGGCAGATGACGCATCAGCTGACGCGTGCGTGCATACGGAAACCAGATGCTGTCGCCCCAGCCGTATCCTGAATGGCAGTCGAGCGCGAAGCTAAGGGGCCGCGCCGCGAGCTGGCTTTCGACGACGTGCAGCAGCGCCATCGCTTCCGGTTCCATCGGCGCGTTGCGACTGCCGCGATACCACGGCAGCCACGCACCCACGCGCTGCCCGCCCGCGAGAAACGGAACCCGTTCATCGGCGTCCTGCGGCGCGTTGCGCATCAGGTCGACGCCGTTCGGATTCGCGCGCGTCGCGGCCCACATGCCGCCGGGATTGATGATGGGCATGAAGATCAGGCGAATGGACTGCAGTTGCCGCACGAGCAGCTCGTCCCATTCCAGCCGGCCCAGCAGCGCGCGCATGTAGTCGAGCACGAGTTGCGTGCCGATGCGCTCAAGCCCGTGAATGCCGCCGAAGAAACCGATGGCCGGCGCCTGCGGATCGGTCGAGCCGATGCTGGCCGTGTGGACCGCGAACACGCGTCCATGCACGCGCGTTTCGCAGACGGTGGTGATTTCGAAGCTGGCGCTGCCTTCATCGAGGATCGACTTGAGATCCTCGTATTCCGCAAAGCTGTCGGCGAGGAAGCTATGCATGATGGAACACATATTTCATGCATCGATCGGAGATACCTTGTCTGGCAAGGCTTCCAGGCCGATTTTTCATGTTCAGCGTAGCTCTTCGCATTGCGATCCCCGTCCGCTCGATTGGCGTGCCCGACGCGAAAGGCATCGTATCAAATCCGTAGCCGTTTTATGGATGTGAATCACATTGCGGGCGCAATCCGGGGCGGATTGCCGACAAACTACGCGGATTCGTTGAGCGCAGGGATTTTCGCTGATGGGGCTGGGGATCCGTGAGCTTCTGGAGTCGGGCAGGAAGCGACAGCAGACGTTGTCGCTTCGAACAACCGCTCTTCGCTCCAGGGTCGACCTTCACGGTTGGCGCGATGCCCATGGAACAGGCCGGATGCACCCAGCCCGTTGCAGCGTTAGATCCGCACAACGTTGCGTGAAGACTGCGCAAGCGCTGCGCCTTCGATCACGCTACCTTGATAAGTTCAAGTTGTTGTAGCGCGGTCACACCGTCGTCCAGCCCGATTTCTTCAACAATCTTGCCATCTTTGAGCCGTAGCACGGTCGTGCCGGTGAAGCGCATTTTCCGGCCGGTCGCAGCAGGCAACGATCCAATGAGGAAATCGCCGAACGCCGGACCGGTATGTGTGCCGCCGCCCTCCCAACGGCCCACTACATAGTCTCCTTCGGCGATGAGATCAGCGGCGCCCCAGAAATTGAGGTCCGGGAACGCTTCGCGGAAACTGGCCATGAATGCCTTGATGTCCTCGCGGCCACGGCGTGGCTCGTGTAGCGAGTATTGAAGGATCATGTCAGGAGCAGCAAGTTCATCGACGATGGAGAGGTTGCAGGTCTTGCCCCAGAAATCGGTGAACCAGCGACCCACGACAGCTTTGTTGTCATCTTCCCTGGACATGGTGAATTCCTCATTGACTGTGGTTGAGCGAGGGAAACGCAATCGCTTCCCTCTGCCTGAACAATATTGGCGCAAGCAGTCAGCCGCCCCCCGTTTCTTGCTGCATTACTCGACAAGCCGACTCGCGGCCTGTGGTGACGATGGTCGCTACGCGTGTTGTTCGCAAGTGACGGCGCCAGCGGTCCTGTGAAGGAGTGCGAGGTCGACGGGGCGTCAGCGAACGTCTCATGCTTCAGCGGGAGCGGACAGTAAGACACGAGCTTTTGCGCGGCTCAAACGGATCGGCTACAGCCCGCGGCGTCCAGCGGAGGCCGGCCAGCAAGAGATGTTGCCTCGGGATTTCATACGGACATTCGAAGTAGCCTGCACCCTGACAATGAGCATTCGCTCGCCGTCGAATCCGGCGCAGCGAAGATGGAGAATCTGCTTCCGGAATATTTCCGGGCGTTACGTTCCATGACAGCGGTGACGGTGCAAGGCTGTCCATGCTGCATTTCCGGTTACGCCGGAAACATTACCCAATAATCGTTCAGTTGCCGCACGTAGGCCCGGGTGCTGTAATCCGCCGTTGACGACGCATAGCGGGTGGAACGATGGACGCGCAGGACGGCAACGACGATGCGGCGATCGCTCAATGCATGGCGGACGTCCTGGGCGAGCGGCCGCTGCGGCTCGAACGTCAGGTGTTCACCCATAGCGGCAACGCCGTGTACCGCGCGCGCATGGCCGGCGATCGTTCGCTGACGGTGCGCGTCAGCCCGGAAGCGCAGACGTTTTTGCATACCCGTTCGAATCTCGCCATGCTGCGCGGCCTCGGCCTGCCAGTTCAGACGGTGCTCGCGCACGACGCCATGCCCTCGGGCGGTGATTTCGTTGTGCTCGACTGGCTTCCCGGCCGCGATCTCTTCTATGTTTTCGGCTCGCTCGATGTGAGACAAACCGAACGGATTGCCGAAACCGTGGTGGCGTTCCAGTGCAAGGTGGCGCAACGGCTGCCCGTCGCCGCGGATGGCGGTTTCGGCTGGGCCGCGATCGGCGCTCGCGCGCCCCATGCGCGCTGGACTGAAATCTTCGGCGAACCCGCGCCGGTCGCGTTGCACGCCGCGACGCTGGCGCGCACGGATGCCACTGCGCTCGACTGCTTTCGCGCGCGCCTCGGCCTTGTTCGTGCATCGCTCGAGGACTATTTCGACACGCTGCGCCCAGTCTGCTTTCTCGACGACCTGACCATCAAGAACGTGCTGGTGGACGACGGCGAACTGAGCGGTCTGATCGATTTCGATACGGTGTGCTATGGCGATCCGCTGCTCGTGCTGGGCGCGACGCTCGCGCATATCGGCACCGAGGTGGGCGAGCGCGGCGGCTCCTATGCCGAGGCGTTGCTGCGCTGCTGGGCGCCGCAGCGCGAGCGCATGCGCGCGACGGGCTTCTATGCGTCCCTGTGGGTCATCGGCTTGCTGTCGCTTGCCATCGAGCAGGACAACGCCGCGCGCACGCGCCTGCTCACGTCGGTTCTCGAGCACCTGCTGAGCGTGGCGGAGTCGCCCACCGCCATGTTGCGCTTCTCTCGGTGACCGACGGTCGACATTGCCGCACCGATCGTTGACAGTAGCCATCGCCTGACATGTTTGTCCGTGAAATAGCTGACATCGGCTATTGGCTCCGACGAAGTGGTCGCGTCAACTCAACACGATGCGCTCAAGCGCTGCCACTGCATCTACCACGCCGTTTTCCGCTCGCATCGTCTCGCCCAGTACTCGTGCACGGGTTCGCACCCGGGCGTCGGCGGCGAAATCGAGGGCGCGGGTGAATGCCCTGGCTTCAGGCCGTCGCCCATCCACGGCGGCCGGCGCGAGACCGGCCAGACGCAGGCGCCCGGCCCAGAAGAACTGGTCCCCGGCGAACGGCGTCACGATGGAGGGCACTCCCGCGCGTGCAGCAGAGTGCGAGGTACCGGAGCCGCCGTGATGGATAACCGCGGCAGTGCGCGGGAAGAGCCAGTCGTGCGGAGTGTCGTCGATGACGAGGAAGTTCTCCGGAAGGACCTTCGGATCGATGCCGCTCCAGCCTGGATAGAACAGTGCGCGTCGGCCGGCCATCGCCTCAATCAGAGCATCCAGCAGCCGCGCGTTGTCGAAGCCGGTCATGCTCCCGAAGCCGATATAGACCGGGGCTTCTCCGGCGGCGAGGAAGTTCGCCAGCGCCGGTGGCGGCGTCCAGGCGGGGCCTGGCGCCAGCCACTGTCCACAAAGGTGTGCGTTGGCCGGCCAGTCGGCAGGCGTGGGCAACAGGTTGGGCGAGACGCCGTACACCATCGGGTGATCCGTCCATACCGCCTTGCGCGGCGGCAGTTTGAAGATCGCACGGGCCGCATTGGTCTTGTCGCGGAATGCTTTCCATAGCATGGCGTTCACGAAGCGGTGGCTGGCCCGATTGAGCGGGCGCGGCACCCACTTGCCCGGCAGAAACGGCGACGGGAACGCGGTAGTCGGCGTAATCGGGATCATGCCAGCGCCGATGCCTCTCGCGCCCAGGTATTCGGCTGCGGAAAGGCCGACAAAAGCGGCCAGCCCCGCTACCAGGATCGCATCGCAGCCTTCCCCTGCCTCGATGATGGTACGCATCCAGGATTCGGCATTTTCATTGGCGATCCGTGCCAGCGCGCGTGCGGTGGCGTTGAAACCAGCACCCCTGGCGACTACGCCAGCTATGGCATGGTCCGGGTTGAGCGTGCCGCGAATATCGCCGGCTAACGCAGCAGTCGGCACGCCGAGCGCGTGGGCGCTACCGAGCGTGGCTGCATCGGCGAGCAGTCGCGCCTCGTGTCCGGCATCCATCAAACCCCGGCACAGCGCGGCGAACGGACGCGCATCGCCCTCGGTGCCATACGTCGCGACGATAAATTTCATGAGCGCTTCTTCCTGGGTTTGGAGGATGTCTTAAGAGACGGTCCGGGTTGAACCGCCGCACCACGCATGAACAATTCGACTGTCGCGGCGAATTCCTTGCGCAGCTTCAGGCGCGGATCGGCAAGCCAGCGCAGCATGGAGCCGAGGTAGAGATGGTGGAACGCAATGGCGAGCCGTCCCGGATCGAGATCGTCGCGAATCTCTCCCGACGTTTGTCCGCGCCGGATCAGCCAGTCGAAGGTGTCGGCGATATCGCCGGGCTGCTCGCTGTCTCGCGACGACGACGGCTCCGTGCCGATGCTGAGGAAACGGAAGCGCAGGTAAGGTGCGAGGTAGTCGGGGTACGTTTCGCACCAGTCGGCCGAATGATCGAGTACGAACAGTGCGCCTTTGGCGAAGCCCGGTCTGGTCTCCAACTGGTCGTGCAGCGTCGCCAGATTTGTCGCCAGTTCCAGGTGTAGCCAATGCGCCAGCACCGCCTCCTTCACCGGGAAATGGTTGTACAGCGTGCCCTTGGCGACGTCCGCCGTGGCGGCGATCTGCTCCATGGTCACCGCCTCGTAACCGTGGGCTTCAAACAGCGCGGCGGCGGTACGGGCAAGGTGTTCCATGTTCTGCAGCCGTTTGCGGTCTCGACGGCCTGAGGGTCTGGATGCGGACATGCGAATGGATAAATGTGAACGACGTCTAATATTATTCTTCGTTCACAAATTTCCTGCAAATGCGGCATGGCGAGTGGCGCGAGCGTCCCGTGCATATGCCGGTCGGTTATGGCTGCTTTCGGAATCCGGAAGTGTTCCGTGTGGGGTCGACAGAGGTCTGACGTCGGGCAGTGCTCGGCCAGGAAGCGGCGGTCAACGTTGTCGCTTCGAACGCCCGAACGATACACGCCATCGGTCGCTTGACTGCGCGCACCCTTGAGCGTCCTGTCATGCGGAAGCCGGAAATCGTTCTAGGCGACGGTCCAGTGCCGCGATATGAAACCTGCGATCTGGTCCAGCGCGTATCGAGCGCTTGCAAGCTCTTGCGTGGATCGCTGGAACACGTGGTGGAGTCCCTCGAAGATCTCGAGCTGGACCGTGGCTCCCTGCTTTGCTGCCTTACTGCCATACCGGCGAGCGTCGTCGAGCAGCAGTTCGTTCGTTCCTGCCTGAAACGCGATCGGCGGCAAGTGGTCGGGAATGCTATATAGCGGCGACGCGCGTCCGTCGGTGGGGTCGGCCAGTCCCAGGTAGGTGGCGGCGGCATTGGCGAGCACCGGTCGCCTGAAAATGGGATCGTACGTCTCATCACTGAGAAGCGAAGGACCAGTCAACGCAAGATCGAGCCACGGCGAGAAGGCTGCGATGCATGGGACGTTTGACGCCCCGCGCGCATCAGCACCGAGGGCCGCCAGCGCGAGACCGCCGCCTGCCGAGTCGCCGACCAGTGCAATCTCGCGAATGCCAGACCTTGCCATCCATTGCAGCGCTGCGACCGTGGCATCGTATGCGGCTGGAAATGGATGCTCGGGCGCGAGCGGATAGTCGAGAACGAACGTGTCAACCCTGGCGCGCACCGCGATCTGACTCGCAAACCCGCGATAGGCCTCTGCGGACCCGAGCATGAAGGCGCCGCCGTGCAGAAATAGAATCGCGCGATCGGCGGGGGCGGATTCCGGGCGAATCCACCAGCCTTTTGCGTCCTCGCTATCGACACTTTCAAGATCGACGTTATCGGCGATCGGCGTCTGTGCCGTCATGGCGTCGTACGCTTCACGCATCGTTCCTTTGAATCCCGAAAAATGCTTCTGGATACCGGCAAGAACCGATATCCCGGCCTCACGGTCCTCTTCGCGCAAGCCGTGCCGGACTTCGGTCAGGCTACTGTGGTTTTCGATGGTCATCGCTGCTCTCCTTCGTCGTGTTAGCACTTCGTCAGTGGACGAGACGATATCGTTTCCCAACAGCATCTAGAAGAGGGACTCAAGGAATACAATCCATTCCATACAGGAAGTGTTGGAGGGGAGATGGACCGGCTGGACGCGCTCAAACTTTTCATTCGCATCGTCGACGGCGGGAGTTTCGCTGCCGCGGCGCGCGAGATCGGGGTCGGCCAGCCTGCGGTCAGCAAACAGATTGCGTCGCTCGAACGGTATCTGGGCGCTCAACTCGTCCGACGAACATCACGCAGCATGACGCTGACCGAAGCCGGTCAATCGGTCTATGAAGCGGGCTTACGGATCATCGGAGACTTCTCTGAACTCGAGTCGTCCGTCGAGCGCGGACAGACTTCTCCGGGCGGTCTCGTCCGGATCAGCGTGGCGCCGGTATTCGGCCGGCTGTACGTCGTGCCGCATCTGCCGGCGCTCTTCGCGAGATACCCGCATCTATCCGTGGACCTGTCGGCAACGGAGCGCACCGTGAATCTGGTCGAGGAAGGGTTCGACGTTTCGATCAAAAACGGTCAGGTTGCCGACTCCTCGATGATTTCAAGGCATTTGGCGTCTAGTCCGATCGTTGTCGTTGCAACGCCGGCCTACCTTGAAAAACATGGGCGCCCTGAACGGCCGAAAGATCTTGACCGGCATTCGTGTGTGATCTTCGCGCCCATGCACGAGCCACGGATCTGGCGCTTCCAGGGCATCGACGGTCCAGACCTGCATGTTCCGTCTGGAAGTTTTCGCACCGGAGATGCGGAGCAGATTCGCGCTGCGGTACTTGCCCATATGGGATTGGTTCAAGCGCCGGGCTGGCTCTTTGCACAAGAGATTGCGAGCGGTGCGGTCATCAGCGTGTTGCCGGATTTCGCGCCGGCGCCGTTGCCCATCCACGCCGTTCATCCTTCAGGAAGGCAATTGCCGAACAAGACCCGGGTGTTCATCGACTTCGTTTCCGAAATCCTTGCCGCCGATCAGGGTCCGGCCTTTGTCTCGATCGGTGTCTGAACGGTCTTTAGTCGATGGTGACCGTCCATTTCAGGCCGGACGTGAGACCTGCCACCGAACGGTCCCGCCACGCGCGCCAACGCCTTCCGCTTTCACCTGATTAAAGA
Source organism: Paraburkholderia gardini (assembly GCF_907164575.1). Classification (GTDB taxonomy): domain Bacteria; phylum Pseudomonadota; class Gammaproteobacteria; order Burkholderiales; family Burkholderiaceae; genus Paraburkholderia; species Paraburkholderia gardini. Next base: position 84,165 of record NZ_CAJQYY010000022.1, read on the forward strand.
TTCTGATAGAAAGGCGTGTCCGGCGATCTGTCCGGCCGCAGGCCGGGTTCCCCTGAAACAATCACACGCCCGCGGTTGCCGCCGCCTTTCTCACCCAGGCTCTTGATGCAAACGTCCGTCGTCTTGCTGGTTTTGTTATCCGCGTTACTGCACGCAACCTGGAACGCGTTTCTGCATCTGTCTGAAGACCGTATCTGGCTGCTCGGCATGATGGCGATTCCGTATGTGATCGTCAGCGCGATCGGCGTCTGCCTGCTGCCATTGCCCGCGCCCGGCGCATGGCCGTACATCGCGGCTTCTGTCGTACTCGAATGCGGTTATTGCCTCGCGCTGATCCGCGCATACCGCAGCGGCGATTTCGGCCAGATCTACCCGATTGCGCGCGGCCTGTCGCCGATGCTGGTCTTTATCGGCGCGTTCGTCTTCGCGCATGAGGAACTCAAGCCGCTGGCCGTGGCCGGCGTCGCGCTCGTCTCGTCCGGCATCATCTCGCTCGCGTTTCGCCGCAACATGCGTTTCTCCGGCGAAAGCGTGCCGTTCGCGCTGCTCACCGGCTTGTTCATCGCGACGTACTCGGTCGTCGACGGCATCGGTGCGCGTGTGTCCGGCAACGGGCTCAGCTACATCATGTGGGTCTATCTGATCTGGAACGTGCCGCAGTTTCTGCTCGTGTGGAAATGGCGCGGCGGCGCTCAGGGCCTCTTCATCGGGCGAGAAAAAGTCTTCAAGGGCATTCTCTCCGGCGTCATCGCGCTAACGGCGTACTGCTTCATCATCGAGGCTTACCGCTATCTGCCGATCGCCATGGTGTCGGCGCTGCGCGAACTCAGCACGATTTTCGCGGTGCTGATCGGCTGGCTCGTGATGCGCGAAAAGCTCACGACGCGACGTGTCGTCGCGTGTGCGCTCGTCACGCTCGGCGCGGTGCTGATCCGGATTTAAAGGCATGCGTTCGCGGCGCCGCGCGGCGGGAGCCTAAGCAAACCGCACGAGCGTCGGGTCGATCGCATCGGCCAGCGTATCGAATGCAGGCGCGATCTCTTCGTCCGGCACGCACGCATAGCCGATCAACAGGCCCGAAGGCGCACTGGCCGGCTCGGCGTAATAGCCCGACAACGGCCGCACGATGATATTGCGTTCGAGCGCCGCGGCCGCCACCGCGCGATCGTCGGTGTCCTCCGGCAACTGCATCACGAGATGCAGACCCGCATCGCCGCCCACCGCCGGCAATTCGCCGCCATAGCGGCGCCCGGCGACGTCGAGCAATGCCTGGCGACGCTGTCCGTAAAGCGTGCGCATTCTGCGGATATGCGACGTGAAGTGCCCTTCCGCGATGAATTCGGCCAGCACCGCCTGCTGCAGCAACTGGCCTTCGCGATACAGCTCCGCGCTCGCCGTCGCGAAACTCTCGGCGAGCGCTTCGGGCACCACCAGATAGCCGATGCGCAGCCCGGGAAACAGCGTCTTGCCGAAGCTGCCGACGTAAATCACCTGCCCCGCCGTATCCAGTCCCTGCAGCGAAGCGAGCGGCCGGCTGCCGTAACGGAACTCGCTGTCGTAATCGTCCTCGATAATCCAGCATTGATGCTGGCGTGCGTATTCGAGCAGCATCCGGCGCCGCGCGAGACTCATCACCATGCCGAGCGGATATTGATGTGACGGCGTGACGAGCATCAGCTTTGGCGGCTGCGCGAGATCGTCGGGTGAAGGGGCGATGCCTTCTTCGTCGACGGCGATCGGGCGCGACTGCAGGCCCGACACATGCAGCACGCTGCGCACGCCCCAATAGCACGGGTCCTCGGTCCAGATCACGTCGCCGGGATCGGAAAGCAGACGCACGGCGAGATCCACGGACTGATGGATGCCCGTCGTGATCACGATCTGCTCCGGCGTGCAGCGCACCGAACGCGACGTGCGCAGATACTCGGCGAGCGCATGGCGAAGCAGCGGCAGACCGCCACCCGGCGCGTATGTCAGCAGGTCCGGTCGCATCCTGCGCCAGTACTTGTTATGCAGACGGCTCCAGACGCGCGCCGGAAAGCGCGTCACGTCCGGCACGCCCGGCATGAACGCACCCCATTGACGCTTCGACACGCCCGCGCCCGACAGCAGCCGCGCACCGCGCGCGGACAACGCACGCGGTGCGGCCAGCGGCGCATCGGAAGCAGAAGCAGAAGCGGATATATCCGGCGGAACCGAAGCGACGGAAGCGGAACCCACCGCGCTTGTGTCGAGCGCGCCGACGATCTCGTCCGGCGCGCTGTCCGCGACGAACGTGCCGCGCCCCGTCGCCGAAGTCACATACCCTTCCAGCGCGAGCTGCTCGTAGACCTGCGTCACCGTATTGCGCGCGATACCGAGTTCGGCAGCGAGCAGCCGCGACGACGGCACCTTGCTGCCCGCCGGCAGTTCCCTCGACAGGATCGCCTGCTGGAGCAGCCGGTGCAGTTGCCGGTAGACCGGCTGACCGTTGCCGCGGTCCAGCCGCTGCGCCAGCCAGTCGGACAAGACGATCGCACGCATGATTGGCTCCTGTATTTATATAAAAATGGCTCTGAAGTTTGGAGCCAAATCTGATTATAGTCGCAGCATGTGCTGTCAACGGGCGGCACCATCCGATCCCGCCTGTTCCCCCGCGTATTCCCCGCGTATTCCCGACAACCGGATGTGAAGGAGATGATGACCATGGCCGACAACAAGAACGCAGGACTTCAGGCCCGCAAGGACGCCGCCACGCCGCGCGGCGTTGGCGTGATGTGCGATTTCTACGCCGAGCGTGCCGAAAACGCCGAGCTGTGGGACGTCGAAGGCCGCCGCTTCATCGACTTCGCGGCCGGCATCGCCGTCACGAACACGGGTCATCGTCATCCGAAGATCGTCGCCGCGATCCGCGAGCAGCTCGACCATTTCACGCACACGGCGTATCAGATCGTGCCGTACGCGTCGTACGTCGAACTCGCTGAGAAGATCATCGCCCGCGCGCCTGGCGACTATCCGAAGAAAGCCGCGTTCTTCACGACCGGTGCCGAAGCCGTCGAAAACGCCATCAAGATTGCCCGTGCCGCGACCGGCCGTCCGGGCGTGATCGCGTTCACGGGTGGCTTTCACGGCCGCACGATGATGGGCATGGCACTGACCGGCAAGGTCGCGCCGTACAAGATCGGCTTCGGGCCGTTCCCGTCGGACGTTTTCCACGCACCGTTCCCGAATCCGCTGCACGGCGTCACGACCGCCGATTCGCTGCGCGCCATCGAGCATCTGTTCAAGGCCGACATCGATCCGAAGCGTGTCGCCGCGATCATTTTTGAACCGGTTCAGGGCGAAGGCGGCTTCAATCCCGCACCGGCTGAGTTCGTGCGTGCGCTGCGCAAGCTCTGCACGCAGCACGGCATCCTGCTGATCGCCGACGAAGTGCAGACCGGCTTTGCGCGCACCGGCAAGCTGTTCGCGATGCATCACCACGACGTGGTGCCCGATCTGATGACGATCGCGAAGAGCCTGGCAGGCGGCATGCCGCTATCGGGCGTGGTCGGCCGTGCCGACATCATGGACGCCCCGGCGCCGGGCGGTCTGGGCGGCACGTACGCAGGCAACCCGCTGGCGCTCGCCGCGGCGCACGCCGTGCTCGACATCATCGACGAAGAAAACCTGTGTGAACGCGCGACGACGCTCGGTGACCGCCTGAAGGCGAAACTCATCGCGCTGCAAGGCGAAGTGCCGCAGATCGCCGACGTGCGCGGTCCCGGTGGCATGGTCGCGGTCGAGTTCTTCAAGGCGGGCACACGCGAGCCGGACGCCGACTTCGCGAAACGCGTGCAGACGCGCGCGCTCGAACGCGGTCTGCTGCTGCTGACGTGCGGCGTGTATTCGAACGTGATCCGCTTCCTGTTCCCGCTTACGATCCAGGACGCCGTGTTCGACGAGGCGCTCGCGATTCTCGAGGGCGTGTTGAAGGAAACGGTCGGCATTGCCGCGTAACGCCGGATTTTCTCCAGACTGGTTCGGGAAAGACACATGACGATCAAGGCATTTGAAAATCTGAAGGACCCGACGCTGCTGCGTACGGACGCCTTCATTGCAGGCCGCTGGCAGCAGGCGGACGACGATTCGACGTTCGACGTCGTCAACCCGGCGACGGGCGAGCGCATCGCGAAGGTGCCGCGCATGGGCACGCAGGAAACGCGTCGCGCGATCGAGGCCGCGAACGCCGCGTGGCCCGCATGGCGCGCGAAAACGGGCAAGGAACGCGCTGCGATCCTGCGAGCATGGTACGAACTGATGCTCGCGAACGCAGACGACCTCGCACTCATCCTCACCACCGAGCAAGGCAAACCGCTCGCCGAGGCAAAAGGTGAAATCACGTACGCCGCGTCGTTTCTCGAATGGTTCGGTGAAGAGGCAAAGCGCATCAACGGCGATACGATTCCGACACCTGCACCGGACAAACGCATCGTCGTGACGAAGGAGCCGATCGGTGTCTGCGCGGCGATCACGCCGTGGAATTTCCCGGTCGCGATGATCACGCGCAAGGTCGGCCCGGCGCTCGCCGCCGGCTGCCCGATCATCGTGAAGCCGGCCGAAGCCACGCCGCTGTCCGCGTTCGCGCTGGCCGTGCTCGCCGAACGCGCGGGCGTGCCTGCCGGCATCTTCAGCGTGCTGACGGGCGACCCGAAAACGATCGGCGCCGAGATGACCGGAAACCCGGTCGTGCGCAAGCTGTCGTTCACGGGCTCGACGGCGGTTGGACGTCTGTTGATGGCGCAATGCGCGCCGACGGTGAAGAAGGTTTCGCTCGAACTCGGCGGCAACGCGCCGTTCATCGTGTTCGATGACGCCGATCTCGATGCCGCCGTTGCAGGCGCGATCGCATCGAAGTACCGCAACAGCGGGCAGACGTGCGTGTGTACGAACCGCTTCTATGTACACGATCGCGTCTACGATGCGTTCGCCGCGAAGCTGCGCGATGCGGTGGCGGACCTGAAGGTCGGCTTCGGCACCGATGCGGGCGTCACGCAAGGACCGCTGATCAACGAGGCGGCCGTGCTCAAGGTCGAATCGCATATCGAAGACGCGCTCGCCAAAGGCGCGCGCGTGGTGACCGGCGGCAAGCGTCACGCGCTCGGTCACGGTTTTTTCGAACCGACGATTCTCGCGGACGTCACGCCCGCGATGAAGGTCGCGCGCGACGAAACGTTCGGCCCGCTGGCACCGCTCTTCCGTTTCTCATCCGACGAAGAAGTGATCCGTCTCGCGAACGATACCGAGTTCGGCCTTGCCGCCTACTTCTTCAGCCGCGATATCGGCCGCGTGTGGCGTGTGGCCGAAGCGCTCGAATACGGGATGGTGGGTATCAACACCGGTTTGATTTCGAACGAAGTCGCGCCGTTTGGCGGCGTCAAGCAATCGGGGCTGGGGCGTGAAGGCTCGCACTATGGCGTCGATGATTATGTCGTTATCAAGTACTTGTGTATTGGCGGGATCTGAGGCAGGTACCTGACGTTGAACCGCGCGTGACGCTGACCGGCACGCGCGGTTCAACCACACATCAGGCGCCCAGCCTCGCCACCTCATCCGCGTGATACGACGAACGCACCAGCGGCCCTGCTACCACCTCGCGAAATCCCAGCTTCAATCCCTCCTCACGTAAAGCGTCGAACGCATCCGGCGGCATGTAACGCCGCACGGGCATGTGAAACCGCGACGGTGCCAGATACTGCCCGAGCGTCAGAATATCGACGTCATGCGCGCGGATATCCTGCATCGTGCGTAGCAGTTCGTCATCGGTTTCGCCGAGACCGACCATCAATCCGGATTTCGTGACGACATGCCGGTTCGATCGTTTCACACGCGCCAGCAGTTCAAGCGATCCTTCGTAGTGGGCACCGGCGCGCGCGGCGCGATATAACGAAGGCACGGTTTCAATGTTGTGATTGAACACGTCGGGCCATGTCGTTTCGAACGCTGCCAGCGCCCGATCGATGCGACCGCGAAAATCCGGCGTCAGCACTTCGACACGGATTCCCGGCACGCGCTCGCGAATCAGCGCGATGCAGCGGACAAAATGCCCGGCGCCGCCATCGCGCAGATCGTCGCGGTCCACCGACGTGATCACGACATAGCGCAAGCCGAGCGCCGCGACCGCGTCAGCAAGCCGCTCAGGCTCTTCTGCATCGAGCGGCTCGGGCCGCCCGTGCGCCACATCGCAGAACGCACATCGGCGCGTACAGATCCCTCCCATGATCATGAACGTCGCCGTGCGCTGCGCGAAACACTCGCCGATGTTCGGGCACATCGCCTCCTCGCATACCGAATGCAGACGATGCGCGCGCAGGATGGCCGCCATTTCCGCAATGGTTTCGCTCATCATCGGCCGTGCGTGCAGCCACGGCGGCTTCGGCAGGCCACCGACGTCACCCGCTGACACAGGCACGATCTTCACGGGAATGCGGGCCAGCTTCTCGCGGCTGCGCAACCCGTGCTGACCGAGCGCGGTCGTGCTCTGATTCCCGGTCGCGGTATTCATCGTCATTGCCCGAAAAATTCATTGAGCAGACGGTTCACTTCCGTTGCCGCTTCCATCTGTACCATGTGCCCCTTCCCCTGGATCACATGAACACGCGCATTCGACGGCAACCCTTCGGCGTGACGTGCCGGGATGATCTGGTCGTCACTGCCCCAGATCACCAGCGTGCACGGCGCGAGCGTCTCCAGCCGGTCGCGATAGTTTCGCCGTTGCACGCCGCCCTCGAAAGCCGACGTGGCGATTTTCTGCAGCGCGTCGCTCACGCCTTCGAGCCGCTTGTAGCGAACGATGTCTTCCACGAGCTGGCGCGTGACCAGCGATCCATCGGCGAACAGTTTCGTCAGATGCGGCTTTAGCGTGTTGCGACTGGAGCCGGCCGTGAAGCCTTCGATGTACTCGCGGTTGATCTCGTCGCCAAGGCCCGCGCCGCTAATCAACGCAAGCGAAGCGACGCGTTGTGGCGCGCGTGCCGCGACTGTCATCGCGATGAGCGCACCCATCGAATGCCCGACGAGATGCGCCCGTTCGATGCCGCGATCGTCGAGAAACGCGGTCACACTGTCGGCGAGTTCATCCGCGCTACCGGTTTCGACCGCTTTGGCCGATTCGCCGTGCCCGGGCAGATCGAGCGCCCATACCGCGCGATGCGCGGCGAGATCGGCGTGATTGAAGAGCCAGTTGTTGAGATCGCCGCCAAAGCCATGAATCAGCACCACTGGCGTGCCGCCGTCACCGAGCTTCAGGAAGCGCATCGTGCGGCCGCCAATCTGCGCTTTCCCGGGCTGCGGACCGGCGTCGCCGTCGGCCGCCGTCGGCGGCACGAAGTCGCGCTGGAACGCTTCGACGGCCGCATCGATTTCGCTGTCGGGCGTTTCCACGTCGGCCACGACGCCAAGCAGTGCGCCGACCGGCAACGTCTCGCCTTCCTGCGCGACCTGCCGCCGCAACGTGCCGATAAACGCGCACTCCACGCCGGAGGAAATCTTGTCGGTTTCCACGTCGAGCACTTCGTCGCCTTTCGCGACCTTGTCGCCCACCGACTTCAGCCAGCCGTTGACCTGGCCCTGCTCCATCGAGAGACCCCACTTGGGCATCGTGATCATGTGAATCGACATTGCTCAGCTCCTTACCTTGCGTACGGCGGCCGCGATCTGGTCCGGCGAAGGGATATACATGTCTTCGAGCACACCGGAAAACGGCACGGGTGTATGTGGCGCGGTGACCAGTTCAATTGGCGCCTTTAGCGAATGGAACGCGCGCCCGGCGACTAGCGCCGAAATGTCCGTCGCCATCGAACAGCGGCGATTCGCCTCGTCCACGACGACGACGCGCCCCGTGCGTTCGGCGCTTTCGAGAATGGTTTCCTCGTCGAGCGGCGAGGTCGTGCGCAGATCGATCACGTCGACCTGGATGCCTTCCTTTGCGAGCTTTTCCGCGGCTTCGGTCGCGTAGTGCACCATGCGGCCGTAGGTGACGATGGTTGCGTCATCGCCTTCGCGCACGACGTTCGCCTCGCCGAACGGAATCGCATACGACTCTTCCGGTACATCGCCTTCACGGCTGTACAGCAGTTTGTGCTCGCAGAAGATGACCGGATCGTTGTCGCGGATTGCCTGGATCAGCAGACCTTTTGCGTCGTACGGTGTCGAAGGACACACCACCTTGAGGCCGGGAATATGCGTGAAGAGCGACGTCAGCATCTGCGAATGCTGGGCCGCCGCGCGCAGGCCCGCGCCCTGCATCGCGCGGATGACGACGGGGGTGACCGCCTTGCCGCCGAACATGTAGCGGAATTTCGCGGCCTGATTGAAGATCTGGTCGAAGCACACACCCATGAAGTCGATGAACATCAACTCCGCCACGGGCCGCATGCCGCACGCCGCCGCGCCGACCGCCGCGCCGATATAGCCGCCTTCCGAAAGCGGCGTGTCGAGCACACGCCCGGGGTACTTGTGATACAGCCCTTTCGTGACGCCGAGTACACCGCCCCACGCGTCCTGCTCACCGGGCGAGCCTGCGCCGCCCGCGTTGTCTTCGCCCATTACGATGACGCTGTCGTCGCGCGCCATCTCCTGGCTCAGGGCTTCATTGATTGCCTGAGAAAAAGTGATCTTCCGTGCCATGTCTGTCTCCTGTCGACCGGAGTTAGCGCTTTAGCTGTCGACCAGAGTTAGCGCTTTAGCGCTTACTCCGGTCCCATGCAAAGCTCTTACTCTGGTCCCATGCAATTTATTGCGGTCGACCGGAGTTAGCGCTTTAGCTGTCGACCAGAGTTAGCGCTTTAGTGCTTACTCTGGTCCCATGCAAAGCTCTTACTCTGGTCCCATGCAAGTTACTTGCTGAATCTGTCGGGTTCGTCTCGCGTTTGCGCCACAGCGTGACGACGTTACGGATATGACACGTAGACGTCGGTCAACAGGTCTTCGGCGCCTGGCATCGGCGCGGCCTTGGCCTCGCTGACAGCGTCGTCGATCAGCGTCTTCACTTTTGCGTCGATGCCACGCAGGTCGTCGCTCGTCGCCATTTCCGCGCGCACCACGCGCTCTTCGAAGCGCTTGAGACAATCCTTTTCGTCACGCAGTTTCTGCACCTCGCCGGGCGCGCGATAGGTTTGCGCATCGCCTTCAAAATGCCCGAAATAGCGGGAAAACTTGACTTCGACGAGCGTCGGGCCACCACCGCCGCGCGCACGTTCGATCGCTTCACCAAGGGCTTCATGCACGGCGAAGAAGTCGAAGCCGTCGACGATCACGCCCGGCATGCCGAAGCCGCTCGCACGGTCGGCGATGTTGTCGGTCGCCACCGAATACGTCGACGACGTGGCTTCCGCGTAGCCATTGTTTTCCGCGACGAAGATCACCGGCAACCGCCACACCGAAGCGAGATTCATCGATTCGAAGATCACACCCTGATTCGATGCGCCATCGCCAAAGAAGCACACGCCCACGCCGCCGGTTTTCTTCAGCTTCGCGGCGAGCGCCGCGCCGCACACGAGCGGGCCGCCCGCACCGACGATACCGTTCGCGCCAAGCATGCCTTTCGACAGATCGGCGATATGCATCGAGCCGCCTTTGCCGTGGCACACGCCGGTCTTGCGGCCATAAATCTCCGCCATCATGCCGCGCACGTCGACGCCTTTCGCGATGCAGTGACCGTGACCGCGGTGCGTCGTAGCCACATAGTCGGCGTCGTTCAGATGCAGCATCGTGCCGACCGCCGACGCCTCTTCGCCGGCATACAGGTGCACGAAACCGGGGATTTCTCCTGTCGCGAATTCAACGTGCAGACGTTCCTCGAATTCGCGGATCGTGCGCATCATTCGATACGCCTCCAGCAGTTCGTCCTTGCCCAACTGTGCTGAAACAGACATGGTGCGTCTCCTTGATTGATTTCACTGCCTGCTGCAATGAGCGCCACACGAACGTAATCCGTTTCATGCGACACCGACTTCTTACACACTGTCTCCTGCTGCCACTTCCCGGATGAGTTGCCGCGACGCCGAGTAACGCAGCACGCGCTCGACGTCGACCGTGAGCGGTCCGTGCCAGTCGAGCATCACTTCATATCGATCGCCGCGTTCGAGTTCGATCTCGCGTTCGCCGTCGAACGCGAGCGTGCCGTGCTCTGCGTGAAGTGGCGTCCATGCGCCTGCTTCGAGACGCTCGCAGGTGCGCATCGTCACCTGATCGACACGCCCGGGCGCAATCGGGGCAACGATCGGCACACCGGGCTCGCCGGGGCGCGCGAACGTCAGATGCAAGCCGTGCGACGCCGCGCGATCGACCGGCGCGAACGCACCACCGATCGACGACAGGCCGATGCCATCCGGCGCGGCGAAAGTCAGAAAGAGCGTTTCGATATCGGACGGCTCGGACACCGCGCGGGCCCCGACAAAACGCTGACGGCTCACGCACACGTCAACCAGCGCGATTTCCTCGCGCCCCCGGTTTGGGCCGTCGACGCAGCGCACGACAAGCCGCTTGTTGCGCACCAGCGCGATGTCGGGCGGCACCGCGCGCGAGGCCACGAGCGCACCCGCAAGCCCCGCGACGGTGGCTTCACGCAGATCGGGAAACGCGTTGTTGGTACCAGTCGAAAGCGTCAGCAGCGGCACGTCGCCACTATGCGCGGCGGCCGCGCGATGGGTACCGTCGCCGCCGAGCACCGCGATCAGGCCAACGCCTTCACGCACCATGTGCTGGACGCCCACGTGCGTATCCGCGACGCTGTCGGAAAACGGCAATGCAAGGAATTCGACCTCGGGCCAGCGTTGACGTGCGGCGATGGCCCTGTGTGTTTCGATTGCGCGCAGGAGCAACGCGGAAACGCCGGTCTTGTCGCGCAGCGTCAGCACGCGATCGACGCCGAGCGCGCCGAGACCCGCGAGCAGCCGCACGATCATGTTGGCTTTCTCCGCCGTCGGGAAAACGGAGGCGTACGTCGTGAGACGCCGGATATCGCGGCCTGACGCAGGATTCGCAATCACGCCAACTGTGACGGGAACGGACACGGGGTTGTCTCCTGTCGACCAGAGTTGCCCGCGTATGCGCGGACTGGTCTTTTTATGAAACGCAACGCGCGCTTCGAGTACAGGGAGACTCTGCAAGGGACGTGCCAAAACACATCCAGCACACCAGAATACGAAGAAAAGCCCGTATTTAAAGGGCTTTGCGCGATCGGCGCGGTTTCAACGCATGGGGAAAAACGCGTGCGCTGGTACGCATGCTGCGTCTCGTCGTCGATGCGACGCGCCCACACGCGCTACGCCATGCGACGAACGAATCCGCCCGCGCCTTGCAGGACGTGCGATTGCGGGCGGCCGGTACTGTCTCACCTCGCGTTGAGACGAACGTCTCAAGTGTCTTTCGTGCTGCAATGCAGTGTGATTGCGCTTTCGAGTTGTGCTACAAGGTCGAACAGGAATCCTCCAGCATCGCTCGACGGGAGTCGATCATGCCTTACGTCTCGCAAACACAGCACGTCGATCGCGTGCGGGGCGCCATCGAAGGACGTCTGCCCGCGCCCGCCGGCTCACCGCGTCTCGTGTCCTCGTGGCAGCGCTCGTTCGAAACCTGGCAGCTCGATCCCGGCTCGGCCATCGGTCCGCGCGTGTTGACGTCAGCGGAACTGCGCGAAATCCAGGGGAAGGAAGAAGCCTTTCTGCGCGCGTCGGGCCAGTGCCTGTCGCGGTTGCACGACATGATTCGCGTCGCCGATTACTGCGTGATGCTGACCGACGCGCACGGCGTGACGATCGACTACCGGATCGATCGCGACCGGCGCAGTCATTTCAGGCACGCGGGTCTTTACATCGGCTCATGCTGGTCCGAACGTGAGGAAGGTACCTGCGGCGTCGCGAACGTGCTGACGGATCTCGCGCCGATCACGGTGCACAAGACAGATCACTTTCGCGCCGCGTTCACGACGCTGACGTGCAGCGCCGCGCCAATCTTCGCGCCCGCGGGCGAACTGATCGGCGTGCTCGACGCCTCGGCGGTGCAATCGCCGGATAACCGTGACAGCCAGCGGCTCGTGTTCCAGCTGGTACGTCAAAGCGCGGGGCTGATCGAAGACGGCTACTTCCTGAACCAGACGACGCAGCACTGGATCCTGTTCGGCCATCAAAGCCGCAACTTCGTCGAAGCGCAGCCTGAACTGCTGATTGCGTTCGACGAATGCGGCAACATCGTGACGGCCAACCGCAAGGCGCGCGAATGCATTCCGGACCTGAGCGGACCGCGCCACATCGACGATATCTTCGATACGTCCGAGGTTCATCTGCACGACCTCGCACGCACCGACGCAATTACCGGATTGCGCCTGCGCGCGACGGGCGCCACGCTGCACGCGCGCATCCGTGCCCCGATGCGGCGGCCCACGCGCGTCGCCGCGACAGCGGCGGCCGCGCCGCGTGAATCGCACGCCGGGCGGCATCCCGGTGCGATGAGCCGGTTCCTGCATAGCGCCGATCCGCGCATCGCCCAGAACGCGCAGGTTGCGCTGCGTATCGCTGGAAAGCGACTGCCGGTCCTGATTCTCGGCGAAACAGGCGTTGGCAAGGAAGTGTTCGCGCGGGCGATTCACGAGGCGGGGGAGCGGCGCGCGCGGCCGTTCGTCGCCGTGAACTGCGCGGCGATTCCTGAATCGCTGATCGAGAGCGAACTGTTCGGCTATGCGCCCGGCGCGTTCACCGGCGCCCGAAGCCGCGGTGCGCGCGGCAAGATCGCCATGGCGAGCGGCGGCACGCTGTTTCTCGACGAAATCGGCGACATGCCGCTCAGTCTGCAGACCCGTCTGCTGCGCGTGCTGGCAGAAGGCGAAGTCGTGCCGCTCGGCGGCGACGTGCCGGTGCGTGTGGACATCGACGTGATCTGCGCCACGCATCGCAGCCCTTCGCAGATGGTGAGCGAAGGCGCGTTTCGCGAGGACCTGTTCTACCGTCTGAGCGGCGCGACGCTGACGATGCCGCCACTCCGTGAGCGCGCCGACATTCGCGACGTGATCGAAGCGGTCTTCGATGAAGAAGCCGGGAACGCCGCTCACGTGCTGATGCTCGACGCGCATCTTGCAGAACAGCTGGCGACGCTACCGTGGCCCGGCAATATCCGCCAGTTGCGCAACGTGCTGCGTTATGCGTGCGCGGTATGCGATTTGTCACGGGTCGAGATGCGCCACATCGCGCCGGATATCGCCGCACTCATTTCACCCGCTACCGGACGCGAACTGTCACACGCACCCGCACCGACGGATGAACGCACGCGCATTATCGAAGTGCTCACGCAGCAGCACTGGCGTCCCAACGCAGCGGCACAGGCGCTAGGGATGTCGCGCGCGACGTTGTACCGGCGCATGGCAAAGCTGAACATCATCGGGCCGCATCGCTGCTGACGTAAGGCGCTGACAGCTTTGCTGTTCGTGGCGAAGGGCGCGTAGCGGCGCACATGAAAAAAGCCCGTTGCGGCTGGCAACGGGCTTTCGTTTCATGACGGGCGAGAAGCCACACGCTTACTTCGGTGTGACCTTGACCGCCGCGGCGGAAACGAACACCGCGTGCACGGTATCGCCCACTTTCACGCCGCTCAGATCGATATCGGGGCGCGCTTCGACGGTCCGAGTCTGATACGCCCCGCGCAGCGTCACGAGGCGCTTCTTGCGATCGATCTTCTGCACGGTCGCCAGAATCTCGATCTGCCGCGTCGACTGGAAGCCGCCCGATGCCGGCTGATAAGCCTGCGTATCGACCCGCTTGCGCAGACCCGCATCCGGGCCGGTGACCTTGTCGGCGGTGAGCAGCAGCGCGTTCTTGTACAGAACGTCCACGGTGTCGCCGAGCTTGAGCTTGTCGAAACCGGTGACCTCTTCGTTCACCACGACGACCACCACATTGCCGGCCGCGCCTTTCACCGTCAGCGTTCGCGAAGCGGGCTCGATACCCGTGATCTGTCCTTTCATGTGAACCGGCTGTACTGCGTCGATCACGCCTTGTGCCGAACTCGCCAGCGAGTCCTGCGCCCAGACAGGTTGCGCGGCAGCCAGCGAGAGCAGCACGGCAGTTCCAACGGTCGCTACCTTCATTGAACGTTCTCCTTTGAAAGGCTGATCCAGCGATTTCGAATCGGCTAAAAAACGCGTGTCAACCGCGAAAAAGACATCATCGAATGAATCATGCTACCGGCTGAAACAATCGACAGCATCCGGCGAAATGATTGTACAAGCCCAGCCCGTCATGATGCCGACGCCCGGCAGGCTGTGGGCCTGACAAGCCTGGGTTCGCGTCCACAGTCGCGGATTAGTTTAGTACGGCCGGCTGGCGTCGATCCAGGCCTGCGTGGCGGTCAGCGTCAGCCGGTACCGCGCGCAGTTGAATACCTCCAGCTTCTTCAGCTCCTCAAGCAACATCGCCGGGAAGCCCGGGGCCTGGTCCTCCGTGAGCCCCAACTTCTCCATTGCAGCCTGCGCGGATTTTCTGTCGAGAACCACCAGGCCAATGGCTTCGGTCAGATGCTCACGGTATCGCAGTCTCAGAGGGTTCGGGGCGCCCATGGACTCCATCACGACGACATATTTTTTCATCGAGCGCCGCCAGCTCCAGGCGAACAGGTCCACTGCGCGCGAGACATCCCGGAATTCGTACACGCCCAGCATCGCCTGGGCATAGTCGTGAGGATCGACGTCCAGGAAGGACAACGGCGCGCAGTTATAGAGCATCAGCGGAATGTTTGCTGCGAGACGACTGGTGCGCTTGTTGCCATCCTCGAATGGCTGCAGGTACGCCAGATTCACCCACAGGAAAAAGGCAGCCTCGACCGGATTCTTGATGAGCCTGGCCTTGGCCAGAATGATCTCCAGCATCTCCTCGAGCACGGCCGGCACTTGCGTCGGTACGTAGACCGTGTCACTGATGTTGACCAGCTTCTTGCGGATAGTGCCCAGCGCATCGGTATCGGCCAGAAGGTCCTGCATGAGCACTGCATGAAGGTTTTGAATGAGCGCGGCCGAGAGACCCTGCAACGGTACTGCATCGACCAGAAACTCGATGGCCGTTTTGTGGTTGAGTAGCATCACCGCGTCAGCGTCGCTGCCGGCGGTCCCCCGCCTGAACAACTCCTCTGTCGCCAGCAGGGTGTAACGGTTGCCCTCCAGACGAGAGGACGACCAGGACAGATCGATGAGCAGTTGCTCCAGCACCTTGCGCGCGTAGGTCCCCGCTGGCTGTTGTTCGCGCAGGCGACCGGCACGATAGAGCTCTTCGGCCAGGGCTTGTGGCATCAACCAGCTCTCATTGGGCACGTAGTCTTCGACAAATTCGCGCCGGTAGGTGACCGGGTCGCGCGCAGCCAGGGGGGCATCAAGTTTGCGGCCAAGCTCAACGGCGTCGAGTGACCACACCGGATGCAGGACGGCGGAAGGCGCCTCGCGGGTGGCGGTCTGGACAGTCGCAGCCACCCCAGCCAGCCGGTAGCGAACTGCACGCGCCTGGCCACTACGCGTGAGCTGCCCACTGGAACACAGCGCATCCAGATGGCGCCGGACGGTGGCGGAGCTGCCGTGCGTAGCGCGGATGACGTCAGTAGAGGAAACCTCCAGTTCGCCTGCCTGGGCCAGACGTCGGATGGCGTCGAGGATAGCTTCGGGGGTCAATTTGCCCATGTATCTGCTCAGTATCTGCTCAGTATTGAGCGGATACTATCAAAATGAGCAGATAAATCAAATTTTGAGCAGATACTGAGCAGATAGGCACAGTGACTAATGAATTTGAGCAAATTGCCCAGGGACTGGCACTACGGTTCACTGTGAGGTCGGTGAAGGGCGCTCGCCCCCAGCGTCGACAGACCGCGGCGAATGTCGCCCGGCGGGGACTTCGCCGGGTTCCGGCAGGGAAATATTTCTGGAGCAAGACAAGTCCGGTCAATCCAGGACTGGCGGGGCTCAGCGTTAAATCAAATCTCGGGCAACGACACGCACGGTAAGGGACTGGCGCCAGAGGCCGGGGGCTTTCAATGAACCTGCCGACCGGCCCGGGCCACTCCTTAAACCGCTAGCCACCACGGGTGCCCGTTCCACGCTTAGGAAGCGCTACAGCAAAAAAACCCTAAACCCGCTCGATCGCAATAGCGATGCCCTGACCGACACCGATACACATCGTACACAGTGCAAAGCGACCCTTCGTGCGCTGCAACTGATACATCGCGGTGGTGACGAGACGCGCGCCGCTCATCCCGAGCGGATGGCCCAGCGCGATCGCGCCGCCGTTCGGATTCACGCGCGCGTCGTCATCGGCGACGCCGAGCATCCGCAGCACCGCGAGACCTTGCGACGCAAACGCTTCGTTCAGTTCGATCACGTCGAACTGGTCGATCGTCATGCCGAGACGCGCCAGCAGTTTCTGCGTAGCCGGAGCCGGGCCGATGCCCATCACACGCGGCGCGACGCCTGCGGTCGCAATACCGAGCACGCGTGCGCGCGGCACGAGGCCAAAGCGCTTCGCGGTTTCTTCGTTCGCCAGCAGCAGGGCCGCGGCGCCGTCGTTCACGCCCGAAGCGTTGCCTGCCGTCACCGTGCCATCGGGGCGCACGACGCCCTTCAGTTTCGCCAGCGTTTCGAGGCTGGTTTCGCGCGGATGTTCGTCCTGCGACACGATGGTCGGGTCGCCCTTCTTCTGCGCAACCGATACCGGCACGATTTCCTGCGCGAGTGTGCCGTCGCGCTGCGCGCGCGCCGCGTTCTGCTGGCTGCGCATCGCGAACGCATCCTGATCGGTGCGGCTCACACCGTAATCCTGCGCGACGTTTTCGCCGGTTTCCGGCATCGAGTCGACACCGTATTGCTGCTTCATCAGCTTGTTGACGAAGCGCCAGCCGATGGTCGTGTCGTAGATCGCCGCTTCCCGCGAAAACGCGCTGCCGGCCTTGTTCATCACGAACGGCGCGCGGCTCATGCTTTCGACGCCACCCGCGACCATCAACGCAGCCTCGCCCGATTTGATCGCGCGCGCGGCGATGCCGACGGCATCCATGCCCGAGCCGCACAGACGGTTGACCGTCGAACCCGGCACGTCCAGCGGCAACCCTGCGAGCAGCAGCGACATGCGCGCGATGTTGCGGTTGTCTTCACCCGCCTGATTGGCGCAGCCGTAAATCACATCGTCGATGACCGACCAGTCGACGTCCTTGTTGCGCTCCATCAGCGCCCTGAGCGGCACGGCGCCGAGATCGTCGGCGCGAACCGACGACAGCGCACCCGCATAGCGGCCAATCGGCGTACGAATTGCATCGCACAGGAAAGCTTCGGTCATGTGATGTCTCCATTTGCAGGCTGCGCCGCTTTGTGTTTCCAGCCGGCGCCTGACGCGAAATCCGCCCGACAGCCTGGCATCGTTCGCGATGAGCGGAACAGATTCTCTCAACGTCCCACGCCGCTCATCGCGGGACTGGAAGGACTGGATCGCGATTCAAAATATGTTCTATATACGAACAATATATCGAATAGCGAACATTTAGACTGGATAGTAGGGTCTACCGGCGACCCGTGTCAAGCTGCATCAGATGCAAAGGCAGGCATACGTGCAGTGCGGAATGTGCCGAAAAAGCCCACGCCGCCCGTATGAGTATGGTCGCGTTTCTGGTCCCGGCGTCGCACGCGTTACAGCCAGCGCCTGAGCCACCCGAGCCCGGCTGACGTGCCCGCGCGCGGCCGGTATTCGCAACCGGTCCAGCCGTCATAGCCCAGCGAATCGATCAGCTCGAAAAGATACGGATAGTTGATTTCACCGATATCGGGCTCATGCCGCTCCGGCACGCCTGCAATCTGGATATGCCCGATGTGCGCCATATCGCGCCTGAGTTTGACTGCCAGATCGCCTTCGACGATCTGGCAGTGATAGCAGTCGAACTGCACCTTCAGGTTCGATGCGCCGACTTCCGCGCAGATGGCCTGCGCATCGTCCTGACGGTTCAGAAAGAAACCCGGCATGTCGCGCGTGTTGATCGGTTCGATCACGACCGTGATGCCGTCGGCCTGGGCGGCCTGCGCAGCGTACGCGAGGTTCTTCAGATAAACCTCACGGTGACGTTCGCGCGACTGGTCCGCGGCGATCAGTCCGGCCATCACGTGCAGCCTCCGGTTGCCCAGCACGCGCGCGTATTCCAGCGCCGTGTCGATGCTGCGCCGGAATTCGTCTTCCCGCCCCGGCACCGATGCCAGGCCCCGGTCGCCGGCGGCCCAGTCGCCGCACGGTGCATTGAAGAGCGCCTGCGTCAGTTGATGTTCGTCGAGCCGCGCTTTCAGACCGGCAGCGGGAAACGCGTACGGGAACAACACCTCGACACCCTTGAAGCCATCACGCGCCGCGGCGCCGAAACGATCGAGGAACGGGTGTTCGTTGTACATCATCGTGAGGTTGGCGGCAAAGCGCGGCATCGTGCTGTCTCCTGCATGACGGGTTTTCGTCCGTCTATCATACAAAGAGTCGCGGTCCCGGCGCCGCTGAGGTGTCGTCAAGGTTGGCGAAACGCGGGTCATACGCTATCGTCTCGGCTTTCGAGGCCACTCCGCCGGCCATCGCTTTTTCCCTGAGGCACATGAGCAAAGCTCTTCCCGCGTCCCCGTCGCTGTCCGCCAACGCCGCGCAAACCCCGGAAGCACCCGACAAACCGGGCGATTCGTACGTGCAGTCGTTTGCACGCGGCCTTGCGGTGATCCGCGCGTTCAACGCGGAGCGCCCCGAACAGACGCTCACCGACGTCGCCGCCGCAGCCGGGCTCACACGCGCTGGCGCGCGCCGCATTCTGCTCACGTTGCAGACGCTCGGTTACGTGGAAGCCGAAGGGCGCCTCTTCCGGCTGACGCCGAAAATCCTCGATCTCGGTTTTGCGTATCTGACGTCGATGCCGTTCTGGAATCTCGCTGAACCGGTGATGGAGGAACTGTCGGGGAAAGTGCACGAGAGCTGCTCGGCGGCCGTGCTCGACCGCACGGAAATCGTCTATGTGCTGCGCGTGCCGACGCACAAGATCATGACGATCAACCTGTCGATCGGAAGCCGTCTGCCGGCTTACTGCACGTCGATGGGCCGCGTGCTGCTCTCCGCGCTCGACGACGACGCGCTCGACGCGACGCTCGGTGCGACGCAACTCTACGCGCACACGCCGCGCACCGTGACCGACAAGGAAGAACTGAAAAAGCTGATCGCACAGGTGCGCCGCCAGGGGTGGGCGATTGTCGACCAGGAACTGGAAGGTGGTTTGATCTCGCTGTCCGCGCCGATCCGCAACCGCCAGGGCCGCGTGATCGCGGCGATGAACATCAGCGGCAACGCGCAGCGCAATTCAGCAAAGCAGATGGTGAAGGCGTTTCTGGAACCGCTGCAGCACGCCGCGCAGACCGTCTCCGACATGGTCGCACGACGCGGCTAGCAACGCGCTGCATCGCGTTCGAACGTCGGCGAACTACTCGAGAAACCGCTCGACGAGGCGCGTCCAGAACGCGGCGCCCACCGGCAAATTGAAGTCGTTGAAATCGTAATGCGGGTTGTGCACCATGCACCCGTCTTCGCCGACGCCGTTGCCGATGCGCAGGAACGTGCCGGGGCGCTTCTGCAACATGAACGCGAAATCCTCGCTGCCCATCAGCAGGTCGGTGTGCGCGACCACCTTGTCGTCGCCGACCAGTTCGCGTGCCACTTCGATCGCGAATTCCGTTTCCGCGTCCGAATTGACGACGACCGGATAGCCTTCGATGTATTCGACAGTCGCCTTGCCGCCATAGCTGGCCGCCTGGCCTTCCGCGAGCTCCGTGATGCGCTGTTTCAGCAATGCACGCACTTCCGGGCTGAACGAGCGCACGCTCAGTTCGAGCTTCGCCGAGCTGGGGATCACGTTGTTCGCGATGCCCGAATGCATCGAACCCACCGTCACGACCGCCGGTTGCGACGGATCGACGTTGCGCGCGACGACGGTCTGCAACGCCATCACGATGCTCGCGGCAATCACGATCGGATCGACTGTCAGATGCGGCCGTGCTGCATGACCGCCGACCCCTTCGATGTTGATGATGGCCTTGTCGCCGGCTGCCATGAACGCGCCCTTGCGGAACAGCAGCTTGCCCGGCTCGGCGCCCGGATGATTGTGCAGACCGAACACGGCGTCGCACGGAAAACGTTCGAAGAGACCGTCTTCGATCATCTTCATCGCGCCGCTGTCGATGCCGGTTTCTTCGGCCGGCTGAAAATACAGATGCACGGTGCCCGAAAAACGGCGCGTCGCGGCGAGATGCTGCGCGGCGCCGAGCAGCATCGCCGTATGGCCGTCGTGGCCGCATGCGTGCATCTTGCCGTGCGTGCCGCTCGCGTACGGGAGGCCAGTCTGCTCGACGATCGGCAGCGCGTCCATGTCGGCGCGAATCCCGATGCTGCGTGTACCTGCGCCCAGCTTCATCGTACCCACCACGCCCGTCCTGCCGACGCCGCGCGTCACCTGCCAGCCCCACGCCTCGAGCTTTTCCGCGACGAGCGCCGCAGTGGCGACTTCTTCGTACGCCAGTTCGGGATGATGGTGAATGTGGTGGCGAATCTCGCGCAGGCTTTCGGCGGCGGGAACCAGGTCGTCAATTTCGGCAAAACGCCGTGCTACGTTCATCACTGACTCCAGTCGTATCAGGCAGGTCGCGCCGTATATCACGGCGAATTGCCAGCATTATATCGACGCCGTCCAGCTTCGATGCGATGCCCGTTCCTGCCCGAACGCTAAAACCAGCCTGCGCCGGCCGGCCGGAATCGCCACGCGAACAGGCGCGCACGCCCACGCGAGGCGCGGGCTTCGCGTGGGCGTATCCCTCTGCACGGGCACGACGCGGATGCGCCCTACCCGTTCAACAACACTTACCGCACCTTGCTCGCCGCGGCGATGATGGCGTCCGCCACCGCTTTCGGCTGGCTGAGCATCGCGACGTGGCTCGCGCTGACCCGCGTGACGGTTGCGTCGATCTGGCTCGCCATCGCTTCCTGCAAACGCGGATCGATCATGTGATCCATGCCGGTAATCACGAACGTCGACGGCTTCGTGTGCCATGCCGCCGTGGTCACCTTGTCATCGGTACAGCCGGCGAACCACGGACCCTGCGTCGCGGCGACGAGGCGCGCCTGGGCCGGCGGCAGATCCTGCGCGAACTGATGGATCACGGCATCGGTCGACAGCGTCAGGAAGCCCGCGGAGTCCTTCTGCAAGGCGCTCGCCCACGCCGGCGCCGGCTTGCCCTTCAGCATGTCGTTGATCGACTGGCCGCTGTCGGGCGCGAATGCCGCCACATAGACAAGCGACTTCACCTTGTCTTCATTGCCCGCCTGCGTGATCACGACGCCGCCCCACGAATGGCCGACCAGCACCACCGGGCCGTCCTGCTGCTCGATCACGCGCCGTGTCGCGGCGACGTCGTCGTTCAGCGAACTGAGCGGATTCTGCACCGCGACCACGTGCAGACCGCGCGCTTCGAGCAGTGGAATGACCTTGTCCCAGCTCGATCCGTCGGCAAACGCGCCGTGTACCAGCACGACGTTCTTGCCCTTCAGGTCCTGCGCGGGCGCGGCGTGTGCCGCTTGCAGCGAAAACAGGCTGCCAAGCAGCAGCGCGGACGTCAGGACTTTTTTCAGCAGCGTATTCATGATGGGCTTCCTCGCCTCGGTTGGATTGAGACGGACTATCTCAGGGCGAGCGTCGCCGCGGTATCGGTCGAATGACCGACCCATCGGCTGGAATTCCCTGGCACGTTTATAGTAGGCACCGTCAAGACGGCCGGTTCGGGAGGCGCAGCGGAGCATGCAGACACAGCAGGACAATGGATCGGCGATTCGGGTGTTCGACGCCGTCAAGGCACTCGCCTTCATCGGCGACCTGAGCATGGGGCAACCCACCGATCACTCGCTGCGCACCGCGTGGCTCGCCGCGCAACTCGCACAGGCAAGCGGTTTCGATGCGGCCGGCTGCGACACGGTGCGCGAAGCGTCGCTGCTGCGCTGGTCAGGCTGCACGGCGAACGCGCCGGAATTCGCCGATGCGCTCGGCGACGACATCGCGAGCCGCGAAGCGATGCTTGCGCTGCGCCCCGACTGGGACAGCGCGCTCGACGCTCGAGGCGGCACGAGCGCCGCGATGACGCCTTTCGCGAAGATTCACTGCGAGGTATCCGGCGAAG
Organism: Paraburkholderia gardini; assembly: GCF_907164575.1. GTDB lineage: Bacteria > Pseudomonadota > Gammaproteobacteria > Burkholderiales > Burkholderiaceae > Paraburkholderia > Paraburkholderia gardini. Next base: position 106,375 of record NZ_CAJQYY010000022.1, read on the forward strand.
TCGCACACATGATGGGTCTCGCGAGCGGGACAGAAACGGCGCTGCGACACATTTTCGAGGCGTGGGACGGCACCGGCCTGCCCGATCGCATGGCGGGCGGCTCGGTGCCGCTCGCCGTGTTCGTCGTCGCGCTCGCGGGCGACCTGGAAATCTTCAGCCGCATCTATGGGTTCGAGCGCGCGCTCGCGCTGATCGCACAACGCGCCGATGCGCGCTATCCCGCGCGGCTCGCTTCGCTTGCCGTCGATCACGCGGCGCAATGGCTGGCCACGCTCGACGCGATGCCGATATCGCGTCTCGACGACGCGCTGCTGACGCCGCCGATGCGAGAGGCCACCTCCGCCGAACTGATCGCGGACGTGATCGACCTGAAGCTGCCGTGGATGACGGGTTATTCGCGCGCCGTGGCCGCGACGGCCGTCGCATGCTGCAAGCGGCTGGGAACCGGGCCGCAGACGCAGGAGCGTGTCTATCACGCGGGCCTGATTCATGGCATCGGCCGCGCCGCCGTACCGAACGCGGTATGGAACACCGCCACGCGCCTGTCGGCGTCGGCGTGGGAAAAAGTGCGCCTCGTGCCGTACTGGACCGCGCGCGCCGGCAAGCAGACCGGCGCGCTCGCGCAGGCGGCGGAACTGGCGTCCTACGCGTATGAACGGCTGGACGGCTCCGGCTACTTTCGTAGCGTGGGCGCCCAGGCGCTGACGCTGGAGGCGCGCGTTCTCGCGGCATCGGTGGCGTGGGTGGCGCTGCGCTCGGCGCGTCCGTGGCGCGATGCGCTGACCGATCCCGAAGCCGCCGAAGCGCTACGCACCGACGCCCGCGAGGGCCGCTTCGACGCGGAAGTCGTCGAAACGCTGCTCGCGTCAGGCCCGACGCCGCAGCAGGGGCTGCGCTACCGGCCTCAGGGGGTGCCTCTTTCGACGCGCGAAATCGACGTGCTGCGTTCGATCAGCCGCGGTGCCAGCAACAAGGAAGCGGCGCGTGAACTGGAGTTGAGCCCGAGCACGGTGCGCACGCACGTCGAAAGCGTGTTCCGCAAGCTCGAGTGCTCGACGCGCGCGGCGGCCACGCTGAAGGCGTCGGCGATGGGATTTCTGTAGGCCGGTCACGTCAGGTCAGGTCACGGCACGGCACGAATTCAGATGCCGGCGGCGCTATCGTCGCGTCGCCGCGCGCCGCACGACTTCGACGAACGCGTGCCCCGCTTCTTCGAGCGCACCGGAGTTATCGATCACGGTCAGCGAGACACCCTGTGGCAACGTGAAGGTGGCGCGCCGTGCCAGCCGTTCGGCAACCTGCCCCGGCGTTTCGCGCGCCCGGGCGCCGAGCCGCGCTTCGAGAATATCGGGCGCCGCATTCACATGCACGACGACTGCGCGCGGATAACGCGCCAGCGCTTTCGCCAGATGCGCCCGCGAACCGTTGACGACCACCGTGCAGCCGCGTGCGAGCCACGCATCGAGCTCGATGCCGATGCCGTAACGCAATGCGTGGCTCGACCACTCGAGCGCGAACAGGCCCAGCGCCGAGCGCGCCTCGAATTCCTCGTGCGTCAGGGCAACGTGGTTTTCCCCCTCGCCTGCCGAACGCGTGATGTAACGATGCGCGAACACAACGGGTTCGCCGGGGATTTTCTCGCGCGCAAAGCTGAGCAGCGAGTCCTTGCCCGCGCCGGATGGCCCCATTACGTAAATCAACTGGCCGCTCATCGAGTCTCCATTGAACGGGGTAAAACGCCTGACGTCGCCAGTCAGGCCCACGGATGGCCGCTTGCCTCGATGCATTCTAACGCGCGCGACACATCGCCCCCGCGATAGAGGGCATGCTCCAAAGCCGCGTCCGGCGTGCCTGGCGCGTCGATGAAAGCCGCCGCGCGACGCCGAAGATCGAAACCCGCCGGTTTCCGGCCGCACCGCGTGACGTGGCGACGCCGTGCACCGTGGTACGCACGGGGCGTGGGCCTGACTCCAGCCGTCAATGCAAAGCTGTCATCCGCCTTTCATCCGGATCTTCAGAGCGCTTTTGCTGCAAGTGCACATCGACGCCGAAAGAGCACGCCCGTTTGCTATCCGGTGTTTCACTAGCTACACGGATTTTTTTTCTTGGTAAGCTTGGCGCGCACTGCTGGCCCACGCTGGCAGACAATAACCATGTCCGGTCGCGACTCGCGCCGGGTAGTGTTCCGCGGCGGCACAACCCATGCGGGGCAATCTGAACCACTCCGAGGAGTAAATAAGTGAAAAAACTGCTGGCGACTTTGACGGTTGCCCTGCTTGCCACCGTCTCGATTACCGCACACGCTAAAGACTGGTCCACGATCCGCTTCGGCGTCGACGCCAGCTACGCTCCGTTCGAATCCAAAGGCCCGGACGGCAAACTGGTCGGCTTCGACATCGACCTCGGCAACGCAATCTGCGAGCGCCTGAAGGCAAAGTGCGTGTGGGTTGAAAACGATTTCGACGGCATGATCCCGGCCCTGAAGGCCAAGAAGTTCGACGGCGTGCTGTCGTCGATGTCGATGACGCCGCAGCGCGCTGAACAGATCGCCTTCTCGTCGAAGCTGTTCAACACGCCGACGCGCCTGATCGCGAAGAAGGGTTCGGGCATCATGCCGACGGCTGAATCGCTGAAGGGCAAGAACGTGGGCGTCGAGCAGGGCACGATCCAGGAAACCTACGCGAAGACCTACTGGGAAGCCAAGGGCGCGAAGGTCACGCCGTACCAGAACCAGGATCAGGTCTATGCCGATCTGTTGTCGGGCCGTCTGGACGCAGCGCTGCAAGATGCAGTGCAGGCTGAGATCGGCTTCCTGAAGACGCCGCGCGGCGCTGGCTTCGAGTTCGTGGGCAAGGATCTGGACGATCCGAAGATCCTCGGCAACGGCGCTGGCATCGGCATGCGCAAGGAAGACACGGATCTGAAGGCGAAGGTCGACAAGGCTATCGCTGAGATCATCAAGGACGGCACCTACAAGAAGCTCGAAAAGAAGTACTTCGACTTCGACGTGTACGGCAGCTGATCCACGACGGCACGTCTTCGGGCGCGCCGCCGAGGTCTGAGGAAACGGGCTCCGCGAACAGGCGGAGCCCGTTTTGTTTTGGGCGCCACGACGCGTTCTCCAGCTGGCCGGCGCGGGCCGGCGCGGCACGCGGCATCCGCCGCGCCTGACGGAGAAACCACGCTGCCTCGCCAGAATCGGCTAAGATCGAATGATTCGCAGCCAGTTCGTGTACGAAGCGTCACGACGTGTCTTCCGCTTCATGCCCGCTTCGTGACAGCAGAACTCGCTGGTTATCACGATTTTTTCGCTCGCTTTGTCAACGCTTTCATCCCCTGCAACCAACCGAAAACGCTGCCTGCCTGCTGCTCGCGGCGTCTGAAGAACCATGCAAACCCAGACCCATCCGCTGATTTCCCCGACGCTCGGCACCGCGCGCAACCTGACGAGTTTTCACTACGGCGCCGGCGGTGGACAGAAAATCTATATCCAGTCGTCGCTGCACGCCGACGAGCTGCCCGGCATGCTGGTTGCGCATGTCCTGCGCCAGAAGCTTGCCGCGCTCGAAGCGGCCGGCAAGGTGCGCGGCGAAGTCGTGCTCGTGCCGGTCGCCAATCCGATCGGCCTGAACCAGCATGTACACAGCCATCTGGCGGGACGCTTCGAAGCGAACAGCGGCCAGAACTTCAACCGCAACTTCTACGATCTGGCCGGGCTCGTGCAGCCTGTGATCGAAGCGCGTCTCACACACGACGTCGACGAAAACCGTCAGGCCATCCGCCTCGCGATGCGCGAAGGCCTCGACGCGCAACAGCCGAAGAACGAACTGGAGTCGCAGCGGCTAGCACTGCAAAAGCTCTCGTACGATGCCGACGTCGTGCTCGACCTGCATTGCGACTGGGAAGCCGCGATGCACATCTACACGAACCCGGACATCTGGCCGGAAGTGGAACCGCTCGCGCGCTATCTGGATTCGAAGGCGTCGCTGCTCGCGGTCGATTCAATGGGCAACCCGTTCGACGAAATCCACAGTTTCATCTGGTCGGATCTGCGTAGCCACTACGGCGACCGTTTCCCGATTCCGAACGGCTCGGTGTCGGTCACGATCGAACTGCGCGGCCAGCGCGATGTGTCGTATGAACTCGCGGAACGCGACGCGCAGGGCATCATCGAATATCTGACGCATCGTGGCGTGATCGAAGGCACCGCAGCCGACATGCCGCCGCTCGAATTCGCCGCTACGCCGCTCGCCGGCAACGAACCCATCGTCGCGCCGATCACGGGTGTCGTCGTGTACCGGCCGGGCGCCCAGGTGGGCACGTGGGTCGATGCAGGCACCGAGATCGCCGATATCATCGATCCGCTGACGGGCCATGTCGCGACGCTGAAGAATGCGGTGGCCGGCGTGCTGTACGCGCGGCATTCCGCGCGCTTCGCGACCGCCGGGCTGGAAGTGGCGCGTGTGGCAGGCGCGAAGGCGTATCGCACGGGGTCGCTGCTGTCGGCATGACGCGTAGCACGGCTTCTGTGGTTTCATGACCGCTGCGCCCATGAAAATCGCCCGCTAATGCGGGCGATTTTCGTCTGGACATCCGCGTTTCGCGGGAGCGCGCTAGAACGCCGGCACAATCGCGCCCTTGAACTGCGTGTCGAGGAACCGGCGCACGTCGTCGGATTCGTACGCCGCCACGAGTTTCTTCACCCACGGCTTGTTGCGGTCCTGCTCGCGCACGGCGATCAGGTTCGCGTACGGCCCCTTCAGGTCCTCGATGCCGATCGCGTCTTTCGTCGGCTGCAGACCGGCTTTCACCGCGTAGTCGGTGTTGATCGAAGCGGCGTCGAGATCGTCGAGTGCGCGCGGCAACTGCGCGGCATCAAGTTCCACGAGCCTGATTTTCTCCGGATTTTCCGCGACGTCGAGCGGTGTCGCGTTGACGCCGTTTACCCCAGCGCCCGCCTTCAGCCTGATCACACCATATTTCTGCAGCAGCAACAGCGCACGGTTCCCGTTCGACGGATCGTTCTGGATGCCAACCTTCGCGCCTTCCGGCAGGTCCTTCAGCGACTTGTACTTCTTCGAGTAGAAGCCCATCGGCGACGTATAGGTCAGGCCGACGTTCACGATCCTGTAGCCCCGCTGTCTGATCTGGCTGTCCAGAAACGGCTGATGCTGAAAGCCGTTCGCATCGAGATCGCCCGCATCGAGCGCGGCGTTCGGCTGCACGTAATCGTTGAACTCGATCACCTTGAGCGTCAGGCCGTCGCGCGCCGCGACCTTCGTCACCACCGACCAGATCTGCGCATCGGGACCGCTCATCGTGCCGACCTTGATGACCTTGTCGTCGGCACGGGCCAGGGTTGTCGCCAGCGTGGCACCTGCTGCCGCCAGCACGGCGAGCGTCTTGATGAGTGTTCTGCGCTGCATACGTTCCCCGTTGAATCCATGAATGTTGGATGGGCATCGTCACACGGTGCAGCCACGGCGATAACCAATGAATTGTCATACGCATATGCAGCCGCTCACGCAGAGCATATGCGCGCATGCCCTGCTCGAATTCGTCGATGAGAAACGGCGCCTGTCGTGCGCATGCGACACATTTCAAAAAATAACTGGCCTGTCATATTCAGTTCCCGGCAGTCGCTTACATTTCGGGCCATCGCATGACCAGCCGTAGAGCGTGGCGTGTCGATCGCATCTTTTCTAATCGGAGAAACGTCTTGAACAAGAAAGTACTGACCACTGCTATTCTCGCCACGTTCGCAGGCGCGGCTCACGCGCAAAGCAGCGTGACACTGTACGGGTTGATCGACGCAGGTATCAGCTATGCGAACCACTCCAAGGTTGGCAATTCGCACGACGATCTCGTCAAATATGACGACGGTGTAGCGTCTGGCAGCCGTTGGGGCCTGCGTGGCACCGAAGATCTTGGTGGCGGCCTGAAGGCGATTTTCGTACTCGAAAGCGGCTTCAACAGCGGCAACGGAACACTCGGCCAGGGCGGCGCGATGTTTGGCCGCCAGGCGTATGTCGGCGTGACGAAGGACAACATCGGCTCGTTCACGATGGGTCGTCAGTACACGTTCAGCACCGACTATCTCGGCGCCAACTATTCGACCGGCAGCCAGACCGTCGCGGGTAACTACGCTTACCACATCAACGATATCGACCAGCTGACGTCCAGC
>NZ_CAJQYY010000023.1 GCF_907164575.1 Paraburkholderia gardini
GCTAAGGCCGACGGCGCGTCGGCCTTAGCGGACGAGCGACTGGCCGTTGCACTTCATCAAGAGACGCTCGGTGCGCCGAGCGTCGAGCGGCCGAGTTGGGCCGATTAAAACCAATCATATCGACAACGCTTTCACCGTCTCACGCCGCTAGCAAGCGCCACCCGGCCGCGCCGGCAAACCGGCCGCTTTCAACCCCGAGATCGCGATCACTATGCCTGCCACCATGACTACGCCTGCCAGTATGACGGCGGTGTGCAGTCCGTTGACTGGATTGCCTGCGGCCCCGGTGATGAGCGACCCGAAGACGCCCACTCCGAGCGCCCCTCCAATTTGGCGCGCCGTGTTCAGCAAACCTGAAGCGATGCCGACCGAACGCGGATCGACATGATCAAGGAGCGCCGTATTGATCGACGGAACGGCCAGCGCGACGCCGACACCGATCGCCAATAACGGCGCGGTAATCGTCAGGTAACTGCTGTTGACCTCGATCACCTCCAGCGACAGAAAGCCGCCCGCCGCCAGCACCTGCCCGGCGACCATCGGAAGACGATAGCCGAAACGCGACGTGAGGGCGCCCGACGCGAGGTTGGCCACGGTGACGACGGCGGTCATCGGCAGGAAGGCCAGACCGGTCTCGAGTGGCGTGTATCCTCTTTCGTGCTGGAAGAAGAGGCTCATGGCGAACATCAATCCGTAGTAGCCGAAGTTGAGCGACAGTCCTATCGCCGAACTCACGCTGACCGCCGGTATCTGGAATAGCGAAAGCGGCAGCATCGGTTCCCTTTGCCACGCTTCCACCAGCACGAACAGTGCAGCGGACGCGACAAAACAAACGATGCCCGTGATTACAGCCGGACTTCCCCAGCCCAATCGGCCACTTTCTACGACGGCGAACATCAACGCCGCAAGCGAAATCACCGCCAGCGTCTGCCCCGCCAGATCGATACGGCGCGTCGCGGTGCGCAGGGTATCGGGCGCATGGGCCAGCGTCAGCCAGATGCCGGTGACACCGAATGGCACGTTGATCAGAAAGATGCCCGGCCAACCGAAACGGTCGATTAGCAGACCGCCGACGAGTGGACCGGCGCCAAGCGCCAACGCGGCCGTCCCGGCCCAGATACTCACGGCCTTTGCCCGCGCCAGCGAGTCGGGAAAGGCCGCGCTGAGCAGCGACAGGGACGACGGCACGCATAGCGCCGCCCCGACACCCTGTACTGTCCGCGCCGCGACAAGCGCGACCGCGCTGGGTGCGAGGCCGCATGCCACCGACGCCAAGGTAAAGACCGCGAAGCCGCCTGCGAACACGCGCCGCGCGCCCAGCTGGTCGCCGAGCGCGCCTGCGCTGAGCAGAAGCGCAGCGAAGGCGAGCGTGTAGGCGTTAAGCACCCATTCGAGTTCCGTCGGGCCGACAGAAAAGCTTTGTTGAATCCGCCCGAGTGCGACGTTCACGACCGTGACGTCGAGGCAGATGATGACGAAGCCAAGACTGGCGGCAACCAGGGCGAGGCGCGGCGAGCGGGTCGATTGTCTGTGCATGATGTGCGATCTGACAGGGCGCGATGCAAACGGGATCGCTTGATCGTGAGCCACGCTGCACTCTAATACCCCAGTCATTCTTGATAAAGCGTCTTAGAATTGGCACAGAATCAACTAATATTGAGCAATGGACCTTCTCAAAGCGATGACGGTATTTGTGCGCGTAGTCGAGACCGGTAGCCTGACGGCCGCCGGGCTCGCTTGTGAGCTGTCGCCCACCATGGTCGGCAATCACCTTCAGGCACTGGAAACCAGGCTCGGCACCAGGCTCATCCACCGCACCACGCGCAAGCAGCAGATCAGCGCGTTCGGGCAGGCCTACTACGAACGTTGTGTAGAAATTCTCGGTCTCGTCAACGACGCCGAGCGATTGGCGCTCGATCATCACGGCACTCCGCGCGGGCGGCTGCGCATCACAGCGCCGGTGATCTTCAGCAACGAGTGCCTGATTCCCGCCATCGCGGATTACTGCGGGCGCTACCCCGGGGTCCAGTTGGACGTCGTCGCCAGCGATGCGTTGTCGGACCTGATCGAGGACGGTTTCGAAGCGGCAATCCGCATCGGTGCGCCGGGCACTCCTGACCTCGTTGCGCGTCCTTTGCAGCCGTATCGCCTCATGCTCTGTGCGTCATCCACCTACCTTGACGCGAACGGCATACCGGCGACGCCAGAGGACCTTCGCTCTCACCAATGTCTGACCTACGCCTTTCCGCCGCGCTCCGAATTGCACACGGCGCAGCCCGAGTGGACACTATCCGTCCCGAACGGACTCGTGAGCGTGCCGGTCGCTGGCCGCCTGAGGATCGACAACGCGGACGCCCTGCGCAGGGCCGTGCTTGCCGGTATGGGGATCGCGATGTTGCCCTCCATTCTGATCGACGCAGATCTCAAGACAAACCGGTTGATCGAAGTATTGCCCGACCATGCCGCGCCCATACGGCCGATCAACCTGCTCTATCTGCGCGACCGCCAGATGTCGCCGAAGCTTCGCAGCTTCATCGAATTTGTCACGGAGCGCTTCGGTAGAACCTCCGATGCTCAGCGTTAAAGCTATCGGTGGGGCATCAGTCTCGGTGCGGCCATAGAGCATCATTCACCTGAGAGTTCACGCGCACACTCGAACGGCTGGCCTGTTCCAGTAGTCGACCTTGCCCGATCAATCAGGCTCGTTGTGTCGTCGCCCGACATGAGGCGGTCACGTCGGGCGCTTAATCCTGTTCAACAGCTGCCGTCGAACTGCGCCGAGTTCTATCGTCTCGTTCAGCGATACAATTGGGCGGGCCTCGATGTAGCCCGTTCCAGGCGCTGCAAACGATGGAACGGTCGCTACTCGCTAGATCCGTGGTTCGGAAGTGTTGTGCTGACACGGAATGCCGTGTCCCGTGGAAGACAAACAAAACGACCTGACTGAGAGGCGTGGGTCATGTGCGTTCGGTACGCTGTGTGGCGCCTTGCAATCGCGCGGGCAAATGGCGAGGTCGCTTGACAATGCCTGCACTCCGGATGCATTGGACCTGCCGCGCATCGTGGGCGTGCGCCGCTCTGGCGTTCACCCTGTTGCCCCGCCCGTCGAATGCGCAGGCCGCGCCGAGCCAATCGACGAGCACTACTGTGATCGGTGGCAATGTGAAGCAGCACGCGAACGCCGTGCTCGCGATCATGACCTACACGACGGTCCCCGACGTTACCACCAGTAACCTGTCGGTCAACAGCGGTACCACCGGTAATCCCGGTTTTGGCCAGACGCAGTTTGGCGGCGGCTTCACGATCAGCAAATCCTTTCCGTTGTACCTTGAAGGGACGCTTGCCTACAGCCGTTACGATCCGATCTTTATCGCTACGGACGGCGCCGAGCAGCGTGCGATCCCGACTAAATGGAACACTTTCAGTAGCACGGTCGGCGTCGGCTGGGATTTCCGGATCACGGATGAACTGGTGTTCCGTCCAATCCTGAACGGTACGATTGGACGTGTCTCAAGCGATCTGAAGGTGGGGCAGTCGATCTTCAATCACGTCACTGACAGCAATCTGAAGTTCCTCGAGAATGGCTCGCTGGACGCGTACGGCTACGGTGGATCACTAATGCTCGACTACGAGCACTACCGCGAAAACTACGAAATCGATGCCGAATTGCGTGCCACCGACATCTACCTTCGCAGCTTCGGCGCTTCGTCGGAGGCTGTTCAGGGTTCGGCCACGGCGCAGCAAGTGAGCCTGTGGACACGCTGGCGAGCGCCTACCGGCTGGCACGCGCTGGACCGGCCGATCCGCTATGTGCTGGAAGCCGCTTATTCGCACTATTTGGGCGACAGCGCCGGCGTGCTGGGGTTCAACGACCTCACGTCGTTGGGAGTCGGGCTTGAACTCGATAGCAGCAAGTATCCCGTCATCATCACTCGCACGCGCGCGATGGTGCGATACGTCTTCGGTCACAACGTCCACGGCGTGTCGTTCGGGTTTGCAATGAGTTTCTAGCTCTTCCGGACCGCCGCTCCCCAGATTCTGGTTTGCTCGCTAGCGCCTGGCTGTTTCCTCGCAAAGCAGGCATGTCCCAAGCCCTGTCGTGCGCCGTCCGGCGTCGGCCACGAACGGATGCTTCCAGGACGGCTCTTTCCGGCACAAGATGCGCCGGGGCAACCAGCGTGCGTCCATTACCTAGACGGCGTATCGGATGATGCTCTGATCTTGAACGTTTGCGACCAACTCGTCGGCACGAGATAAAAGCCGAAGGAGCAGTGGAGTTGTATTCGCACTGTTGTATCCCAGGACGAGATCAATCGTCGGAGGCACGCCGTCAAGCGCCCGGGCAACAACATTCGGTGTCAGCATATTTTGCGCATACAGCGGGATAAGCGTAACGCCACCCGTGGACGTGACGAGCGACATTGCCGACGGCAGGTTCTCGCCTTCGTACCCCGCCTTGAGCGTGATCCCGACTTTCGATGCGTAATCCTGAATCACGGATTTCAATACCGGAGACGTCCTCGACGAACTGACGTAAATTTCGCGGGAAAGATCCTGCGGCCGGATCTTTTTGCGTGACGTCAGGCGATGGTCCGCCGGCAGCACGGCGATCAGAGGCTCCTTTGCCAGGAATTTGAAGGACAGGCCAACGGTCTGTATCTCCGGGCGAAGAAATGCAACGTCCAGCTTCCCTCGCATCAGCCCAAGAGCAAGTTCCGGGGAGGATTGACTGCACAACGTGATTTCGGCCTCGGGTGCCTCCTCCCGGAGGATGCGTAGCGCATGGGGTAGCCATACAACTTCCTGTCCGGCAAGGAAACCCATGGCCAGGACAGGCTTTTCCGGCTGCTCCGCGCGTCGCGCGCCGTCAGTAGCTGCTTCAACTTGCAAGAGCGCCAGGCGTGCGTGATCAAGGAAAATTTTCCCGGCGGCTGTGAGCGCCACGCCACGTGCCTGGCGCTCCAGCAACTTCACACCGATTTCGGATTCCAGATCGCGAATCTGCCGGCTCAACGACGGCTGCGACGTGTGCAGTCGCCGCTGAGCGGCCGTCAACAGGCTACCTTCCTCCGCAACGGCAATGAAATAGCGCAAATGTCGAAGTTCCATCGGATCTCCGGTATACCTTCAAGGCATAGGTTGAATCATACAAAGTCTTTGTCATCGAGGGAACGGACACCTATCGTTGCAGTAGCCCATCGGTGCACCGACGGGCGCACCCCAGTCAAACCGGTCGAATCTAAAAAGGAGAAGGCAAATGTCTATAGATTCCAAGCCCAGCATCGTGTTCTGCCATGGCATTTGGGCCGATGGCTCGTGCTTCAGCAAGGTAATCCCCGCATTGCAGGCGGACGGGCACGAGGTAATCGCGGTCCAATATGGCCTTGACTCATTCGAAGAAGATGTCGCGACAGTGAAGCGCACGCTGAACCGCGTCGGCGGCAGCCCCGTCATCCTCGTAGGGCATTCCTACGGCGGCGCTACCATCACGGCCGCAGGGGTCGATGACCGCGTGGCGGGCCTGGTCTATATCGCAGCGGTCGCCCCGGATGCCGGCGAAACCGTGCAGAACCAGCTCGACAAGTATCCATCGGACATTTTCTCGCGCGTTGAAGTGGCAGACGGGCGAGCCTGGATGCTCCCGAACGGCACTGAGTTCTTCGCTGGAGACCTCTCCTCGGCAGAGCAGAAGCTCGTCTGGGCTACCCATTACGCTCCCGTCTTCGATCTGTTCCAGCAACAGAAACTCGGCGCGAATGACATCGCATGGAAGTCGAAGCCGAGTTGGTATGTTCTGGCGACGCAAGACCACACTGTGCATCCCGACCTGCAACGGTGGGTCTCGAAGCGCATGGGGGCGACCGTCACCGAGGTGGCAAGCAGCCACGTGCCGATGCTGTCCCAGCCGAATGTTGTCCTCGACGTAATCCGCAAGGCGGCCGCAGCTGTTCAGAACGGGTGACGATGGCCGATATTCTCGGCACAGCTGCCAGGCTGGATCGAGCGTGCCCGCAGGTCGCCGGGCCATTCCATGTCGACGGACCTCCGCTACCTGACAGTCAAGCGGCGATGACGGCTTTCGGGCGAATCGATTTCGGCGACCGAAGTCTGCTATGCCATGAGCGGACGTACCTGTTTTGCCGATGCAATGGCTCCTCAGGGTCGAGGCTGTGTGAAAACGCATTGATCGCCTAAACCGAATCAACGCATTCAAGACGGGTGATTCATGAAGCGATTCGTTGAAGGCGAAGACCGCAAGCAGGTAACGCTGTTGCCCGAATGCCTTGATGATTTCGTCGCCGAGGATAACCCGGTGAGAATCATCGAGGCCTTCGTCGAAGAACTCGAACTGGAATCGATGGGCTTTGATGGCGTCACACCATCGACGACCAGTCGCCCCTCCTACCATCCGGGCGTCTTGTTGAAGATATACATCTACGGCTACCTCAACCGGATTCAATCGAGTCGTCGCCTTGAGCGTGAATGTCAGCGCAATATCGAACTGATGTGGCTCACGGGTCGTCTGGTGCCTGACTTCAAGACCATAGCCGACTTTCGGCGGGGCAACGGTACAGGCATCCTCAACGTCTGCCGCCGGTTTGTCGTTCTGTGCCGTGATCTCAAGCTGTTCTCGCAAGCGCTGGTTGCCATTGATGGAAGCAAGTTCAAGGCGTCGAACACCCGCGACCGCAACTTCACGACGGGCAAGATCGACAAGCGGTAGCAACAGATTGAGGAAAGCATCCAGCGCTACCGGAGTGCGCTGGAAACGGCTGACCGGACGCAGCCACCCGAGCGTGAAGCGAAGACAACCCGGCTGCAAGAGAAGATCGGGCAATTGCGCGATCAAATGCGTCGCTTCGGCTGTCATGACAGCGCGCTTTTCAAAGTCTGCTAGACCTCGCTACCGGCCGTGCCTGCCGGCTCAGCGTTACGGCCTTCCCCAGCGGCTTTTTCTTCTTCACGCCATTGCTGCCGCGAGCGATACATCCGTCGCAGCGCGAGCCGCGCCATCTTGCCCCAGCCGGAAGGACGCGGATCGGCCAGCATGCTGAGCGCGCGTGCGTAATCGAGCGTGAGGCCGGGCGTCCACGCCATCGTCGTCGCGCGCTTGCGGATCTGCGCCGCGATCCAGAGTTCGGGCGTGGTCAGCACGCGCACGAACGGCCGCCAGCCGCCCGCGCGTTGCCAGACGCGTGCCGATGCGCCCTCGATGGCCGCTTCCAGCGCGCGCGAAACCGTGCTCGAGCAATTCCGGTGGGTCAGGTTGTAGGTGGCGTCCTGGCGATACGTTTCCCAGAACCGGCGCAGCCGCTCGGGATCGTAATTGCGGATACGGACCTGAACCGTGGATGGACACCACGCGTTCGATTCCGTCGCGTAGTCGGGCTGAAACACGCCGGGCACGTCGTTCTCGCGCGTGGCGCGCAGGATGCGGGTGAAGTCTTCGGGCGAGCGGTCGATCTCCACACCCGGATACAGGCTGATATAGACGCCTTCCGGCGATTCGAGCGCGGCGTGCCCCGTCGAGATCACGCCGTTGCGGTCCACGGCGGCAATGTACCGGTCGACGATCAACTGGCGCCGCGCTTCGGATTTCGACGATCCGACCGGCGTCCACACGTGAACCGTCAATGCGGGTTCGCCGGGCGCGGGCGGTCCGTCCCATTCGACGACGCCGCGTTTTTGCCGCTCGCGCGGCGTCGCGCTCGCCACCTGCGCGGCAGCTTCGCGTCCCACGGCCGGGTTCGCGGCGAGCCGCCGTACGCGTGCGGCGAGCAGGATCATGTTCCAGCCGCCAAACATCAGGCCGAGCCCGAGACAATACGGCACGGTGCCCACGTACCAGGTCGGAAACGGCTGGTAGAAAAAGATCGCAAGCGCGATTTCGACGATGCCGCCCGCCATCGCGAGACGCCACGTGCGAAAGCGTACGATCTTCGCGGACACGATCTGCAGCAGGCCGTCAGCGAGAAAGAGCGTGCCGAAGATCATCGAGAGGATGAAGTTGCCGTGATGATGGCCGCCGAGAATCAGGAGCGCCGCGGTGCTGAACGCCGCGCCTTTCACATGGCGCAGCGTGCGCTGGCCGCCCATCCCCGTCCACGCGACGGCGAGCGTCGCGAGGCCCTCCGCGAGGAGCAGCAGCGCAAACGGCGTGATCGGGAAATACAGCGCGCCATCGAGCGCATCGATGAAGACGAAGATGCCGACGATCGCGCTGATCCAGCCCACCGCCATTAACGGCCGCCAGCGCGTGCGCAGATAATCGACGCCCAGCAGGATCATCACCAGCCGAACCATTGCATTTCTCCAGAGATCGCGTCAATCGCGAGACAGCGCTGCCGGTGTGCCCGGGTGCCGCGCTCATGCATGAGGCGCACGGATGCGGGATCGGATTTTCGTCTGATATTAGCGGTTTGGTTCAGTGGCGACAAATTTCAGGCAACGCGTGCGTCATGGCGTTTTCGTGTGATGCGCAGCAGGGCGTGAGGCATATCCGGCCCTGAGCGTTGTGAGCATGATGAGTCTGTGCCCCGTACGTCGTCACTGACCGTAAGCGCGGCTTGCGCCGGTCACTGCGGCGCCGCAGCACGGATTTGCTTCCGGAACTGTCCAGCCTTTACTTCACCGGATGGCCGCGACGCCTTCCAGGCCGCGGTTTTTTCCTCGGCGGGGGCTTCACTTGCACGCGAGCGACACGCCCGGCTACGCCGGCCAAACCCTTGTCCGGCAAGGTTTTCACCGCCATCGGCCGGCGTCTGCGTCCGAGCCGTGTCGCATTTCCACATGTGCCTGTCGCAATTCATCGGCCCGGCATACTTTTTTCTGGCAACTATGTATGCACGGCGCGGACGCACATGCGCCACACCAGGAGAGCATTCGATGAATTCCCCCAAGGTCGTGGTCGAAGGGCTGTGCAAGGTATTCGGCACCAACCCGAAACAGGCGACCAGCATGCTGGCAGGCGGTGCAACGAAAGAGGAAGTGTTCGCGCGCACCGGTCAGATCGTCGGCGTCCATAACGTCTCCTTCGAAGTCAGGGAGGGCGAGATCTTCGTGCTGATGGGCCTGTCGGGCTCGGGCAAGTCGACGTTGATCCGCCTGATCAATCGCCTCGTCGAGCCGACGGCCGGCAAGGTGCTGATCGACGGCCGCGATGTGGCGAGCGTGCCGCGCCCGGAATTGACGGCGCTGCGCCGCAAGGACATGAGCATGGTGTTCCAGTCGTTCGCGCTGATGCCGCAACGCACCGTGCTGTCGAACGCGGCGTTCGGGCTCGAAGTCGCGGGCGTCGGCAAGAAGGAGCGCGAGCGGCGCGCGATGACCGTGCTCGAGCAGGTTGGCCTCGCGCCGTTCGCCGAAAAGCTGCCGGCGCAGCTGTCGGGCGGCATGCAGCAGCGCGTCGGGCTCGCGCGGGCGCTGGCGGTCAATCCATCGCTGATGATCATGGACGAGGCGTTCTCCGCGCTCGATCCGCTCAAGCGCAAGGAAATGCAGAACGTGCTGCTCGATCTGCAACGCGAGCAGCAGCGCACGATCCTGTTCGTCTCGCACGATCTGGAAGAAGCGCTGCGGATCGGCACGCGGATCGCGATCATGGAAGGCGGCAAGGTGGTGCAGATCGGCACGCCGCAGGAAATCATCACGAATCCCGCCGACGATTACGTACGCGCGTTTTTTGAAGGGATCGACACCAGCCGCTATCTGACGGCCGGCGATCTGATGCAGACCGATGCCGTGCCGCTGATGCACTCGCACACGACGCAGATCGACGCGTCGAGCGTCGCGGCGACGCTGAACGGCCGTGCCGACTACGCGTTCGTGCTCGACAGCGAGCGCAGGATTCGCGGCTTCGTGTGCCGCGATGTGACGGGCGGCGCGTCGCCGCGGCTCAACAACGTCGAATGCATCCACCGCACCACGCCGCTCGACGACGTCGTGCGACGCGTGGTGGCGAGCCGCGCGCCGCTGCCGGTCGTCGAGGCGGACGGCTCCTACTGCGGTTCGGTCAACAAGACGAACGTGCTCAATGTCCTGACCCGTCATCGAGGTTCCCATGTCTGAAATCATTCCGCTTGGCACCTGGGTCGATCACGGTGTTCGTTACCTGCTCGATCATGATGCGAAAACCTTCGATTCCATCGGCAAGGTCATCGAGAGCTTTGCCGCCCTGATCGAGCACGGCTTGCAGGCGGTGCCGATGTGGGCGCTGATGGCGTTTTTCGTCGGTATCGGTTTGTGGCGGGTGGGCTGGCGCTTCGCGTTGTTCACGCTGCTCGCGATGCTGCTGATCTATGGAACGGGCTTCTGGGATCAGACGGTGATCACGCTTGGCCTTACGCTGTCGTCGACCCTGATCAGCCTGCTGATCGGCGTGCCGCTCGGCATCTGGATGGCGAAGAGCCGCTACGTCGAAACGGTGGTGCGCCCGGCGCTCGATCTGATGCAGACGATGCCCGCGTTCGTCTACCTGATTCCGGCTGCGATGCTGTTCGGCCTTGGCCGCGTGCCAGGGATTCTCTCGACGGTGATCTTTGCGATGCCGCCCGCAGTGCGCCTCACGTCGCTCGGCATCAAGCACGTGAACCGCGAAATCGTCGAAGCAGGGCAGGCGTTCGGTTGCACGCCGCTGCAACTGCTCTACAAGGTACAGTTTCCGAACGCGCTGCCGTCGATCATGACCGGCGTGAACCAGACGATCATGATGGCGCTCTCGATGGTGATCATCGCTTCGATGGTCGGAGCGGGCGGTCTCGGCAACGACGTGCTGGCGAGTATCCAGCGGCTCGACATCGGGCTCGGTTTCGAAAGCGGCCTCTCGGTGGTGATGCTCGCGATCATTCTGGACCGCATCACGGAGAGCTTCGGCCGGTCGCCGGGCATGGCGCGCGCGCCGCTGCTGTCGGGCCTGCGCAGCGTGATGAAGGTGCGTCGCGCGCCGGCCGCGCAGCACGGCTGAGCAGCCGGCCATGAAGCGCGACGCGTTTCCCCCTGTCGAACCTTCAGCGGAATCGCCGCTATCCGGGCTCGCGCACTTCGGCTTTCTGACGCTGCCGAATTTTTCGATGATCGCGTTCACAAGCGCGGTCGAAGTGCTTCGCATGGCGAACTATGTGAGCCGCGCGCAGCATTACAGGTGGTCGGTGATCACGCCGGATGGCGAACCGGCGCGCGCCAGCAACGGCATTACCGTAAAGCCCACCACGACGCTCGCCGAAGCCGGCATGCCGGATGTGCTGATCGTTTGCGCGGGCTGGCACGTCAGCGATTACGTCGACGCCACCGTGATCGCGCTGCTGCAGGATGTCGCGTCCAGAGGCATTCCACTGGGCGGCATCTGCACCGGGCCGTACGCGCTGCTAGCCGCGAATCTGCTCGACGGTTATCGTTGTACGGTGCACTGGGAAGACATGTCGCCGCTGCACAAGCGTTACCCGCACGTGCGTTTTGCCGACGAACTGTTCGTGATCGACCGCGATCGCCTGACCTGCACCGGCGGCACCGCGCCACTCGATCTGATGCTCAGCCTGGTCGGCATGCACCTCGGCCGCGCGCTTGCGGCGCAGGTGTCGGAACAGTTTATCGTCGAGCGGATTCGCGGCTCGACCGATTATCAGCACATCCCCGTCGATGCGCGGGTCGGCTTCACGCGTGGAGAACTGGTCGAAGTGGTGCGGCTGATGGAAGCGAATATCGAGGAGCCATTATCGCTCGATGAGCTCGCCCGGCTCGTCAATCTGTCGCAACGGCATTTGCAGCGCATGTTCAAGATGTTCCTCAACGTGTCGCCGACGCACTACTACCTGACCCTGCGTTTGCGTCTCGCGCGCGAACTGCTACGCAATACCGACGCGTCGATTGCGCGCGTGACGACGGTGTGCGGTTTTCATTCGCCGTGTCATTTCAGCAAGGCTTATCGCGCGCAGTTCGGCCACGCGCCAAGCGTCGAGCGGCGCTTGCTGGCGTAGAAAAACGCGTGGCGAATTCGGGTATCCGAACCAGTCCGGCATCAATCGCTCAGATCGCCTGAGCCCGCCCCGGAAAGGTTTCGTCATACCCGGTGCTGTCTTCCGCTTCGGCCACTGTGCCGCGTTGCTCGCGGTACATTATCGGCGGCAGGCCGAATTGCTTGCGGAATTCGCGCCCCAGATGCGATGCGTCGGAAAAGCCGCAACTCGACGCGATATCCGCCACCGTTTTATCCGAGCTTGTCAGCAGCCATGCGGCCGTGCGCAAGCGCACCTGCTTCGCGTAAGCCTGCGGCGCCTTGCCGGTTTGCGCCTTGAAGAGCCGCTCGAGTTGACGGGCAGAGAGATCCAGCTTGTGCGCCAGTTCATCGAGCGACAGCGAACGGCCCACGTGCTGTTCCATGAGCAGGATCGCCCGCTTCACCTTCGGATGCGCGGCGGGCGCGAGACCCGGTGGATGCGGCTGCGGCGCGTTGCCCTTCTGCATGTCGTCGACCAGCAGGATGCGCAGCGCCTTTTGCACGGTGGCCGTTTCGAAGTGACGCAGCAGAATCGCGGCGGCGACGTCGATCGACGCGCGTCCGCCGGAACACGTAATGCGCCGGCGGTCGATCACGAACAGCCGGTCCGCGACCAGCGCATCTTCATTCACCGACGGAAAGCGCTCGATGAAATCCCAGTAATGAAACCAGCTCACGCAAATGCGGTGGCCGTCGAGCACGCCCGCGCGCATCAGTGAAAACACCCCCGTGCACATGCCGACCAGCGTCGCTTCGGTCGCGGCGGCGCAGCGGATGAACGCGAGCGTCGCGTCGCTGGCCGCCAGTCCGGAATGCAGCAGGCCGCCGACCACGACGACATAATCGAACGGCTCCGCGTGATCGAAGGTTTCCCACGGCGTGATCTGGATCCCGCAACTCGCGCGCACCGGTGCAAGGGTTTCCCCTATCACGCTCCAGGAACAGCGCACGGGCTTGCTGAAATCGCCTTCGTCCGCCGACAGGCGTAACAGGTCGACGAAACCCGAGAACGCCGTCAGCGTGAAGTTGGGCAGCAGAATGATGCCGAAGCGGATGCGCTGCTTCGACGGGCCGTCGATGGATCGAAGGGGACGCGGTTCAGCGGAATTCATGCACACAGCCCGCAAGGAAAGGGGTGAATCAAGCATAGCATTCGTAGACGGCGTGGAATCTGGCCGCGCAGGCGCACCACGCAACGCGCCACGGCAATCGTGCCACAGCATCGCCAGTAGCGTTCCACGTGCCTGTCGCAAATGCGTCGGAAGTCTTCGTAAATCCGCCGCCGCGCTGTGCGGACGCGCGCTTTGACGCCACTATCCCATCGCGATGCCGTTTTTATTCTATCGATCCAGATCGACATTTGGTGCAATGGCGGCAAGTACAGGTCATCCCGCGCACAACCCGTCAACCCCGGCATCGCAATGCATAAGGCACGTCATGAACGTTAGCGTCTTCGATCTGTTCAAGACCGGCATCGGTCCTTCGAGCTCGCACACCGTCGGGCCGATGATCGCCGCCTGCCGCTTCGCCTCGCATATCGAAGACGCCAACCTGCTCGGCTTCGTGCGCCGCGTGAAGGTCGAGCTGTACGGCTCGCTCGGCGCGACCGGCAAGGGGCACGGCACGGATAAGGCGGTGCTGCTGGGTCTCGAAGGCAATCTGCCCGATCTGGTCGATCCGGACGTCATCCAGCTGCGCCTGCTGGCAATCCGCGAAACGAAGCAGCTCGTGCTGCTCGGCAAGCATCCGGTCCGCTTCGACGAGCGCGAACACCTCGGTTTCTTTCGCAAGCTGATGCCGGGCGCGCCGGGCTCGGACATCGTGCATCCGAACGGCATGCGCTTTCAGGCTTTCGACGAAAACGGCCAGCTGCTGGTGGAGAAGGAGTATTACTCGATCGGCGGCGGCTTCGTCGTCAATCGCGAAGGCGACCGCGTGAATGCGCTGCGCACCGGTGCCGGCGTACCGTACCCGTTTCGCACCGGCGACGATCTGATGCGCCTGTGCCGCGAAACGGGGCTGTCGATCGCGCAGGTGACGCTCTCCAACGAATGCGCGTCGCGCACCGAACAGGACGTCCGCGAAGGGCTGCTGGCGATCTGGCGCACGATGTCCGCCTGCGTCGAACGCGGCTGCAAGGTGCGAGGTGAATTACCCGGCCCGATGCACGTCAAGCGCCGCGCCGCCGATCTGTGCGAGCAGTTGCGCTCGCGCCCGGCAGAGTCGTTGCGCGATCCGCTGTCGATGCTCGACTGGGTCAACCTTTATGCCATGGCCGTCAACGAAGAGAACGCCGCGGGCGGGCGTGTCGTCACGGCGCCCACGAACGGCGCAGCCGGCGTGATTCCCGCCGTGCTGCACTACTACGTGAAATTCATGCACGCGTCGAACGATGCCGGCATCGTCACCTTCCTGCTGACCGCCGCCGCGATCGGCATCATCTACAAGGAAACCGCATCGATCTCGGGTGCCGAAGTGGGTTGTCAGGGTGAAGTGGGCGTCGCGTGCTCGATGGCCGCCGCGGCGCTCGCGGCGGTGATGGGCGGCACGCCGGCGCAGGTGGAGAACGCCGCCGAAATCGGCATGGAACATAACCTCGGCATGACCTGCGACCCGGTCGGCGGACTCGTGCAGATTCCCTGCATCGAACGCAACGCGATGGGCGCGATCAAGGCGTTGAACGCCGCGCGCATGGCGATGAAGGGCGACGGCCAGCACTACGTGTCGCTCGACAACGTGATCAAGACGATGCGCGAAACCGGCGCAGACATGAAGACGAAATACAAGGAGACGTCGCGCGGCGGGCTGGCCGTGAACGTCATCGAGTGCTGAATGACCGACGAAGCAAAGAGTACAGACAAGGAACGACGATGAGCCGCTATTCGATATTCAGCCTGTTGCGCAACGGGATGTCGTATCACGAGAACTGGGAGCGACAGTGGAAGAGCCCCGAGCCGAAACGTGAATACGATGTCGTGATCGTCGGCGGCGGCGGACATGGTCTCGCCACCGCGTATTACCTCGCGAAAGAGCACGGCGTGCGCAATATCGCCGTGCTGGAGAAAGGGTGGATCGGCGGCGGCAACACCGCGCGCAATACGACCATCGTGCGTTCGAATTATTTGTGGGACGAATCGGCCGCGTTGTACGAGAAGGCGATGAAGCTGTGGGAAGGTCTGTCGCAGGATCTCAACTACAACGTGATGTTCAGCCAGCGCGGCGTGATGAATCTCGCGCACACGTTGCAGGACGTGCGCGACACCGAACGGCGCGTGAACGCGAACCGGCTGAACGGCGTCGATGCCGAATTTCTCACGCCCGCGCAGATCAAGGAAATCGAGCCGACCATCAACCTGAACAGCCGCTATCCGGTGCTCGGCGCGTCGATCCAGCGGCGCGGCGGTGTGGCACGGCACGATGCGGTGGCATGGGGCTTCGCGCGCGGCGCGGATCAGGCCGGCGTCGATATCGTGCAGAACTGCCAGGTCACGGGCATTCGCCGCGACGGCAGCCAGGTGACCGGCGTGGACACCGTCAAGGGTTTCATCAGGGCGAAGAAGGTCGCGATCGTCGCGGCGGGCAACACATCGACGCTCGCCGATATGGCCGGCGTGCGGTTGCCGCTTGAAAGCCATCCGTTGCAGGCGCTGGTGTCCGAGCCGATCAAGCCGGTCGTCAACACGGTGGTGATGTCGAATGCCGTGCACGCGTATATCAGCCAGTCCGACAAGGGCGATCTGGTGATCGGCGCGGGCGTCGATCAATACACCGGCTTCGGGCAGCGCGGCAGTTTTCAGATCATCGAGGGCACGCTGGAGGCGATCGTCGAGATGTTCCCGGTGTTCTCGCGCGTGCGGATGAACCGGCAGTGGGGCGGCATCGTCGACGTGTCGCCGGATGCGTGCCCGATCATCGGCAAGACCGACGTGAAGGGGCTCTATTTCAATTGCGGCTGGGGCACAGGCGGCTTCAAGGCGACACCGGGTTCGGGCTGGGCCTACGCGCACACGATCGCAAAAGATGAACCGCATCCGCTGAACGCGCCGTTCTCGCTGGATCGTTTTTACACCGGCCACCTGATCGACGAGCACGGCGCCGCCGCCGTCGCTCACTGATATTCACGCGCTGCGGGTATAGGGAACAAAGGAGAACATAAATGCTGCTGATCGAATGCCCGTGGTGCGGACCACGCGCCGAAACCGAATTTTCCTGCGGCGGCGAAGCGGATATCGCGCGTCCGCTCGACACCGAAAAGCTCACCGACGAGGAATGGGGCGACTACCTTTTCATGCGCAGGAACCCGCGCGGCGTGCACCGCGAGCAATGGCTGCACGCGCAGGGATGCCGCCGCTGGTTCAAGGCGCAGCGCGACACGGTGAGCTACGAGATTCAGGGCTACGAGACGTTCGAGCGTCCGCTGCTCACGATGGATGGCAACGAGGGCAAGACAGCATGAGCCAGAAAGACCGACTGCCCGCCGGCGGGCGCATCAACCGCGCGATCGTGCTGAACTTCACGTTCAACGGCCGCACGTATCAGGGTTTTCAGGGCGACACGCTGGCTTCCGCGCTGCTCGCGAACGGCGTGCACTTCGTCGCGCGTAGCTGGAAATATCACCGGCCGCGCGGCATCGTCACGGCGGGCGTCGAAGAGCCGAACGCAATCGTACAACTCGAAACCGGTGCTTACACAGTGCCGAACGCGCGTGCCACCGAAGTCGAGCTGTATCAGGGGCTCGTCGCGACCAGCGTGAACGCGAAGCCGAGCATCGAGAAAGACCACATGGCGGTCACCCAGAAGTTCGCACGGTTCATCCCGGCGGGCTTCTACTACAAGACGTTCATGTGGCCGCGCAGATTCTGGCCCAGGTATGAGGAAGCGATTCGCGACGCGGCCGGGCTCGGCACTGCGCCTCGCGAGAAGGACGCGGATCGCTACGACAAGTGCTTCGCGCATTGCGACGTGCTGGTGATCGGCGCCGGCCCGACCGGCCTGGCGGCCGCGCATGCGGCGGCACTTTCGGGCGCGCGCGTGACGCTGGTCGACGATCAGCCAGAACCCGGCGGCTCGCTGCTGTCGTGCCGCGCGGAGATCGACGGCAAGCCGGCGCTGCAATGGGTGCACAAGATCGAGGACGCGTTGCGGCAGATGCCGGAGGTGAAGATCTTGTGCCGCAGCACGGCATTCGGCTATCAGGACCACAACCTCGTGACCGTGACGCAGCGGCTCACCGAGCATCTGCCGGTGTCGCAACGCAAGGGCACGCGCGAGCTGATGTGGAAGATCCGCGCGAAACGCGTGATTCTCGCCACCGGTGCGCACGAACGGCCGATCGTGTTCGGCAACAACGATCTGCCGGGCGTGATGCTGGCTTCGGCGGTGTCGACGTATCTGCATCGCTATGCGGTGCTGCCGGGCCGCAATGCGGTCGTGTTCACGAACAACGACGACGGCTATCAATGTGCGCTGGACCTCAAGACGGCCGGCGCCCAGGTGACGGTGGTCGATCCGCGCGCGGCGGAGTCGAAGGGCACGCTGCCGGCGCTGGCGCGGCGCCATGGCGTCAAGATCATGAACGGCGTGGTCGTCACGGCGGCGCACGGCAAGCTGCGCGTGGCGTCGGTCGAGCTGGCGTCGTATCCGAATGGACAGCCCGGTGCGAAGCAGGGCGATCTCCCGTGCGATCTGCTCGCGATGTCCGGCGGCTGGAGCCCGGTGCTGCACCTGTTCGCGCAGTCGGGCGGCAAGGCGCACTGGCATGACGACAAGGCCTGTTTCGTGCCAGGCAAGGCGATGCAGGCGGAAACCAGCGTCGGTGCGTGCGCGGGCGACTTCGCGCTCGGCCAGGGCATTCGCCTTGCCGTCGATGCCGGCGTCGAGGCGGCGCGCGCTGCCGGACATATCGTCGCGCGGCCGCATCCGGTGCGGGTCGCCGACACGGTCGAGGCGAAGATGCAGCCGCTGTGGCTCGTCGGCGGCCGCGAGCTCGCCGCGCGAGGCCCGAAGCAGTTCGTCGACTTCCAGAACGACGTGTCGGCGGCGGATATTTTTCTCGCCGCGCGCGAAGGCTTCGAATCGGTCGAGCACGTGAAGCGCTACACGGCAATGGGCTTCGGCACCGATCAGGGCAAGCTCGGCAACATCAACGGCATGGCGATCCTCGCGCAGGCGCTCGGCAAGACGATTCCGGAAACCGGCACGACCACCTTCCGCCCGAACTACACACCGGTCACGTTCGGCACGTTCGCCGGCCGCGAGCTCGGCGAGTTTCTCGATCCGGTGCGCAAGACGGCGGTGCACGAATGGCACGTCGAAAACGGCGCGGCGTTCGAGGATGTCGGCAACTGGAAGCGTCCGTGGTACTACCCGAAGCCGGACGAGGATATGCACGCGGCGGTCGCGCGCGAATCGCTCGCGGTACGCACGAGCGTCGGCATGCTCGATGCGTCCACGCTCGGCAAGATCGACATTCAGGGCCCCGATTCGGCGAAGCTGCTGAACTGGGTCTATACGAATCCGTGGAGCAAGCTCGAGGTCGGCAAGTGCCGCTACGGTCTGATGCTCGACGAAAACGGCATGATCTTCGACGACGGCGTCACGGTGCGCCTCGCCGACCAGCATTACATGATGACGACCACCACCGGCGGCGCGGCGCGCGTGCTCACCTGGCTCGAACGCTGGCTGCAAACCGAATGGCCGGACCTGCGCGTGCGTCTCGCATCCGTCACGGATCACTGGGCGACGTTCGCGGTGGTCGGTCCGAACAGCCGCAAGGTGTTGCAAAAGGTCTGCCACGACATCGACTTCGCGAACGCCGCGTTCCCGTTCATGAGCTATCGCGAAGGCACGGTGGCCGGTGCGGCCTCGCGCGTGATGCGGATCAGCTTCTCGGGCGAACTCGCCTATGAGGTGAACGTGCCGGCCAACGTCGGACGCGCGGTGTGGGAAGCGCTGATGGCCGCCGGCGCGGAGTTCGACATCACCCCGTACGGCACCGAAACCATGCACGTGCTGCGCGCCGAGAAGGGCTACATCATCGTCGGTCAGGATACGGATGGCTCGATGACGCCGTACGATGTCGGCATGGGCGGACTTGTCGCGAAGTCGAAAGACTTTCTCGGCAAGCGCTCGCTCACACGAAGCGACACCGCGAAGGCCGGGCGCAAGCAACTGGTCGGGCTGCTGCCGGACGATCCGTCGTTCGTGATCCCCGAAGGCTCGCAGATCGTCGCCGGTCCCTTCCAGGGCGACACCGCGCCGATGCTCGGTCATGTCACGTCGAGCTATTACAGCCCGATCCTGAAGCGCTCGATTGCGATGGCGGTAGTGAAGGGCGGACTCGACAGGATCGGCGAAACCGTCACGATTCCGCTTGCGAACGGCAGGCAGATCGCGGCCAGCATCACCAGTTCGGTGTTCTACGATAGCGAAGGAGCACGTCAACATGTGGAATGAAACAACAGGGAGACCGTCGATGGTCGATCGCGCTGTCGGCAGGCAAACCGGTGTGTGGCAGGAGTCTCCGCTGGTCGGCGTGGACGCGTTGCTGAAGAAGCATCAGGCAACGGCATCGTCCGCGTTTCGCCTGAGCGAGCGGCCGTTTCTGGAACTGGTGAACGTGCGGGGCGATACCCGCGACGCCGCGTTCATGCGCGCAGTGGAAAGCGTGCTCGGCTGCCGGCCGCCGGAAAAACCCAACACGACGGCGCAAGGCAACGGTTACGACGTGCTGTGGCTGGGCCCCGACGAGTGGCTGGTACGCTCGGCCACGGCGCACGACGCCACGCGTAGCGCGCCGCTGCTGGCGAAACTCGGCGCCGCGTTTGCGGGCCTGTTCGCGTCGGTGGCGGATATCGGCAGCGGCTATACCGTGCTCGACATCAGCGGCACGCGTACGCGTGACGTGCTGGCGCGCGGCTGCCCGCTCGATCTGCATCCGCAGTTGTTCGCCGTCGGACAGTGCGCGCAAAGCCACTATTTCAAGGCGTCGATCACGCTGTTGCCCACCGGGCCGGATAGCTTCGACATCGTTGTGCGCCGCAGCTTCGCGGACTATTTCGTGAAGATCATGCTCGACGCGGCCGACCCGCTGATGTCGTGATGCGCCGCGAGCGGTGCCGCGCCGCATCGCTCGCTTCGCACTTTTCCTGTCTGTGACCGACATGACGTCGACACGTCTGGCCACCGCGCGCCTCACCGAGCGCGCGTGCCATCAGGGCGATGCACACGCCGCGCTCGCGTTGCTCGATCAGAGCATCGTGTTGCGGCACCGGCGGATCGCGCTGATCCGTTATCTGCTCGCGCAACAACTCGGCGCCGAACTGCAGCCGCGACATCACGACTACGTGCGCAAGATCGCCGCACGGCTGAGCGCGCAGGCGCTCGCGCGCATTGCCGGCGCCGCGCGCGCACGGCTGCGGCCGTAGCGCCCGCTTTTGGCTCTGCGCGCCTGGGCGATTGCACCGCGCATGTCGGTTCCGGCCAAACGGGTGTCGCGTTCGGGTCATGTCCTTTGTTTGCGAGGGCGTTACGCTCGTTAGACGGCGCGTGACTTCGAACCGGCGCGCCGCTCACAAGACATGGAGACAGGCAAATGAGCAGCAATCGCGGCGTCGTGTATCTCGGGCAGGGCAAGGTGGAAGTGCAGTCGATCGACTATCCGAAGATGGTCGATCCGCGTGGCCGTGCAATCGGCCACGGCGTGATCCTGAAAGTGGTGAGCACGAATATCTGCGGCTCCGACCAGCACATGGTGCGCGGCCGCACCACGGCTGAAGTCGGCCTCGTGCTGGGTCACGAGATCACCGGTGAGGTGATCGAAACCGGCCGCGACGTGGAAACCCTGAAAATCGGCGATCTCGTCTCCGTGCCGTTCAACGTCGCGTGCGGTCGTTGCCCGACCTGCAAGGCCCAGCATACCGGTGTATGCCTGAACGTGAATCCGTCGCGCGCGGGCGGCGCTTATGGCTACGTGGACATGGGCGGCTGGATCGGCGGCCAGGCCGAGTACGTGATGGTGCCGTACGCCGACTTCAATCTGCTCAAATTCCCCGACCGCGCGCAGGCGATGTCGAAGATCCGCGATCTGACCTGCCTGTCCGACATTCTGCCGACCGGCTATCACGGCGCGGTGATGGCCGGCGTGAAGCCCGGCGCGACCGTCTACATTGCCGGCGCCGGCCCCGTCGGGATGGCGGCGGCGGCTTCGGCGCGCCTGCTGGGCGCGGCCTGCACGATCGTCGGCGACATGAACGAAGCGCGGCTCGCGCATGCGCGCAAGATGGGTTTCCAGACCATCGACCTGTCGAGAGACGCCACGCTCGGCGAGCAGATCGAGCAGATTCTCGGCAGGCCCGAAGTGGATTGCGCGGTGGACTGCGTCGGCTTCGAGGCGCACGGCCACGGCAGCAGCGGCCAGCATGAAGAGGCGCCCGCCACGGTGCTCAATTCGCTGATGGAAATCACCCGGGCCGCGGGCGCGATCGGCATTCCGGGGCTCTATGTGACGGACGATCCGGGTTCTGCCGATGCCGCCGCGCGCAAGGGCAGCCTCAGCATTCGCCTCGGACTCGGCTGGGCCAAGTCGCACTCGTTCCATACGGGGCAGACGCCGGTGATGAAGTACAACCATAACCTGATGCAGGCGATCCTGTGGGACCGTCTGCCGATCGCGGACATCGTGAACGTGACGGTCGTGTCGCTGGATGACGCGCCGGAAGGCTACCGTCAGTTCGACGGAGGCGCACCGAAGAAGTTTGTCCTCGATCCGCACGGTTTGCTGAAAGCGGCCTGACGCAGAGGCGCTTTGCTTCTGGCCGGGTTCTGGCTTTCATTCGAACCTGCTCGACTCGATAAACCACGCACGCGTTGAACGGAAAACCGTTTAACGCGCGCGTCGTTTTTTCAGGCTGGACAGGCCCGCGTTCCGCGTAGCAGTGTCAGGCCAGCATCGCCGGCGCGGCGGCGAGCGATGGCGCCTGCTTGCGCCGCTCGCTCGTCGGCGCGGTGCCGAAGGCGTCGCGATAGCTCTTCGAGAAGTGGCACGCCGACTGGAAGCCGCAGGCCATCGTGATGTGCATGATCGACATGTCGGTCTGCAACAGCAACTCACGCGCGCGCCGCAGGCGCAGCGTCAGATAGTAATGTGTGGGCGTCATCCCGAGATGCTCGCGGAACAGGCGCTGCAACTGCCGTTGCGACATGCCCGCGAGCCGTGCGAGTTCTTCGCGCGACAGCGGCTCTTCGATGTTGTTCTCCATCAGCGCGATCACTTCGAAGAGCGACTTGTTGGCCGAGCCGAGCCGCGCGACCAGCGGCATCTTCTGCTGCGCGCTGGTATCGCGCACATGTTCGACGATGAACTGCTCGGCGATCTGCGTGACCCGCGCGGTGCCCACGCGCGGCGCGATCAGGTTCAGCATCATGTCGAGCGGCGCGACGCCGCCGGTGCAGGTGACGCGATCGCGGTCGATCACGAACAGTTCTTTCAGAAAGCGCGTGTCGGGAAACTCTTCCTTGAGCGCCGACATGTTCTCCCAGTGAATCGCGCACGCGTAGCCGCCCAGCAAACCGGCGCGCGCCAGTGCATACGTGCCCGTGCACAGGCTGCCGAGCACGCAGCCCATGCGGGCAAAGCGGCGCAACGCAAAGAGGTGTGCGGGCGTGGTGGCGCGCTGCACGTCGATGCCGCCGACCACGAACACGATATCCGGCTGGCCGACGCATTCGACCGGCCCGGTGTCGACCGACAGCCCGTTACTCGCCATCACCGGCCCGCCTTCGGGGCTCACGATCGACCAGCGATAAAGCGTTTGCCCCGTCAGATAGTTCGCCATGCGCAGGACTTCGATGGCGTTGGTGAACGCGATCATCGTGAAGTTGGGCACCGGCATGAATGCGAAATGCGACAGCGACGCCGTGCGATCGGTGGACATGGGGGGAATGATTCCTTCGAATCTGTAATGTCGCGTCGCCGTGGGGAAGTGGCGACTCCTGTGATTCTGAGGACCAGGGCAACTGCCGTGCCATCAGGCTAAACCCTTGTTTTCGCGTGGAAACGTGCCCGTGACGTCGGGCAGGCAGCACCACGACGGCGCTGCCGCCGCACCGGTGCGCACCTGAACCGCGCGTGACGGTCAGTTGCGGTGCAACATCGGCCCGGCCGTTCGAAAACCGGCTGCGGAGACGCCGATAGCGACTTGTCGAAAAAGGTCGTGCATGGCGGAAAAGGTAAAGAACGCGTCTGAATTCATAAATTGGCGCGCGAGCCGAACGTCAAGAATAGAAGCCATGCAGACGGGTTGCGGCAGCGTTTCAAGGCGTCTTCCGGCACGCGTCAACGGCTTGTTTCCTGAACTCACGGACCTTCCATGTCGAACCCGAATCCCTTCTTTGAAGAATCGCTGCCGACGCGCGATGCGACGGTACGCGGCGCCATTTTGAAAGAGCTCGAGCGCCAGCAGTCGCAAGTCGAGCTGATCGCGTCGGAAAACATCGTGTCGCGGGCGGTGCTCGAAGCGCAGGGCTCGGTGCTGACCAACAAGTATGCGGAAGGGTATCCGGGCAAGCGTTACTACGGCGGTTGCGAATACGTCGACGTGATCGAATCGCTCGCGATCGACCGGGTCAGGCAACTGTTCAACGCGAAATTCGCCAACGTGCAGCCGCATTCGGGCGCGCAGGCAAACGGCGCCGTAATGCTCGCGCTGGCGAAGCCGGGCGACACGGTGCTCGGCATGTCGCTCGACGCGGGCGGCCACCTCACGCACGGCGCAAAGCCGGCGCTCTCGGGCAAGTGGTTCAACGCGGTGCAGTACGGCGTGAACCGCGAGACGATGCTGATCGATTACGCGCAGATCGAGGCGCTCGCACAGCAACATCAACCTGCGCTGCTGATCGCCGGCTTCTCGGCCTATCCGCGTGCGCTCGATTTCGCGCGGCTGCGTGCGATCGCCGACAGCGTCGGCGCGAAGCTGATGGTGGACATGGCGCACATCGCGGGCATCATCGCGGCGGGCCGTCACCCGAATCCGGTCGAGCATGCGCATGTCGTCACGTCGACGACGCACAAGACCTTGCGCGGTCCGCGCGGCGGCTTTGTGCTGACGAATGACGAAGAGATCGCGAAGAAGATCAATTCCGCGGTGTTTCCGGGCTTGCAGGGCGGCCCGCTGATGCATGTGATCGCCGGCAAGGCGGTCGCGTTCGGCGAAGCGCTGCAACCGGATTTCACGACCTACATCGACAACGTGCTCGCCAATGCGCAGGCGCTGGGCGCTGTACTGAAGGCGGGCGGCGTCGATCTGGTGACGGGCGGCACCGACAACCACCTGCTGCTGGTCGACCTGCGGCCCAAGGGGCTCAAGGGCAACCAGGTCGAGCAGGCGCTGGAGCGCGCCGGCATCACCTGCAACAAGAACGGCATTCCTTTCGATACCGAGAAGCCGACGGTGACCTCCGGCATTCGCCTCGGCACGCCGGCTGGCACGACGCGCGGCTTCGGCGTCGCTGAATTCCGTGACGTGGGCCGCCTGATCGTCGAAGTGCTCGATGCGCTGCGCGACCACCCTGAAGGCCATGCCGCCACCGAACAACGCGTGCGCCGCGAGATTTTCGCGCTATGCGAACGCTTTCCCATCTACTGAGCACGCCCGGAGCACACGATGAGCACTCTGCACGACAACAGCATCATCATCGACGGTCTGAACATTTCGAAGTTCGAGCGTTCGGTGTTCGAGGATATGCGCAAGGGCGGCGTGACGGCAGTGAACTGCACGGTGTCCGTCTGGGAAAGCTTCCAGAAGACCGTCGACAACATCGCGGAAATGAAGCAGCAAATCCGCGAATACGGCGAGATCCTGACGCTCGTGCGCACCACGGACGATATCCATCGCGCGAAGAAAGAGAACAAGACCGGCATCATCTTCGGCTTCCAGAACGCGCACGCATTCGAGGACAACCTCGGCTATATCGAGGCGTTCAAGGACCTCGGCGTGAACGTGGTCCAGCTTTGCTACAACACGCAGAACCTGGTGGGCACGGGCTGTTATGAACGCGACGGCGGCCTCTCGGGCTATGGCCGCGAAGTGATTCAGGAGATGAACCGCGTCGGCATCATGGTCGATCTGTCGCATGTGGGCGGCAAGACCTCATCCGAAGCGATTGCCGTTTCGAACAAACCGGTGTGCTACTCCCATTGCTGCCCGTCGGGCCTGAAAGAGCATCCGCGCAACAAGAGCGACGAACAGCTGAAAGAGATCGCGGACGCAGGCGGCTTTGTCGGCGTGACGATGTTCGCGCCGTTCCTGAAGCGCGGCCCCGATGCGACCGTCGAAGACTATATCGAGGCGATCGAATACGTGGTGAACCTGATCGGCGAGGATCAGGTGGGCATCGGCACGGACTTCACGCAGGGCTACAGCACCGAATTCTTCGACTGGATCACGCATGACAAAGGCCGTTATCGCCAGCTGACGAACTTCGGCAAGGTGGTGAATCCGGAAGGCATCCGCACGATCGGCGAGTTTCCGAACCTGACCGCCGCGATGGAGCGCGCCGGATGGAGCGAGACCCGCATCAGGAAAATCATGGGCGAAAACTGGGTGCGGGTGTTCGGCGAAGTGTGGAAGGTCTGATTTCCACCCGCTCACAAAACCGCCCACACAACAACGGAGTCTCCACATGCAACCTCAACTGCCGATCGATGTCGATCCGGACACCGGCGTCTGGACCACCGACGCGCTGCCGATGCTGTACGTGCCGCGCCATTTCTTCACGAACAACCATACCGCTGTTGAAGAAGCGCTCGGCCGCGACACGTATGCCGGGATCCTGTATACGGCGGGTTACAGGTCCGCGTATTTCTGGTGCGACAAGGAAGCGAAGCAGCACGGCATCGCCGGCATGGCGGTGTTCGAGCACTACCTGAAGCGTCTGTCGCAACGCGGCTGGGGTCTCTTCAGGATCGCCGAAGCCGATCCGTCCAGCTCGCATGCGCGCATCGAACTGCATCACTCGTCGTTCGTGCTCGCGCAGCCGGGCAAGGAGGGCAAGCTTTGCTACATGTTCGCCGGCTGGTTCGCGGGCGCGCTGGACTGGGTCAACGATACGGCGCCGGATCCGGCACGCAAGGGTCCACCGTCATATTCGAAAGAAGTGCAATGCGCGGCCGAAGGCCACGATCACTGCGTCTTCGAAGTGTCGCCGCTGACGTCGTAACCGCAGACGAAAACGCGCGCGTACTAGCGCAACAAGCCTGTTTATTCCGAGGTCGATCGCGATGCGTTACCCGAACCTTTTCAAGCCTCTCACGCTGAACCAGCTGACCTTGCGCAACCGCATCGTCAGCACCGCGCACGCGGAGGTGTATGCGGAACCCGGCGGCTTGCCCGGCGACCGTTATATCCGCTACTACGAGGAGAAGGCGAAGGGCGGCGTCGGCCTCGCGGTGTGCGGCGGCTCGAGCCCGGTGTCGATCGACAGTCCGCAGGGCTGGTGGAAGTCGGTGAATCTGTCGACCGACAGGATCATCGATCCGCTCGCGCGCCTCGCCGAGGCGATGCACCGGCACGGCGCGAAGATCATGATCCAGGCCACGCATATGGGCCGCCGTTCGGCCTTTCACGGCGAGCACTGGCCGCATCTGATGTCGCCGTCCGGCGTGCGCGAGCCCGTGCACCGCGGTAACGCGAAGATCATCGAAGTGGAAGAGATTCGCCGCATCATCGACGACTTCGCGGCCGCCGCGAAGCGCGTCAAGGATGCGGGGATGGACGGCATCGAAATCTCGGCCGCGCACCAGCATCTGATCGATCAGTTCTGGAGCCCACGCACGAATTTTCGCACCGACGAATGGGGCGGATCGCTCGAAAACCGTCTGCGTTTCGGCACCGAAGTGCTGAACGCGGTGCGCGAAGCGGCAGGCGCGGATTTCTGCGTCGGCCTGCGCATGTGCGGCGACGAATTCCACGAAGACGGGCTCGATCACGAGCAATTGAAAGAGATCGCCCAGGCGATGTCGGAAACCGGCCTGATCGATTATCTCGGCGTGATCGGTTCCGGCGCGGACACGCACAACACGCTGGCGAACTGCATGCCGCCGATGGCGCTGCCGCCCGAGCCGTTCGTGCATCTCGCGGCCGGCATCAAGGCGGTCGTGAAGGTGCCGGTGATGCACGCGCAGAGCATCCGCGACGCGGGCCAGGCTGAACGTCTGCTCGCCAGCGGCATGGTCGATCTGGTCGGCATGACGCGCGCGCAGATCGCCGATCCGCATATGGTCATCAAGATCCGCGATGGCCGCGAAGACGAAATCAAGCAGTGCGTCGGCGCGAATTACTGCATCGACAGGCAGTACAACGGGCTGGATGTGCTGTGCGTGCAGAACGCGGCGACCTCGCGCGAAGCCACCATGCCGCACGTGATCGCGAAGACGCGCGGGCCGAAGCGCAAGGTGGTCGTGGTCGGCGCGGGTCCGGCGGGACTCGAGGCGGCGCGCGTGGCGAAGTCGCGCGGTCATGACGTGGTGCTGTTCGAGAAGAACGACTACGTCGGCGGCCAGATCATGCTGGCCGCGAAAGCGCCGCAGCGCGAGCAGATGGCGGGCATCGTGCGCTGGTTCGATATGGAAACCAGGCGCCTTGGCGTCGACCGTCGTCTTGGCGTCGCCGCCAGTCAGGCTGACATCATGGCCGGGAAGCCGGACATCGTCGTGCTGGCGACGGGCGGTTCGTCGTTCACGTCGCAAGTCGCAGCATGGGGCGTTGACGCGGGACTCGCGGTCAGTTCGTGGGATGTGCTGTCGGGCAAGGTCGAGCCGGGCAGGAACGTGCTGGTCTATGACGGCGTGAGCACGCATGCCGGCGCGGGCGTCGCCGACTTCATGTCGAGCCGCGGCTCGAACGTCGAGATCGTCACGCCCGATGTGAAAGTGGCCGATGACGTGGGCGGCACCACGTTCCCGATCTTCTATCGCCGTCTCTATGCGCAAGGCGTGATTCACACGCCGAACTACTGGCTCGACAAGGTCTACGAAGAGAACGGCAAGAAAATCGCCGTGATCCGCAACGAGTACACCGAAGAGCAGGAAGAGCGCGCGGTCGATCAGGTCGTGATCGAAAACGGCAGCACGCCGAACGACGCGTTGTACTGGGCGCTCAAGCCGGAGTCGGTCAATCGCGGCCAGGTGGACGTGCACAAGCTGTTCGCCTCCGAACCCCAGCCTTCGCTGAGCGAGGAAACCGGTAACGGCCGCTTTCTGCTGTTTCGCGTTGGCGACTGCATTTCGATGCACAACATTCACGGCGCGATCTACGACGCGCTGCGCCTTTGCAAGGATTTCTGACGATGAGCCCCGTGTTTGTCATCACCGCCCTGCTGTGGCTGTCGGTGGCCGGTCTCGCGTTCGCGCTGGCCAGACGCGCCGCTTACTGGCGCGCGGGCCGTGCGACGGCAGCGGGCGCCTACGGCTGGGCGAATCTGCTTGCGATTCCAAAGCGCTATTTCGTGGACCTGCATCATGTGGTTGCACGCGATCCGTACATCGCGAAGACGCACATGGCGACCGCGGGCGGCGCGATCCTCGCGATGGCGCTGGTGTTCGTCAACTACGGGCTCGCGATCTATTCGCCGTGGCTCGACAGGCTGATCTTGCTCGCGGCGCTCGTGATGCTGGTGGGCGCGGTGTTCGTCTGGCGCCGGCGGCATGGCGCGAAGGCGGCGCCGGCACGGCTCTCGCGCGGACCGTGGGATCATTTGCCGCTGCTGCTCGGGTCGTTCGCGCTGGGTCTCGCGCTTTTTATCGCGCTGCCGGCGGCCGCGATGTCGGGTGCGCTCGCGGTGATCGTCGCGTTGCTGATCGGCGTGGGCGCTTTCACGATGACCTTCGGCGCCGCGCGCGGAGGCCCGATGAAGCATGCGCTCGCCGGGCTCCTGCATCTCGCGTTTCATCCGCGTCAGGAGCGTTTTACCGGGTGCAACGATAACGACGTCGTGCCGCCGACCGCGCTGAAGGCGCCGCTGCTCGATGCAAAGGAATACGGTGTCGGCAAGCCGGTTGAGTTTCGCTGGAACCAGTTGCTGAGCTTCGATGCGTGCGTACAGTGCGGCAAGTGTGAAGCCGCGTGTCCCGCGTTCGCCGCCGGTCAGCCGCTCAATCCGAAGAAGCTGATCCAGGACCTCGTCACCGGAATGGTGGGCGGCACGGACGCCGCATACGCGGGCAGCCCGACGCCCGGCATTCCGCTCGGCCAGCACGGCGGCGCGCCGGGCAAGCTGCTGGTTTCGAGCCTCATCGAAGCGGATACGCTGTGGTCGTGCACGACCTGCCGCGCCTGCGTGCAGGAGTGCCCGATGTTGATCGAGCACGTCGACGCGATCGTGGATATGCGGCGCAACCAGACGCTGGTCGAAGGCAACGTGCCGGGCAAAGGGCCCATCACGCTCGCGAACCTGCGCGAGACCGGCAGCGCGAACGGCTACGACATCGGCGCGCGTTACGACTGGGCCGTCGATCTGCAGGTGCAGGTCGCGCAGCCCGGGCGCCCGGTGGACGTGCTGCTGATTGCCGGTGAAGGCGCGTTCGACATGCGTTATCAGCGCACGCTGCGCGCGCTGGTGAAGGTGCTGAACCGCGCGGGCATCGACTATGCGGTGCTCGGCGGTGTCGAAACCGATACCGGCGACACCGCGCGGCGGCTCGGCGACGAAGCCACGTTCCAGCAGCTCGCACACAAGCTGATCGACACGCTGTCGCGGTACGCGTTCCGCAAGATCGTGACCGCCGACCCGCATGTGCTGCACAGTCTGCGTAATGAATATCGCGCGCCTGGCGGTTTCTACGAAGTGCAGCATCACACGGCGCTGATCGAGGAGCTGGTTGCCAGCGGCAAGCTGTCGGTGCGCGCGGTCGCCGCATTCGCGGACCGCAGGATCACGTATCACGATCCGTGCTATCTGGGTCGCTATAACGGTGAAACGAAAGCGCCGCGACGCCTGCTGAAATCCATCGGCATCGAGGTGGTGGAAATGGAGCGCAACGGTATGCGTGGGCGTTGCTGCGGTGGTGGTGGTGGTGCCCCGTTGACCGATATTCCCGGCAAGAAACGCATTCCCGACATCCGTATCGACGACGCGCGCGCGGTCGGCGCCGACATCGTCGCGGTGGCTTGCCCGAATTGCACGGCGATGCTCGAAGGCGTGGTCGGCCCGCGTCCGGAAGTGCTCGACGTCGCCGAACTGGTTGCAGCGGCACTAGAGTAACGCGATGAACAATCTCAAGCGAATCGATCCGCGCCGGCCGTTCACGATCACGGCGGAAGGGCTCAAACGCATCACGGCAGGCGTTGCCGGTGCCGCGGATCTGGCCGGATTTTTTGCGCCTGGTTCCGCACATCGTGAGCTGCCGAAGCCGCGTCGCACCACGGCCACGCCGCAGCGCGCGATGCTGGTCGCCGCGCATGCCGACCGTGGCGCGCTCGATGATCACGCACGCCAGACGCTGGCCGCCGCGGCGCTGATCGCGGACGCACAAACCGAAATTGTGTTGCTGATATTCGGTGAGTTTACCGGCGACGCGGCTGCGTCCGGCGCCGACAAGCTGATCGAGCTGTCGATGTTCGACCGCCGCCGGTTTGCGCCAGTCGACGAATTGAACGCACTGGCCGCGTGCATTGCGGCCTATGCGCCAGCGCATGTTTTCATGCCTGACAACGCAACCGGCGACGGCGATCTGGGTCGTCGTTATGCGGCTGCCGTCGATGCAAACGTCGCGACGCATGTCGTCGAGATCGACGCGACGCATGTCGCGACTTACGTGCAGGCACAACGTGCATTCGCCTCGCGCGGGTTGCCCGAAGTCGTTCTGCTCGCGCCGAACGCGGTCGATCCGAAATTGCCGTTTATCGGTGCGGGTGAACGCGTGGTGTGGCGCTTCGACGGCGAGCCCCCCGTGTCGTCCAGAGGCGTGGTGCGCGATCTCGGCATCGAGGAGACCGACGCTGCCGGACTCGCGCTGGAAGAAGCGGATTTCATCGTGTCGGCGGGCAATGGCGTGAGCGATGTCGTCGCGTTCGAGCATCTGGCGAGCACGCTGGGCGCCGCGATCGGCGCAAGCCGCGTCGCCGTGGACGACGGCAAGTTCACACGCGACAAGCAGATCGGCGCGACCGGCAAGACTGTCGAGGCGAGCGTCTATATCGCGTTCGGTATTTCCGGCGCGGTGCAGCATCTGCAGGGCATCAAGGATTGCCGGCACGTGATTGCCGTCAATCTCGACGCCAGCGCACCGATCGCCAGACGCGCGGACCTGACCGTGATCGCCGACGCGCGCGAAACCATCGCGGCACTGACGGAGGCAGCGGCTGCCGCGCGCAGCGCGAGCGGCACGGGCGCCGCGCTGTTGAATTCCGCCGCCGTTGCAGAAGGATCGCTCGTATGAAAATCGCGGTACTGGTCTCAGTGGGACGCCATCCGGTGAGCGGCACGGCGCGCTACAGCCGCAACGACGCAACCGCGCTGAGCCTCGCGCTGTCGCTCGCGAAACAGCACGCCGCGACGCTCGACGTGCTGCATGCCGGCGACCCGTCGAATCCCGCGTTAAGCGAATATCTCGCGCTGGGCGCGCGCAGCGTCGAAGTGCTTGACCTGTCGTCGATACCGCAATGGCAAACCGATGCGGCGCCGCCGCTCGCCACGCGCCTGAAGGGCTACGACCTGGTGCTGACCGGCACTCGTGCCGAAGGCGCGTTCGACAGCGGCATGCTGCCGTATCGCGTCGCGAATGCGCTGGCGATTCCTCTGGTCGGCGCGGCCGTCGATCTGACGATTCGCGACGATTGCGCCGAGATCCGCCAGTTCATGCCGAAGGGTTTGCGCCGGCGGGTGGAAGTGGATCTGCCAGCGCTGATCGCCGTGCATCCGATGGCAAACGCCGCGCCGACGTACGCGTACGCACGCCTGCGCGAAGGCACGATCCGCGCGGTTCCGGTGCAGGCCGTAACCCATGCTGACCACCTCGCCTGGACCATCCGCCCGGCCACCGCCAGGCCCGTGCGCCTCGCCGCCGCCGAAAAACGCTCCGGTCACGCCCGCATGCTTTCGGCGACCACGACGGAAAGCCGCGGCGGCAACGTCGTAATTGAAGGGAGTTCCGTCGAAAAAGCACAAGTGATCCTCGCGTATTTGCGCGAGCATCAACTCGTGGATTACTGATTTCCGGTTCCGGCCAGCATGCGACCAGGAGGGCCTGGCGCGGCGCCAGACGAGACACGCAACGGAGCACACAATGAAAGTTTCCGCAGACGTTCGCGCGATGATCGAACGCCGCAAAAGAGGCCATACGCTGGAAGCGCCGTTCTATACGAGCGAGGACATTTTCGCGCTCGATCTCGACGCGATCTTCCGGCAACACTGGATTCAGGTCGCAGTCGAACCGGACGTACCGGAGCCGGGCGATTACGTCACGGTCGAAATCGGCAACGATTCGATCCTGATCGTGCGCGACGACGACATGCAGGTGCGCGCGTTCCACAACGTGTGCCGCCATCGCGGCGCGCGGCTGTGCAATGCCGGCAGCGGTTCGCTCGGCAATATCGTGTGCCCGTACCACAGCTGGACCTACAGCCTGACCGGCGACCTGATGTTCGCCGAACACATGGGCGATCAGTTCGACCGCTGCAAACATAGTCTGAAGACGGTGCACGTCGAGAACCTCGCCGGGCTGATTTTCATCTGCCTCGCCGACACGCCGCCCGCGGATTTCGCGGTGATGCGCGCCGCGATGGAGCCGTATCTGTTGCCGCACGAACTGGCGAACTGCAAGATCGCGGCGTCGATCGACATCATCGAGGAAGGCAACTGGAAGCTGACGATGGAGAACAATCGCGAGTGCTATCACTGCGTCGCGAACCATCCCGAGCTGACTGTTTCCCTGTACGAATACGGGTTCGGTTATCAGCGCACGCCTGCCAATGAAGAAGGCATGGCCGCTTTTGAAGCGACCGTGGCGCGCCGCACCGCGCAATGGGAAGCGATGAAGCTGCCGTCGGCGGAAATCGACCGGCTCGACGATCTTGTCAGCGGCTTTCGCGCGCAACGTTTGCCGCTCGATCGCGACGGCGAATCGCAAACCCTGGATGCGCGCGTGGCGTCGAAGAAACTGCTCGGCGGTTTCGAGCAGGCCGACCTCGGCGGGCTGTCGTTCTGGACCCAGCCGAATTCGTGGCATCACTTCATGAGCGACCATATCGTCAGCTTCTCGGCGATTCCGCTGTCGGCCGGAAAAACACTGGTACGCACCAAATGGCTTGTGCACAAGGACGCGCGCGAAGGCATCGATTACGACGTGGACAACCTGACAGCCGTATGGCGCGCGACCAACGACCAGGACCGCACGCTCGTCGAGTATTCGCAGCGTGGCGCGAACAGCAGCGCGTATGAGCCGGGCCCGTACTCGCCGTTCACCGAAGGACTCGTCGAGAAATTCTGCGCGTGGTACATCGGCCGCATGGCGGATTACAGCAATGCGCCGCACACCACGGATGCCGGCGAAATGCCGGTTTCGGACGATGAAAAAATCGTGTCATTCAAGCGCTGAGCGTGACGCCGCAACCAGGTGCCGGAGAAAACAATGATGCGCGATCAGGCCGCATTTCAGCCCCATCCCGATGCGGCTCAGAGCCGCGTCACGCAGCCGCGGTTCTGGGAGACGTTGCCGGCGCGCTGGGACAGCGATACCGACGACACGCTGGTGTGCTGCCAGGTCCGGCAGGAAACGCATGATGTAAAGAGCTTCTTCTTTCGTGCGCCGTCCGGGCGGGCGTTCGTTTTCGAACCGGGGCAGTTCATTACGCTCGAACTGGAGATCGATGGCGAGCCGGTGAACCGCTGCTATACGATCTCGTCGCCGCCTACCCGCCCGCACACCATTTCGATCACGACGAAGCGGGTGCCGGGCGGCAAGGTGTCGAACTGGCTACACGACAATCTGCACGTTGGCATGCAGGTGCGCGTGCTGGGGCCGTCCGGCGAATTCACCTGCGCGCGGCATCCGGCGCGCAAGTATCTGTATCTTTCGGCGGGCTCGGGTATCACACCCTTGATGTCGATGAGCCGCGCGCATCACGAGCTCGGCGAAGACAGCGATATTGTGTTCGTGCACAGCGCCCGTACGCCGGACGACATCATTTTCGCGCGCGAACTCGATCTGATCGCATCGAATCAGGCGAATTTCCGCACGGCTTTCGTTTGCGAACGGGTGGGCGCGCGCACGAACTGGCCAGGTGTCACCGGTTTTCTGACGTTACCGCTGCTCAAGCTGATCGCGCCGGATTTTCTGGAGCGGGAAATCTTCACCTGCGGGCCGGCGCCGTATATGCAGGCGGTGCGCAATCTGCTGAAGGAGGGGGGCTTCGACCGCGTGCATTATCACGAGGAAAGCTTCTCGTTCGAAACGGTCAGTGAAATAGTCAGTGAAGCGCTCACGCAATCGACGGACGCGCACGTGGCCGAGGCGTTGCAGACGGTGTCCGCTTCTGTCGACGCGCGGGAGCAGTCAGCCGGGTTCGCGCCCGGGCCGGCACCGGTCGAGACGGACGTCAGATTCAAGGTCAGCTTCGCTAAAAGCAATCGCGAGATCGAGTGCGCCAGCGGACAGCATGTGCTCGATGCGGCAAAAAAAGCCGGCGTGCGTCTGCCGTCGTCGTGCACGCAGGGCATGTGCGGTACCTGCAAGGTCAAGCTCGTGTCGGGCGAGGTCGCGATGAAGCACGCGGGCGGCATTCGTCAGCGCGAAATCGATCAGGGCATGGTGCTGCTGTGCTGCAGCAAGCCGCTGAGCGATCTGGTCGTCGACAAGTAAGACGCGAACACGGTGCATTTGCTGTTCGCGGGCGTTGCAGGTCGCTTGCGGACAACTGGATGTCGGAAATCGGCGCTACCTGGCAATTCTGGCTGGCGATGCTGAATGCTCAATGGTTGTCTGGATGGTAAACGGGAGAACGGCGATGAGACTGATCAAAAAGATACTGGTGTTGAGCGCGATGAGCGCGGCGCTGGCGGCGAGCAGCGTGAGCGTGTCGGCGGATACGAAGCCGACCATCAAGATCGGCTATGTGGAAGGCTGGGACGATAGCGTGGCGACCACGAACGTGGCCGCGCGCGTGATCGAGAAGCGCCTTGGCTACCAGGTACAACTCGTGCCGGTCGCGGCCGGTGTGATGTGGCAGGGCGTGGCGCGCGGCGACCTCGACGCGACGCTGTCCGCGTGGCTGCCGGTCACGCACGGCGCGTACTGGAACAACTTCAAGGATAAGGTGATCGACCTGGGCACGAACTTCAACGACGCGAAAATCGGTTTGATCGTGCCGGAAAACGCAGACGTGAATACGCTCGGCGATCTGGAAGCGAAGAAGGCGGAGTTCGGCTCACGCATTGTCGGCATCGATGCCGGTGCGGGCGTGATGGAGAAAACCAGCGAAGCGATCAAGGCCTACAAGCTCGACTATCAGTTGATGCCCAGTTCGGGCAGCGCGATGACCGCTGAACTGGCGCGCTCGGAAGCCGCTAACAAGCCGATCATCGTGACGGGCTGGAAGCCGCACTGGATGTTCGCGAAGTACAAGCTGAAATTCCTCGACGACCCGAAGAAAGTGTTCGGTGAAGCGGAACATGTGGATAGCGTCGTGAATCCGGAACTCGAGAAGAAGGCGCCGTCAGTCGTCGCGTTTCTCAAGAAGTTCCAGTGGAAACCGGGCGAGATCGACAGCGTGATGCTGGCGACCCAGAGCGGCGAGAAGCCGACCGCCGCCGCGGATGCGTGGATCAGCGCGCACAGCGATCGGGTGGATAGCTGGGTGAAGTGACGCACGCGCTGCACTGACCGGTTGAATCCGCACTGCATCGCGGCAACGTCACTGGAGAAAGAGAAAACGCCGCTGAAAAAGCGGCGTTTTCGCTTATTGCAGCACGACGGTGCGATCGCCGTTGATGAACACACGCCGCTCGATAAACGCCTTCACCGCGCGTGCCAGCGTGATGCATTCGACGTCGCGGCCGGTGGCGAGCAGCCGCTCCGGGCTGTACGAATGATCGACGCGTTCAACCACCTGTTCGATGATCGGACCTTCGTCGAGATCGTCGGTGACGAAATGCGCGGTCGCGCCGATCAGTTTGACGCCGCGCGTATGCGCCTGGTGATACGGCTTTGCGCCCTTGAAGCCGGGCAGAAACGAATGATGGATGTTGATTGCACGCGCGGCGAGTGCGCGGCTCGTTTCGCCCGAGAGAATCTGCATATAGCGCGCAAGGATCATCAGTTCCGCGCCGGACGTCTCGAACAGATCGAGCAGGCGCGCTTCCTGTTGCGGCTTCGTCGCGGCGCTGACCGGCAGATGATGGAAGGGCAGGCCGTGCTGCAGCGCGAGCGGCTCGAGGTCGCGATGATTCGAACCGATGCCGACGATATCCATCTTCAGTTCGCCCATGCGCCAGCGGAACAGCAGATCGGCAAGACAGTGTTCGAGTTTCGACACCATGATCAGCACCTTCGGCCGCGTGCCGACGTCGTGCATCGCCCATGTCATCTGGAAGTGCCCGGCGATCGGTGTGAACTCGCGTTGCAGTGCCTGCAGCTGCAGCGTTTCGTTGCGATCCACGCCATGAAACACGCAGCGCACGAAGAAGCGCTCGCTGAGGTCGTCGTCGAAAACAGTGAGCTCGTCGATATAGCAATGATGCCGGTCGAGAAAGCCGACGACGGCGGCGACCTGGCCCGCCGCGCTCGGACACGCGACGGTCAGCACCAGTTGATCGGGACGGGGATCGGAAGACATGCACGCTCCATTCAGGCTACAGGCGATGCCGCGGGGCGCGGCATGCATCGTCGAAGTAGAGCAAATCAGCCGGGCACGTGGATAGAAGCGAACCGTCGCTGCACTGGAACGGGAACGTCAGTGTGTCATTCGACGTCGGGTTCGGGTTCGCTGAGGAGCCATCGTCGCTAAAACGTTAGAATTTCCCTTACCCCGTCGATGACGGGTTCGCGATGATGATCACTTCAGGAGGGTCGGGACGTGGCACAGGAAAGGATTTTTCTGGCGGGAGCGGCCGGTGCGATCGGCGCGCGCTTGACGCCGTTGCTCGTGAAAGCGGGTTACGCGGTATTCGGCACGACGCGTGATGCGCGAAAGGCCGCGTCGATCGAAGCGAACGGGGCGATGCCCGTGATCGTCGATGTATTCGACGCAGACGCGTTGCGCGCCGAAGTGGCGAAAGTGCAGCCGGACGCCGTCGTGCATCAGTTGACGGACCTGCCGCCCGGCCTCGACAAGACGCGTATGCCCGAAGCCGTGGTGCGTAACGCGGCGATCCGCACGAAGGGCACGCGCAATCTCGTGAATGCCGCGCTGGAAGCCGGGTGTCACCGGATGATTTCGCAAAGCGTTGCGTGGTTTTACGCCCACGGTGCTGTGCCGCTCACTGAAACCGCGCCACTGGATCTCGATCCACAGTCGCCTTCGGCGACGACTGTCGGCGGCATCGTCGCGCTTGAGGAACTCACGCTGCGCACCCCGGATATTCGTGGAACCGTGCTGCGCTATGGGCGTTTCTATGGTCCCGGCACCGGCTTTGATGCACCGCCTGCCACGCCCCGCGTGCACGTGGATGCCGCCGCGCACGCCGCGCTGCTTGTCCTTCAGGTCGATAGCGAAGGTGTGTTCAATATCGCTGAACCCGAAGGCGACATCGATAGCACGAAGGCACGCGAGCAACTGGGCTGGCGTGCGTCGTTCCGTTTAGCGGACACCTCGCTTACGTAAGCTTTTAGCTGGAGGCACGATTGCAGCGCAACCGGCATGTCGAGCCGGTCGTGCTGCAATCGTGCCAATATCCGGCATCCTGGCGTGATACGGGGCGTCGGCATCTGTAAAGCCCCACTCAACTATCGACCACCGTATTCAGGTTGTTGCGCACCCTCTGCAGCAGCGATATCAGCTGCTGCGTTTCTTCCTCGCTAA
The DNA here is from genome assembly GCF_907164575.1 of Paraburkholderia gardini. Taxonomy (GTDB): domain Bacteria; phylum Pseudomonadota; class Gammaproteobacteria; order Burkholderiales; family Burkholderiaceae; genus Paraburkholderia; species Paraburkholderia gardini. The sequence goes on from NZ_CAJQYY010000023.1 coordinate 38,005, forward strand.
AGCCGTTGAGCGCCTCGGCCGCGACTTCGTCCCCTACGATGCGGGCGCGGCCGAGCGTCTGCTCCGCTTTTTTTGTCATATGGATCTGTCGTTCGCGGCGATCCTGCGGGTTCGTCGAACGCTCGATCCAGCCGCCTTCCGCCATGCGTTCGAGCAGGCGGCCCGCGGAAATCGGCGCCACTTCGAGCAGATCGGCGAGGCGCGCCTGGTTGACGTCGCCGTAGTACGACAGGTAGGCGAGCGCGCGGCACTGCGCGCGCGTGAGATCGAGCGACGACTTCGCGAGATCGTCGAAACGCTTGCCACACAGGCGTCCGACGTCCGACACCAGAAAGCCGAAGCGCTGTTCAAATGGGGTTTTCATCGGCCAATTATACGAAGGCTTGCGGGATGAAAGCAGCGCGCGCGGTTATTGTCTTTACCGATTGCGCAGCGGGAGACGATCTATATAATAAGCATGCTTACTATATAAGACGCTATCTCGTGACCCCCCCTCATGTCATCTGAAACACAGCCGGACGGCGCGGGCGTTTCGCTCAACCGGCCCATGATCACCGTCTCGATCATGCTCGCGACGCTCATCCAGACGCTCGACAGCACGATCGCGAACGTGGCGCTGCCGCACATGCAGGGCACGCTGTCCGCATCGCAGGACGAGATCACGTGGGTGCTGACGTCATATATCGTCGCGGCGGCCATCGCCACGCCGCTGACCGGCTGGCTGTCGGACCGCCTGAGCGTGAAGCGGCTGCTCGCGCTCGCGATTGGGGGGTTCACGGTCGCCTCGGCGTTGTGCGGGCTTTCGGAAACGCTGACGCAGATCGTCGCGTCGCGTCTGCTGCAGGGTATTTTTGGCGCTTCGCTGGTGCCGCTGTCGCAGTCGATCCTGCTGGACATCAATCCACGCGAAAAGCAGGGCCAGGCGATGGCGGTGTGGGGCATGGGCGTGATGGTGGGCCCGATTCTCGGCCCGACGCTCGGCGGCTGGCTCACGGACAGCTACAACTGGCGCTGGGTGTTCTTCATCAACGTGCCGATCGGCGCATTCGCGCTCTTCGGCGTTCTGACGTTCCTGCCTTCGCGTCCGGCAAAACACGACGCGAAATTCGACGTGTTCGGCTTCGCCACCTTGAGTCTCGCCATCGGCGCGTTGCAGGCAATGCTCGATCGAGGCGAGCAGCTCGACTGGTTCGGCTCGCTGGAAATCCGTATCGAGGCGCTGCTGGCCGTACTCGCGTTCGCGTTCTTTCTCATACACACCGCAACCGCGGGCGCGAAGTCGTTCTTCCGCTATGAACTGCTGAAGGATCGCAATTTCGCCACGGGCACGTGTTTCATCTTCGTGATCGGCGCGGTGATGTACGCGACGCGTGCGCTGCTGCCGCCGATGTTGCAGAACCTGATGAACTATCCCGTCGCGACGACGGGTCTCGTCACCGCGCCGAGCGGCTTTGGCACGATGGTCGCGATGTTGATCGCGGGGCGGCTGCTCAAGCGCGTGGATGCGCGGGTGCTTCTTCTTGCCGGTTTCCTGATTTCGGCGTTCGCGTTGTGGCAGATGATGAATTACACGATCGTGCTGTCGGCGTCCGACATCGTCTGGCCGGGCGTGATTCAGGGCTTTGGTCTCGGCCTCGTGTTCGTGCCGCTAAGTACATTGGCGTTTTCCACACTCGTGCCCAACCTGCGCGCGGACGGCACCGCAACCTACAGCCTCGCGCGCAATATCGGCAGTAGTATTGGCATTTCGATCGTGCAGACGCTGGTGACGCGCAACACGCAGATCGCGCATGCGGGCCTTGCAGCCAACGTGACGGTGTTCAACCCCGCGATCCGGCCGATGCTTCAGGAGGGCTCGAACCTCAACATGGCGGTGCTCGACCAGGTGATCAACCAGCAGGCGTCGATGATCGCGTATCTGAACGACTTCAAGCTGATGTTCGTCGCGACACTGCTTGTCGTGCCGCTGATCCTGCTGATCCGTCCGGCGACGGCACAGCCCGGCGCGATTGCGCACGCGGCGATGGATTGAGCGTGAAGTGAACGCTTCGCGATGGCGTTCTGCGCGCTTTGCACAGTCCGGGTATATTAAGCGCGGTTGCGCGCGGCCTGAATCCACCGCCGCGCGCAGAGCCGGCTCACGTCGCGTATAAATGCCCGTAAACACGCGTAAAGCGTCATTCCGGAAGGAGGCACCATGTTCGATCTGACGACCCTCAGCACGTTCGTAGCCGTCGTGCTTGGCCTGTTCCTGATTCCGGGGCCGGCTGTACTGCTGGTGCTGACGCGCACCGTGCAGGGCGGCCGCAAGACAGGCATTCTCACCGGGCTCGGCATTGCAAGCGGCGACTTCATTCATACGCTGTGTGCTTCGGTTGGACTGTCCGCGCTGCTGATGACGTCGGCGCTGGCGTTCAACGTCGTCAAGCTCGTGGGCGCCGCGTACCTCGTGTATCTCGGCGTGCGTGCGCTGATGGAAAAGCCCTCAGACCCGGCGCTGCCGGAAGCGGCCCGGCCGAAGATGACCGCCGTCACGCCGTCACGCGCGTTCTTCCAGGCGATTCCCGCCGAAGTGCTGAACCCGAAGACCGCGCTCTTCTTCCTCGCGTTTCTGCCGCAGTTCGTGCGTCCGGAACACGGTTCGACGTTCGCGCAGTTCAGCGTGCTCGGGCTGATTTTCGTCGGCCTGAGCGCGGCCTATACGACGGCGATCGTGTTGACCATCCGCCCGCTCGGCCGGCTGGTAAAGCGCCTGTCGTGGCTCAGCCGCTGGCAGGGCAAGATCATCGGCACGATCTTCATTTCGCTAGGCCTGCGGGTCGCGACGCAACATCGCTGAACGCGTGCGCGCTGGCGTCGTTTGACGGCGTGTGATCAAGCGCACCACCGCAGCCCGTTACGTTGCGACGCCCACGTTGTAGCGCGTGAGCTGGCGATAGACTTCGCCAGGCCGCAGGATCACCTGTTCGCGCTCGCGTTCTTCCATGTTGATCTGGTTCGGGAATCCACCCGCTTCGAGACAGAGCCCCGCGTGCTTGCGGTACACGGTACCGTTGCGGCCCACGGTGCCTTCCAGAAAGTTTCCCGTGTAGAACTGCAGGCCACGTTCGTTGGTGGATACCGTGAGCGCGCGGCCGCTCGCGGGTTCGTACGCGCGTGCCACGTGCCGGACCGGGCGCAGGGCGGTATCGGGTGCAGGCACGTCGCGCAGCACGTAGCAATGATCGAAGCCGCCGGCGCGCGCCAGTTGCACATGCGGCCAGTCGAGCCGTGCGCCGACCGGCGCGCTTTGCCGGAAATCGAACGCGTTGCCGGCCACTTCCGCGCGACCGGACGGAATCAGTTCCGTGTCGACTTCGAGGAATTCGTCGGCTTCGATCGTCATCACGTGACCGCGAATGTCGGTGTCGGGCTGGCCCGTCAGGTTGAAATATGGGTGACTCGTGAGGTTGAGCGGAGTGGGCGCATCGGACACGGCTTCGTAATCGATGCCGAGCGTGCCGTCGTCGTCGAGCGTGTAGCGCACCTGGACCGTCACGTTGCCCGGAAAACCCGCGTCGCCTTCCGCGGATTCGAGCCGCATCACGAGCGCGCCGTTATCTTCGTCCGCATCCCACATTGCCCGGTGAAATCCGGCTGCGCCACCGTGCAGCAGGTTCGGTCCGTCGTTGCGGTCGAGCGCGTAATCGATGCCGTCGAGCGTGAAGCGCGCATGCGCGATGCGGTTCGCCCAGCGGCCGACAAGCGCGCCCATATACGTCGTGGCCGAGAAGTATTCGGCAGGCGTGTCGTGACCGAGCAGGATATCGTCGAGACGTCCCGCGCGGTCGGGCGCGTGCCACGACACGAGCGTCGCGCCGAGATCGCTGATGGCGACCTTCATGCCGTGCGCGTTGCGCAGCGTGAAGATGCGCACCGGGTCGCCGCTTGCGAGCGTGCCCCAGGCGGCGGAGGAAAGGTGAGCGAGAGTGATCATGTCGGCGAAAGTGGGGAGGTGAAAGAATCAACCCGGCGCAGCCGACGACGTCGCGCGTTCCTGATACTCGCGCGGCGTGCAGCCGAGTTCACGACGAAAAACCGCGTACATGTATTGCAGCGACGTAAATCCACAGCGGATCGCGACTTCCGCACTCGAGGCATCGCGCTTTGCAAGCATGGTTTTGGCGGCATCCAGTTTATGGCGCAAAATTTCCTGATGCACGGTGCACTGCAGTTCGCGGCGAAAATATTCCTCGAGCGAAGAGCGCGACACGCCGACGTAATCCGCAACCTGTTCGGTGCGAATACCCTGACACGCGTATTGCCGGATAAAGTGCCGCGCCCGCATCACATACGGGCTTGAAAGCGGCTGATGCTTTGTCGATTCGAGCACGTTGATGCCGACGGGCGGCACGAGAATACGCCGCCCCGGAAAACGCGCGCCGTGCAGCATCTGATGCAAAAGGTGCGCGGCGGTGCGGCCCATTTCCTCGGTGCCCTGAATCACCGAGGAAAGCGGAATGCGAGTAAGCGTGCGCGTCAACGGGTCGTTGTCGATGCCGATGATCGCGACTTCTTCCGGCACCGAGACGCCCGCCATCAAACACGCCTGCAGAAGCTGCCGTGCCCGTGCGTCCGTCACGGCGATGATGCCGATGGGTTTCGGCAGATCCCTGAGCCACGCGGCCAGTTGCCCGCTTGCCTGGTTCCAGCCAGGCGCGCTGGTGGGCAGACCGCGATAGATCTCGACGTCGAGCCCCTCCGTATTGAGCAGATGCGTGAACGCGAGTTCGCGCTGCTGTGCCCAGCGGTTCTCCGGCGCTTCCGGCAGGCTGTAAAACGCGAAGCGCTGCAACCCGGCGCCGATCAGATGCGTGAATGCGAGCGAAACGAGCTTGGGGTTGTCGGTCGCGATGTAGGGAAGACCAGGCGGATACTGCGACGCGTCTTCATACGATGAACCGACCGCGACAACCGGCAGTGCGCAGTCGCCAAGCGCTTCGCATACTGCGGGATCGTCGAAATCCGCGATGATGCCGTCGCCGTCGAACCGTTCGATGCCTTCCAGCCGGCAGCGAAAATCTTCTTCGAGGAACAGGTCCCACGCGACGCGCGTCGACAGCAGGTAATTGCCGATACCCGTGATGATCTCGCGGTCGTACACCTTGTTCGCATTGAACAGGAGCGCGATGCGGTGTGTTTTTGGCGGTGTCTGGGCTCGGGTCATCGCTTGGATGGCGTGCGGCGTGTGGACACGCGCGAACCATTCATTGTCTCTTGTCGGCCAGAGTTGACGCTTTAGCGTCTTACTCTGGTCCCATGCAAGTTATTGCGGTTGGGCGTGGCAACCTCGCTCGCGCCGGTTTTAAGTGTGCGGTTATTTTAGGCCGGGAAACCCGCGCCAGGGCGACCGATTGCGATTGCCCGCGAGAAACATTACACAGGCTGCGCAATTTCGCAATTGCCGGGGCGTGCCGCCCACTGGCAGCATGGCGTCAACCTGCATCAACCACCCGCACCGGATCACCGATACTGCGGGAAAACCCGGTTGCAGCGCAACATGACATCAGGAGACGACATGTCCTTTTTCGAACACGTTCCCGCAGTGCAATACGAAGGCTCGCAATCGGACAATCCCCTTGCTTACCGGTTTTACGACCGCAAGAAAGAGGTGCTGGGCAAGACCATGGAAGAGCATTTGCGGATTGCCGTCTGCTACTGGCACACCTTCGTCTGGCCGGGCGCCGACATTTTCGGCCAGGGCGCGTTCAAGCGCCCCTGGCAGCAACCGGGCGACGCGATGGAGCGTGCGCAGCAAAAAGCGGATGAAGCCTTCGCGTTTTTCACGAAACTGGGCGTGCCGTACTACACGTTCCATGACACAGACGTTGCTCCTGAAGGCACGAGCCTCAAGCATTACATCGAGAACTTCTCGCGCATGACCGACTATCTCGCGCGCAAGCAGCAGGATACCGGCATGAAACTGCTGTGGGGCACGGCGAACCTGTTCTCGCATCCGCGTTATGCGGCGGGTGCCGCGACGAGCCCGAATCCCGAGGTGTTCGCCTATGCCGCGACCCAGGTATGCCACGCGCTGGACGCGACGCTCAAGCTGGGCGGCGACAACTATGTACTGTGGGGCGGCCGCGAAGGCTACGACACGCTGCTCAACACGGACCTCGTTCGCGAGCGGGACCAGTTTGCGCGCTTCCTGAACATGGTGATCGAGCACAAGCATCGCATCGGTTTCAAGGGTGCGCTGCTGATCGAACCGAAACCGCAGGAGCCGACGAAGCACCAGTACGACTACGACGTCGCAACCGTGCACGGCTTTCTGCGTCAATACGGTCTGCAGGACGAAATTCGCGTGAACATCGAAGCCAATCACGCGACGCTTGCGGGCCACTCGTTCCATCATGAGATCGCGACTGCATTTGCACTGGGTATCTTCGGCAGCCTCGATGCGAATCGCGGCGATCCGCAAAACGGCTGGGACACCGACCAGTTCCCGAATAGCGTCGAGGAAATGACGCTCGCGCTCTATGAAATCCTGCGTCACGGCGGCTTCACGACCGGCGGCATGAATTTCGACGCGAAGGTGCGACGCCAGAGCGTCGATGCGGAAGACCTGTTCTACGGCCACGTAGGCGCGATCGATGTACTCGCGGTGGCGCTGGAGCGTGCCGCGGTGCTCGTCGAGAACGACCGTCTGGAGAAGTTTCGCCAGCAGCGTTACGCAGGCTGGGATACTGAGTTCGGACGCAAGATCCTGTCGGGCGGCTATTCGCTGTCGACCCTCGCCACCGATGCACTGGCGCGCGGCGTGAACCCGCAGCACGTCAGCGGCCAGCAGGAGCAGCTCGAGAACATCGTGAACCGGGCTATTTACGCGCAACGCTAGGCCGCGGTAAAGGCGCTTCTCGCGCCGCTAAAAAAACGTTAGCGCCACCCGTCAATTTCGCAATGGATGACGGGTCGGCAAGGCGCACACTTGCGCAAAAAAAGGATGGAGACAATGTTCATCGGTATTGACCTCGGCACGTCGGGCGTCAAGGCGGTGCTGCTCGATCGCGACTCACGCGTGCGCTGCACGGCCGGACATGCACTGTCCGTCAGCCGCCCGCACCCGCGCTGGTCGGAGCAGTCGCCCGAAGACTGGTGGCACGCCACGACAGCGGCAATCGGCGACCTGCTCGCGCAGGTCCGTGTGGAAGGCATCGACGCCACGCGTATCGAGGCGATCGGTCTCACCGGCCAGATGCACGGCGCGACGTTGCTCGACGCGAAAGGCGACGTGCTGCGCCCGGCGATCCTGTGGAACGACGGACGCTCGGACGTGGAATGTGTCGAGCTGGAAGCGGCCGTACCGCAATTGCATGCCGTTGCCGGGAATCTTGCGATGCCGGGGTTTACCGCGCCCAAGCTGTTGTGGATCCGCAAGCACGAACCGGATGTCTTTGCGCGTATCGCGCAGGTACTGTTGCCTAAGGACTATCTGCGTTTCCGGTTAACCGGCGATTTCGCAACCGATCCGTCCGATGCAGCCGGCACGCTATGGCTCGACGTCGCAAAGCGCGACTATAGCGACGCGTTGCTTGGCGCATGCGGCTTGATGCGCGCGCAGATGCCCAGGGTCTTTGAAGGCAATCGTATTACCGGAACGCTTAAGCCGGAACTCGCACGCGAGTGGGGCTTGAAGGAAATTCCGGTTGTCGCGGGTGGTGGCGACAACGCAGCGGGCGCCGTCGGTGTCGGCATCGTCAAGCCTGGGCAGGCGATGCTTTCGCTCGGCACATCCGGTGTTTACTTCGCCGTGTCCGATGGCTTTCTCGCGAATCCCGCTTCGGCGGTGCACAGCTTCTGTCATGCATTGCCGCAGACGTGGCACCTGATGTCGGTGATGCTGAACGCGGCCGGCTGTATCGACTTTTGCGCACGTCTCACTGGATATGCGGACGTGCCCGCGCTGCTCGCCGATGCCGAAGCGAATGCAGGCAGCCGGAGCACGTGGTTCCTTCCGTATCTGACCGGCGAGCGCACGCCGCACAACAACGTGAACGCTAAAGGCGTGTTCTACGGCATGACGCCTGAGACGACACGCGCAGATCTCGCCAATGCGACGCTGGAAGGCGTCGGCTTCGCGCTGCTCGACGGCATGGACGCGCTGCATGCGGCGGGCCTCGTGCCCGAGGAAATCACCGTAATCGGCGGCGGTTCACGCAGCGCTTACTGGACGCAGATGCTGGCCGACATTGCCGGCCGTCCGCTGACGTTGCGATCGGGCGGCGAGGTGGGCCCCGCGCTTGGCGCCGCACGCCTCGCGCATCTGGCGGTCGAGCCGTCTGCATCGCTCGAAGCAGTGTGTCCGACGCCCGAAGTCATGGCGGTGCGGGAGCCAGATGCGACGCGCCACGCGTGGTACCGCGACGCGCGCCGTCCCACCTTTCAGGCGCTGTATCGCGCGCTCGAACCCGTGTTTGCGGCCCATCCCTGACGGACGGGCGGAAGCGGACCGATGGTCGCGGCCAGTGCAGCCGCGCCGCGAAAAAGGTAGTGCCTTTGTTGTCATTTGCCCGGCTGCGCAGTCTTGACGCGTGGCCTTTTGATGCAGCATGAAACGACCATAACGAGGAGTGAGACATGAAATTCAAAACACGCCGTTCCCTGCTGGGCACGCTCCTGTGCGGAGCGATGGTAGCCAGCCTGTCCGTCGTCGCGCCGCTCGCGCACGCGAGCAAGGATCATCCTGAAATCGGCTTCTGTATCGACGATCTGCGCGTCGAGCGCTGGTCGCGCGACCGCGACTATTTTGTTGCCGCCGCGCAGAAGCTCGGTGCCACGGTGTCGGTGCAATCGGCCGATGCCAGCGAGGAACGCCAGATCGCGCAGATCGAAAACCTGATCTCGCGTGGCGTCGATGTGATCGTCATCGTGCCGTTCAATTCGAAGACGCTTGGCAACGTGGTGGCCGAAGCGAAGAAGGCAGGCATCAAGGTCATCTCGTATGACCGCCTGATTCTCGACGCCGACGTCGACGCGTACATCTCGTTCGACAACGAGAAAGTAGGCGAATTGCAGGCCCAGGGCGTATTCAACGCACAGCCCAAGGGCAACTACTTCCTGCTTGGCGGCGCACCGACCGACAACAACGCCAAGATGCTGCGCGAAGGCCAGCTGAAGATCCTCAAGCCGGCAATCGATCGCGGCGACATCAAGATCGTCGGGCAGCAGTGGGTGCCGGAGTGGAGCGCCTCGACCGCGCTTCGCATCACCGAAGACGCACTCACCGCGAACAACAACAAGATCGACGCGATCGTGGCATCGAACGACGGCACCGCCGGTGGCGCGATCCAGGCACTGGCCGCGCAGAAGATGGCGGGCAAGGTGCCGGTGTCGGGCCAGGACGCCGACCTCGCGGCCGTGAAGCGCCTGATTGCCGGCACGCAGACCATGACGGTCTACAAGCCGCTCAAGCTGATTGCGGGCGAAGCCGCAAAGCTTGCCGTGGATCTGGCGAAGGGCACGAAGCCGGCGTTTAACGCGCAATACGACAACGGCAAGAAGAAGGTCGACACAGTGCTGCTGCAACCGACGCTCCTCACGAAGAGCAACGTGGACATCGTCGTGAAGGACGGCTTCTACACCCAGTCGCAACTCGCGAGCCAATAAGACGTAAGACGTGCGCGGCTTCTCATCATTCCGTTAGCTGAAGATAAAGCCAGGGCTAAGGATGAACGAAGCCGCGCACTTTGCAACGAGGCAGACGCGAATGGCGCAACCATTGCTGACGATGCGCGGCATCGTCAAATCGTTTTCCGGCGTCAAGGCGCTGGATGGCATCGACCTCGCCGTCTCACCGGGCGAGTGTGTCGGCCTGTGCGGCGAAAACGGCGCAGGCAAGTCGACGCTGATGAAAGTGCTTTCCGGCGTGTATCCGCACGGCACCTGGGACGGCGAGATTCTCTGGGAAGGTAAGCCGCTCAAGGCGGCGAACGTGCGCGATACGGAACGCGCGGGCATCGTCATCATTCACCAGGAACTGATGCTGGTGCCGGAGCTTTCGGTGGCCGAGAACATTTTTCTCGGCAACGAGATCACGTTGCCCGGCGGGCGCATGAACTACGCGGCGATGTACCGTCGCGCCGATGAATTGCTGCGCGAGCTGGATATTACCGGCATCAACGTCGCGCAGCCGGTGATGAACTATGGCGGCGGTCACCAGCAGCTCATCGAAATCGCCAAGGCGCTGAACAAGCGCGCGAAGCTGCTGATTCTCGACGAACCGTCGTCTTCGTTGACGGAAACGGAAACGCGCATCCTGCTCAACATCGTACGCGATCTGAAGAAGCGCGGCGTGGCGTGCGTCTACATCTCGCACAAGCTCGACGAAGTCGAAGCGGTGTGCGACACCATCACGGTCATCCGCGATGGCCGGCATGTGTCGACCGGCCCGATGCACGGGCTGACCACTGAACGCATCATCGCGATGATGGTGGGGCGCGAAATCAGGAACCTGTTTCCGCGCGAGCCACACGAAATCGGCGACGTCATTTTCGAAGCGCGCAACGTGACGTGTTACGACGTCACGAATCCACGCCGGAAACGCGTCGACGACGTATCGTTCACGCTACGGCGCGGTGAAATTCTCGGCGTGGCGGGACTGGTCGGTGCAGGGCGCACCGAACTGATGCAGGCGGTGTTTGGCGCCTATCCGGGCACCTGCACGGCGAGCGTGATGCTCGAAGGCGCGCCGCTCAGGATTCGCGCGCCGGTCGATGCAATCCGCGCCGGCATTGCGATGGTGCCGGAGGATCGCAAGCGTCACGGCATCGTGCCGCAGCTGGGTGTCGGGCACAACATCACGCTTGCGGTGCTGCAACGCTTTGCCAAAGGCGGCCGCATCGACGCCGCCGCCGAACTCGATACCATCCACACGGAAATACGACGGCTGTCGATTCGCGCCGCGCATCCGATGCTGTCGATTGCGAGCCTCTCGGGCGGCAACCAGCAAAAGGCCGTACTCACGAAGATGCTGCTGACGAATCCGAAGGTGCTGATTCTCGATGAGCCGACACGCGGCGTCGATGTAGGCGCGAAGTACGAGATCTACAAGCTGATCTTTCAACTCGCGCAGCGCGGCATGGCGATCGTGATGGTTTCGTCGGAGTTGCCGGAAGTGCTCGGCATCAGCGACCGCGTCATCGTGATCGGCGAAGGCGAGTTGCGCGGCGACTTCATCAACGACGGCCAGACGCTTACGCAAGAACACATTTTGACGGCCGCACTGAACCCAGTGAATTCTTCCATGACTCAAACCGGAGCGAGTGCCGCATGACTCCCGACGTCACTTCCCAAGGCCCCGGCGACGCGGCTTCGTCCGCCTCGTACGGCAGCGGACAGCGTTTCCAGCAACTGTTCGCACGCTACAAGATTCTCGCGCTGCTGCTCGCAGTCACGGCGATCTGGATTTTCTTCTCGTTCCTGACGCATGGCGCGTTCGTCACGCCGCGCAACCTGTCGAACCTGCTGCGACAGATGTCGATCACCGGCATGCTGGCCTGCGGCATGGTGTTCGTCATCATCGCGGGCGAGATCGATCTGTCGGTGGGGTCGCTGCTTGGATTGCTGGGCGGTGTCGCGGCGATTCTCGACGTGAACCGTCACTGGCCGCTTGCCGTGACCGTGCCCGTCGTGATGCTGCTCGGCGTGCTGGTCGGCATGTTCAACGGCTGGTGGTCGACATACCGGCGTGTGCCTTCGTTCATCGTCGGCCTTGGTGGCATGCTTGCATATCGCGGCATTCTGCTTGGGATCACCGGCGGTTCGACCATCGCGCCCGTCTCCGATGGCCTCGTGTTCATCGGCCAGGGCTATCTGCCGCGAATCGCGGGCGATACGCTCGCCGTCGTGATCTTTGCGCTGCTCGCGCTGCTGACGGTGCGCCAGCGCCGCAACCGGCAGCGCTATGAACTGCCGGTCGTGCCGGTCTGGCAGGACGTCGCGAAGATCGTGGGCGCGGGCGTGATCCTGTTCGCGTTTGTCGCCACGCTCGACCGCTACGGCGGCATTCCGGTGCCGGTGTTGCTGCTGCTCGCGCTGCTGGCCGTTTTCACGTGGATCGCAACGCAGACCGTGTTCGGTCGTCGCATCTACGCGGTTGGTTCGAATCTTGAAGCGACGCGGCTGTCAGGCGTCAACACGGATCGCGTGAAGCTTGCGATCTTCGCGCTGATGGGGCTGATGTGCGCGTTCGGCGGCATCGTCAACACGGCGCGGCTCGCGGCCGGCTCGCCCTCGGCGGGAACGATGGGCGAACTCGACGCGATCGCGGCGTGCTTTATCGGCGGCACGTCGATGCGCGGCGGCTCCGGCACGGTCTACGGCGCACTGATCGGCGCGCTGGTGATGGCGAGCCTCGATAACGGCATGTCGATGCTCGACGTCGACGCTTACTGGCAGATGATCGTCAAGGGCGGAATTCTGGTGCTGGCTGTGTGGATCGATGTGGTGTCGGGATCGAACCGGCGGTAAGGCAAGTCGCAAGTCGGGCTCCAGCACGGCGATCGCACAAGACCGGTAAACGATGCGCGTCGATTTCGCTGATCGTCGGCAACGGGCGCATGTTGAAACTGCGACTTTCAGGTTGCAGTGCCCGTTGTCGTTACTGACGAAAGAACCTGTCTTCAGCAAGTTCGATTGCAGCTTTGCGATTTTTCGGACGCCTGTCTACTGAATGCCTCGTTATGGTTGAACGGCTCCTTACAAGGAGCCCACTACACATAACAGGCAGGAGGTTTGATGGGTATCAGAGTGTTTCAGCCACCGCTGATTTCGCGCTTCGCGTGTGCGCTTGCTATATGCACGCTTCTATTCGGAGCAGCATCGTCGCATGCGGCGGGCGGCGACGGAGACTGCCTCGCGGGATATGCACAGTCTGGCGCGATCCCCGGAACCGGAATGTCGTGTGCCCTTAAGGCGGCGGCTGGTTCACCCGGGGGGATGGGCGGTTACACGTGCCTGAATAACATAGATCTAATCTGGAGTTTCTGCAATTCTCCTGCACCGGTTCAACCGGAATCAACTTGTCCTGTCGCGGATCCCGTTTATCCAGGTACCGGATCGGTCACGCTAACTGAAACGGATTTCATTGGCGGTGGTGACGCGCCACTGACGTTCACGCGTACGTATCGCTCGGCGCCACTTGCACCGCCGAGCACTGGTTTAGGCGCGGACTGGACGCACAACTGGCAGCAGCAGCTGGATACGTACTATGCCCGCAGCAGTCCGCCCAGAATCACGGCGTACCGCGATGACGGAGACCGGGTTGCGTTCAGCAAGGTAAGCGGTGTTTGGGTTGCTGCGGGCCGGCCTTCGCTGACGCTAACGGACAACGGTTCTTCGTGGATCATTGCGGACCGGACCACCGAGGTCATTGAAACCTATTCGGCGCAAGGCGTACTGGCGTCGGTTGCGACGCGTCAAGGATGGGTTACGGCCCTTACGTATAGCGACGCAAACACGCCGACCTCGGTCGCGCCGACAAAAGGGCTCTTAACCACCGTTACTTTGCACAGTCCCGATGGCATCGCTTATCTGGACCGTTCACTCAGCATTGTCTGGGATTCGAAATCGCGTATCTCGCAGGTTACCGATTCGACGGGTGCGGTCACCCGATACGGTTACGACGCCAATAACAATCTGACTTCCGTGACGTGGCCGGACGGCAACGTCCGGCGTTACGTCTATGAGAATCGTAATTTCCCCGGCGTGCTGACCGGGCTTATCGATGAAACTGGCTCGCGGATCGCAACGTGGAGCTATGACGGAAATGGGCGCGCGACTGCGGTCACTCATCCTGACTCGACGCAGAACGCACAGTTTGCATATGGGAGCGGGTCGACCACGGTTACCGATAGTCGAGGCAATACAGCACTGAATTTTTCGCTGCTGGCGGGAGGGCACCGTCCGACCGGCAGCGTGGGGTCGACTGGCGCGACCACCGGCATGAGTTGGTACATATCGGGCAACCTGCTCTCCAATACCGCGGCAGACGGGACGAACACCGGCTACAGCTACGACAGCGCAAACCGTCCCATCCGGCAAGTTCGACGCGGCTCGTTCGGTACCGCAACCACATCGGTACGCTACGCCGATGCGAACAGTCTGAGACTGTCAATGGTTGCCGCGCCTGGCATGATTACGTCGTTCGTCTACGACAGCCGCGGAAATCTGGCGGGCGTGGGTGAACAGACCACCGACGATCCGACAGGCGCCAGCGAATTCGATGCGAAATCTGGCGGGCAGTTGCGCGCTACAGGGATGGAATATGACTCGCATAACCGGCTGATTTACGTCTTAGCCACGGTCAACGGCGTGAAGCAGGGCGAATGGGAACAGACATACGATCCCAGCGGTAACAAGCGTTTTCTGGTCGACAGGATGACGATGCAGGTGTGGGGCGTCGGCGTGCGTGACCAGACGAACCGTCCAATACAGCTCAGTGGTCCCGGTTTTATTGTGAATCCGGTTTACGACGTGCGCGGGCGGATTAGTCAATTCATTTACGTTGAGCAGGCAACTGCGCTCAACGGGTTCGTTTCGCGAAGGCTGACGGTTGACTACGGATATTCACCGGATGGGCACATCGTTTCTCGTACGGGCACGGTTCAAAGCAATGGTGGCACCACGTCCGATCTGGGCAGTGCGGAAATCGATTCATGGCTATGGAATTACGAGGATAGTGTTGTCCCCGCGGGCCCAGCACAAGGTCGGCTCGGAGCTGGCATATCGCTGCGTGGACCGCGAGAACCTGGGATCGAGCCTGTGTGCGTCGAGTGTTTTATTCCACCCGTACGATGGGCCGCTGGTGCTGTCTCGTGGGGCACAACGATATTTGGCAAGGGTGGTGAAAGTTGTCAATCAGCGATCGCCGACACATCGACGGTTAATTGGGGAGCTAACGCAAACCAGATATCGCATACTTTCCGTTATCTTGACCGGCAAGGCATCTCGCGTGACGCAGTAATGAGCGCAGTAAAGCAAGATCTCGCCGATAGCGGCGGCAGTCTAAGCGTGGGTCAGGGGAAGTCTTTCTACGTTAACGTAGGCGGGCGGACTATTGAATATTCCGCGTATAGACTGTCGTCTACCGAAATCCGTGTTGGATCGATCAGACCGCAATGATGAAAATGGGGATCGCAGTGCAACGACAACTGACTTTACACGAGCGCCGACTCCTGGAGTTTCTGCTCTCGATCAATGAGCCGTTATATGGCGCTCTTGCGACGGAGTGGAAGACCCAGACCAGTACTCTGGTTGTGTGCGACGTCGACCCATCCTGCTTCTTCGCAAAGCGTGTCGCCCACGTTTTTGAGGCAGATGAATTCGACATCATTACACTTCGTCGGGAGTTGATTGGCATCGACGAAGGCGTGCCAGTTTTGATTTACGCCCTCGTCGAGAAGTCTCCCGGCGGATACGTGCTTGATAGCTTCTCGGTTGACCGCCTGGACGGCAAGGCGCTCAGATCCTTCCCGGATGCCGGGGAGAATCTGATGGTAATGGAAGGGGGACGGCGGATTGATGGAGCGGACTGGCGGAACGTATATTCGGAGTCGGAGTATTCGCCGCCTCGCAAGCTGGTCTAGTTACGAAAGGCAAAAGAAGGGCGCAAAGCAAATTGCTTCCTTGCATGTCCTTCAACGTCGAGCGTTACACAACCTGACCGGAGGGACACGACGCCAACCGGTCAGTTCTGGCGATAACCGCGCCACGTCGCACAACGCCGCCTGAACAGAATATTCAATCCGGACACGGCAAACCCGACGATGATCAGCGCGATGCAGAAATAGAGAAGGACCGAAAGAACTTCCATATCGTCGGGGTTCGCCATTTCATCTTGACCGAAAATATGCAGCATGGCGCGAAGGAACTCGTCGACAGCGTCCGGCATGTTGAACGGTAGCGTCAGGAAAAGTCGCACGAGAAAAAATGCGCCGATGACGGTCAGCGCAAGATTCCCCACATAAAGCACGGTTTTTTTCATCGAACTTCTACTGTTCCATACGCTTTTAGCGTTGTTCCCCGCACCGGTAATTCGGCTAGATGCGAGCGAAGATATCGTTCAATCCGGATCATGAAGGAAGCCGGTATCCCGCCGGATCGCCAACCCGTTTACCCCCATTCCCGCCGCAAAAGGGCTCAAGCCCCAGAAAAATCGGCCGATAACATTACAGATGAGGCCGATGTGCATGCCTCGCCCTGCCCGCCCAACCGATAACGTGACGAATCTCGCCCAAACGCCGCTTTCCGATCGCCTTCGCGCGCTGATCGACACCGTTCAGCACAACGAGCGCACGCTTCGCCGCTTCCAGGACGTGGAGCTGCATCTGATCGGCGCGCAGGACTTCCGGTCTTTCCTCGACACGCTGTTCACCCGTCTGCCGCGCGAATTCACGCTGACAGGCGTCCTGCTCTGGCTAGACGACCGCGCGCCGATGCTGCATGAACTGCTTTCTCCGGAAGCGCCGTACCGTCCTGCCAGCCATCAGCTGAAAACCGCGCGCCATATCGGCGAGGCGGGTGCGCAACTGTGTCAGGGCGGTCGCCCGTGGCTCGGCAAGGCGCGGGAAATGGGCGAAACGGCACGCAACGCGTTCTTCGAGGGCCAGACGTCCGCCGCCAGCGCGATCGTATTGCCGCTCACGACCGCCGGCCGCCCGATGGGCTACCTTTGCCTTGGTAGCGACAACGCAGGGCGCTTTGCGGAAGGCATGGCGACCGACATCCTCGAACGCTTCGCGACGATCGTCAACGCAAGCCTCGATAACGTCGCGCACCGCGAGCGGCTCAAGCAGCTCGGCATGACAGATCCGCTGACGGGTCTCGCGAACCGCCGCTATTTCGACGAGCGCCTGCGCGAGGAAACCACGCGCGCTGCACGCTACGCGCTGCCGGTCGCGTGTCTTTTCATCGACATCGATGGCTTCAAGCAGATCAACGACGGGCACGGTCATCCGACGGGCGACCGCGCGCTCGTGCTCGTCGCCGCCTGCGTGCGGCAACAGGTGCGGCTCGGCGACACACTCGCGCGTTACGGCGGGGAAGAGTTCGCCGCGTTGCTGCAAGGCGATCTGAAAGATGCGATGGTCGTGGCCGAGCGTGTGCGTCAGGCGGTATCGACGCTCGAGCTGCTCGACGACAGCGGCACACGAATCGGACTGACGGTGTCGATCGGCGTGTCGGCGCGCACCAGCAAACGCCGCGACGATCCGTCGACGCTTGGCGTAACGCTGATCGACGAAGCCGACCGCGCGATGTATCTCGCCAAGCGCAATGGGCGCAATCGCGTGCGGGCGCTCCCCGGCAATACGCTGGATGCGCCTGTGCGTTAAGCCAGAGGAACGCGGCACACATTACGCATCAGGCGGCACACCGAGCAGTTGCAGCGCGCCACCGGTCACCGACGAAAACACCGGACCTGCCACGGTGCCGCCATAAAACGCACGGCCAGCCGGATCGTCGATCATGACGGCGACGATCAGCCGTGGATCGCTCATCGGCGCCATCCCGACAAAGAGCGCGCGATAGCGGTTCTTCGCGTAACTCGCGCCGACCTGCTTGCGCGCCGTGCCGGTCTTGCCGCCCACCCGATAGCCTTCGATTGCCGCCGCGCGGCCGGTGCCCCCCGGCCCCGTCGCCATTTCCAGCATCGAACGGATCGACGCCGCCGTCGCGGGCTTCGTCACGCGATGGCCCGGGCTGCGCGGCGCGGCGTCGATGCCAGGCTGCGCGTGATCGAGCAGCAGCGTGGCCGGATGCAGCGTGCCGTCGCCCGCATAGGCGGTATAGACCTGCGCGATCTGCAGAAGCGACGCGGAGAGCCCGTAGCCGTATGCCATCGTCGCCTGCTCGATGGGCCGCCAGCGTTTGTAGGGCCGCACCTTGCCCGCCGCGACGCCGGGAAACGTCAGTGCGGGCGGCTGGCCAAGCCCGTATTCCTGGTACTTCGTCCAGATCGTTTCCGCCGGCAGGTTCAGCGCGAGTTTCGCGAGCGCGATGTTGCTCGACTTCTGTACCGCCTCGGCAACCGTCATCCGGCCGTGATCGGACGTGTCGTGAATCACGTTCGGCCCGATCCGGTAACTGCCTGGCGCCGTATCGATGAGCGTTTGCGGGCGCACCTTGCCTTCATCGATCGATAACGCGACGACGAGCGGCTTGATCGTCGAACCCGGCTCGAACGTGTCGACGACCGCGCGGTTGCGCAACTGCCGGCCGGTCAGGCGCGTGCGGTCGTTCGGGTCGAACGTGGGCCAGTTCGCGAGCGCGAGCACTTCGCCGTTGCGCGCGTCGAGCACGACGACGCTGCCGGCCTGCGCGCCGTGTTTTTCGACGGCCGCGCGCAACTGCGCGTAGGCGAGTTGCTGGATGCGCCGGTCGATCGTCAGCTGGACTGTCGCGCCGTTCTGCGCCGGTACGAGCGGCCGTGTCTCGGACACCACGCGGCCAAGCCGGTCGCGGATCACTTCGCGCTCGCCCGGTGCGCCGCTCAGCCACGCGTCGGCGGAGAGTTCGATACCTTCCTGGCCCTTGTCCTCGATGTCCGTGAAGCCCACCACGTGCGCCGCCGATTCGCCTTCGGGATAGAAGCGCTTCGTGTCGGCGATCTGCATCAGGCCCGCAAGTCCGAGCCGGTCGATCTTTTCGGCGGTATCGACGTCGACCTGGCGCTTGAGCAGCACGAACTGCCGGTCGGCGGTGAGACGTCGCCGCAGCTCGGGAACCGGTATGTCGATCAGCTTCGCGAGCGGCGCGAATGCGGCCTCCTTGATGAGCCGCGGCGTGGCCCAGATCTCGAAGGTCGCGAGACTTACGGCGAGCATCGCGCCATGCCGGTCGACGATACGCCCGCGCGTGGCGTCGAGTTCGATCGTGCGCTGATAGCGCTTTTGCCCCTGCTCGATATAGAAGTCCTGGTTCGCGACCTGAATCCAGAACGCGCGCCCCACCAGCGAGGCAAACGCCACGAAGATGATCAGGAGGACCAGCTTCGAGCGCCACATCGGCAGACGCGAGGCGAGGAGCGGATTCTGCGGTGTGCCCGCATGCGGATCGCGGCGCGGCGGAGTGTGCTTTGAGTTCATCGCACCGATTGTAATGAGATCGTAATATCGATGTCAGCACGATGCGGAAAAGGGTGGGACCGGCGAACGCCGTCCCGGAAGAAGCGGCGCCTGGAAAGCGGCTCCGCAAAAAAAAAATGCCCGGCCGTAATCTGCTTTAAAAGCCCGGCCGGGCGATTCGTTCTATCACTGCGTCGTCCCCGACGCGGCGTGTTTGCGAGGCGCTGCCGATCTCCGGGCGCCTTCTTTTTTATCCTGCCCTGCGCTCAGGCCGGCAGCGAGAAGCTCGCGATCGCTTCGCGCAACGCGCCGACCTGATCCTTCAGCGAATGCGCGGCGGCTGCAGCCTCCTCCACGAGCGCGGCGTTCTGTTGCGTCACCTGATCCATTTCACCCACCGCGCGATTGACCTGCTCGATGCCCGCGCTCTGCTCGCGCGACGCGTTACTGATTTCCTCGAGAATCTCGTTCACGCGACGCACCGACTGCACGATCTCCGTCATCGTCGAGCCGGCGTTCGTCACGAGCGACGCGCCTTCTTTCACCGTATCCGTCGACGTTTCGATCAGCGCCTTGATTTCCTTCGCGGCCGTGGCCGAGCGCTGCGCGAGGCTGCGCACTTCGGCGGCCACGACGGCGAAGCCGCGTCCCTGTTCGCCGGCGCGTGCTGCCTCGACGGCTGCGTTCAGCGCGAGGATGTTGGTCTGGAACGCGATGCCGTCGATCACGCCGATGATGTCGCCGATCTGCCGCGAGCTGCTGGTGATCTCGCCCATCGTGCGCACCACATCCTCGACGACCTTGCTGCCGCGCTTCGCGACATCCGCTGCCTGGCCGGCCAGTTCCGCGGCCTGCATCGCGTTGTCGGCGTTGTGCTTCACGTTGGCCGTCATCTCGTCCATGCTCGACGCGGTCTGCACGAGCGCGGCGGCCTGTTCTTCGGTGCGCTGCGAGAGGTCGGTGTTGCCGGCGGCGATTTCCGTTGCGCCGACGTTGATGTTGTCGGTACCGGTGCGCACGCGCGAAACCGTCTCGACGAGACCGTTCTGCATCGTATGCAGCGCGAACAGCAGGCTGCTGTGGTCTTTATGGCTGAGCACCGGCACGGTCGTCGCGAGATCGCCGTGCGCCATGCGCTGCGCGGCTTCGACGGCCACTTCCAGGTCGCCGCCGAGCGTGCGCCGCACGCTGCGCAGCACGAGCATCATCACGATTGTCGCGACACCGCCGAGCACGGCCGTGATCAGCATCCAGCGCAGCAGGTTCACGTAGAACGCGGACTGCACGTCGTCCATATACATGCCGGTCACGATGAACCAGTCCCACGGCGCGAAGCGAAACACGTAGCTCGTCTTCGCGACCGGTGCCTGGCTGCCGGGCTTCGACCACAGATAGTCGACGAAGCCGCCCTGGGCGGAACCGCCGGCCTTGACGATGTCGAGGAACAGATGGTTGCCCGCCGGGTCGGCGAACTGGCCGAGATTCTTGCCGACCAGTTCCGGCTTGATCGGATGCATCAGCATCACGGGCTGCGAATCGTTGATCGACAGATAACCGTCCGTGCCATAACGCATCGCGGCGACGGTGGCGAGCGCCTGCTTTTTGGCTTCGTCTTCGGTGATCGTGTGCTGCTGCGAAAGGGTGTAGTAATGATTGACGATGCTGTTGGCCTGCTGGACGAGAGACGTCAACTGGTCGCGGCGGTCGGTAATCATCGACTCGCGATTCTGGATCGCGCCGAACGCGCCGATCAGGATCAGACCGATCCAGAGTACGGCGATCATCGAGCCGAGCTTTTTATTGAGGGTCATCTTCTGCATGGTGTACGCGTCTTCCGTCGGTCGGAGCAGGCTGGATTGAGAGGCTGGCAAAGCGGACAAAGCGGACAGAGAGGCGATGCCATGCTCGCGTTTACGGCATCGCGTGTGGTGCGGCGCAGGAAGGGGAAACCCGTAATAAGCAGACAAATATCGGGACTATCCCGCGAGGTGAAATGCAGTTTTGCGCACTACGCGACATTAAACTCTTCGAATACCCGCTGAAGCTGGATAATCGAAATCCGGTTTAATCATGCGCGGTTTTATTCGACTAATATCGCCAGAATATGCCACATGATGCATATAAAAATTACACAATTTTCACCGCAACTCCATCAATTGCCATAAGGCTCGCAGCCGGAAGACAGCGCCGTTTTATTTCGTTTATAGTCGCCACTTTCAGTTCGCGAGACATCGCGTTATATCGTCAGCAGGCGATTGATCGTGGCGAATAAAAAAGCGGATGGGACGCGGGCTTTTTTGCCCATTCTTTTAAACCCGATTTCCTTTCATGCCGGAAAACTCATGCGAGCCATTATTCTTGCCGCGGGGCTCGGCCTGCGCCTCCAGCGGCCGCTCGAACATGCAGCATGAAGAGGCGTTGCACGGTCTGCCGCCCGAAAGCCGTTGTTCAGGCGGTCACCCAGGCCATTCCCCTTCGATATCGCGGACGCCATCTGCGCGCTGTGGATCGAAACCGGTTTTCCCAACGATGTGGCGCGTGCCGGCAATGAAATCCAGCCGCGCCTTCAGAGGACTGTAGGAGTCACACGATGAATGCAAGAGATCCCCAATTCCTGACCGCTTCGCGCAGCGCACGCTTGCGCCAGATGCTGGTGGGCAACGAGCTCGAATTCCTGATGGAAGCCCACAACGGCCTGTCGGCCCGCATCGTGCGTGAAGCGGGCTTTCGCGGCATCTGGGCGTCGGGCCTCGCCATCTCGGCGCAATACGGCGTGCGTGACAACAACGAAGCGAGCTGGACCCAGGTGGTCGACACGCTCGAATTCATGGCCGATGCGAGCGATCTGCCGATCCTGCTCGACGGCGACACTGGCTACGGCAACTTCAACAACGTGCGCCGTCTCGTGCGCAAGCTGGAGCAACGCGGTGTCGCGGGTGTCTGTATCGAGGACAAGCAGTTTCCGAAGACCAACAGCTTCATCAACGGCGAGCGCCAGCCGCTCGCGGAAATGGATGAGTTCTGCGGCAAGATCAAGGCCGGCAAGGATTCGCAGACCGACGACGATTTCTCGATCGTCGCGCGCGTCGAGGCGCTGATCGCGGGCTGGGGCATGGACGAAGCGCTGCGTCGCGCGGAGGCGTACCGTCAGGCCGGCGCCGACGCGATCCTGATTCACAGCAAGCTGTCGCGCCCCGACGAGATTCTCGAATTCGCGCGCGAATGGGCGGGCCGTGGTCCGCTCGTGATCGTGCCGACGAAGTACTACAGCACGCCGACCGAAGTGTTCCGCAAGGCGGGCATCAGCACGGTGATCTGGGCGAACCACCTGATCCGCTCGGCGACGACGGCGATGCAGGCGGTCGCGAAAGAGATCTACACGCACGAGACGCTCGTCGACGTCGAGGACCGCATCGCGCCGGTCAACGAAATCTTCCGCCTGCAGGACGCCGACGAATACTCGGAAGCCGAAAAGCGCTACCTGTCGGCCTCGCGCGCGTCGGGCGCGGCGGTGGTGCTGGCCGCGAGCCGCGGCGCGGGCCTCGAAGCGGTGACGACCGACCGTCCGAAGGTCATGCTGCCGGTCGCGGGCAAGCCGCTGTTGCGCTGGCTCGTCGACGCGTTCAAGAAGCAGGGCGTGAACGACATCACGGTGGTGGGCGGCTATCGCGCCGACGCCATCGACACGGCAGGCGTGAAGCTCGTCGTCAACGAACGTCATGCGCAAACGGGCGAACTGGCATCGCTCGCCTGCGCGATCGACGGCCTGCAAACCGATACGGTGATTTCGTACGGCGACCTGCTGTTTCGCAGCTACATCCTGCGAGATCTGGTCGAGAGCGAAGCGGACTTCAGCGTGGTGGTCGATTCGTCGCTGACGCAGACCGAAAACAGCAGCGTGCGCGACTTCGCATGGTGCTCGGCGGCCGACGATCGCGGCCTGTTCGGCAACAAGGTGCTGCTCAGGCGCGTGGCGAGCGAGCCGCTCGACGCGCAAAAGCCGGATGGCCGCTGGGTGGGACTGCTGAACGTGCGCGGCGCAGGGCGTGAGCGTCTGAAGGCCGTCGTCGCGAAGCTGCGTGAACAAAAGGATTTCGACACGCTCGACATGCCGGCGCTTTTGAACGCGCTCGTCGAAGCGGGCGAACAGATCGAAGTGCAGTACGTGCACGGCCACTGGCGCGGTGTGAACGATCTCGATGACTTCCGTCGCGCAGGCGATTTCGCGCACGCGCAGACGCCGTTCGCCGTCGGCGGCACGAGCGGCGGGGAGGCGTGATGATCGAAGCCGCGCAATTTGTCGAGGCGGCGCGCGAACGCGGCTTCGACTGGTACGCGGGCGTGCCGTGTTCGTATCTGACGCCGTTCATCAACTACGTGGTGCAGGATCCGTCGCTGCATTACGTGTCGGCGGCCAATGAAGGCGACGCGGTTGCGCTGATCGCGGGCGTGACGCTGGGCGCGAAGAACGGCCGGCGCGGCGTCACGATGATGCAGAACTCCGGTCTTGGTAATGCGGTGAGTCCGCTCACGTCGCTGACGTGGACGTTCCGGCTGCCGCAACTGCTGATCGTGACGTGGCGCGGCCAGCCCGGCGTGCCCGATGAACCGCAGCACGCGCTGATGGGGCCGGTCACGCCGGCCATGCTCGACATGATGGACATTCCGTGGGAGACGTTCCCGACTGAAAGCGACGCCATCGGGCCGGCCCTCGACCGCGCGATCGCCCATATGGACGAAACGGGCCGCCCGTACGCACTCGTGATGCAAAAGGGCAGCGTCGCGCCTTACGAGCTGAAGCAGAGTGCGGCACCTGCCGCGCGTGTGCCGCGTGCAGCGCGCTCCGTGCCAGCCGGCGTGCTGCGGGATGCGTTGCCGTCGCGCCACGACGCGTTGCAGCGCGTGATCGCGCACACACCGGTCGATTCGACTGTCGTGCTGGCATCGACCGGCTTCTGCGGCCGCGAACTCTACGCCATCGACGACCGCCCGAACCAGCTCTACATGGTCGGCTCGATGGGTTGCCTGACGCCGTTCGCACTGGGTCTCGCGCTCGCGCGTCCGGACCTGAAAGTGGTCGCGCTCGACGGCGACGGTGCCGCGCTGATGCGCATGGGCGTCTTCGCGACGCTCGGCGCGTATGGTCCGTCGAACCTCACGCACGTGCTGCTCGATAACGGCGCGCACGATTCGACCGGCGGTCAGGCGACCGTGTCGCCAGCTGTGTCGTTCGCGGGTGTCGCGGCGGCGTGCGGCTACGCGTCGGCCGTCGAAGGCGACGATCTCGCATTGATCGACGAGGTGCTCGGTTCCGCACCCGCGCAGGACGGCACGCGCTTCGTGCGCGTGTCGATCAGGCGCGGCACGCCCGACGGCCTGCCGCGTCCCACCATCACCCCGCCCGATGTGAAGACGCGCCTGATGCGCCACATCGGCACGGATCAAGGAGTGCATTGATGCTGCTGCTCAATCCCGGCCCTGTCACGCTGACCGAACGCGTGCGCCGGAGCCTGCTGCAAACCGACCTGTGCCATCGCGAGAGCGAATTCTTCGATCTGCAGGAAGAGGCGCGCACGCGTCTCGTGAAGCTGTACGACCTCGACCCGTCGCAATGGCAGGCCGTATTGATGACGGGCTCGGGCACGGCGGCCGTCGAAAGCATGATCGCGGCGCTCGTGCCGGAAAACGGCAAGCTGCTGATCATCGAAAACGGCGTGTACGGCGAGCGCATCACGCAGATCGCGAGCCAGTACCGCATCGCGCATGAAGCGCTGAAGCACGACTGGATGGAGGCGCCGGATCTCGGGCGCGTCGCCGCGTGCCTCGACGGCGATCGCGGCTTCACGCACGTCGCCGTGATCCATCACGAAACGACGACGGGCCGCCTGAACGACCTCGCGGCGCTCGGCGCGCTCTGCCAGCAGCGCGGCATCCGTCTGCTGGTCGACGGCGTGAGCAGCTTCGCCGCCGAAGCGATCGACTTCGTCGACGGCGGCATCGACGCCGTCGCGGCCACCGCGAACAAATGCGTGCATGGCGTGCCGGGCGCTTCGTTCGTGATGGTGCGCCGCGCGGCGCTCGCGAACGCGGCAAGCCGCACGTTCTATCTCGACCTCGGGCGTCTCGCGAAACTTCAGGACCAGCGCAACACGCCGTTCACGCCTTCGGTGCATGCGTATTACGCACTCGTCGAGGCGCTGCGCGAACTCGAGGACGAAGGCGGCTGGACCGCGCGTCACGCGCGCTACGCGGCGCTCGCCGAACAGGCGCGCGCGGGGCTCGCCGCGCTCGGGATCGAAAGCGCGGTGCCGCCGGCGCAGTCGTCGGTGGTGTTGCGCGCGTACCGGCTGCCCGCGGGCGTCACGTACCCGCAACTGCACGATGCGCTGAAGGCGCGCGGTTTCGTGATCTACGCGGGGCAGGGCGGCCTGTCGGCGGAACTGTTCCGCATCTCGACGATGGGCAACATCCATCCGGCCGACATCGACCGTCTGTTGCAAGGTTTCGCTGAACTGGCCCGCTGACCGGTTCGTCGGGCCGGGGCGTCCCGGAGCGGCTCAGCCCAGCCCGGCTCAGCGTGGGTCCGTCACCGGATCCTTGCTGGGCGGGCCGTCGGGATGCTGCGGTTCGTCGTTGTGTCCTGGCGAAGGCGGCGCGAGCGGGTCGCCTTCAGGGTCGCGTGTCGGGTCCGCGAGCGGATCGGGAACCGGGTTGGTCTGCATCTGATACGTCATACCTTACCTCGTGTCAGGAAGGCGTCCAACGCTCGCGGTGGCCGTGCCGCCCGCCGATCGCAGGACATCCTGTCTAGCGTAGGCTAAACGCAGGCTGCCTGCAGGCGCTTCTCGTGCGGCGGCACTCATTTCCTCGCATGACGCGCCGGTCTGTGCGTCATGTTCAACTGCCAGTAACGTTCCGGCGCGAATACGTCGTCGCAGCCATGCGGGCCGAACGCGCGCAACTGGCTGGCGTACGCGTTGACCGCGTGGCGCTTGACGATGGCCTGGCGCGCCGGATCGATCGTATGCAGCGTGTCCGGATGCGCGGGCGTCGCGACGATGCCGCGTCGCGCGAGTTCTTCGAGCCGTGCTTCGACGACGCCCGGCTGGCGTCGGTGAATCGCTTCCTCATAAGCGAACCATGCAAGATGCGCGAGCCGCGGCAGCACTTCACAGCATGCGTCCGAGACGAGTTCGTGATCGCTGTGAAAAAGGCCGACCGGCATCAGCAGCGTATTGGCCGTCGAGCCGTAGATGATCTCTTCGAGCGCCGCCGCGAGCGTGCCGACCGACGGCGAATCGAGGTACTGGCCGTCGAGAAACGGCATGCGCACGGGAATCGCTTCGAGCGCGGCGAGCGCGTTGTTGTCCTCGATCGTGCGGGCGTGAATCGCTTCGCGGGCGCTGCCGAAGCCGGACCGGGTGTCCCATTCGGTACGCATCTCGTGCCCGGGCGCCGCGGCGAACACCGTACCGACGGCGGCATCGGGATGTGCCGCCAGGAGCGCGCCGCAACTGAATACGGCGTCGTCGAAATGCGGGGACACAATGAAAAGACGCGGACTGGTTTCGCTCATGGCCTCGTGCGTGATGCGCAGCCAGCGTCGAAGCGGGTTATGCGCGTGCTCGTCAGACGGCTCCGTTCAGCTTAGACCTGATCGGCGAAGCTTGTGTGACCGCGTGAGCGGCGACGGCGCGCGGATCAGGTACGCGCCGGGCCAGTCACACAAGCCTGGATCAGGCATCGATCAAGCCAGCCCCAGCAGATCGTCCGGCGTATCCACGTCGCGCAGAATGCCGGGATCGTCGACGTCCAGCCGCGTGACCTCGTGCCGCCTGAAGAGCTCGCGCGCGCCGGTATCGCCGTCGAGCGCGACGAGCGCATCGAAATGCCCGGCGCCGAATCCCGCGGGATGCCCGCGCTCGCCGTTGTAGAACGGCGCGACGAGCGTGGCGCCTTCATCGAGCTTGCGGGCCACGGCCTCGACGGTCGAGATCGCGATGCGCGGCATGTCGGCGAGCGACACGATCCAGCCCTCGGCATCGCGGCTCGCCTCGACGGCGGCCGCGAGGCTCGCGCCCATGCCGCGTTCGGCGTCGCGCGAGAACACCACTTCGCAGCCCGCGTCGTTCAGCACGCGCGCGAGCGCGTCGGACCCGGGCCGCACGACGGCGAGCACGCGCGGCACGATCATCAGCAGACGGTGCGCGGCCTCGTACGCGACCGGCCGGCCATCGGGCAGACGCGCGAGCAGCTTGTTGCGAATGCCCTCCGGGTCGAAGCGCGACCCATAACCTGCGGCCAGCAGCACGCCAGTGGCGGACGACGCGTAAGCCATGGGAGGCACCGGGGAGAGGAGATGGTCCGATTGTGCGGCGCAACCCGCCATCAGGCAAGCAGGGATGGCGGCGAATGCGTCCGGGACGACGCACGATTCCATGTACCCCAAAAAAAGCGCGGTCATACCTTTCGGACATGACCGCGTGTCAATGCGCTTCAGCGTCGTTTCATGCGCGCTCTGCGCTGCGCATGAAACGACACGTCACGCCTGCGTGGAACCCATGATTACCTTGTCGAGCGTAATGGGCAAATCGCGCACACGCACGCCTGTCGCGTGAAAAACCGCATTCGCGATCGCCGCCGGTACGCCCGTGATGCCGATTTCGCCAATTCC
This sequence comes from Paraburkholderia gardini, assembly GCF_907164575.1. Lineage (GTDB taxonomy): Bacteria > Pseudomonadota > Gammaproteobacteria > Burkholderiales > Burkholderiaceae > Paraburkholderia > Paraburkholderia gardini. Next base: position 65,782 of record NZ_CAJQYY010000023.1, read on the forward strand.
CTTCGTGCCGAGCGAGTTGATGTGCGGATCGACTTCGTCGATAAAGCTGATATCGATCGCATTGATGTCGGCGTTCACCGGCACGTGATATTCCGCGAGATTGGCGTTCACGAAGCGGCCGTGACGGGTGTCCAGATCGGTCTTTTCCTCGAGCGCGGCGCCGATGCCCCAGACGATGCCGCCCATCAGCTGGCTGTGCGCGGTCTTCGCGTTGAGCAGCCGCCCGACGCCATACACCGAGGTGATCCGCGCGACGCGAATCGTCCCGAGGTCGGCATCGACATGGACTTCCGCGAACACCGCGCCGAACGAGTGAAACGAGAACTTCTGCTTTTCGTCGCCGGGTTTGACGCTCGCCTGCGCCTCGATCGGCTGGCCGCCCGCGCGCGCGAGGATCGCGCCGGCCGGGTCGCGCCGCGCCGCGTCCTTTATACTGATTACCCAGCCATTCTCGACGGTGACTTCGTCGGGCGTCGCGCCGTGCACGGGCGAAGCCGGATCGGCAAGCGCCATCGCGACGAGCTTGCCGCGCACCTGCGTCGCGGCATCGCGCACGGCGGGCGACACGCTCGCGACCGACTGCGAACCGCCCGATACCGGCGCCTGCGGCAGCGACGAATCGCCGAGCGCGAAGCGGATGGCGCCGGGCGAAAAACCCATCGCGTCGGCGGCGACCTGGGTCATGACGGTGTAGGTGCCGGTGCCGATATCCTGCGTGCCCGAGGCGACCATCGCGGTGCCGTCCGGCAGGATGCGGGCGATCGCCGAGGCCGCGCTGCGATTCGCGGGATACGTGGCGGTCGCCATCCCGAGGCCGATCAGCGTGTTGCCGTCGCGCATCGAACGCGGCGTTGCCGTGCGGCGCGACCAGCCGAACTTCTCCGCGCCGAGGCGGTAGCACTCGCGCAGGCCCTTGCTCGACCACGGCTTGTTTTCCTGCGGATCGACTTCGGCGTAGTTCTTCAGACGCAGCACGACCGGGTCCATCTTCAGCGCCCATGCGAGCTCGTCCATCGCGGATTCGAGCGCGAACGAACCGGTGGTCTCGCCCGGCGCGCGCATGAAGGTCGGCGTGCCGACGTTCAACGGCACGAGCCGGTGCGTGGTGGACTGGTTGGGCACGGCGTACAGCATGCGCGTGACCATCGCGCAGGTTTCCGTCCAGTCCTCGATAACCGACGTGTTCGCGTACGTGTCGTGACGCATGCCGGTGAGCGTGCCGTCGCTGCGCGCCGCGATGACGAAGTGCTGCTCGGTCATCGGCCGGCCGCCTACCGGGCCGAACATCTGCGGGCGCTCCAGCGCGAGCCGCACCGGCCTTCCGGTCTGCTTCGCCGCCATCGCGCACAGCGTCACGTGCGACCACGACGAACCCTTGCAGCCAAAGCCGCCGCCGATGAACGGCGAGATCACATGCACGTTGTCCGCGCCGATGCCGAACGTCTTCGAGACAGCCGTCTTCGCGCCCGAGACGCCTTGCGTCGAGTCGTACAGCGTGAGGTTCGGGCCGTCCCAGATCGCGAGCGTCGCGTGCGGCTCCATCGGGTTGTGATGTTCCATCGGCGTCGTGTAGACCGCGTCGATGCGCGTTGTGCCGCCGGCGAGGCCCGCGGCGATGTTGCCGCGCAGCGTGTCGGTTTGCCGGCCTTGCGGTTTATCGGGCGCGTGAGCGGTGGACTTCGCGCGTGCGAAGTCGAGCGTCGCCGGCGCGGACTGATAGGTGATGTGCAACTGACGGGCGGCGTCGGTGGCCTGTTCGAGCGTTTCCGCGACGACGACCGCGACCGGCTCGTTGCTGTAGTGAACCTGGTTGTCCTGCAGCAGCGACAGATGACGGCCCGCCGGCGGCGCGAGCGGCGGACGGCCGCCGTTGGGCAGCTTCATCGCGTTCTGGTACGTCATCACGAGGATCACGCCGGGCATCGACTGCACGCGCGCGCTATCGATCGACGTAATGCTGCCGCTCGCGACCGTGCTCGTGACGAGCACCGCGTGCGCGAGTCGCGCGGCGGGGAATTCGGCGGCGTAGCGTGCTTCGCCGGTGACTTTCAGCAGACCGTCGGTGCGGTCGAGCGGAAGACCGATCATGTTCATGCGACACCTCCCGGCTGCTGTGCGGCCAGCCTGAGCGCGCGAACGATGGACCGCTTCGCGAGTTCGATCTTGAATGCGTTGTCGCGTTGCGGCCTGGCGTCACGCAGCGCGGCCGCGGCGGCGGCCCGCAGGTTCGCATCGGTGAGCGGTTGTCCCGCGAGCATCTGCTCCGCCGCGCTCGCGCGCCACGGTTTGTGCGCGACGCCGCCAAGCGCGATGCGCGCGCTCCTCACCGTGTCGCCCTCCATCTGCAACGCCGCCGCGACGGAGACGAGCGCGAACGCGTAGCTCGCCCGGTCGCGCACCTTCAGGTAGTACGCGTGATCGCTGTATACCGGAGGCGGCAGGTCGACGGACGTAATGAGTTCGCCAGGCTGCAACGTCGTGTCGAGATCGGGCCGGTCGCCCGGCAGACGATGAAAATCGCCGAAGGCGATTGTCCGTTCACCGCGCGGACCGTTCACGTGCACCACGGCATCGAGCGCGGCGAGTGCCACGCTCATGTCCGACGGGTTCACCGCGATGCATTGCGGACTGGCGCCGAGAATCGCGTGCATGCGTGTGTGGCCGCCGATCGCGGCGCACCCGCTGCCCGGCTCACGCTTGTTGCATTGAGCGAACGCGGGATCGTAGAAGTAGTAGCAGCGGGTGCGCTGCATCAGATTGCCGCCGACGGTCGCCATATTGCGCAACTGCGCCGATGCACCCGCGACGAGCGCCTGCGTCAGCAGCGGATAGCGCGCTCGCACCGTCGCGTGATTCGCCGCGTCGCTGTTGCGCACGAGCGCGCCGATACGCAGGCCGCCGTTGGGCAATGGATCGACGGTATCGAGCCCGCGGATATGCGTGATGTCGACGAGCCGCACCGGCCGCGCGACGCCGCCTTTCATCAGGTCGAGCAGATTCGTGCCGCCGCCGATGAACGCCGTTCCCGGCTGTTGCGCGGACCGGATGGCGCCGGCGACGTCGCTGGCGCGTTCGTAGGAAATCGCTTCCATGATCGATCTCCTCAGGCCATGCCGTCGTTCACGGCGCGCACCGCCGCGACGATGTTCGGATACGCGCCACAGCGACAGATATTGCCGCTCATGCGCTCGCGGATCTCGTCGTCGGACAGTTGCGGCGGCCGCAGGCGCACGTTCGCGGTGACCGTGCTGGCGGCGCCGGCCCTGAACTCGTCGAGCAGGGCGGTCGCCGAGCACAGTTGCCCCGGCGTGCAGTAGCCGCACTGGAACGCGTCGTGTTTGACGAAGGCCAGCTGGATCGGGCTCAACGCGTTGTTGCGCGCAAGACCTTCGACGGTCGTGATCGCTTCGCCTTCATGCATCACGGCCAGCGTAAGACACGCGTTGATCCGCCGTCCTTCGACGAGCACCGTGCACGCGCCGCACTGACCGCGGTCGCAGCCTTTTTTCGTGCCCATGAGGCCGGCGTATTCGCGCAGCGCGTCGAGCAGCGTGACGCGTGGTTCGACACGCAGCGTGTACGCACGGCCATTGATGTTGAGCGTGACCGGGCGCGCGGGCACGGACGTGCGGACGGCGGGCGGCGGCGCGGCCGGTTGCTGCTGCGCGCGCACATGTGGCGCGGCGCCAACGGTCGCGGCGGCCGCCGCCGATTGCAGGAAGCGCCGTCGCGACGTGTTCGGATGCGGTGTCGAGTCGGGGCGTGTGGATGAGTCGGTCGATTCCCTGGCGGAATCCGGACGGTCTGGATGGCTGGACATGACGTTCTGCTGGCTCCATGAAAGGTCGATGCAGACTCGCGACACAGCATTGTTTCGTGCATCGGGGGGCGTCGGTTGAGTGAGCAATTTCAGTGCCGCCGGCGATTGGCGCACATGACTCAGGCGCGTGCGTGCGGGGAAGGTGAACGTCGGGGAAAAATGACAACGCGGCGCTCAACGCTGCACGTTGCGCTTAACGAACGACGAAGTAAAGTGCGTCGCAAAACCCCGCCCCGTGTGGCTTTCTGGATGAAAGCGAGGTGTCACACGACGTTTGCGAAGCCTTTCGTTATGGTTGCATCAACATCGACTTTTTCGCTCCGGAATCAGGGGTTCTGGAGCGACGTTCAAGGCACCGGCAAGCGCACGCGAAGGGACCGGTTCGTCGTCGCGTTGTGCGTCCGTGAACCACCCGCGGAGCCGCTTCGCACAGTGAACGGGGTGGCCATGACCGACGCCGGGAAAGGGGTGGGAGGCGTGGAAATTGGATCCCAATACCGTCTCATGTTGTATGACGTCACATAATAAAAGTGACGATCGTGATGCTGAGGAAACGTTGTTTTTTTGCACTTCTGCGAGATAAATAGGGGTAAGTGCCTAATTGAATTTCCGGGATTCCTCATCGATAGTACGTTGTCGTACAACAAGACAGAATTTGAACAAGTGCTTTTCGCACTGACGAAGCCGTCAGTCAATCGCGAAAACCCCGCGCGACTCTGCTTCTCGCACGCGGGCAGCGCCGGCCTCGCGCAGCGTACCGATGTGGGCGCGAAGGTAGCGGCTTCCCGGATGGAAGGAGCGCAAGACGTGCGCGGCAACCGGCGCGCGTCCGCTGACGGGTCCCGCCGGGTGACAGGTAATACGAAGAGACCGGCAATAAGTGTGAAAGGTATGCGCGGGTGGAGGGTCAGCACGAACGAAGCGGCTACCGCCACCGGGATGGACGGCATGAATGAAGCCCAATAACGCGGATCGCGCAGAACGGGATGTTGTGCAGCTGCGGCGGAAAGGCAACAACAATATTTTTACAGAGGAGTCTAAATGAAAAGAGTAATTGCAACCTCGGCCCTGGGTTTGTTCGCGATTGGCGCACAGGCGCAAAGCAGCGTGACGCTGTACGGGATCGTCGACACCGGGATTGGCTATTTGAGCAGCTCGGCGCCGAAGGTCGGTGCGACGAGTGGCGGCCACTCCGTCGTCAAGATGATCAACGGCATATGGGCTGGCAGCCGCTTTGGCTTGAAGGGCAGCGAAGATCTGGGTGGCGGCACGGCAGCGATCTTCACGTTGGAAGAAGGTTTTAACAGCGCAACGGGCGCGCAGTCGACGAGCGGTCTCGCGTTCAACCGCCAGGCCTTCGTTGGCCTGAGCAATGCCATGTACGGTGCGTTCACGGCTGGGCGTCAGTACACGGCGTACTACACGCTCCTCTCGCCGTACAGCCCGACCACGTGGCTGACCGGTGCCTACGGCGCGCATCCGGGCGATCTGGACTCTCTTGATACGACGTACCGCGTGAACAACTCGCTGGTGTATCAGTCGCCGAGTTTCCGCGGCCTGAAGGTGGCCGGTTCGTATTCGGTGGGCGGCGTAGCGGGCAGCCTCGACGCAGGCTCGACGTGGAGCGCCGCTGTCCAGTACCTGAACGGTCCGTTCGGTATCGCGGCTGGCTTCCAGCGTATCAACAACGCGACCAATGGCGGCGGTGCGTGGTCTGCAAATTCCACGACGAACCCGCTTCCCGTGTCGTCGATCAACGCCGGCTACCAGGCGGCGCAGGCGCAACAGCGTGTCGCGGTGACGGGCGGTTACGCGTTCAGCAAGCAATGGGACGTTTCGTTCTCGTACTCGAACGTGCAATACATCCCGGGGACGCAGTCGGGGTTCACCTCTGAAGCGGTCTTCAACACGGCCGGCGCAGTGCTGCACTTCAAGCCGGTTCCGACGCTGGATCTGGCTGCCGGCTACAGCTACACGCGTGCCTCCGAAGCAAACGGCATCACGAGTGCGGCGAGCTACAACCAGTTCAACCTCTCGCAGTACTACAGCCTGTCGAAGCGCACGGGTCTGTACGCGCTTGAGGCTTACCAGCGTGCCAATGGTCAGACGCTGGCCGCAGGTGGTGGTGGCATCATCAACGCGACGGCCAGCATCGGTGACGGCCAGAACGGCACGCCGTCGTCGTCGCGCAGCCAGGTCGGTGTTGGCGTGGGCATCATCACCAGGTTCTAACTGGCTGACGTGCCGGCGGCGATCTCCGGATTGCCGTTACGCGATGAATGGCCCGTCCGCCGTATTCCGGCGGCGGGCATCTGAAGCGGCGTTTCAGCCTGCTTCAGCGATGGAGCGAAGGGAATTCCCTTCGCTCCATTCTTTTTTCTGCCTCCACGTTGGCGCACCAGGGCCACCGCGCATCGTCTGTCTGCAGCGCCTTGCACAGGTCGATGTTCTTCGCGAGTGCTGGTTTGCTCATGGTTATACGTCGTCGTATATCTAGGTTCGACCGATGTAAATTCACCACACTTACGATTTCTTGACGTCGCCGGGAAATAGTGGGAAAGCGGCGACGAAAGTTGCGGCAGTAGGCGGTTATGTTGTAGGATGACCGATATCTAGGGTCTTCATCCAGGGAAAGCGAAATGTCTATTACCGGCGAAATGCTGATTGGCCGCCAAACCGTGCGCGGCAATGAAAAACCTTTGCGTGCATTCAATCCCGCCACGGGCTCCGAGATCGCCGAGCCGGTCTTCGGCACGGGCACGGTTGCGGACGTCGCGCGTGCGTGCGAACTCGCGCAGCAGGCGTTCGATTCTTATCGTCAACTGCCGCTGGCGGTGCGCGCCGAATTTCTCGAACGCATCGCTGATGGCATTACCGAACTCGGCGACGCGCTGATCCAGCGCGCGCATGAAGAATCCGGTCTGCCGAAGGCGCGTCTCGAAGGCGAGCGTGGCCGTACGACCGGCCAGTTGAAGCTGTTCGCACAGGTGGTGCGGGCAGGCCAGTGGCTCGCCGCGACGCTTGATTCGCCGCTGCCGGAGCGCAAGCCGATGCCGCGCCCGGACCTGCGCATGCAGAAGATTCCGCTCGGCCCCGTCGCCGTGTTCGGCGCGAGCAATTTCCCGCTGGCGTTTTCAGTCGCCGGTGGCGATACCGCTGCCGCACTGGCAGCCGGCTGCCCGGTGGTGGTGAAGGCGCATCGCGCCCACCTCGGCACGTCGGAGATGGTCGGTCGCGTGATTCAACGCGTCGCGCAGGAAATGGATTTGCCCGAAGGCGTGTTCTCGATGATCGTCGGCGCCGGCAGTCTGGTCGGCGAAGCGCTCGTCGCGCATCCGGCAATCAAGGCCGTGGGCTTCACCGGTTCGCGTGCGGGCGGCACTTCGCTGATGCGTGTCGCCGCGGCCCGCGCTGAACCGATTCCGGTCTATGCGGAAATGAGCAGCATCAACCCGGTGTTCCTTCTGCCCGCCGCGCTGTCGGCGCGTGGCGAGAGCATCGCGCGCGGTTTCGTCGATTCGCTCGTGCTTGGCGCGGGCCAGTTCTGCACGAACCCGGGGCTCGCGATCGCCGTCGATAGCGACGCGCTCAAGGGCTTCGTGGCAACCGCTTCGCAGGCGCTGAACGCGAAGCCCGCGCAGACGATGCTGACGTCCGGCATCCATGCCGCTTACGAGCAGGGCGAAGGCAAGCTGGCGGCGCTCAAGGGCGTGGAAGCGGTGGCGCACGGCGCCGCAGCGACGGGCCCGACGCAGGCATGTGCCGCGCTGTTCGTGACCGATGCGCAGACGTTCCTCGCCACGCCGGAACTGGAGGACGAAGTCTTCGGTCCCGCCTCGACGATCGTGCGTTGCCGCGACGAGCAGGAAATGCTGGCGGTTGCCGAGCACTTTGCCGGCCAGCTCACGGCGACCGTGCAGATGGACAGCATCGATCTGGCGGCAGCGAAAAAGCTGGTGCCGGTTCTCGAGCGCAAGGCAGGCCGGATCCTGATCAACGGCTTCCCGACGGGCGTCGAGGTTTCGCACGCGATGGTGCACGGTGGTCCGTTCCCGGCGACGTCGGACAGCCGCGTGACGTCGGTCGGCACGACGTCGATCGAGCGCTTCCTGCGCCCGGTGTGCTACCAGGACTTCCCGGCCGGTCTGCTGCCGCAGGCGCTCGCCGATGGCAATCCGCTCGACCTGTGGCGTCGTCGCGACGGCGAAATCACGCGCAGCTAGGCGACTACGCAGTCTGGCTGGCGGTATGAAAAATGGCCGGGAATGAAGCAATTCATTCCCGGCCATCTGCTTTCCGGTTTCTGGATGTTCTGGATGTGTTGCGCCGGTCGCGTGAACCGGCTGTACGGATCAGCCGTTCAGCCGTTCGCTTCGGTCGTTTCGTTCGCGCGCCTCAGGCGTTCGCGGCTGTTCGACAGGTGCATGCGCATCGCGGCGCGTGCGCCTTCGGCGTCGTGACGCGAGATCGCTTCGAGGATGCTTTCGTGTTCGAGGTTCACGAGCGACAGGTAAGCGTCCGGCTCCGCATGCGCGATGCCGGCCGAGTCGAGCCGGTTGCGCGGAATGAGCGCGCTGCCCATCTGCGAGAGGATATCGACGAAGTAACGGTTGCCGGTCGCGCGCGCTACCGAAATATGAAACTGGAGATCCGCGTCGACACTGTCCTGACCGTTCAGGCGCGTTGCCTCGATTGCGTCGAGCGCGGTGCGCATGCGCGCGACGTCGTCGGATTTGGCGCGTTGCGCCGCGAGACCCGCACATTCCGTTTCGAGGCTGATACGCAGTTCGAGGATCGACAGCACGTCGCGCAGCGTGGTGGCGGGCACCATGTCGATGCCGAGTTTCTCGCGCGGCGGTTCAAGCACGAAGCTGCCGATGCCGTGCCGCGTTTCGATGATCCGGCCGGCCTGCAGACGCGAAATGGCCTCGCGGATCACGGTGCGGCTCACGCCCAGGGCGACCATCAGTTGCGATTCCGTCGGCAGTTTGTCGCCCGGCTTGAGCGCGCTGGACGCGATCTGCTCCGTCACGTAATTGACCACGTACTCGGCGAGATTGCGGGCGCGTCGTGCCGGCGCCGCGGATGCCAGTGGTGTAGCCATCGTATGCGCCCTCGAATCAGATAGTTGCAGAGATATGCTGCAATTGATTATACCGTCGTCTGATGACTGGCCAGATAAACCGCAACTCACTTGCATGGGGCCGGAGTAAGCGCTGAAGCGCCAACTCCGACCGACACGCGAACTCTGGTCGACAGGTGAGCTTTTCCAGGACCCGCGCACGGCGTCGGGATGACCGCCGCGCGCAGGAAGGTGCGCGCGCCCGTCAATGTGCGCCGATCCGGCGATGCGATTGCCGCGCGCCGGGAACGTCGGTGATTAGCGCGGGCGCAGTTCGACCCGTTTGATGTCCTTCACGATCACGAGATAGCTGAACACGGTGATCAACGCGTTGATGCCGACGAATACCAGCGCGCCGTTGAACGACCCCGTCCGCGCGACGAGATAGCCGATGACGATCGGCGTCACGATGCCGGCCGCGTTGCCGAACATGTTGAAGATCGAGCCCGACAGACCGAGTGCTTCCTTCGGCGACGTATCCGCGACGACCGCCCAGCCGAGCGCGCCAATCCCTTTTCCGAAGAACGCGAGCGACATCAGCGCGACGACGAGCCAGTCGGCCGCGACGTAATTGCAGCCGATGATGGAGACGGACAGCAGCATGCCGCCGACAATCGGGACCTTGCGCGCGAGCGTCAGCGAATGGCCGCGGCGAATCAGCGAGTCCGACAGGAAGCCGCCGAGCACGCCGCCGGAAAAACCGCAGATCGCGGGCAGCGAGGCGACGAGACCGGCATGCAGGATCGTCATGCCGCGCGCCTGGACGAGGTAAATCGGGAACCACGTCAGGAAGAAGTAGGTGAGCACGTTGATGCAGAACTGCGCCAGATAGACGCCGAGCAGCATCCGGTTGCCCAGCAGCTGGCGCACGAGCAGCCAGCCGCCGGTGCGCGCGACGTCTTCGGGCTGGGCTTTCCGGTGGCCGTTCACGACGCCGCCACCCTGCTCGATATAGTCGAGCTCCGCGCGCGAGACGCGTGGGTGGTCGGCGGGGTTTTTCATGACCTTCAGCCAGGTGAAGGCGAGGAGGAGCCCGACGACGCCCATCACCAGATAGACCGCGTGCCAGCCGAACGCGTGCGTGAGCCATGCCATCAGCGGCGTGAATACGACGGCGGCGAAATACTGCGCTGAATTGAAAATGGCCGATGCCGTGCCGCGCTCGGTGGTCGGAAACCAGCTGGCCACGACTTTCGCGTTGGCCGGAAACGCCGGCGATTCGGCGGCACCCATCGCGAAGCGCAGCACGAAGAGCGCCACGACCGCGGCAGCGCCGCTACCGAGCAGGCCGATCGAGCTTTGCAGCAGTGTGAAGAGCGACCAGAAGAAGATGCTCACGGCGTAGACCCGCCGTGCGCCAAACCGGTCGAGGAGCCACCCGGCGGGCAGTTGCGAGAGCACATACGCCCAGCTGAATGCGGAGAAGATGTAGCCCATCCTGATCGCATCGAAGCCGAACTCCGTGCGCATCGCCGAGCCGGTCACCGAGAGCGTCGCACGGTCCGCGTAGTTGAACGTCGTGATGACAAAGATCAGCAGCAGAATCGTATAGCGGACTTTCGTGCGCCTCTCGACGTGTGCGGGGTTCGCTGTGCGGCTCATTTCCATGATGATTTTCCTGACGGTTCAGGCGGGGGACGGGTGCTCCCCAGCTTCGATACGGCGCCAGCCGGCACTGACACGGCCTGCCTTTCGACGCGATCGGCCACGCAGTGCGCGTCAGCCGTGAATCTGGCAAAAACGCCCGGCAACGCATGCGTTGCCGGGCGCTCCTGCTGGCCGCGTGGCGCACGTAACCGTGGACCACGCGGCTGGGCGCTTACTGCGCGCCGAGCTTCTTGATGAGAACGTCGAGCTGGCTCATTTCGTCCTCGGTCAGATCGGTCAGCGGGGCGCGCACCGGCCCTGCGCCGTGGCCGACCAGCTTTGCGCCAGCCTTCACGATGCTGACTGCGTAACCGGCGCGGCGATTGCGGATCGCGAGGTACGGCAGGAAGAATTCGTCGATCAGCTTGCCGACCGTGGCGTGGTCGTTCGCGGTGATCGCGCGATAGAAATCCATCGCCGTCTTCGGGATGAAGTTGAACACGGCCGACGAATACACCGGCACGCCCAGTGCCTTGTAGGCCGCGGCATAGACTTCCGCCGTCGGCAGGCCGCCGAGGTACGAGAAGCGGTCGCCGAGGCGGCGGCGGATCGTCACCATGTTTTCGATCTCGCCCACGCCGTCCTTGAAGCCGATCAGGTTCGGGCAACGGTCGGCCAGACGCTCGAGCATGTCGGCGTTCAGCTTCGAGTTCGCGCGGTTGTAGATGATCACGCCGATATCCGGCACGGACTTGCACACTTCTTCAGCGTGTGCGGCGATGCCTTCCTGGCTCGCTTCCGTCAGATAGTGAGGCATCAGCAGAATGCCGTTCGCGCCCAGACGCTGTGCTTCCTGTGCGTAGGCGATCGCGACGCGCGTCGGGCCGCCAGCGCCGGCCAGAATCGGCACCTTGCCCTTGCAGACTTCCATGGCCGTGCGCACGACGTTCGAGTAGTCGTCATGGGTCAGCGAGAAGAATTCGCCCGTGCCGCCGGCGACGAACAGCGCCGATGCGCCATAGGGCGCGAGCCATTCGAGGCGCGCGGCGTAGGTGTCGGCGCGAAAATCGCCCTGTTCATTGAAGTCGGTAACGGGGAAGGACAGAAGGCCTTGCGAAACGATCTGCTTCAGTTCCTGCGGTGTCGTCATGATTAAGTATCCTGGGCTACGGGGTTCGGTACAGAGATTTCTTATACGTCATCGTACAACAAGAAATTGAGCACGACAACCGGGATTTGGCGGCATAATGGACGACATAGGGTTAATACGGACCGTCCGTGCATCATTTCATGTTGTAGGATGACGTATGAATTGGTTGGCGTAGCAGGCGCAGAGAGCGCCATAAGGATCGATGCAATGGAACTGACTCCGCTCTACATTCGCGTTCACCCCAATGACAATGTCGCGATCGTCGTCAACGACGGCGGCCTGGGTGAGGGCGCGGTGTTTCCCGATGGTCTGGCGCTGCGCGAGCGCGTGCCGCAGGGGCACAAGGTGGCGCTCGCCGATCTCGCGGAAGGCGATGAGGTCATTCGCTATAACGTGGTGATCGGCTATGCGCTCAAGGCATTGCCGAAGGGCAGCTGGATTAACGAACATGTGATCCGGATGCCGAGCCCGCCAGGGCTCGAGGACCTGCCGGTCGCGACCATCAAGGCGCCGGACATGCCGCCGCTCGAAGGCTACACGTTCGAGGGCTACCGCAACGCCGACGGCTCGGTCGGTTCGCGCAACATTCTCGCTATCACCACCACCGTGCAGTGCGTGGCCGACGTCGTCCAGCACGCCGTCACGCGCATCAAGGCCGAGCTGCTGCCGCGCTATCCGAACGTCGACGACGTCGTCGGGCTGGGCCACACGTATGGCTGCGGCGTCGCGATCGATGCGCCCGATGCGATGGTGCCGATCCGCACCGTGCGCAACATCAGCCTGAACCCGAACTTCGGCGGCGAAGTGATGATGGTGAGCCTCGGCTGCGAGAAGCTGCAGCCCGAACGCCTGATGCCGCCGGGCACGATTCCGATCGCGGCGGCGTCCAATACCGCGGAAGTCGCCGACATCGGCGACCTCACGGCCGATTCCAACGGCGACGTGGTCGTGCTTCAGGACGACGCGCACGTCGGCTTCCAGTCGATGATCGACTCGATCATGAAAACGGCCGAAGGCCATCTGAAGCGGCTGAACAATCGCCGTCGCGAGACCTGCCCGGCGTCCGACCTCGTGATCGGCGTGCAGTGCGGCGGCAGCGATGCGTTCTCGGGCCTGACGGCCAATCCTGCGGTGGGCTTCGCGACCGACCTGCTGGTGCGCGCCGGCGCGACGGTCATGTTCTCCGAAGTCACCGAAGTGCGCGACGGCGTCGACCAGCTGACCGCGCGCGCGGCCAACGCGGACGTGGCCGCGGCGATCATCCGCGAGATGCAGTGGTACGACGATTACCTGAAGCGCGGCGGCGCGGACCGCAGCGCGAACACCACACCGGGCAACAAGAAGGGCGGCCTGTCGAACATCGTCGAAAAGGCGATGGGTTCGATCATCAAGTCGGGCAACTCGGCGATCTCGGGCGTGTTGTCACCGGGCGAAAAGGTCCAGCAAAAAGGCCTGATTTACGCGGCGACGCCGGCAAGCGATTTTATCTGCGGCACGCTGCAGCTGGCGGCGGGCATCAACCTGCACGTGTTCACGACCGGCCGCGGCACGCCGTACAGTCTCGCGGAAGTGCCCGTCATCAAGGTGGCGACACGTTCGGATCTCGCGCGCCGCTGGCACGATCTGATGGACATCGATGCGGGCACGATCGCAACGGGCGACGCCACCATCGAAGACGTGGGCTGGGAGCTGTTCCGCCTGATGCTCGACGTGGCGAGCGGCCGCAAGGAAACCTGCGCGGAGAAACTCGGGCTTCATAACGCATTGACGCTGTTCAACCCGGCGCCGGTGACCTGAGCGCCGTGCCGTGCGCGGCTTGACGTAGCTTATGTGGCTCAACGTGGCCTTACCACCAACCAGAAAATAACCAGACCAGATGTCCATCAACCCATTCATGACCAGAAAAACAATCCTGAGCGCGCTCGCAGGCACGCTGATCGGCCTTACCGCTTCAGGCGCGAGCCACGCGGCCACCTATGCGTATGTATCGAACGCCGACAGCCAGGATATTTCGGTGTTCAGCCTGAACCCGTCGACCGGGGCGCTCGCCGCGGTGCAGACAGTCGCCGTCGGCGGCACCGCGATGCCGATGGCGCTTTCTCCAGATCATCACCATCTGTATGCCGGGTTGCGTTCGAAGCCGTATCGGGTCGTGAGCTTTGCGATCAATCCGCTCGATGGCCATCTGATCCAGCTGGGCACGGCACCGCTCGCTGAGAGCATGGCGTATCTGTCGACCGACGCGACCGGCCGCTATCTGTTTTCCGCGTCGTACGGCGGCAACCTGCTCGCGGTCAACCCGATCGGCGCCAATGGCGTGGCGGGCGATGTGCAGCAGACCATCCCCACCGGCCCGATGGCGCACGCGATCCGCAATGCGCCGGATAACCGCTATGTGTTCGCGTCGGTGCTCGGTTCGGATGCGTGGCTTCGTCTGAAGTTCGACGCGTCGAACGGCCATCTCACGCCGGATGCCGCGCCTGCGTATGCGCTGCCGGAAAAGTCGGGCCCACGCCACTTCGTGTTCTCGGCGGATCATCGCTTTACGTATCTGATCGACGAACTCGACGGCAAGCTGCATACGCTGGCGTTCGACGCAACCCGCGACACCGTCAAGCCGATCCAGACCATCTCGATCCTGCCGGAAGACTTCAAGGGCGACAAACCGTGGGGCGCGGATCTTCATCTGACGCCGGACGGCCGCTTCCTGTACGCATCGGAACGCACGTCGAGCACGCTCGCGGTATATCGCGTCAATCAGGCCACCGGCAAGCTCACGCGGATCGGCACGTATCCGACCGAGAAGCAGCCGCGCGGATTCAATATCGATCCGTCGGGCAACTATCTGCTGGCAGTGGGACAGCTGTCGACGCAGATGCGCGCATACCGGATCGACCGTAAAACGGGTGCGTTGCGTGCAATCGGCGAGTACCCGGTGGGCAAGAATCCAAACTGGATCGAGATCGTGCAGTTCGACGGCTCGAACTGATCCCGGGAGGCGCATCACGCTGGTACCTTCGCGCGCAGTTCGCATGCGCGCGAATGTATTGGGATCGATTTTGAATGGCCCGTGCGTCCGACGCACGGGCCATTTTTTTGGGCATTCGAAGTATGCCGATGCCGCATTTGCATCGTGCGCGATCAGCGCCGCATTTAACTCATGACGGGATGCTGTTTTTGCTCAAGTCGCCGGACGTGCATGCCGTTAACAGGTCATCGTACAACTCGGGGTCGAAAGCGGCATGCGCAACATATCGGTTCAAAACAGTCTCCTTGGCATCTTTCTGATTTTCGCGGCGATGATCGTGTTTGGCGGCGTGGTCGGCGTCGCGACGCTGAGTCGCGCGAACGCCAACCTCGAGCGCATTCATGGCATCGCGACGCAGGAAGTTCTGGTGAACGACGGCTACAAGGATTCCACCCGCACGCGTGCCGCGTTGACACGCGCGTACTCCGCGCTGAGGGAGCGCAACGATCTCGCGACGCGCGATTCCGCGCTGAAAAGCGCGGCGACCACCTTCAACCGTGCCGCCGGGGAAACCGAATCGTTTCGCAATGCGGCGAAGTTCGACGGTCTCGATGAAGACCTGAAGCAGCAACTGATCGAATCGTCCGCGCATCTCGCGTCGATCCTGAAGCAGGCCGACGACGCGCTGCGCTCGGGTGACACCAACACCTACGTGCAGATCAACGATCACGACATCACGTTGGCCGGGCAGGCGTATACCGCCAACGTCGAAAAATTTCAGGCGCTGGCGAACCAGCTCTCGAACGATGCCGCCGCGCAGGTCGACACCGAATACCTGCGCGTCGTCACGATGGTCATCGTGGGCGTCTGCGCTGCGCTGGTGCTGATCGTGTTCGCGCACTTCGCGTTGCGGCGCGTCGTCACCGTGCCGCTGAAGGACGCGGCCACGATGCTCGACCAGATCGCGAAGAACGATCTGACAGCGCGCATTCCCGAAGCGGGCAACAACGAGATCGGGCAACTGTTCGCCGCGATGCGCCGGATGCAGCGCGGCCTCTCGCTGACGGTGGCGAACGTGCGCAGCAGTTGCGAGGCGATCCATACCGGCGCGCGCGAGATCGCCGCGGGCAATCTCGATCTGTCGAGCCGTACGGAGCAGCAGTCGGCGGCGCTCGAAGAGACCGCGGCCAGCATGGAGGAGCTGACATCCACCGTGAAGCAGAACGCTGACAACGCGCAGCAGGCGAGCGAGCAGGCCGCGAGCGCCGCACAGGTCGCGCAGGACGGCGAAAGCGTGGTCGATCGCGCGATCCAGACGATGAGCGTGATCACCGAAAGCTCGCGCAAGATCGCGGATATCACCGGCATGATCGACAGCATCGCGTTCCAGACCAACATCCTTGCGCTCAATGCCGCGGTCGAAGCCGCGCGCGCCGGCGAGCAGGGACGCGGTTTCGCGGTCGTCGCAAGCGAAGTGCGCAGCCTCGCGCTGCGCAGCGCGGACGCGGCGAGGGAAATCAAGGCGCTGATCGGCGCGTCGGTGCAGGACGTCGAAACCGGCAACGCGCTCGTGACGCGTGCGGGAGAATCGATGCGCGAGATCGTCGGTGCCGTGCGCAACGTCGCGACCATCATGAGCGAGATCAAGTCGGCGACGATCGAGCAGGGCACGGGCATCGAACAGGTCGGGCAGGCCGTGAGCCAGATGGATCAGGTCACGCAGCAGAACGCCGCGCTCGTCGAAGAGGCGGCGGCTGCGGCGAGCGCACTGGAGGATCAGGCGCAGTCGATGACGGAAGCGGTCGCCGAATTTCGCCTGAGGGCGGTTGCGTGATCGTGGAGGGTTGAAGTTGCGGCGAGCTGTGACCGGGCGACAGGCCTGTCACAGCCCTTCGACCATTCAGTCGATGCCGTGAAACACGGCGTCATCCGGGCCGAGATACGCGGGCGGACGCCACGCCGCATCGCGCATCGAATGTTGCACGAGCTTTTCGACGCCGAGCAGCACCGCGAAAATCGCCATCCGCACGGGAATGCCGTTGTCCGTCTGGCGGAAAATCGCGAGCCGCGAATCGTGATTCAGGTCGACGCTCAGATCGTTCGCGCCAGGGCGGCTGTCGCGCGGCAGCGGGTGCATGATCAGCGTGTCGCTGCCGCACACGGCATCCACGAGCGCCTCGTTGATCTGGAAGTCCGGCGTGTAGCCTTCGAACGATTCGTCCTTGAAACGCTCTTTCTGGATACGCGTCGCGTAGACCACATCCGCGCCGCGCAGGCCAGCCGTCAGGTCGTGCGTCTGTTCGATCACGTGCCCGTTGCGCGAGATCTGTTCGAGGATATACGACGGCATTTCGAGCATCGGCGGCGAGACCAGCGTGAACTTGATGCCGCGATAGAGCGCAAGCAGCTTCACGAGCGAGTGCACCGTACGGCCGTATTTCAGGTCGCCGACGAGTGCGATATGCGCGCCATCGACGATCTTGCCTAGCCGCGAGAACTCGCGCTGGATCGTGTACAGATCGAGCAGTGCCTGGCTTGGGTGCTCGCCGGGGCCGTCGCCGCCGTTGATCACCGGAATGTTCGTCGCGCGCGCGAATTCGGCCACCGAACCCTGGTCGGGGTGGCGGATCACCAGCGCGTCGACGTAGCCGCTCATCACGCGGCTCGTGTCGTAGATCGATTCGCCCTTGGCCATCGACGAAAACGTGAAGCCGGTCGTATCGCACACCGAGCCGCCGAGGCGGCAGAACGCGGCGCCGAAGCTCACGCGGGTGCGCGTGCTGGCCTCGAAGAACAGATTGCCGAGCACCGCGCCTTCGAGCACGCGCGAGATTTTCCGGCGGCGCGCGATCGGCTGCATGATGTCGGCCACGCGAAAGAGCGCTTCGACGGAATCGCGCGAGAACTGGTCGACGGACAGCAGCTGCGGCCGCCCCTCAAAGAGCATCTGGCTCGCCAGCGATTGTGAGTCTACGCTTTGCGTATAGCTTTCAGTCGGCGCGCCGTTGACCACGATTTCCGACACGAAGCGCTCGACGATCTCCGGCATCGCGCGCGATTCCTGCGAATCGTCGGGCAGGAGCCACGTATCGAGTGCCCGGCGCGATACGCCGATGCGGTTCGCGAAGCTCTCGCGGGTCATGTTCATGCGACGCATCGCGTCGCGCAGGAAGGCTTGCTGTGGAACGCTCATGCGGATCACCCGTCGGTGGTGAGAAAAGCTGGTTATATACGCGGTGCGTATATTAGTTCGACGGCAGGAGAAGTCAAGCTATTTTGCGATGACGACTCACGAAGGCGCCCGCCTTTGCGAGATAGCGCGGTTGCCGGTTACACTGGCGCTCATGCAAATCCGTCCCATCCGCCGCCTGCGTCCTGCCGCCGTCGCTCCTGCGAGTGTCGTCGTGCGCGCCTGCGCGATGGTTTCGGCACTGGCTCAAGCGATTGCGCAAGCCAAAGCAAAAAAACAGCTGCTCATCTGACCGGAGCCTGCTGTTCCGTCAGATGTGTGACGGAACAGCGAGCCCAGGTCCAGCCTCGACGTCCCTTTCCCGCACTGCCTGACGGAATCGATACGGTCACGTTTCGAGGATTAGTCATGTCGATTTTTTCGGGTATCTGGATTCCGCTCATCACGCCGTTCGCCGGTGGCGCGGTCGATCACGACGCGTTGCGCGCGCTCGTCGGTGGTTATGTGAAGGCGGGTGTGTCGGGGTTCGTCGCGCTGGGCACAACCGGCGAACCCGCCGCGCTCGACGACGCCGAGCAGGCCGCCGTGCTCGCAACCGTGCTTGCGGCGGCGGGCGACGTGCCGGTGATC
Organism: Paraburkholderia gardini; assembly: GCF_907164575.1. Lineage (GTDB taxonomy): Bacteria > Pseudomonadota > Gammaproteobacteria > Burkholderiales > Burkholderiaceae > Paraburkholderia > Paraburkholderia gardini. The sequence continues at coordinate 84,249 of NZ_CAJQYY010000023.1, forward strand.
GCGGGCGTGTCCGGCAATCATGCGGCGACGCTGCGCGAGCGCGTCGCGCGGCTCAACGACGAGCCGGTCGCCGGCATGCTGATCTGCGCGCCGTACTACATCCGGCCTTCGCAGGCGGGGCTGGTCGATCACTTTGCGTCGCTCGCGGACATCAGCCGCAAGCCGGTCGTGATCTACGACATTCCGGCGCGCACCGGCGTGCGCATCGAGACAGAGACGCTGCTGACGCTGGCCGCGCATCCACGCATCGAAGCCGTGAAGGATTGCGCGGGCTTGCAGGACACCACGCTCACGCTGATTCTCGACGGCCGTTTGCGGGTATTGGCCGGCGACGATGCGAATCTCTTCACGACGCTATGCATGGGCGGCGCGGGCGCGATCGCCGCGTCGGCGCATGTACGTACTGAGCGTTTTGTCGCGCTCTATCGTGCGCTGGCGGCGGGGCGGCTCGACGAAGGGCGCGCGATCTGGCATTCGCTTGCGCCGCTCGTGCGCGCGATGTTCGACGAACCGAACCCGGGGCCGGTGAAGTCCGCGCTGGCGGCGCAGGGCGTCATCGGCGGCGGACTGCGCGCGCCGATGACGCGTGCATCCGCCGCGCTGCAGCAGCGGTTGCGGGAACTGGTCGCCATGTGAGCGCGCGCACTTACATCATTCCGCCCGAGTTCGCGCTTCCCGCGTTGCCGGTTCCGCCGCCCGCCGTTGTGCCCGGCGAGGTGGCGGGCAGCGGCTGCGCGGCGCCGGCTGCCGTGACGAAGGACAGCGTGGCGCTCTGCGCTCCGCCGTCGTCGATCGCGCCGGCTGCCTGCAGCGCGTCGAGATCGTGGTCGAGGCCCTCGTTGTCCGGAACGAACGGCGTGGTCAGAAAGTCAGGCACGGACAGTGTCAGTGCAAAGCGCTGCTGGAGACTGCTGACGACGGCGGTCTGCGCATCCAGCACGTCGGTCTGGTTGCCGAGCACCTGCTGGAACCGCGCGTTGCCCGCGAAGCCGGTGAGCAGCCCCATCTCGTTCGTGCCGAGCTGGCCGCCGAGGTATCCGAGCAGCAGATCCGTCTCGGGCGTGACGTTGAACGTGCCGCCCGCGAACGCGACGGAATGGAACGGGGTGCCGCCGGCCGTGGCCGTGATGAGGCAGGGCGGCACCGCGCTCAGCGTGAGACTGAACTGACCGTTGGCGTCGGCGCTCGCGCTCGCCGATCCGCGCACGCAACTCGCGCTGATTGTGGCGCCCGCCAGCGGCTTGCCGCTCGCGGCCGTGCCCGACACCGTCATGTTTACGGGTGTCGCAGCGGCCGTGCCGGCGCTGACGCCCCCGTCTCCACCCCCGCCGCACGCCGTCAGTGTCGCAAGCAGGGCTGCGCACGATGAAGCCAGCGCGGGGTGCGAAAAGCGCGTGATCTGAATGTTCATGACAACCTGCCACCGGTCGATGAGACGAACGCATCCGCGCGCTGCGGTAGCGGCTACGCCGCCTGCGCGTGGTGGACTATCCGACGTAAACGGCAGGGACGGTGCGCGTATTCCGCATGCGTGCGATTTCTACGTTTCGGTGGTGAGCGGCGTAGCGGGGCTGCTGTTTGCATTGCTGCTCATCGGTCGCCTGGTCGAGAAGCCGTTGCATCGGTTCTGGATGCAACGGCCAGAACGCGAACGCAACGAAATCACAGCCACCGACGACTGATACGCGACGCCTCACGCCGCGTATTCATCGATGCAATTCGACACAAGCCGCACGCGTTATTCGAATGCCTTGTCGTTCGGATTCGCGTAGAGCTTCTGGAGCGAATCGCTCATCGGGAAATCGAAATTGATGTTCTTCGGCGGCACGGGTTTCATGAACCATTTGTCGTACATCGCCGTGAAATCCGGTTCTTTCATGACTTCGGCCAGCGTGTCATCCACCAGTTTCCTGAACTCGGGGTCGTCCTTGCGCAGCATGAATCCATATGCTTCCGATGACTGCGGCGTGCCGGTGATCACCCAGTCGGAGGGCTTCGCGGTCAGCGTGCGCGTGCCCGCGAGCAGCACATCATCCATCATGTAGGCCACCGCGCGGCCGGTCTCGAGTGTGAGCCGACCCTCGCCATAGTCCTTGGCGCTGATGATCTGCATGTTCATCTTCTTCTCTTCATTCATCTTGCGCAGGATGCGCTCCGACGTCGTGCCCTGATTCGTCACGACGGTCTTGCCGGCGAGATCGGGGAAGTCCTTGATGCCGCTGTCCTTGCGCGTCAAAAGACGCGTGGTGGCCACGAAAAACGTGTAGGAGAACGCGACCTGATTCTGGCGCGACGTCAGGTTCGTCGTCACGCCGCACTCCAGATCGACTGTGCCGTTCTGCACGAGCGGAATGCGGTTTTGCGACGTCACCGGCACGAAGCGCACCTTCAGGTCCGGATGCTTTGTCTTCGCCTTGACGGCCGAAATCACGCGGTTGCACAGATCCTGCGAAAAACCGACCACCTGGTTGTTCGTGTCGACATACGAAAACGGCACCGACGTTTCGCGGTGCCCGATCACGATCAGGCCACTGCTCTGGATTTTCGCGAGCGTGGGTGTGGCCTGCGCGAAAGCGCCCGGCGTAGCGGCGAGACCAGCAACGAAACAGGCGGTGAGAGCGGGCAGTATCGAAGTTTTCATGGCACTTGACGGTCGGTTCTGGATTGAACTGGATGTGCACGAGGCTGAGGGCCAGGTGCTGCGTTTCTCTACATATGTTGCCATGAAAAAATAAAACGCAACATATGTTAAATACCAGGTTGCGTCGATCGAGTCCGGGCTGACGCGTGAGCGGGCCCGCCCGCGCGGGGGAAAAGGAAATCGATTCAGTGAGGGAAACCGCCGCCGTGTCGTAAACTGTCGGCCAGTCGGGTAGACGAGGCGGCGCCGGAGAGACAGGCCGTCGCATCAACGGACATGCCTGTCAAATTCAGACCCGTATTCAGGTTCAGACTTACGTTCAGATCGAGGCGATGTTGAATCCGGTGAGTATTCTTGGCGTGACAGTGTTGTCGGGCGTCATGGCGATGGCCGTGCTCGGTTCGCTGCTGCGTGCCGCGATTCCCGGTGTGGGATGCTGGGTGGTCGCAAACGCGCTTTCCATCGTGGCGCTGATCTGTTTCGCGTCGCAGGGCCATGTACACGCGCTGCTGTCGATTCTTGCGGCGAACGTGCTGCTGGCGGCAACCGCGTTGACCGGACTCGAAGGGTTCCGGCGGTTCCTTGGCCGTACCGGGTTACCGGTAGCGGGTCTCGTGGGTCTTGTGGCGGTGGGCGCGGGCATTGCGTACTGGACGTGGGTGACACCGAACTTCAACGCGCGCGTGGCGCTCGTCTCGGCGTTTCATGCCGGGATCAACGCGACGATCGCCGTCATCGTGCTGCGCAAGCGGCCGCCCGAGCGCGCGAAATACAGCTATTGCTTCGTCGCGGTGACGGCTTCGCTGTTCTCTGCCGGGCACGCCGTGCGCGGCATGACCTATGGACTGGGGCTGTTGTCGCAGGCGAGGCTGCTGGAGTCGTCGGCGATCAATATCGCTTTTCTCGCGCTCGGCATTCTTGCGCTGCCGACGTTGTCGATCGGCATGGTGATGCTGGCTCACGACCGCATGGCGGACCGTCTGCGAAAGCTGGCCAGCATCGACGATCTCACGGGTGCCTTCGCGCGCCGCGAATTTTTCGCGAGAGCGGACGCGTTGCTCAGGAGCGCGGCGCGCACGGGTACACCTGTTACGTTCGCGGCTATCGATATCGATCATTTCAAGTCGATCAACGACCAGTACGGCCACGCAGCGGGTGACAAGGTGCTGATGCACTTCGTGTCGATCGTGATGGAGGTCGTTCGAACCGGCGATGTGTTCGGCCGGCTCGGCGGCGAGGAATTCGGCGTGGTGTGTCCAGCGACGAGTGCAGGAGAAGCAGTGGTCCTGCTGAACCGGTTGCGCGACCGGCTGGCCGCGTCGGGATATCAATCGGGCTCGGGCGCGGTGCTGCACTATACGTTCAGCGTGGGCGTCGACCAGTATCGCGCGGGCGAGCCGCTATCCGCACTGATGGCGCGCGCCGACGCCGCGCTGTATCTCGCGAAGGCGTCGGGACGCAACCGCGTCGTCGAGGCGCTTCAGGCGGGAGTCGGGTGAGCGTGCATCGAGTGCAGGTCAGGCACGGTTTGAGCAGACGCTACGCGCCAAGCAGCACGCCCGTGCGCAGCGCGCGTGTCCCTGTCACACGTCCGAGCGGCGCGCCCGCGGTCGCGAAGCGGATCGCGCGCCGCATATAGAAAACGCCGTCCGTATTGCTGCTGATCGTGGTCGTTTCATCGGTTAGCGGATCGACGATGTCGAAGAGCGCATCGCCTGCACGAATGGTGTCGCCGATCTTCGCGCGATGCACGACGATGCCGCTTACCGGCGCATAAAACTGTTCGCTGCCGGCGAGCGGCGTGGCAGGCGAGCGCAGCGGCGGCAACGCCTTCGGCTCACCGCGAATCGCGCCGCGCGAAACGAGGTAATCGACGATCGCGTCGGCATCCTGTTGCGCGATGGCGTAAGACACATCGCGTTGCCCCCGGCATTCCACCGTGACCGCAAGCGTGCCGTCCGGCACCGGCCTGTCCGCCGGCATCTGTTGCTGCAGATTCCACCAGATGAGGCTGTGCGCCTCGTCGAAGGCCTGGGCGCCGGAGTTCGTCGCGAGCAGCGATGTTTCGGCGCCGAGATAACGGGCAAACGGTTCGATCGACGGCCACGCGGCTTCGGTGGTGTACACGTGCATCACGGCTTCGAGCGAGCAATGCAGATCGATGACGAGATCCGCATCGAACGAATGTTTGAAGAGCGCGAGCTGCAACGATTCGAATTCCGTCAGCGGCTTTTGCCGCGCCAGTTCTTCGCGCAGCAGATCACGGATGATGTCGCGATTGCGGATCGCGTCGGCGCCCAGCAGATCTTTCGCGCGTTCAGCGAGCGTCGGGAACTGCAGGAAATGCCGGTTGAAGTTCCTGCCGCTCGCGAGATCGAAACGGCCGATGAACTGCCCCATCACGTACTGCCCGAGCCCAACCGGATTCGCGACGGGCACCAGCACGATTTCGGCGCTCAGCGCGCCGCGCGCTTCAAGTTCGAGCAGGCGGCGTTTCAGCAGGACCGCCGTGAGCATCGCGGGCGTTTCGTCCGCGTGCAGTGAAGACTGGATGTAGATCTTCCGGTCGCTGGCCGGTGAACCGGATCGCGCCGAAGCTGACGCGGACGCCGGTGCAAAGTGAAAACTCACCAGCTCGCGTTGCGTGCCGACGGCGGGTGAAAGAAGGGACGTGGTCTGTTTTTGCATGCGTGTTCCGGTCAGGAGAGGAGGGCGCTCATTCGCCGTACGGGTCGAAGTCGAAATAGCGGTGGGCGATCTGCGTGTACGTGCCGTCCTTGCGCATCGATGCGATCGCGCCATCCACGGCTGCTTTCAGCGCCGTATCCTCCTTGCGCATGCCGATGCCCACGCCATGATCGCCCATCGAGAGCGGCTCGCCGACAAACGCGAAGCCCTTGCCGGCAGGCGTGCGCAGAAATCCGAAATCGGCTTCGACGGTGCCGAGCAGCGCGGCGTCGAGCCTGCCGTTGACCAGATCCTGAAACACTTCATCCTGGCTCTTGTAGGCGGTCACGCGCACGCCTTGGGTGGCCCAGTGCGCAAGCGCGTAAGTCTCGAACTGCGTGCCCGACTGCACGCCGATCTGCTTGCCCGCAAGGCTCGCGGGCGTGCCGTTGAACGGCGCACCCTGACGCGCGATGAGACGCGACCTGAACTGGAACAGCTTCGACGAAAACGCGATCTGCTGCGAGCGCTTTTCGGTAATCGCCATCGACGAAAGGATCGCGTCGATCTTGCGCGCCTGCAATGCGGGAATCATGCCCGAGAACTCCAGTTCAACCCACTGGCAGTGCGCGTGGATACGCCGGCAGATTTCGTTGCCGAGATCGACGTCGAAGCCCTTGACGCTGCCGTCGGGCGCTTTGGCGTCCATCGGCGGATAGCTCGGGTCGATGCCGAGGCGAATCGAATCGTTATCGCGTGCATGCGCGCTGCCGACGAGCGTCAGCGCGGCGACGAGGATCGCGAGGGATGTCTTCTTCATGGCGGCCTTGTTCACGATGCGCCGCGGTACGTCACGGTACGCGCGGTGTTGTGTGATGTGGTGTGGGTTCCCGGGGAGATGTGAGCGCATCCTAAGACGCGCCGATGAATCATGAAAGACCACTCCGGGCTATCATGATCACTTTATGTGATCACGGACTGGCAAGCCATGGCGCTGACACTTTCGCAGTTACGTGTGTTTTCGGCGGTGGCGCGGCATGGCAGCATCCGTGCGGCGTCGCGCGCGCTGGGCATTGCGCAGAGCGGGGTCACGCATCAGGTGCAGAACCTCGAACTGATGCTCGGCGCGACGCTCTTCACGCGGACCAATCGAGGCATCGCGCTGACGGCGCTCGGTCAGCGTCTGTTGCAGCGTGCCGCGACGATTCTCGGCGAATGCGAGCGGGCCGAGCAGGAGATGCAGCAGCTGAGCGGCGATTACAGCGGCGACGTGTCGTTCGGCATGTCCACCGAACCGCTGATCGATGCGCTTGCACCCGTGCTCGCCGAATACCACGCGCGTTTCGACAAGGTCGCGTTGCGTCTGCGGACCGGTACTTCGCGGATGATGATTTCACGCATTCGCGACGGCACGCTCGACTTCGCCGTCGCGCTGGTGACGAAACAGAGCGACACGGCCGATCTTTCCGTGACGACGCTGTATCCGTCCGATCCGGTGATCGTCTGCCGGCGCGGTCATCCGAAAGCGTCGGCGACCTCGCTGACGGAACTCGCCGGCTGCACATGGGTGGCGACGCCCTCGCCCGGGCAAGCGGGCGATGCGCCTTCGAACCGGCTCGCGGATCTGTTCATCGAACGCGGTCTTGCGCCGCCGAAGGTCATCGCCACTGTCGAAGGCCTGTTCGAGGCGCTGCATCTCGTCACGCAGACCGACTGCCTTTCGCTGGAGCCGTCGATCCTGACGCAACGCGGGCTGTTCGCGCACGCGCTGGTCACCATTCCGGTGCGCGAGCGCGCGATGCCGCAGGACGTTTGCCTGCTGCAGCGCGCGTCGATGCCGTTGACGCCGGCGGCGCAGCAACTCGCGACGATGCTCGTTTCCTGGACGCGCACGCTGCATGCACCGCGCGATTCCAGCACTTCAGAGGGTTTGTCGCTGGCTTGAAGCTTGCCGCGCGGCGTCACGACTACGCCACGCACTTCACGCGCGTGCCGTGGATGCGTGTGCGCCGGACTTTGAATTGAACGTACCGTGTTCGCCCGCGACGACCACGCAGTCACGGCCTTTTGCTTTTGCAGCGTAAAGGCAGTGGTCGGTCTCCATCATCCATGCCGTGAAGTCCGCCATGCCGGGCCGGTAGCACGTGAGGCCCGCGCTTGCCGTGCAACGCAGCGCGCGATCGGGGTTGCCGGTGCGCAAACGCAGGTCGAGCAGCAGCAGTTCGACCATCGGGTGTGCATCGACCAGCTTCAGTCCCGGCAGGATCACCGCGAATTCTTCACCGCCATAACGCCCGACGATATCGCCGGGCCGCAACGTCATCTGCAGGAAGTGAGCGAAGCTGCGCAGCGCGGCATCGCCGGCGGCGTGACCCTCGGTGTCGTTGACGCGCTTGAAGTGATCGAGATCGAGCAGCACCAGACAGCACGGCGCGCCTTCCGCGCGACAGCGTTCGAACTCGATGGCGAGCAGGTCTTCCCAATGGCGCCGATTCCACAGGCCCGTGAGCCCGTCGGTGCGGCTCAGGCGCTCCGATTCGCGCGCGTGCAGGGCGAGTTTCTGCGCCATACGGTAGGTCGCCCAGCCAAGCGCAAGCGGATACAGCACGAGAAACGGCATGCATGCGATGAGGGTCGGCATCTGCGATTGCGGCTCGAACGTGAGGCCGAGCGTCAGCGCGCCGATCGCAAAACCGAGAAGATGCGCAACGAGGCCGCGCAAAAAGAGCCGCATGCCGCCGGCAGCGATGTTGTCCATGCTGAGCATCGCGAGAATCAGCACGCAGGGCAGCAGATTGAAGTGCATCGCGACGACCCACAGGCCGCCGAACACCGAATCGACCATCAGATTGCAGCGTTCGCCGCGATACGGCACCTGCCAGGCGAGTGCCGCGCGATACGCGAGATGGGGCCAGAAAAAACCGTGAAAGACCAGCAGCGCCCACAGCCAGAGGCTCGCATGCAGTTGATGGAAAACCGACGCGACGCAGAAAAAGCCGAAGCCAAGGCCGATCACGCGAAGGCGATAGACGCGCCCTGCGAAACGTTTTCCTTTGCCTGCATATCGATTGGTGCTCAACACTGTCCCCGATGTCGGCGGTAGGCTGGGTGTCGCCTGAATGTCGCTGTGGCGAACCTCGATGATTGTATCTGATGCAAGTTTTGCCGGGCGACGATGTTGTGATGTCCGGAACGGCTTTGTTTTACGCCCCTGGCGGGCGCGGGTGTGCCGAAACGCCCGTATCCGGCGGACAGGCGCGCTGCATGCCGCCACGCTACACCGCGCGATGACGCTACCGGCGCATCATAGGTTCGCGAGAACCTCGACGGTCATGTCGACGAGCGCGCGAAGCCGTGCCACACGGCGCAGGTCGCGGTGATAGCCGAACCACACATCGCGCCCGGGTGGCGCCTCGCCAGGATCGATGCGCGCGAGTCCCGGCGTCGTATCGCCGAGCGGGCACGGCAGCACGGCAAAGCCGCCGCCTTCCGCGCACATGCGCGCCTGCGCGCCGCGGTTGTTGCTGCCGAACGCGACAGTCGCATTCGGCAGCAGGCGTTTGATCCACACCACGTCCGGTAGCGCGTCGAACGCGCTGTCCATGCTGATGAGCGTCTGGCCTGCGCCATCGCCGGCACTGGGCGGCACGAGATCGCTGCGTCCGTATAACGCGTAATCCATGTGCATCAGCTTGCGCTGGATGACGTCGGGTTCCTCGAACGGCGTGATGCGAAACGCGAGATCGGCTTCGCGTCGCGCAAGGTTGTATGGACGCGCGTCCGTCACGAGTTCCAGCGACACGCCCGTGTGACGGGCCAGAAACCGCGCGAACACGGGCGTCAGCACGTGAACCCCGAACCAGTCCGACGACGCGACCCGCAGCGAGCCCGTCAGGCGGGCGTCGTTGCCAGCCAGCGCGCGGGTGAAGCCGAGCGCTTCTTCTTCCATTCGCTCCGCGTAGGCGAGCACGGCCGCGCCCTCGTCGGTCAGCACGAAACCGTCGCGGGTGCGCTGAAACAGCGTCTGCCCGAGCACCGTTTCCAGCGCGCGCAGCCGCCGGCCCATGGTCGGCTGCGTCTGGCCCGTCTGCTTCGCCGCGGCACCGAGCGTGCCGGTACGCGCGATCGCGAGGAAGATACGTACGTCACTCCATTCCGGATAGCGTTCAGTCATTTATGTATGGAAGACGTGCAAAATCGTTGATTTACATGCCGTTACGCATGAACCAGTATGGAGACATCTTCTTCGCCCTTCAACAGGAAAGAAATCATGTTCATGCAGGCGCTGGTACTCAATCGCTACAACGGTCCGCTCGAAATGACGACGCTTCCCCGACCCGAACCCGCGCGCGGCCAGGTGCTCGTGCGCATCGCGGCGAGCGGCCTGAACCCGCTCGACACGAAGATCCGCGCCGGCAGCGCCGCGCACGCAAACCATCCGTTGCCGCTGGTGCTGGGCATCGACCTGGCCGGCACCGTGGAGGCAGTGGGCGAAGGCGTCAGCGCGTTCAAGCCGGGCGACGAGGTGTACGGCATGACGGGCGGCGTCGGCGGTATTCAGGGATCGCTCGCGCAATACGCGGCAGTCGACGCGGACCTGCTGGCGCCCAAGCCGGCTACTCTGGACATGCGCGAAGCCGCGGCGTTGCCGCTCGTGTTCATCACGGCGTATTCGGGCATCGTCGACCGTGCCCGTGTTCAGGCAGGCCAGACGGTACTGGTGCAGGGTGGCGCGGGCGGTGTCGGGCACGTTTGCGTGCAGCTCGCGGCTGCGCTGGGCGCGAAGGTATATGCCACCGCGAGTTCGCGCGACCTCGATCTGGTCGCGCGCCTGGGCGCCACGCCGATCGATTATCGCGAGCAGACGGTCGAGCAATACGTTGCGTCGCTCACGCAGGGCGCCGGCTTCGATGTCGTGGCCGATACCGTCGGCGGTGCGACGCTCGATGCGTCGTTCGCGGCGGTGAAGCATTTTGGGCACGTGGTGAGCGCGCTTGGCTGGGGCTCGCATGCACTCGCGCCGCTGTCGTTTCGTGAAGCGAGCTATTCGGGCGTGTTCACGTTGTATCCGCTGCTAAGCGGCCTTCATCGCGCGCATCACGGCGAGATGCTGCGCGAAGCCACGCGGCTCGTGGAAGCGGGCAAGCTCACGCCGCGTCTCGATCCGCGACGCTTCGACATGGCTTCGGCGGAACACGCGTACGAAGCCATCACGAGCGGCACGGCACGCGGCAAGATCGTGGTGGATATAGCGTGATGTCCGCAGCGCAGCGCGCTGACATCACGCGATGCGTGAAGCTGTGCACGGACCGATGCTCGACGTGTGCCTGCATTCGTCGACGTTTATCTCAAAATTGGATAGTGCTTATCCCTGATATCGCGTTGCGCGATATGAGCCGTGTTCGTCACACTGGGTGCAAATCAATGCCGCATTCAGGAGACACACATGCGCACTCAGGTTGGCATCATCGGTGCCGGGCCGGCAGGCCTTCTTCTTTCCCATCTTCTTCATCTTCGCGGCATCGAGTCGGTTGTGCTCGAAACACGCAGCCGCGAGCAGATCGAATCGACGATCCGCGCTGGCGTGCTCGAACAGGGCACCATGGACCTGCTCGTCGAAGCGGGTGTGGGTGCGCGCATGCAGGCTGAAGGCGCGCTGCATCATGGCTTCGAACTCGCGTTCGAAGGCAAACGGCGCCGCATCGATCTCACTGGGCTGACCGGGCATTCGATCACCGTCTATGCGCAGCACGAAGTCATCAAGGACCTTGTCGCGGCGCGCGTGGCGGCGGGTGGCGAGCTGCGCTTCAATGTGTCCGATACGTCGCTGCACGATCTCGACACCGCGACGCCGTCGATCCGCTATCGCCACGAAGGCGAAGCATGCGAGCTGCACTGCGATTTCGTGATTGGCTGCGACGGTTCGCAGGGCGTATCGCGTGCGGCGATTCCGCAGGCCTCGCGCAAGGACTACGAACGCGTGTATCCGTTCGGCTGGTTCGGCATTCTGTGCGAGGGCAAACCTTCTTCGGACGAGTTGATCTACGCGCGCCACGATCGCGGTTTCGCGCTGGTGAGCACGCGCTCGGCCAACGTGCAGCGGATGTACTTTCAGTGTGATCCGAACGATTCGGTCGACAACTGGTCGGATGACCGCATCTGGGCCGAACTGCACGCACGGGTCGATTCGGAAGACGGCAGGAAAGTGGTGGACGGCAGGATCTTCCAGAAGAACATCGTGGGCATGCGCAGCTTCGTATCGACAACGATGCAGCACGGCCGTCTTTTCCTTGCGGGCGACGCCGCGCACATCGTGCCGCCGACTGGCGCGAAGGGCATGAACCTCGCCGTCGCCGACGTGCGGGTGCTGACGAACGCGCTGCGCGCGTACTACGAGGAGGATCGCGGCGACCTGCTCGCGAGCTACAGCGAGACTGCGTTAAAGCGTATCTGGCGCGCGGAACATTTCTCGTACTGGATGACGCGCATGATGCATCGTCTCGACGATGCTTCGCCGTTCGAGCAGCGTCTGCAGGTGGCGGAACTCGAATACGTGACCACGTCGCGCGTCGCGGCGACCGCGATGGCGGAGAACTATACAGGCGTCGCGCCGGTGTAAATGCAGCGGTACGTCGCAACGCCTTTCGAAATCGTACGCATGAGCGACGTGAGTCAGATTTCTGTAAGCACGACATTATTTTTAACGCGCCGGAATAATTCGCGGCACCGCGACGTTTGCCAACCAGATGTATCGGGTTGAATCCTCCCGGTACTGTTCTCGTGCGCAGACACCGCCGGGATGTATGGGCACTGCCGGCCGCGATACCCGCCGTCGACAGGCAACATACGATCCTGGCGAGCGCGCGCCTTCGTGTTTTCCGGAGACATCCATGTCCATCCGCATGAAACTCGGCGTCACGCTTGTGACGCTATCTTTTGCCGGTACCGCATTTGCACAGGCGCCGGCTAAACCCTCACGTATTCGTGGTGAAATCGTCTCACTCAACGGCGACGTGATGAAAGTTCATCGTCGCAGCGGTGATATGGTTTCCATTGAAGTCAAACCCGACATGAGCGTATCCGCCGTGAAACCGATGCAGCTCTCCGACATCAAACCGGGCTCGTACGTGGGCACTGCCGCCACGACCGGAACGGATGGAAAGCTGACCGCCACGGAGGTTCTCGTGTTTCCCGAGTCGGCGCGTGGCACAGGCGAAGGGCACTACGCGTGGGATCTGAGCCCGAACAGTTCGATGACGAATGCAAACGTCGATACGGTTGTCGAAGGCACCAGCGGTCGCGATCTGAAGCTGTCGTACAAAGGCGGCACGAATGTCGTGACCGTGCCGCCCAACGTACCCGTCGTCACGCTTACGTCAGCGGCTCGCGTCGATCTGATGCCGGGCAGGAAAGTCTTCGTCGTGGCGACGCCTGCTGCGCAGGGCACGTTTGTGGCTCAACGTGTGGTGGTCGAAAAGAACGGCGTCGCGCCGCCGATGTAATCAACCCCTGATCGCATGGCCGGCCGGGCTGAACAGGTGGCCCGGCCGGCCATGCATTCCAGAGCCTTTTTCCGCACGCTTTCAATCCCTCCGCATCGTCGTATTCAGGCTTCGTTCCCGTGCCCGCATCCGTCGCATTGATCACCGCTGCGCACCTCTGTGGGCGCGCCGGTGGTCGTTCCTTTGTCGCTGCCGGGTCTTTGCTATTGTCTTGAAAGAGGAAACCGAAACCAGGCAAATGGTTTCTGGCGACAGCAGGCCATTTTCTGGCCTCCGCGCTGGCTGACAGTCTGGCGGCGGCGCGCGGGATATACGCGGTTTCCCGATGCTCACCCTAACCTTGATACGCATGATTCACAGGACGCACATCGCGATGACAACCCGGGCGCCACGTGCGAAGCATCGCGTTGAAACCGCACAGGCGGCGGCAGGCCAGCCGCCGCTCGCGCTGCCTCATGTCGATTTCGATGCGGGGCCGTCTGGACGCATCCTGGCCGCCGCGCGCGAAATCCTGCTGCGTGACGGCTATAGCGGGCTCACGATGGACGGTCTTACAGCTGCGCCCGGTATGAGCAAGAAAACGCTGTACGTCCATTTCTCGTCGAGTACTGGCTTGCCGTCGCGAGAGTCCTGCACGATCCGGCCATGCTGGCACGTACGCAGTTGACGCCGCAGAAAGCATTCAACAAGGCGCTCGACCTGTTTTTCCTGGGAACGTTGACCACTTCGGGGCGTGCGCGAGTCAAGGGGCGGGCCGGCTAACGGCACGCCCCGACACGCCCCGATGCACCGCACGAACGCGCATCGCCTGCCGCCCGTCTGTTCACGTGAGCCCTTATTTCAGGGCATATTCCAGTTTCGGATACCAGTCGATGCCGCGCCCGCCAGGCGTCATGTCCAGCACGGTCCATAACGGCATGGCGTCCGGTGCGCCGCGCGGGTCCTGGCCCGGGTCCGCCGTAAGCGGTCCCATTTCGTCGCCCCAGAAGTGGCGCACGGTGTCACCGGAACGGACAAACACGTTGAACGTCGCGTTGTCGTCGCCTTCCGGGTTCTCGTCGGCGTAATCGCGGTTGAAGCTGTTGCCGCCCGACGAATACAGGCGCAGATGCCGCCAGCCCCGTTCTTTCCTGAATGCGCCCAGACGCTCGACCGGCGATCTGGCGATCACCGCGAACGCCACGCGCTGCAGGATGTCGGCCATCTCGCCGTCCAGCGCGGTGAGCATCGAGGTGCACATGGGACACGGCCGTGCCCGCTTCGGGCCGAACATCCAGTTGTAGGTGACGAGTGTGTCGTGCTCTCCGAACATTTGCCGCAACGTCGTGGCCCCATGCTCGCCTTCAAAGCGGTAATTCTCCGGCACCTCGCCGCCGGGCGGCAGCGCGCGGCGCTGCGCGGCAACCCGTTCGATATGGCGTCGCAACTCGATTTCTTCCGCCAGCAGTGCGTTGCGTGCGCTCCGGTATAGCGCGTTTTCACCGGGAAACCGGCGCGTTGACTGTGCCAGCTCCACGACTGGTCTCAACGCCTGTGCAGAAGCCTCTACTGAAGTCATGAAGGATCCCCTCGTCGGTTAAAGGAAACGGGGGTGCGAGACTGCGGAGTACTCCACCTGTCTGCGACCCCTGTCTTTTCTCACGACGAGCGGGACTTGAGGAAATCGACAACCGGTTCGTGGATTCCGTAATACGGATTAATCGGCGATCCGTTTGTCCGCGAGGGCGCGCTGGCAGTCGGCAAGCACATTGCGGACCAGCCGGGACTGGAAATCGAGGTCGTCGGTATTGAGGATTTCCTCGACGGCGTCGCGTGCCCATTCGGTGTCGACAAACGATGCGTGCTGACGGGCAATATCGACCGCCAGCGCCGACAATCTGGCGATGCAGAGCCAGTCGGCGGTGCGCATATGCCGGTCGAGCCACTTGTGCGCCGCCTGGACCTGGAACGACGGTTCAGGCCACATCTCGTTGAGATACCACGCGCCGAGATTCCCGCAGGTGAGCCAGCAGAGCAACTCGACGCGATCGCGTGGGCTTAACTGGTGACGTACATCACTCATGGCAACGCTCGCGAATCTGGATAAATGCGGTTCGCGGGTGCGCGAACCCTTGGTAAAACAATAACACGGCGCAATTGGGTTATGGATACGCTTTTCCATCATATCGTCGGCTGAAACGCGCTTCCTGAATGTGTGCTTGCCGACGTTAGTGCGCGCGTTTTAGCCCGGGCCGCCGCTCTCCAGGGGCATTCCCGATGCTATTGCCGCTGCAGGGTCAAGCGTGCCTCAAGACCGCCGCCCGCACGGTTTTGAAGCGACAGGCTCGCGTTCATGGCGAGTGCCAGCTGACGCGCGATGGCAAGCCCCAGACCGGTTCCGCCGGAATCGCGATTGCGCGAAGCTTCGACGCGATAAAAGGGCTGAAATACCGCTTCGATTTCATCGTCGGGTATGCCTGGCCCGCGATCCAGAACCGAGATCGTGACTTCGTCTGGCTGCGACGCGTCGATCACGATATCGCTTGCGCCGGAATACTTCAGCGCGTTGTCGACCAGGTTGCCAAGGATGCGGTGCAGTGCCTGCGGTCGGGCGAGCAGCGATGTGCCGATCCTGCCTTGCAACGTCACCGCCTGACCGGCATCCAGATAGTCGGACGCCAGACTTTCCAGCAGGGCGTCGGGATCGATACGGCGCGGTGCTTCAGCGGCGCCATGCAATGTCCGCGCGTAGGTGACGCCTTCGCGAACGAGCGCTTCCATCTCTTTCAGGTCCTGCTGGAATTTCACCTGTTGTTCAGTGTCGTCCATCAGATCGGCACGCAGACGCATGCGGGTAATCGGCGTTTGCAGATCGTGCGAAATAGCGGCCAGTATCTGGATACGCTCGGTCATATAGGTCGAAATGCGATCCTGCATCGCGTTAAAGGCTTTAGCAGCGTGCGCGACCTCGGCAGGGCCGGTTTCCGCGAGGCGGGTCGTTTTCATATCGGGCCCAAGCGTATCCGCCGCCTCCGCCAGTTCCTTGAGCGGAGCCGTCGCGATGCGCACGGCAAGCCAGGCGCATACGCCGAGAACGATCCACTGGCCCAGCATCATCAACGGCAGCCAGGGCGAAAGCGGTATGGCGGGTTGCGGCCGGACGTCAATGGTCAACGGTGAGCCGTCGCTCAAACGCAGATGCACCTGCAGATGTTCCTGACGGTCGGGCAGGGCATTGACGGTCAATGCATAGTGTCGATCCAGACCTCGCGTGAACGCCGCCGCGGCGGCCGTGGACAGCCGCGATTCAGGCGGCGATCCGGTGACACCGGGCCCCAGGATAAAACTATAGGAGCGGCGCGCGAGCCGGGGTAACCATTGTGCCCGTTCGCCGGCAGGCAGGTGATCCAGAAAGGCGACAGAAATGGAGACTTCGCGATCGACGTATCCCGTCATCATCGTGGAAAATGCGTCGTCCCGTTCGTGAAGCGTTAGCGAAAAAGACAGTGTCTGCGCGAGCAGCAGGCCCAGAAAAAGGATCAGGGTCAGCCGTGCAAAGAGGGTGCGCGGCCATCGGATCCAGCGTGCGGACATCATTCAGCCGCCCCCTGGGATGTCACGGCAACCGACAGCACGTAGCCTTCACTGCGCAGTGTCTTGATGTAGCGCGGTTCACGCGCGCCATCGCCCAGGCGTTGACGCAGCCGGCTGACGAGCAGATCGATGGACCGGTCGAATGGATCGGGGCGGCGCCCCTGGGTGAGGTTGAGCAGCTGATCGCGCGTGAGCACCCTTTGCGGATGATCGAGGAACACGCGCAGCAGGCGATATTCACCGCCGCTTAGCGCCACCATCGTGCCGCTCGCATCGAGCAGATGGCGCGCGGTGGTATCCAGCCGCCATTCTCCGAAGTGCAGGAACTGCGCCGGCTCGCTGCCCTGCATATTGGACGGCAACATACGCGCGCGCCGCAATACTGCCCGCACGCGTGCGAGAAGCTCACGTGCGGCGAACGGCTTGACGAGGTAATCGTCCGCGCCCATCTCAAGCCCTACGATACGATCGGCTTCCTCGCCTAGCGCGGTCAGCATCAGGATGGGCACCGAACGCCACGGTCCGGCGCGCAGTTCACGACATATCACAAGACCGTCTTCGCCCGGCAACATCAGATCGAGCACGATCAGATCAGGCGTTTCTTCCTCTAGCAGCGCACGCATCTGCCGGCCACTGGGTGCAAGCGACGCGCGCAGGCCGTTCTTCGTGAGGTAGCTGCCGAGCAGTTCGCGAATCTCGCGGTCGTCGTCGACAATCAGGATATGGTCGGGCTTTTCCATCGTCTGCATCAGAAGGTCCGGCGTTTTTCAGGTGCCCGGCTAGTGTGGATCAATGAGCAGCTAAAGGGCGTGCTTATTTCGAACCCGATGCCGCCGGTCAGAAATACGAGCATTGCGATGATCCGTTTCATGCGGCCTCCACGACGGAGAGGCTCGCTCCATCGCCGACGGACGATTCGAGCGCATACACATCGACACCCTCGAGGCAGCCGAGATTCACTCTCCACAGCGCAGGGTTCGTACGGGTCTGGTGAAACGTGTAGATGCCACAGTGTTTGCAGAAGTAATGCTTCGCCACTTTCGTGTTGAATTGATAGAGCGTTAGCGCTTCCTTGCCGCTGACGATTTCGAGTGCATCCGCGGCGAAAGAGGGCGACATCAGCGCGCCCTTGCGACGACACAGGCTGCAGTTGCAACGCATGGCTGGTGCCACCGGCGTACGCACTTCGAATTGCACTGTGCCGCAATGGCACGATCCCTTCAGCTTTTCAAATGACATGAGACGCTCCTCGACGGTTGGAGCCTGCTTTATAGCCCGAAAAAGGGCGACGTTTGTATCGCAATGTATCCGCGGTTGCAGGCGATACACAACATTGCAAATCCCGCGTTTCGAGACACAGGTGGGATACATCCGCACGTTTTAATGCACCAACGCCGGATCGAACCCGCACCGCTTACGAGATGTTTGATACCGGATGTTCCTTCTCAGTCATCCAGTTTCAGGAGAGCACCATGAAGACCTTGATCATCGCAGTCACCCTCGCTGTTTCCGCTACGACAGGTATTGCTTACGCTGCCGGTGCCACCGCTACCGGCGTCGAAAATGCGGCCGCCACGCATCTGGATCAGACCGCACCAGGCGCCAGCGCACAACCGCGCACGCGTGCCCAGGTCAGAGCCGAACTCGTGCAGGCAGAGAAGAGCGGTCAACTCGCGAACCTGAACCGCATGTTTTATCAAGGCGGAAACTGACCGGCTGCCGGTTTCCACGAATTTCCAATACGTTGCAACGCTGTACCAAAGTTGAATACAGAACCGAACTGAAAAAAGGATTTCATCATGACCCGAATCGAAAAAGTGCTGTACACCGGCAAGACGCATACTTCTGGCGGCCGGGATGGCCAGTCCCGCAGTTCCGACGGCCGCCTCGATATCAAGCTGACGTCGCCTGGCAAGGCAGGGGACGGCACGAATCCGGAGCAGCTCTTCGCGGCTGGCTGGTCGGCCTGCTTTATCGGCGCGATGGGGCACGCGGCCCGCCGGATGAACGTCACGCTGCCGGCGGATCTGGCTGTCGACGCTGAAGTGGATCTGGGCACGGCCGGCGATGGCTACTTCCTGCAGGCGCGCCTGAATGTGAGCCTGCCCGGCCTCACGCGTGAAGTGGCGCAGGCGCTGACGCAAGCCGCGCATCAGACGTGCCCGTATTCGAAAGCCACGCGCGGCAACATCGACGTCGTGATCAACGTGGTCTGAACGCAAAAGTCATGACATCGGCAGCGGCGGGCGCAGGCTTTATACGTGCCCGACCCTGCCTGAAAATAGCGGGAGTGTAGTTCGCAGCACGACTGCATCGCACGTTGAATTCATCCGGTTGTTTAACTAGTCTGTGAAATATATAAATCACGGAGACTGTCATGGATGATCCGTTTCGCCGTCCTTCGCTGGGTGCCGCGCTGTTCTACAAAGACCCTTTAGCCGCGCTCGACTGGCTGGAGAAAGCTTTTGGCTTTGAGCGCACGATGGTCATAACAGATAGCGAAGGGCGTCTCGGCCACTCCGAAATGCACTTTGGCGACCGCTATCTGATGATCGGCAGCGAATGGGCTGATCACACTTCAAGCCCTGCATCGGTTGGCGGCAAGAACACGCAATGCGTGCATGTGCATCTCGAATCCGGCCTCGACGCGCATTGCGAACATGCACGTTCAGCCGGCGCGGTGATCGTGCGCGAACCGGAGGACCAGTTTTACGGCGACCGCGTGTATGCCGCGCGCGATCCGGAAGGGCACGTATGGAGCTTTGGGCAGACCGTACGCAAGGTCACGCGCGAAGAAGCGGAGCAGGCGAGCGGGCTGAAGATCGAAGGCTGGGTGTGACGTATGGGCATGCCCGCTGTGGCGGCGAATCGTCTATACGCGTTGTCGCTTACCGTTCGCAAGCCGCCACAGCGCACCCACTAGCAGCGATCCTGTACCAAGGCCCACGCCAAGCAGGACGATCGAACTCATATGATCGCGCACGAGCGGCACATTTCCAAACACGTAACCGGCAGCGACGAGCGAGACGATCCAGATAGCCGCGCCTGGCACGACGAACGCGACGAACCGCGCGAACGTCATGCGTGCGACGCCACCGACGAACGGCGCGAACGTGCGTACCACTGCGATATACGGCGACAGCAGAAACGTGATCCCGCCGCGCGCTTCATAGAACGCGTGCGCCTTGCGCAGTGCGTTCCGGTCGATCCAGCGAATGTTCGCGGTATAGACCTTCTCGCCGATCGCGCGGCCCGTTGCGTAGTTGACGATGCTGCCGGCGACCGCCGCCGCAAACAGCACCGGCATCACAATCCATACGTTCAGGGCGTGCGTTGCCGCGAACGCGCCACAGATAAAGATCAACGGATCGCCAGGCAGAAAGAAGAGCGGCAAAAAACCGATCTCGACGAAGATAATCGCAAACAGCATCGAGTACACAGCGGTGCCGTACTGCTCGATCAAACCGCCCAGGTGCTGGTCGAAGTGCAACGCGAGCTGTAACAGGTGCATCAGGTCCATATCGTGTCGGGCAGAATTCAGGTTTCAGCAGTGTAGTCCTGCGTGCGGTGCGCGTACGGTTTTTCGGATCCGTCACGATGATCAGGAGGCAGGTCATACGAGGGACGACAAAAAAGCGCGGGATACGCGTCCGTGTCATGCCGGTCGCGCATCCCGCGCCTGTTACTGCGAACCTGCGTTGAAACTTGCCGGTTATCCGTTCACGGCTTCGAGTGCCGGATAGTCGGTGTAGCCGGCTTCGCCCTCAGCGTAGAAGGTTTCCGGAACCGGTGTGTTCAGCGGTGCATCGAGCGCAAAACGGCGCGGCAGATCCGGATTCGCGATGAAGAGCTGTCCCCATGCCACCGCATCGGCTTCGCCTGCGTCGATCACCTGCTGCGCGCTTTCCTTCGTGAACCGTTCGTTCGCGATGTACGGGCCGCCGAATGCCTGTTTCAGTTGCGGTCCGAGACGGTCGTCGCCCAGTGCTTCGCGCGCGGCGATAAACGCGATCTTGCGCTTGCCGAGTTCGCGTGCCACGTAGCCGAACGTGCCCGCAGGGTCGGAGTCGCCCATCGAGTGTGAATCGCGCCGCGGCGCCAGGTGAACGCCGACGCGGTTCGCGCCCCACACAGCGATACATGCGTCCGTCACTTCGAGCAGCAGCCGTGCGCGGTTTTCGATCGAGCCACCGTAGGCATCCGTGCGATGGTTCGTGCTGTCCTGCAGGAACTGGTCGAGCAGATAGCCGTTTGCGCCGTGTATTTCGACGCCGTCAAAACCGGCGGCTTTCGCGTTCTCCGCACCCTTGCGATACGCTTCGACGATGCCCGGAATTTCCGCGAGATCGAGCGCGCGCGGTGTCACGTATTCGCGCTTCGGACGCACGAGGCTCACGTGGCCCTTCGCGGCGATCGCGCTCGGCGCAACGGGAAGGTCGCCGTTCAGGAACACGGGGTCGGATACACGCCCAACGTGCCACAGTTGCAGGAAGATCTTGCCGCCAGCCTGATGGACCGCTTCGGTGACGAGCTTCCAGCCCTCGACCTGCTCCTGCGACCAGATGCCCGGTGTCGCGGCGTAACCGAGACCTTGCGGCGTGACAGACGTCGCTTCGCTCAGGATCAGGCCAGCCGACGCGCGCTCGGCGTAGTACTTTGCCATCAGTGCGTTTGGAACGCGGACGTCACCTGCGCGGGAACGCGTCAGCGGTGCCATGAAAATGCGGTTGCGTAACGTGATATCGCCAATCTGGACCGGATCGAAAAGAGTCGGCATAAGTGTTCACCTTTCCTGGCGGGCAAGGGCCCGCCGCTATGAAACAGCGTGAATAAAAGAAACGAGGCGATGCGAATGCGTTGCGTCAGAGGTCTGCGTTCATGTGTTCGATAAACGCCTGAATGACTGCTTCATTGCGTTTGAAGAACACCCATTGACCCACGCGCTTCGACGTGACGAGCCCCGCGCGCTGCAACGCGGCGAGGTGCACGGACACAGTCGACTGCGACAGGCCGCAGTGGCCTTCGAACTTGCCGGCGCAGACGCCATGATCGAGCGGAATCTCCTGATCTGAAAAATGCTCGGACGGGTTCTTTAGCCAGCCGAGAATCTCGCGGCGCACGGGATTGGCGAGCGCCTTGTGGATTGCATCGACATCGATCGGTTGCGGAGCAGTGCGGGCTTTCATGAACGTTTATTCCGACGCGGCATGCGAACATGCCGGCAATTGCATCGCTACGGGACGAATCATATATCGTGATTATACGATATTCGAAAAGGCCTTGCTGTCTATGGGGGTGATAATTGCTGGCGCATAAAAAGATTCGCACTTTGCCAAAGCAAGTGGAAACAGATGAGCGGCGAAGTCATTGCTCGCATTCAGGTGTGCGTGGGCTCGCTCGATAGACCCAGTGTCGCGCTGTCATGTCTCGAACAGACCGGGGCGCCTTCGCGAGTGGCCGCGCAGGAAATTCGAATCGCGGACCTTGCATTGCTTCGAGGACGAACTGGAGGCGTAGCGCTGTCAGCATGCAATCGACGCAGGCGTGCCAACCATCCCGCCCGGAGCGAGGTTCGCGGTTTGACTGACAAAACCTGCCACTCGACGAGCCGCTTCGCCATCTTTCGACCCATCGGGGCGGGTTGGTAAAAAACGGCAGGTTCTGTCAATCAAAGGGCAGCTTTTGCCATTGGATGACGCGAACGGGACCGCTAGGATGTGGGCATCTGGTGCGTAGCGTGTGGAAGCAGTCCTCCACGCGGCGCATTTTCCGCTCAAACATACAGGAAGGAGACGCGTGATGAGTTATAACGCCCCCCTCAAGGACATGCTTTTCGTGATGAAGGAGCTGGCCGGTCTGGACAGCATCGCCACATTGCCGGGTTTCGAGGATGCC
>NZ_CAJQYY010000024.1 GCF_907164575.1 Paraburkholderia gardini
CCACGCCCGCTTCCTTCAGGCGCACCGCTTCTTCCACCGCGATCTCGTCGAACGGATTCATCGACATCTTCACGTTCGCGATGTCGACACCCGTACCGTCCGACTTCACCCGGACTTTCACGTTGTAATCGACCACTCTCTTGACTGGCACCAGGATCTTCATGCATACGCTCCAAAGTTACGAATACGTCAACCCGACGGTCATTATAACGACTGCCCTCACAGCAACCGCCCGCAGGCTGTCTGCATCGGAAATATCGCCCCTGCGCAATGCTACAGGTTTAGCGAACGATCGTTCTATTTTAATATCAAAAAAACCCGGACGACAAGCCCGGGTTATGCCCGATGCCTCTAAGTTCGAGATTGCATACGGTCGGCACTTGCCTTGACTGCCGGGCGCGGCGGATAACCCGATCTCACACCCATAACGCCCACCGGGCCTGTCAGGCCTTACCAGGCCGTGATGACCGCGCCGCCGAACTTGCCGTCGACGAACTGCTTCACCTCCGGCGAATGGTACGCGGCCACCAGCTTCGCGACCCAAGGCTTGTTCCTGTCGGCTTCGCGGATCGCGATGATGTTCACGTACGGACCGTTCGCGTCTTCGATCGCGATCGCGTCCTGCCTCGGCTTCAGACCCGCTTCCATCGCGAAGTTCGTGTTGATCGCGGCGGCGTCGACGTCGTTCAGCGAACGCGGAATCTGCGCGGCGTCGAGTTCGACGATCTTCAGCTTCCTCGGGTTCTCGACGATATCGAGCGGTGTCGCCTTCAGACCGGCATCGGCGCGCAGTTTCAGCAGGCCCTGCTTTTGCAGCAGCAGCAATGCACGGCCGCCATTGGTCGGGTCGTTCGGCACCGCGATCTTCGAGCCGGGCTTCAGTTCGGCCAGCGTCTTGATCTTCTTCGAATAGATGCCCATCGGGTACGTGACGGTATCGGCCACGCGGATCAGTTTGTAGCCGCGGTCCTTCACCTGCGCCTGCAGATACGGGTCGTGCTGGTAGCTGTTGGCATCGAGATCGCCGCCGGCCAGCGCCGCGTTCGGCTGCACGTAATCCGAGAATTCGACGATCTTGATGTTCAACCCGTTCTTCGCGGCGACCGATTTGACGACTTCCATGATCTGCGCATGCGGGCCGCCCGTGACGCCGACCTTGATGGTTTCGTCCGCCTGGGCGAGCGTCGCGGTCGAGGCGAATACCGATGCGGCGCCGAGCACGGCGGCGAGCTTGAGAACAAAACGACGTTGCATGACTGACCTTTCCAATCTGTATGAGCGACTACCCGTGAAGGGCAAAGCCTTTGTTATTTATGGCTCAGACGACGCACGAGCCAATCCCCGAACGACTGCACCACTTGCACGAACACGATCAGGATGACGACGACCGTCAGCATGACCTGCGGCAGGAACCGTTGATATCCATAGCGGATGCCGAGGTCGCCGAGACCGCCGCCGCCGATCGCACCGGCCATCGCCGAATAGCCGACCAGCGAAACGAACGTGATCGTGAGGCCGGCGATCACGCCCGGCAGCGATTCCGGCAACAGCACCTTGAAGACGATCTGGCTGGTCGTCGCGCCCATCGCCTGCGCGGCTTCGATCAGCCCGCGGTCGACTTCGCGCAGCGCCGTCTCGACCAGACGCGCGATGAACGGCGCGGCGGCGATCGTCAGCGGCACGACCGCGGCGGCCGTGCCGATCGACGAGCCGACGATCAGCCGGGTAAAAGGAATCACCGCGACCAGCAGGATGATGAACGGCGTCGAACGCACGGCGTTGACGACCACGCCCATCACGCGATTCACGCCGATGTTCTGCAGCACGCCGTCGCGATCCGTCAGATACAGCAGCACGCCGAGCGGCAAACCCACCAGCGCGCCGACCAGTCCGGAAATGCCCACCATCACGAGCGTTTCCCAGAACGACTGCACGAACATATCGAACATTTCACTCAACATACGACAGCTCCTCGACCACCACACCCTGTTCGCGCAGATACACGATCGCTTCGGCGACCCTGGTGGGCTGTCCGCCCGCGAGCACCGCGAGCGAGCCGAATGCCTGGCCCTGAATCTCGTCGATCTGGCCGTGCAGGATGTTGAAATCCAGTTCGTAGCGCCGAATCGTCTCCGACAGGATCGGCTGGTCGACGCCCGAACCGGTGAACGCAAGACGCAGCAGATGACCGCTGCCCGTCTTCAAACGTTCGGCGACGCGCGCCTTCATCGCCGGCGGCAGTTCCTGGGCGATCACGTCGCCAATCAGCGCGCGCGTGACTTCGTGGTGCGGCTGCAGAAACACATCGATGACCTTGCCCTCTTCGACGACGCGCCCGGCATCCAGCACCGCAACGCGATCGCAGACCTGCTTGATCACGTCCATCTGGTGCGTGATCAGGACCACCGTCAAACCGAGTTCGCGGTTGATACGTCTGAGCAGATCGAGAATGGAGCGCGTGGTTTCAGGGTCGAGCGCGGACGTCGCTTCATCGGAGAGCAGCACTTTCGGCTTGCTCGCGAGCGCACGCGCGATGCCGACGCGCTGCTTCTGACCGCCGCTGATTTGCGCCGGGTAGCGATCCTGCTGCGCCGACAGGCCGACGAGCTCGAGTAGCGGCAACACCGTCAGCTCGATTTCGGCGCGCTTCATGCCGGCGAGTTCGAGCGGCAGCGCGACGTTCTCGTAGACCGTACGCGAGGACAGCAGGTTGAAATGCTGGAAGATCATGCCGATCTCGCGGCGCGCCTCACGCAGTTGCGCGGCGGGCAGCGTCGTCAGATCGCGACCGTTGACGACGATATTGCCTTCGGTCGGACGGGTCAGCAGGTTGATCGTGCGCACCAGCGTGCTCTTGCCCGCTCCGCTGCGGCCGATGATGCCGAACACCTCGCCAGGCGGAATGGCAAGATTGACGTTATGCAGTGCTTCGACCCAGCCTCTGGGCCCCGCGAAACGCTGCGAAATATTGCGAAGTTCGATCATGTGGAAAAACGAAACGGCGGCTGGTTCTGTCCGACGAGCGTTTTGCGCTCCGACACCCAGCCGCCGTTGCTTTTATTGGGATTTGAGCCGGGATTTTACCGCATCGGCATCATTCTCTTTAATAATCAATTACGATTTTTTCATAACCTGCAGGCATTAGAGGATCGCACCACACAGGTTCCTCACGTCGGCCGGGCGCTCGCCGCTATGATCGGTCGGATCAGAATAATGAGACTGGAGACAGCAGTGACAGAGATCACTTCACATGCAGCCGACACGTCCGCGACACGGGACGGAGCTTTGCCGTCAGCGCCGGTCGCCGCGATTTCGCGCGTCACCACGCGCGACGGCGCCGGGTTGGCGCTCTACCGGTGGACGCCTGAAGGCACACCGCGTGCGACCGTCGCGCTGGTCCATGGGCTTGCCGAACACGCGGGTCGCTACGCAGCGCTTGCCCGCGAACTGAACGCCGCGGGCATCGAACTGGTCGCGATCGATCTGCGCGGACACGGGCTGGCATCTGGCGCGCGTGTATGGATCGAGCGCTTCGATGACTATCTCGACGATGCCGACGCCCTGCTCAGCGTGGCATCCCGGCCGGGAACGCCGCTCTTCCTGATGGGCCGCAGCATGGGCGGCACGGTCGCCGCGCTCCATGCGATCGAGCGCGCCGCCGGCAACGGCCCGAAGCTGCATGGGTTGATCCTGTCGAGCCCGGCGCTCGCCGCGGGCCGCGATGTGCCGCGCTGGATGATCACGATGAGCCGCATCATCAGCCGCGTGTGGCCCCGGTTTCCGGCGATGAAGATCGATGCGTCGCTGCTCTCGCGCGACCCGGCGGTCGTGGAGGCGAACCGTGGCGATCCGCTGGTGCATCACGCCGCGGTATCCGCACGCACAGGCGCGGAAATTCTCGATGCGATGACACGGATCGAACGCGGTCGCGCGTCGTTGCGTCTGCCGCTGCTGGTCTGGCACGGCACCGCGGACAGACTCACCGAGCCCGATGGCAGCCGCGACTTCGGCGCGCACGCCGGCTCGCCGGACAAGACACTCACGCTCTATAACGACAGCTATCACGAGACGATGAACGACCTGGACCGCGATCGGGTAATCAGCGCCCTGATCCAGTGGATCCTGGCGCGTGCGGGCTGACGCACTGGCGTGCAGGCTTCAGATGTCGCTCAGATGTCGCTCAGATGTCGGCCAGTGCCCGGACGTGCGCCACGACGCTGCGCCCGAGCGCCGAGAGGTTGTAGCCGCCTTCCAGCGTGCTGACGATGCGTCCTTGCGCGTAGCGGGCTGCGATATCCCGGATCTGCTGGGTCAACCATGTGTAGTCGTCTTCGACGAGGCCCATGTTGCCGAGGTCGTCTTCGCGATGCGCGTCGAATCCCGCCGACACAAAGAGCATTTCCGGCTTGAACTCATGAAGCCGCGGCAGCCACATCAGGTCGACGGCTTCGCGCATGACCATGCCGCCCGTGCGCGCGGCGAGCGGCACGTTGACCATATTCGCCGCCTGGTTGTCGGCGCCCGTGAACGGATAGAACGGATGCTGGAAGAAGCTGCACATCAGCACACGTGAGTCACCGGCAAACGCGGCTTCGGTGCCGTTGCCGTGATGCACGTCGAAATCGATGATCGCGACGCGCGCGAGGCCGTGCACCTCGAGCGCGTGACGCGCGGCGATCGCGACGTTGTTGAAGAAGCAGAAGCCCATGGCGCGTGCCGGCTCCGCGTGGTGACCGGGCGGACGCACGCTGCAGAACGCGTTGTCGTAGCGGCCTTCTATGACGGCGTCGGTGGCCGCGACCGCCGCGCCCGCCGCGCGCAACGCGGCCTGCAACGTGTGCGCATTCATCGTTGTGTCAGGATCGATCGCGGCGTAACCCCCATCCGGCGAGCATGCGCGAATGTAGTCCACATGCGCCTGGGTATGCACGCGCAGTAGCGCGTCATCGTCGGCGAGCGGCGGCGATTCGCGCTCGATGAGCGAACCGATGCGACTTGCGATCAGCTGGTCTTCGATTGCCTGCAGGCGCGCCGGACACTCGGGATGCCATTGCCCCATTTCGTGCAGCAGACAGTCGTTGTGGGAATAGAAGCCTGTTGCCATGAGCGTGTTCTTCTGCCGCCTGGCGATCAAAGCCAGCGCGACATGTCTCCTTCCGTTTGCGCGCGCCGCACGTGGCACGCGTATCAGGCATCAAGTTACCACAACGGATCGCCGCGACGCGCTCTGGCCATGGTTTTGCGAATGCCGTCGGGTATACTGCGCCGAACCCTTCGCACCGAACCGACCCCTGCCCTATGATCGTCAAGCTTGCCCTGTCCGCACGAAACCGGCTTCGCGTAACGAACGTTGCCGCCGCGCTGTCCGTCGCCGCATGCGCGTTCATCGCATCGCCCGCGGTGCTGGCGCAGACTGCCCGGGCAAAAGCACCCGTGCTCGTCGCGCAGGGTTTACCGGAGCAGCCCGTGCCTCAGGGGCAAACCTTCGAGGAAGAGATCGTTCCGCAACGCTACGCGAACAATCCGAACGTCGACGCGTTCATCAACGACATGGTCGCACGCTACGATTTCGATTCCGCCACGCTGCACACGCTGTTCGCGCACACGAGCTACTCGGCGACAGCGGTGAAACTCGTGACACCTTCGCCGTCGCCTTCGGTGAAAAACTGGCGGGTGTATCAGTCGCGCTTCCTGGATACGGTGCGAATCAACGCGGGAGTGCGCTTCTGGCGCGCGAACCAGGCGACGTTGCAGCGCGCCTATGAGCAGTTCGGCGTGCCGCCGGAAGTGATCGTGGGCATCATCGGCGTCGAAACCATTTACGGGCGCTACATGGGCAACTTCCGTGTGCTCGATGCGCTCACCACGCTAACCTTCGACTACCCCAACACCCCGAATCGCGCCGACCGTCAGACGACGTTCCGCAAGAATCTCGCAGACTACCTGGTCTGGACGCGCGACGCCCAGATCGATCCCAACTCGGTGCTCGGCTCGTACACGGGCGCCATCGGCATTCCGCAGTTCCTGCCAAGCAGCATCGTGCAATACGCGGTCGACTTCGACGGCAACAAGCAGATCGATCTGCGCACGAGCCAGGCGGATGCGATTGGTAGCGTCGCGAATTATCTTAAACAGAACGGCTGGGAAACGGGCCGTCCGGTGGTATGGAAGATTGCGTCGGACACGGGCAGCCTCGGCGTCGCGCAGGCCGCCGCCGACGGGCAGCCTGAACCGCACTGGCCGCTTCAGCAACTGCTGCGCGCGGGCATGCTGATGAACGAGCCGGGGCTCGATATCGCATCGGAAGCCGGCACGCCGGTCGCGATGATCGATCTGCCGACGCCGGGCCGCGCGACCGAATACATGCTGGGTTTGAAAAACTTCTACGTACTCACGCGCTACAACCGCAGCTTCTTCTACGCGCTGGCCGTGTATCAGCTGGGGGAGCGCATCAAGGCACAGATCGCGAGCGAAACGGCCGCCGGCGCAAATTCGAGCAGCACGGCAGCATCGGGCGCGAACGCGCAGTAATCCGCCGGAGCGTGAAGGTCGCGCCGTAGAATAAAAAAAGCGCCGGAGCCGGCGCTTTTTTATTGGCGATGCCAGACGGGAAGGCCGACCGCGATCAGGCGGGGAACACCCCGGTCGACAGATAGCGGTCACCGCGATCGCACACGACAAACACGATCGTCGCGTTTTCGACCTGCCGCGCGATACGCAAGGCGACTTCGCACGCGCCTGCCGCGGAGATGCCGCAGAAGATGCCTTCCACGGCGGCCATACGCCGCGCCATCGCTTCGGACGCTGCCTGACTCACGTTCTCGACGCGATCCACGCGGCTGCGATCGAAGATCTTCGGCAGATACGCTTCAGGCCATTTGCGGATGCCCGGAATGCGCGAACCTTCTTCCGGTTGCGCACCGATAATTTCGATCGACTCGTTCTTTTCCTTCAGGTACTGCGACACGCCCATGATCGTGCCCGTGGTGCCCATCGCCGAAACGAAATGCGTGATGCGGCCTTCCGTGTCCTGCCAGATTTCCGGGCCAGTCGTCTCGTAATGAGCAAGTGGATTGTCGGGATTGGAGAACTGGTCGAGGATTGTGCCCTTGCCTTCGCGTTGCATCTGCTCGGCGAGGTCACGTGCGTATTCCATGCCACCCGTGACGGGCGTGAGAACGATCTC
The DNA here is from genome assembly GCF_907164575.1 of Paraburkholderia gardini. Lineage (GTDB taxonomy): Bacteria > Pseudomonadota > Gammaproteobacteria > Burkholderiales > Burkholderiaceae > Paraburkholderia > Paraburkholderia gardini. The sequence goes on from NZ_CAJQYY010000024.1 coordinate 7,187, forward strand.
CGCGCCGTACGCCGCCATGCTCTGACGTCGTTCGACCGACAGGTCTTCAGGCATGACCAGCATCATCTTGTACCCGCGGACCGCCGCAGCCATGGCCAGCGCGATGCCGGTATTTCCGCTTGTCGATTCGATCAGCGTATCGCCCGGCTTGATGCGGCCGCGCTCTTCTGCCTTTCTGATCATCGAAAGCGCCGGGCGGTCCTTCACGGAACCCGCCGGATTGTTGCCTTCGAGCTTGCCGAGAATCACGTTGTTGCGGCTACGGATTTCGTCGTCCGGAAGGCGGACAAGCTGAACGAGCGGCGTATTGCCAATCGTGTCTTCAATTGTTTTGTAAGCCATATCGAATGCCTGGAAAGCGATGCGCGGAATCCAGCGATTCTAAACCACCATGCCCGCGCCTGCCGGGTGGCCCTTTTGGCCGTGTGGATGGACGCGCATTACGCCGTGCTTCACCCCAGAACCGGATGCTCCACTTTCAGGCAGGCGGCCGCGCGCACGTGGCCGCCTGATTCAGGTTACTTCTTCACCGCGACGGTGGTCGTACTGTCTTTCTTCGCGTTCGCGGCGGTAGCCGTACCCGCTGCGGCTGGCGCCGGTTTGCCCGACGCGGAAGCGGTAGCCTGCGCACCAGCGGGTCCGACCGCGAGGCCTTCAGACTGGAGCCGCTCGACCGTATGACCGCCCATGCCCTTTACGCGCTTGCCGAGATCGGCGGCGTCCTTGAACGGGCCGTGTGCGGTGCGTTCGTCGAGAATTGCCCTGGCGCGTGCGGGGCCGATGCCCTTGACACCGCGCAACGCGTCCTCATTGGCGGTGTTGACGTCCACCGATGCAAACGCGTGACCGAACGAAGCGAGCAGTGCTGCCAGAACCAGAAATTTTTTGAACATGTGGAATCTCCCTTGAACAACCGGCCGGCGACTGCCGCCGACCAGGAGACTCCAGTGTATTGATGCGCAGGGAGGCGTTAAAGCTGGCCGAACAGCCAACGTACGTAGCGATCGACCCCTTCCTGCACACTCAGGAACGGCGCGTCGTAGCCGGCCGCACGCAGCTTCGTGAGGTCCGCCTGCGTGAAGCACTGATACTTGCCGCGCAGCGCATCGGGAAACGGAATGTACTCGATCAGCCCGCGTTGCACCTGCTCCGCGAGCGAGAGCGCCGGCTCGCTGTTCAGCGCACGCAGCGTGTTGACCACCGTCGAAGCGATATCGTTGAACGGCTGTGCACGGCCGCTGCCAAGGTTGAAGATGCCCGACTTCTCCGGATGATCGAAGAAGAACAGGTTCACCTTCACGACGTCTTCGACCGAAACGAAATCGCGCGTCTGTTCACCCGGGTTGTAGCCGTTGTACTCGCCGAACAGCTTGACCTTGCCTTCCGAGCGGAACTGGTTGAAGTTATGAAACGCCACCGACGCCATGCGCGCCTTGTGCGTCTCGCGCTGGCCGTACACGTTGAAGTACCGAAAGCCGGCGATCTGGCTGGTCGCCGTCGGCAGCACGCGGCGGATCACCTGATCGAACAGGAATTTCGAGTAGCCGTATACGTTCAGCGGTTTCTCCACTTCGCGCTCCTCGACGAAGCGGCTCGACCCGCCATAGGCAGCCGCCGACGACGCATACAGGAACTGCGCGCCCTGCGCCTGGCAGGCGTCGAGCACCGCGCGGCTGTAGCGGAAGTTGTTGTCCATCATGTAGCGGCCGTCGGCTTCCATCGTGTCCGAGCAGGCGCCTTCGTGAAACACCGCACGCACCTTGCCGAAATCACCGCGCGTAAAGCGCTCGACGAATTCGGTCTTGTCGAGGTAGTCATCGATTTCGCAATCGACGAGGTTCTTGAACTTGTCGGCGCGCGTGAGGTTATCCACGGCGATGATCCGTTGTTCGCCGCGTTCGTTGAGCGCCTTGACGAGATTGCTGCCGATAAAACCGGCTGCGCCGGTGACGATGAGGGTCATGGTCGTCCTGCGGAAATGAGGTTCAGCCTTCGCAACCCGCCGCCGGTGTCGCGGTGGAGCGCGAAGGTCGGGCGGTGCGCGACATCATTGAAAGAGTTCGTCGTAGTCGACGGTAGCGGTGCCGAGTTTGCCGACCACGATGCCGGCTGCGCGATTCGCGAGCCCGACGGCTTCGACGAGCGACAGGCCGGCGCCGAGCATGACGGCGAGCGTGGCGATCACGGTGTCGCCCGCACCCGAGACATCATACACTTCGCGTGCAACGGCCGAAGCGTGCAGCACGCCTTCGTCGGTGAAGAGCGTCATGCCCTCCTCCGAGCGCGTCAGCAGCAGCGCCTTGAAGTCGAGCGACGCGCGCAACGCCGCCACGCGCGCATGCAGGTCATCCTCCGACTTCCACTGCCCGACCACCTCGCGCAGCTCCGCGCGATTCGGCGTGATCAGCGTGGCGCCGCGATAGCGTTCCCAGTCGTCGCCCTTCGGGTCGACCAGCACCGGTTTGCCGGCCGTGCGTGCGTGCGCGATCATCTGCGTCACGTGCGTAAGACCACCCTTTGCGTAATCCGACATCAGGATCACGTCGTGAGAAGGCAGCAGTTCGTCGAAGCGCGCGAGACCCGCAAGCAGGATTTCATGCGCCGGCGTGTTCTCGAAATCGACGCGCAGCAGTTGCTGCTGACGCGAAAGCACACGTAACTTGATCGTGGTCAGGAGCGCCGGGTCGCGCTCGAGATGAGCCGCCACGCCGCTATCCTGAAGCAGTTGCACGACGCGCTCGCCCGGCTCGTCGTGACCGACGACGCACAACAAGCCCGTCTGCGCACCGAGCGCGACCGCATTGCGCGCGACGTTCGCCGCACCGCCCAGCCGGTCTTCCTGCTTCTGCACATGAACGACGGGCACCGGCGCTTCAGGCGAAATGCGGTTGACGTCGCCGAACCAGTAGCGGTCCAGCATCACATCGCCGACCACGAGAACGCGGGCACCCGCGAGCTGGGCGCGCGGGACGACGCCCACATCGGGAATGGGCATGGCGTGCTCAGGCATCGGATGAGGTGCTGACCGTAGATTCGGAAAGTTCGGCATGCGGACGTCCAATCGAGTGATAGTCGATGCCGAGCTCGGCCATCGCTCCAGGTTCATACAGGTTGCGGCCGTCGAAAATCAGCGGCGACTTGAGCACCGCCTTCAGATGGACAAAATCCGGGCTCTTGAACTCCTTCCATTCCGTGACGATCACGAGGGCATCCGCGCCGGAAAGCGTCTCGTCCTGCGTCGCGGTGAAATGCAGCCGCGCGAGTTGCGCGGGCTCGTGACCGAGATCGAGATTTAAAACACGTCGCGCTTCATCCACCGCGACCGGATCGTACGCACGCACCGCCGCGCCGCGCGCGAGCAGATCAGCGATCACGCGACGGCTCGGCGCTTCGCGCATGTCGTCGGTATTCGGCTTGAACGCGAGCCCCCAGACGGCGAACGTACGGCCCGTCAGGTCGTCGCCAAGCATCTTCGTGATCTTGCGCACGAGGACTTCCTTCTGCTCGTGATTCACTTCCTCGACCGCTTCGAGAATGCGCAGACCCGGGCCCGTCCCGGCCGCCGTACGGATCAGCGCCTGCACGTCCTTCGGGAAACACGAACCGCCATAGCCGCAACCCGCATACAGAAAGTGGTAGCCGATACGCGGGTCCGAACCGATACCGCGACGCACCGCTTCGATATCCGCACCGACGCGATCCGCCAGGTTCGCCATCTCGTTCATGAACGAGATGCGCGTCGCCAGCATCGCATTCGCCGCGTACTTCGTAAATTCGGCCGAACGGACATCCATGTAAAGCGTGCGTTCGTGGTTACGGTTGAACGGCGCGTACAGACGCTTCATCTTTTCGCGCGCACGCATGCCGGCTTCGTCGTCGTCGCTGCCGAGTACGATGCGATCGGGGCGCATGAAGTCGTCGACGGCGGCGCCTTCCTTCAGGAACTCCGGATTCGACACCACCGAGAATTGATGCTCCGCGCTACCCGCGAGACCCCGTTTCGCGAGTTCCTCGTTGATCACGCCCTGCACGCGTTGGGCCGTGCCGACCGGCACCGTCGATTTATCGACGATCACCTTGTAGTCGGTCATGTGGCGGCCGATATTGCGGGCCGCTTCGAGCACGTATTGCAGATCGGCCGAGCCGTCTTCATCGGGCGGCGTGCCGACCGCGATGAACTGCACTTCGCCGTGCGCGACGCTCGCTTCGACGTCCGTCGAAAACTGGATGCGCCCAGCCGCGCGCGTACGCGCGATCATCTCCTGCAGACCCGGCTCGTGGATCGGCACGCCACCGCTATTGAGAATGTCGATCTTGCGCTGGTCGACGTCGAGACAGAACACGTCGTTGCCGATTTCGGCGAGACACGCGCCCGTGACAAGGCCGACGTAGCCCGTGCCGATGATAGTGACTTTCATACGCGCTCCGGTATTGGATTCATCTGGCGAATCCTGTTGTTACAGAGAGCGGCGCTCGCCGCCCGGGGCATCTCGCCAGTGCCAGCGGCGCATCACGCATGCGCGGCGCCCCTGACTGTAGATGCTGTTCCGATAGCGACGCCCCCCCCAAGCGAAGGCCCTCGCCCGATATTCAGTTCGACGCAGTGATCGGCTCTACCCGGCGCGGCGCATAGGTCTCCCAACCGCTGCAGCCCGGGCATTGCCAATAAAAAAGGCGCGCCCGGAATCCACAATTCTGGCACGTGTAGCGCGGCAGGTTCTTCGTGCGCTGCCGGATCAACGTGCGCATCAGTTCCAGCTCGCTGCGACGCGGCTCTTCGGCCGTCGACTGCTGAGCCTCGAGCAGACGCGTCATGCCCGCCAGATTCGGCGACTTCTGCATCTGCGCGCGCGCCAGCGCATGTGCCGCATCGGGTCCGCGCAACGCGGCGACATGCTGGTACGCGACGTCAAGCAGATCGTTCGACGGATAACGGTCGATCCACGTGGCCATCAGATCCGCGCCTTCTTCGCCCCGACCGAGCGCCTGATATGCCTTCAGCAGTTTTTCCGCCACGAGCGGCAGATACGCCGGATTCTGCGCCTCGACACGCAGCCACTGCGCGATCGCCGCTTCCTGCGCGCCGCCCGCTGCATCGACGTCGCCAGACAGAATTGTCGCGCGCACGCTCTGCGGATTCGCCTTTAACGCGAGGCCGAGCTGCCGGCGCGCTTCTTCGACATTCTTCTGCTGCAGCGCTTCCTGCGCGAGCTCGCAATGAAACTGCGCGATTTCCTTTTCGAGCGACTCCGAGCCCATCGTTTCGAGCTGGCGTGCAGTATCGATCGACTTGTTCCAGTCCTTCTCGATCCCATAGATCGTGAGAAGCGCGCGCTGTGCGCCCAGCGCGTAATCACCCGACTTGAGCGAGCGGAACGTTTCCTCCGCGCGATCGAGCAGGCCCGCCTTCAGGAAATCCTGTCCAAGCTCGAACAACGCATGGTCGCGCTCGGTGACAGGCAGATCCGCCCGGCTCAACAGGTTCTGGTGCACCCGGATCGCGCGGTCGGTTTCGCCGCGACGCCGGAACAGGTTACCCAGCGCGAAATGCAGTTCGATGGTTTCAGGGTCGAGCTTCACGACTTCGATGAACGCATCGATGGCCTGGTCCGGCTGCTCGTTCAGCAGGAAGTTCAGGCCGCGAAAATACGAACGCGGAAGGTTGGCGCTTTCGGACAGCAACGCTTTGAGGTCATACCGCGCCGCCATCCAGCCGAACGCGAACGCGACGGGTATGACGAGCAGCCACCAGAAATCCAGATCCATGCGAATTGTTCGGAAGTGGGAATTGAACGCCAGCGTGCGCAACCGCACGCGGCAGGAAGAAAACTAGATCAGCGGCGGCAGCGGTGGTTCTTCGACAACCACAGGCGTTTCGCGCGCGGTCCGCAACTCGCGTCTCAGACGGCCGTTCTCGAATCGCAGGCGGACCACGGCCGGCATCGACGACAACAGACCCGCCAGCAGCCCGACGACGAAGAACGCGAGACCGATCAGGATCAACGGCGCCTGCCACGCATAACCGGCGAGGAAATTCAGCGTGGCGGGTTGCGTATTGGCGAACGCGAGCACCAGCAGCAGCACGAACACCAGAACGCGGATCAACCAGACGATAAATTTCATGAATTAGTCTCTTGACGGCAGTTGCGAGATGACGCTGGCCTGATGACGCGTCGCGCCACGAAATTGCCCGCGCCGAAGTGACCCGTATTGTAAATGAAGCGTTCCCCGTGAGGCACGAACCGCCGGGGAATGACAGACGGGACAGACGAAAAAAAAGCGCCCGAAGGCGCTTTTTCTGGTCTTTGCCGTCTGCACTGGACGCTGACGACGCTGCTGAATCTCACAGATCGTCGTCCGGCGACTCGGCTTTCAACGGCTCGCCCGCGCGACCATCGACGCGCTCGCGCAATTCCTTGCCAGGCTTGAAGTGCGGTACGTACTTCTCAGGTACCAGCACCTTTTCGCCCGATTTCGGATTGCGTCCGACGCGGGAAGGACGACGGTTCAAGCCGAAGCTGCCGAAGCCACGAATTTCGATGCGATGACCGCTGGCAAGCGCCTCCGACATCGCATCAAGCATCGTCTTCACCGCAAAATCCGCATCTTTGAGTACAAGTTGCGGAAATCGCGTAGCCAGCTGGGCGACCAATTCCGATTTGGTCATACTGCAGCAGACCTCTTAAGGCTTACTGGTTCTGGCCGTCGAGCTTGGCCTTCAGCAGCGCGCCGAGGTTCGTCGTGCCGGTTGCAGCCGAGCTCGAATCCGACGAAGCCAGGCCGCGAATCGCTTCCTGTTGCTCTGCCGAATCCTTGGCCTTGATCGACAGGTTGATGCCACGCGACTTGCGGTCGATGTTGATGATCATCGCATTGACCTTGTCGCCGTCCTTCAGGACGTTGCGTGCATCTTCCACGCGGTCTTGCGACAGTTCCGAAGCGCGCAGGTAGCCTTCGACTTCCGCCGACAGCTGAACCACGGCACCCTTCGCATCTACCGTCTTGACCACGCCGTCGACGATCGAACCCTTGTCGTTCATTGCAACGAAGTTGCTGAACGGGTCGCCTTCGAGCTGCTTGATACCCAGCGAAATGCGTTCCTTCTCGACGTCGATGCCGAGAACGATGGCTTCCACTTCGTCGCCCTTCTTGTACTTGCGAACCGCTTCTTCGCCCGTTTCGCTCCACGACAGGTCCGACAGGTGAACCAGGCCGTCGATGCCGCCCGGCAGACCGATGAAGACGCCGAAGTCGGTGATCGACTTGATTGCGCCTTGCAGCTTGTCGCCCTTCTTGAAGTTGCGGCTGAAGTCGTCCCACGGGTTCGGCTTGCATTGCTTCATGCCGAGGCTGATACGGCGGCGGTCTTCGTCGATTTCGAGAACCATGACTTCGACTTCGTCGCCCAGCTGCACAACCTTCGACGGTGCAACGTTCTTGTTCGTCCAGTCCATTTCCGACACGTGAACCAGGCCTTCGATGCCCGATTCCACTTCGACGAATGCGCCGTAGTCAGTGATGTTGGTGACCTTGCCGAACAGGCGCGTGCCCGACGGGTAACGGCGGGAAATGCCTTCCCACGGATCGTCGCCGAGTTGCTTGATGCCGAGCGAAACGCGGTTCTTTTCTTGATCGAACTTGAGGATCTTCGCGGTAACTTCCTGGCCAACCGACAGCACTTCGCTCGGGTGACGCACACGACGCCATGCGATGTCGGTGATGTGCAGCAGGCCGTCGATACCGCCGAGGTCCACGAACGCGCCGTAGTCGGTGATGTTCTTGACCACGCCTTCCACGATCGCGCCTTCCTTCAGCGTCTCGAGCAGCTTTGCGCGCTCTTCGCCTTGAGTGGCTTCGATCACGGCACGGCGCGACAGCACGACGTTGTTACGCTTGCGGTCGAGCTTGATGACGCGGAATTCCAGCGTCTTGCCTTCGTACGGGGTCGTGTCCTTGACCGGACGCGTGTCGACGAGCGAACCCGGCAGGAACGCGCGGATGCCGTTGACCATGACGGTCATGCCGCCCTTGACCTTGCCCGTGATCGTGCCGGTCACGAGTTCGTTGTTGTCGAGGGCCTTTTCCAGCGACAGCCACGAAGCCAGACGCTTCGCCTTGTCGCGCGACAGGATCGTGTCGCCATAGCCGTTTTCCAGCGCGTCGATCGCGACGGAAACGAAGTCGCCCGCCTGCACTTCTACCTCGCCCGCGTCATTCAGGAACTCTTCGAGCGGGATGTAGGCTTCGGACTTGAGACCAGCATTCACGACCACGAAGTTGTGGTCGACACGCACGACTTCGGCGGAGATCACTTCGCCAGCGCGCATGTCCTGCTTGGTCAGCGACTCTTCGAACAGAGCCGCAAAAGATTCGGTATTCGGGGTAGAGGTTTGCAGGTCGGACATAAAAATCAGAAGTTGCGGGTTTTCGCGCTGCCTGCCGGCCGGAATGGCTAGCGAATTCGCTGGGCGAATAGGGCAAAAATACGAATGCCACGCGGGGTTAAGGGGTTAAAACACGCTTCACGACCATTCGCGAAGCACCTACTGCACTACACAATCAACTGCGCATACTGTTTTTTGCTAATTTTTCACCACTACGCTCTGGTACCACTGCACCACCTGATCGACCGCCTGGTCGACCGAAAGCGACGAGGTATCCAGAAGCATTGCATCCGCCGCGGGCTTGAGCGGCGCGGCCGCACGCTGACTATCGCGTTCGTCACGCTCACGCAAATCCCGAAGCAAGTCATCTATATTAGCAGAAATTCCTTTTTGGATCAATTGCTTATGCCGCCGCGCGGCGCGAGCCTCCGCGCTTGCGGTCATAAAGACCTTCAGCGTCGCGTCCTGGAAGATCACCGTGCCCATGTCGCGGCCGTCGGCGACCAGCCCCGGCTCCTTGCGAAACGCCCGCTGGCGCGCCACCAGCGCGGCCCGCACAGGCGCGTGAACCGCAATCGCGGAAGCCCGGTTACCGATCTCTTCCATGCGGATTTCCGCGGAAACGTCCGCGCCGTCGAGTTGTGCAAGCCCTTCACGGAACGTGATGTGCAGATCGTTGATCAACCCGGCGAGCGCATCGGCATCGCCGACCGGGATGGCGTAGCGCAGGCTCGCCAGCGCCGCCAGCCGGTACAGCGCGCCGCTGTCCAGCAGGTGAAAGCCAAGGTGCGCGGCAACCAGCGCGGCTACGGTGCCCTTGCCGGAGGCCGTCGGGCCGTCGATCGTGATGACGGGCGTCTGGTGAAAGGGACGGGTCGGTTTCATCTAGGGTCGCGCGTCAGGTCGAATGAGATCAATTCGGGATTCGTCGTCAGGGTTGGGCAAGCGCCATGAAGCGCTCGAAATAGTCGGGGAATGTCTTGCCGACGCACTTCGGATCGTTGATGCGCACCGGCACGCCGCCGAGACTCACCAGCGAGAAGCACATGGCCATCCGGTGGTCGTCGTACGTATCGATGGCCGCGTTCGGCGTCAGCTTCGCGGGCGGTGTGACGACGAGATAGTCCTCGCCCTCCTCCACCGTCGCGCCGACCTTGCGCAGTTCGGTTGCCATCGCGGCGATCCGGTCGGTTTCCTTCACGCGCCAGCTGGCGATGTTGCGCAGCGTGCTCGTGCCGTCGGCAAAAAGCGCGGCCACGGCGATTGTCATGGCCGCATCCGGAATCAGGTTGAAGTCCATGTCGACCGGGTCGAGCTTGCCGTGATCGTTGCCGATGCCACGCACCTCGATCCAGTCGTCGCCCATCGACACGTTCGCGCCCATGCGCATCAGCGCGTTCGCAAAACCGATGTCGCCCTGGATGCTCGCCCGCCCGACGCCTTCCACGCGCAGCGGACCGCCGCCGAGCGCACCGGCCGCGAGAAAATACGATGCCGACGACGCGTCGCCTTCCACCATGATCCGCCCCGGCGACTGGTAGCGTCTGCCCGACGGCACCGTGAAACGCTGCCACCCGAGGCGCTCGACCTCAATGCCAAAGCGCGCCATCAGCTTGATCGTGATGTCGATATAGGGCTTCGAGATCAGCTCGCCCTCGACGTCGACAATCGTCACGCCGCTCTCCGTTTTCAGGAGCGGCAGTGTCATCAGCAACGCGGTCAGGAACTGGCTCGAGACGTCGCCGCGCACGCGGATTGGCGCTTCCGCCGCGATGTTGCCGCCACGGATGCGCAGCGGCGGATAGCCTTCGTTTTCCTCGTAGTCGATCTTCGCGCCGATCTGCCGCAGCCCGTCGACCAGATCGCCGATCGGCCGCTCATGCATGCGCGGCACGCCGTGCACGCGGTAATCGCCGCCCTGCACCGCCAGCGCCGCCGTCAGCGGGCGCACCGCCGTGCCGGCGTTGCCAAGAAACAGGTCGGCCGTCTTCGCCGTGAACGCGCCGCGCGTGCCGGTGACCACGCAGGTGTCGCCGTCACGCTTGAGCTTCACGCCGAGTTGCTCGAGCGCGGCCAGCATCACGCGCGTATCGTCGGAATCGAGCAGGTTCGTGATCGTCGTTTCGCCTTCGGCGAGCGAAGCCAGCAGCAGCACGCGGTTCGAAATGCTCTTCGAACCCGGCAGGCGGATCGTGCCGGACGCACGGGAAAAAGGTCCGAGATCGAGATGTTCCATGAGTGTGTCCTGTTATTTCGAGGCGTCGCCGGCGGAAATCTTCGCGCCGCCGCGTTCCTGCCATTCGGTTCGCGCGAGGCGCGAGCGGGCGAACACGGCTTCGAGCGCGGCGCCGTCACCGGTTTCGATCGCGGCGCGCAGGCGCGTCAGCACAGCCATGTAGTCGTCGAGTTCGTCCAGCAGCGCAGCGCGGTTCGCCACGCAGATATCGCGCCACATTTCCGGGCTCGACGCCGCGATCCGTGTGAAATCGCGAAAGCCGCCGGCGGCGAACGAAAACTTCAGCGCGGCGTCCGGCGAATTCAGAATCTGCTCGACGAGCGCGAACGACAGCACATGCGGCAGATGGCTTACCGAAGCGAGCACACGATCATGCTGCTCCGGCGACATGTTCGACACGCTCGCACCGGTTGCACGCCACATCGCCGCGACACGCTCCACCGCCTGCGGATCGTTTTCCGGCAACGGGCACAACACGACATTACGGCCGACGTACAGATCCGGCAGCGCGGCGTCCACGCCGCTCGATTCGCGGCCGGCAACCGGATGCCCCGGCACGAACTGGCCGATGCGCGCACCGAGCGCTGCACGCGCGGCCGCCGCCACGTCGGACTTCGTGCTGCCGGCGTCGGTGATGAGAGTGACATCGTCGAGGAACGGCGCGATGCGCTCGAGCAGCGACTGCGTCTGCGCAACCGGCGCCGCCAGCAGCACGAAGTCGGCGCCGGCAAGCGCTGCGCGCAACGCCGCATCGTCGGCGAGCGCCGCGGTTGCGTCGATGACACCGAGTTCGAGCGCACGTGCCGTCGATGCCGCCGAACGGCCCACGCCGGTCACGCTTCGCGCGCCCGACACGCCGCCGCGCTCGCGCAACGCGCGCGCAAGCGATCCGCCGATCAGGCCGACCCCAAAAATCACCAGTTTGTTAAAGGAAAAAGCGGCCACAGCGGTCACGGAAAAAGCGCGCCTGGAACGGCGCGCGGTAACAGGTCGAACCGCTCAGCTAGCGGCGGCGAGAGTCTTTTCGAGCGCCGCGATGAACGCCTCGTTTTCGGCCGGCAGACCGATCGTGATGCGCAGCCACTGCGGCAAACCGTAATTGCCAACCGGCCGCACGATCACGCCCTGCTTCAGCAGGCCGAGGTTCACGCGATTGCCGGCGTTGTCGTCGCTGCCGACGCGCACCAGCACGAAGTTGCCGTCCGACGGCACATACTCGAGGCCAAGCCGCTCGAACGCTTCGGTCAGCACCCGATAGCCCTGCGCGTTCAGCGTTGCGCTTTCTTCGAGGAATGCCTTGTCGTTCAGTGCAGCGACCGCTGCAGCCTGGGCGAGCGTGTTCACGTTGAACGGCTGACGCAGACGGTTCAGCAGGTCAGTCAGTTCCGGCTGCGCGATAGCAAAACCGACGCGCAGACCCGCGAGGCCATACGCCTTCGAGAACGTGCGCGACACGAGCAGATTCGGATAGCGGCGCACCCACGCGATCGAGTCGTAGCGCTTTTGCGGCGCGAGGTATTCCGTATACGCCTCGTCGAGCACGACGGCGACGTCACGCGGCACCTTGTCGAGAAACGCTTCGAGCGCCGGGCCTTCGATATACGTGCCCGTCGGATTGTTCGGGTTGGCGACGAAGATCAGGCGCGTATCGGCGGTGATCGCGGCAAGCATCGCGTCGAGATCGTGACCGTACTTCACGGCCGGCACGACAATCGCGCGCGCGCCGATACCCTGTGTAGCCAGTGCGTAGACGGCGAACGAATACTGAGCGTAGACGATCGACTGGCCCGTCTCGACGATCGCGTGCGCCGCGATTTCGAGGATGTCGTTGCTACCGTTACCCAGCGTGATCCATTCGGCGGGCACGTCGTAGCGCGCGGCCAGCGCCGCTTTCAGTTCGAACGCGTTCGAATCCGGATAGCGGCCCAGCTCGTTCGCGGCCTTCACCATCGCCTGCTTCGCCGATTCGGGCATGCCGAGCGGGTTTTCGTTCGACGCGAGCTTCACGATGCGCGCTTCATCGAGGCCAAACTCGCGGGCGACTTCCGAAATCGGCTTGCCAGCGACGTAAGGCGCGATGTCGCGCACATAGGAAGGACCGAATTGCGATGTCATGAGTAACTCCAGATCGACTTTGCCAGTTGGCTGAATGGGGCGGCGGACTTGAGGCGATATCAGCGCGAGCGCGGATACGAACCGAGAATCTTCACGAAGGCAGCCTTCTTTTCGAGGTCCGCAAGCGCTTCCACGACAGTTGCGTCGTCGCGATGACCTTCGAAGTCGATGTAGAAGTAGTACTCCCACGTGCCGACGCGGGCCGGCCGCGATTCGAAACGCGTCATCGACACGCCGTGCCGCGCGAGCGGTTCCAGCAGTTTCACGAGCGCACCCGGCTCGTTCTTGACCGACAGGATCAGCGAGGTCTGGTCGTTGCCGCTGACACCCGCCGGTTCCTTGCCGATCATCACGAAGCGCGTGCGGTTGTGCGGATCGTCCTGAATCAGGGCGTAGGCGACCTGCAGGCCGTAATGCGTCGCCGCGCGATCGCCGGCGATGGCCGCGATCGTCGGGTCTTCCGCGGCCATGCGCGCGGCCTCGGCGTTACTCGCCACCGCCTGACGTTCGAGATGCGGCGCGTTGGCCGTGAGCCAGCGCTGGCATTGCGCGAGCGCCTGCGCATGCGCGCAGACGCGTGTCACGCCGGTCAGGCCGCCATTGAGCGACAGCAGGTTGTGATGAATCGGCAACGCAAGCTCGCCACCGATCACAAGCTGCGTCTGCAGCAGCAGATCGAGCGTGCGCGACACGGCGCCTTCCGTCGAATTCTCGACCGGCACGACGCCGAACTCGGCGGCGCCGGCTTCGACCGAACGGAACACTTCGTCGATCGATGGACACGGCAACCCTTCGATCGACTGACCGAAGTACTCGTGCATCGCCTGTTCGCTATAGGTGCCGACCGGCCCGAGATACGCGGCACGGATGGTCTTTTCCAGCGCGCGACTCGCGGCCATGATTTCGCGCCAGATCGCGCTGATGTGATCGTCGGCGAGCGGGCCGTCGCTCATGCCCTGCAGACGCGCGATAACCTGCTGCTCACGTTCCGGGCGAAACACCGGCGCGTTGAAATGCTTCTTCACCTCGCCCACTTCGAGCGCGACCGCGGCCCGCTGGTTGAGGAGCGAGATCAGTTGCGCGTCGATCGCGTCGATGCGGTCGCGCAACGGTTTGAGTCTTGAATTAAGTTCGTCGTCCATGCGTGAAAACGGCCCTGCCGGAGAATACGGGAAAGGATGCGCGCCAGGAATCAGGCGCTGCGTTGTTCGAATTCCTTCAGGTACTCGACGAGCGTCTTGACGCCTTCGAGCGGCACCGCGTTGTATATCGACGCCCGCATGCCGCCAACGGACTTGTGGCCCTTCAGCTGCACCAGCCCGCGCGCTTTCGCGCCGGCCAGGAAATCTTCGTTACGCGACTCGTCGGCGAGGAAAAACGGTACGTTCATCCGCGACCGCGCGTTGCGCTCGACCTTGTTCAGATAGAAACGGCTCGCATCGATCGTGTCGTAAAGCAGCTTCGACTTTTCGAGATTGCGCGCTTCCATGGCGGCAAGGCCGCCCTGCTTCTTCAACCACTTGAACACGAGCCCGGCGATGTAGATCGCATAGGTGGGCGGCGTGTTGTACATCGAATTGTTTTCAGCGACGGTTTTCCATTCGAACGCCGACGGGCAGATCGCGAGCGCGCGATCGAGCATGTCCTCGCGCACGATCACGACCGTGACGCCGGCCATGCCGATGTTCTTCTGCGCGCCGCCGAACAGCACGCTGTACTTGGCGATGTCCATCGGGCGCGACAGGATGTGCGACGACGCATCCGCGACGAGCGGGATATCGCCGAGATCGGGAATTTCGAAGGTTTCGACGCCGTGAATCGTCTCGTTCGTGCACAGATGCACATAAGCCGGATCGTCCGACAGCTTCCATTCCGCCATCGAAGGCACGCGCGTGAAGCCGTCTGCCGTCTGGCCCGACGCGGCAATATGAGCGGCGCCGTACTTCTGCGCTTCCTTCAACGATTTCTGCGACCACGAACCGGTGATGACGAAATCGATGTTCTTGCGAGCGCCAAGCATGTTCATCGGCACGATCGCGTTTTCGCCGAGACCGCCGCCCTGCAGGAACAGGATGCGGTGGCTTGCCGGCACCGCGAGCAGTTCGCGCAGATCCGTGAGCGCCTCTTCATGGATCGACATGAATTCTTTCCCGCGATGGCTCATTTCCATCACGCTCATGCCGCTGCCATTCCAGTCGAGCATTTCAGCCGCCGCCTGGCGCAGCACTTCTTCGGGCATGGCCGCCGGTCCGGCGGAGAAATTAAAGACGCGCATCCTGAAAACCCCAGAAGCAGGCGCGACGCAGAAATTGCGGGATTGCGCGCCTGAAAAGAAAATGGTCGTCTGCGCGTGCGCGCAAACGACCATTATCGCACTGACAGTGGCAACCCGCCAAACCCGGACGCCCTGAGACGCCGTTGTATGGCCGGTCGCGGCAGCGCCGGCTGAGCCTGTCGGCCCGCTTACTTCGCGGCGGCGGCCGGCTTGACCGAAGCAACTTCCTTGTCAGCCTGGTCGCGCGTTGCCTTGATCGATTGCGGCATGTACTTCTGCATCAGACCGTTCACGACGTCGCGGCCCACCTGGTCTTGCACCTGGATGAACTTGCGGCCCGTCGGGCTCTTGTAGAACGACGTCAGATCCTTGATTTCCTGCGTGCTGTAGTACTTCGCGTACGCGTCGTACTGAGCCTGCATCGCGTCCTGGCGGAACGAGTCCGTTGCGAACACCTGACCGGCCGAGTCAACCAGCTTCGGCACCGTGTTCTTTTGCAGCGTCGGGACGGAAGCCTGTTTCTGCTTGTCCGTCAGCGACTTGTTTTCCGACAGGGCGTCCGACAGGATGGCCGGAACCAGCTGCTTTGCCTGCATTTGTGCGCTGTTACCGATTGCACCGACGAGCTTCTGCGCGTCGATCGCGTCCAGCAGATCCTTGATCGCAGCCTGCTTGGCCGAATCAACCGGCGCTGCTGCAGTTGCTGCTGCAGCCGGCGCTGCCTGCTGGGTTTGAAGTGCTTGCGCCATCGCGAAAGTCGGTACGAAAGCGGCCAGCAACATCAACTGTTTGAATCGTTTTTGCATCATTACTCCCCAAGAGAAATAGATCGAACTACCTGCCGCCCGAATCGCGCCGCAACCTCGCAGGTCGGCGCAGATTCATGCGGCTTGCTCATCCGTTATGTACTCAATACCCACGAGGTCAGCGCAGATCAGGCTGCACCGCCCTCTTCACCGTTCGTATCGACATCGGCGGGACCGTCGGCGTCGCCTTCGATTTCGACATCTGCTTCCGCTTCGGCGACCTGCTGGAGACCTGAAAGCTTCGTGCCCTCATCAAGGCTGATGAGTGTAACACCTTGCGTTGCGCGTCCCATCTCACGGATTTCCGACACGCGCGTACGAATCAGCACGCCCGTGTTGGTGATCAGCATGATCTGCGCTTCAGGATCGACCAGCGTCGCGGCGACCACCTTGCCGTTACGCTCCGAGGTCTGGATCGCGATCATGCCCTTTGTGCCGCGGCCATGACGTGTGTACTCGGTAATCGGCGTGCGCTTGCCGAAGCCGTTCTCCGTTGCGGTCAGTACCGACTGCTGCTCGTCGCCAGCAACGAGGAGCGCGATGACCTGCTGCCCGTCGTCCAGCTGCATGCCGCGCACGCCGCGCGCCTCACGGCCCATCGGACGCACGTCGTTTTCGTCGAAGCGCACCGCCTTGCCCGAATCCGAGAACAGCATCACGTCGTGCTGGCCGTCAGTGATCGCGGCGCCGATCAGGTAATCACCGTCGTCGAGACCGACCGCGATAATACCCTTGCGCAGCGGACGGCTGAACGCTTCCAGCGGCGTCTTCTTGACCGTGCCGAGCGCCGTCGCCA
Source organism: Paraburkholderia gardini (assembly GCF_907164575.1). GTDB lineage: Bacteria > Pseudomonadota > Gammaproteobacteria > Burkholderiales > Burkholderiaceae > Paraburkholderia > Paraburkholderia gardini. The sequence goes on from NZ_CAJQYY010000024.1 coordinate 23,799, forward strand.
TGAAGATGAAGCGGTCGGCCGAGAATTCCTTGACCGGCAGCACCACCGTGATCTTCTCGCCGTCCTGCAGCGGGAACATATTGACGATCGGACGGCCGCGCGAGTTCCGCGAGCCCTGCGGCACCTCATACACCTTCACCCAGTACACACGGCCGCGGTTCGAGAAGCACAGGATGTGATCGTGCGTGTTCGCGATGAACAGCGTGTCGATCCAGTCGTCTTCCTTCATCGACGTCGCCTGTTTGCCGCGACCTCCGCGCTTCTGGGCGCGATATTCGGACAACGGCTGCGATTTCACGTAACCCGCGTGCGACATGGTGACGACCATGTCCTGCGGCGTGATCAGGTCCTCGGTGTTCAGCTCGGTCGCGTTCAGCTCGATGCGCGAGCGGCGCGCGTCGCCGAATTCGGCGCGGATCGACGTCAGTTCGTCGACGATGATCGCCGTAATGCGTTCCGGACGCGCGAGGATATCCAGCAGATCGGCGATCTGGGCCATCACTTCGCGGTATTCGCCAATGATCTTGTCCTGCTCGAGACCCGTCAGGCGTTGCAGACGCATCTGCAGGATTTCCTGCGCCTGCACGTCCGACAGACGGTACAGGCCATCCGGCTGCATGCCGAACGCCGGGTTCAGACCATCGGGACGATAGGCTTCACGCCCGCCCGCCGATGCGTTCTCGGTTTCGGCGCGCGACAGCATTTCGCGCACGAGCGACGAATCCCACGGACGCGCCATCAACTCCTGCTTCGCGATCGGCGGCGTCGGCGCGGCCTTGATGATCGCGATGAAGTCGTCGATGTTCGCGAGCGCGACCGCCAGGCCTTCGAGCACGTGGCCGCGTTCACGGGCCTTGCGCAGTTCATATACAGTGCGCCGCGTCAGCACTTCCCGTCGATGCGACAGGAAGCAGGTGAGCATTTCCTTCAGGTTCAGCAGCTTCGGCTGGCCGTCGACGAGCGCGACCATGTTCATGCCGAACGTGTCCTGCAGTTGCGTCGCCTTGTACAGATTGTTGAGGATCACCTCAGGCACTTCGCCGCGCTTCAGCTCGATCACGACGCGCATGCCGCTTTTGTCGGATTCGTCGCGGATATCGGAAATGCCTTCCAGCTTTTTCTCGTTGACGAGCTCGGCGATGCGCTCCAGCAGCGAGCGCTTGTTCACCTGATACGGCAGTTCGTCGACGATGATCGCCATGCGCTGGCCGCGATCGATTTCCTCGAAGTGGGTCGTGGCGCGCATCACGACGCGGCCACGGCCGGTGCGATAGCCGTCGCGCACGCCCGCGACGCCGTAGATGATGCCGGCGGTCGGAAAATCAGGCGCGGGGACGATCTCGATCAGCTCGTCGATCGTGGCTTCCGGGTTTTTCAGCAGATGATGGCAGGCGTCGACAACCTCGTTCAGGTTGTGCGGCGGAATGTTCGTCGCCATCCCGACCGCGATACCGGACGAGCCATTGATCAGAAGATTGGGAATACGCGCCGGCAGAATGGCCGGTTCGTTTTCGCTGCCGTCGTAGTTCGGCTGGAAGTCGACGGTTTCCTTGTCGATGTCGGCGAGCAGCTCATGGCCGATCTTGGCCATGCGGATTTCGGTGTACCGCATCGCCGCGGCGTTGTCGCCATCGACGGAACCGAAGTTACCCTGCCCGTCCACCAGCATGTATCGTAGCGAAAAGTCCTGCGCCATCCGGACGATGGTGTCGTAGACAGCCGTGTCGCCGTGCGGGTGATACTTACCGATCACATCGCCGACGATACGCGCGGACTTCTTGTAGGCGCGGTTCCAGTCGTTGTTCAGCTCGTGCATCGCGTACAGCACGCGCCGGTGGACCGGCTTCAGGCCGTCGCGGACATCAGGGAGCGCACGCCCCACGATCACGCTCATCGCGTAATCGAGATACGAACGGCGCATTTCCTCCTCTAGGGAGATTGGCAGAGTCTCTTTAGCGAATTGATCCATTATCCGTGTCTTTTACATGCAAGGACGGCCACCTGAAACGCACGATAAGCCGGCTTCGCGTAGACGCTGCAGGCGCAACGCATCACGCGATTCTAACATGCCCGGCATCCGCGCCCGACGGGGTCCGTATACCTATTAGGGAGAGGACCGGGAACGGCTCCTGCGTGCCCGACGAGCGGTCTGCCCGGCCGGTAGATTTTTCCGGATACAGACCTGTATCGGAACAAAGCGGACGGACGCAAAAATCCAGCAGTTTCTTTGTTGCGCATGCACCACAATTGGTTGGGGGCAAGAAACAGGGAAGGATTTTTTTATCGTCAGAAGGGAACGATATGGCAAAATGCCAACGCACAAAGAGTTAGACACTGCTCGAAGTCTACACAGCACGTCTTTTGTTCCGCACCGATGTTATACTTCGAGCAATGTATGACTTGTCTTCGTCAACAAGCTCGCAGTAAACCTGCGGTAATCTCAATTTCGAGAGGAGAAATATGAATAAACTTTCAAAGCTCGCGTTCATTGCAGCTACCGCAGTAATGGCTGCATCCGCTTCGGCACAGTCGGTGCCGGCGTCGCGACAAGCCACGAATGACAACTGGGTGAACGGCACCGGCGAATACGTGTGGATGAACGGCACGAACGAGCTTTGCTGGCGCGATGCGTTCTGGACGCCGGCAACGGCTAACGCGAAGTGCGATGGCGCCCTGGTAGCCCAGGCTCCGACCCCGCCGGCTCCGGCGCCTGTCGCGCCGGCTATCACCAGCCAGAAGATTACGTACCAGGCTGATGCCCTGTTCGACTTCGACAAGGCTGTCCTGAAGCCGGCTGGCAAGCAACAACTCGACGAACTCGCATCAAAGATCCAGGGTCTGAACCTGGAAGTCGTGGTCGCAACGGGTTACACGGACCGTATCGGTTCGGACAAGTACAACGACCGTCTGTCGCTGCGTCGTGCACAAGCTGTCAAGGCATACCTGGTCAGCAAGGGCATCGAAGCCAACCGTGTCTACACGGAAGGCAAGGGCAAGCGCAACCCGGTTACGACTGGCTGCAACCAGAAGAACCACAAGCAACTCATCGCCTGCCTCGCACCGGATCGCCGCGTGGAAGTCGAAGTTGTCGGTACTTCGAAGCAGTAAGATTACAGCGTTACCGCAGCATCAAAGCCCCGCTTCGGCGGGGCTTTTTTTATTCCAGACGCCGGTTATCTGTACCGTGCTCACGGGCGGCACCCATTTTCCGCAGGGTTTCTGACTCAGGCGCGCTGCATTGCGCAGCATTTTGCCGCCGGGTTCGACGGCCTATATACTCAGGGTTTATCCTCGCCTGCCCGCTCACCCGCTTTCATCAAGGCCCGAATCCGACATGACCAATGCCGATCCCCACGAATTACAGAAATTCAGCGATCTCGCCCATCGCTGGTGGGACCCGAACGCCGAATTCAAACCGCTGCACGAACTGAATCCAGTCCGGCTCAAATGGATCGACACGCATGCGTCGCTCGCCGGCAAACGCGTGCTGGATATCGGTTGCGGCGGTGGCATCCTGTCGGAATCGATGGCGGGAATGGGGGCGCACGTCAAGGGCATCGATCTCTCGCGCGAGGCGTTGGGCGTCGCGGATCTTCACAGTCTTGAAAGCGGTGTAACCGTAGATTACGAAGAAATCGCCGCGGAGGCGCTCGCTGCCCGCGAACCCGGCACTTACGACGTCGTGACCTGCATGGAAATGCTCGAACACGTGCCCGAGCCGGCAGCCGTGGTAGCCGCGTGCGCGACCCTCGTCAAGCCGGGCGGCAGCGTGTTTTTCTCGACGCTCAATCGCAACGTGAAGTCGTACCTCTTTGCCGTGATCGGCGCGGAATATATTGCGCGCATGCTCCCGAAGGGCACGCACGACTACGCGCGTTTCATCCGTCCGTCCGAACTCGCGGGCTTTGTACGTAGCGCGAGCCTCATCACCGACGACATCAAGGGCATTGTGTACAACCCGCTCAGCAAGCACTTCGCGCTCGCCGACGACACGAGCGTGAACTACATGCTCGCCAGCCGCCGCCCCGCCTGACCGACCCGAAACCTGCGAACACACCTTCATGAGCGACCCCACGCCTCTGCCCCAGCGCGAAGACGACGATGCTGCAACCGGTCTGTGTCAGGCCGTCCTGTTCGACCTTGACGGCACGCTGGCCGATACCGCACCCGACCTCGCCGCGGCGGTCAACAAGATGCGCCACGAGCGCGGGCTCGACATGGTGCCGCTCGACGCGTTGCGCCCGCTCGCATCGGCGGGTGCGCGCGGCCTGATTGGCGGCGCCTTCGGCATTGGTCCGGAGGACCATGAGTTCGCTTCGATGCGCGAGGAGTTTCTCGCCAACTACGAAGCCGATCTGTGTATCGAGACAACCCTGTTCCAGGGCATCGACGCGGTACTCGACGACCTGGACGCACGCGGCATCCGTTGGGGCATCGTGACCAACAAGGCATCGCGCCTGACCGAACCGCTCGTCGCGCAACTGGGTCTCGAGGAGCGCGCGGTCTGCGTGGTCAGCGGTGATACGACGCCTCACTCGAAGCCCCATCCCGCGCCGCTCCTGCACGCGGCGCAGGAAATGGCGATCCCGCCCGAGCGTGTCGTCTACGTCGGCGACGATCTGCGCGACGTGCAGGCGGGGTTTGCCGCCGGCATGGTCACGGTGGCCGCCGCGTACGGCTATTGCGGCAACGACCTGCCGCCCGCGAAATGGCACGCGAGGCACGTCGTCCAGTCGACTGCCGAATTGCAACGCCTGTTGCGCGACATCACCTGATATCGAACAGGTCGCCGTGGTCGGAGACAGGACCGCGTTTGGGTTTGCGGTGGCAAATCCCCCTGTGGCGCGGAGGCATCAAGCGGGGATCCCGGCCTGGATTGCAGAGAAGCCGTGACGCAGGAGTCGCCGTATTGTAAGATGGGGATTGACCTGCATATGCAGGTCATCCGACCGCGGGGGCGACCTGGTTTCGACAGGGGTTGCGAAGCGGCCAGGGCATACCGAGGCCCCGTAACCTCGTAAATCAGCGGGAAAAACGTAACTGCAAACGACGAAACGTTCGCACTGGCAGCCTAAGGGCCGCCGTCCTCTGCCTGGCTCACTGACGGGTTAGAGTCGCAAGACCGGTAGCAATACCGACAGAGGTCATATACGTCAGTTAAGCCTTGTCGGCGTCACGACGCCAAGGTCGAAAATCCAGTGAATCGCTGTACCGAAGCGTGTTCGTCCGCGTCGGTCCGGTTAAATCAAAAGATAGAACTAAGTATGTAGAACTGGTCGTAGAGTGCTTCTGGACGCGGGTTCGATTCCCGCCGCCTCCACCAGAAAACACCCGGTAACAAGCAGCAACAGTCAGTATCAGCAGATCAACAAGAGCCCCACCCAGTTCGCGCTGCGTGGGGCTTTCTGTTACGCGCTCTCAAACGCGATGCATCAGTGAGAAGACGCTGGGAACTCCGCTCGTGCCGGTGCAACCTGAGGCGCGCGCAGTGGCTGCCGCGGCGCGCCATTCGCCGCGGAGACCAGCAACGTATTGACGCTCGCCACTTCGTCAAACGTGAGGGCGGCCGTCGCGGCCTTCAGTTGCAGGAGCGCCATGATCGTCTCGTATCGTGCGCGGATCAGGTCACGCCGGTTTGCGTAGAACGTGTCGGCGGCACGCAGCACGTCGGTGCTGTCGCGACTGCCCACCTTGTAGCCAATCTGCGTCGCGGCAAACGCAGCGCTCGATGTCCTCGCAAGACGCGCCAGCGCGTCGACGCGCGCGGCGCCCGAGCGAAGGCGCATCCAGTTTTCACGCGCGCTCGCGCCAGCCTGGCGGATCGCCGAGGTCAGGTCGTCCTGCGCCTTGTCCTCCAGCGCGACCGTCTCGTCGACGCGTGCCTCCGTTTCGCCGCCCTCGAAAAACGGAATGCTCACTGACAGCATCGCCGTCGTGGTGGTCGTCGGGCGTGCGTAACCGGAACCGGCGCCTGCCGGCGTATGGCTCGCCGTGAGGTTGACCGTCGGCAGATGCGCGGCGCGGGCCTTTTCGACCTCGAGTTTCGCGATGCGCCAGTCGATCTGTTTCAACTGCACCTGATAGTCGTGAGCCTGCGCCTGGTTTGCCCACGCGTCGATGTCGTCCGGTTCGACGCGCGGCATCGTGACCGGATCGGCCAGCCGTGACAGCGAGGTGAAGGGCTGGCCGGTCGCCTGCTCCAGCGCGAGCCGGCTCAGCTGCAACGCGTTGCCCGCGTCCTGCTGCTGCAGATGCGCCTGCAGCACACCCGACTCGGCTTCGCGTAAATCGATCACCGTCGCTTCGCCGGCTAGCTGCCTGCGGCGCAGCTGGGTCAGATGTGTATCGAGCGCGGCGGCATAGTCGTTTGCCCGCGCGAGTTCATCCTCGGCGGCGAGTTCGTCGAAGTACGCGCGCGCGGCCTTCAGGATCGACGCCTGCTGCGCCTGCGCGACCTCGGTGGCGCCGCGTGCCTCGATGAAGTCCGCCTGCCGGTAAGTCGTCCAGCGGCTCCAGTCGAACACCGGTTGCGTCAGGCTCACCGTCCAGCCGTTCTGCCAGTACGTGGTGGTCGGGAAGTCTTCGGTGGCGATACGGTTATACGCACGGCCCCAGCCGCCTTCCACGCGCGGCAGCAACTGAGCGCGCGCCTTCGGTATCGCCTGATGCGCGGCGCGTGCGCCCGCGCGCGTCGCCGCGAGCTCCGCATCGTGATCGGTGGTCTGCTCGACGACGGTCAGCAGATCGGCCGCCCGTACGCACTGAACACCCGCGACGATCGCCAGCGCGACCAGCACCATGCGCTTATTCATGAGGGGCCACCTCGCTACGAGCATCACAACAGTCGAGATCGCGCACGAGCACGCCGTCGACCAGCCGGTAGCGCACATCGAATGCCGATGCGAGCGACATGTCGTGTGTGATCACCACGATCGTGCGATCGAGACGCTGCAACAACGCGACGATATGCTGGACCGACACGGGATCGAGATTCGACGTCGGTTCGTCGAGCAGCAGCAGTTCGCGCGGCTGGTAAAGCGCGCGCGCCAGCAGCAGGCGCTGCCGCTGGCCGGCGGAAATATTCGCGATCGTGTCGCTGATCACCGTACGCGTGCGCATCGGCAGACGCATCACGTCGGCAAGCAGACCGACGTCATCGAGCAGCGCGTGAATGCGTGCTTCGTCCGCGTTGCCCGCGAAGAGCGAAATGTTTTCGGCAATCGAGCCATGCAGGATCAGGTCGCCCTGACGCATATGCACAGCGTGTCGCCGGATTTCGTCGACGGTCAGATTCGGCCACGCGATGCCATTCAGCGTGATCTGCCCTTCCTGCAACGGTTCGGCGGCGGCGAGCAGCTTGAAGAGCGTCGACTTGCCGCTGCCGGATGAGCCGATGATCACGATCTTGTCGCCCTTGTTGATCGTGAGATTCGCGCCCTTCAGCACCGGCTGGTCCGAAACGCCGTAGCGAAACGTCACGTCGCGCACGTCGATCTGCCCGAACGTGCGGACCTCGACAGTTCGATGGACGTCGCTGGCGGGCGTATACCGCTCGCCTTCGCAGTCGACGATGTCGCCCACGCGCGCAACCGGCACGCTCAACATGAAATACTCGAACAGCGCATTGATCGACGCAGCCAGTCGCTCCGACAGCAACGACTTGTAGATCAGGAACGAATAGAACACGCCGACCGAGATCGCGCCGCCCAGCATCAGCCGCGCCGCGAACCAGGTGATCGCGATCATGTCGGCGTAGTTCACCAGTTTGAGAATGGCGTCGCGCGCGCTCGCAAGACGGCCGCCATGAACGAGCGCGGCGACATACGCGCGGTACTTCGCCATGAACATCGCGGTGCGCCGCGTTTCGCCCTGCGACAGCTTGATAAGCGACGCGGCACGGATCGTCTCGATCAACGTATCGTCGCAGCGCGCGGATTCTTCGAGTACGAGCGCGTGCGTGTCGCGCATGCCCGCGAAGAGCGCGTACGAAACCATCACATAGAACGCAAAAATCACCAGGGCAATGGCCGTCAGTTGCGGGCTTTGCACGAGCATCAACGCGAGTGCCAGCACGCCGACGACCAGATTGATGCCAAGCGAAATCAGGGTGCGCGTGGCGAAGATACTGATTTCATCCTGCGCCTTGACCCGCGCGAACAGATCGCCCACGTGACGTTTTTCGAAGTACGACACCGGATTGCGCAGCAGATGCGCGAGTATTCCCTCGGTCATGTTCATCTGCACGAAACCGTGCAGCAGCTCGACAAGGTACGTCTGCACGAAATGACTCAGTGCGCCCGTGACGAAAATCGCGCTGAACGTCACGATCAGGATGTTGAGCAGGTTCAGGTTATCGGCGGCGACAACATCGTCGAGCACGAGATTGCCGAGATACGGCATTGCGAGAATCGCGAACTGGCTGCCGAGCGCGACGAACATCACCTTCGCGATCTGCGCCTTGAGTTGCGGATTGAGCGCGCGCACCCGGGCAAGCGCCGCGGGCACGTGCGAGCGGCTGCGCACGCGGGGCATCGATGGCGTCGGTGCGCATTCGAGCAGATAACCGGACACGCTCGCGATGAACGTTTCCATCGATATGCGTCGCCGGCCGCTTGCCGGATCGATCACCTGCACATAGCCGCGTCCGCACTTCTCGAAAACGACGAAATGCGCGCCGCCAAAGTGGAGGATCGAGCCGCGCTTGACGGTGGGCAGATCGGACGTGCCGAAGCGGTACGCCTGCACGGCAAGGCCAAATTCGACAGCGACGTCGTACAGGTCCATCAGCGAAAGACCATTGGACGAGATTGGGCTGAACGCCTGAAGCTCGCGCACTTCCGTCGCGCGGCCAAAGTGCGACAGCACCATCGCGAGACAGGCGTAGCCGCATTCGGCCACTTCGTTTTGATAGATCGCGCGCACGGTTATCCCCTCAGCATGCGGAAGAACGGCGCCAGCACCCATTCGGCAATCGTCCGGCGTTCGATCACGATGCTCGCGGTCGCCGACATGCCGGGCAGGATCTCGAAGTGCTGCCGCTCGAAGTCGAAGGTGTGGCCACGCAACGTGGCCCACGCCATGTAATCGCCTTCCGGCGCGCGCGGCTCGGACGCGCCCGAAGGCGGCGACATCGGCGAGCGCACCGTCGTGCGCGAAATCGAATCGATGCGCGCCTCGTAGCTGCCGAATTTCGCGTACGGAAACGCGTCGAACTTGAGCCGCACGGTCTGCCCTTCGCGCACAAAGCCGCGACGGCGCGAAGGAATGCGCAGCGCGGCGCGCAACGCGCCGCCCTCGCCGGTCACGATGACGAGCGCTACATCGGATGCGGCAAGCGTTCGCCCCGCCACCAGCCCCGAAAACGACACCGTGCCTGCGCGCGGCGCGGAGATCGTCATGTTTTGCCGGTTCTGCTCGAACCGCATGCGAAGGTCCTGAAGATCGCGCGCATGCCGCGCGTCGAGTTCCTTCAGCTGGGCGTCGATCCCGGCCTGCGCGCTTCTTGCCGTGCCGAGTTCCGCCACGAGTTGCTGCCGCCGCGCGGTGCTCTGCGCGACCACGACTTTCGCCTGATGCGTGTCGGCCTTCGCCTGTTCGATGCGGTCGGCGGTGACGTACTCGGACACCGACTCGAGCCGCGACAGCTTGTGCGCCGATTCATCGACGAGTTGCCGGTTCTGGGCCAGTTGCTCGTCGAGCGACGACATCTCCGCGCGCCGGCTGGCTTCGGTCAGTTGCGACGTCTCGCGTTGCACAGACAGTTCCGCCTTGCGCTGGCGATACTGCGCTTCGGTCGAAGCGATCTGTTCGTCACGCATGTGTTCGTCGAACATGGGACGCGGACGGCCATCGCTGGCGAGCGACAGATCCCGCTCGAGCCTGAAGAGCGGCGCACCCAGCGCGACGCGTTCGGCCTGATGCACGTAGATATCCGCGACGAGGCCTTCGAGGCCCTGAATCTTGATTTCCGACGGCGACACGATCTCCGCGCGCACGTCCTGTTTCAGTTCGACTTCGTGGAAAAACGCGAACGCCGTCGCGACGGTCACGAGCGCCGACGTCGCATAGGCGATCCAGCGCCATGAGACGTCCTTGAATTGAGGGAGATCGATGGGTTCCATAACCTGTTGTGCGGAATGCCGGCTTCTGACCGGCGTGGACGCCTTGCCTGAATTCACGCGCGCGGCATGCCGCGCCTGGCAGGACAGCGCAAGCGCAGCGCGCCTAACGCGTTGGCGCGAAGGCGTACATCGACGGATTGACCGCGACGAGCGAGTGAAGAAAGTTATCGATGAGCGCGGTCTCGATGTAGCCGGCAAGCTGCTGCGGCGCGCCCTCGCCGGCCAGCGTCAGCGGCTCGAACAGTTCGGCGCTGAAGCGTCCCGCGTCGAAGCGCAGATAGAACGGCAGCAAGGTTGCGTCGAACTGTGTACCGAGGCGAAACACGCCGTTATGAATCCGCGCGGGACGCCCGAACATCGAAACACCCACGGTTTCCATCGGATAGCGGTGCAACGCGAACGGCGGCACGTCGGCGAACAGCACCGCGACGCCCGTGCGCCTCAACGCCCGCGCAACGCGCAGGCCGAGCCCGTTGCGATCGCCATCGCCGTAGGTGTAGAGCACATCCACGCCAGGAATCAGGGCGTCGTCATCGCCATACATGTCCCGTGGCACAGCCGAGACGACAGCAATCGTTTCGAGACCCAGCGCGACGCGCAATGCGTCGACCACGTAGATGTTCGCGTACTGGGACACATAGTGAAACGGCGACACGATGACCGGACGTTTCGGATCGATGGCCTTCAGACGCCGGATCTCACTCGCGAGCCGGGCAGCGACCGCGTGAAGTTCAGGCCACACTTCAACGCCACGCGACAGCCTGCCGTAATAGATACGCTGATCGATCAGACGCTCGCGCGTGCTGCTCGCGGCGACACGCCGTCTGTCGAACGGCGCGGACCCGAGTACATCGCGGCCAATCTCACAACGCATTTCGCCATGACAACGCGCACGCGCGTCGGCAAAACCGCGTATGCGTGAACCGGCGAGCGCGAGTGGTTCGATTGCCGCAGCCGGAAGCCGCGCCACCAGTGCGCCTCGCAGGTAAAGCGGCCAGCGCCTGATGCTGTTGCGCAACGCAACCCGCAATCTGGCGACCGCGCTTTGCGACCAGATGTGCATCAACATGGGAATGGCGTCAACATGAAGACGGCCCCTCGGGGGGCCGTCCTGTCAGCTACGCGAAGCTCAGGCTACCGGCTTCGACGGCGTGGGTTTGCTCGCCGCCTTTGCCGGAGCGGAGCAGCACTTGCAGCAACCGCCTGCGACAGCTGCCCTGGCCAGTTCGGTGCGTTCGATCTTTTGCATTTCAGTTACCTCATTGATGATGGGTTATTTTCCTTCACTCGAAACGGATATTCATATTCGAGCGACGCGAATCATAGCCCGGGATTTTTTTAATATAAAACGGCATGACCTTTATTTACATTGACCTGTTTGTATTAAAAAAACCAGTCCGCGAAACGATCGCATCTCGCAAATCCCGGGTACAGCTTTTTAACGAAGTCACGTGCAGCGCTCACCGGCAGCGCCACGGCAGGTCTGTTGCGCGGCCCCACGCAGGAAACACACAATAAATGAATCAGGAATAGTTCCCGGTCATCAATAAGGAATTCAAAGCAGGATCAGGCACTTCCGTCAGATGAAGTTCCAGAATTAATTATCAGGCAGGCAAACGAAAATAAACTACGCCATGCGGGAAAAACCCCACGCAGAAAATCAGATATTCCGACACCGGATATAAAAACCACGACGGACGGAATAATCTCCCACCGGCACCCGTTTATCGGGAACACGCGACGCTCTCGTCACGTGCCGTTCTCCCTGAACACCTAAACTCCATCACAGAACGTCCACAACAGGAGATCACATCATGCGCAAGACGATGTTTTTGCTCGCCCTTCTCGCGATCCAGCAGACCGCTTTCGCCGAGATGCCCAAAGCCGTCGATGGCCATTTCGTCGACGAAGACGGCATGACGCTCTACACGTTCGACAAGGACACGACGCCTGGCAAAAGCGCCTGCATGGGCGGCTGCGCGACGGCGTGGCCGGCCGCGATGGCTGACTCGTACGACAAGCCTTCGGGCGACTGGACGGTGATTCCGTCAGCCGATGGCAAGAAGCAGTGGGCGTATAAAGGCAAGCCGGTGTATCGCTTCGCGAAAGACACCAGGGCGGGGGATATGAAGGGCGACGGCTTCAAGGACATGTGGCACACGGCAAAGCCGTGATGCGGTCTGAAGCAGGCTGAAGGGATCCGTTTTGCCCACACGCCGCGATATGCACATTCGCGGCGTCGCAACACATTACTCGTCGTCAGGGCACTGCAGGTTGCAGCCGTTCGGATCGCCGTTGTCGCCCTTGCGGCGACGCGCCGACGGGGTGTCCTTCTGATACTTCTTCGAAGGCGCCGATGCGGCGAACGGCATCTGCGGATGCTCCTTCAGACGGAACTGGTCCTGCAGGATGCCGCCGGGCACACCCGGCGAGTTCTGCGCGAACGCAACTGAAACGGTACCGAAAAGTGCGCCGACGGAGATCGCGGCGGCGCACACATTGATCAGGAATTTCATAGGAACTCGGCGCGTCGTGACACGCGCGTGAAGCGGGCTGCGAAGCGTAGAGAGTATCGCAAACCGCGCCGCGATGCAGCGGCCACGCGCGCCGCGGATGTTACGCGCGCTTACGCGGCCACGCCGCTCAATCCCTCATCGAGCTCGAAGACCTCGCCGCAGTACAGCGGATCGTAGCCTTCCAGCCGCGCGACGCAGTCGCGAAACGTGGTGCTACGCAGGAGCGCGGCCACGGCGGCGAGCGGCGCGCGCGCGAGCGCCTGCCGCTCGCAGGCGAAATAATAGTCCTCGTGGACCACGGGCACGAAGTCGAGCCCGAAATGATGCGCGGCGGGCTCGACGCCGAAGCCCACATCAGCCATTCCGCTCGCCACGAACGCCGCGATCGCCGAGTGCGTCAGTTCCGCCGATGCATAGCCGTTTACGCGATCCGGATCGATATCGATGCGCCGCAACGCGAGATCGAGCAGCATCCGCGTGCCCGATCCCGGCTGACGGTTGACGAAGCGGATGTCGTCACGCCCAAGATCGGTCAGGCCAACGATTCCCTTCGGATTACCCTTCGCGAGAAAGAGGCCCTGCTGGCGCATCGTGAGATGCACCAGCACATGTCGCTGCGGATCGAGCCAGCCTCTATATGCATCGGCGCACGCCTCGCGAAACTCGCCGCGCGGCAGGTGAAAGCCCGCCAGATCGCATTCGCCGCGAGCAAGCGCCGTCACCGATTCGCCGCTGTCGCGGTATTTGATTTCGACGGCGATATCGCGCGTCACCAGTTCGGTCACGAGCGCCGCGACCGCATAACCGTGCGACGCGTGAATCCGGACGTTGTCGGTGGGCGGCGCGAGCCAGCGGTTCAGGTCGCTCGCGACCTCACTCGCCAGCGCCTGCATGTTGCCGTCGAGCCGCTCGCCACACAGACGCTGCGCACGCAGCACTGCCTGACCCAGCTCTGACAGCACCGAACCCCGGCCGCGCTCCTTGGCGATCAACGCACCGCCGAGCCGCTCCTCGATTGAGCGGAGTAAACCCCACGCATGACGGTAGGACAAACCCTTAAGCGTGGCGGCCTGCGAAATGCTGCCGGATTCATCGACGAGCGCCAGAAGCGGCACGACGTCCGTCAGACTGGCCTCCCGGCCGTCCAGATCGCGCATCACGAGTTGCGCCTGGCATTCAATTTTGATCATGAGCTCGTATATGCAACAACGTTTCCTATTGCGGCAGACGGGTTGTCCACCTATCTTTCTATACAGATATACCAGATACACGAAAGCATAGATGCACACATTATGAATAACAAGTGCATATTTGACTCTGGAGGAGCCCCCACTTGAACAATACAAATACCGTCGTGCCCGAAGAGGTCGTCCAGCGTCATGCGCGGCCGGGGATGTCGTTGCTGGCCATCCTGCACGCAATCCAGGACGAAACCGGATTCGTGCCGCCCGAAGTCGTCGGGCCGCTCGCGAAGGCGCTGAACCTGTCGCGCGCCGAAGTGCACGGCGTCATCAGCTACTACCACCACTTCCGCACGCAGCCCGCCGCGCGTGTCACGGTGCAACTGTGCCGCGCTGAAGCATGCCGCAGCATGGGCACCGAAGCGCTCGCGAAACATATCGAAGCGCGCACCGGCTGCCGCTTCGACGCGGATCACAGCCACGGCGATGCGGTCGGGCTGGAATCGGTGTATTGCCTCGGCCAGTGCGCGCTGTCGCCGGCGATGATGGTCAACGACACGCTGCACGCGAAAGTCACGCCGGAAAAATTCGATGCGATCCTTGCCGCCGCCAGCCAGTGTGTGGAGGAAACGGTATGACGCGCATCTTTATTCCCTGCGATTCCTCGGCACTCGCGCTCGGCGCGGAAGCCATCGCTGAAGCCATCGCAGCAGAGGCCACGCGTCGCGGCATCGCGATCGAGGTGGTGCGCAACGGCTCGCGTGGTCTGCTCTATCTCGAACCGCTCATCGAAGTGGAAACGTCCGCGGGCCGCGTCGGTTACGCGAACGTCGAGGCAGCCGATGTCGCGTCGCTGTTCGATGCGGGCTTTATCGAAGGCAACGCGCACGCGCGGCATGTGGGCGTGGTCGACGAGATTCCGTATCTGAAGAAGCAGCAGCGCCTGACGTTCGCGCGCATCGGCATCACCGATCCGCTGTCGACGGAAGATTACGTCGCGCATGGCGGTATCGAAGGTCTGAAGCAGGCGCTCGCGATGGACGGCGCCGCCGCCTGCGACGCGCTGATCGAATCGGGCCTGCGCGGGCGCGGCGGCGCGGCGTTCCCGGCCGGCATCAAATGGCGCACGGTGCGCGCGGCGCTCGCGGACCAGAAGTACATCGTCTGCAACGCCGACGAAGGCGATTCCGGCACGTTCTCCGATCGTCTCGTGATGGAAAGCGATCCGTACGTGCTGATCGAAGGGATGATCATCGCGGGCATCGTGACGGGCGCAACCGTCGGTCATATCTATGTGCGCAGCGAGTATCCGCATTCGATCGCCACGCTCGAAGCGGCGATCGTGAAAGCGCGCGCCGCCGGCTGGCTCGGCGACAGCGTGCTCGGCTCGGCGCACCGCTTCGAGCTGTTCGTCGCGAAGGGCGCGGGCTCTTACGTGTGCGGCGAGGAAACCGCGATGCTCGAATCGCTCGAAGGCAAACGCGGCATCGTGCGCGCGAAGCCGCCGCTGCCTGCGCTCGCGGGCCTCTTCGGCAAGCCGACCGTGATCAACAACGTGATCACGCTCGCGACGGTGCCGATCATCTTCGCGAAGGGCGCAGCGTTCTACAAGGACTTCGGCATGGGCCGCTCGCGCGGCACGCTGCCGTTCCAGATCGCGGGCAACGTCAAACAGGGCGGCCTCGTCGAACTGGCGTTCGGCGTGACACTGCGCGAACTGCTCTACGACTACGGCGGCGGCACGGCGAGCGGTCGTCCGGCACGCGCCGTCCAGGTCGGCGGCCCGCTCGGCACGTATCTGCCCGAAAGCCAGTGGGATATCCCGATGGATTACGAGGCCTACGCGGCGGTCGGCGCGGTGGTCGGTCACGGCGGTCTCGTCGTGCACGACGACACGTCGAATCTCGCCGACCTCGCGCAATACGCGATGCACTTCTGCGCGATCGAATCGTGCGGCAAATGCACGCCGTGCCGGATCGGCTCGACGCGCGGCGTCGAAGTGATCGACCGCATCCGCAACGGCGACACCTCGACGAAACAGGTGCAACTGCTGCGCGACCTGTGCGACACGATGGTGGCGGGCTCGCTTTGCGCAATGGGCGGCATGACGCCCTTCCCGGTGCTGTCCGCACTCGACCATTTCCCCGAAGACTTCGGTCTCGACACCGCGCCGAAAGCGGCCGCGGCCTGACGATGGAGCCCCACAATATGTCCGACGTGCTCAACCCGAAAGCTGGCGGCTGCGGCTCCGGCAACTGCGCCTGCAAATCACAGTCACGCGATCCGTTCGATGACACCGACTACGGCACGCCGCTGCGTCACGCCGACGTCAGTGTGACGCTCGAAATCGACGGCGAATCCGTCACGGTGCCTGCCGGCACCTCGGTGATGCGCGCCGCGGCCGAGGCCGGCGTGAACGTGCCGAAGCTCTGCGCCACCGATTCGCTCGAACCGTTCGGCTCGTGCCGTCTGTGTCTCGTCGAGATCGAAGGCCGCCGCGGCTATCCCGCGTCGTGCACGACGCCGGTCGAAGCCGGCATGAAAGTACGCACGCAAACCGACCGTCTGCAATCGCTGCGCCGCAACGTGATGGAGCTGTACATCTCCGATCACCCGCTCGACTGCCTGACCTGTCCCGCGAACGGCGACTGCGAACTGCAGGACATGGCGGGCGTCACGGGCCTGCGCGAAGTGCGCTACGGCTTCGATGGCGAGAACCATCTGAAGGACGTGAAAGACGAGTCGAATCCGTACTTCACGTACGACCCGTCGAAGTGCATCGTCTGTAACCGCTGCGTGCGCGCGTGCGAGGAAACGCAAGGCACGTTCGCGCTGACGATCACCGGGCGCGGCTTCGAATCGCGCGTCGCCGCGAGCGAGAACGTGCCGTTCATGGAATCGGAATGCGTGTCGTGCGGCGCGTGCGTCGCCGCATGTCCGACCGCGACGCTGCAGGAAAAGACCATCGTGATGCTCGGCCAGCCCGAGCACTCGGTGATCACGACGTGCGCGTATTGCGGCGTCGGCTGCTCGTTCAAGGCCGAGATGAAGGGCAGCCAGGTCGTGCGCATGGTGCCGTACAAGAAC
Source organism: Paraburkholderia gardini (assembly GCF_907164575.1). Lineage (GTDB taxonomy): Bacteria > Pseudomonadota > Gammaproteobacteria > Burkholderiales > Burkholderiaceae > Paraburkholderia > Paraburkholderia gardini. Next base: position 40,704 of record NZ_CAJQYY010000024.1, read on the forward strand.
GGCGGCGCGAACGAAGGCCATGCGTGCGTGAAGGGCCGCTTCGCGTGGGGCTACGCGACGCACAAGGACCGCATCACGAAGCCGATGATCCGCGCGAAAATCACCGATCCGTGGCGCGAAGTCAGCTGGGAAGAAGCGATCAGCTATGCCGCGTCGGAATTCCGTCGCATCCAGGCGAAGCACGGCCGCGATTCGATCGGCGGCATCACGTCGTCGCGCTGCACGAACGAGGAAACCTATCTCGTGCAGAAACTCGTGCGCGCCGCGTTCGGCAACAACAACGTCGACACCTGCGCACGCGTATGTCACTCGCCGACGGGCTACGGCCTGAAGACGACGATCGGCGAATCGGCCGGCACGCAGACATTCGCATCGGTCGACAAGGCCGACGTGATCGTCGTGATGGGCGCGAATCCGACCGACGGGCATCCGGTGTTCGGCTCGCGTCTGAAGCGGCGCGTGCGTGAAGGCGCGAAGCTGATCGTCATCGATCCGCGCGTGATCGATATCGTCGATACACCGCATGTGAAGGCCGTGTATCACCTGCAACTGCGTCCGGGCACGAACGTCGCGATCATCAATGCGCTCTCGCACGTGATCGTCACCGAAGGCCTGCTCGCGGACCAGTTCATCGCCGAGCGTTGCGAAGACCGCGCGTTCCAGCAATGGCGCGACTTCGTCGCACTGCCGGAAAACGCACCGGAAGCAACCGCCGAGGTCACCGGCGTGCCGGCGGAAACGGTTCGCGCCGCGGCCCGCATCTACGCGACGGGCGGCAACGCCGCGATCTATTACGGCCTGGGCGTCACGGAACACGCACAGGGTTCCACGGCCGTGATGGGTATCGCGAACCTCGCGATGGCAACGGGCAACATCGGCCGCGAAGGCGTCGGCGTGAACCCGCTGCGCGGCCAGAACAACGTGCAGGGCTCGTGCGACATGGGCTCGTTCCCGCACGAACTGCCGGGCTATCGCCACATCAGCGATACGACGACGCGCACGCTCTTCGAAGAGGCATGGAACTGCACGCTTCAACCGGAGCCGGGCCTGCGCATTCCGAACATGTTCGATGCGGCCACGCACGGCACGTTCATGGGCCTGTACTGCCAGGGCGAGGACATCGTCCAGTCGGACCCGAACACGCACCATGTAGCGGCCGCGCTGTCGGCGATGGAATGCATCGTCGTGCAGGACATCTTCCTGAATGAAACCGCGAAGTACGCGCACGTGCTGCTGCCAGGCTCGACGTTCCTCGAGAAGGACGGCACGTTCACGAACGCGGAACGTCGCATCTCGCGCGTTCGCAAGGTGATGCCGCCGCTCGGGCGCTACGCCGACTGGGAAGTGACACTGCTGCTTTCGCGCGCGCTCGGCTACGAAATGGACTACACGCATCCGTCCGAAATCATGGACGAGATCGCGAGGCTCACGCCGACGTTCCATGGCGTCTCGTACAAGAAGATCGACGAGATGGGCAGCGTCCAGTGGCCGTGTAACGAAGAAGCCCCGGACGGCACGCCGACCATGCACGTCGATACGTTCGTCCGTGGCAAGGGCAAGTTCGTGATCACGAAGTTCATCGCCTCGCCGGAAAAGGTCACGCGCAAATATCCGCTGCTGCTGACGACGGGCCGCATCCTGTCGCAGTACAACGTCGGCGCGCAGACGCGCCGTACGGAGAATTCGCGCTGGCACGAAGAGGACCGGCTCGAACTGCATCCGCACGACGCCGAGGAGCGCGGCATCAAGACGGGCGACTGGGTGGGCATCGAGTCGCGCTCCGGACAGACCGTGCTGCGCGCGAAGGTGACGGAGCGCATGCAGCCGGGCGTCGTGTACACGACGTTCCACTTCCCCGAATCGGGTGCGAACGTGATCACCACGGACAGTTCCGACTGGGCGACGAACTGCCCGGAGTACAAGGTGACGGCGGTGCAGGTGATGCCGGTCGAACAGCCGTCCGAGTGGCAGCAGCAGTATTCGCGCTTCAACGCCGAGCAGCTCGAACTGGCCAACGTCACGTCGGGTAAATGAGGGCAAACCATGGATGACAACAACCTGATCGACATGGCGAACCGGATCGGCGATTTCTTCGATTCACTGCCGGATCACGAGGAAGCCGTGACCAGCATCGCCGATCACATCCGGCGTTTCTGGGAGCCGCGGATGCGTCGCGCGATTCTGGCGACGCTCGACACACCCGGCGCCACCGAAATCGTGATGTCGGATATCGTCAGGGAATCGCTTGTGAAGCATCGCGACGACCTGACACCGGTCGCTGCCTGAATCTCGCAGTAGCAGCACAGGGCGCCGGACGCGTGATGCGTCCGGCGTTTTTTTATCCGCTGGTTTTCAGCTGTCGTGGTTCGGTCGCCGCGGGTCAGCCGATATCGCGCTCAGCCCGCGTGCTTTTCGTGAACCACGTTTCGCAGTGACGCAACAGGCCGTTCAGATCCGACGCGGGCCGGCCGCGCGCCGCGATGTAGCCGTCCGGGCGCACCAGATAGAACGCGGGCCGCGTGCGGCCATAGGAATCGGTCAGCGTCGGGCCGCCCTCGCCCTGCACGTCGGTCAGACGCCAGATGCGCATCGCACCCGGCATGAGCAGCGCCACTTCCTCGACAAAGCGTTTCAGGTCCGCATCGCGCGCCGCATCGCGGGCGGTGACCGGATCGTGCGTGGCTTCTTCCTGCTTGTCCGGCGCGACCAGCAGCAGCAGCGAGAAATAAGCCGGATCGTGCAGATCGAACAGGCAGCCCACGCCCGGCGCGCGTCCCAACGGGCCGTCCAGCACGTGTACGTACGCATCGGGCGCGCGTTCACCCGCGCGCGGACCGCCGTCGAGCACACGCTCCAGCGTGAGCGGACTGCGCCGGTACTGGATCGACAGTTCGCTGACGGAACGGCGCGCGGCGTCGCGCAGCGGCCCGAGCGTGGACAGCACCGGCATCACGCGTTCGCGCAGCATCTTGAGCGGGCCATGATCGGCTTCGGCGAGATGCGTGACGAAACTCGTCTGCCGCAGCACGTCGCGTTCGATCGGATGACGTTCGATGTGATACGTGTCGAGCAGCCGGTCAGGCGCCTCGCCGGACAGCACACACGCGAGCTTCCAGCCGAGGTTGAACGCCTCCTGGATGCCGGTGTTCATGCCCTGCGCGCCGGCCGGGCTGTGCACGTGCGCGGCATCGCCGGCCAGAAACACACGCCCGGCGCGCAACTGGCCGACCATGCGGCTGTTCAGATGAAAATACGACGACCAGTTCAGCGACTTCAGCGTCACAGGATGCCGTACGCGTCGCCCGATCATCGCCCTGCATTCATCGAGCGAAGGCGGTGTGGACGGAATTTCCGACGGCGGCGGCGCCTCGCCGTTCATGCTCATGGCTTCGAACGGTTGAAGCGGATGATCGGCGATCAGCCGGTAGCGCTCCTCGCCCATCGGAAACATGCCGGCGAGCCCCTCGCCCGAGGCGAAGATGTGGAATTCGTCGTCGGGCCAGTCGACGTCGGCCTCGACGTCCGCGAGCAGGAACGTCTGCTGGAATGTCTTGCCCGAAAAGCTCACACCGAGCCGGTGACGCACGCCGCTATGCGCGCCGTCGGCGGCAATCAGATACGAGGGATGCAACGTCTCGACGTGACCGTCGGCGCGTCGCAGCGTGGCGTTCAGTCCGGCCGAACCCTGTGCGAACCCGGTCATCTCGACGCCGCGCTCGATCGTGACGCCCAGCGTTTCCAGATGTCCGGCAAGAAGCCGCTCGGTGATGGACTGATCGATGAAGAGCAGATACGGATAACGCGTCTGCAACGGATCGAAATCGAGCCGCGCGCGACGCTGCCCGTTCGAGTAGAGATTGGCGGCACGCGCCCGGTGTCCGAGTTCGAGAAACGGTTCGACGATGCGATGCTGTTCGAGCAGTTCGAGCGTGCGCGCCTGGATGCCGATCGCGCGCGAATAAGGTGCGGGCTGCGACGCGCGGTCGATGAGACGTACTGGTATGCGCGCCCGGGCGAGGCTCATCGCGGCAGCAAGCCCGGTCGGACCCGCGCCGACGATGAGGACCGGCGGCGCGTCGAGAGGAACAGCGGCCATGCAGGGCTCCAGACACTGACACGGTGTCTAGTGTACGCCGCCGTATTTCCGTCCGGCGACGCACTGCGTCAATTGCGTGTCAATGGCTGGCCGCGTGGCGATCGAGCGCGCAGTGATGATCGGTCGTGCCGAGATCGACCTGGAGCGTTGCGTGATGCATCTCGAAGCGCTCGCGCAACGTCCTTACGATGCTGTCGATAAACTCGTCGCCCGGATGACCGTCGGGCATGACGACGTGCGCACTCAGCGCATTGCCGGTTGTCGACAGTGCCCACACGTGCAGGTCGTGCACGCCGGTGACGCCCGGCTGCGCGCCAAGGTAGTCGCGGATGCGCTGCAGGTCGACGCCTGGCGGTACCGCGTCGAGCGCGAGGCACATCGAATCGCGCGCGAGCCCCCACGTGCCGTACACGATCACCGCGACCACGACGATACTCATCAGCGGATCGAGCCACGTCCAGTTCGTGAAAAGAATCACCAGACCGCTCACGGCGACTGCCGCGGAAATCAGCGCATCCGCGGCCATGTGCAGAAACGCGCCGCGAATGTTGAGATCCTTCTCCTGGCCACGCATGAAGAGCCACGCCGAAAAGCCGTTGCCGACCATGCCAAACGTCGCGACGACGAACACGTCGAGACCGGCGACCGGCGCTGGATGGAACAGTCGCCCGATCGCCTCGGCGACGATCACGCCGCACGCAAAAAGAAGCAAACCGGCGTTCGCCAGCGAAGCGAGAATCGACGAACTGCCAAGACCGAACGTGTAGCGCGCGGACGGACGGCGCGTCGTCAGCCAGATGGCGCCCCATGCGAGCAGCAGGCCGAGCACGTCGGAAAGATTGTGGCCGGCGTCGGCGAGCAGCGCGGTCGAATTGGCGAGCACGCCATAGACGCCCTGGATCACGACAATCGCAACGTTCAACCCGACAGCGAGTGCGAACGAGCGGCCCTGCCCCGCTACGGGTGCGTGGGGATGGTGATGTCCGCCATGACTGTGACCGTGACCGTGGCTGTGCCCGGCGTGGTCGTGCCCGGCGTGATCGTCATGCTGGTGGGCGGCGTCTTCGGCATGCCCGTGATCCGCGTGACCGTGCGTAGCAGGTGAATGACCCGCGTGATCGCAACCCGTGCCATGCCGGTGCGCGGACGCAGACACGGGCACAGACGCGCGACGGTACTTCATATGCGAAGGGGACACGCGCGCGGTTTCGTCGCCATGGGCGCCGGAATCCTCGACCGATGACGGCGCGTGTTCGTCTTCCCGCTCTTCGGCCGGCTGGTTCCGGTTCGTCGTATTCATGATTCTTGATCCATGGAAAATTCCGCAACCGGCTCGGCCACGTGTTCGAGCATGCCCGCGAGCATCGCGCTGATATGCAGGTCGGCCGCCAGATAGAACACCTGCTTGCCCTGCCGTTCCGCGCGCACGATGCGCGCCGCGCGCAGCAGGCGCAGGTGATGGCTCACCAGCGAAGGCGACAGGCCCAGCAGTCCGGCAATCGCACCCACGGCGCGCCGGCCTTCCGCGCAGGCCAGCACGATGCGCAAACGCGTCGGATCGCCAAGCAGCCGGAACAGATCGGCGAGCTGGACGACGCGGTCATCCTGAGTCGAAGGAGTCATTGTCGATGTACATATGAACATTTGTTCATATGTTATGCGTTGCTGCCCGCCGCGTCAATCCGGGTGCGCGGCGCCGAGTGTGGGAAAATGCGGCGTCTGTCTCACCGAACTGCCTTCCCACCGTCATGCAACCTGTATTTGACCGCGCCTGGGCGGCGCATCGTGACGGTCGACTCGACGACGCCGAGCGCGATTACCTCGCGACCCTCGCCGCCGACCCCGTCCACGTCGACGCCCTGCATCTGCTCGGCGTCCTGCGCCATCAGCAGGGCCAGCACGCTGCCGCCGCCGATCTCGTGAAGCGCGCGGCCGACCTGCGCCCGGACGACGCCGCGCTGCAACTGAATCTCGGCAACGCGCTGAAGGCGCTCGGCCGTCTCGATGGCGCGATCGAGCGGTTTCGCAACGCGCTCTCGCTCGCGCCGACGCTCCCGATGGCGCACTACAACCTCGGCAACGCGTACGCGGCGACCGGCCGTCATGAAGATGCCGCCGATGCCTTCCGCAGGTCGCTGCAACTGCAACCGGCGGATGCGTCGTCGCATAACAATCTGGGCAACGCGCTGCACGCGCTCGGTCAGCATCGCGAGGCCGTGGCCGCATTCGAGCGTGCGCTGACGCTGCGCCCGGGCCACGCAGGCGCGCACAACAATCTCGGCATGGCGCTCAACGCACTCGACCAGCCGGACGACGCAATCACGCAGTTCCAGGCCGCGCTCGCCGCGGAGCCGCGCTTTGTCGCGGCAAAATTCAATCTGGCGAACACGCTCGACGCACTCGGCCGGCACGCAGAAGCCGTCGCCGCGTTCGAAGCAACGCTTGCGATGCAGCCGCATCTCGCGCCCGCGCTGTTCGGGCTCGGCAATGCACTGGCCGCGCTCGGGCAGCACGCGCAGGCCGCGCAGCATTTCGAGCGCGCGGTCGGTCTCGATCCGGCGTTCAGCCTCGCGTGGCTCGGACTCGGCACGGCGCGTCACGCGCTCGGCGCGCTCGACGCAGCGGTGCGCGCGTTCAATCAGGCACTGCGTCTGCGCGACGATCTGGCGTCGGCGCATATGAACCGCGCGCTGGTCTGGCTCACGCAGGGCGACTTCGCGCGCGGTCTGCCGGAATACGAGTGGCGGCTCGAAACCACCGCGCTGCCGGTCAGTTTGCCGATGCCGCGCTGGCGCGGCGAGCCGATTGCAGGCAAGACGCTTTTCATCCACGCGGAACAGGGTTTCGGCGACACGCTGCAGTTCGTGCGCTTCGTGCCGCTTGTCGCGCGTCGCGATGTACGTGTCGTGCTCGAAGTGCAGCCGCAGTTGCTGCCGGTTCTCGCTCCCGCCGCGCAGGAATGGCGCATCACGCTGATCGCACAGGGCGCGCCGCGCCCGCACGCCGATCTGCAGTGTCCGCTCCTGAGCCTGCCGCTCGCGCTCGGCACGACGTTCGATACGATCCCCGCGCGCACGCCGTATCTCAGCGTGCCGCCGGCGTACCGGCGCAAGTGGCGCGGTTCGCTCGGCGGTCACGCGAAACGCAAGATCGGTCTTGCATGGTCCGGCCGCATCCAGCAGCACGAAAACCGCACGATGCCGCTCGCCGCGCTCGAGCCGCTCTTCGCGCTCGAAGGCATCGACTGGATCGTGCTGCAGCCCGACCTGCGCGCGGAAGAGCGCGCCGCGCTCGAAGCGCATCCGCGCGCCGCCTCGATCCATCACTTCGGGCAGCGCATCGCCGACTTCGCGGACACCGCCGCGATCGTCGAACGGCTCGATGCGGTCGTCTCGATCGATACGTCGATTGCCCACCTTGCCGGCGCGCTGCGCAAGCCGCTCTGGCTGATGCTGCCGTTCGCCGCCGACTGGCGCTGGTTCACCCGCGAGACGCGCAGCCCGTGGTATCCGGGCGTCGAACTCGTGCGTCAGCCGGAACCGGGCGCGTGGGACGACGTCGTGCAAACCGTCGCGCTCGCTTTACGCGACGCATAAGACAAAACCCCCACGTTCACGACGAACATGGGGGTTTCCGGATCGACCACTGCTACGTCACACGACACCCATCATACGATCCGTGCAATGCGTGGAATGCTTGCGGCGCGCACGCCGTTACGCTGTGCGGTACTGGTTGCGCGCCTCAGGCGTGCGATACAGCACGAGCGTCGAGATCAGGCCGACGATCGCGGCCACACCCATCCACAGACCCGGCGCGGCCTTGTTGCCCGTCGTGTGAATCAGCAGCGTCGAGATGGCCGGCGTGAAGCCGCCGATCGTCGTCGCGAGGCTGTAGGCAAGCGAGAAACCCGCGGTACGCACCTCGACCGGCATCACCTCGGTCAGACCGACGACCATCGCGCCGTTGTAGCAGCCGTACAGGAACGAGAGCCACAGTTCGACCATCAGCAGACGCACGAACGACGGATCGCTGACGAGCCACTGCACAGCCGGATACGACGTGAGAATCGTCAGGATCGTGAACGTGAGCAGCACCGGGCGACGGCCGATACGATCCGACAGCGCACCCGAGAGCGGCAGCCAGATCAGGTTCGACACACCGACGCACACCGTCACCATCAGCACGTCGATCGACGACAGCTTCAGCACTTCCCTGCCGAACGTCGGCGTGTACGCGGTGATCATGTAGAACGACACCGTCGTCATGATCACCATGCCCATGCCGGCCAGCACGACGCCCCAGTTCTGCACCATCGACTTCATGATCTCGCCCATCGACGGACGATGCTTGCGCGCCTTGAACTCTTCCGTTTCCTGCAGCGAACGGCGGATGAAGAAAAGGAACGGCACGATCAGGCAGCCGATGAGGAACGGTACACGCCAGCCCCAGGCGGTCATCTGGTCGGCCGGCAGGATCCGGTTCAGCACCACGCCGATCAGCGCGGCGAACACCACCGCCACCTGCTGGCTGCCCGACTGCCATGAGCAATAGAAGCCCTTGTTACCCTTCGTCGCGATTTCCGACAGATACACCGAGACGCCGCCCAGTTCGACGCCTGCGGAGAAACCCTGCAGCAGCCGCCCGAGCAGCACGAGCACCGGCGCCAGCACACCGATCGTCGCGTACCCGGGAATCGCCGCTACCGTGAGCGTGCCGAGCGCCATCAGGCCGAGCGTGAGGATCAGCCCCTTGCGGCGGCCGTGATGGTCGATGTACGCGCCGAGCACGATCGCGCCGAGCGGACGCATCAGGAAGCCCGCGCCGAACACCGACAGCGACAGCATCAGCGAGGCGAATTCGTTGCCGCCCGGAAAGTAGGTCTTGGCAATCGCCGAAGCGTAATAGCCGTAGACCATGAAGTCATACATCTCAAGAAAGTTGCCGCTGACCACGCGGAATACTGTCTTGACCTTCGACTCGCTTGACGGCGATGCGTGGGACGCAGTAGACATGACATTCTCTGATTGGCCCCTCACCGTGCTGGCGACGACGAAGGGCAGTTGAAACGACCGCGGCGTCAGCGGGAGACGCGCGCGGCAACATCGGGATGAGCATCAGGATGATGCATCAGAATTCATACAGAATGCTTACTAAAATCGCCTCGCGGCGGGCGGTACACTATGCGATTACCGCCCCTGTTTGCGCGCTTTCCGCCATGTCCGAACTCATCCTGCGTCCCGCCACCGTCGAAGATGCCGCGCTCATTGCATCGATCCACGCCGCCAGCTGGCAGGCCACCTATCGCGGCCTGCTGCCCGACGCGTTTCTCGACAACGACGTCGTGCAGGATCGCGCCGCGCACTGGCGGGCCCGGCTTGCGGCGCCGGGTGCCGAAAGGCGGCTCGTCGTGGTCGCCGAACGTGCGGGCGAGGCGATGGGCTTCGTGTGCGTCGAACGGCAGACCGATTCGCAATGGGGTGTGCTGCTCGACAACCTGCATGCGTTGCCCGCGCACCAGGGTATCGGCGTCGGCAAGCGGTTGATGCGCGCCGCGTGCGACTGGACGCGCACGCAGGGCGAGCGCCAGCTCTATCTCTATGTACTCGAGGGCAACGCGCCCGCGATCGCGTTCTATGAACGTCAGGGCTGGCGGGCAGCGGGCGCGGAGCCGGACTTCATGGGCGGCGTCGACATCACGGCACTGCGCTACATCTATCGTCTCGACGCAGATGCCGCGTAGACGACATGCTTCCGTTCGATGCAATGCAACGCGGAGAACCCGATATAACGCCAGGCACTTTCAGATGTTTCTGATCGTTGGCGCCTGGGTGCCAAGGCATCATCGGCCGCTTCCAGCTATGGCTTTTACCGAGACGGCCCGCGTCGGGGTCGGCCACTGCATGTCGCGGTGCATCGGCGTCGCGTCATACGTCGAACGGCCAACCTCAGCTACGCGGCATCGCGAGAAGAACGATGTCGACAATTCCCCTCACCTTGATCGAAGGCGCAATGGCGCTGCCCAGAACGCATCCGCTCGAACGCCTGCCTCGTTCGTTCGGTCGCGAATGGGCGCTGCTGCCGCCCAATGTCAGCTTTCGTGCCGAACTCAAGGCGCTGTATGCAGCGATGCTGCACACGTTCTGTCTGAGCGCCGACGCGATACGCTCGGCATGCCGGTGGGAACCGCTCAAGGCGAAGCGCACCGGTCCGGTGACTGCTTCGCATGTCGCCGGGCCATCGGGTTCGCCCGCGGCCCCGGCGCGCGCCGCGCATATCGATTTGCGGATACCGCCGGTTGCACCGCCCACCTCCACTCGCAAACGGATGGCTCTGGGTGGCGCGTGCGCCGTGAGCGGCGCGGCCATACTCGCGTGGATCGCGCTGTCGTCTTCTCATTCGCCACCGGATGCAGGCGGCCGCGATGCTGACAATGTCGCCAGGGCCGACGCTCCTGCATCACCTCGTGTGCCGTCGGCGCAAGGTGCATTGCGCAATGAAGACGCCAGGCTGCCGGCTGGTTCCCGGGCGCCAGGTCGCGGACAGACCGCGGAAACGGTAATGAAAAGCGCATCGGCGGCAACGACTACAGCCGTCGCTGCATCAGCCGGTCGCGACTCAACAAGGCGCTCCACGCGCAAGCGCTCCACCCAAATCGCCCACGCGAACGTGAAGTCATCGCGCAAGTCCGCGCGCGATGCAACAGGCACGACGTACGCGAAATCGCTGAAGGCGGATCAACGCCGGGCCGCGCAACTCGCCGGAGTGAGCCGTCGTTCTGCCGCCTCGAATGTAGCCACGGCCACCACAGGTCAACGCATCGGGACAGCGCGTCGTCCCGATGCTGCGCTATCCGCCGCGGGGCGTTTCTCGCCCCATGCGGCGTCCACGGCGTCCACTGACGACTACGCGTCCATCAAGACCTGGGCCGCCACGCTGACAGGCAGCCCCGCGACATCGCGCACACCTGTCCGCACGAACAACGCCTCCGGCGACTGGATGAACGGCATGACGCAACGTCGCGTGACCGAGGTGCCTGACAGCTTCTCGCCATAACCGACAGCACCCCAAAAAACAGCCCGACACACATAAGCCGCTCCCCGAAAGCTGGACAACCGTCCAACCTCTTTGGGGGGAATGACGAATACACCGTGAAGTTTCGCCAGCAATTGGCCACGGAATATCTGACGGGGGATTACCGGGTCGACCGCCTACTTCCGCGGTTCGGCCATTTTCCTCTCCGCGACCGTCCGCTGTCAGGTCGACATTAGCAGCAGTCATTCATGTCAAGTCGCCCATGCGATGCGGGAAAACGAGCCTGACCAGACTGCGCTTCGCGTCCTGGTCTTCTTGCATACGGAGCAAGTGCTTCCCTCCCACAAGCGGCTCTTGTGTAGTCCTCGCCGAGCCTGTGACGAAGCGCCACCGGGTCCGCTCAGCGGTCGTCATTCGATACGGCTGGAGATACCGTTATGAACGTGAACGGGAAAGCTCTCTTTATCAGCATCTTGCTGCTGGCTGGATTGTTCTGCTCCGCGTCGCCTGCGTTTTCTCAGTCATCTTCCCCGACGTCCGAGACAGCAAAACAAACCGAAGCGCTGGTCGACAAAGCTGCGGCGTTGATTGACAGTAAAGGCAAGGAGGCGTTTTCCGGCTTCAGAGCGAAAGGCAGCGAGTGGTTCCACGGGGACACCTATCTGTTCGTTTACGATCTGAAGGCAAATGTCTTGTTGAATCCGGCCTTCCCGGCCCGTGAGGGGACCAATGTCAACGGTCAGAAAGATACCAACGGCAAGCTGTTTCACGACGCCATGATTCAGACGGCTGAAACGAAGGGATCGGGCTGGGTCGATTACATGTTCCTGAGACCCGGGCAGACCCAGCCGTCGCATAAATGGACCTATGTGAAGGCAGTAAAGATCAACGCAGTTCCAGGCCTGGTGGGTTCGGGTTTCTATTCGGAGTAGATTCTGGCTAGCCTCAGTCGATCACCGCACGGCTGCGTAAGAATCCGTTGTGGCGAGTGGTCACGTGTCGCAGTTGCGGGATCGTCGATGACGTAGCGTAGCGCGGCGAGTGAGGCTCCAGAGTGGTTTACGTCGGTACGTGAACAAAGGCGGCGTCCTCATGACACGATTTCTCATCAGTTTCATTCTGGTTCTGGCGTTGGGACCGTCCTTGCTGCCATCGGCGGCGGTTGCGCAGACGCCACTTGTCATCACGAAGCTGGCCGAAAAGAAGGTCGCCGAGTTGCCGCCCGGACAACTTTTCTGGCGAATAGAGCGCTTTACAACGCGCGGGCAGGCGCAAGCCGTCGCAGGCACCTGGGGACTGGTTGCCGAATCGGCGGGCAAGGTCTGGCTTTTCACGCTCGGCCCGGCGGGTGGGTCGTCAGTGGGCGGCACGAAGGTGGCCGAGGTAGGCCCCATCCCTCGAGTTATTGCGCCGCAGTATCTCCTCAGAATCAATGCGGCTAGTGGGACGCCTGGCAGCACAACTCCCGTGCATACTCATCCGGGCTCGGAGACCTTCTTCGTGCTGGCCGGGGCGCAAAGCGTTCGTACTCCAGACGGCGTGATGGTCGTTAAGGCTGGCCAGGTCGAGCCGGGCCACGGTGCTGGTGTCCCGATGCAAGTCTCGGCCAGTGGCTCGGCGGATCTGCACGCCCTGGTGATGTTTGTGCTCGACGGCACCAAACCGTTTTCATCTCCCGCAAATTTCCCGTGAACAGCGGTTTAACCGCCTCATTGCGTGGACATCCTCTTGTGGGTTTCGCTTCGCCGATACCTGTCATTTCGCACGTTGAGCGACCGCTTTCGGCCTTCGAATCCGATACCTTGTAATTCCGCTTCGGTCCGGTTACGGTCTACGGTCTCGTGAGCGCTAGTGTTGCAGTTCACACAATCGGTCTGTTTCGTTCCGGACGGGCACTGACGTCGCGCTATCGTGCGCCTGGCAAGCCTGCTTCCGTCTGACGCTGCAACTGCTGCACCTGCCGCTGCAGTTCACGCAGCTGCGCCTGCGCGCGGTCCTTCCCGGCGCGCAACGCGACCGCCTCGCCCTGCACCTCGCGTTGGTGTTCGTTGACCTGCGCCTGCTGCGTCCGCGCGACATCGAGGTCGGCCTGCAAGCGCTTTGCCCGGTCTTCCGACAATGCGATCACACGATCGAGAAACGCCTTTTGCGCCTGCAATCCGGTTCGATGGATTTCGATGTCGGCAAGCTCTGCTGTCTGCTTCACGAAGCCGGCGTAAATCGCTTCGGCACGCACATCGTCCTGCGACTTGATCACGCGCCAGAAATGACGGTCCTGAAACAGCGCGACGTAATACGTCATTTCCTGCGGATAAAAGAAGAGACTCGCGCCGTAGCTGCCGTTGTATGTGGTGCGCAATTCCACGAGCTTCGAATCGTGAATCATCTGCATCAGTTCGGCGACGTCACCCTGCGCATCGCCCGCGGCACTCGCGCCCGACGCGCCCTGCTGGGGCGGTGCGCTCAACTGCGGCGTCAGCGTGTTCATCGCGGGTCGCGTGCCGACGACAGGCGCCGAGGAGTCGCTCTCCTGCGCCTGCACCGCCACACCATGCAGCGACGCGCCCACCACCGCGAGCAGCATCGCGCGCCGCAAACATAAGGAGTACTTCATCGTGCATGCTCCGTGCAAATGCTGAATAGCCGACGATTATCGCGCGGTTTGACGGCGAAGCGAAGCGTTCTGAGCAACCCCGTGCAGACTTTAAATCGAGATAGATGAGCGCCCCGGCGATCGCATCAATCAGCGACGTCGAAGATCAATCGCGGCTCAACGAAGTGGACCCGCGCGAAAAGCGATGGAAATCCCAGGGGAAGGACAAAAGAAGACACAAAAAAACCGGCATGCGCCGGCTTTCCTGTCGATGTCGAAAACGGCGAGGCTAGAACCGGGTCTCGCGCGCGACGCGCAAAAACGTATCGAGCAACGGCGTGCAGTCGAGCAGTTCCGGACCGCCCGCACGGTGAAATTCCGGGTGCCACTGCACGCCCATCACGAACGGCGCGCGACGATACCGCACGGCTTCGATGATGCCGTCGGCCGCCGAGACCGCCTCGATGTTCAGGTCGCGACCGAGCGTCTTCACGGCCTGGTGGTGAATCGAGTTGACGATCGCTTCGCGCCGCCCCGGAAACATGTTCGCGAGCGTCGAACCATCCGGGAAATGCACAGCGTGACGATGCTGGTCGTACTGCTCGCTGACATGCACGCCGGCGGTCGGCACATCGGTGGCGATATCCTGGTAGAGTGAGCCGCCGAACGCCACGTTGATCAACTGGCAGCCGCGACAGACGCCGAGCACCGGCTTGCCCGACTCGACGAACTCATGCAGCAGTTCCAGTTCGTACATGTCGCGAACGCGGTCGCCGGGCCACTCCGGCCGCGTCGCGGCTTCCTCGTAAGACTGCGGCGAGACGTCCGCGCCACCTTGCAGCAGCAGGCCGTCGAGGTGCTTCGCGTAGTCGCGCAGACGGATGTTGCTCGGATGCAGCATGCCCTGATGGCCGACCGTCGGAATCATGAACACGATGACGTCGCGCGACATCACCCAGTGCGCGATCGACTCTTCGAGGTATTGCAGCGTCTTGCCGCGCAGGCCTCTCGCGCCCGGTTCCGGATGAAAGATCCGCGCCGACACGCCGATACGCAGTGTGCGTTGCGTGATGCGCTGGCCGGCGCGATCGAACAGCTGCCGGGCGCGCGCGGCGATGATCCGTCCGAATACCGTCCACGCCGAATCGTTGTGCTTCAGATAACGCGGCGCCGAAGGCGGCAGCGAACTGGCCGGCGGCGGATTGAACGTGGCGAAGTCCGGCTGCGACGTGAAGCCCGGTGGCGGCGTACCCGGTGCGGGTGCTGCGCCCGCGGCGGTTCCGGTAGCTCCGGCGGTTCCGGTCGTTTCGGTCGCTCCGGTCGTTTCGGCGGAGGCTGGCGACGCACCGGCCGTGGCGCCAGCAGACGACGCCGGCGTACCCGTTCGCGATGTGCGGTCGCGATCGTGAACCGCGGCTTCCTGCTTCGCAGTCGCCTGGACGGCGGCCGCGCGTGCTTCGGCGGCGTCGAGTTGCTGCCGGGTCTTCGGTGTCGCGGCGGGCGTCACGGTCGACGCGCTCCGCGGATCGTCCGTCGATGCGCGGGCCGCGGCCTCGGGCGCGGCCGCTGGCGCCGTCGACGACCCCGCCGGCGCGGACTGCGCGTCGGGCGACGATGTGCCGGGCAAATCAGTGGAGGAAGGTGTAGCGCCGGGTGTACCCGCGGAAGCGGCTGCGGGTGTTCCAGGATTGGTTGGCTTGTTTTCGCTCATGACTGTGGGACAGGCGCGCCGTGTACGCGAACGAATGGGACACCGTCCGATTATCCGCCAGCCCGCCATCAGCGGCAAACCAGCAAACATTTGCTCACATTGTTGCGGCTTTTTTGCGAAAAACCGACGGTCAGGGATCCGGCTGCTCGTCGAAGGTGTCGCGCAGCGCGATCTGCATCGCCGCGTGAATCTTCACGCACCATCGCCACAACAGGGCCGCCAGCAGCGCGGCGCAGACCAGCACGGCGATGAGCAGACCTGTCGGCGGCAGGATCGCGCCCGAGAGCGCCGCGACCAGCAGGAACACGCCGATCATCGAGACAACCGGCACGAGGCCCGAGATCGCATAGCGGATGGCGTACGTGAAGCGTCCCGCCTTCCCGGGCTGCACGCTGATCTCGGCGAGCAGCAACGCGAGCGATTTCGTCTTGCGATACACGGCGACGAGAAACGGCATTGATACCAGCAGCGCCGCGCTCCATAGCACGACGCGCTGATTCGGCTCCGAGGCGATCCAGCGCCCGATCCAGCGGCTGCCATACGACGAACCGTAAGACACCGCCAGAAAGATCGCCGCGACGAGCGCGAGGTTCACGGCGATCTGCACGACAATGCGCCGCGTGATGCTGAACAGGGTCGGCTCGCCCGTTGCCGGCCCCAGGCTGCCGAGCCATTGTGCGTACATGCCGAACAGGCTGGCAAGCGTCGGCGGCATGGCGTGAGCAAGACGGCGGGTCAACGGATCGGCCGCGCGGATCAGGTATGGCGTGAACAGCGTGGTGAGCGCCGACACGGCCACCGCGACCGGATAGAGAAACGCGCTCGTCACCTTCAGCGTCAGCCCGAGCGACGCGATGATGAACGAGAACTCGCCGATCTGCGAAACGGTCATGCCGACGCGCATCGCCGTGCGGCCATCCTTACCCGCAAGAAAGGTTCCGAGCCCGCACGACACGATCTTGCCGACGATCACGGCCACCGTGATCACCGCGATCGGCCACGCGTAATCCACCAGCACGGCGGGATTGAGCATCAGCCCGATCGTCACGAAGAAGATCGCCGAGAACGCATCGCGCAACGGCGCGATCAGATGCTCGATACGATGCAGATGACGCGACTCGGCCATGATCGCGCCGATCAGGAACGCGCCGAGCGCGATGCTGTAGTCGAGCTTCACGACGAGCAGACAGAAGCCGAAGCAAAAGCCCAGCACCGACACGAGCAGCATCTCGTCGCTTTGGGCGCGCGCGACGTAGTTGAGCGCGCGCGGCACAATCAGAATACCGGCCACGAGCGAAACCGTCATGAAGAGCAGCAGCTTGCCGAGTGTCACGAACGCGACGCCCGTGTTGAGTTCGCCCGTCTGCGCGATGCCGGAGAGCAGCACAAGCATGGCGATCGCCAGGATATCTTCAACGATCAGAATGCCGAACACGAGTTGCGCGAAGCTTTCGCGCTTCAGGTTCAGTTCGGAGAGCGCCTTGACGATGATCGTCGTCGACGAAACGGCGAGGATCGCGCCGAGAAAGAGCGAGTCCATCTGGCTCCAGCCGAACGCGCTGCCGATCTCGTAGCCGAGCCACAGCATCAGCACGATCTCGGATAACGCCGCGACGATCGCCGTCGCGCCGACGCGAAACAGCTTGCGCAGGCTGAACTCGAGACCGAGCGAAAACATCAGGAAGACGACGCCGAGCTCGCCGAGCGTCTGGATGGTCTGCTCGTCGTGGATCAGCTGGAACGGCGGCGTGTACGGTCCGATGATCACGCCCGCTGCGATATACCCCAGCACCACCGGCTGTTTCAGGCGATGAAACAACACCGTGACGACGCCTGCGATCGCCATCACCACCGCCAGATCCTGAATGAAGCCGATGCCGTGATGCATACGCCCAGATCCTTACAAATGGTAAAGAAAGCATGGTAACCCAGCTGGACGAGAAGTCCCCTGCGCGCCGATCTACAATGCGAACGATATCGCCTGACGTGCGCCGCGCGGTGTTCCGGCGCCGGCCGGCACACCGGACCCGGCAAAACCGCACATTGCATCTTCCGCATCATCGACTGGACACGGACCGCCATGGCTACCGAATTCACGCCCTTCCCGCCGCTTGCCCAGCTTGCCGCCGATCTGGCCGCCGGCCGCACGACGAGCCGCCAGCTGGTTGAGACCGCACTCGAACGGATTGCCGATCCCGCCGGCCAGGGCGCGGTCGCCTTCATGCACGTCGATGCGGACAGCGCGCGTGCCGCCGCCGACGCCCACGATCGCCTGCGCGCCGCCGGCACCGTGCTCTCGCCGCTCGCGGGCATTCCGGTTTCGGTGAAGGATCTGTTCGATATCGAAGGCCAGGTGACGCGCGCCGGTTCCCGGGCGCTTGCCGGCGCCGCGCCCGCCACCGCCGATGCACTCGTCGTCGCGCGGCTCAAGCGCGCGGGCGCCGTGATCGTCGGGCGCACCAATATGAGCGAGTTCGCGTTCTCCGGGCTCGGGCTCAATCCGCACTACGGCCATCCGCTGTCGCCCTGGCGGCGCGACGTGAAAGGCGACGAACGGATTTCAGGCGGCTCGTCGTCGGGCGCGGGCGTATCGGTCGCGGACGGCATGGCGGCGGTCGCGCTCGGCACCGACACCGGCGGCTCGATCCGCATTCCGGCCGCGCTGTGCGGCCTGACCGGCTTCAAGCCGACCGCTGCGCGCATCCCGAGACAAGGGGGCGTGCCCCTTTCGACGACGCTCGATTCGTTCGGCCCGATCGGCGTAACGGTGGCGTGCTGCGCGCTCGTCGACCGGATGCTGGCGGGGCTCGAGCCGCGCATTCCGGCCGCGCGGCCGCTCGAAGGCGTGCGGCTCGGCGTGCTCAATCATTATGTGACAGACGGCGTGGAACCGGCCGTCGCCGAAGCCATCGATGCCGCCCTCAAGCATCTCGAAGCCGCCGGCGCGATCGTAAGCGAAGTGCGCTTTGCGCCGCTCGACCGGCTGCCCGCGATCAACCGCTTCGGCTTTTCATCGATTGAAGCGTACGCATGGCACCGTCCGCTGCTGGAAAAGCACCGCGAGGAATACGACCCGCGCGTCCGGGTGCGCATCCTGAAAGGTCAGCCCGCGAGTGCCGCCGATTACCTCGACCTCGTCGCCGAACGCCACGCGATGCTCGATGCCGCGCGGGCGCTCTGGCAGCGCTTCGACGCGATCGTCGCACCGACCGTGCCGGTCGTGCCGCCGCGCCTCGCCGAGCTCATCCACGACGACGACGCGTTCGGCCGTACGAACGCCTTGATCCTGCGCAATCCGAGCGCATTCAACTTTCTCGACGCCTGCGCGCTGTCGCTACCCTGCCACGCGCGGGGAAGCGCGCCGGTCGGCCTGATGCTGGCCGGCGAGCCTTATGGCGACGACGCACTGCTCGGGGTTGGCCGGGCCGTCGAAGCCGTCCTGAACACTATCCGTTAGACCAGCCGCGATACGGGCAGCGTTCGCGCTAGAATCGCGGTCACACTCACGCTACTTCGGCCCCTATTTATATCAAAATGGCTCTAAACCACCTCATGCATCATCGGGATCCCGTGCTGCGCAGCGAGCGCACATGGCTCGTCCTGCTCGGTCTCATCTGCGTCGCGCTGGTTGCGGGCGCACTTTATCTCCAGTTCGTGAAGCACGAAGATCCGTGTCCGCTGTGCATCATCCAGCGCTACTTCTTCCTGCTGGTCGCGATTTTCGCGTTCCTCGGCGCGCGGTTCGACCGCTGGCGCGGCGTGCGGCTGCTGGAAGTGCTGGCCGCGCTGGCGGCGCTGGGCGGCATCGTCACGGCGGCACGGCATATCCATGTGCTGGCGCACCCGGGTTTCAGCTGCGGTTTCGATGCACTGCAACCGGTTGTCGACAGCCTGCCGCCCGCGCGCTGGCTGCCCTCCGTCTTCAAGGTAGCCGGCCTCTGCGAAACGCCGTATCCGCCTATCCTCGGGCTTTCGCTGCCTACGTGGTCGCTGATCGCGTTCGTGATCACGTTCGTGCTGCTCGCCCTGAGTATCGTGCGCAACCGTCACCGCAGCTAACGCCCCGCTGCACGCATCCGCAAAAAACGCGCAGGCCGCGCCCATCGCGGGCCGCCTGCGCGTAAACACCTGGCCGGCTCCGGCACTCCTGTTTCTGCCCTCGTCGCACGCCCGCACCGGCCGCTCTCCCCCGCCCCGCATGGCTCCGCGATTTTTCCGGCGCGACGCAACCTGTCCGCGCGATACGAATCGTACGGATGGCATGACCGCAGGCTGATAGCCCGCATCATCGGACCGAAATACTTTCTGGTGCCCGACGGTGCTATCTTCGGTCATGGATGGCGATCTACGTGCGCGAGGCCGGCTACGGCACGACCCCATGCGTAACGCGCGCCCGGTCCGCAATGTCTTCTGGATTCGCCATGACAACGCACACCATCCGCTTCTTCTACCGTGGGTCCGTCCGTGAAGTGCGCGACGTGCCCGCGTCGCGCACCGTGCTTCAGCATCTGCGCGAGGATCTCCATTGCACAGGCACCAAGGAAGGCTGCGCGGAAGGCGATTGCGGCGCGTGCACGGTCGTCGTCGGCGAATGCGACGCGCACGGCGCGCTCACGCTGAAAGCGGTCAATGCCTGCATCCAGTTCCTGCCGACGCTCGATGGCCGCGCGCTCTTCACCGTCGAGGATTTGCGCGACGCCGGGGGCGCGCTGCATCCGGTACAACAGGCGATGGTCGACTGTCACGGCTCCCAATGCGGCTTTTGCACGCCGGGCTTCGTGATGTCGATGTGGGCGCTCTACGAGAACCAGCCCGCCAGCGCCGGCCTGCCCTCGCGCGATGAAATCAACACCGCGCTGTCGGGCAACCTGTGCCGCTGCACCGGCTATCGGCCCATCGTCGAAGCCGCGCAGAAGATGTTCGACTATCAGCAGTATCCGCGTGTGCCGCTCGAGCGCGCGCCCATCGCCGAAGCGTTGCGCACCCTCCAGCGCAGCGACACCTTCGAATACACCGCGCCCGATGCGCGCGGCGCGTCATTCGGCTCGCCGACGTTCTACGCGCCCGTCACCGTCGAGGCGTTCGCTGCGTTGCGCGCGCGGCATCCGCAAGCCCGCATTCTGGCTGGCAGCACGGACGTCGGTTTGTGGGTGACCAAGCAGTTTCGCGATCTCGGCGACGTGCTCTTCATCGGCAACGTGGCCGAACTGAAAACCATCGAGCGAGACGCGCAGACGCTCACCATCGGCGCGGCCGCATCGCTGGAAGACGCGTACGCGGCGCTCGCCGTCGACTATCCCGAACTCGCCGAACTCTGGACGCGTTTTGCCTCGCTGCCGATCCGCAACGCCGGCACGCTCGGCGGCAATGTCGCGAACGGCTCGCCGATCGGCGATTCGATGCCCGCACTGATCGCGCTCGGCGCCGAAGTCGTGCTGCGGCACGGCGGCGCCACGCGCACGCTGCCGCTCGATGCGTTCTACGTCGGCTATCAGAAAAGCGCGCTGCAACCCGGCGAATTCGTCGCGGCGATCCGCGTGCCGCGTCCCGCGCGCGATCTGCGCTTTCGCACCTATAAAGTCTCGAAGCGGTACGATCAGGACATCTCGGCCGTCTGCGCGGCGTTTGCGTTGAAGATCGACGCCAGCGGCACGATCGCGGAAGCCCGCGTCGCGTTCGGCGGCATGGCGGCGACGCCGCAGCGCGCGCCAAAGGCCGAAGCGGCACTGGCCGGCGCGTCATGGGACGAAGCCTGCGCCCGCAACGCGATGGACGCGATCACCGCCGACTATCAGCCGTTGACCGACATGCGCGCGTCGAGCGCTTACCGGCTGAAGGTCGCGCGCAATCTGCTGTGGCGCTTTCATCTGGAAACGCGCGACGTCGCGCCGCTCGCGCTGTCCGATGTGAACGCGTTCGCATTCGAGGCGGGCGAACCTGGCGAAGCAGCCGCCGATGCGGCAAGGGAGCCGTTGTGATGAACAGGCAAACCGATGCGTTCGTGACGCAATCCGCCGCTGGCGCCGCGTTACCGCACGAATCCGCCACGCTGCACGTGAGCGGCGAAGCGACCTACACCGACGACATCGTCGAACTCCAGGGCACGCTGCACGCGGCGCTCGGTCTGTCGCGACATGCGCACGCGCGCATCGTGTCGATGGATCTCGATGCGGTGCGCAACGCGCCGGGCGTCGTCGCGGTGCTGACGGCCGCCGACATTCCCGGCGAAAACAATTGCGGCCCGGTGCTGCACGACGACCCGATCCTCGCCGACGGCGAAGTGCTGTACCTCGGCCAGCCCGTTTTCGCCGTCATCGCTGAAAGTCATGAACTCGCGCGGCGTGCGGCGTCGCTTGCAAGGAGCGACGACGTCGTCCGTTATGAACCGCTCGAAGCGGTGCTCACGCCCGCCGAAGCGAAAGCGGCAAAGCAGTTCGTGCTGCCGCCCCTGCATCTGAAGCGCGGCAGTCCCGAAGCGAAGATCGCCGCCGCGCCGCATCGCATCTCGGGCACGTTCGAAGTGGGTGGACAGGAGCAGTTCTATCTCGAAGGGCAGGTCGCGTATGCACTGCCGAAGGAGATGGACGGCATGCTCGTCTACAGTTCGACGCAGCATCCGAGTGAGATGCAGCACGTCGTCGCGCATATGCTCGACTGGCCGACGCACAGCGTCATGTGCGAATGCCGGCGCATGGGTGGCGGTTTCGGCGGCAAGGAATCGCAGTCGGCGCTGTTCGCGTGCGTGGCCGCGCTCGCGGCGCACAAGCTGCAGCGCGCGGTCAAACTGCGCGCCGATCGCGACGACGACTTCATGATCACCGGCAAGCGCCACGACGCGATCTACGAATACGAAGCCGGCTTCGACGATAGCGGCCGGATTCTCGGCGCGCGCGTCGAGATTGCGTTGCGCGCGGGCTATTCGGCGGATCTGTCGGGCGCGGTGGCGACACGCGCCGTCTGTCACTTCGACAACGCCTACTATCTGTCCGACGTCGAGATCCTCACGCTCTGCTGCCGGACGAACACCCAGTCGAACACCGCGTTTCGCGGCTTCGGCGGACCGCAGGGCGCGCTTGTCATGGAGGTGATGCTCGACAGCATCGCGCGCCAGCTGAAGTGCGATCCGGTCGATGTACGAACCGCCAACTACTATGGCGTCGGCGAACGCGACGTGACACCGTATGGACAGCGCGTCGAGGACAACGTCATCGCGCCGCTGACCGAAGAACTGCTCGCGACAAGCGATTACCGGGCGCGTCGCGACGCGCTCGCCGCGTTCAACGCGACGAGCCCCGTGCTCAAGCGCGGCATCGCGATGACGCCGCTGAAGTTCGGCATCTCGTTCAACGTGCCGTTCCTGAATCAGGCCGGCGCGCTCGTGCACGTCTACAAGGACGGCTCGATTCTCGTCAATCATGGCGGCACCGAAATGGGCCAGGGGCTCAACACGAAGGTCGCGCAGGTGGTGGCGAGCGAACTCGGCGTCGCGCTGTCGCGCGTGCGCGCCACCGCGACCGATACGTCGAAGGTGGCGAACACGTCGGCGACGGCTGCCTCGACCGGCAGCGATCTGAACGGCAAGGCCGCCGAAGCCGCCGCCCGCACGATACGCGACCGGCTGGCCGCGCTCGCCGCGCAGCAGCTGAACGGCGCCGTCGAAGACGTGACGTTCGCCGACGGCATGGTGAGCATCGGCGACGCATCGATCCCGTTCGCGCAACTGGTGAACGCAGCGTATCTCGCGCGCGTCCAGCTGTGGTCCGACGGGTTCTATACGACGCCGAAAGTCCACTGGAACGCGAAGACGCTCACCGGCCATCCGTTCTACTATTTCGCGTACGGCGCGGCGGTGTCGGAAGTCGTCGTCGATACGCTCACTGGCGAATGGAAGCTGGTGCGCACGGATGTCCTGCACGACGTCGGTCAGTCGATCAATCCCGCGATCGATATCGGTCAGGTCGAAGGTGGATTTATCCAGGGCATGGGCTGGCTCACCACCGAGGAACTCTGGTGGAATCGTGACGGCCGCCTGATGACACATGCGCCTTCGACGTACAAGATTCCTGCTGTCAGCGACACGCCCGCGGCATTCAACGTCAAGCTGTATCGCAACGAAAATGCCGAGCCGACCGTGTTCCGTTCGAAGGCCGTCGGCGAGCCGCCGCTGCTGTTGCCGTTTTCGGTGCTGCTCGCGCTGCGCGACGCGATCGCCGCAGTGGCGCCGGATGCGGATGTCGCGCCGCCGCTGCGTGCGCCCGCGACGCCCGAGGCGATTCTCGATGCGATCGACGCGATGCGGTTGCATGCGCAACTGCATGCGCGGCCAGCGCCGGCACCCGCAACGGCCGATTCGACAGCCTGAAGCCTTTAATACGCGAGTCGCCGCGCACATAACGCACGGCGACAGCAACGCAGCAACACATAACCGGCCTTACGGCGATCCCGTGAAGCCCTGTATGGAGAAAGACGGATGCAAACCTGGCTGCCCGATCTGCAACAGCTACTTGCTCACGGCGATGCCGTCGTGCTCGTGACGGTCGCGCGCGCCGAGGGTTCCGCGCCGCGCGATGCCGGCACCAGGATGATCGTCACGCGCGATTCCGCGAAGCATACGATCGGCGGCGGACATCTCGAGTGGAAGGCCATCGAGACCGCGCGTCAGGTGCTCAAGGACGGCATGCGTACGCCGCATCTGCGCAGGCTCGAACGCTTCGCGCTGGGCCCAAGTCTCGGACAGTGCTGCGGCGGCGCCGTGGTGCTTGCGTTCGAACGGCTCGACGTCGGCGATCTTGGCTGGGTGACGTCGCTTGCGAGACGCAACGCCGCCGGCCAGTCGACCGTGCGTAGCGTATCATTCGGCCCCGCTCCGGATGCCGTGATGCTGTCCGATCCGGAACCCGGCGTCGAAGGCGCCGACTGTCTGCTGTGGGACGGCGCCGGTTTCGACGAGAGCGGCGCGCTGCTCACCGAGACGATCGCGCCGCGCGACTTCGCCGTCGTGCTGTTTGGCGCAGGGCACGTCGGCGCCGCGCTCGTGCGCGTGCTCGCGACGCTGCCGTGCCACGTACTGTGGGTCGACGAACGCGACGCGCAGTTCCCGCCGCGCGAAACGCTTAACGCGCCGAACCTCACGATCGACGCGAACGACGCGCCCGACGAAGCCGTCGACCGTGCCGCGCCGAACACGTACTTCATCGTGATGACACACGATCATCGCGTCGATCTGGCGCTTGCCGAGCGCATCCTGCAGCGCGGCGACTTTGCGTTCTTCGGCATGATCGGCTCGCATTCGAAGCGCAAGCAGTTCGAGCACCGGCTTGCCGCCCGCGGCATCGATCCTTCGCGGATCGCGCGGATGAAATGCCCGCTCGGCGTGGACGGCATCATCGACAAGTCGCCGGAAATCATCGCGATCTCGGCGGCCGCGCAACTGCTCCAGGCCGTCGAAGCGCAGGCCCATGCGACGCAAACGGCCTGAGGACAGCATTAATCAGAATCAGTACCAAACCCGCAATATCAGGAGCGAAGGAAGCTCCACAGACATAAACGTACACGACAGAACATGACCCCAATCGACGCCCTCACTACCAAAGCGGCAGCCGCGCCTAAAGCGGAGCTGCACATTCACATCGAAGGCTCGCTCGAACCCGAACTGATTTTCGCGCTGGCTGAGCGCAACGGCGTGAAGCTCGCGTACGACTCGATCGATGCATTGCGCGCTGCGTATGCGTTCACCGATCTGCAATCGTTCCTCGACATCTATTACGCCGGCGCGAGCGTGCTGCTCAAGGAACAGGATTTCTACGACATGACGATGGCGTACGCCGAACGCGCGCTTGCCGACAACGTCATTCACACCGAAATCTTCTTCGATCCGCAGACGCATACCGAACGTGGCGTTCCGATTGCAACAGCGGTGGCCGGCATTGAACGTGCCCTTGCGGACGCCGAAAAACGCGGGCTCACCAGCAAGCTGATCCTGTGTTTCCTGCGCCATCTTTCCGAGGAGGATGCCCTCGCCACCTTCGACGAAGCGCTGCCGCTTTTCGATCGGTACCGTCACCGCCTGATCGGTGTCGGACTGGACTCGTCCGAGCGTGGGCATCCGCCATCGAAATTCGGGCGCGTGTTCGCGAAGGCACGCGACAAGGGACTGAAGCTCGTCGCGCATGCGGGCGAGGAAGGGCCGCCGGCATACATCTACGAAGCGCTCGACCTGCTGAAGGTGGACCGTGTCGATCACGGCGTACGCAGCATCGAAGATCCCGCGCTCGTGACACGCCTCGCCGATACGCGCGTGGCGTTGACCGTGTGCCCGCTGTCGAACCTCAAGCTGTGCGTGTTCGACGACATGACGAAACACACGCTGAAGGACCTGCTTGAACGCGGCGTCGCGGTCACGGTGAACTCCGACGACCCTGCGTATTTCGGCGGCTATGTGAACGCGAACTATGTGGCGACCATCGCGGCATTGAAGCTGAACGATGCCGAGGTCTACACGATTCTGCGCAACAGTTTTGAGGCTTCATTCGTGACGCCGGCAGAACGCGACGCGATGTTCGCAAAGCTCGACGCGCACTGGAACGCCTGACGCACGCGCTTGCGTTGCGTTTTGCCTTGCGTGTGCATTCCCCTGCTTTGAACCCTGACAACAAGAGCTGGCAGGAGAGCCAGCCTTGAGACTTTAGATTCCCTATGACGGAGACGGTTTTTCCATGACTCAAACGGCTTACCGCGCACAACTGCTGACCTTCAATGGCGATCCCGCGCAATCGTCCAATGCGGCGGTCTTCAATGAAGACGGCCTTCTGATCGTCGAGGACGGTCACGTGGTTGCGAGCGGCGCGTATGCGGCGCTATCGAAACAGCTCGCTCCGGGCACACAGGTCAGCGAGATGCGCGACAAGCTGATCGTGCCCGGGTTTATCGACACGCACATTCACTATCCGCAGACCGACATGATTGCGTCGCCGGCACCCGGACTGCTGCCGTGGCTGGACACGTACACGTTCCCGACGGAGCGTCGCTTCGAGGATCCGGCGTACGCGCGCGACACCGCGCGCTTTTTCGTCGATGAGCTGCTTGCCTGCGGCACGACGACGGCGCTTGTGTACTGCACCGTGCACAAGGGATCCGCGGATGCACTCTTTGCCGAAAGCGAAGCGCGAAATTTGCGGATGGTGGCGGGCAAGGTGCTGATGGATCGCAACTGTCCTGAGTTTCTGCGTGACACGGCGCAATCGGGTTACGACGACAGCGCCGAGCTGATCGGTCGCTGGCACAACCGTGGACGCCAGATGTACGCATTGACGCCGCGCTTTGCGCCGACTTCGACCGAAGCGCAACTGGAGGCGTGCGGCGTGCTCGCACGCGAGCATCCGGATGTATTTATCCAGAGCCACGTTGCCGAGAACAGAGACGAAGTGAAGTGGGTGGCCGACCTGTTCCCGGGGCATCGTAGCTATCTGGACATTTACGACCATTACGGGTTGCTGCGTCGTCGCGCGGTGTATGGGCACTGCATCTATCTCGATGACGAGGATCGTCGACGGATGGCGGAGACCGGCGCGGTGGCATCGCATTGTCCGACGTCCAATCTGTTCCTTGGCAGTGGACTGTTCGATTTCGACGCGGCGGGTGAAGCGGGCATGCCGGTGGCGCTGGCGACGGATGTGGGTGGAGGCACATCGTTCTCGATGCTGCAGACGATGAATGAGGCGCACAAGGTTGCGCGATTGAACGGACATCATCTGAGCGCTACGCGGATGTTCTGGCTGGCGACGGCAGGTGCTGCTGAGGCGCTGGATCTTGGCGACAGGGTTGGGACGCTTGCCGCGGGTAGTGAAGCGGATTTTGTCGTGCTTGATCCGGCGGGGACGCGAGTGCTTGCCCGGCGGAATGCCCGGTGTGAATCGCTTGAAGAGTTGTTGTTCTCGTTTGCTCTTTTAGGCGATGATCGCGCTGTGTTTGAGACTTATTCGGGTGGGAGGCTTGTTCATTCGAGGGGTGCGCCTCGCGGCGCGGTTTGATGTTTTTGTTTTTTGGCTTTTTTTTGTTTTTGGCAAGAACCCGCATCGGCAAGACAAAACCAGAATGCCGCCCCGCCAAAGGGGCAGCACAAACAGACCGGTACGAAAACCAGGAAAGGCCCAAAAACCAGAACAACAAAAAAACACAGCCACTAGGTTTGGGAACAAACCTCAAACAACGTTTTGAGTCGCCGCTCAGGATCAGCAACATAAGGATTGCTCTCATCCCATGCATATCCAGCGAGCACAGCGCTGATCATCCTCCGGATGGAATCCGTCTGATGAGGATAAAAAATAATCTCCTGAAGCTCACCGGTGTACCACCGTTCAACAAACGCCCGAAACGTATCAATCCCTTTCCGCAACGGCACGTCATACTCCCGCTGCCAGTCGACAGCCTCGCCATCAAACGACCGCAACAAAACCTGCACGGCAAGATGCGCCGAACGCACGGCAATCGTCACGCCCGATGAAAACACCGGATCAAGAAACTCCCCCGAATTACCCAGTAACGCATAACCCGCGCCATGCAACCGCTCGACGTTCGCCGAGTAACCGCCAATATGCCGCACAGGCATCAAAAACGGTGCATCGCCAATCAACCGCGCAAACGTAGGCTCCTGCCGGATCAACTCACGTAATCTCGCCTCACGCGCCTCCTCGGGTACATCGAGGAACGCCACTTCAGCCACACACCCCACCGAAGATCGCCCGCCCGCAAGCGGAATCATCCAGTACCACACGTCACGACGCTCCGGATGAACCGCTACCGTGATCTTGTTGCGATCCATCGCGCCGAACGGAATCCCGTCCTGAACGTGCGTGAAAATCGCCGCGCGCGTCGGCATCCGTGACGGCGTCTCAAGATTCATAAGCCGCGGCAAAACGCGCCCAAACCCGCTAGCGTCGAGGACAAATCGTGCGTGTACCTTGTACGTGTTGCCGGCTTCGTTCTCGACGTCCAGGACCGGCGCATCGCCCGTCTGCATCGCGCGCACGGTGTGCCCAAAGCGTACTTCGGCGCCCGCTTTCGCGGCACAGCCAATCAGCAGGTCATCGAACGTGCCCCGCTCGACCTGATAGGTGGTGCCCCATCCAGGCGTGTGCTTGTCACGGAAATCGAACGAGGATACGCGCTCGCCCGCGATGAAATGCGCGCCGTTCTTGTACTGAAACCCGGCCTCGACGACGGCCTGCAACATGCCCGCCTCTTCGAGGTAAGCCATGCTCTGCGGCAACAGGCTCTCGCCAATCGAAAACCGCGGAAAATGCTGGCGCTCCAGCACGAGTACGGAACACCCGGCCTTCCGGAGCAACGCCGCGGCAACCGAACCCGCAGGCCCCGCACCAATGATCGCGACATCCACCGCATCGCCCGTCTTCGTACGAGTATTAATATCAGTATTCGTATTCAAGGTAACCCTCTTCTGGTAATCCACGGTTGTCGCAGACAGAGCGCGCCCTGTACCCGCCATCCCCTCACGCGTCATCGACTTCCAATTACAATGACGCGCAGATCAGTCAATCGACCATTACATCGCGACGAGGAGACCATATGTCGCCAGCTGAAACATCCCGCGTGCCATACGTGCCGGAAACGGCCTTCGGCATCTGGTTCCTGCGAACCCATACGTGGGAGCACCACGTCCTGCGCGTCGCGATCAACGACCTCAAGCGCCTGATCGATACACCCCTGCCGGCCGCACCGGTCATCGTCGATACGGGTTGCGGCCAGGGCATTTCGTTTCGCCTGCTCGCCGAAGCGTTCAAGCCGGCTCGCATTGCCGGCGTCGACTTTCATGAACCGTCACTCGCACTCGCCAGAAACGCGGCCCGCGCCTGCCCGCCGCACATAGCCATCGATGTCATGCACGGCGACTGTGCCCGCCTGCCGATGCCCGACGCCAGCGCCGACATCGTGTTCTGCCATCAAACATTCCACCACCTCGTTGAACAGGAACGCGCACTGGCGGAATTCCGTCGCGTGCTGAAACCGGGTGGCGTGCTGCTCTTCGCCGAATCGACCGATGCATACATCAAGTCATGGGTGATCCGTCTGTTGTTCCGTCATCCGATGCACGTGCAGAAAAGCGCTGACGGATATCTCGGCATGATCCGCGACGCCGGTTTCGCATTCGGCGAACGCAACATCTCACTGCCCTATCTCTGGTGGAGCCGCGCCAGGGACTTCGGTCTCTTCGAGCGGCTCGGCCTGCATCGTCCGCAACCCGGCAAGCGTCGCGAAACGCTGGTCAACGTGGCAGCGACCCGAACGCCGTCGTCCTGACGCCGACCCGACCTGCCGTGGCAGTGCGGCGCATGCCACGCTGCCACGACGACTACACGCGCCGCTTACTTCTTCAACGTCACCACGTCGCCCTTCAGCGCGACACCCGCCACCACGGCACCCGCGCCGCACGTGTACTCGGTCGCACTCTCGCGCTCTTCATTTTTGTAGTTGCTCTTGATATTGATGACGGCATTGCCGCCTTCCTTGCGCGCCCGCTCCTGCAATTCGATCACCGCTGACAGAAACACGTGCTGGCATGCAGCCTCGTCGCTCTTGCCGAATGCATTGGTCTTCTTGTTGGTCGCGAACTCGCCTAACGACTTCACGACTGCCGGATGCTTCTGGCCCGCGAAATACAGCGGAATGTCATCGCCGACCTTGCCCGGCTCGCTCTTCAGCGCTGCGTCGACCGGGAAGTTGTTGATGGTATCGCGCGCGAAGGCCTGGCCCGTCATCAGCGACGCGAAGACTGCAGCAAACATCAAATGGCGTTTCATGATCATGTTCCCCGTTTTATCAGTTGGTTTCGAGTACAACAGCGTCGCCGCGCAGACGCAGCGCGGCAGCGGAACCACTCACACCGCACGTGAAATCCGTCGTCGACGCGGTTTCGGTGCTATGAAAACTCGTGCGGATATTGATGATCGCGTTCGCGTTATGGTCATGCGCATACGTGCGCAACTTGTCGACCGCTTCGCTCAGCGCGCGATTGCATGCGGTCGTTTGATCGTCGGTCCTGCGCGCAATACGCGCCGATTCCGATGCGTCACCGAGCTGGCTCCGAACCGCCGGGTGTGCCTCGTCGCCGAAGAACAACGCGATATCGGCGCCCGACTGCGGCTGCGCGACAGCCTGCATGCGCCTTCCCGGCGTGGCCTGCCCTGCGGGTGCCGCCTGCCCGAGCACGGCCTGCAGCGGCAACGACTTCACCTCGGTTCCCGCCTGCGCGGTCTGGGACAGAGCCGCAAACGCGACCGCGATTGCCACGACGCCGTGCGTGTAACGCATCTTCATTGTTATTTCCCTCGTTATGGTTTGATCTTCTTTTACTTCACACGCCTTTCCAGGCACTCAACACCAGGCTCGCACAACTCCCGCCGAACCCGAACGAAACTGACATCGCCGTGTCGATCGACGCTTCACGCGACTCGCGCACGAGCGGCAACCGGTCGAGATCCAGAGCCGGATCGGGAACTTCGATTCCTGTCGTTCCCGCGATGAAACCGTCACGCATCATCAGCAACGCGTAGATTGCCTCGTGCGCGCCGCACGCGCCAAGCGGATGTCCGGTCAATCCCTTCGTCGAGGAAAACGCGGGAATCTCCGCGCCGAAAATCGACTGCAGCGCGAGCAGTTCCTCAGCGTCGCCGCGTGGCGTCGAAGGTGCATGCGTGTTGATGTAGTCGGGACGTGCACCGGATTCGTCGAGCGCCTCGCGCATTGCGCGTGCAATGCCGCTCGCGTGCGGCGTGACCATCCCGGCGCCGTC
Organism: Paraburkholderia gardini; assembly: GCF_907164575.1. Lineage (GTDB taxonomy): Bacteria > Pseudomonadota > Gammaproteobacteria > Burkholderiales > Burkholderiaceae > Paraburkholderia > Paraburkholderia gardini. The sequence continues at coordinate 71,944 of NZ_CAJQYY010000024.1, forward strand.
GGTGCAATGTCCGAAACCGGTCAGCCCGGCGTAAATGCGCGCGCCGCGTGCGAGCGCATGCTCCAGCGATTCGAGCACCAGCACGCCGCCGCCCGACGCCATCACAAAACCGTCTCGCGCCACGTCGTACGGACGCGATGCATTCCCGGGTGTGTCGTTGAAACGCCGGGACAACGCGCCCATCGCGTCGAACATCAGCGTCATGTTGTCGTGCAGCGATTCGCTGCCGCCCGCAAGCACGATGTCCTGGCGGCCTGTCTGGATCAGCTGCATCGCCTGTCCGATCGCGAGCGAAGAAGTCGTGCACGCGGACGAAGGCGAATACGTCACGCCCTCGATGCCGAACACCTGCGCGACATTCGCCGAAGCAGTGCTGCTCATCGCCTGCGGCACGGTATAAGGCGGCGTCTTCTCGACGCCACGCGCATTCGCGACCGCCATCGCCGCGTCGTACGTCGACATCGTGCCGACACCCGAGCCGATCACAGCGCCTGCGCGCGGCGAGCGCAACGCAGCGGGATCGAGCGCGGCGTCATCGATCGCCTTGCGCGCGGCATGGGCCGCGAAACGCGCGGTGTCACCCATGAAGCGTTCGAGCTTGCGATCGAACGGCAACTCGTTCGCCACCGATGCAACACCGGCGACCTGGCTGCCAAAACCGCGCTCACGCCATGCATCGACACGCGTGATGCCGCCACGCCCCGCGCGCAATGCGGAGGACACGTCGTCGAGCGCGTTGCCAAGACACGACACGATGCCCATGCCGGTCACGACGACGCGCTGCATGCCGCGCTTTGCCATCACGCTCACGGCACGCGCCTGAAAATCAGCGACGTATTGATGCCGCCGAACGCGAAATTGTTGGTCATTACATGTTCGGTGTCGATCGTGCGGCCTTCGCCGACGATGTAATCGAGCGGCGCACAGGCCGGATCGACATCGGTCAGATTCAGCGTGGGCGCATACCAGTTGCGCTTCATCATTTCGATCGTCCACCATGCTTCGAGCGCGCCACACGCGCCGAGCGTATGGCCGACATAGCTCTTCAGCGAGCTGATCGGCATGTGCGCGCCGAATGTCTGCGCGGTCGCGTGGCTTTCCGCGACGTCGCCGCGGTCCGTCGACGTGCCGTGTGCGTTCACGTACCCAATCGCTTCGGGCGGAAGCTTTGCATCCTGAAGCGCAAGCTGCATCGCGAACGCCATCGTCGCCGCGGTGGGCTGCGTCATGTGCGCGCCATCCGAGTTGCAGCCGAAACCGACGATCTCGGCATGAATGCGCGCGCCACGCGCGAGCGCATGCCCGTACTCTTCGAGCACGAGCGTCGCCGCGCCTTCGCCGACCACGAGACCGTCGCGCGCGACGTCGAACGGACGCGGCGTGAGATGCGGCTCGTCGTTGCGCGTGCTCGTCGCGTAGAGCGTATCGAACACGGCGACCGCGGGACCGGACAGTTCCTCGGCGCCGCCCGCGAGCATCAGCGTCTGCCTGCCCGTCGCGATCGCCTCATACGCGTAGCCGATTGCCTGGCTCCCCGATGCGCACGCGCACGACGTCGGCACGATGCGCCCCTTCAGCTCCCAGAACAACCCGACGTTCACGGCCGTGGTGTGCGGCATCATCTGCACGTAGCTGTTCGACGTGACGTCGCCCATCGAGCCGGTTTCGAGCATCGTGCCGAACGCGCGGATCGGCTGCACCGATCCGGACGACGAGCCGTACGCGACACCCATGCGTCCGTCGCTGATCGTCGGGTCGTCGATGAGGCCCGCGTCGGTGAGCGCCAGCTCGCTTGCGCGCACCGAGTACATCGATACGAGGCCCATCGAACGCGTCTTCTTGCGCGGATAGTGCGAAGGCAGCGTGAATTCGGGCAGTGGGCACGCGAGCCGCGTATGCAGCGATTCGAAATAATCCCATTCGGGCATGCGTCGAACGGCATTGCGGCCGCTGCGCAGCGTGGCCTCGATGCCGTCCCACGCACTGCCGAATGCCGTGACGCCGCCCATGCCGGTAATGACGACGCGCTTCATCAGATCATCCCGCCGTTCACGCCGATGACCTGCCGCGTCACATACGAAGCGGCATCGGACATCAGAAAGCTCACCACGGAAGCCACTTCGGCCGGCTGGCCGACGCGGTTCATCGGCACTGTTTTCAGCGCATGTTCGAGCGGCATGTCGTCGAGCATGCCGGTTTCGATCAACCCGGGCGCCACGCAGTTCACCGTGATGTTGCGCGACGCAAGTTCGACGGCCAGCGCCTTGCTCGCGCCGATCAGGCCGGCCTTCGCCGCGCTGTAATTCACCTGCCCGCGATTGCCGATGACGCCGGACACCGACGCGATCGTGACGATGCGGCCGCCCTTCTTCGCTCGCACCATCGGCATCGTCAGCGGATGCACGACGTTGTAGAACGCGTCGAGCCCGGTTTCGATGACGATGTCCCAGTCTTCTTCGGTGAGTGCGGGGAACGCCGCATCGCGCGTCACGCCGGCGCTGCACACGATGCCGTAGTACGGTCCGTATGTGCCGATATCGGCTTCGAGCACTTCGCGACACACGGCGCGCTCGCGCACGTCGAACTGCAGCACGCGCGCCGCGCCGCCCTGCGCCGCGATGCCGGCCGTCACGGCCTCGGCTTCGCTACGTCCGGTGCGGCAATGCACGGATACCGTGAAGCCGTCAGCGGCCAGTTGGTAGGCAATCGCGCGGCCGATGCCGCGGCTTGCACCGGTTACGAGAACACGCCGGCTCATGTGCTGAAGCTCCCTTCGATGAATGACTGAAAGTCGACTGGCTGATACACCTTGATCACGGCCTGCGCGTAGCACACACCGTCGTGATCGATCGTGCATTCGTACGCGCTGTGGCCTTCCTCGCTACGCAGCAGTTCCTTCGCCTCGATCGTGAGGCGCGCACCGGCGGCAAACGCGGACACGAGCGCGCTGTAACTGCGCGAGCCGAGCAGCACGCCCGGACGCGCCCGGCCACCCGCGCGCATCGCGAGCAGCGCGACGTGCGCCGCAATGGCCTGCGCCATCAGTTCAATGCCGATCCACGCGGGCATCGCGCCGTCGGCGTCGGCGTACCACGCGTCGCTTTCGACGTGCGCACTGGCGCTCAGCGTTTCGTCGGTGTACGTCAGCACGGCGTCGACCAGCAGCATCGTGCCGCGATGCGGCAGGATCGTTTCGATCGGCCCGAACGGACCCGATGTCGCGCCCGCTTCCGGTTCGACGGGCATCGCGTGAGCACTGGCGGTTGAGGTATCCATCGCGTCCATTACCGTCCGAGAATCAGGCTGACGTTACTGCCGCCAAAGGCGAACGAATTGCTCATCACGTACTGCGGGCCGGCCGGCCGCGACAGATAACGCTCGCTCTCCACGAGATCGAGCGCGGGCAATCCAGCGTCGGCCTCGCCGTCCCATACATGCTTTGGCAGCGCGACGTCATCGCGTGCGAGCGTGAGCCATGCGAAGCCGAGTTCGGTCGCGCCCGCCGCGCCGAGTTGATGACCCGTGAACGGCTTCGTGCCGCTCGTCGCCACGCCTTCCACGAAAACACGCGACATCAGATGCGCTTCCATCTCGTCGTTCTTGCGCGTGGCGGTGGCGTGCAGATTCACGTAGCCGATCGCCGACGGCGCCAGTCCCGCATCATCCAGCGCGGCGCGCAATGCCATCTCACCGCCGACACCCTGCGGGTCCGGCGCCGAAATATGATGCGCGTCGCTCGATTCACCCGCGCCCGCGAGCCGCACGGCACCCTCGTCGCGGCTCATCAGGAACAGTGCCGCACCTTCGCCGACGTTGATACCGTTACGGTTGCGGCTCATCGGATTGGTGCGCGTGTTGCTCGTCGATTCGAGCGAGGCGAAACCCTGCACGGTCAATTCGCACAGGGAATCCACACCGCCGACGATCACCGCATCGCAAAGCCGTAGTTGCAGCAGCCTTCGCGCCGAAACGAACGCCTTGGCGCTCGACGTACACGCGGTGGAAATCGTGAATGCCGGGCCGTGAATGCCCAGCACGGCCGCCGCGAACGGCGCGACAGTGCCGATTTCCATCTGCCGGTAGTTGAAGCTCGCGGGCAGCTCGCCCGCCTGCGCCTGATGGACGAACGCGGTTTCGGCGGCATCGATGCCGGATGTGCTCGTGCCCAGCACGACGCCGATACGGTCCGCGCCATACCGTTCGCGCGCCGCCTGAACCGCGGATTCGATCTGCTTCAACGCGGCGAGCAGCAGGCGGTTGTTGCGGCAGTCGTATCGCGCGAGCGACGCGGGCGGCGCAATGTCGAGCGGCGCGCACACGCGGCCGACGAACGCATCGCCGATGCCCATGTGCGCGACGCCCATTCCGGGCGCGCGGCACGCGGCCAGCGCCGGCACGATTGCGTCGAGATTTTCGCCGAGCGCGTTGATCATGCCGAGGGCATGTAAGTAAACTCGTGACACGCTCACGTAGCCCTCCTTTCATCCTGTGACGGCATGCCGGCCGGCGCAAGCAGCACCGAAACGGCAATCCCGAGCGCCAGCGTCGCGCCAAAACTTTTCAGCGCGGGCATCGCGCTCAATGCGAGCAGACCGAACGACAGCAACGTCGTCGATGCCGAAAGCAGCACGCCGGTCCACACCGCGCCGAGTTCGTGCGGCGCGCGTATGCACCCTTCGCGCAGAAATACAGCATAGTTTGCGCCGACGCCAAGTACGAGCATCAACGCAAGCCAGTTGAAGAGATTGAGCGGTATGCGCGCGTAGCCGAACACCGCAAGCGTCACGCCGACGGCGAGCAGAACCGGCAATGTCACCATGATGCCGCCGCGCGGCCGGTAGCGCACCATCAGCAACGCCATCACGAGCGCGAGCGCGCCCGCAAGCCAGATCCCGCTATCGACACGGTACTCGCCGAACAGCGACGACACGCTCGCCGCCTTGTCGACGAACACGACGCCCGGCAACGCGTGCGCGGTGGCGATCAATGCCGCCTGATTGTCAGGCGTGACGCCTTGCGGGATCACGACAGCGGCATAACCGTGCGATGCAGCATTCGCACCGGCATCGACCTGGCCGAGCCAGAGATGCCGGTACGGCTGCGACCACGGCGCGGCGAGCCATTGATCGACCGTCAGCACGGACTGTCCGGACTGCGCCCACGCCTTCAGCCACGCGTCGGCGACCGCGTCGCGAAAACCCGCATCGATCAGCATCGCGCGTAACGCGACGGGATCGTTGAATACGTGCTGCGCGAGCAGCGCGCGATCTTCCCGCTGACGCTTCGCGGAAGGCACGAACGAAGTCACCGATTGCCAGCCGTTCGTTTTCAGCTTGCCCGTCAGCGCGCCGAGCGCTTCCGCGCGCTGCAGCACCGTTTCGGGCGTCTCGCCTCGCACGACGAAGAACTGCGCGCTGTTGTCGACGCCAATCGCGTCACGCACTTTCTGCTCCTGCGCGACGAGCGCCGGATCGCGCTGGATCAGCAGATGAATATCGTCGTCGCTCGTGAGACGCAGCCAGCCCGGAATCGCGACGATCACGAGTAGCACCGCCACGCCCCATGCGCGGCGTCCGCCGATTGCGGCCTGCCATCGCCGAAGCAAGGTGGCGCCGCCGTTGAAGATCCGCTGCGGCGTGCGCTTCGGCGCATGCATCAGTAACGCGGGCAACAGCCACAGCACCGATGCGAACGCCGTGCAGATCCCGACGATCGCGAAACAGGCAATCTGCCTCAACGCGGGAAACGGCACCCAGGCGAGGATCGCGTAGCCGAGCAGGCTCGTCGCGAGCGCAACGCTCAGTGCAGGGCGGACTTCGCGCGCGCCGCGCCGCGGTTCCCAGTCGCGAGCGCCGCCGAGGTACACGACGAAGTACTGGATCGAATAGTCGACCGCTTCGCCGATCAGGCTCGCGCCGAACACGAGCGTCAGCAGATGCAGCTTGCCGAACACCAGCATCGTCACCGCGAGCGCGCAGACAACGCCGAGCGCCGTCGATACGAAACCCAGCAGCAACAGACGCGGCGAGCGGAACACCCACAGCATCAGTAACGCGATGCCGCAAATCGACGCCACGCCGATCAGATGCACCTCGCGCTCGGATGCGGCGCGCGCGGATTGCGCATAAAACACAGCACCGGTGCGGGCCAGCGTGACGTCGGGCCATGTCGTTTTCAGCGCGGCTTCACCGTGCGCGACGGTTTCCATCACCGCATGCTGGGTCTCCGATTCGTATGCCGAGCCGGGTAATGTGGCAACGATCAGCACGCTCGTCGCCGCGCCCCGGTGCGCGACCAGCAGGCCGTCCTCGATTGCCAGATTCGACGTGGCGAGCGGCAGGCCGGCCATCCAGTGCTGAAGCCAGCCGAATGGATCGTCGGCGACGGGGGTGGACAGGCCGCCCTGCATCGGGCTGTATAAACGTTGCGCAAGCGCGTCGTGCAGTGCGGCGGGACCGCCCGCAAGCGCGGCGCGATCGTCGGGCGCGAGCAGATTGAAGCGATACGGCAGATAAAGACGCGCGATCTGCGAAGTATCGAACGGCGGCAGTTCCGCGATCACGGAAGCGAACGCGCCGCTCTTCGAGAGCGTCGCACCCAGCGCTTTCGCGGCGGCCTTCGCATGCGTCGCATCGTTCGATGTGACGAGCAGCACCGTGCGGTCGCCCAGCGCGGCCGCGAGCGTATCGACGGCTTTTTCGGCGACGGGGTCCGCCTCGGTGGCGGGAAGCAGCGCGAGCAGATTGGTCTGCAACGGCGAGCCGACCGTGAACCGCCACACGCAATACAGCGACGCGACCACGGCGAGCAGCAGCCACGCGGCACGAATGCCCCATGTGTGCCGCGCGGCGCGTTGCTGCAGCACCTGCATTACTTCGCCCCCAGCAGCGCGAGATCGGCCGGATCGAGCGCGTCGATGGCGTTGCTGTTCGCGAACCCGATCTGCGTGACATCACCGTTGGCGAGCGTGATGCGCAGCGTCTTCAGATAATCTCCGCCTTCCATCTGCAATCCCTTGATGGACTGCGCGAGCTGCGGCTGGTTCGGGGTCAGCTGCATGCGCCATTGCGCGGTCGTGCCGTCCGCCTTCACGTCGAACTGCGAATAGAGCGCCGAGAGATCGCCGCCCAGCATCGCACGCATCATCTTCGAAACCTGCGCGACGCCACGCGCGCCCTGAGGCTGGCGATTCGCCGTGAAAGGCTTGCCGTTCGCGTCGACCTGCGCGACGCCCGCATCGGTGATGACGTATGTCGCCTTGTAGGGCGTATCGATCTGCCAGATCACGCCGCGCTCGCGGAAGAACACGAGCGAGCCCGTGCTCACGAGCGGCCGGTTCATCGCGGACAACGTCTGTGTCTGCGTGAACTGCGCGCGGATGCCTTTCGCCTGCGCGAGACGACCGGCGATCTGCTGGACCAGTTGCGTGTCGTTTGGCGATGCCGCCTGCTGCGTGCCCGCGGCGCGTGCGGGCAGCGACGACATCGGTAGCGTCAACGCGATCGCCGCCGCGAATACGTACGCGCGAAGTTTTAACGTGACCATGCACGCTCCAGCCGTTCGAACACGACGGGCGGCGAGACGAACTGCAGTTCCTGCGTCGCCGCGTCGACCGCCACCTGGATCGTATAGCCCTTCGTGAGTCGCGTGCCCGTCACGCTGTCGACGATCTCGTAACCGATCTTCAAGCGGTTTTCATATTCGAGCAGTTCGGTGCACACGTCGATGCGCTGACCGTACGTGGCCGGTCGCACGTATTTCAGATGCGCCTCGACAATCGGCCACAGATAACCCGAGGCACGCATCTCGGGATAGTCGTAGTCGAACGCGCGCAGCAGCGCCGCGCGACCGATCTCGAAGTACTTCAGATAATGGCCGTGCCAGCAGACGTCCATGGCGTCGACGTCATGAAACGGCACTTCGACCGTCGCGCTCGCCCTGAGCACCTTGCCGGTTCCGGTCATGCGATGTGCTCTCCGCGATAGCCGTCGATCAACGCGCACTCCACGATGCGCGCGGTCAACGCGCGCAGGTCGGGTTCGAGTGCGCGATCTTCGTCGACGAACGGCGACTGCGCGCTCACACGCCCAGCGAACGCGTGGAGTGGCGCGGGCACGGGCGTCGTTTCGTTCATGCGCAAACGCAGCCGCACCGCCTGAACCGTCGCGAGCGTATGCGCCGCCGCGACCTGCGCGGTCAGTTCGAGTATGCGCAGGCAGTCGCGTGCGGCGATCGTGCCCATGCTGACCTTGTCCTGATTGTGCGCTTCGGTCGAACGTGAAAAGACGCTCGCGGGCATCGTCAGCTTGAGCGCTTCGGCCGTCCACGCGGACGACGAAATCTGCACGGCCTTGAAGCCGTGATTGATCGGCGCGCGCGCAGGCGACGCGCCCGACAGGTTGCGCGGCAGACCATTGTTGAACTTGTCGTCGACGAGCAGCGCGAGCTGGCGGTCCATCAGGTCGGCGAGATTCGCGACGGCCACTTTCAGCGAATCCATCGCGAACGCGATGTGTCCGCCGTAGAAGTTGCCGCCGTGCAGCACACGCTCGCCGTCGGGATCGATCAGCGGGTTATCGTTGGCGCTGTTCAGTTCATTCTCGACGTCGCGCCGTACCCACGACAACGCATCGCGCGCGACGCCGATCACATGCGGCGCGCAGCGAATCGAATAGCGGTCCTGCAAACGATGCCCCGGCGTATCGGCGCGGCCCGCCAGATCCTCGCGGATCCACGCGGCGGCTTCCGCCTGACCGGCATGCGGCTTCGCTTCGAACAGCAGCGCGTCGAAATGCGCGGCACGTCCGTCGAGCGCGACCGTCGAGAGCGCGGTGAGACGCGCGGCAAGCCGTGTCAGATGATCGGCACGCGCGAATGCGAGACACGCGAGACCGGTCATCACGGCGGTGCCGTTCATCAACGCAAGGCCTTCCTTCGGCGCGAGCCTGAGCGGCATGTGGCCGAGTTGCGCCCACACGTCCGACGCGTCGCGCAACTGGCCTTCGAACAGCACGTCGCGCTCGCCGACCAGCGCGGCGGCAACATACGACAGCGGCGTCAGATCGCCGCTTGCGCCCACCGACCCTTCCGACGGAATGCGCGGCAGCACGCGATGGTTGATGAGATCGGCGAGACGGTCGAGCAGGACAGGTCGTACGCCCGAGAAACCATACGCGAGCGAGTTGAGGCGCGCGGCGATCACGGCAAGCGTCTGGGCGTCGTCGAGATGCACGCCCATGCCGCAGCCGTGGTAACGCGTGAGCTGCAATGGCAATGCTTCGACGAGGCCCATCGGTACGTCGACCACGCATGCGTCGCCATAGCCGGTGTTGACGCCGTACACCGTCGCGCCCGAGGCGAGATGCCTGCGCAGAAAATCCGCGCCGCGCTCGATGCGCGAGCGCCATGCCGGATCGTCGCTCAGCGCGACGGGCGCGCGACGCTCCGCGATCGCGACCACGTCTTCGATCGTCAGCCGGCGTCCGCCGATGACGATTGCCTTGTCGACGGCGGGTTGCGCATCGAGCCCGGCATCGTCGATCAGATCATGTTCGGCCATTCGCGCCTCCACCTGGGCGCGCCCAGAAATCGAAAAAGTTGAACCATTGAAACGGCGCCTTGCGACAGTAGTGTTCGAGGCGTGCGGCGTAGCGCTGCGCCCATGCAGCAAGATGCTGCGCGCGTTCGCGGCGCGGCAGGTCGATGCGCTCCGCGAACGGTTCGAAATAAAGCCGGTAGCCAGACTGCTCCCGGATACAGAAGAACAGGTACACCGGGCAACCCAACGCATGCGCGAGCACATAGGGCCCCTGCGCGAACGGCGCGGTCGCACCGAGAAACTGCGCCTCGGTCGTGCGTCCTGTTTCGTGCGCCGGCACGCGATCGCCGACGATCACGAGCAGCTCGCCGGCATCGACGCGCTCCTGCATCATCATCGCGGTTTCCGGACCGAAGTCGCTGACTTCGACCAGCCGCCGCGTGAAGTCGCTGTTCGACGAAGCAAGCACGCTGTTAAAGCGTCGCGCGTGTTCCGTATAGACAATCGCGGTCACCTTCGTGTGCGCGCCGCGCGCGGCGAGCGCACGCGTCATTTCCAGGTTGCCGAGATGCGCGCCGATCACGAGCGCGCCGCGGCCACTCGCGCTCAACGCCTCGAACGCTCGCGGATCGTCGAACCGCACGTCCTTCATGTCGACGCGCCCCGACCACGCAGCGAGCTTGTCGAGACCGGACTGCGCGAACGCCAGCATCTGCCGGTACGCGGAGAGCCAGCCTGGGCGCGGCGTTTTCGCGTCGGGTGATGACACCCGCGCGAGATGCGCGAAATAGTTATGCGACGCCACGCGCGCGGCACGGCCCGTCAACAGAAAGTACGCGACCACGGGATGCAGCCACAACGCGGTAAAGCGCATGCCGAAAAGCCGGCAACTTAGCGCGAGCAACGACATGCCTGGCTGGCTGCCGCGCTCAGCGATGCGCCACCAGTGCTGACCACGCTTTCCATCATTTGCGGCATCGGCATCGAGCGAGGGCACCGCGCGTCGCGTCATCACCTTGTGCGCGAGCAGCAACGGCAAACGCAGCAGCATGCCCGCGACGAGCCGCGTATGGCTTCGGCTGATGCGCACGTTGTCCCACAGCACGTCGAAGTGCGAGATGCCGTCGGTCGCGTACGTCACGCGCGTCGGAATCGCGCGAAACGCGATGCGACGCCAGTAGAGACGCACGAGAATCTCGATGTCGAAATCCATGCGCGTGGGCAGCGCGACGCTGTCGATCAGCGCGCAGGCGAGATCGAGCGGATACATGCGAAATCCGCACATCGAATCGCGAATCTCGAACGACAGCGTTTCGATCCACACCCACACATGCGTCAGATAGCGGCCATACAAACGCGACTTCGGCACGCTTTCGTCGTATACCGGCCGCCCGAGTATCACCGCGCCGGGCTCGGCGCGGGCCGCGTCGATGAAACGCGGCACGTCGGCGGCGTCATGCTGGCCGTCGGCGTCGATCTGTAACCCGTGCGTGTAACCTGCCGCGCGGGCGGCGCGCAGGCCGGCCATCACGGCCGCGCCCTTGCCACCGTTCACCGGCAGACGCAACAGCGTCACCTGTCCCGCGTATTGCGCTGCCAGCGCGGCGAGCACGTGCTGCGTGGCTTCATCGCTGCCATCGTCGACGACGAAAAGCGGCAGGCCGTGCACCGCCAGATGCGCGACGGTCGAACCAATCGCGTCCTTGTGGTTGTAGATCGGAATCACGATGCAGGGCGCGAAGTTCATACGCGCTCCCGGTACACGATCACGCCCGACGCGCATTCGCGCTCGCCAAGCCGGTAGGCGAACTGCACGCGACGGCGCGTCGCATCGTGCGAGAGCTTCAGGCTCAACGTCGCGCCGGGCGGCACGGGGGCCATGAACTTCAGCCGGTCGACCGAAGCAATGGCGCGTGCATCAGGAACATGTTCCGCTGCAAGACGAATCGCCCAGTCGACCTGCACGACGCCCGGCAGAATCGGCAAGCCAGGAAAATGACCCGCGAAATGCGCCAGTTCCGGCGGCACGCGCAGGTCGTAATGCACTTCGTCGCCGGTGCGCGCTTCGGCGAGCACCTCGACGCCTTCGCTGCGCGCCTCGAACGCGGCGGCCACGGCGGCGGCCGGCAGCTTGCCGCGCGCATCGAACGGCAACGTGCTGCGAAAACGCCAGTGCCGCGGCAACACGACGACGTCGAACCAGGCCGCGAGATGACGTCGCAAGATTTTCGTCAGCGCGAGCCGGCCTTCGCCGCGCAGCGCGGTGCTGCCTGCATCGGTGAGTGCGATGAGCGCACCGACACGTTCGCGCGACGCGCCCGCGAGCGGCACGACCGCCGCCTGTGCGACGTACGGGTGCAGCGCAAGCCGCACTTCGAGCTCGGGCAGCGAAAGCCGCTTGCCTTCGAGCTTGATCACGCGATCGAGCCGGCCTCGCAGACGGAACCGGCCATCGTCGTCGAACGTGATGGCGTCGTCGGTGCGGTGCCAGCCGTCGTGATCGAGATGCGGCGAGCGCACGTTGAGCGCGCCGTCTTCATCGCGACGCACTTCGATACCGGCCACCGGCTGCCACGCCTCCGATTCGCTCTGCTGCCGCCAGGCGATACCGCCCGTCTCGGTGCTGCCGTAGATTTCGACGGGCGCCGCACCGAACGCGGCGGCGTATTCGCGCGCGGTATCCCGTGCGAGCGGACCGCCCGACGAAAAGACCACACGCGGCACAGGCGCGAGCGTGGCAAAACCCGCGAGCGCGGGCCAGCGCGACAGTTGCGCCGGCGTCGACACCAGCACGGCGTTTGCGCCACATCGATCGATGCGCTCCTGCAACTGCATCGGATCGATGCAGACTAAACGGTCGAACGCGCGACCGGCGGCAAGCGGCCACAGGACGCGAAACAGCAACCCGTAAATGTGATGATGCGGAACGCTCGCCAGCACCGTCGCATCGCCGACGGTTGCGCCCCACTGCGTTTCGAGCGTGTGCACTTCGGCGTCGAACTGCGCGAGCGTCTTGTGGATCGGCTTCGGCCGGCCGCTGCTGCCCGATGTGTAGAGCATGAGCGGCGCGACGGGATCGATGGTCGCGATCCGCATGCCTGGCTTTTGCGGCGCATCGGCGAAGAGCGCGTGCAGGCTGGCGTCGGTCAGCACGGCATCGAACGCGTCCGAAAGATCGGCGAGGTAGCCTGGCGTCGCGTTCGCGGGAATCACGGGCTCCTTGCCGGCGGCAAAGAGCGCGAACAGCGCACACGCGAAATCGTAAGCGTCGTCGACGCACAGCGCGTAGCGCGTCGACGGTTGCGCGTGCAACGTATCCGCGAGGCTCAGGACTCGCGCGCGAAACGTGGCGAAACCGGTCACCGTGTCGCCGTTGCGGCACACGGGGGTCGCGTCGGTTCGCACCGGTAGCAGCAGATCGTGCAGCGCGATCAATGTGCTCATGCCGCCCCCGAGCGCGCCGCGCGCGGCAGCACCACGAGATAGCGCCAGACGATTTCACCGATCAGCAGCACGCCGACCAGGACGTACGCGATCGCGCCGTTATAGAGCGACCACGCCTCGCGCGTCCAGAAGAACGCCGTATACGCGGAGAACGTGCCGTTCAGCGCGAAGAATCCGCACCAGATCTGGGTGACGCGGCGCGTGTGCAGCACGGCCGGCGCACTGAGATCGGGCGTTCTGATGCGCGCGAATTTCTCGATCATCGTCGGCCCGCGCACGAGCGTCGCGCCAAACGCGATCAGCAGGCCAAGGTTGACGAGCGACGGGTAAATACGCAGCAGCATCTCGCTGTTGGTCGCGACGATGGCGGCCGAAGCGCAGCTCAACAGGCCCGCGACGCACCAGTCGACGGCCGTCAGCCTGCGCAGCGACGACGCCACGCTGCCGGTCCCCGCCCAGCGCTGCAACCACAGGATGGCGAACAGCATGAGCCCGACGTAGCGCGGCGTGTCCCACTTCCAGGCGCACAGGATCAACGCGGGATACGCCAGCTTCAACAACACCTGCACGATCGCGCCCAGCACCCGACGCACCCCGCCTGCCGTAGCGTCCGGTGCGTCTGACGGAGCAGACTGCATCAGCCCTGCGCCGCCAGCAGCGATTCGACCGCGCCGATCACGTCGCCGACCGTGCGCACCGACTTGAACTCCTCGGGCTTGATGCGTCGGCCCGTCATCTCCTGCAGCTTGATCGCGAGATCGACTGCATCGATGCTGTCCAGATCGAGATCTTCGAACAGATTCGCCCCGGGCGTCACGCGCTCGGGCTCGATCGCGAAGTTCTCCTTGAAGATGGCGCGGATGCGCTCAAGAATGTCTGCCTCGTTCACGATTTACTCCCCTTTTCCTGCGGTTTCGTTCGCTGCGTGCACCGGCTCGCGCTGGCTGGCGACAAACGCCGCCAGCGTGTTGATCGAGCGGAAATGCTCGCGCGTGCGTTCGTCGTTCGCAGCGATGGTCAGTTGGTATTGTTTTCGCAGCACGATGCCGATCTCGAGCGCGTCGATCGAATCGAGACCGATGCCATCGGTATCGAAGAGCGGCGCATCGTCGTCGATGTCGGCAGGTGTCAGGTCCTCCAGATCCAAAGCGGCGATCAGGAGCTGCTTAATTTCCAGTTTTAAAGAATCCATAGTCGAACAGATGCTGGGTAATGTGGGCCTCGATGGCGCTGGTCACGGAACGCGCGGCAAGTGCCGGCGAAGTCTCGTGGGCTGAAAGCTGTTCGACGCCAACCGGCTCGAGCACGCTCACGCGCATGCAAAATGCGCGCGCCGGCACGTCGTACCAGCGCATCTCTTTCGTGAAAACGGGCGGATCGCAATTCATCAGCACGGGCAGGATCGGCGTGCCCGCCTTGATCGCCATGTGCGCGAACCCGCGTGAAAACGCGTGCAGACGGTTCTGCGCGGGGCTGCGCGTGCCCTCCGGAAAGACGATCATCGTATAGCCGGCTTCGAGTTGCCGCGAGCCTGCCTCGACGAGCTCGACCGGGTCCGCGTTGCTCACGTATTCGGCCGCCCGCACGATGCCGTAAAAGCACGGGTTGCGCCAATGCGCGTTCTTCACGACGCAGCACGCGTGCGGCGTGAGCGAGAGCAGCACCATCACGTCGAGCCACGTCGGATGATTCGCCACGACGACCGCCGGACGGCGGGTGCGCAGTGCGTCGCCGCCCTCGACTTCGAGCTTCATCACGCCGGCGAACTGCAGCACGGCCACGAGCGCGCGGAAAAATCCGTGAATGACCGTGGTCACCGCACGTTGCCGTGACGCCCGGTGCGGCCATAGCCACGCGAGCGGAAACACGATCACGGAAAACAGGAAACCGCATATCCCGAACACCGCCATCGCGAGGCCGGTTGCGGTCAGCCGCCACACGAACTCAAGCCGCGCCATGATGCCAGCTCCATTGCCAGATTGCGCCTGCGCCCTGCCATACCGCGTTCGCGTGCGTGTCGAGGCAGTGATGCACGGCCTGACTCTGTGTCGGGAATACGGCGAACGACGCATCGCCGGCGTCCGGCGCGCGGGCAATCGTACACGTCAGCTGGCCTGCGGTTGCGGCCGCGTCGAGCAGGATGGCAAGTGCGCCGCCCTGCACTTCGTCTTCGATCGTGCCGTACGCGGGATCGGCGGGTTCATCGGCGTAGACGAGCAGCACGGGCGTGGCGGGATCGCTCGCGTATTGCGCATGCGCTTCCAGCAATGCGTAGCCAAGGGTCTCGGCGCCCGCCGAAATCGCGCTCGCCGGCGAACGGTCGCCGCGGGCGATGCCGAACACGCCCGTCATCGCGTTGAGAACCGAAAGACTGAACGCGGTCGGCGATACGGGTTCGCCCGCGCTGATGGCGCGCAGGATGTCGGTGGTGCGGCGCAGTTCGCCATGTCGCGATGCAAATACCGTGCGCACGGCGGCGACGTCATCGCCCACGCAGTCGTGCGCCACCTTCAGCGCGGCGCGCGACAGTGTGCTCAGTCGCCGCCGTACGATCGGCTCGATGAAGCCGATATCGGGGGCGGTGGCTGCGGCGGCAGGCCAGGAAGACCAGCGAGCAACCGGAATAGTCCAGTGCAGATCGGGCATATCGGTGTTCGCGCGATTGAAAGCGGCTAAGGCTGCTGGCGCCCCATCTGGCGCGCCGGCCGGAAGGCGACACACGGGCGCCGCCCAGCCCGGGGGCAGACGCCGCAAGGGTCAATCCAGTCTCGTTATTTATATGTGTTCAGGTGAATTAACGGCCGATGCCCCGGATTATTTAGGGGCGGACTCACCGGACATGATGTTAGTTAGACTCGGATTCCCCGGCGGTCGCCGGCATCATACTGAATATTGTGGATTAAATCAGCCACGAAAGACGTATCTATCTGTATCCGTCTTAACGCCGCCACGGAAACGTAAATGTAGTCTTGGACGGCCTCAAACCCTTTCGCATGCTGACGAAATGTGGTGAACCGCTCTCGCATTTTCATATCGCCCTTTTTACTTTCGGAAAGAAATGTTTGCGCCATCCGCCGGCATCTGGACGGTTTGCACGCGTCGCATCTGCGACATCAGGTTGAAAGGGACTGCGGACGGGGCCCAGGCGCGCCAGGCGGGGCGCAGCGACCCGAAAACCGCGTGTTATAATCCGCCCCTCATTGGGGAGTAGCCGCCCTGCTGCATGTCCGCGCAGTCTTTCAGTCATGAAGACCGCGCCGCGCACGTGTCACGCGGGGGCGCCTGTCAACAGACCTGGCCTGTACGGCCATGGCAGACGCAGCCTTGAGGCCTGGCGAGACCGATGATCCACAGCTGCCGCTACAGGGTCCGGCTGGTTGTGGGTCGTCGCTCGTTCATCACGGCCCGGGAAAACCATCACAACGTGGATCAAGCCTTTCTCATCTCGACCGGCGCCGTCGCGCTGGCCGAAATCGGCGACAAGACGCAGCTGCTTTCGCTCGTCCTCGCTGCCCGCTATCGCAAACCGTTGCCGATCATTCTCGGCGTCCTCGTCGCGACGCTCGTCAATCACGCGGGCGCCGGCGCGCTCGGCGCATGGCTTGGCACGCTCGTCACGCCGACGATCATGCGCTGGGCGCTGGCGGTGTCGTTCATCGGCATGGGGCTGTGGATCCTGGTGCCCGACAAGCTCGACGAAGACGAAGCCAACGCGAACCGCACGCGCCTCGGCGTGTTCGGGGCAACCGTCGTCGCGTTCTTTCTCGCGGAAATGGGCGACAAGACGCAGATCGCCACCGTCGCGCTCGCCGCGCGTTTCCATGATTTCTTCGGCGTGGTGGCCGGCACGACGCTCGGGATGATGATCGCGAACGTGCCGGCCATCCTGCTCGGCGACCGCTTCGCCCACCGGCTGCCGACGAAGGTGGTCCACGGTATCGCCGCGGTCATGTTCGTGGTGCTGGGTACGATGGCGCTCTTCGGCGTGGGGCTCTGAGGCGCGTTCCGCGTGATGCATCAGTAAAAAGCCGGCTCCGCGTATGACGCGGGAGCCGGCTTTTTTCGCCGCGATGCCGCCGGTGCGGAACGCGTAAAACCTGCGAAGCCTCGGCTACTGGACGGTTTTGGCCGCGGAGGCCGGCGCCGGAGGCGCTCCCACAGCCGCTTCGTTCGACGGCGCGCCGCCGCTGCCATCGAGCGGAATGCGTACCGTGCGCACGACGCCGTTACCCAGCGGGAAATCCGCGAGCGCGCTGCGTGCGAGATACGGCATCGCGCGCACCAGCGACGGCTCGTCGCCCGAGTTGCGGGCCGTCACGTTGTACACCTCCTTGCCGGACGCGCGATCGGTGATGCGGATGCTGAGCAGATGGGTATAGACCGGATAGCTCTGGCCCACGTAGCCGGCCGGAAACGGCCCGAACGGTCCCCACGGGTCCACCATCGGGCGGCCCCAGTAGTAAGGCGCCGGCCACGGGTTGTAGTAATAGACCGGCTGCGAAACCGTCACCATATCGCTGCGGGTGCCGTAGCCGAGTCCAACCAGATAGTGCGCGTCCCGACTGTTCACGCGACGGAACGCCTGGTTCGTGAGTTCGTTGCCGACGAGCGCCTCGTAGGTGGACAGTTCGAGGTTGTTCTGCTGGTCGCTGGCGCGGGTGAATGCATAGGTTCGCGTCGCGTCGCTCCCGCTCCAGTCGGAGAAGGCGGTGACCTGCGTCGTCACCCAGGTGGTGCAGCCGGACAGGGTGACAGCCATGGCGCCCAGCAGCATGGTGACACGGCGGGTCCAACGGTCGAACTTCATGGTCTTCCTCATTTTCAGCGTCTTCGGCATCTTTCGGTGTCTGGCAGGCGCGCTGCGCCATTGCATCGTGGCCCGATATTACGCTGACCCGCATCGTCGGTAAAAAGTTCGAGGGGCACAATCTGGAATGGCTTTGTACAATGGTCCAACTGGTTTGTCGCCGCGCACCCCGCACGGCCATCGGCCGCCCTGCACTCTTTAATGAACCCGCCATGTCCGACACCGCTACGCCTGCTGTGATCCGCCGCGCCGATTACGCGCCGCCCGCATTCATGATCGATACCGTCGCGCTGGAGTTCGATCTCGTCCCCGGGCGCACGGTCGTCCGTAACACGATGCGCGTGCGTCGCAATCCCGGCGCCGTGCGCGCGTCGCATTTCGAACTGATGGGCGAACAGCTGGAATTCATCAGCGCGGCGATCGACGGCAAGCCGCACGCCGCCGCGCATCCGCACGCGCGCGGCCTGACGCTCGACCACGTGCCCGACGATTTCGAGCTGACGCTCGTGAGCGCCTGCAACCCGGCGGAGAACACCACGCTCTCGGGCCTCTACGTCTCGGGCGGCAACTTCTTCACCCAGTGCGAAGCCGAAGGCTTTCGCCGCATCACGTACTTCCTCGACCGGCCCGATGTGATGGCGACCTACACGGTCACGCTGCGTGCCGACAAGGCCGCATATCCGGTGCTGCTGTCAAACGGCAATCTGGTCGACGAAGGCGACCTGCCTGACGGTCGCCACTTCGCGCGCTGGGAAGACCCGTTTCGCAAGCCGAGCTATCTGTTCGCGCTGGTGGCGGGCAAGCTCGTCGCGCTCGAGGAGCGCGTGAAGAGCGGCTCGGGCAAGGAAAAGCTGCTGCAGGTGTGGGTCGAACCGCACGACCTCGACAAGACGCAACACGCGATGGATTCGCTGAAGCACTCGATCCGCTGGGACGAGCAGCGCTTCGGGCTCGAACTGGATCTCGACCGCTTCATGATCGTCGCCGTGAGCGACTTCAACATGGGCGCGATGGAGAACAAGGGGCTCAACATCTTCAACACGAAGTACGTGCTCGCGAACCCCGAAACCGCGACGGATACCGACTTCGCGAACATCGAGGCCGTGGTGGGCCACGAGTACTTCCACAACTGGACCGGCAATCGCGTGACGTGCCGCGACTGGTTCCAGCTGAGCCTGAAGGAAGGGCTGACCGTGTTCCGCGACCAGGAATTTTCCGCCGACATGGCCGGCGGCCAGAGCAACAGTAGCGATGAAGCCGCGCGCGCCACGAAGCGCATCGAGGACGTGCGCGTGCTGCGCCAGATGCAGTTCGCCGAGGACGCCGGCCCGATGGCGCATCCGGTGCGCCCGGAAAGCTACGTCGAAATCAACAATTTCTACACGATGACGGTCTACGAAAAAGGCTCGGAAGTCGTGCGGATGTATCAGACGCTGTTCGGCCGCGACGGTTTTCGCAAGGGCATGGATCTCTACTTCAGGCGCCACGACGGCCAGGCCGTGACGTGCGACGATTTCCGTCACGCGCTCGCCGACGCCAACGGTCGCGACCTCGCGCAGTTCGAGCGCTGGTACAGCCAGGCCGGCACGCCGCGCGTGTCCGTCAAGACCACGTACGACGCTGCGCAGCACCGTTACAGCGTGACGCTGACGCAAGGCTACGGCGACAGTTCGCCGGCCGCGCGCGATACGCAAAAGGGTCCGCTGCTGATTCCGTTCGCCATCGGCCTGATCGGCAAGGACGGCGCCGATCTGCCGCTGCGCCTCGAAGGTGAAACGGCCGCGGGCGCGGGCACGACGCGCGTGCTCGAATTCACGGCAACGGAGCAGACCTTCACGTTCGTCGATGTTGCCGACAAGCCGCTGCCTTCGCTGCTGCGCAATTTCTCGGCGCCGGTGATCGTCGAATACGACTACTCGAACGAGGAGCTGACCTTCCTGCTTGCCCACGACAGCGATCCGTTCAACCGCTGGGAAGCCGGCCAGCGGCTTGCCACGCGCGAACTGCTCGCACTCGCGGCACACGCCGCGACGGGCGCGCCGCTGCAGCTCGACGACGCCGTGGTCGCAGCGTTCGCGCGCGTGCTGCGCGACGAAACGCTGTCGCCGGCGTTTCGCGAACTCGCGCTGATGTTGCCTTCGGAAGCGTACCTGGCCGAGCAGATGGCCGAGTCGAATCCGGCCGCCGTGCACCGGGCGCGGCGGTTCGTGCGCAACCGTCTGGCGAACGCGCTGCGCGCCGACTGGCTCGCGATCTACGCCCGGCATCAGACGCCGGGCGCATACGAAGCGACTCCCGAGGCTTCGGGCCATCGCGCGCTGAAGAACCTCGCGCTGTCGTATCTCGCCGAACTGGACGATCCCGCCGAAGCCGTGCGTCTTGCCCACGCGCAGTACGACGCGGCGAACAACATGACGGACCGGTCGGCTGCGCTGTCGGCGCTGCTGAATGCGTCGGCGGCTGCGGGCGGCACGCTGGCGGACGCCGCGCTCGACGACTTCTATCGACGCTTCGAAAACGAACCGCTCGTCATCGACAAGTGGTTCGCACTGCAGGCGACGCAACGCGGCAGCGCGCAGCGGCCGGTGATCGATATCGTCCGCAAGCTGATGGCGCATCCGGCGTTCACGCTGAAGAACCCGAACCGGGCACGCTCGCTGATCTTCAGTTTCTGCGCGGCCAATCCGTCGCAGTTCCACGCGGAGGACGGTTCGGGCTACCGCTTCTGGGCCGAACAGGTGATCGCGCTCGACGCGATGAATCCGCAGGTTGCGGCGCGTCTCGCGCGCTCGCTGGAGTTGTGGCGCCGGTTCACGCCGACGCTGCGCGACGGCATGCGCGCGGCACTGGAATCCGTCGCGGCGCAGGTGAAATCGCGCGATGTGCGCGAGATCGTGGAGAAGGCGCTGGGCTGATTTTTTCGGCGGTTCTGTTTGAAGAAGGAGCCGGTGCGGTACGCCGGCTCTTTTTTTCATGCGAGAAACGGGCCGCCTCAATGCGCCGCGAATCGAACCCTCGTGATGCGAAAAGCGCACGCGCCGTCTCAAAAGGCGGGGCGGGCGGATGCAAGCAGGTAAAATCAGTGCATTCCTATGCCTTTCCGGAGTAAGCAATGGCTTTGCAACGTCGTACCACTCTTACGAAGTACCTGATCGAGCAGCAACGCGAGACCAATAACCTGCCTGCCGATCTGCGTCTGTTGATCGAAGTCGTTGCGCGGGCATGCAAGTCGATCAGTTACCACGTCAGCAAGGGCGCGCTGGGCGAAGCGCTCGGCACAGCCGGCAGCGAAAACGTGCAGGGCGAGGTGCAGAAAAACCTCGACATCCTGTCGAACGAAATCCTGCTCGACGCGAACGAATGGGGCGGCAACCTGGCCGCGATGGCGTCGGAAGAAATGGAAACGTTCTTCCCGATCCCCAGCAACTATCCGAAGGGCGAATACCTGCTGGTGTTCGACCCGCTCGACGGTTCGTCGAACATCGACGTGAATGTGTCGATCGGCACGATCTTCTCGGTGCTGCGCTGCCCCGATGGCCAGCAACCGACCGAGCAGTCGTTTCTGCAACCCGGCTCGCAGCAGGTCGCCGCGGGCTATGCCGTCTACGGTCCGCAAACGGTGCTCGTGCTGACGACCGGCAATGGCGTGAACTGCTTCACGCTCGATCGCGAACTCGGCTCGTGGGTGCTTACGCAAAGCGATATGCGCATTCCGGTCGAAACGCGCGAATACGCGATCAACGCATCGAACGCACGCCACTGGCATCCGCCGGTCCAGCAATACATTGGTGAACTGAATGCGGGTTCCGAAGGTCCGCGTCAGCAGGACTTCAACATGCGCTGGATTGCATCGATGGTCGCGGACGTGCACCGTATCCTGAACCGCGGCGGCGTCTTCATGTACCCCGCCGACAAGCGTACCCCGGACAAGCCAGGCAAGCTGCGCCTGATGTACGAAGCGAACCCGATGGCGTTCATCGTCGAACAGGCGGGCGGCGCCGCGACGAACGGCGAGAAACGCATTCTCGACGTGATGCCGAAGAGCCTGCACGAACGCGTCGCGGTGTTCCTCGGCTCGAAAAATGAAGTCGATCGCGTGACCCGCTACCATCTCGAAGCAAAAAGCTGAAAAAGTTGAACCGGGGGCTTGTCAAACTATTGAAGAAGTCCCTATAATCTCGTTTCCCTGATGCCGGAATAGCTCAGACGGTAGAGCAGCGCATTCGTAATGCGAAGGTCGGGGGTTCGATTCCTCTTTCCGGCACCAACAAGATTCAGGCAAAAAGCCCAGTCATCGCGACTGGGCTTTTTGCTTTGCAGGCTTTGTGGAGCGCGGATAAAGGCGACGTCGGCGAACCGTACGCCGTCGGTCGCGGTCTCGCTACCCCCATCGTAGCGAACGACATTGCCGCGGCGGGTCCAACACGATTCCCTGATATTCCGACGCGGTCGTTGCGCACAAAACCATTCCAGATGCACGGCGCGGCGCGATCGCTACGAAAAAACTGCATCGGCTGGTTGTTTCGCCTCCTGGCCATGCTTAAGAATCCTGATTGAACGCATACCGCGTTCACAACGATGCGCCCGATTTCATGTGCGCCTCCCGGTAGAACAACGAACCTGCTCCGGACGGCGAAACCGCGTCGCTACCCGGCAAATGCATTCACGCCTTCCTCACACCGGACGCATATTTCCATGTCCGGTAAATATTAGCGATATTTTCGAAAGTCGATTTCCGAACGAATGATCGTTTAAAAACCGAATGCGTCCTCATTCACGTTGACGACAACGAAACCTGTTTCTGTTCGTCAACGGAGCGCCTTAATCATCCGTTAATAAAAGATCAGGCAAGATCACATTTCATACGAATCCGGAATCGCGCATCTTTTCGCTGCGATGCACAATAACAACGACACCGCTTTCGTGCGTCCGCATGTATGGCGACGCACGGACCAGGGCGGAGAGGAGCGGGAGACTGGCTGTAAGGAAGAGCTGGCAGCAAGGGATTAGCAGACAACCGATAAATTTTATTCACTCGACTTCAATTCCGGAAGGGCTGTGCCGTTAAAGCAACAATGAAACAGCGAAACCGGAGTTGCCGCTTCGCAGCACTGGTGCAAAACGGAGACCGGAGCAGATAATCGGTTTGTAAAGGAGAAAGATCATGGATACCAGACCGCCAAGAATTCCGACCCCAGACAAGGTGTTGAGTCCGGATCCGGAACCGGCAGGCGTTGAGTTCCTCGGGGCCGAACTTCCAGAACACGTTCGCGCATTCTTCGACGAACAACGCAAGTCGTGCGACCAGAAGTAAGCGTGGTCAGACACGGCAATACGGGTGACGCGCCGGGTGACGCCCGATTCGCGCGGGGATGGCTATCGTGCGCAGGCGCCGTTGCGCGCTGCGTACCGCGTGCACTCGCGCGAACGACTGCCGCCTGATTGTTGCCTGCGCGCCGGGTGGCGGCACCTGGCGTGCACGGTTGCGCGCGTCGATTTGACCGCGCCAGTGCGGTGATGGTCTACTCTACTGCTGTTTCCGTTCTGGCCTGCCGGCCGCTATTCACTCATGACACTTCTGACACGCACTGGCGCGCTCTGCGCGACGCTGGTCGCGGCCACGCTCGCCGTCGCACCGCTTCCCGCCTCCGCCGATGGCGACGACACAGCGCTCACC
The DNA here is from genome assembly GCF_907164575.1 of Paraburkholderia gardini. GTDB lineage: Bacteria > Pseudomonadota > Gammaproteobacteria > Burkholderiales > Burkholderiaceae > Paraburkholderia > Paraburkholderia gardini. The sequence goes on from NZ_CAJQYY010000024.1 coordinate 95,410, forward strand.
AATCTCATCGCGCTTGCCTCGCAACGTCTTGCGCTGGCGGAGCCGGTCGCGCGCTACAAGTGGGCAACGCATCAGCCGATCACCGACACGCCGCGCGAAAACACGCTACTCGCTGATGTCGCGAAGCGCGCGGTAGTCGCGAATGTCGATCCGGCGTTCGCGCAAGCGTTCTTCCGGGATCAGATCGATGCCAGCAAGGATGTGCAGAATGCACTGTTCGATGCGTGGCGCAACGGCCAGCCGCCGGCTGGCGCCGCACCGGACCTCGCCACCAGCACGCGCCCGCAACTGGATCGACTGACGCAGTCGATGCTGGCTGGCCTCGCGCGCGTGCAGCCGCTGCGCGGTGCAGCGGACTGTCCGTCGCGGGTCGCACGGGGCATTGCAAACTGGAAGTCGTTGACGCGCTACGACGCCGCGCATTCGAGCGCGCTGACGCATGCACTCTCGCACGTGTGTGAGTCGGGCGGCGTCGGCGCGACGGGTTAGACGGTAGCGGCGTCGCTCGAAGCGAGCGGCGCTGGCGCGCCCAGCAGCGACACTGCGAGGCCGCGCTCGAGATGCGTCTGGAGAATGCGGTACGTCGACAGTTCGAACGCGCCGGCAATACCTGGCACGACCAGCGAAGCTGCCTCTTTCTGTGTCGCCGCACCGCCGAGATAGCGCCAGCGATCGATCACATGAAACGCCGTGGCCTGCGATTGCGCATCGCGCTCCTCGAAGACGACTGGACCGCTGAACGGCCAGGGGGCGTCGACGGGATCGTGCCGGCCCACTCGTGGCGCCCGGTTATGCCGCGGGCGCAATGTCGCAATCCACTGCGCTTCGGCGAGCAACGCGCCAAGCTCGCCGCCCGTCGCGCGCCATTCGACGCGCCGAACCAGCTGCGCGAGACGGATGTCCTTCGCTGAACGCCGCTCGGCCGTGAGATGCGCCCGTACCCGCTGACGGACACGCACACTGCGCCCGACGTAGAGTGGCAGGTCGTCCTCTCCATAGAACGCATAGACGCCGCAGCCGGCCGGCGCGGTGTCAAGCAGGTCCTCGGTGATGTCGCCGGCAAGCTGGAAATAGCGCGTGGTGCGCTCGATCTGCGTGCGCAGCGCGTCCACCGGCACGAGGCTGTGCAGACGCTGCCAGAATTGCCAGAGCAGATCGGCGTCCGCCAGCGCACGATGCCTGTCGGACGGCACGAGCGCATGCCGCTGAACCAGCGCATCGAGACCATGGCGCTTTTCGGCCGGAAACAGCGCGCGCGACAGCCGCACCGTGCACAGCACATCCGGATTGAACGTCAGCCCCACGCGCGCGAATTCGCCGCGCAGGAAACCGCGGTCGAAACTGGCGTTATGCGCGACGAAGAGCCTGCCCTTCAGGCGCTCGAACAGCGCGGGCGCAATTGACTCGAACGTCGGCGCGCCACGCACGATCGCGTCAGTGATGCCGGTGAGTTGCTGGATGAAGGGCGGGATGGGTTGTTGCGGATCGACCAGCGTGCTCCAGCGCGAAACGCCTTGCGGCCCCACTTCGACTACGCCGACTTCGGTAATTCGATGCTCGCCGACAGATCCGCCAGTGGTTTCGAGGTCGACAAAGACAATAGGTACATCGATGGCGGGAACCGCCAGATACTGTTCAGACATGAGAATGCGTTCTAGGCGTGGACTTTGCGCAAGTATGCACCAGTTGGCAGATCAGCAGGATTGCGGCGGGAAATTTCTGTCTGGTTGCCCGGCGAATAAAAAACCCGCGCGCTCATGACCTTTAAAAAATCGCCACCGGCATTCAGAATTTATAAACCAGCCCTGCGAAATCCGCTTTTTAATTTCGATTAAAATCCCACAATTTCCGCCAATAAAAAAAGCCCTCGGCGTGGCGAGGGCTTTTGAGGTCACGGCAACCTCTGCGCGTGGCGCGCAGAGGCTTATAGCGGCTGGATGTTCGCAGCCTGCTTGCCCTTCGGCCCGGCCTTCACCTCAAAGGACACGCGCTGATTTTCTTTCAGCGACTTGAATCCTTCCGAGCGGATTTCCGAGAAATGAGCGAACAGATCTTCGCCACCCGAATCAGCCGTGATGAATCCAAAGCCCTTAGCATCGTTAAACCATTTGACGATACCGGTTTCCATATTCCAGTTCCCTCGAAATTTAAAGTAAAACGGGTGATGCCCTTTATGCCAACTCCATGGGCCTGCCAACTACACATCCAGCTCTGGAATTCAGCCTTGCCGTTATACGGGGAACGATGAGAAGCCGTCAAGAGAAATCCTGGCAACTGGATTTGAAGGCCTGAATGAAGCAGTCACCTAATTCAAAACGCATTTTAAAACTATCGGTCATTATTACTTTTTTTAAAAGTCTCAGAACGGAAATTCGGGCAAAATTTCCACTATGTAACAAATAGTGTTTTTGGTAAGTGTTTATCCGGGTTGTTCATGTAATACATTCACATCACGATCGAAGTTATGTATCACGCAAAAGGGAGATCGCCATGTTTTTCAAGCAACCCGGATGGCTGGCCAACTGGCTTTTTCATTCTCAACCGTCATCCGTACAGCCGGAAGGAACCACGGAAGCGGCGGATTCTTCTGCGTTCGCATTCGACCCGGTGTGGCACGGCGATCACTGGCAGAACCTGCTGTCTTCCCCTATGGACGCGCGCCGCTACGTAATGGAAGATTGGAGCGTGCATGGCAGCTTCGGGTTCGACGAAGCGAATCCGGTGGCAACCGGAGCTGGCTAGGAAGGAACGTGCAGAACGGCTGAAAAAAAAGAGCGCGGCTGGAAGGCCGCGCCGACAAAGGTTTGGAGATCTTTTTCGTCAACGAAAAAGTCTGCTTCGAAAAGCAGAAAGTTCAGTATAGCGCTGCCTTGAAATGCGATTAGCGGCAATAACAACAATCGTCTATTTCAAAAACTGCAACAGTTACAGTTTGAGACAAACGTTGTAGTTTTTGGGCCACTTTTGCTGTCGCAATTGCACAACGCCCTAAGGTTGACATCAATCTCCCGTATCGGGAAGAAGCCCCCAAAGCCTTTACCAGCAAGGCTTTAGCCGAGGCTAAATATCATTTCCAATCCAGTAATACTTTATTGCGGATTTCGGAATGGGCGCATCGCAACTCACGTACATACACTTTGGCTGTCCCGGAAACGAACGTGCTTGTCGTATGGCGCGTTTTCACGTGCATTCCGCCTCTCGCAGCGTTGCGTGATCGTTTCCTTGAAGCCTGGGTTTCCAAAGCCCATCCTGTTCTCGGAGTTACAAAGATGAAAAAGACACTCATGGTCGCGGCCCTGTCGGGCGTTTTCGCTACTGCCGCTCATGCACAAAGCAGCGTCACGCTGTACGGCTTGATCGACGCAGGCATCACCTACACGAACAACCAGGGCGGTCATAGCAACTGGCAGGAAACGAGCGGCGCGGTGAACGGCAGCCGTTGGGGCCTGCGCGGTGCGGAAGATCTGGGCGGCGGTCTGAAGGCCATCTTCACGTTGGAAAATGGCTTCGGCATCAACGACGGCACGCTGAAGCAAGGTGGTCGTGAATTCGGCCGCCAGGCTTTCGTCGGTCTGTCGAGCAACCAGTTCGGTACCGTGACGCTGGGCCGTCAATACGACAGCATGGTTGACTACGTCGGCCCGCTGTCGCTGACCGGCACGCAATACGGCGGCACGCAGTTTGCCCACCCGTTCGACAACGACAACCTGAACAACTCGTTCCGCGTGAACAACTCGGTCAAGTACCAGAGCGCGGCTTACGGCGGCTTCAAGTTCGGCGCGTTGTATGGCTTCTCGAACCAGGCAGACGGCTTCGCGAACAACCGCGCATACAGCGCGGGTGCATCGTATAACTACGGCGGCCTGAACATCGGCGCGGCCTACCTGCAACTGAACAGCAACGGCGCAACGGGCGCAGCTGCAGCGTTCAACTCGGGTGGCGCAGTGTCGAGCGACAACACGTTCTACGCGGCACGTCAGCAAACGTGGGGTGCAGGCGCAAGCTACTCGTTCGGCCCGGCAACGGCTGGCCTCGTGTACTCGCAAACGAACCTGAACGGTCTCGCCGGTATCGGCGCAGGTCAATCGGGCGTGGCGGGCGGCATCGCCATGAACGGCGACAGCGCACGCTTCCAGAACTTCGAAGCAAACGCACGTTACGCTCTGACGCCGGCTATCAGCATCGCCGGTTCGTACACGTACACGCGTGGCAACCTGGAAGGCACGAGCCCGCACTGGAACCAGTTCAACCTGCAAACCGCTTATGCGCTGTCGAAGCGTACGGACGTGTACCTGCAAGGCGAATACCAGGAAGTCAACGAAGGCGCTGGTGTCAATGCAGACATCAACGGCCTGAACGCTTCGGGCAACAACAAGCAAGTCGCTGTGACGGCTGGTCTGCGTCACCGCTTCTAAGCTGTCAGGTAGTATCCGCAGTATTGAAAGGCGCCGCTTGCGGCGCCTTTTTTACTGGCCGCGGGCATTCTCCGGTATCGACATCGACGTCGTAACGGCTTACCCGCCTGCGTCCGGCCGTGGATAACGGACGTCGAGCACGTCGATGGGTTCCGGCCCCGCAGGCGTGTGCAGCGTGACCTGGTCGCCGGTTCGCGCCTTCAGCAGCGCGCGCGCAATCGGCGAAACCCAGCTCACATGTCCGATGTCCAGATTGACCTCATCCACGCCCACGATCGTCACCGTGTGCATTTCGCCGTCTTCGGTCCCGTAGTCGACGCTCGCCCCGAAAAACACCTGATCGACGCTCTCCTGCCGGCTGCTGTCGACGACTTCCGCCAGATCGAGGCGTTTCGTCAGAAAGCGGATACGCCGGTCGATTTCGCGCAGGCGCCGCTTGCCGTAGATGTAATCGCCGTTTTCGGAGCGGTCGCCGTTCGACGCCGCCCACGACACCAGCCTCACGACCTCCGGACGCTCCTCGTCGATCAGATGCAACAGTTCGTCACGCAGACGCCGGTAACCCGCAGGCGTGATGTAGTTCTTCGCACCCGCGGGAATCTCGGGCTGGGCGACATCGGCGTCGTCGTCCAGATCGTCGGTCGACTCTTTGACAAAGGCTTTGTTCATGGTGCTTCGAAAGGGCCAGGCCCCGTCCATCAAGGATACATAACAAGGATAATGGGACAAATTGGCGTTTGTGGCTTCCCTTTTTTCGCGGCTTTGCTATAATCCCGTTTCTGCGTGCGGCTGTAGCTCAGTTGGATAGAGTACTTGGCTACGAACCAAGGGGTCGTGGGTTCGAATCCTGCCAGCCGCACCACTTATTCGAGGGCCTTCCTCCGGGAAGGCCCTTTTGTTTCACCGGCCTTTCGTCGGTTTTTTGTACGAAGCGCCGGCGTTCAGGCACTACCTGTTTCGCGTGCGGCTGTAGCTCAGTTGGATAGAGTACTTGGCTACGAACCAAGGGGTCGTGGGTTCGAATCCTGCCAGCCGCACCACCTATAAAGGGCTTTCCAGATGGAAGGCCCTTTGTCTTTTATGTTGCCTCAATCAACGCGGCGCCGACTGGATATCGCCGATGCGGCCGTTCGGCGTCGGCATGTCTTCGGCGGAGGGCGGCGTCAACGCCTCGCTGATTACTTCCGCACACACGCCCGCCAGTGCCTGCGACTGGCGCAGCATGTCGTCAGCGACCGTATCGCCGAAACGGCTCGCGACGAATGCCCGCAGCAGTGCGGTTCGCGTCGATTCCCCGCGCCCTTCCACCGTATGCAATCCACCCTCGAAATCAGCGACACAATGCGCGTCGGTGCCGTGCCCGCCCGCCGCGAGCTCCAGCTGCCTTGCGCGGTCGAGCACGAGCGCAGCCGCTTCCCATGAGGCCGACGGCGTAAACCGTCCATCCCAGGGGCGGCCGCGGTCGGTGCCGCGGATCGCAACCGTGCGGCCGCTGTCGGTGAAGTGGATTTCGCGGACAAAATCGTGGAGGCTTCGCGCCACCCAGTAATCGAGCGCGACATCGGTCAGATCAGCAACGTTCATCGGATTTCCCTTTCGAACAGCCGCAGGTGCGCGCGTTCGATTCAGACGCGCCTGAAACCGTCAGTAATCGGCGCGTTCGCGGTCGATGCGCATGCCGCCGTCGTGGCGATGATGGCCTTCCTCGCTCGGACGCTCGCGCGCGATGCGCATCACATCCGGGTTCGTACGCACGCGGCGCATGACATTGGCGAGGTGCACGCGGTCGCTCACCTGAATCACGAAGCGCAGGACGGTGGATTCCTGCGACAGGTCTTCGTCCATTGCGATATGAACGATATTCGCGTCGGCTGACGTGATGTCGGCGGCGACTCGGGCGAACACGCCCTTCGTGTTCTTCACCAGCACCTTGATCGCGACGTCGAAGAGACGCCCGGGCTGCGGCGCCCACGCGACGTCGATCCAGCGGCCCGGATCGCGGCGGTGAATGCGCTGTGCGACGCGGCAATCGGTGGTGTGAATCGCCATGCCGAGGCCAATGCCGATGTAGCCCATGATGTCGTCGCCCGGAATCGGACGGCAGCAGGCCGAGAGCTGCACCGACATGCCTTCGGTGCCCGTAATCACGACCGGCGGCGGCGCATGCGAGCCGGCGGACTCCTGGCGCGGACTGTCGTCGTCGGCGTCGCGGCCGCTCATCAGCACCTCGATGCGCTTTGCCATCACGGCTGCGACGCGCCGGCCAAGGCCGATGTCCGCGAAAATTTCCTGGCGGTTCTTGTTGCCGGTCCACTGCACCAGCTTTTCCCAGACTTCCGGCGTCACGTCCGACAGTGCAAAGCCGTAGCCCTTCAGCGCCTGATCGACCAGACGTTCGCCGAGCTGCACCGACTCGTTCAGCCGCATCGTCTTCAGGTAGTGGCGGATCGCCGAACGCGCCTTGCCCGTGCGCACAAAGCCAAGCCACGCCGGATTCGGCTTCGAATACGGCGCGGTAATGACTTCGACGATATCGCCGCTCTTCAGCTCCGTGCGCAGCGGCAGCAGTTCGTTGTTGATCTTCACCGCGACGCACTGGTTGCCCAGGTCACTGTGGATCGAATACGCGAAATCGAGTGCCGTGGCGCCGCGCGGCAACGCCATGATTTTCGACTTCGGCGTGAACACATAGACCGCATCCGGGAACAGGTCGATCTTCACGTGTTCGAGGAATTCGCTCGAATCGCCCGCTTCGCTCTGGATATCCAGCAGCGATTTCATCCACTGATGCGCGCGCTTCTGCACGTCGTTGAGATCGGCGCTGCCGTTCTTGTACAGCCAGTGGGCGGCGACGCCCGCTTCCGCGATCTCGTGCATCTTGCGCGTGCGCACCTGGAACTCGATCGGCGCGCCAAACGGGCCAACGAGTGTGGTGTGCAGCGACTGATAGCCGTTGACCTTCGGAATCGCGATGTAATCCTTGAACTTGCCCGGCACCGGTTTATAGAGCGCATGCAGCGCGCCGATGCAGGTGTAGCACTCCAGCGCGCTTTCGACGACCACGCGGAACCCGTACACGTCGAGCACCTGCGAGAACGACAGTTGTTTGTCGCGCATCTTCTTGTAGATGCTGAAGATGGTCTTTTCGCGGCCGGTGACTTCGGCATCGAGCTTCGCGTCGGCGATCGCGCGCTGCACCGATTCCATGATCTTGCCGACCACTTCGCGACGGTTGCCGCGCGCCGCCTTGACGGCCTTTTCGAGCGTGGCGTACCGATGCGGGTTGAAGTTCGCGAAGCTCAGGTCCTGCAACTCGCGATACGTATTGTTCAGACCCAGCCGGTGCGCGATCGGGGCGTAAATATCGAGCGTTTCACGCGCCACGCGACGGCGCTTCTCATGCGGTACCGCGCCCAGCGTGCGCATGTTGTGCAGGCGGTCCGCAAGCTTGACGAGAATCACGCGCACGTCGCGCGCCATCGCGAGCAGCATCTTGCGGAAGTTTTCCGCCTGCGCTTCCTCGCGATTGCGAAACTCCATCTTGTCGAGCTTCGACAGCCCGTCGACCAGTTCCGCGACCTTCGCGCCGAAGCGCTCGGCAAGTTCCGCCTTGGTCACGCCCTGATCTTCCATCACGTCATGCAGCAGCGCCGCCATGATCGACTGGGCGTCGAGCTTCCAGCCGGCGCAGATTTCCGCGACGGCGACAGGATGCGTGATGTAGGGTTCACCGCTTTGACGATACTGGCCGAGATGGGCCTCATCGCTGAAATGGAAGGCCGCCTTGACGTCCTTGATCTCTTCCGGCGTGATGTATTCGGCAAGTGCCGACGTCAGCTTCGAGATCGAAACGACGTCATGCCGGCGCGGCTGCTCCGGCGTGGCGGTCGGCCCGAACAGATGACGAAACGACTGTTCGAGGACCGCGTCGATGTAGCGGCGTGCAGTCGAAGGCGAATCGCCTTCGGGGACGTTGTCGTGCGAATCGTGCTCCGCTTCCGAAGTGGCAGGCGATGGGGTCGTGCTCATGTTCGCCTCCGTGCCGGAATACGTGCTGGCGACAAGCCGGTCTGCACGCGTTGTTCAATAACTCAGCAGTCGAATGCGGACGAAGCGCGCCTTAAACCGGCACTTTCTTCAGCATTTCGACGCCGACCTGACCAGCCGCGATTTCGCGCAGTGCGACGACGGTAGGCTTGTCGCGGCTTTCGATCTTCGGCGTGTGGCCTTGTGCGAGCTGACGCGCGCGATAGGTTGCGGCAAGCGCCAGTTCGAAACGGTTCGGAATCTGTTTCAGACAGTCTTCGACGGTAATGCGGGCCATGTTGGAAATTCCTTCTCAGTATGTTGCTTATTCTACCTTATGTGCCGGAAACCCCGCCGTTAGCCGCCGTGCGGCAGATGGATGCCGAGTTGCACAAAAAGCTGCGTGTGGCGTGCGTACTGCGAAGCGAAGCGTGAACGCGTCGCCGCGACGAGGCATTGCAGCTCGGCGAGCGCGCGATCGAAGTTCTCGTTGATCACCACGTATTCGGCTTCGGCGGCGTGCGCCATCTCGCTACCCGCGGCAAGCAGACGGCGCGTAATCACGTTCGGCTCGTCCTGGCCACGCTTCTTCAGACGCTCTTCGAGCGCATCGAGCGAAGGCGGCAGAATGAAAATCTCGACGGCATTGTGGAACTGCTTTTTCACCTGCTGCGCGCCTTGCCAGTCGATTTCGAGCAGCACGTCGTGGCCGCTTTTCATCTGTTCCTCGATCCACACGCGCGAGGTCGCATAGTAGTTGCCGTGCACTTCCGCGCTTTCGAGAAACTCACCCTGCGTGTGACGCAACAGAAAATCGTCGACCGTCGTGAAGTGATAGTGCTGACCGCCCTGTTCCTTCGGACGCGGCGAGCGCGTCGTGTACGAAATCGACAGACGGATCTGCGGATCTTTCGCGAGCAGCGCGTTCACGAGCGTCGACTTGCCCGCGCCGGACGGCGCCACGACCATGAACAGGTTGCCCGGATAAGCGCCGGCGTACGGGTTGTGCTGCGCGCTGCCTTCGCGTGTCTGGCCAGTCATGGGCGTGTCACTCCAGGTTTTGTACTTGTTCGCGCATCTGCTCGATGAGGAGCTTCAGCGTCATCGACGAATCGGCCAGTTCCTTCGCGGCCGCCTTCGATCCCAATGTGTTCGCCTCGCGATTCAGTTCCTGCATCATGAAGTCGAGGCGCTTGCCGACCTTGCCGCCCTTCTCGATCACATGACGCGTTTCGTTCAGATGCGCGGTGAGGCGCGTGAGCTCTTCCGCGATGTCGATGCGGATGCCGTAAATCGTCACTTCCTGGCGGATACGTTCGGCGATTTCCTCGCGCGGGACGATCGTGGCCGCGCCGTCCGGCGCGGCCA
>NZ_CAJQYY010000025.1 GCF_907164575.1 Paraburkholderia gardini
CGCGTGAATCACGCGTGCGGCCGCGCGCCGCCGCATGGGCGAGCGGCGACTGGACGCGCTCGTTCCATTCCGCGCCGGTGGCGCCGGGGCGTCTCGTCAATCATCTGTCGTATGGCCTGTATGTCCCACCGGGTCGCGCGCTCGAGGGTTTGCCGCTCGTCGTGATGCTGCACGGCTGTACACAGTCGATCGACGAATTCGCCGAAGGCACGCGCATGAACCTGCTCGCCGATCGTTTCGGTTTTGCGGTCGTTTATCCGGAGCAGTCGAAGCATGTTCATGCCCATCGCTGCTGGCACTGGTACGACGCCGGCGAGCAGGCGGGCGGCGCGGAGGCCCGCGCGGTGGTATCGCTCGTGGATACGCTGGTGGCGACCTACCGGTTCGACGGCGAGCGTGTGTATGTGGCGGGTCTGTCGGCGGGCGCGGGGCTTGCCTCGCTGCTGGCGCTTCTCTATCCCGAGCGTTTCGCCGCGGTCGGGCTGCACTCCGGTCCGGCCATGGGCGAAGCGCGTTCGGGCATCACCGCGATGGATGTGATGCGGCGCGGAGCCCGTCAGCATCCAGTCATGCTCGTCGATGCCGCCGTCGATATCGACGCCTATCCCGGCATGCCGGCGATCATCGTCCACGGCGATTCTGATCACGTCGTGGCGCCGGAAAATGCCGAGCAGCTCGCGATCCAGTTCGCGCGCCTGAACGGCGTGCTCGACGCGAGCGGCGAGCTGCGCGTCGGCGAAGTGCGCGAGGAACGGAAAGCCGGTGTCGTGACGCGCGACTACATCAAGGGCGGCCGGCGCGTGGTGCGTCTGTGCCGTGTGCAGGGCCTCGGACACGCGTGGAGTGGCGGCGACGACGCCGTTCCGTTCCACTCGTCAAAAGGGCCGGATGCATGCGCGCTGCTGTGGGAATTCTTCCGCTATCAGCGCCGCGTAACCGAAGCGGCACCGGCCCACGTGCCGTTGCACGCGGCGGCCGCACGACCGGCGTAGCGCGCGTCCAACGGTCGCATCAGATAAACATGGCAAACGATCAGGGTTTTCCCTATAATAAGGGTTATCCACTAGGGTAAAGCCCTGGATCATTTTCGGAGTTGACCATGTACCTGCTGACCCGCCTGTTCCTGTTCCTGACGAAATCGCCCGACCAGATCGCCAAAGAATACAACGACGAGTATCTCGCCGAAGCCACCGATCTGCACGACCTCGAATATCGCATGCGCAAGCTGGATCGCGAAGCGAATCGCCGCCAGCCGTCGTGGATGAGCCAGCACTAAGCTTTTTTTCAGTGCCCGGCCGCGTGCCTTGTAGTAAAGCTTTGCCGCAGTATCAGGTCGCTTTCCGAAGCGGGCCAGCGTGCGCTGACGCGCTTCGGCATGGTCGACCGCCGGTGATGGATAGTCTTTTCCCAACGTCACGCTTCATTTTTTCAGTTGTCCGGTTTTCGCCATCCATGGCGCATGGATCCACTTCGTGGATACGTCGGACAGTTGAGGCAAATAGCGCTCGATATGCGTTACCGGATTGAATATCCGGAATCAGGGTTGCGCGTCGCACCCAGTCGATGCCGCCCACTGCCATCCATCGTTATCCACCGAAAAATCGAAATCGTGCAGCAGCATGCGCGCACGGGTTGCGCCGCCAGTTTGGGGATGCAGGTGCGCGGATTGTCGTGCAGCACGATCAGATCATCGCCCATACGACCTGCTGTACTGACAATACCCTTGAAGCTGAACGCCGCATAGTCGGTCAACGGCGCCCATAGGGCGCCGCGCCGGCAATCTTTTACTGCACGCTGCAACGCAAGGCGGCGCTCAGACGATCTGCAGACGCACTGCCACGTTGTTGCGTGTTGCGTTCGAATACGGGCACACCTGATGAGCGGCATCGACGAGTTCACGTGCTGCGTCGGCGGCGAGGCCCGGCAGCGAGACGCGCAGTTCGATATCCAGTGCGAAGCCGCCCTTGTCGTTCGGGCCGACACCGACTTCCGCCGTGACGGTCGTATCCGCCGGAACCGCCTGCTTGCGCTGGCCAGCGACGAATTTCATCGCGCTCAGGAAACATGCCGAATAACCGGCTGCGAACAACTGCTCCGGGTTCGTGCCCTCGGCGCCGTTGCCGCCGAGTTCGCGCGGTGCGGCCAGTTTCACGTCCAGCACCTTGTCCGACGATACCGCGCGACCATCACGTCCACCGGTGCTCGTTGCCGTTGCCTTGTAAAGTACGCTCATGGTGTTGCTCCTTGAAAGTAGGTGCCACGCAGTGGGTGGCGGTCGCCATCGATCTGGCGTGTCGTTAAGATAGTACACAAATCATTTGTGTGCAAACTAATTTGGATATTTTTCGAAGCGTCGCCAGGCAACAGGCGGCTAGCTTTCGTTGTAGTCGTTGAGGGTGGTGCGCAGGCGCGTCAGGTCGTCGCGCAATTTGAGGAGGAATTCGGGTGTCTGCTGCGTTGCGCAGAAGATTTCGGCCGGCACTTCACGGGCGGTGCGTTTGAGCGCCGCGCCCGCCTTCGTGAGCCGGATATAGACGAGCCGCTCGTCGCTCACGCCGCGTGCACGTTCGATATAGCCCTGCGTCTCGAGGCGCTTGAGCAGCGGCGTGACCGTCGCCGAATCGAGATTCAGGCGGCTAGCGATGTCCTTGACCGTGATGTTGTCGGATTCCCAGAGCACCAGCATGGTCAGGTATTGCGGATAGGTCAGCCCGAGTTTTTCGAGGATGGGCTTATAAGCTTTCGTCATCGCAAGCGAAGTCGAATAGAGCGCGAAGCAAAGCTGCTCGTCGAGCGTGAAAGGGAAAACCGGGCGCTGGGTCATGGTGCTTACCGTCCAGAAAGTGTGCGCTAATCAATCGCGCGCAAATCATTGTGCACCAATCGCGGATGGCTTGCGAGTGGCTTGCGTCCCAAGTAGCGGCGAGCCGCGACGATGCGAGCGGTTCGATTCGGCGCGCCGCGGGTGCGGTTTCCAGCGAACTGCACGTCGCGGCGGCGCGGTTTCAGGCTGCTGGCGTAGTGGGTGAGCCCGGCGTTTCAGGCGACTGGATGCCGAAACAGCCGCGATACGTGGCATAAAACGAGCAGTACAGCATCGTGGTGACGACGATCGTCGCGGGCATCAGCACGACAAACGCGTATTCCCCGGCGCCGAGCGCCTGCATCAGCGTGGACAGCCCAAGCGAAACGGTGATCGCCATCGCAAACCACAGCGCGCCGAAGACGATGAACGCGCCACGATTGCGCCAGCAGCTCACGAGGCTGAAGAACATCGCCTTCACGGGCGGCACTTCGTGCCACGTAATCAGGATGGGCGAAAACCAGAACAGCATCGCGACCGGAATGTAGAACGCGAGCGCGGCCAGAATGCCGAGCGGAATATCGCTGCTGGCCATCGCCTCCGGCTCCATGGAGGCGGCGCCGATCATCACTTTCAGCAACGTGCCGCCGTCGGCGAGCGCCGAGCCGCCCAGCACGAGCGCCATCGCCACTACGTACAGCAGGCCGAGCGCGGCGAGCCGCTTCGCGGCCGTGCTGCCGTACGAGCGGAAACCGTCGGCGAGAATCGTCGGAAAAACCGGCTTGCCCGCGATCGTGTCACGACACGCCGCCATGAAGCCGACCGCCACGCCCGGAATGAACACGAGCGGCAGAAATCCGCCGATGACGGGAATCTGCGAGATCAGCATCATCGCGAGCAGATACGTGAAGAACAGCGTCAGGAACGCGAGCGGATTCTTGCGGAACAGCCAGATACCCTGCCGGAACCAGACGTAGCCGGTTTTCGCGGGAACTTCGATCAGTTGCATGGAGTGTGGATGCCTGGAAGTGCAACGCCGGACAGGCGCTCACGAAGAATGCGTTCGAAGTGGCCAGGATCGTGCGGCTTCAGCATTTCAGCTGCACGTGGCATGTAAAAGTCATAAAGGCGCGAGACCCAGAAACGGTATGCGCCCGCACGCAGCATGTCGCCCCAGTGACGGTTTTCCTGCGTGGTGAACGGACGCACGGTCTGGTACGCACGCAGCATTGCCTCGACGCGCGGCATGTCGAGCGCGCCTGTGGCGAGATCGGTGCACCAGTCGTTCACGGTCACGGCGACGTCGAAGAGCCACTTGTCGCAGCCGGCAAAGTAGAAGTCGAAGAAGCCGCCAAGGCGCACGTCGTGGCCGCTTTCGGGCGCCGCATGCGCGAACAGCACATTATCGCGGAAGAGATCGCAGTGGCACGGGCCCTCGGGCAGCGCGGCATAGTCGTCCGAGGCGAAGAACGCCTGCTGATGGGCGAGTTCCGTGCTCAACAGTTCGCGTTGCGCGCCGGTCAGAAACGGCAGCACCGCCGGCACGGTTTCCTGCCACCAGTCGAGGCTGCGCAGGTTCGGCTGATGGTTCGGGAAATCGCGGCCGGCGAGATGCATGCGCGCCAGCATCTGGCCGACTTCGACGCAGTGTTCCTCGCGCGGCGCGAGTTCCGGTGCGCCTTCGAGGCGCGTGACGATCGCCGCGGGCTTGCCGTGCAGCAGGCCGAAGAGCGCGCCGTCATCGCGCGGCATCGGGTCCGGCACGGGCACCTTGTGGGCGGCCAGATGGCGCATCAGATCCAGATAGAACGGTAATTGTTCCGCCGTCAGTTTTTCGAAAATCGTGAGGACGTAATCGCCGCGCGTCGTCGTCAGAAAGAAATTGCTGTTTTCGATGCCGGACTGGATGCCGCGAAAATCGACGGCTTCGCCGAGATCGTAATGACGCAGCCAGTGAGCGAGTTGGGTGTCGGTGACAGCGGTGAAGACGGCCATGCGGGAATGATGGAATCAGGTTGGTCGGACTGGCGCGTGTGGCCAGTACATTCGGAACGATCGCAGACGAAACCGGGGGCCGGCGCACCTCACGCACGCCATCCATCCGGGCATGCAGGCAGGCAGCGCACGCGCGCTGCCGCTGCACGATCAATAGTGCAGGTTGACCGACGGCAGGCGCGTGCTGGCGCGACCGTTGTCACGTACCTGCGGCGACGTGTCGAGCGGTGCGCTCATCTGGTAGCGCGTGCCGAAGTTCGAATGCACGTCGATTTCGACCGGTTTGCCCTTGTCGCGGTATTCGGTGATTTCGGTGCCGTTACCGCTGCGTTCGTAGAAACTCGGCGTGCGCGGCTGGTTGATTTCCACCTTGGAGCTGACTTCCGCGGCTGGGCGGTTGATCGCCTCCAGATCCGGCAAACCGGCCCGTTCGTTGGCGGCGTGGGCCTCGGCGGCAGCCTGGGCGTCGACGGCAGGCTGCGCGGCCGTCGCGACGCCGCTAAAGGCGAGCGTCAGCGCAACGGCGACGGGAAGGAGCGGCTTCATGGTAATTCTCCGGGTAGGTGCCCCGATTCTAGCAAATCCCACCTGCCAGAAGGGCGTGACCGCCTTATTTTGCGCTGCTTTCGCGACACCCGCCGGGATTTTCAGTACCCTTCCCGCGTGCGGGTTGCCACATCTGGACGTGTAATTTCCGTGGTAATGTCATCTCATCAAATGAGGCGATGAAGATGAATTACGACACGAACCCGCGCACTGTGCAGACGCCGGCCAGCGACTTCCCGACCGAGTCATTCGAAGACGCCACCGAAGCGGTCACGCGCCTGTCCGCCATTTACGAAGCCAACACATCGTTCCTGCGCGACGCGTTCGCGCGCTATCGCCGCAACGAGCCGTTCGAGCGCCGCGTGCGCGCGTGCTATCCGTTCGTGCGCATCCGCACCGAGGTCAATACGCACGTCGATTCGCGCCGCTCGTACGGTTTTGTGGCCGGCCCGGGCAGCTTTGAAACGACCGTTACACGCCCGGATCTGTTCGGCAACTACTATCGCGAACAGCTTCGCCTGCTCACGAAGAACCATCATGTCGCAATCGAAGTCGGCGTGTCGCAGTACCCGATTCCGGTTCACTTCGCGTTTGCCGAAGGCATTCATCTGGAAGGCGACCTCGATCGCGACCACCTGCTCGCGATGCGCGATGTGTTCGACACACCCGATCTCGCTTCGCTGGACGATCGCATCGTGAACGGCACGTACGAACCGCCACCGGGCGAGCCGCATCCGCTTGCGCTGTTCACGGCGGCGCGCGTCGATTTCTCGCTGCATCGTCTGAAGCATTACACGGCGACGTCGCCCACGCACGTGCAGAACTACGTGCTGTACACGAACTATCAGTTCTACATCGACGAATTCGTGAAGCTCGGCCGCACGATGATGACCGCCACCGACGACGAAGACCTGCGCGCGTATCGCAGCGAATACACATCGTTTGTCGAGCCCGGCGACGTGGTCACGTACAACGCGAACGTCGGCGAGCAGCAGGACGAGGGCAATGCGCCGCCGCGTCTGCCGCAGATGCCCGCGTATCACCTGAAGCGCGCCGACGGCAGCGGCATCACGATGATCAACATCGGCGTTGGGCCTTCGAACGCGAAGACGATCACCGATCACATCGCCGTGCTGCGTCCGCATGCGTGGATCATGCTCGGCCATTGCGCCGGTTTGCGCAACACGCAGCGGCTTGGCGACTATGTGCTCGCGCACGGCTATGTGCGCGAAGATCACGTACTCGACGACGATCTGCCGCTATGGGTGCCGATTCCGGCGCTCGCGGAAGTGCAGGTCGCGCTGGAACGCGCGGTCGCTGAAGTCACGAAGCTCGAGGGCATCGAGCTGAAGCGCGTGATGCGCACGGGCACGGTGGCGAGCGTCGATAACCGCAACTGGGAGCTGCGCGATCACCGCGAACCGGTGCTGCGCCTGTCGCAAAGCCGCGCGATCGCGCTCGATATGGAGAGCGCGACGATTGCAGCGAACGGCTTCCGGTTTCGCGTGCCATACGGCACGCTGCTGTGCGTGTCGGACAAGCCGCTGCACGGCGAACTCAAACTGCCCGGCATGGCCGACCAGTTCTATCGAGGGCAGGTCGACCAGCATCTGCGGATCGGCGTCAAGGCGATGGAGATACTGCGCACGAACGGACTGCACCGATTGCACAGCCGCAAGCTTCGCAGTTTCGCCGAGGTTGCGTTCCAGTAACGCGCCATGGCGCGCAGTTTGCAGCCCGCAATAGCAGGAAATAGCGGGGCATAGCGCGGATTAAAGCTGGCCGAATCCTGTCAGCCCGATCAGGCTGCCGGCGGCCAGCAACCACAACGGATGGATACGTGTGCGCCATGCAAGCGCGGCGCACACGCCTGTTGTTGCCCACGCGATCCACGTCGTATCGGACGCCTGCGCGATCAGCATGGCGCTCGCCGCGACGATGCCCGCAGTCACGGGCACCAGCGCCTTTTGCACGATCGTCCGCCATGGCCGGTCCTTGAAGCGCTCCCATGCGTGTAACGCAAGGATCGTCACGATCGAAGACGGTCCAAACTTCGCGATGGACGCGACCAGCATGCCGGCCCATCCCGCAACGTGCCAGCCGACGAGCGTCACCACCATCAGGTTCGGGCCCGGCGCGGCCTGGGCAAGCGCGAACAATGCGCTGAATTCGCTCGCCGGCATCCAGTGATGCACGTCGACGACCTGTCGCTGCATCTCGGGAAGAATCGTATTGCCGCCGCCGAACGCAAGCAGCGAAAGCTGCCCGAAAATCACGCCGAGCGAGATGAGGGTATCGGTCATCGTGCGGCCCTCACAGCGATGACGATGCTGAGCGCGGTGAGAACGAGCATCGTGGGGAGCAGTGGTAAACGCATGATCGCGATCGCGATGAAGCCAGGCACCGCGATGGCCAGCGCGACAGGATTGCGTCGCAACGGCAGCAGGATTTTCACGGACATCGCAACAAGGAGCCCCGCTGCGGCAGCGGCGAGCCCGGCGAAAAGATGCTTCACGTGCAGGTCGTTCTGCGTGTGTTCGTACAGCACGCCGAGTGCGATCACGACGAGCGAAGGGCCCGCGATCAGGCCGAGCAGGGCAGCCAGCGCACCGGACAGGCCTCGATATCGCATGCCGATCGCGACCGAAAGGTTAATGACATTTCCGCCGGGCAGGAACTGGCACAGGCCCAGCAGGTCGGTGAATTCGGCGGGAGTCAGCCAGCGCCGTTTTTCGACGACGATGTGTCGCGCGTGCGGTAGCGCGCCACCAAACGAGATGAATCCGAGGTTAAGAAAGCCGAGAAACAGGGCGACCGGCCCTGGTGCCGGCGCGGATCGGGTGGTGGACGTATCGTGATCCATATGTCATTGCGGGTGAAGTCTGAAGCTGTCGAGGTTATCGCGCTTCACACGCCGCGCAAAACGATTTTTACAGCGTCGTCTTGTGATCTAGAATCACAAGCATGGCCCGTGAACTTCCTCCCTTTTCCGCGCTGCGCGCGTTTGAAGCCGCCGCGCGGCACGAAACCTTTACTGCCGCCGCGAACGAACTGCATGTGACGCACGGTGCGATCAGCCGTCAGGTGGCGGCGTTCGAGGCGTGGGTCGGCGTGCAGGTATTTCATCGCAACGGCAAGCGCGTGCGGCTCACCGAAGACGGGCGCCGCTACCTCGCCACCGTGCAGGCCGCGTTCGACAGCATTGCAGTCGCGACGGAGCAGCTTCGCGATACGGGCGTCGTGCATGTGCTGCGTGTGAACGCGCTACCGACCTTCGCGATGAAGTGGCTGTTGCCGCGCCTGAACCAGTTTCAGCGTATCGCGCCCAGCGTGGAGTTGCGTCTCGCGACATCGAACGCGCCCGTTGAAGCGCTGGAGAACTTCGACGTGGCCGTGCGACGCGGACCGGCGCACTGGGCCAACTGTGCCAGCGGCCACTTTCTGGATGAGGCGGAGATACCGGTGTGCAGTCCGGCACTGCTGCAGCGCTCGCCGATCAACGTCGCCGACGATCTCGCGAAGCACGTGCTGCTGCATTCAGATACGCGCCCGGATGCATGGCGTCACTGGCTCGCCGCCGCGGGCGTCAAGGCGAAGTGCCGCAAGAAGCAGTCGTTCGATCACTTCTATCTGGCGTTACAGGCCGCGGTGGACGGTCTTGGCGTGGCGCTTGGGCCGTTGCCGCTGCTGTCGGAGGAACTGGCGTCGGGGCGTCTAGTATTGCCGCTCGACGGCCCGCGCATCGATGCGCGCGGTTACTGGTGGGTCGCGCGGCGCGAAGTGGCCGAAGCCCCGCTCGTCGCGCAGTTCTGCCGCTGGCTCGAGTCGCAGGCCGGGGCTGCATGAGGGCATGGCCCGTAAAGCCGCGAAGATCACGAAGCCATGAAGAGGGCGGCACGCGGCCGCCCATCGACATCAAAGATAAAACATGCGGTCTTCGTCGGACTTCGCCGGGGGATGTTCGCCTTCGTCGCGATCTTCGTAGAACGCGAGCACGGCTTCGAGCACCTGTTCCGGCTCGTCGATCACCTGCATCAGGTTCATGTCGTCGGGATTGATGAGGCCCATCGGCACGAGCGCTTCCTTGAACCACCCGAGCAGGCCGCTCCAGAACTCGCCGCCGACGAGAATGATCGGCACATGCCGCGACTTCTTCGTCTGGATCAGCGTGAGCACTTCAGCCAGTTCATCGAGTGTGCCGAAGCCGCCGGGCATCACGATCACGGCGTCCGAGTTCTTCACGAACGTAACCTTGCGCGTGAAGAAGTGGCGAAAGCGCAGCGAGATGTCCTGCCACTGGTTGCCCGACTGCTCGTGCGGCAGTTCGATGTTCAGGCCGACC
Organism: Paraburkholderia gardini; assembly: GCF_907164575.1. Lineage (GTDB taxonomy): Bacteria > Pseudomonadota > Gammaproteobacteria > Burkholderiales > Burkholderiaceae > Paraburkholderia > Paraburkholderia gardini. Next base: position 9,687 of record NZ_CAJQYY010000025.1, read on the forward strand.
GAAGGCGCCTTGCCCGCATGCGCGCCTTTGTTGGCCGCTTCCATGATGCCGGGGCCGCCGCCGGAGATCACGGCGAAGCCCGCGTCGGACAGTTTTCGCGCGATCTGCGTGGCGAGTTTGTAGTACGGCGAGTTCGGTTTCAGGCGCGCTGAACCATAGATGCTGACAGCCGGGCGGATCTCCGAGAGGTACTCGGTCGCCTCGATAAACTCTGCCATAATCGTGAACATCTGCCACGACGCGCGGGCCTTCTTGGCTGTCGCGCGCTCTTGATCTGCGAGTGATCGCAGACTCGGAATCACTTTTCTTTTGTTCATAATGCCCGAAGAACGAGTCCTTGAAACTGATCGGAATGCCAGGCTGGTAACTGGGCTGGAAGGTAAGACCCTGCTACTGGTGGACGGTTCGAGTTATCTGTACCGAGCCTACCATGCGATGCCCGATCTGCGTGGTCCCGACGGCGGGCCGACGGGTGCGCTGTACGGCATGATCAATATGCTTCGCCGCATGCGCAAGGAAGTTACGGCAGAGTATAGCGCGTGCGTGTTCGATGCAAAGGGCAAAACGTTTCGCGACGACTGGTATCCGGACTACAAGGCAAACCGGCCTTCGATGCCCGAGGATCTGGCGAAACAGATCGAGCCGATTCACGTCGCCGTGCGCGCGCTGGGCTGGCCGCTTTTGATGATCGAAGGCGTCGAAGCCGACGACGTCATCGGCACGCTGTGCTGTGCGGCCGCAAAATACGGCATGAACGTCGTCGTGTCGACGGGCGATAAAGACCTGGCGCAGCTCGTGACGGATCATGTCACCCTCATCAATACGATGACGAACGAAACGCTCGACCGCGCGGGCGTGCTCGCGAAGTTCGGCGTGTCGCCGGAGCGGATCGTCGATTATCTGTCGCTGATCGGCGATACCGTCGACAACGTGCCTGGCGTCGAGAAGTGCGGCCCGAAAACAGCGATCAAGTGGCTCACGCAATACGAAACGCTCGATGGCATCGTGGCACATGCGGACGAAATCAAAGGTGCGGTAGGAGACAATCTGCGCCGGGCGCTCGATTTTCTGCCGATGGCGAGAAAGCTCGTCACGGTCGATACGAACTGCGACCTGGCGGACCAGGTGGTGTCGATCGCCGATACGCTGCCGGCGCGGCCGGAATCGCGCGAGGAGCTGCGCGACGTGTTCACGCGCCACGGCTTCAAGACGTGGCTGCGCGAAGTGGAAATCGCCGACGCGGTGGAAGGTCCCGAGACCGACGTGCCACCCGCGCCCACCATCGAGGCGCCGGGCGAGCGCGAATACGACACGGTGCAGACGTGGGAACAGTTCGACGCGTGGCTCGCGAAGATCGAAGCCGCTGAGATCACCGCGTTCGATACGGAAACCACGTCGCTGGATCCGATGACGGCGCAGCTCGTCGGCCTGTCGGTGGCGGTCGAGCCGGGCAAGGCCGCGTATATTCCGGTCGCGCATCGCGGGCCGGATGCGCCGGTGCAGTTGCCGCGCGACGAAGTGCTCGCGAAACTCAAACCGTGGCTCGAAAACGCCGACAGGAAGAAGGTCGGCCAGCACATGAAGTACGACGAACAGGTGCTCGCGAACTACGGCATCGAGATGAACGGCATCGAGCACGACACGCTGCTGCAGTCGTATGTGCTGGAGTCGCATCGCCCGCATGACATGGACAGCCTCGCGCTGCGCCATCTCGGTCTGAAGACGATCAAGTACGAGGAGGTGGCAGGCAAGGGCGCAAGCCAGATCGGTTTCGACGAAGTCGCGCTCGAAACGGCCGCTGAATACGCCGCTGAAGATGCAGACATCACGTTGCGTCTGCATCAGGCGTTGTATCCGCAGATCGCCGTGGAGAAAGACCTCGATCACGTGTATCGCGCGATCGAACTGCCGACGTCCCGCGTATTGCGCAAGATGGAGCGCACGGGTGTGCTGATCGACGCCGAAAAGCTGCGCGTGCAAAGCGGGCAGATCGCGACGCGTCTCATCGAACTCGAAACCGAAGCGTATGTGCTCGCCGGCGGCGAATTCAATCTCGGCTCGCCCAAACAGATCGGCCAGATTTTCTTCGAGAAGCTGGAACTGCCGGTTGTCAAGAAAACGCCGAGCGGCGCGCCTTCGACGGATGAAGAAGTGCTGCAGAAGCTCGCCGAAGACTATCCGTTGCCGAAGATCCTGCTCGAACACCGCGGGCTGTCGAAGCTGAAGTCGACCTACACCGACAAGCTGCCGCGCATGGTGAACGCGCAGACGGGCCGTGTGCATACGAACTACGCGCAGGCCGTTGCAGTCACGGGCCGGCTTGCATCGAACGATCCGAATCTGCAGAACATTCCGGTTCGCACAGCCGAAGGCCGGCGTATTCGTGAAGCGTTTATCGCGAAGCCTGGCCACAAGCTCGTGTCGGCCGACTATTCGCAGATCGAGCTGCGCATCATGGCGCACATTTCCGGCGACGAGTCGTTGCTGCGCGCGTTCGCGCAGGGCGAAGACATCCACCGGGCGACGGCCGCCGAAGTATTCACCGTGACGCCGATCGAAGTCTCGAACGACCAGCGCCGTATCGCGAAGGTGATCAACTTCGGTTTGATCTACGGGATGAGTGCGTTTGGCCTCGCGTCCAACCTCGGCATCACGCGCGACGCGGCGAAACTGTATATCGACCGCTATTTCCAGCGTTATCCGGGCGTCGCGCGCTATATGGACGAAACGCGTCTGAGCGCCAAATCGAAGGGTTATGTCGAAACGGTGTTCGGGCGGCGCCTGTGGCTGCCGGAGATCAACGGGGGCAACGGCCCGCGCCGTCAGGCGGCGGAGCGCGCGGCGATCAACGCACCGATGCAGGGTACCGCGGCCGACCTCATCAAGCTGTCGATGATTGCCGTGCAGGACTGGATCGAACAATCGAAGATCGACACGCGGATGATCATGCAGGTTCACGATGAACTGATCCTCGAAGTGCCGGACAGCGAACTCTCCGAAGTGCGCAAACGTCTGCCCGAACTCATGTGCGGCGTGGCCGGGCTGAAGGTGCCGCTCGTCGCTGAAGTGGGCGCGGGCGCGAACTGGGAAGAGGCGCACTGATCAGGCGCGGGCTTGAGCCCGCTTCAGCGCCCGCGCACGCCGATATCGTCGTGCGCATGTCACACATGTGATTTGACAGCTTGTGACAAAGCGCATTGCTCGCTGACAATCGGTAATGGACGGCGTGTTACTGGCAGCGTGCGCCGTCCGCGACGCACAACCCCCGGTTAGCACGGAGAGTCTCGATGCATCGTTTCATTATCGTTGGTGGCGGGGCAGGTGGTCTTGAACTGGCGACACGTCTGGGCGATCGCTACGCTTCGCCCAGCAAGCGACACGCGGCAAAAGCGCAGGTGACGCTGGTCGACCGCTATCCCACGCACATCTGGAAGCCGCTGCTGCATGAGGTGGCGGCGGGCAGCATGGATCCGTTCACGCAGGAGCTCGAATACGCCGCACAGGCGCGCTGGCACGGCTTTGAGTTCCAGCAGGGCGAGCTTGCCGGGATCGACCGTGCGGCGAAGCGCATCACGCTCTCGGCCGTCGCGGACGATGACGGCGCCGAACTGCTTCCCCCGCGCGACCTCGAGTACGACACCCTGATCATCGCGATCGGTAGCACGACGGCTTTCTTCGGTGTGAAGGGCGCGGCTGAATTTTCGATCGCACTCGATACCGTGAGCGAGGCCGAGCGCTTTCGCAAGCGCCTCATCGCGGCCTGCATGCGCGCGGAGCATCAGGTGCACGAGCGCGTCGAGTCCGGGCCGGGGACATCGGCTTCCGGGGAACCGCGCATTCAGGTCGCGATTGTCGGCGGCGGCGCGACCGGCGTGGAATTGTCGGCCGAGCTGCGCAACACCGCGCAGGTATTGTCGGCGTACGGGTTGCACAAGCTCGATCCGCGTCATGACGTCGGTATCGTGCTGATCGAGGCGGGCTCACGGATTCTGCCCGCGTTGCAGGAGCGTGTTTCGACGGCCACCGCCGAACTGCTGACGCGGCTCGGCGTAAAAGTCATGACCGGCGAGACGGTCGCGGAAGTGGCGCCCGGTATCGTGCGAACCGCGAGCGGCAAAACGATTCGCGCCGATCTGACAGTGTGGGCGGCCGGCATCAAGGCGCCTCCGATTCTCGGCGAACTGGACGGTCTGCCAGTGAACCGGCTGGGCCAGATCGTCGTGCGCCGCACGCTGCAAACGGAAACCGACGACAACATTTTCGCGCTCGGCGATTGCGCGGCGTGCGCGTGGCCGGGTAACGAGCGCAACGTGCCGCCGCGCGCCCAGGCGGCGCACCAGCAGGCGAGTTTTCTGATGAAGTCGTTCGCGGCGCGCCTCGAGAACCGTCCGTTGCCGGAATTCACCTATCGCGACTTCGGCTCACTGGTGTCGCTCGGGCATTTCAGCGCTGTCGGCAACCTGATGGGCGGGGTGATCGGCGGCAACATGCTGATCGAAGGACTGTTCGCGCGCTTCATGTACATGTCGCTCTATCGTCTGCATATTGCCGCGCTGCACGGCTATCCGCGGATGGTGCTCGACACGTTCGCGCACTGGCTGCGTCGCTCGACGCTGCCACGCGTCAAACTTCACTGAGGTTTCCCGCGCTCCGCGACGGGGTCAGCGGGCTCCTGCGGCAGGATGGCGACGGTTGTATCCTGTCGACCAGAGTTCGCGCTTCAGCGCGTTACTCTGGTCCCATGCAAGGCACTTGCGGTCGACTGGAGTTCGGGCTTTAGCGCGTTACTCCGGTCCCATGCAAGAGGGTTGCTGTCTTCGTTCCCATGCCGTTCACACAAGGAGCTCGCATGCTGAAGCCTGATGTCGACAGTCTGGTCCCGCACATTCCTTTCGATCGCCGTACCTTCATCAAGGCCGCGCTCGGCACGGGCTTCGCCGCCGCCGTGATGCCGGTCTCGGCGCAGACCATCCATACCGATGACGAAGGGCTCGAAGCTGGCGAGATTGCAGTCCGTTCGGGCGGCACGATCGTACCGGCGTATCGCGCGCAGCCGAAGGGCAAGACGCATCTGCCGGTGATCATCGTCATCCATGAGATTTTCGGCGTGCATGAGCATATTGCCGACGTCTGCCGCCGTTTCGCCAAGGCCGGCTACCTGGCGATTGCGCCCAACCTGTACGAACGCGAAGGCGACCCGACGGTATACACGTCGATACAGCAGATCAACGACAACATCGCGAGCAAGGTGCCGGACGCGCAGGTCATGGGCGATCTCGACGCGACCGTCGCATGGGCGGCCGAGCATGGCGGCGATCTGAAGCGGGTTGGTATCAATGGCTTCTGCTGGGGCGGCCGGATTGCGTGGCTTTATGCGGAACACAATCCGCACCTGAAGGCCGCAGTGGTGTGGTACGGACGCGTGGTCGGCACACCGAATGCCGCCCAGCCGACGAATCCGCTCGATCGCGTCGGTGACCTGCGTGTGCCCGTGCTGGGCCTCTTTGGACGGCAGGACCAGAGCATTCCGCAGGACACGCTCGACAGGATGAAAGCGGCGATTGCCCAGGGGCCCGCGTCGGCACGTGGATCACAGTTCGTTGTCTATGACGATGCCGGGCACGCATTTTTCGCGGACTACCGGCCGAGCTATCGCAAGGCCGATGCGGAAGATGGCTGGCGGCGCGCGTTGGCCTGGTTCAGGCAACACGGCGTGGCCTGACCTGACCGGGCGACGCGACAACGCGCCATTGCCCGGGAGCAATGGCGCTTCACATGTTGCCTAAGGATTCGGGCCCGTTGCTACCGGACGCGACGGGTCGGCAACCCACTCGCTCCATGACCCACCATACAGCGACGCGCCGTGCAACCCGGCGATTTCCATCGCCAGCAGATTGTGACAGGCCGTCACACCTGAGCCGCATTGCACCACGACGCGGTCGGGCGCCGTCGTGGACAGCAGCGCGCCGAATTCCTCGCGCAGTGAATGCGCCGGCTTGAAGCGGCCGTCGGCGGTGAGATTGTCCTTGAAGAAGCGGTTCAGCGCGCCCGGAATGTGGCCGCCGACAGGGTCGATTGTTTCGTTTTCGCCGCGATACCGGTCGGGCGCGCGGGCGTCGACCACCATCAGTTCATGCGTGGTCAGATTGCGCTGGATCGCCTGCGTGTCGGTAGTCACCGACAGCGGCGCGCCAGGTGTGAAGTTGCCCTTCGTTTTGGCCGGTGCGTCCTTCGTGAGCGGCTGGCCCGCCGCCTGCCAGGCGTCCAGGCCGCCGTCGAGTACCGCGACCGAATCGTGCCCGACCCAGCGCAGCAGCCACCACAAACGGGCGGCATACATGCCGCCCTGAGCGTCGTATGCGACCACCTGCTTGCCGTTCGTGAGCCCGTACGCAACCAGCGTTTCGATGAACTTCGCGCGATCAGGCAACGGATGGCGTCCGTTTGAACCCGTTTTTGGCCCGGACAGGTCACGATCGAGATGCAGATACTGCGCGCCGGGAATGTGTTCTTTAGCCCAGGCCGTTTCGCCCGCGGCCGTATCGGCGAGATCGAAACGGCAATCGAAGGCCAGCACGCTGTCCGGCGCGGCAGCGAGCCGTTCCGCAAGATTCGTGGCGGAAATGAGCGTGGTGTAGTGAGTGTGCGGCATGACGACTCCTGAGACTGGCGTTTCCGGCGCGGCCGGCTGACGTTTCCAGTCTAAACAAAAAAAGACGGGCCGAAATCATATGGGGTGTTTCCGGCATACTTAATTCGCCCAGCTCTCCCGTTTCTGGAGCCGCAAGCGCACAATCCATGCCGCCGCCCAAGGCAAAAGACCGCTTAAGCCTTCAGCGGCGAAGCAGCCATCTCTTCGCGCGATTGCACCTGCAAAACCGCATCCCGCTTGTCGAGCAAATGCTGCCGGAGAATCGCGCTCAGCTTCTTCCCATCCCTCGCCTCGAGCGCTTTCAACATCTCATCGTGATCGTGAATCGCGCTATCCCACTTGGGGATCTGAAAATTCGACCGGAATCTCAACGCCTGCAAGCGCCGGTTAACGGCGACGTACGTTTGCCGCAGTGCTGAATTCCGTGCTGCTTCATTGATCTTGTCGTGAATTGCCTGGTTGCGGCTGTAGTAGCCAGCCAGATCGTTCTGCGTGCGACAGGCGAGCATCGCGTAATGCAGCGCCTTGATCTCGGCAAGCTCGGCAGCCGTCATCCGCTCTGCCGCCAGCTCTCCGGAAAAAGCTTCAAGACCACTCATCAATTCGAAGGTCTCGCGCAACTCCGCTACCGACATCTTCGATACCGACGCACCTCGATTCGGCGAAATCTCGATCAGCCCTTCCGCAGCCAGCACCTTCAGCGCTTCTCGCAACGGCGTGCGCGAAATCCCAAGCGTTTCGCATAGCTCGCGCTCGTTCAGTTTCTTGCCCGGTTCAAGTACCCCTTCGACGATAAAGCGGCGAATGTGCTCCACCACCGTGTCGTGCAGGCGCTGGCGCTCGACCTTTGGCATGAGCGGAGAAGTGACCACACCTACGTCGAAATTCGAATTTTGCATACAAAAATCCTCAACATCGTATGAGTCAGGATTTTATCGGAAGCGCGCAGATTAGTTAATAGCGAGGGTAAACACCGGTCTCAGCAGCCAATTTTCGGCTTGGGAATGCCGCCTTTCCTCTGATATAGTTTTTTGAATTCAAAATTCAAAAGGAGAAAACAGATGCTCAAGCTAGACTTTCACCCCGCTGGCCGTCACTTTCTGCAGATCCCGGGTCCGAGTCCGGTGCCCGATCGCATTCTCCGGGCGATGAGCTACCCGACTATCGATCACCGCGGGCCCGAGTTCGGCGAACTCGGTCTGAAGGTGCTGGAAGGCATCAAGAAAATCTTCAAGACGCAGCAACCGGTGGTGATCTATCCGGCCTCCGGCACCGGTGCATGGGAAGCGGCGTTGTCGAACACGCTGAGTCCCGGCGACCACGTGCTGATGTTCGAAACCGGGCACTTCGCGACGCTGTGGAAAAAGATGGCGGAAAGTCTCGGGCTGAAGCCTGAGTTTCTCGGCCTGCCCGGTATCGAGGGCTGGCGGCGTGGGGTTCAGCCGCAAATGATCGAGGAGCGTCTGCGCGCCGACACGCAGCACGCGATCAGGGCGGTATGCGTCGTGCACAACGAGACGTCCACGGGCGTCACCTCGGACATCGCCGCCGTGCGCCGCGCGATCGACGCCGCCGGCCATCCAGCGCTGCTGCTGGTCGACACGATTTCGGGCCTCGCCTGCGCCGACTATCGCCACGACGAATGGGGCGTCGACGTCACCGTGTCGGGCTCGCAAAAAGGTTTGATGCTGCCGCCCGGCATCAGCTTCAACGCAATCTCGCCAAAGGCGTTCGCCGCCAGCAAAGAGGCCAGACTGCCGCGCAGTTTCTGGGACTGGAGCGACATCGTCGAGATGAACAAGACCGGCTACTGGCCGTACACGCCGAACACGAATCTGCTATACGGGCTCAACGAGGCGCTGGAGATGATTCTCGGCGAAGGGCTCGAGAACGTGTTCGCCCGTCACGCGCGTCTCGCTGAAGCGACCCGCCGTGCGGTGCGGGCATGGGGTCTTGAGATTCAGTGTGCCGATCCGGCTGTGTATAGCCCTGTGCTGACCGGCGTGATGATGCCCGAGGGAATCGATGCCGATGCGGTGCGCAAGGTCATCTATGAACGCTTCGACATGTCGCTCGGCACAGGCCTCGGCAAGATGAAAGGACGCATGTTCCGCATCGGCCACCTGGGCGACTGCAACGACCTGATGCTGCTGGCGACGCTCGCCGGTTGCGAAATGGGCCTGCAGCTCGCGGGTGTGCCGCTCAAGGAAAGCGGCCTGCCTGCCGCCATGGCGTGGTTGAGCGAGCCGACGCAGGCCTCGGGGCTGAAAGCGGCGGCTTGAATGTTTCAGCGCGTCGGCGCCTGGTGCATCAGCGCAATGACTCAATGACGTGCAGCGACGCAGCAGGCATCTCGCAGCGAGGGAAGGCAGAGAGCGCTTCTCTCACGAAGCCGCGCATAGAACGCGGCTCATCAGCAACATGCAATGTCCCCGCAGCGTATGCCGCTGACGGGCGACGACGCAGCGCGCCATTCCTGGCGCGCCGTCGACAGACTGCAATGGAGAGAGACGATGAAGCGGTTTCGTGTAAGCAGTGCGACCAGTATTGTTCTAGTGATGCTATGCATCATGTACTTCATCACTTACCTTGACCGCGTCAACGTCAGCACCGCGGCGGCAGGTTTCGGCAAGGAGTTCGGGCTCTCGCATACGGAAGTGGGCCTGGTGTTTTCGGCCTTCGCGTATCCGTATCTGATTTTTCAGATCATCGGTGGCTGGGTCAGTGACCGTTTCGGTGCGAAGCGCACGCTGATTTTTTGCGGCGCTATCTGGGGCGTTGCGACTTTGCTGACCGGCCTTGCAGGTGGGCTGGTCTCGTTGCTGGCCGCACGCGTGCTGCTCGGCTTCGGCGAAGGCGCCACGTTTCCGGCCGCGACCTCCGCGATGGCGCGCTGGGTCGCGAAAGAAAAGCGTGGCTTCGCGCAGGGCATCACACACGCGGCGTCGCGTATCGGTAATGCGGTTGCACCCGGCCTGATCGTGCTGGTGATGGCGACCTGGGGCTGGCGCGAATCGTTCTATATCTGCGGCGTGTTTAGCCTGCTGTGGGTGGCGGTGTGGTCGTTCACGTTCACCGAACATCCGAAAGATCATCCGCGCATCACGACCGGGGAACTCGAAGTCTTGCCCCCGCCGAAGCCGAAAGCGACCAACGTGCCGTGGGGAAAACTGTTTCGCCGCATGTGGCCGGTCACGATCGTGTACTTCTGCTACGGCTGGACGTTGTGGCTGTTCCTCAGCTGGATTCCCCAGTACTTCCTGCACAGCTATCACCTGGAACTGAAAAAGTCGGCGATCTTCGCATCGGTCGTGTTTTTTGCCGGTGTGATCGGCGACACGCTCGGCGGTATCGTGACCGACTGGATCTTCAGACGTACCCGCAGCCTGAAGCGCGCACGTAGCTGGATGGTGTCGGCGTGCATGCTGTTCTGTCTGCTCTCGCTCATTCCGTTGATGTTCACGCATAACCTGTATCTGTCGATGACGTGTCTCGCGTCAGGCTTCTTCTTTGCCGAAATGACGATCGGTCCGATGTGGGCGATCCCGATGGACATCGCGCCGGAATACTCGGGCACCGCGAGCGGCATGATGAACACCGGCTCGGCGTTGGCCGCGATCATCTCGCCGGTGGTCGGCGGATTTCTGATCGACTACTTCGGCAACTGGCAATTGCCGTTCGCCGGCAGCATGTTGTTGATGGCGATTGGCGTGGTGCTTGCGTTCCGCATGCAGCCGGAAAGCAGGTTCGAGCGCGACGTGGGCGACAAAGCGCACATCGCGACGGGAGCAGGTGCGTAAACGCCATGCAGAACATGACGACAATTTTGAGTCAACGCCTCGCCGAGGCGCGCAGCAATCACCTGACGCTCAATGCGTTGCCGCTGGAGCAAACGCCCACTGACAGCGCCGCAGCCTACGCGATCCAGCACGCAATCCTGCGCGAACTGGGTGCGCCGGTCGGCGGCTGGAAGATCGGCGCGAAGTCGGACAGCGGGCCGGTTCAGGGGGCACCTTTGCCTGCCCCCGATCTGCATGCCGATGGCGCACGGCTACCGCGCGAAGCTTTTGCGCCATTGGGGCTCGAACTGGAGATCGCATTTCGTTTCGGTCGCCGCTTCGAGCCTTCGACAACACCTTATAGCGAAGCGGAAGTGCACGCGGGCATCGGCTCGTTCGGCGCGACCATCGAGATCGTGGCAAGCCGTTATGCAGCGTGGCCCAACGTCGACAAGCTGGCGCAACTGGCGGATCTGCAGAACAACGGTGCGCTGATCGTCGGTGAATTTACGCCGTATCGGGAAGACTTTCCGTTTGTAGCGCCGTCGTTGCAATTCAGTTTCGAGGGGGAGGATGTGGTCAAGGCAACACCTGCCAATCCAGCCGGTGATCCGCGGCGCCTGCTGACATGGCTCGTCAATCACGCCACGTCGCGTGGTATCGCGGTGACGCCGGAGATGGTCGTCACCACTGGCTCGTACACGGGAATGTTTTTTCCGCGGAGCGCGGGCACGGCGAGCGGACGCATTGATGGCCTTCCGCTGGTCAGCCTGACGCTGTACTAGCCGCTTTCTCATAGACCGACGATATGACGAACCCCACTTCCGCTTTACTCGTCAAGCCGATCCATCTGGTTCCTTCCACCGCGCGCCTGACGACGCCACTCGCGCAGCATCTGCGCAAGTCCTTGCGTGGCGACGTGTTATTCGACGCCGCGAGCCGCGGCCGTTACGCGACCGATGCGTCGATCTATCAGATCACCCCGATCGGCGTGGTGGTGCCACGAGATCAGGACGATCTGCGCATCGCACTGGAAATTGCGCGCAGCGAGAAAGTGCCGCTGCTTGCGCGCGGCGCGGGCACGAGCCAATGCGGGCAGACGGTCGGCGAGGCGCTGGTAATCGATACCAGCAAATGGCTGAACAACATCGTTGCATTCGATGCTGACGCGTGCACCGTGACGGTTGAACCGGGCATCGTGCTGGACCATCTGAACGCATGGCTGAAGCCGCATGGTCTGTGGTTTCCGGTCGATGTCTCGACGGCCGCGCAATGCACGATCGGCGGGATGGCGGGCAACAATTCGTGCGGCTCGCGCTCGATCGAATACGGCAACATGGTTCACAACGTCGAAGCCATCGACGCGATTCTCGCCGATGGCAGTGAAGCACGTTTTGCCTCGCTGCGCGAGGCGCCACAAGGCGCACGCCTGCAGCAGATATTCGAGGGCGTGAAGCAGATTGCCCAGCGCGAGCGCGATGAAATCGCGGCGCGCGTGCCAAAGGTCTTGCGTCGGGTAGCGGGCTACAACATCGACCTGTTCGATTGCCAGAACCCGCGCGCCTATACCGACGACGGCATCGCCAATCTTGCCCATCTGCTGGTCGGCTCCGAAGGCACGCTTGCATTCAGCCGGCAATTGACGCTGAAGCTCGTGCCGCTGCCCACGCACAAAACGCTAGGCGTAGTGAACTTTCCGACATTCTGGCAGGCGATGGATCTGACGCAGCATGTCGTCAAGCTGAAGCCGGTAGCGGTGGAACTGGTCGATCGCACCATGATCGATCTGGCGATGGACAATCCCGCCTTCCGTCCCGTGATCGGGAAAGCGCTGGTCGGTCGACCGCAAGCAATCCTGCTGGTGGAATTTGCTGGCGAGGACCGCGATGCGCAACTCGCGTCGCTCAGGCAGCTCACCGAACTGATGGCTGACCTCGGTTTGCCCGATTCGGTCGTCGAGATGCCTGCCGCGAACGAACAAAAAGCGTTGTGGGAAGTCCGTAAAGCGGGCTTGAACATCATGATGAGCATGAAGGGCGACGGCAAGCCGGTCTCCTTCATCGAAGACTGCGCGGTGCCGCTCGAGCATCTGGCGGAATACACGAGCCGCCTGACCGAGGTGTTCCACCGGAACGGCACGGAAGGCACCTGGTATGCCCATGCGAGCGTTGGCACGCTGCACGTGCGGCCAATTCTCGATATGCGGCGCGACGGCGCGCTCAAGATGCGCGCGATCGCCGAGGAAGCCGCTGCGTTGGTGCGCGAATACAAGGGGGCCTATTCGGGCGAACACGGCGACGGCTTGTGCCGGGGCGAATGGGTCGCGTGGCAATACGGGCCGCGTCTGAATCAGGCGTTTAGCGAGATCAAGGCACTGTTCGATCCGGATAACCGCTTCAATCCCGACAGGATCGTGCGTCCGCCGAAGATGGACGACGCGCGCAATTTCCGCTTTGCGCCGGGCTACAACGTGCTTCGGATCGAGACCGCGCTCGACTGGTCCGCATGGAACGTCGAACGCGATCCGTTGACGGGGCAGGAGACGCTGCCGGGCAGCGGCAACGATCTGTCAGGCGGGCTCGCGAAAGCTGTCGAGATGTGCAATAACAACGGCCATTGCCGCAAGTTCGACGCGGGCACCATGTGCCCGAGCTATCGCGTGACAAAGGACGAACAACATGTGACGCGAGGGCGCGCGAACACCTTGCGTCTGGCGATTTCCGGCCAGCTTGGCGAAGCGGGCCTCGCCAGCGACGAGGTCAAGGACACGCTCGATCTGTGCGTCTCATGCAAGGGCTGCAAGCGCGATTGTCCGACGGGCGTCGACATGGCCAGGTTCAAGATCGAGGCGCGGGCGGCACGCGTCAAAAGCCACGGCCTGGGTCTGCGCGACAGGCTGGTGGCCTTCATGCCGCGCTATGCGGCAACGGCGAGCCGCGTGCCGGGGTTGATGGCGCTGGCCGACAACGTGCCGGTGCTGTCGGCGTGGTTGAAGCGCGCGGTGGGCTTTGCGCCTGAACGCACGTTGCCGCGTTTCAGGAAATCGTTTCTGTCTGGCGCCGTGGCGGGCAAACTGGCTCAAGGCGGTGCGCTGAGAGAAGTGCTGTTGTTCGTCGATACGTTCAACAACAACATGGAGCCGGAAAACGCGCGCGCCGGGCAGCAGGTACTGGAAGCGGCCGGTTACACGGTGCACTTCAACACGCGACAGGGCGAGCGGCCGGTGTGTTGTGGTCGCACGTTCCTCGCTGCGGGTCTGGTCGACGAAGCGAAGCAGGAAGCGCGGCGCATGCTCGATCTGTTCAAGCCGTTCGTGGAGCGCGGCGTACCTGTTGTCGGACTGGAGCCGTCGTGTTTGCTATCGTTGCGCGACGAGTTTCTCCATTACGGTTTCGGCGAGGAAGCTGAGCGGCTTTCGAAGCAGGCTTTTCTATTCGAAGAGTTTCTGGTGCGGGAAGAAAAAGCCGGCCGTCTGCAGCTTGCGTTGAAGCCGTTGGCAAAGCGGCAGGCGCTCGTGCACGGCCACTGCCATCAAAAAGCCTTCGACGCGTTCACGCCCGTGCAAACCGTACTGAACTGGATTCCCGAACTGAATGTGTCGACGGTCGAATCGTCGTGCTGCGGCATGGCAGGCAGCTTCGGCTACGAGGCGGAGCACTACGCGACGTCTCAAGCGATGGCGGAACTGTCACTGCTGCCCGCGGTGCGCAAGATCGACGGCAATACGGTGATGGTCGCGGACGGCACGAGTTGCCGGCATCAGATCCACGATGGCGCGGGCGTTGATGCGATCCATGTGGCGCGAGTGCTGGCGATGGCGTTGGAGTGAGGGCAGGGCGCCGCCCTGCCGCTCTTCAGATCGTGCCGAGTTCGCGGCGCAGAAATTCGTGGAAGTGCTGCATGCCATCTTCCATCGGGCTCTGATACGGGCCGACCTGCGATTCGCCACGCTCCATCAGCGCACGACGCCCGGCGTCCATCCGTTCGGCGATTTCGTCGTCTTCGCGAGCCGTTTCCATATAGGCGGCGCGTTCGGCTTCGACGAATTCCCGCTCGAAGAGCGCGATTTCCTCAGGGTAATAGAACTCGACGACGTTCGTCGTTTTCTGCGGTCCGCGCGGAATCAGCCACGATACGACCAGCACATGCGGATACCACTCGATCATGATCCCCGGGTAGTACACCATCCAGATCGCACCGAATTCCGGCGGCGTGCCGTTGCGAAAGCGCAGCACTTCGTCGTGCCACTTGCGGTACGTCGGGCTGCCCGGCTGTTCCAGACCCTTGTGGACGCCGACCGTCTGCACGCTGTACCACTCGCCGAATTCCCACGTCAGGTCGTCGCACGAGACGAAGCTGCCGAGGCCCGGATGGAACGGCGCGACGTGGTAATCCTCCAGATAGACCTCGATGAAGGTCTTCCAGTTGTAGTTGCATTCGTGGACTTCGACGTGATCGAACATGAAGCCCGAAAAGTCGAAATGCTGCTTCGTGCCGAGCCCGGCCAGATCGTTCGCGACGTTGCGCCCCTGCGACTCGAACAGCAGGCCCTGCCAGTTTTGCAGCGGCGTGGCGCCGAGATTCAGGCAGGGGTTGTCGGCGAAATGAGGGGCGCCGAGGAGTTGACCGTTCAGGTCATACGTCCAGCGATGCAGCGGGCAGACGATGTTCTGCGTCTGCCCGCGGCCGTTGAGCATGATCGCCTGGCGGTGACGGCACACGTTCGACAGCAGTTCGACCTGCGACTGCTGGTTACGGACGAGCACACGCCCCTCGCTCTCGCTCGGCAAGGCAAAATAATTCCCCGCTTCGGGCACCATGAGATCGTGGCCGATGTAACGAGGACCTTTCCTGAAAAGGGTGTCGATTTCGCGCGTAAGCAGCGCTTCGTCAAAGTAAGCCGTGACTGGCAGCTGGCTGTGAACAGACTTTAGCTGCAATGCATTGCTCAGATTGGACATTCCCACTCCCGATGAAAACGTGAAAGCAGTGAACAACCCAACCATCGAAGATTCGATTTAGGGAGCCCGCAATTATACCTGTTTCCCCTTTCGGGGGGGCGCTTAAGTGCCTGATTTGGGTCAAAATTGTTACGAAAGCCCCCGATTTTGCCGTGCAATCGACCGGTTTTTTTCTATCGGGTGCAAGCTGTCGGCTAGTCGACGTGCGACCACGACCGGGTTGGGTTTTGCGCTTTTGCCGTAGAATGTCCGACTTGTTTTAATTTTGCGACGACTCATGGCGAAGACCGCACCGAACGACACCGCTGCAGCATCCGCGCAGGACGCAAGCGGCGTGCCGCTGCCCGAAAACTACGAGGCGGCGGTGGCGGAACTCGAAGGCCTTGTCGGGCGCATGGAAGGCGGCAGTCTGAGCCTCGAGGAATCGCTGTCCGCCTACCGGCGCGGCGCGGCGCTCGTGGCCTTCTGCCAGCAACAACTGGAAAAGGTCGAGCAGCAGGTTCGCGTTCTCGATGGCGAGACGCTCAAGCCCCTGCCGACGAACGCCGCAGGCACAGCCGCTGGGGAGAGCGGAGACGACCTATGACTTTCGAACAATGGATGCGCTCGGTACTCGACCGCGTCGAGACGGCACTCGATCATTACCTGCCGGCACAAACGACCGAACCCGCCACGCTTCACGAAGCGATGCGCTATGCCGTGCTGGGCGGCGGCAAGCGGGTGCGTCCGCTGCTCGTGCATGCGGCCGGCGAACTGACGGATGCGCGTGCCGAATGCCTCGATGCGGCGGCGTGCGCGCTCGAAATGATTCACGTCTATTCGCTCGTGCACGACGACATGCCGTGCATGGACGACGATGCGCTGCGTCGCGGCAAGCCGACGGTACACGTCCAGTATGACGACCCGACGGCACTGCTGGTCGGCGATGCATTGCAGTCGCAGGCTTTCGTCACGCTGACGGACGCCGTGCTGGCGCCTCTTCAACAGGCGGCGCTCGTGCGCGAACTGGCGCTCGCGAGCGGCTCGACCGGCATGGCCGGCGGCCAGGCGATCGATCTGGCGAGCGTCGGCCATACGCTCACGCGCACGCAGCTCGAAACGATGCACCGCATGAAGACGGGCGCACTGCTGCGCGCCTCGGTGCGCATGGGCGCGCTGGCGGGCACGACGCCTTCGGCGGACGCAATGAATTCGCTGGATGTGTATGCAGCAGCCGTGGGCCTGGCGTTTCAGGTCGTCGATGACATTCTCGATGTGACGACCGATTCCGCCACGCTCGGCAAAACCGCCGGTAAGGACGCGAAGGACGGCAAGCCGACCTACGTGTCGATTATCGGGCTCGACGCGTCGCGTGCGCTTGCCGCACAGCTGCGCACGGACGCGCACAACGCACTCGCGCCGTTTGGCTCGCGTGCGCAGCGTCTGGCCGAGCTCGCTGACCTGGTCGTCGACCGGGTGAGTTAAAAACGCGAAAGCCCGCCGCCGCGCACGATTCACACCGGGTGCGCGTAACGAAGTGCGGGCGCGTAAGTTTTCCTACACTGGAACGACGATGTACGACTTGCTGAAAACCATCGACGACCCGGCAGCCCTGCGCCGCCTCGATCGCCGCCAATTGCAACCGCTCGCGGACGAGTTGCGTGCCTTCGTGCTCGACAGCGTCTCGCAGACGGGCGGCCACCTGTCGTCCAATCTCGGGACGGTCGAACTGACAATCGCGCTGCATTACGTATTCGACACGCCGCGCGACCGCATCGTCTGGGACGTCGGCCATCAAACGTATCCGCACAAGATCCTGACGGGTCGCCGCGACCAGATGCATTCGCTGCGTCAGCAGGGCGGCATTTCGGGTTTCCCGAAGCGCGACGAGTCAGAATACGACACGTTCGGCACGGCGCATTCCAGCACGTCGATTTCGGCTGCGCTCGGCATGGCGATCGCGAGCAAGCTGAAGGGTGAAAACCGCACGGGCATCGCCGTGATCGGCGACGGCGCGATGACGGCCGGCATGGCGTTCGAGGCGATGAACAATGCGGGCGTCGAGGACGACGTGCCGCTGCTCGTCATCCTGAACGACAACGACATGTCGATTTCGCCGCCGGTCGGCGCGCTGAACCGCCATCTGGCGCGTCTGATGTCGGGCCGCTTCTACGCGGCCGCACGTGCGGGCGTCGAACGTGTGCTGCGGGTCGCGCCGCCGATGCTCGATCTCGCCCGCAAGCTCGAGGAACACGCGAAGGGCATGATCGTGCCGGCGACGCTCTTCGAGGAATTCGGTTTCAACTACATCGGCCCGATCGACGGTCACGATCTCGATTCGCTGATCCCGACGCTGCAGAACATCAAGGAACTGCGCGGCCCGCAATTCCTGCACGTCGTGACGAAGAAAGGCCAGGGCTACAAGCTCGCCGAAGCGGATCCGGTGCTGTATCACGGCCCGGGCAAGTTCAATCCGGCGGAGGGCATCAAGCCGTCCGCCACGCCCGCGAAAAAGACCTACACGCAGGTCTTCGGCGAGTGGCTGTGCGATGCGGCCGAACTCGATGCGCGCGTCGTCGGCATCACGCCGGCCATGCGCGAAGGCTCGGGCATGGTGGAGTTCGAGAAGCGCTTCCCGGATCGTTATTTCGACGTCGGCATCGCGGAACAGCATGCAGTGACGTTCGCGGGCGGTCTGGCCGCTGACGGCATGAAGCCGGTCGTCGCGATCTATTCGACGTTCCTCCAGCGCGCGTACGACCAGCTGATCCACGATGTCGCGCTGCAGAACCTGCCGGTGGTGTTCGCGATCGATCGCGCGGGTCTCGTCGGCGCCGATGGCGCGACGCACGCGGGCGCGTACGACCTCGCGTTCATGCGCTGCATTCCGAACATGACGGTGATGGCGGCCTCGGACGAAAACGAATGCCGGCAGATGCTGTACACGGCGCTGCAACAGCCGAATCCGACGGCCGTGCGTTATCCGCGCGGCGCGGGCACGGGCGTGGCGACGATCAAACAGATGGCGGCGATTCCGCTCGGCAAGGGCGAAATTCGTCGCGAGACGTCGCAGCCGGCGGGCAAGCGCATTGCGATTCTGGCGTTCGGCACGATGGTCGCGCCTTCGCTCGCGGCTGCCGAACAGATCGACGCCACCGTCGCGAACATGCGCTTCGTGAAGCCGCTCGACGCCGAACTGGTTCGCAAGCTCGCCGAAACGCACGATGCCATCGTCACGGTCGAGGAAGGCTGTGTGATGGGCGGCGCGGGTTCGGCCTGCGTGGAAGCCCTCCTGGAGAGCGGGGTTATCAGGCCCGTTCTACAATTGGGCCTGCCTGACCGTTTCATCGACCACGGCGATCCGGCGAAGCTCCTGTCACAATGCGGTCTGGACGCCGCGGGCATCGCGAAATCGATCCGTGAACGCTTCCTGGATCACGCTGCCGGCAAGTCGGTTAAACGCGTCGCGTGATGCCGCGGCCGTCCTGAGACGGCAATTTCTCTTCAGACGAACCGGCGGGCCGCGTGGCCCGTCGCGCAGCGTCGGCGGCATGCCGGCGTATGCGGTTGCGCGAATCGACACGCGCAGCCAGCGAGGACAACAACATGAACCAGATGAATCCCGCTTTCGTGATGCCCGACGTGCAGAGCACCGTCGATACACGCCAGATCGCGATCCAGCGCGTGGGTGTGAAGGCGGTACGTCATCCGCTCACCGTGCGCACGCCGCGCGGCGACGCCCAGCCGACGATCGGCACGTGGAGCCTCGACGTTCATCTGCCCGCCGAAGTAAAGGGCACGCACATGTCGCGCTTCGTCGCGCTGCTCGAAGAGAACAGGGCGCCGCTCGATACGGCCACGTTCCGCGCGATGCTGACGGCGATGCTGGAAAAACTCGAAGCCGAAGCCGGGCGTATCGAGGTGTCGTTTCCGTACTTCGTGAACAAGATCGCGCCTGTTTCCGGTGTCGAAAGCCTGCTCGATTACGATGTGACGCTGACTGGCGACACGCGCGATGGCGCGACGCGTCTGTTCCTGAAGGTGCTGGTGCCGGTTACGAGCCTGTGCCCGTGCTCGAAGAAAATCTCGCAGTACGGCGCGCATAACCAGCGCTCGCACGTGACGATCAACGTCGAGCTCGCGGACGACGTGCCGGTGGAAGACCTGATCCGTATCGCCGAAGAAGAAGCGTCGTGCGAGCTGTGGGGCCTGCTGAAGCGCCCCGACGAGAAGTTCGTGACCGAGCGTGCCTACGAGAACCCGAAGTTCGTCGAGGACCTGGTGCGCGATGTGGCGCAGCGTCTGAACGCGGATTCGCGGATCGTCGCGTATGTGCTCGAAGCCGAGAACTTCGAGTCGATCCACAATCACAGCGCGTACGCGTTGATCGAGAACGACAAGCGCACCGCGCGATAAGGATTGCGCCTGCGTTGAATGACAGAACGGCCGCTGATGCGGCCGTTACTGTTTGTGATGTCGGTCCGGTCGTAAGCTTCGATGCTAGCGGGCCAGCGACGACAGATCCCATCGCGGCTTCACCGTGAACGCGTAATCCTTGCCTGCCTGCTCCGGCCAGCGCTGCAGACGCAGCGCGCCCGCGAGCGCAATCATCGCGCCGTTATCCGTGCATAGCGCGAGATCGGGATAGTGCACTTCGAAGCCGCGCTTTTGCGCGGCACCTGAAAGTGCCTCGCGCAACTGCCGGTTCGCGCCGACGCCGCCTGCCACGACCAGCCGCTTGAGCTTCGTCTGCCTGAGCGCCGCCAGTGATTTCGCCGCGAGCACGTCGACGGCCGCATCGACAAATCCGCGCGCGAGGTCCGCTTTCGCCTGCTCGCAGACGTTGCCGCCGAGCTTTTTCGTCTGTGTCAGCACTGCGGTTTTCAGGCCGCTGAAACTGAAATCGAGGTCGCCGGAATGCAGCATCGGGCGTGGCAGCGTGACCGCCCCCGGCGTGCCGAACTCCGCCATCCGCGACACTTCCGGGCCGCCCGGATACCCGAGGCCGAGCAGTTTCGCCGTTTTGTCGAAGGCTTCGCCGGCGGCATCGTCGAGCGTCTCGCCAAGCGTTTCGTATTCGCCGACGTCGGTCACGCGCATCAGCTGCGTATGTCCGCCCGACACCAGCAGCGCGACGAACGGAAACGGCGGCGGCGCGTCGACCAGCAGCGGCGAGAGCAGGTGCCCCTCGAGATGGTGGATGCCGATCGTCGGACGGTCCCACGCCATCGCGAGCGCGTTGGCGATGCTCGCGCCGACAAGCAGCGCGCCGGCGAGCCCCGGCCCCTGTGTATACGCGATCGCGTCGATTTCGGTGCGCGCCGTGCCGGCCCGTTCGAGGACCTCTTCGAGCAGCGGCAGCGCGCGGCGGATGTGGTCGCGCGAGGCCAGTTCCGGCACCACGCCGCCGTATTCGCGATGCATTGCGATCTGCGAGTGCAGCGCGTGCGCGAGCAGGCCGCGCTCTGTGTCATAGAGCGCGAGACCGGTTTCGTCGCAGGAGCTTTCGATGCCGAGAACGAGCATGATTTTGGGGGGCTGGACGGGCGCCGCGAAGGCGGCCGAAACCGTAAGGGGAGCCTGAAAGTATAGCAGTGGCGGCAGGGGAGCGAAGGGCGGCAGGTACAATGCGCGCCATGGAATCCTTCGATATTGCGGTCATCGGCGCGGGCGCGGCGGGCATGATGTGCGCGGCGGTGGCCGGGCAACTCGGCCGGCGTGTGGTGCTGATCGACCACGCGCCGCGCCTCGCGGAAAAAATCCGCATTTCTGGCGGCGGCCGCTGCAATTTCACGAACCTGTACGCCGGGCCGGGCAATTACCTGTCGGCGAATCCGCATTTCTGCCGCTCGGCGCTTGCGCGCTACACGCCGCGCGATTTCATGGCGCTTCTCAAGCGCCATCGCGTCACGTGGCACGAGAAGCACAAGGGCCAGCTCTTCTGCGACCAGTCGAGCGAAGCGGTCATCGATGTACTCAAGCACGAATGCGACGCCGGCAATGTCGCGTGGCGCCGTCCGCTCGCCGTCGAGCAGGTGCGACACGACGCCGCCAGCGGTTTCACGCTCGACACCCACGCCGGGCCGATCCAGACGCGTGCCGTCGTGGTGGCGACCGGCGGGTTGTCGATTCCGAAAATCGGTGCGACTGACTTTGCCTACCGCCTCGCGAAGCAGTTCGGCCACAAGCTGATCGATACACGCCCGGCGCTCGTGCCGCTGACGTTCGCCGCTGACGACTGGGTGCCGTTTTCGGCGCTATCGGGCGTTTCGCTGGAAGTCCAGCTGACGACCGGCGGCAAAAAGACAGGAGGTGAGTTCGTCGAAGATCTGCTGCTCACCCATCGCGGGCTGTCCGGGCCGGGGGTCCTGCAGATTTCGAGTTACTGGCAACCGGGTGAGCCGATCCACCTGAACCTGCTTCCAGACCGTGACGCCACGACGGCGCTTCTGGAGGCCAAGACCGGCACGAAGCGGCAGATCGCGAACCTGCTCGCCGAGTGGGTGCCGACGCGTCTCGCGCACGTGTGGCTGGAAACGCACGCGATTCCAGCTGAGGCGCGCGTTGCCGATCTGCCGGACAGGACGCTGCGCCGGATCGGTGAGGCGCTTTCGCGCTGGACGCTCACTCCGAATGGCACCGAAGGCTATCGCAAGGCTGAAGTCACCCGCGGCGGTATCGACACGCGCGAACTGTCCTCTTCGACGATGATGAGCGCGCGTGTGCCCGGGTTGTACTTCATCGGCGAGGCCGTCGACGTCACGGGCTGGCTCGGCGGCTACAACTTCCAGTGGGCGTGGGCGTCGGGTGTTGCGGCAGGTCAGGCGGCCGCGGAGCAGGTTTTGGGGGCTTGACGGCGCGGTGTCTTTGTGCGAAACGTCTGCTATAATTTCAAACCTTTGCAAAGCTCCGTTATTGAAAAATGACGACTATCCGCGTAAAAGATAACGAGCCCTTCGAAGTCGCCATGCGCCGCTTCAAGCGCACGATCGAGAAGAACGGCCTCCTGACCGAACTTCGCGCGCGCGAGTTTTACGAAAAGCCAACGGCAGAGCGCAAGCGCATGAAGGCGTCCGCGGTCAAACGGCACTTCAAACGTCTGCGCAGCCAGATGCTGCCCAAAAAGCTTTACTGATTCCCTGTTCGCCGCAGTCGCTTTGAGCTCAGTGGCGGGCAACCGGTGATGGCATCCAGTCGATGTCGTCGCGAGCGGAAAAAACCCAGGCCGCGAGGCCGCACCGGTGAGGCCGCATCCATTACGCGAATTCGCGACAACCCGCTTGAGGAAGGTGTCCCAAGCGGGTTTTTGTCTTGACGCATGCGTCTTGCCGGACCGTTTTCAGGGCTTGTTCATCAGGCTTGTTTAAATCCAACGCATTCAGGTGAGTGATGAGTCTCAAGGACCAGATCAACGACGACATGAAAGCCGCCATGCGGGCGCGCGAGACCGAGCGTCTCGGCACGATCCGCCTGCTGCTTGCCGCGATCAAGCAGCGCGAAGTCGACGAGCGCATAACGCTCGACGATACGGCGATCACGGTCGTAATCGACAAGATGATCAAGCAGCGCAAGGACTCGATCAGCCAGTTCGAAGCGGCTGGGCGTACCGACCTCGTCGACAAGGAAGCGGCCGAACTCACGGTGCTGGCCGCCTACATGCCGCAGCAATTGTCTGATGCTGAAGTCGCCGCTGAAGTACAGGCCGCGGTCGCGCAGACGGGCGCCGCCGGCCCGCAGGACATGGGCAAGGTGATGGGCGTGCTCAAGCCGAAGCTCGCTGGCCGCGCGGACATGACGGCCGTGTCCGGGCTTGTCAAGGCAGCACTCGCGAAGTAATACCCCGTTCGTACCCCGGCAAGCCGCGCCGGCTTGCCGCCGGACTTTCATGTCATTCGAGGCCGCCTTTCCACTGTGATTCCACACGCGTTCCTGCAGGATCTGCTGAACCGCGTCGATATCGTCGACGTGGTCGGTCGTTTCGTGCAGTTGAAGAAGGGCGGCGCGAATTTCATGGGACTGTGCCCGTTTCACAACGAAAAGAGTCCTTCGTTTACCGTTAGCCCGACTAAGCAGTTTTATCACTGCTTCGGTTGCGGTGCGCACGGCACTGCGATCGGCTTCCTGATCGAGCATGCCGGGCTGACGTTCCCGGAGGCGGTGAACGAGCTGGCGCAATCGGTTGGCCTCACGGTGCCGCAGGAACCATCGCCGATGCGCGGCGGAGGCGGCGGTGGTGAAGGTTATGCGCCGGCGGTGTCGAAAGCCGTCACCATCGCGCTGTCCGACGTGATGCAGGTCGCGTGCGACTTTTACCGCAAGCAGCTGCGTGGCGCGCCCAACGCCATTCAATACCTGAAAAAGCGCGGCCTGACCGGCGAAATCGCGGCCCGTTTCGGGCTCGGCTACGCGCCGGAAGGCTGGCAGAACCTCGAATCGGCGTTCCCCGATTACCGGGACGATTCGCTCGTCGAGTCCGGGCTCGTGATCGTCAGCGAAAAGGCCGATGCACAGGGTCAGAACCGCCGTTATGACCGCTTTCGCGAGCGGATCATGTTCCCGATCCGCAACGTCAAGGGGCAGGTGATCGGCTTTGGCGGCCGCGTGCTGGACAGTGGCGAGCCCAAATATTTGAATTCGCCGGAAACGCCTCTATTTAACAAGGGCAGCGAGCTGTACGGCCTCTTTGAGGCGCGCCTCGCCATCCGCGAGCAACAGTACGTGCTGGTGGTCGAAGGGTATATGGATGTCGTCGCGCTGGCGCAGCTGGGATTCCAGAACGCGGTTGCGACCCTCGGAACGGCATGTACGCCGGTGCATGTGCAGAAACTGATGCGCCAGACGGATACGGTGATCTTCAGCTTCGACGGCGATTCAGCCGGCCGCCGCGCCGCGCGGCGCGCGCTGGACGCCTGCTTGCCGCACGCGGCCGACAACCGCACGATCCGCTTCCTGTTCCTGCCGGCGGAGCACGATCCGGACAGCTATGTGCGCGAGTTCGGCACCGAGGGTTTCTCGGAGCAGGTTGCCCGGGCGATGCCGCTGTCGCAGTTCATGCTGAACGAAGTGCTGACCGGCAAGGAGCTGGATCAGCCGGAAGGCAAGGCGCGTGCGCTCTTCGACGCCAAGCCGCTGTTACAGGCGCTGCCGGCGAACGCGCTGCGCGCCCAGATCATGCATATGTTCGCCGACCGGCTCGACGTGCCGTTCGACGAAGTGGCCGCGCTCTGCGAGGTCGATGCGCGGATTGCCGCGGCGTCGCGCGCCGCGCCGCCGCGCAAGGATCGTCGTAGCGTGACCGGAATCGAACAGCGGGCGCTGCGCAATCTGGTGATGCACCCGCGCATTGTCGCGGTGCTGGACGAAGACGCTGAGCAGGCGCTGCTGACGGTGACGCGTCACGGCGAACTGTTCGAAGAGGTGACGACCCATGCGCGTGCGCTGGGCGAATCGGCCGAGTTTCAGTTGCTGTCGGATCTGCTCAGAAACAGCGCCAATGCCCCGACTTTCGAAGAAATTTTCCGCGAAATTCTGGACTATGATGAAAACGTGCGTGACCTGCTGCTGAAGAATCCTGAGGACGAAACGGTCGCTGAGGAACGTCGCGAGCAGGAGCGGATTGTCGGCGAGGAACTGAAGGCGGCGATCTTCAGGATGAGCTATGACGCGTACAGCGCGCGGCTCGACCAGTTGTCGCGGCAGTCGCGACATACGCCGGAAGAGCTGGCTGAATACACCGATCTGAACCGGAAGCGGGCGGACATGAAACGTCAGCTCGGGCTCTAACGGAGGGTGCTGGAACCTGAGGTGCTATAATAAAAGGTTCCCAGCAGTTTGTTTGCAGTTTTTGTTTGTTTTCCAGGCAAGAGGGCGAATTGCGATGGTAAAGACTACAGGCGGAAAGAAAGCGACGGGCAAAGGCTCCGAGGAGCCGACCAGAAAGGTCACGCAGGCCAGGTCTGCTTCTTCTTCCGCGAAAAAAACGTCTGCCACGAGCGTCGCGCCTCCTCCTGGGAAAAGATCCTCGCCCACTTCTGCCGCGCGAGCGGCGCCGGTTGCGGCATCTGTAGCTAACGTGGCTGGCGCCACGAAAGCCTCAAAAGCCACGCAGCCAGCAACGAAGCGACCGGGTTCCAGAAGCACCAGGGAAGCGGCTGCCGCGCAGGACACTGCGGCAGTGCGCGAGACTCCAGTATCCACGGTTCAAACGGCTGTTGTCCAGCAGCCGCGAGTCGAGACTACAGCCGGTATGGCGAACTCCATGACGAAAAAGCTGAACGAAGTATCCGTCGATGACGACGCAACCCAGAACGCAGAGGCCGCAGCAGCGCCGGTCGTTCCGGGCAAAGTCGAAAAGGTCAAGGCACGCGACCGTCGCGCAAAGGAAAAAGCGCTGCTGAAAGATGCGTTTGCGTCCACGCAGCCGGGCACCGCCGAAGAGCTCGAGGAGCGTCGCGCGAAACTGCGCGCGCTGATCAAGCTCGGCAAGGAACGCGGCTTCCTGACGTACGCAGAAATCAACGATCACCTCCCGGACAACTTCGCCGAGACGGAAGCGATCGAAGGCATCATCAGCACGTTCAACGATATGGGCGTGGCGGTGTACGAGCAGGCGCCCGATGCTGAAACGCTGCTCCTGAACGACAACGCGCCGGCGGCTTCGTCGGACGATGAAGTCGAGGAAGAAGCCGAAGTCGCGCTTTCCACTGTCGACTCCGAATTCGGCCGCACGACCGACCCGGTCCGCATGTACATGCGCGAAATGGGTACGGTCGAGCTGCTGACGCGCGAAGGCGAAATCGAAATCGCGAAGCGCATCGAGGACGGCCTGAAGCATATGGTGATGGCCATCTCCGCATGCCCGACGACGATTGCCGACATCCTCGCGATGGCCGAGCGTGTTGCGAACGAGGAAATCCGCATCGACGAACTCGTCGACGGTCTGATCGATGCCGCCGCGGAAGATGCGGATGGCTTCTCCGAGAAGGAAGCGGAAGCGATCGAGGCTGAAGAAGAGGAAGCCGAAGAGGAAGCCGGGGAAGAAGAAGAGGACGACGGCACCGCGCAGGCTACGGCCAACGCGGCGCAGCTCGAAGCATTGAAGCGCGCGTCGCTCGAAAAATTCGCGTCGATCAGCGAATGGTTCGACAAGATGCGTCGTGCGTTCGAGAAGGAAGGCTACAAGTCGAAGGCGTATCTGAAGGCTCAGGAGACGATCCAGAACGAGCTGATGATGATCCGCTTCACGGCGCGTACTGTCGAGCGTCTGTGCGACACGCTGCGCGCGCAGGTGGATGAAGTGCGTCAGGTCGAGCGTCAGATCCTGCACACGGTGGTCGACAAGTGCGGCATGCCGCGCGCCGAGTTCATCGCGCGTTTCCCGGGCAATGAGACGGACCTCGAATGGTCGGAAAAGATCGTCGGCGAAGGTCACGCGTACAGCGCGATCCTCACGCGTAACATTCCGGCGATCCGCGAACAGCAGCAACGTCTGCTCGATTTGCAGGCGCGTGTCGTGCTGCCGTTGAAGGACCTGAAGGAAACCAACCGTCAGATGGCGGCGGGCGAACTGAAGGCACGTCAGGCGAAGCGTGAAATGACCGAGGCGAATCTGCGTCTCGTGATCTCGATTGCGAAGAAGTACACGAACCGTGGCCTGCAGTTCCTGGATCTGATCCAGGAAGGCAACATCGGCTTGATGAAGGCGGTGGACAAGTTCGAATATCGCCGCGGCTACAAGTTCTCGACGTACGCGACGTGGTGGATCCGTCAGGCCATCACGCGTTCGATCGCGGACCAGGCGCGTACGATCCGGATTCCGGTTCACATGATCGAAACGATCAACAAGATGAACCGCATCTCGCGTCAGATTCTGCAGGAAACCGGTCTTGAGCCGGATCCGGCGACGCTGGCTGAAAAGATGGAGATGCCGGAAGACAAGATCCGCAAGATCATGAAGATCGCGAAGGAGCCGATCTCGATGGAAACGCCGATCGGTGACGACGACGATTCACATCTGGGCGACTTCATCGAGGATACGAACACGGTCGCACCGGCTGACGCAGCGTTGCACGCCAGCATGCGCGACGTCGTGAAGGACGTGCTCGATTCCCTCACGCCGCGCGAAGCGAAGGTGCTGCGCATGCGTTTCGGTATCGAGATGAGCACCGATCACACGCTCGAAGAAGTCGGCAAGCAGTTCGACGTGACGCGTGAACGGATCCGTCAGATCGAGGCGAAGGCGCTGAGAAAGCTCCGTCACCCGAGCCGTTCGGACAAGCTGAAGTCGTTCCTCGAAGGGAATTGACCGGAAGCGGCTGGCTGCTGCCGGAGAAGGGGTTTCCAGATCGTTCTGCGCTACGCAGGGCGGTCCCGGAAGCCCCTTTTTTCGTGTACCATGTCGGCCACATCAGCGATCAGGCCCGGCTTCAAACCGGGTCTTTTTCTTGGGCCGGACGCCGTGCTGGTTGCAGGCAGCGGACTCATAATCCGCCTCCGAAAGGACATCGTCGGTTCGACTCCGACCCGGCCCACCAAAGGTTTCAGCGGTTTTTTCAACCGCAGTTATGACACAAAGCCAAACATTATCATCTTGGCGTCACCGCTTCGCCTCAAGCTCCGTTTCCCACGGACTTCGTCACCTTGCCAGTGTCGACAAGTCGCTATACCGGCGGCGCTCAGCTTGTCCCGGGCGAACCATTCGTACATGCGCCGGACGAGCGCCACTTCGGGAGCCGGACCGGGCGACATGAGTGTCCGGTCCGGCTGGATGTTCTTGTATTCGTGCCGTTCGGGCTGGCATTTGATATGTCGTTCGCCGTCAACCAGCATGCGACGAAGACCATACGTGATCTGGATATGGGCGCTGCGCGGCGCCTCATGATCTCACTGCCACCACTTGTTGATCAGGAAATTCAGACTCATCTGATAAAGCTCTCGCGCGGCAGGTGAGCGAAAATCCAGCCGAAGGTTCTCACAGAACAGGCCTTTCACCGTGAGAGGATCGAGCATGATGGGTTTTGTCTGGACGACGCGTTTGGCCATGTCGAGCGCATGACTGCCGAGTTTTACACGCTGCATCAGGTCTGCGCCCCCTCCATTTGACGACAGCCAGAGTTTCATCGACTCAACCACGTGCTCGACAGATAACCAGTCCCCGGTCATCTGCCGAACGAGCAGGTGCGACGCAACGAGATAGGTGAGCAACTCCGCGCGGGCGCGCAGATCGAGGTTAAGAGGCCGGTCCATAGTCGGAAAAGCCACCGTATTGTGAACGCGATTACGTCATTCTAGGCCAGACCTCGCGGGGCACCCAGGCTGTCCGATTCCGGCGCGAGTCGGCAAGCGACTTTCCGGCCCCGCAGTCATCGTTGGCAAGGGTTCGAGGAAAGGACAGCCTGCGTTCCCAATGGCTCGACGACGCGTCGTATCTGTGAACCGGCTCGCTTACTGCAAGCAGAAAAATCCTGCCGATTCTGAACGACTGCCCGCGCATCGATTGCTGCCGGTGTCGACAGTAACGGCGACACAACCAGGCCCAAGTGAAGCGATCTTTCGCCTGGAGCGGGTGACGCGCGACGCAACTTCCTCATTGGCGACTGACCACCGCCAGGAACAAAGTCAGGCAGTTTTGCCGTTGCTTCATCGAAAACTCTTCGACCTTGGACCGCTTGAGGCCGAAGTAGGGTGCGCATCCTGCGCTTCTTTACTGATGGTATTGAGTTGGGCCGCAAATTCGCGATGATGTTCACTCAACCAGCGGCCCACACGTTCGTTGCCGAGAAGGGTTGCAATATAAGCGGCTGATACCCTGCGCGATTTCTTAGTTGACCTTTCGTCTGAGAAATACGAAAAAGATGTGTGGGCGTATCTAACCGCGCACGCGTTGTTGGTATCGGCGCACCAGGATTTCCGTCCCGCTGGCCTCGCCGGACAGCGCACGGCGGGACAGGGGGCAGGTTCCGCGCATCGCTGACCTGCGCAGCACCGCACCCGCGTGTGCATTGGAGGCGGAAGCATGATGGACGAACACGATAACGCATGGAAGGGCGATGGCAGGCTAAACTGTCCCGCTCCGCTCCAGGCCTGTGGCGCTCTGCAAGGGCGGCTGAAACGGGCGGAGGCAGAAGTCGGCCGGCTCACCAGGTGCGTGCAGCTGAAGGACCAGCAACTCTGCGAGCTACGCAAGGTGTTGGCGCATTCGGCGACGGTTCACTATTCAGTCGAGGACCGTCTGCAGCGCGAACTCGACTCATTGCGAATAATTATGCTGGCAGAGGCGGTCGAGACGCGATCAGGCCAGTCCTGGCGCCACGTGTCACCCGGTGGTGTGGCGGTACGGCTACCGTACGTGACGTCGATACTGTCAGTCCTGTTTGATGCGATGTGCACGTTCTGGGCGGATTGCGGGCACGACCATCCGCCGAAGTCTTCAACCGTTGCGCATGCAATCGATGCACGTCTGGGGCTGAGCGCACAGCCTAATGGAGAGGCCTCACGAAGTGGGCAGACATACGCGTCGGCGATCCGGCCGGATTGGGTGAAGCAGGCGGACAACCGGCATCATTGCCGCCGCCCGGGGGCGGCGCGGTGATGTTCATGGGCAGCGGGTCGCTCGCGATCGTCGAAGGTGTGTCTGCCAATGCGGTGCAGGAAGCCACGCCGGGGAACGCGCGGTGGGGTCCGGGTCCTTCGGCCAGAGGACGTGACCGGGCACTGCAGGAGTACCGGTCTCCGAACCAGGCAATCGATCCGAGGAGATCGTCGGCGTCACATCGGAGCTTCGCAAACGTGGCAGATGTGAGTTCGATCGTGCAGGCAAGGAACTCGGGGTGGTGAGGTGGAGCACCTGCCGCGATGTCCCGTAGGTCGAGTCCGAAACGTCGGTAGAGCCGGGCGACGGAACGCGAGACCACACCGATCACACGTGTCGCACCAAACGATGCCACGAGCGCCAACGCATAAGGAAACAACGGCATGCCGGACACGGTGCCGGTCCGGTGATCCGTCATGCCCGATCCAGCGAATCGCGACAGTTCCCATACCGACGGCGATGCCGGTGGTGGACTGGAACCTGCAAGGGCCGGAAAGATATCCCTGAGCAGATAGGGGCCTGTGGTCGGCATCAGGCGTGCACAGCCGCAGACCTCCTCGCCTGATGCAAGGGCAACCAGATGGACTGTTCTGCCGTCATCGAACTCGTCCCATTCGCTGGTGGCATCCTCTGGCACGCTGGGTATCTCCCAGTGCAGGCGCTGGATAAAGACCTTGTGCCGGAAGATCCCGAGATGGTGACGGACATCCGATGGCAGGTCATCCAGCCTGCCGGCGATGATGTGTGACATGGCTCCCCCGCGCGTGATGCATTGGGGTCAAGCTATCAGGGTTGACCTGGTCCAGAAACTGGTAGCTTTTGGGGGGGCTGCATCATGCACGCAGGCACGCGTGTGCCTGATCCGGTGGCGGTAACCAGCGCCGGTGACTGTGGTGATGTCGCGCCGGAGAACCGGGGGTTCAGATTTGCACGAAGCCCTGCACGGTTGCATTCACGGCGGCGGCCGTGCGGCTGTGGACGTTGAGGCGCTCCATCGCTTCGCCGATGTGGTAGTCAACGGTATGGGGCGAGAGGTTGAGGATGCGGCTGATCTCCCACGAGGTCTTGCCCTGGGCAACCCATGCGAGGCATTCGCGCTGGCGCGGCGAAAGAAAGTGGGCCGGCCTGCGTCGAGGGATTGGGGCGAGGCGCTGCAGTTCCAGATGGAACTGTGTGCTGATGATGTAGGCCAGTCGGGAATCGATGGCAGTGTTGACGGAGTGCGGAGGACCCGACAGGCTGAAAAGAAGGATGCTGCCGCCGGGCTGATGAACCGGGATGCTGAGCCCTCCAGGCAGCCCGGCGTCTCTGGCTTCGTCGAGCACGCGGCGTTCGGCCCTGTTCATGCCCGTGATGTCCTGCCATCGGTAGGGTACCGCGCGTGCAAACGCGGCCCGATGCACAGGATCGGTGGATGCGTAGTTCAGGTGCTGGTAGTGCCGCAGCCAGTCGTCAGGGTATTGTGCGCAGATCAGCTCGAGGACCGTGCGTGGAGCGGAGCTTGAGCCGCTGCGCGCAACGCGGCTGATCACATAGTAGGGAAAACCGAGCGCATGGACTGCACTTTCAAATGAGTCAACAAGCGATGGAACGTCGACAGCGCATGCGAAAGGCATAGCCAGCGTCAACGCAGCCGCTTTCAGGCTCTTGCCTGCAGGCAGGAGACCAGACGACTCCCCGTTTGCACGGCGTGGAAGGACATGGTTCATCATCGCTACCCCGTCGACGCCCCCGCGTCCAGGCCGGTGTTGCCACGTGAGGTGCACATAGCCACTGATGGCTATGCAACTCATGCGGGGTTTATCCCTGGGAGCAAGGGGCAAGTCAGAGGGCTGCTGCCGCAGCTTTCACTCGTAGACGGGACGTAAGCGGATCCTTATTCGTCGACCGTTTCATACTTATTATAGTAAGCGGATTGGAGACTGCCGCATCGTCTTGCGTGACGGCCGACTGAATGGTCGTCCTGGGATAACGGGCTGCAGTTGCTAGCGGATAAACAGGGCTGCAGCAGAAAATCCTCCGACGCCCTGGGCAAATAGCAGGAAGGGTTTGCCCGAAACCAGATCGTTGCACTCGGCGAGATTGATGAAAGCGTCGCTGACCGTCACGTGTCCGATGCGGGAAAAATTCTTCGTGAAAAGCCGGTCTCCGGGCAGGCCGAGGGAACTGAGGAGGCGACGCCACGCCGGCAGATCCAGATGGTGCGGCAAAATGCGCTGGATGTCATCCAGCGTGTAGCGCGCATTGTGGGCCGCTTGTCCGATGAGATTGCGCGCTGCGAAGAAATATTGTCCAGCAAGGCGCTGCTCCTCGCCTCCGAGAGTCCCCCTCCAGCCCAGACCGCTGGCAGAGGTCGCGAGCGTGAGCAACCGGTTCACAGGTGCGTCGCGTTCGATGAGGGCAGCAAATGCGCCATCGCTGAGAAGTCCCCCGGATTGCATCAATCTTTCCGATTCAAGCGGCATGACGTCCGCCCCGGCAAGCAGCACGCGTCTCATATCAGGATGGGCAGTGAACGTCGCACGGATGACACGCAGTGCGCCGAGCGCGGACGCACAATGCTGCTGCGCGAACGAGAAGGCCTGAGCGTTCGTGAAGTCAAACTGGTCGCAGAGCATATGGGGTAGGGAGAGCGGCGGCGGGGCAACGCTTCCCTGGAGCGTATGCACATAGACCAGGCAGTCGATCGTATCCGGCGCGATGCGGGACGCATTCATCAGGGATCCAGTCGCCTTCGCCGCGAGCGAGATAGCGGACTGTCCATTCGCGTCATGGTAGTAGCGCACACCTGCCCGTTCCAGACGCCGCACAGTGGTGGAGTCCTGTTGCGTTCGCTTTCCCCAGTTGCGCACGTCATCGACGTGCTCGGGAAGATGGAAGGCGACGTGCGTGATGCCAATATGCGCGGTCATGAAAGGCACCGTGCGTCCTCTCGTACATACACGAAGGGCGCACCGCGTGCTTCGAGCAGCGCGCCGCCGACATAGCCGCCGAGCCCAAAACCCCACATGAGTATCACGGCCTGCTGTGGCAACGCGGTGACGCTGAGTGTCTGTGCGAGTCGTACGATGGACTCCGATGTACCGAGGTGAGCATGGTGTTGGTGCGGGAGGCCCGTGTCCGGCCGTCCAAGAGTCTTGCATACTGCGCTGGTCAACAGCGGACTTCCGAGATGCCCAACGACTTCATCAACCTCGTTCAGGCGATGTCCGTGGCGCATGAGCATTTCCCCGATCATTGATATCAATGCGGGTGCCCACGCGCTTTCGACAGCGCGCCGGGATTGCAGTTGAGAAGCGGCGAGCGGAGCGACGTTACGGGTTGACGCATCGACCAGCCGGAGGCCGCGTGCGGCCTCGCTGGCCCGTTCGACAAGCAGTGCGCCGGCAGCATCACCCTGCAGTATGTGTGGTGCGGCCCATCGGGAAAATGGCGGACACCACTTCTCGGCAGCGATGATCAGGATCGTGCAGACCTCGGGTTCGGCAATGAACAGATCGGCCGCGAGCCGCAGTGCGGTGAACACCGACACCCCCTGCTGCTGTGAGACCGAAAAGGGAAAGCAGGGTGTGCCAGCGACGGCGCGTAGTCGCCCGGCGGTTGTGGTCGATACGTGTTCGTCAAGGCTGCTGTGACAGAACATGACGATATCAACCGCGGGGGCATCCGGCGCACGCGCGGCACAGAGGGTGTTTGCCACCTTCGCCGCGAGCCCGGAGAGACCGGTGCCCGTTTCGACCGGCACCATGCCGGGCCCCGTCAGACCATGCTCCCCCGGAACAGGGCCATCGTTCCACGCATTCCAGTACGTTTCAAGGTACCGCTTGTAGTCCGGTTGCCACGACGTCATCCAGGCATTCCATCCTGGATGTTCAATGAGGCGAAGCCGTTTTTCGATGTCGTACCATTGAGACAGTGGCACAGCGTCGGGCACCCAGGTCGCAAGGGCCGTGATGACAGGGGCATTCATGAATCGCCCGGCGGTATGGCCTGGTTGCTGGCAAGCTCACCCGGCAGCAGGTCGTAGAGTACGCGGGCAAAGCGCGATCCATGCATGACATGGCAATCGCGCTGCGTGCCGACCGGACGGAACCCGAGGCGCTCGAGCAGGTGCCGGGAGCGCACGTTGCAGTCTACTGCCCACGCCGTGATACAGCGTAGCCGCTCGAACCTGAACGCATCCGCGAGGACCTGTCTGGAGGCGAGGAGCGTCATGTCGCTGCAGGTGGGGCGGTGGCTGTCACGAAGTACCCAGAAGGAGCCGGTTCCGAAGGCGTGCGACATGTCGGTGACGGCGACGATACCGCTCGCGGCATGATGGCCGGCCGGTCCGAAAACTCGCAGCCGGTGTCGCCCCCTCTGGAGCATGAGCTGCACGGCGAGCGCCGGCAGGGTCTGCCGGCCCTGCCCGAAATCGAACCACTGATTGATGGCGGGCTCGGCGAGCCAGGCAGCGATGTCATCGACGTCGTCGCGGTCGGGCTCCCGAAGCCACCATCCGCCGGGTACCTCACTGGCTGGCATGGAGTCATCGGTGTGGTGCGCAGTTTCGCGTGTCCAGTCGCGGTTGCTCACGCGGGTTCCCCATCAGGCGTACCAGGTCGCGCAGACGGGCTGAACACATCAAGGGCGGCGTCGACCTGCATCAGGAGCATCGCAAACCAGTGCATTGTCTGGAAACGTGCGGCGGGCAGGAGTCCTTCCACGTAGCCATGGCCGCCGCAAAGCTGCACAAGCTCCCTGCTGACGTCCATCGCTTCGGCCGCGGCATGGCGAGCCATCTGGCGGACAGTCGCGACCGGCGTGGCCGCGTCCTGCGCCGCCACCGATCGCAGAAAGAGGTGGACGCCATGCGCGGCCACAAGCATGTCGGCGAGGCGTGCAGCGACGAGCTGGTGGCTGCCGAGCGGCTTGCGAAACGTCTGGCGGCTCGTGCTGTAGTCGAAGGCAAAGTTCACACTGTGTCGCATGGCGCCGGAGAGCAGTGCACCAAGGTAGATGGCCGTCTCGACAAGCCATGTCTGAGCGGGATCGACACCATGGCGATCGGGACCCTTTGGCATGACCAGGAGCGGCGGTTCAATCGCGGGCGTGGGCCGGTATCGTTCGAGGGACAATGCCCCCAGTACGGCGACAGGGGCACCTTGCGAGGCGTACTGGTTTGCTGTCAGCGTGGCGAGCACCAGACGCGGGTGGTTGTCCGCGACCTGGACCGTTATCGTTCGCGAGGCCGGGTGCTGCCGTAGCAGCCATAGGCCTGAAGCGTCAACGTCCGGGATGCTCAGTGCAATCGATGTGGTGCCGTCGAAGTAATGCCGGATATCGCGCGCCGGCAAAAGCCCGAGTGCATCGTGGGCCCGAAGCGTCATCAGTGCCGCGCTGCTGAGAGTGAGCTCCACCGCCCGCTCGAGCGGGCCCGCCGCGAGCTCTTCGATGACAAGCGCCAGGTCGTGCCGGCTGATGGCCATGCCTCCCCTGTCCTCCGGCAGGATCATGGTTCCAAGCTCAAGCCCTGCAGCGAGGCTGACCGTTTCCTGCCATACGGCAGCGTCCGGCGACCGGGCGAGCAGCGGCTCGAGGCGCTTGCGTGCAAACTGCGTGACAGCCGCACACAGGCGCTGCTGGTCGTCGCTGAGTGTCCAGGACGCGGGTGCCAGGTCCGATATTGACGCTTCGCCGGAAAGCATGATGGTCCTCCAGTCGTCGCAGCATTACACGAGCATCTCGACGGGCTCGGGGTGGCTGAGGAAATGTATCGGGCTGGCCGAGCGGCCATACGCACCTGACTGGCTCACCACCACAAAATCCCCGATGTGAGCCTCGGGAAGTTCGACGTCATCTGCGAGCCGGTCAAGCGGGGTGCAGAGGCAGCCCACCACATGGCAGCGTTGCCGCGGCGCATCATCGGGGCGGTTGCCGAGGACGACGGGAAAGTTCCGGCGCAGGACCTGCCCGAAGTTGCCCGAAGCGGCAAGGTGGTGATGCAGACCGCCGTCAGTGATGAGGAACGTCCTGCCCGCCGACACCTTGTGATCGATCACGCGGCACACGTAGATGCCTGCTTCCCCGACGAGGTACCGTCCGAGTTCCAGGATTGCCTTCGTGCCTGGGAGTTTTTCATGAAGGGGCGGCAGCCATTCATGCATTGCCTCACAGACCGCTTCGAGATCGAGCGGTGCCTCGCCTGGAAAATACGGAATGCCAAAACCGCCGCCAAGATTGACGAATCGCGGGAGCGTGCGCAGACCGTCAGAGAGCTGCGCGATGAGCTCCGCGCTCTGACGCTGCGCCTGGATCACGGTCGGCGCATGCAGGCACTGGGAGCCCCAGAAAACGTGGAATCCGGCCAGCGCAATCTCGCGGGTTTCGAGTTCGCGCAGCAGGGCCGGCATCTGATCGACGTCGACACCGAACGGTGCTGCACCGCCTCCCATGCGCATGCCGCTATGTCCGACATGGAAATCCGGGTTGACCCGGATCGCGACATTTGGCTGCACTCCCAGTTCCCAGCCGAGTGCTGTGAGGAGCCGCAACTGGGTAGCTGATTCCGCATGGATATTGATCCCGCTGGCCACGGCCCGCCGCAGGTCGTCACGAGATTTGCCCGGGCCGGCGAAACCGATTTCCGTCGGCGCGGTTCCGGCATTAAGCGCGAGGGCCATCTCCGCTGCGGAAGCGACATCGAAGCCGTCGACCCGGGTGGCGAGATAGTGGACCACCGCAGGCATTGGATTCGCCTTGATCGAGTAGTGCAGGTGCATGCCGGAGGGCAGCATCGCGCGCAGTTTCCGTATGCGGGCGTCAATCGCGGAGCGGTCGTAGGCGAAGAACGGTGTACGCCCGGCGCGGTGGGCCAGTTGCCGCACATCGATGTCCGCGAACCGGAGATCAGGATTCTGTTCAATGAGGGTGCGACTCATGACCGTGTCTCCCCGGAACCGGCCGTGCGCGAGGCAAGCGTCGCGCGCAGCGCTACCCGGTCAAATTTCCCGTTGGGGTTGCGTGGTATGTCCTGACAGGTC
Organism: Paraburkholderia gardini; assembly: GCF_907164575.1. Taxonomy (GTDB): domain Bacteria; phylum Pseudomonadota; class Gammaproteobacteria; order Burkholderiales; family Burkholderiaceae; genus Paraburkholderia; species Paraburkholderia gardini. Next base: position 46,670 of record NZ_CAJQYY010000025.1, read on the forward strand.
ACGATGCGCCTCGGCACCATGTAACGCGGCAGGCGCTGCGTGCACCAGCCAGGCAGATCGTCGGCGCTCGCGGAAGCTGTGGCCATGACCACCAGCAGGACGATTGCTTCGCCAAGCTCATCGTCAGGCACACCTACCGCGACCGCTTCCGAGACGAGGCCGCTTGCGTGGACCGTTTCCTCGATCTCCTCCGGGCTGATCCGGTAGCCGGAACTCTTGATCTGGGCGTCGTTGCGTGCGACGAAATAGAGATAGCCTTCGCTGTCGCGCCGCACGAGGTCGCCGGACCAGACCGCGATGTCGCGGGGCGCGTCACCTGGTTTGATCTCGGGCGAAGGCCGGTAGCGCTGCGCGGTGCGGGCAGCATCGTTCCAGTAGCCGAGTGTGACGAATGCACCGGTGTGTACGAGCTCGCCGGTCTCTTCCGGCTCGCATGGCGAACCGTCCTCGCGGACAACCAGTATCCGTGCATTGGGCACCGCCTTGCCGATCGAGTCCGGTCGCTGGTCAATCTGCGCCGGATCGAGGAACGTCGAGCGGAACGCTTCGGTCAGGCCATACATCAGGAAGGGCGTGGCGCGGGGAAACAGGGCCCTCAGTTTTTGCAACACGGCCAGGGGAAGACGGCCGCCAGTGTTTGCGAAGTAGCGAAGCGTGCTGCGTGACGTATCGGGCCACGTCGCTCCAGCGAGCTGCATCCACAACGGTGGCACGCCCGTGATGGCGGTGATGTGTTCACGTTCGCAGGCCAGGACGACATCGCGGGCGGTCAGATAATTGAGAAGGACAACTGTTGCACCTGCCGACCATGCGCTGGTGAGCTGGCTGAGACCCGCATCGAAGCTCAGCGGCAGGACGGCCAGAATGCGATCGGATGAATCGTGATGCAGATAGTCGGCAACGCTCCAGGCACCCTCGAGCAGGTTGCGATGGCTGAGCATCACCCCTTTGGGCAGGCCCGTCGAACCGGACGTATAGAGGATTGCCGCGAGGTCGGTGTCAACGCCTGAGGTGGGTGATACGGAGGCCAGGGTGTCGCGGCGGGCAGCTTCACCCGGGTTGGGCCAGCGATAAACATTCACGGTGGCAGCCAGGTGCAGGCTCGCCGCGTCAGGCTCATCCATGACGAGCACGTGGGATATCGCCGCCAGTCCGGTCGGGCCGAGTACATGCGCGCGCAGGGCAGTGGTCACCAGGCATGCGGCACCGCAGTCTTGAAGGATATGGGCCACCTGGCCTGGCTTCAGGAGCGGATTGATGGGGACGAACACATATCCGGAAGCAGAGGCGCCGAGTATCGAGACCACGGTCTCGATACGTTTGTCGAGAAAGATGGCGATGCGTGCGCCCGTTTCGAGACCGAGCGCGGACAGTGTATGGCTGAACGCGTAGCCGAGACGCATCAGTTCGCGATAGGTGATGCGGGCATCACCAGAGACGAGCGCCTCCGCATCGGGTGCGCGGCGTGCTGCTGTCTGGACGATGTCGGATAGGTTTCTCATGGGCGGGCAGGAGCGAAGGTCAGGGTCAGTGACGTATCACCATCGCGCCGAAGCAACCCGCGAGTCCGCTGGAGAACAGCAGCGACCAGGCGCCGGGCTGCCCGTGCGGGCAGGCGTGGAAGTTGATGAACGGGTCGGCACCGAAGACGTGACCGACGCTTCCGAAGTTCGCGGTGAAGAGCCGTTCATGTGGCACGGAAAGCATGGTCACGAGCCGCGACCAGCCTGGCAGGTTGACGTGGTGAGGCAGGATGTGCGCCAGTTCGCCGCCTGTGATCCCTGCCTGCCGGAGGGCCGCGCGCATGGTGGTGAATGCGGACCAGTAGTAGTGGTCGTCGGGTATTGGCTGCATGTCGTCATCGATACCGCGAGAAAAGCGGCCATCGGTGTACAGGTGCAGGCCCTGGATGCGATGGCGCGCGCTGCCACGCTCAAGCAGGATTGCGCAGGCTCCGTCGCTGTGGAGGGCGAGATCCTGGATCGCGCGCAGATGATCGCAGCCGGAGCCGATCACGTCAGCACAGACAACGATCGCCCGGTCGATCGAACGCCCGCCAGTGGCAAGCGTGTGCAGCATGCGAATGGCCGCCATCGGCGAGACGCAGTTCTGCTGCATGACCGAAAATGCCAGTGCCCGGTCCAGTCCCATGCGCGACTGGATGAACGCTGCGGTACCGGCAGGCGGTGCCATGACGCTCGTCTGGATCGTGTGGGTGTACACGAGCGCGTCGATGCTCGTGGGGGCCGTGCCCGTATTTTCGAGCAGGGTGGAAACCGCCTCGCACGCGAACGTCACAGGGGAGGCTCCGGCGGCATCGTGGAACTGCTGTACGCCGTTGCGCAGCAGCGCACAGGCGCGTGCTTCGGGAAGTCCGCAGCGACTGGTCCACGTGCTCGCGTGAACCGTTTTTTCCGGCAGGCTGAATTCGATACCCGAGAGTGACAGCGTGGCGCTGGCAGGGAAAGCTGACATCACCAGCTCCCCCGGAATTCCAGAATGGCGCAGGCGGCCTGTCCCTGAAAACCTGCGGACCACAGGAGAATATGTTGCCCATCGCGGGGCTCAAGCGACCGCAGCAGGGTGTCAAGCTGGGCAGGTGTGTCGGCGGCACAGAGATAGCCGGTGTCATCCGGGTCCGGATACCAGATGCGATCTGTTGCCAGTCCGGCGTGGGTGGTGATCGCGCGTGCCAGTGACGTACTGATGCGTGCGGGTACCGTCCAGTTGATCGCAGATGGTTGCAGTCCAGCCCGCGCGCAGGTTTCGTCAATGACCTGGACCAGGGCCGGTTCGTCGACGTATTCATCGTCTGGCGTGATCGAAGCCGCAGGGGCAGGCGTACGTACCGTTACGCTGCGCACGTACCAGCCCGCGCCTGTGCGCTGCTCGATCAGCGCAGCGGCTGCACCGTCACCGAATGCGGTCAGCGTGCCGACCACGCGGGGAAAGGGTGCGAGCCAGCGTTCGGCGCCGACGATCAAGACCGCATGCACGCGATTGTCGAGCGACATCATGCTGCACGCGAGCTGGAGCGCAAGAAGAAAGGATGCGCCCTGAAGCTGCCCGATCGCGAAGGGCGCGTTGGCTGACCGGAGTTCGCTGTGGAGGCGGCCTGCGCACGACAGGGCGAGATCGTGTTCAAAACTGGTTGCACAGACAACGATCTGGTCTAACGTGCGGTCCGGGCAAGGCGAGCGCTGAACAGCCGCCCGGGCGACGGTAGATGCCATCTCCGAGAGGCTCAGGTGTGGCTCTGTGGCGACGCGCCGGGGCACTGAAGAATGTACATGTCTGGATGGGTCGCTGGCCGCGTCGGATCGAACGACTGTGTGACGCCACCGCAGTGTGTCGGCATAGACCGATTGCATGACGGCCTCTCCCGCCGCTGCCGGAATGGTTGGCACATGACGTGCTGGCGCTTCCGGCTGCATACGGCTGGAAGGGATATAACGCGCGGTGGCGGAAACGCAGATTCCGGCACGCGCGCGGCTAGTTCTGGCGCACATGGGATTCCACGAAGGAGACCAGATTGATGAAACGCCCGAAGAGATCGGAGGACAGGTCTTCTGGCGCCAGCGTGAAACCGAAACGCTGCTCGAGTTGCAGCAGCAGCTCGGTCATGTTCATCGAGTCGATGCCCACGTCGAACAGGTTCGTGTCGTCGGCGATCAGGTCAGTGCTCATGGTGCTGCCGAGAACTGACAGCAGACACGTTCTGATCGTTGCGGCGATGTCTTCGCGTTGGGGGGCAGTCGGGATGCGGGTCATGGAATGTCTCCGGTGTGAGTCTCTGGGTGTTGAGCGACAGGGCGTGGCGCAGAATGCCCCTATGTCGGCGCCACGATGTCCCACGGACGCAATGTCGTTCTTTGCGCGGCACGGGCTATCATGAGTCGCTGCAGGTCACCGGTGCCTTCCATGATGTCGAACGCCTTTGCGTCCCGATAGCCCTGTTCGAGCGACGGGTAAGCCGTGATACCGTCGATACCGGCAAGCTCCAGGGCTGCGCGTGTGACCGTTGCCGCCACGCGTGAGGCGAAAGCTTTGGTCATCGAGGATTCCATCGAGGTTGCGATTCCGTGGTCGGCCTTCCATGCCGTGCAGTGGCAAAGCAGCCATGCCGAGGCAATCTGGCGGTCGATGTCCAGCAGCGATGCTGCGACGCTGGTCACGCGTTGCCGGTCGTTTGCGGGTTTGCCGCCCGCATCGAACCAGGCCGCGAGGTCATCGCGTATGCGTCGGCATGTACCAACCATGACAGCGGAGAGCAGCGGTCTGAAATAGTCCCAGGAGCGCTGCGCGCCGGAGAAGGCATCATCGAGCGGTTTTTCGTCGCCACGCATCAGGAGCGCCCCGTCGGGCACCTCACAGTCGGCGCAGGAGAGTACAGCAAGCTGGGTGGCGCGCAGGCCGGACATCCGCTCGACACGGATAACGGAAAGTCCCTGAGTGTTGCCGTCCACCAGGAATGCGCGGATACCGTAACGGCCCAACTGCCGGTTGACGGTCGCAAACGTGACCACGCAGTTCGCGCGGGCGCCGTTTGTGATGAAGCACTTGGTGCCGTTCAGTACCCAGCCATGCGCAGTCTTTCTGGCGGTGGTGCGCATGACCGTTGCATCGGAGCCGCACTCGGGCTCCGTGATCGCAAATGCGCCCCACTGTGGCGAATCGCATTGAAATCGACGGAAGAACTGTGCCTGCTGTTCCGCGCAGGCGAGTGCGACGACGGGGGGCATTGCCAGTCCCGGGCCGGGCAGGGCGAGTGCAAGGCTCGCGTCGGCATGACCGAGATACTCCATCAAGGTTGCCCGGGCGACGAGTGACTGGACAGCCGGACAACCGCCGTGCGCGACGGGGACGAGGTTCATGTTCAGCGCTCGCACATCCGCCGGCCGCCAGGGCGGCCCCGGGATGTTGCCGGTCGTGTCCGCGTCGCGACTCCATGCGCGCATGTTCGTTGCGAGCCGGTCGAGCTGGAGGCCACAATCTGCCAGACCTGCCCTGATGCTTTCAATGGCAGGAGCATGCTGCGACCCGAACGCGTCTTGCGTCATGACGGTTTCCCCCAGGCGGCGCACCTGCGCCGGACGCGCGGTATGCACGGGAAAAAGCCGGACTGGCGGGTGCATGCCGTTCGGTTTAGAGCGTAGGCATTGGGAGCCCGCATCGCCACCTGCGAACATTGGGAGGGTGCCGGTCAGGGATCCGTGGACATCGCTGCGTTCATGCGCGGACAGATGACCGATAATGGCGGCTAATATCAAACGATGAATGACCAACTACGGGTGCGAGGTATGGCAGGGCGAAAACAGACAACCGGAAAGAAGCCGTTGCTGCAGCCGGACAATCGGGGACCCCGCACGACCAAGCGGGGAGATCAGGTGGCCGAGCTCATCAAGAGCTGGATTACCGATGGCAAGGTGCGCCCGGGCGTGCGGTTGAGCAAGGAAGCCGAGCTTCAGGAGATGTTCAACGTCAGCCGGGGCTCGATGCGGGAGGCTCTCAAGGCGCTGGAAGTGCAGGGCCTGGTGAGCCTGAGCACGGGACCGGACGGAGGCGCGACGATCACGCGTGTGCCACTTGCGCGCGCCTTCCAGTCGCTACAGAACTATCTGTTCTTCGAGAGCATCAGTCTTGAGGACCTCTACGCCGTGCGCCGCGTGCTTGAACCGCTCCTCGCTGCAGGAGCGGTAGAGCATCTGACCGACGCGGACCTCAAGGCGCTGGAGCGTAGTGTTGAGGTATGCGAGCCGTTTGTCGCAAGCCTTGAGAGCGCGCTTGACCAGCGCCATGAGGACATCCACTTTCATGATGTGCTGGCGGCGGCCAATCCCAACGCATTCCTTCGCTGCGTGTGCCTGATCATCAACCAGATGCTTCACAGTCTCGTCATCGTGGCGGGCAACGTAACGCAGAAGGATTATCAGGCGTTCGGGCGACAGACCGTGGCTGCCCACAGTGCAATTCTGGATGCCGCCAGACGGCGCGATAGTGGTGCGGTTGAACAGCTCATGGCGGCGCACATGGAAGAAGCTGAAGGGCAGTTACGCAAGGTGCACGCGGCGCTGAAGCAGAAGCTGGTGCTGGATTCAGACCTGGATCTGCACGCGGGTAAAAAGAGACCATCCTGATGCAGCCCCGGCCCTGCGGGCAGGGGGCGGGAAATCGCCCGTGTTGGCCCGGCCTCAGGGCATTGCGCGGCCCGCCAGTGAGGACGTAAGCGTGCGTGTCATTTCGGACAGCGGGGCGCACCCGAACGCGAGTTCGAGCAGGTGGCTCGCCCACAGCACGAGTGCGTCCGCATGACGGCCCCCGACGATCTGTATGCCGATAGGCAGTCCTTCCGAAGTCGTGCCGGCGTAGAGGCTTGCTGCGGGAAGTCCGAGCTGGTTACACCAGGCAGTGAAATACGGGAAGAGTACTTCGCCGGGCGGGAGTTCCGTGAGACGCATGGCCACGCGCGGGTACACGGGGCAGATGACAAGATCGTACCGTTCAAAGAAGGCATTGACTGCGGCACCCAGCTCGCCCCGTTCGATCAGCGCGCCAAGTAGTGCGTGACGCGATATCCCGGCGCCTGCGTCGGCGTAGGCCAGCAACGAGGCGTCAAGTGCGGCGCCACCGTCCGCCATGCCCTCGGTGAGCTGGCGGCAGCATGCGGGCCAGAGCGTCGAGTGGACTGCGTTGCAGCGCTCGATTCCCGGGGGATCCTCGGACTGGACGCGGGCGCCCAGCTGGCGGAGGATGTCGGCCGCCCGCATGACGGCGTCGTGAACGTCCGCTTCGGGTGTGACGGAAAGGCCCAGCGCAGGACTGCAGGCAATACGGACGCCGCCAGGGACGAGCTGGCATTTGAGGCCGGTTTCGTAGTTATTGTCTTCGAATGGCAGCGCATACCAGTCGCGGCTGTCCGGGCGGCTGATTACGGTCAGGATCCGCGCGGCATCGGTCACGCAGCGCGTCACAGGGCCGACGTGACTCAACAGTCCGAACGGTCCGCGCGGAGCATGGGGGACGCGTCCGAAGCTGGGCTTGAAGCCGAACGTGCCAGTGAAGGCAGCGGGAATCCGGATGGAGCCACCGCCGTCAGTGCCGATCGCGGCTGGTGCCATGCCAAGCGAGACCGCGGCTGCGGCGCCGCCACTGCTGCCGCCAGGTGTGCGTTCCGGATCCCAGGGATTGCGCGTAACACCCGTAAGTGGACTGTCGGTGACGATCTTGTGGGCGAAATCGGGCAGGGTTGTCTTGGCGAAGCAGACCGCCCCCGACTCGCGAAGCCTCGCCACGCACGGGCTGTCGTGTGGTGCTGGCGCGTCGTCAGTGACGCGCGAGCCATATCGGGTGGCAAGGCCCGATACGGCGACGTTGTCCTTGATACTGACGGGCACACCATCCAGGGGGCCGAGCGGACTTTTGCGCTGCCATCGTGCCTCGGATGCGCGGGCCATGTCGAGTGCATCCCCGGCAATCTGGCAGAAGGCATTCACTGCCGGGTCGATCTGCTCAATGCGGTGGAGTACGGCTTCCATGACTTCGACCGGCGAGGCACTTTTCGCCTCGTAGAGTACGTGCAGTTCCCGCACAGTCAGCTCGCAGAGTTCGCTCCCCATTTCACCCCCCTTATTAATCATCACAAATAGACCATAGGCGCGGCCTGAAATTGTGTCAAGGACAAGTGTTCAGCAAAAATAATAGGGTAAACGAGCAGCAAAATGACGTTGACACTCAAATTCTACAAACGTAAATTTATGCTCATAAATTGGCGATGCGAGATGGACGTCGATGAAATCGGTAGTCTCGGCCTTTGTCGTGACGAGATTTTGTCGGCCGTTTGATGGAGGCGGGGTGCGGGGATGTTGCGTAGCGGTGTGCAGGTGCCGTGCTGTAAGCCTTGAACCCGGTATAGCAAAAGTATGCTGCGAGGGCTCAGGAAATCTTAGTTTATTCCTGTGCGATTAACTCGGCGCTGGCGAGGAGGGTCTTTTTCTTTTCCTTGCTTAGCCGCCCCGCAATCGCAAGCAGGCTCGCGATCAGGTCGTCTTCCTCGTAAAGGAAGCCGGTAGGCACGAGCAGCGCCCGCGCCAGGCGCTGGCTGGTCTGTATGGCAGGGGTATGTTTGCCCTTCTCGTACTGGTTCACGCGGGCGCTGGCGGAGAATTCATCAATGCCCGCCTGAATACCAAGCTGCTCTTGGGTCAGCCCCGAGCGTAAGCGCGCCTGCTTCAGGCGTCTGGGGAAGACTGCAAGTGTTGTCGTTTCACGCGGCATCCGGCGAGTTTCCCGGATTCGCTTGAGCATGTTGCTAAGTAATTCTTAGTCAGTGAGCTAAAAATTACTTTGTTTTTCGAACTGTGGAAGGGCCTTGTGCCAGTGTTTCAGCGTTGACGAGGAGAATTTTCTTCTTTTCCCTTGTGAACCTGGCAGCTGTCACGAGAAGGGCGGCGAGCAGGTCGTCCTCCTCATAGAGGAAAGAAGTCGGGACGTGCAAGGCTTTGGCCAGGCGCTGTCCGACCAGGAGATGCGGTAGGTGTTTGCCTCTCTCGTATTGGTTGATGCGGGCGCTCGCGGAAAATTCGTCGATCCCCGCATGGATGCCGAGTTGTTCCTGTGTCAGGCCGGAGCGCAACCGCGCCTGTTTCAGGCGTCTGGCAAAAACGAAGGATGTCGCGTCAGTACCCGGCATCCTGCAAGTTTTATGTAATTTCTTGCTATTTTTACTAAGTATCTCTTAGTTTATTAACTAAAGGATACTTAGGTTGGAGAGGAGAGAAAGACGCCCGTAGAGGGGAAATCCTCCATTTGCGTCGGCTCCGACGTGCGACCGGCACCAGCAAACGTGCAGACCTGGACTTACGGTAATGACGATAACCCTGAACATCCTCAGTTATGTGAGCATTCTGGTACTGGTGGCGCTTGGCCTTGCCATCGTATTCGGCATGATGGACATCGTGAACCTCGCACATGCCGAGTGGGTCACGATCGGTGCGTACACGCTTGCAGCCGTACAGGCAGTCGCAGGGAGGCAGGCGTTCTGGGTCGCCCTGGTGGCAGCGCCAGCAGTCGGGGCATTGCTTGGATGGTGTCTGGAGCGCTTCATCATCCGGCTGCTCTACGACCGGCCACTGGACACACTGCTTGCGACCTATGCGGTCAGCCTCATCGTACAGAAGGCGCTGGAGCTTATCTTCGGCACCCAGCCGATGCTGGTATATGCCCCGTTCGACGGCTCGATCCCCGTGCCGGGCGGCAGCTATCCGGCGTACCGGATCTTCGTGATCGGTGTGGCGCTGACTGTGACTGCCGGATGCTGGCTGGTTTTCGCCCGTACGCGCTTCGGCACGCAACTGCGTGCAGTGATCCAGCATCCGGCGATGGCCGAAGCAGTCGGCATCGATACCCGTCGTTTGAACCGGATCGCGTTCTGCGCGGGCGCTGCGCTCGCGTCGCTCGCCGGGGTGCTCGTCTCCCCGATGGTGTCGGTGGAGTCCCACCTCGGCGTTGCCTATCTCGCCAAGGCGTTCTTCGTGATTGTGCTGGGTGGCATCGGCTCCATCGCGGGCAGCATTCTGGGCAGCGCCGTTATCGGTACGGCGGAGACGCTACTGAGCTATCGCCTCGATCCCTCTTTCTCATCAGCCCTCGTGCTGATTCTCTCGATCATCGTGATCCGGTTCAGGCCGCAGGGGCTCGTTCCAGGATTCAGTGCTGCCCATCAGATTCTCGGAAAAGGATAAGCGCATGTCTCGAAAATATGCAGGCCGGGCGCACCTGTGGCTGTCGCAACCGCCCATCGGGCGGAAGGACATCGCGCCTGTGATGTTGTGGGGAGTCGCGGTGGCAGTCGTCGTGATCCTGCCGTTGTGTACCGGGCCGTACCTGCTCTCAACCATCCGCGACGCGCTGGTCATGGGGCTTCTCGCGCTGAGCTTTGCGTTCCTGTGGGGGCGGGCGGGCGTACTGACGCTGGGGCACACGACCTTCCTCGGTCTGGGCGCCTACGGCTTCGCTGTGGCGACCGTGCAGTTTGGACAGACACCGGTGACGGGGCTGGCTGCCGGCATGCTCTGCGCCGCTGCGGTCGCGGCCATCGTAGGTTACTTCCTGCTCTTCGCGGGAGTCCGGCTGCACTTTTTCGCGATCATCAGCATGGCCGTGCTGATTGTCATGCAGCAGCTCGCCACGAGCTGGCAGTCGGTAACAGGCGGTGACGCGGGCATTCTGGGCATCCCCGGTCTGTCGGTGGGTTTGGCCGGTCACGGATTCGATCTTGGCGGCCCGTGGGCGTCCTGGTACGCCGTGGCCGGTGTTCTCCTTGCCGCGACTGGCCTGATCTGGCTCGTATGTCGCAGCCGGTACGGCAGGGTGCTGACTGCCATTGCGAGCAACGAATGGCGGGCAAAGGCGTGTGGGTACCACACGTCGTTTCATCTGCTGCTGGTTTTCGTCGTTTCGGCGGTACTGGCCGCTATCGCCGGCTGTCTGATGGCTGCATGCTCGGGCGTCGTCGCGCCCGACGTATTCTCGCCGCTGCTCGCTACCGAGGTCATTCTCTGGGTGGCCATCGGTGGGAGAGGGACGACCGGCGGTCCCGTCATCGCCGCCATTGTGCTGACGCTTCTGAAGCAGATGGTCTCCAGCTACAGCACGGACGGCTGGCCCCTGATTCTCGGCGCCCTGTTTCTTGCCTGCGTGCTCTTCATGCCGAACGGCCTGCGCGTTGGCGGGGGCATGGCAGCCGCGCGCCGTATCTGTCGCGAGCGCCAGGGAAGGCTGCAACTGCGCCGCGCGGGGCGCGCGCAGGGAGGACGGTGATGAGCGCGGAATTCCTGAAGGGAACAGGGTTATGTCGCGCGTTCGGTGGAATCAACGCCGTTGCGGATGTGAACGTGGCGATCGGACCTCGCGACCTCCTGTGCGTGATTGGTCCGAACGGCGCCGGCAAAAGCACGCTGGTCGGCCTGCTCTCGGGCGCGATCGCGCCGGGCGCGGGTGAGCTGTATCTCGACGGCGAGCGGATGACTGGCCGGCCGATGCACCAGTTCTGCCGGCGCGGTGTGGTGCGCAAGTTCCAGGGCACCAACACGTTCCTCACGATGAGCGTGCGCGATAACCTGGTGGTGGCGGGGCTTGGCGTCGCCGCTTACCGGGGGGCGCGCATGCCCGACCCCGATGCAGTGCTGGAGGAGGTCGGCCTGTCCGGGCAGGGCGGCGAGCTCACCATGCATCTGTCCCATGGTGAGCGTCAGTGGCTGGAAGTTGGCATGGCGATGATGTGCCAGCCGGCACTCCTGCTGCTTGATGAACCCGCTGCCGGGCTGTCGGCGAATGATGCACAGAGGCTCGTGTGCCTCATTCACAAGCTGCGCGAGCGGTGCGCGGTCCTCGCCATCGAACATGACCTGAGCTTCGTGCGGTCACTCCAGTGCGAGACGTGGGTGATGCACCGGGGGAAGGTGGTGCGACAGGGCTCCTACACCGACATCGCGGACGACGAGGAAATCCGGCGGATCTATCTGGGACGGGGGGCGACGCATGCTACACATTGAGAATCTGTCCGCTGGATACGGCGATGTGGACGTGATTCACCAGTTCACGCTGGACGTGCTGCCTAACGAGGTCGTGGGCGTGCTCGGATGCAACGGGGCGGGCAAGACGACGCTGGTGAAGGCGATCATGGGACTGCTTCCGCGTGTGAGTGGAAAGGTGACCTTTCTCGGGAAGCCGGTGGCAGGCCTGCGTACGCACGAGATTGCGCGACGCGGCATCGGCCTCGTGCCCCAGGGGCGCTGGATCTTTCCGAAGCTCACCGTGCGCGAGAACCTGATGATGGGCACGCAGGCCGCCGGCAGAGCGGACATCCTCGACGAGGTGTTCGATTACTTTCCGGTACTCGGGTCACGCCTCGCGCAGCAGGGTGGCACCCTCTCGGGCGGCGAGCAGCAGGTTCTCGCAATCGCACGCGCCCTGTGTGGCCGCCCCAGGCTGCTCTTGCTCGATGAACCCTCTGACGGGGTGCAGCCCAATCTGGTTGAACGGATCGGGGAGGTCATCCCCGAACTCTGCCGCCGCTCGCAGCTCGCGGTGCTCCTTGTCGAGCAGAACCTCGATCTGGTCCTGCAAAGCGCGCAGCGATGCATCGTGATCAGGAACGGCCGGCTCGTTCACGCGGGCGCCGTTGAAGCACAACAGGGCGCGGCGGGCATACACCCGCTCTCGCGTTATCTCGCACCGGCGACGGATTGTGCGCCGGATTCCAGTCTCGAAAAGATCCAGTGAGAACCCGCATGAACCGTCGTGACTTCTCCCGAACACTCCTGCTTGGCGCGGCCGGCACGCTTGCTGCATCCGTGGTCTCACCGTTCGCCCGCGCGGCCGCGCCGCTGAAGATCGGCCTGCTCGCACCGCTCAGCGGCCCTCTGACACGGGTAGGTCAGACGAACCGGAACTGCGCAGCGCTCGCCATCGACGAGATCAACGCTGCAGGGGGGCTGCTCGGGCGGCCGCTAGAGCTGAGCGTCGAGGATACGCAGATGTCGACTGCGGTGACGCTCCAGAAGGCGCGGCAGCTTTTCATACGCGACGAGGTCGCGATGATCACGGGCATGGTCCTGCCGTCCGAGCGTGAAGCCGCCCTGCAGGCCGCAAGGGCAGCCGGCAAGCTGGTTGTCTATCCGAACTTCGACGAGGGGCGATGCGATGCCCAGCTACTCACGACAGGGCTGGCCGCGAGCCAGAGAGTCGAACCGCTGGTTGCATGGCTCATGCGTGATGGAGCACGCACCGTCTGCGCCGTGGTGTCGGACATCGGCAGCAACCGCAAAGTGCTGGTACCGCAACTGCAGGCTGCGGTGGCACGCCATGGCGGACGGTTTCTTGAGGTCTACTGGCTGCCGTTCGGTACGCGCGATTATGGCGCGGTGCTGCAGCGTGTCGCCAGCCTGAGTCCGCAGATTGTGTGGCACAGCATCGGCGACGATCCGGTTACCTTCGTCAAGCAGTACCGCTCATTTGCGATGAAGCCGCAACTCGTATCGGACATCGCGCACGAGTCGCTGTCGATTGCGACCACCGGTGCGTCGACGGGCACGATTGGCGTGTCGTCGTACTTCATGAGCATCGGTAACGCCGAAAACCACGATTTCCTCAGCCGCTATACCGCGCATTACGCGGCTGCGCGTGATCCCCGCCTGGGCCAGTATGCAGTGGTCCTGCCGCATGGGGAGAACACGTATGCGGGCATCCGCCTTTTCGCACAGGCGGTTCGTGTGGCTGGCAGCGTCGACGCCGGTCGTGTCAAGGCCGCGTTGCCGGGCGTGTCAGTAGCGCTTCCACGCGGCAAGACGGGCGTGAGCCGCGATGGCGGTCACGTGCTCTGCCAGACGCGGATTGGCCAGGCGCTTGCCGACAACAGCTTCTCGATTCTTGAGTCGACCGGCCCCGTCATGCCCGTCTGCGAAGGGTAGGCGCAGTACTTCTGCGCTCTGTTTTCCGGGATTTCATCCTGAATTTTCGATTAGGACTACATAGTGAATGACGTGGTCATGCTGGATGCGAGTCAACTCATAGCCAGTTTCCGGCAGCGCAAGCTGTCCCCGGTCGAGGTCCTGTGCGCAGTACTGGATCGACTTACGAAGCTCAATCCGCTCGTCAACGGGCTGTGTGGCCTCGATGAGGAGGGCGCGTTATCAGCCGCGAACGAGTCTGAGCGCCGGTGGATGCACGGAGCGCCGTGCGGTTTGCTCGACGGTGTGCCGGTCTCCGTCAAGGACCTTGTCGCGGTTGCGGGTTTGCCGACACGGCACGGTTCCTGGACGTCGTCACCGCAACGCGAGAATGCGGATGCGCTGGCGGTTGCGCGGCTGCGCCACTCGGGCGCGATCCTGTTTGGCAAGACGACGACCTCCGAGTTCGGTAACAAGATCGTCACCGACTGTCCGCTAACGGGTGTCACCCGCAATCCATGGGATACGCGGCTCTCGCCGGGCGGTAGCAGTGGCGGGTCCGCGGTGTCGGTCGCGCTCGGGATGGGTCCGCTCTCGCTTGCGACGGACGGTGGAGGCTCGATCCGTATTCCCGCGTGCTGGAGCGGTGTGGTCGGCTTCAAACCCTCCTTCGGGCTGGTGCCGGCCGGCGCCGCGTCATCCTGGACGGCCCTGTCCACGCTCGGGCCGATCGCGCGCAACGTGCACGATGCCGCGCTCATGCTCAGTGTGATGACGCATGAGGGCATCGACCGGCATTCAGGCATTGCCGGCAGTCCGGATTATTGCGCGGGGCTTGATGATGGTATCGCCGGCCTTCGCATCGGGTACTGCGCGGCACCGGCCGGCGTGCGCATCGAGCCGGCCATCGAAGCGTGCGTCAGGCAGGCGGTCAGCCTCCTGGAGGCGCTTGGTGCACGGGTTGTCGAAAGCGATGTGAGGTCACTTGCGGAGCATTACGGCGATGGTCGCATGCATTCGATCCAGTGGTCAGTGTTTTTCGCGCAGCGCGTCCGTCATATGGAGGCGGCGTACCGGAGACTGCTCGACCCCGACCTCAAGGCGCTTGCCGACGCCGGCGAACAGGTGGATACCGCCACGTTCGCCGACGCACTGCTTGCACGTCATGCACTCACAACGGCGATGGAGACATTTTTTCAGTGCCATGACCTGCTGCTCACGCCGACGTTTCACTGCGGGCCGCCGCCGGTACCGGGCCTGCCTGCCGGTCTGCGCACGGCGCCCGCGCTGACTGCGTGGTGCAACCAGACCGGGCTGCCGGCGGTGAGTGTGCCCTGTGGTTTCGCCGAGGGGCTGCCAACTGGCGTGCAGATCATCGGCCGGCGGGGAAGCGACGCCCTGGTTCTGCGGGCAGCGCGCGCGTATGAACGGGCGAGGGGCGCTTTCCCGGCACCGGGGGCAGCGCTGGAGTGCCCGGCCGGCGGGATGGAGGCGCAGCCATGAGCACACAGGTCACGAGGGTGATTGTCCACCTTGTCGAGCGATACGCAGAACTGGGGGTGCGGGTCGTGCCGCCGCATCGTCAGGTCGTCGCGGCTGCCGTACTGAACGTTGCGGACGCGGGCACCGACTGCGGACTTGACGCGCTTTACGCGACCGGGGCCGAGCTCGGAGCCCTGCTCACCGGGCGCGCACTGCAGGTCCTGGGTTGTGCGTCAACCGACGTGCAGGGCTACGGAAAGGGGGCGCTGGTGGGCACCGGCGTGCCGCTGGAGTGTGGCGCGGCGCTGCTTCATCCGCGCCTGGGCAAGGCGGTGCGTGAATGCCTGCCCGGTGCGAGCACGATCATGCCGTCGGTGACGAAACGTGGCGCGGCCGGTGCCTGTCTGGACATTCCCCTGCACGGGATCGCCGACATGTGGAGTTTCGACCATCTCGACACGGTTTCCCTGTCGGTCCCGGATTCGCCCGGCCCGGACGAGGTGCTGGTGGCCGTCGCGCTGGCGGAGCGCGGCAGGCCGCTCGCACGCGTCAGGCCCGGCTGAGACCACGTTGGGGCCGATCTGGTGAAAGGTGAAACCGCGGGACACAACATTTAAACGAACGGAGGAGAACGCATGCATACGGATTTTCGGGGAAAATGGCTGAAAGGTGTTACAGCGCTCGCGCTGTGCGCATTGACTGGGGCCGTGCACGCGCAGTCGTCTGTTTCTCTCTACGGGCTCGCCGATGCATTCGCGGGGATGGTACGCACGCCGGGTGCAACGGGCAAGGCATGGGAGGTCGGCTCGGGCGGGATGACGACGTCATACTGGGGCATGTCGGGCGCGGAGGATCTGGGCGATGGCCTGAAGGCGGTCTTCACGCTTGAAAGCTTTTACCGCATCAATGGTGGCCAGACGGGTTCCTTCGACGGGCAGTCGTTCTTCGGGCGCAGGGCATTCGTCGGTCTCAGCGGGCATTTTGGTCAACTGACGCTCGGGCGCAATGATTCGCTGCTGTTCGTGTCCACGTTGCTGTTCAATCCGTTTGGCAATTCGTTCGTGTTCTCGCCCATGGTGGTCCACACTTTCCTGGGCTCCGCGATGGGCGCCGCCTCGGTCCAAAGCGACACGGCAATCGACGACTCGATCGTGTACCAGACACCGGAGGTCGGCGGCCTCTCGGGAAGTCTGCTCTACAGTAACGCAGGCATCGCGGGACATGCGGGACAGGCCAACTACAGTGCGAACGCGCTGTTTTTTGCCGGACCCTTCTCAGCTACGGCCGCAGTCCAGAGCCTGCACACGGCGTCGCTGTTTCTGAATGGCGCGGCGGAGCAGACCGCATGGCTCGTCGGTGGCGCGTACCGGCTTGACGCGGTCAAGCTCTATTTCCAGTACGAACGGGTGGATAACAATAACGAGGTGACTGACGATACCGCACAGGTGGGTGCGAGTGCGCAGGTCGGGACCGGCAGCGTGCTGGTGTCATGGGCCGGCACGCACCGGCGCCCGGCAGAGGGCAGTGACATCCGCTGGTCGACGGTGGCGCTCGGCTACGACTATCCGCTCTCGAAGCGCACGGACGTGTATGCGGCATGGCGTTACGATACGATAACGAGCGTGTCGTCAGGCAACAGCGTCGGTGCCGGTATCAGGATGAAGTTCTAGCGCAGGCGGCCTTGACCATCTCGCGATGTAGTGAGGGCAACCGGAAGTGTGATGAAGCTATGGGTCGTTACGGGAACAGGATCGCGGCGAAGTGGCGGGTGCTGTGGATTACGTGAAGCACGTCGATGCGCCGCTCTGTCTCGACGACGCGGTAGAAAATCTGGTCATTGCCATCCACCCGATGTCGCACCCCCCAGGTGTTCATGCCGGAGTATGAGCGGAAACGCGAATGGGAGTTTCGCAAGGCCCACGCAGCGCTCGCGCACGAAGCTCAGCGCGCGGTGCGGATTGTCCAGCGCGATGTAGTCGCCGATCTGCTCAAGGTCATGTTCAGCTTCTCTCGTCAGGACGATGATCACTTCGACCGCTTCGCGAGCGACTGGTATTTCGCTTCCAGTCTGTCGAAAACGTCTCCGGCCGGCTTCGTCCGGCCGTTGTCTGCGTCTTCAACACTGCGGAAGATCGAGGCGTCGAGCGCGGCGAGCTGCGTTTCACGGTCCTGGATGAGCCGCACGCCTTCGCGAAGCACCTCGCTGCGGTGCGCCTTCCGCGAAGCCCGACCAGCCGGCCCGTCGGGAGATCCCGTCGATAAGACGGGTTTGGCTGACGGGCGCAACCGCTGCTTGAATGCCCTTGTGTTCCGGCCGTCTCGAGCCGGCGTCATTCTGGGGGCAAGCCATGTCCAGCAAACAAAACGAACCGATCGTGATCCTGCGTCGCCGGCAGGTCGAGGCGAGGACGGGGCTGTCACGGTCGACTATCTACCGGCGCATGCAGGACGGCACGTTTCCGCCGGCGATACCGCTGGGCGGCCGGATGGTCGGGTGGCGGGCTGCCGACATCGAGCAGTTTCTCGCGAATCCCGCGCGCTACCGGGCGCCGTCGCCGGAGCGCCAGGACAATGCGGCGTCGAGCTCATGAGCCGCGACCTTGCTGCGGCGCCATTCGCCCATCGCCTCGAGAACTGGGGAAACGCATCGCGTGGCGTCTACGATCCGGTCGATGCGGCACGCGTGACGAACGCCTGGCTGACGCTGCATCCACGGCACCGGGAAATGCTGAGGATGGTCTATCTCTGGCATGCGCGGCGCGAGGTTGTCTGCCGGCGACTGCGCATACCGCGCGGGCCGGCGCAACGCTTCGACCTGGAACTCGCGGCGGCACGCTCGGCACTGGCGCAGGCACTTGCTGGCGGTAACCAGGAAATTAACACCAGCGGGCTGCCGCCAGCAGGAGACCAATGATGCGCGCGAGCCTCCTTGCGAACCGTGATTGTCCGGCCGGCGTTTCAGTGATGGGTGTCGTCGGCCGGTGCTAACGTCGGTGTTGAGGCTCCCGCGCACGAAATTTTTTGGGAACACGAGGGAGTTGGCGGGAACACGTCGGTAAATGAACAAGCGTGGGGGCGTCTCCGGCCGCTTGCATTGCGCCTTGTGCTGACCTAGATTGAAGCCAACAACCTGATCCGGTCAACGTGCGAAGCACGACCGAGTACGCGTTAGCGGCCCCGAAGTACCGAAGTCACTGCGATGACGTTCACGTGGTGTGCCGCAAGCCATTCCCAAGCCTGCATCCGCAGGCTTTTCTGTTTTCTGGCCCGGATGGAACGATCCCCCGTTGAGCCCGCAGTCAGCCTTGCTGGCATCGCGGGTTCTTTTTTCGTCGCCTGTGACCTTCTGGTGTTTCGGCCGGCTTGCCGATGGGAATGACGGACCATGAAGACACTTCTGATTGCAGCAGAAAAAGGTGGTACTGGCAGGAGCGCACTGGTGTGCCAGCTCGCGCATTATCTGCGCCGGGTATGTGGCGCCAGGGTACTGGTGCTCGATCTGGCCGAGCCTGCCTGCAGCACCGCGTCGCTTACACGCACCGCACGGGCGGTGATACCTTGCGGCGAGCGTGTGCCCGCGAAGCCACACACGCAGACAGGCAGGGCGCGCACACCTCGCATCCAGGTACTGCCGGGGTGCGCGGCCCACGGACTCCCGTCGGAGGTGGGCGAGGGCCGCGCGCGCTACTACGCGAACATGCGACACCTGCTGCGCGTGGTGACGCCTTTCGTGGACGTCTGCCTGATCGACTGTCCGCCGCTGCCCGACCAGCGTGCCGTGTGTGCCGAGGCAAACGCGGATGCGATGTTGAGTCCGATCGTGCTGTCAAGGGAGGCTTTAGACAGCACAGACGATCTGATCAACGGTCCGCACGGCGTACGCAATGTTCGCGCGAGGCTCAACCCCGCGCTGCGTTTTTTCGGACTGTTGCCGAACATGGTGGAAGATACACCGCTCCAGCGGGCGCAGGCACGCGTGCTTCAGGCGCAGATGGGTGCGTGGCTGATACCGGATCCCCGAGACCCCGATGGCTTTCTTCAGATGCCCCACCTGGATGCGATTGCGCAGGCACAGGCCGCCGGGGTGTCGGTGCTCAACATCGCCTGGAGGGACGCGGCAGCACGCCCCGCGTGGCGCGCGATGCGCCACTGCTTCGATGCGATCGCGCTCCGGCTGGACTGCGTCGCAGCGCGAGGGCCGGGCGCGGGAACAGAGGGCGAACCTGGTGTGAATCCGGTTCCAGTGGAGGTGGTCCGTGTGTAGCGTGTCGATCCGTTCATGGGTGTCGCGCCTCATGCACTGCCTGTGGCTGGGACTTGCCTGCTTCATCGGGATCTCGTTGGTCGCACCCGGCTTCGCCCATGCAGACGACTGGGGCTGCCAGGTGATCCTGTGCCTGTCCAATCCTGGTGGGTCGCAGCAGTACGCCGAATGTGTGCCGCCGATCGAAAAGCTGTGGCGTGCGTTGCGGCACGGTGATCCGTTCCCGACGTGCGACTTCGGGCGAGGTGGCTCGCAGGGCACATCCGCGTCGGAGACCTTCGCCCGTGCAGCTTATTGTCGTGAGGATCTTCTTTACTGGGGCGGTCCCGAAGAGAGCGAGCTGCTCTGTGATGCGCGTGGAGCCATCAACGTCCATATCGACGGCGAGCTCCATACGCGGGTTGGGTGGGACGCGGATGGCAAGGACCGGACGGTCCCCGAGTTCCACGGTGCCGGAAGTATCGGGGCACCCTACGACGCGACGCAGTCGGCGCGCCTGCTTCCCGAGCGTATGGAGCGCGAAGAGGGCGGTGGGGGCGATAAGGGAGGCAACGGTTAATGATGGCGCTCGACCTCATGATGCTCGCACAGCAGTGTGCCCCGCGGGTTTCGCCGGCAACGATGGTGGCGATTGTGCGGACCGAGTCGTCGTTCAACCCCTACGCCATCGGCGTCGTGCACGGCCGGTTGCTGCGTCAGCCAGCCAGCCTCGAGGAAGCGAAGGCCACAGTGCGGGCGCTCGACGCAGGCGGGTGGGATTACAGCGTGGGACTTGCACAGGTGAACCGGGCGAACTGGTCGCGGTATGGAATGAGCGTGCAGAACGCATTTGATCCCTGCCTCAACCTGGCCGCCGGTGCGGCAATCCTGCAGGACTGTTACGCGCAGGCGCGCAAGTCGCGCCCCGAAGTTCAGGGTGCCCTGCGGGCGGGCCTGTCCTGTTATGCGAGTGGCGACTTCGCGACGGGATACAGGACGGGATATGTGCAGCGCGTGGTCCACAACGTGGTTGATAGCGGGTCCGGGTTTCCGGTCCCGACCGTACCGGCGATTGACCCGCTCGTGAGCCCGGTCCCGGTTGTGCCGCTGGGCCGAACCGGGTTTCCGGAGCGGGCGCAACACCCGCGCACGGCGCAACCGGAGGTCGCTGGTGTTCCGGGGACGCAGACACCGTCGGCCCGTGGGTCGGCGCACCCGCAGGGTGGACCGACCGACCGCAGCGCGGTAGTGTTCTGAAGCAGAGGTGAAGACCAGCGTTGGGTTGTCGGCACACAGGAGTTTGTCATGAATTTAGTCATCCTTATTGAAGATAGATCCAGAAAAACGATCCACGGGATCCGGGGATCCGGTAGTTGGACAGGAAAGCTCCTCGCAGGCGCCGTTCTGGCCGCGGGGCTGGTCTCACCGGCCTACGCACAGCTCTCCCAGGTCAACACGCTGCTGACCACGATCCAGACCACGCTGCTCGGGGTGGGTGGCGTGGTGTGCTCGATTTCGATCATCTGGACCGGATTCAAGATGATGTTCCAGCACGCCCGGTTCGGTGACATCGCTAACGTCTTCATCGGTGGCCTCTTCGTCGGCTGCGCGACGGTGATCGCCGCGATGCTGATCCCGACTGCCTGATCCCTGCGAGACGGAGCCGAACCATGAACCCGTTCAGGGATCCCGTATTCAAGGGCTGCACGCGTCCGGCGATGCTCTGGGGCGTGCCGCTTGTGGCTGCCCTGATGATCGGAGGTGGCATGCTGATCCCGGCCATCTGGGCGCTGCTGGCGAGTCCCCCGGTTGGGGTGGGCATTCTCTTCCTGATGATTCCCGTATTCGTCGCGATGCGGGTGATCACGCGCAACGACGACCAGCGGCTCGCGCAACTGGCCCAGCGCCTGCGCATGAGCGTGCGGCAGCGCAATCGCCGGTTCTGGGGTGCCCATGCCTATGTGCCGGTGCGCCTGAAGAGGAGGGCGTGAGATGGCCGCCGATCCGAAGCTCGTGGCCGTGGCGAACCGGGAAGTCGTGCTCGCCGATTTCATTCCGTATTCGACACATGTGAGCGATCACGTCATCCGCACGTGTGAGGGCGACTACCTGCGTGTCTGGAAGATCGCCGGTATTGCGTTCGAGACGGCCGACCCTGCCGACATTCTCGTGCGCCATGAGGGATTCAACCAGCTGGTGCGCGGGCTGCCCGGCGGACACGTGGGCCTGTGGGCGCACCGGCTGCGCCGGCGTGTTACGGATCACTTTGCGACGCCGTATGCCAACCGGTTCTGCGAGGAACTCGCGACACGCTATTACGCGAGCTTTGCCGGGTACCGGATGATGGCCAATGAGCTGTACCTGAGTGTCGTCTACCGGCCGAGCCGGACACGACTCGGGCGGCTGTTCAGCCAGGCCGCCCGGCGCACGCTGGACGACATCCAGCGCGACCAGCACGAGGCGCTCAAGGTCATGGCGGAAGTTGCCGCACAGGTTGAATCGGGCCTGAAGCCATACGATCCGGTGGCACTCGGGATCTATACGAAGCAGATGCAGTACACCGGGCGAGCGCGCCGCTTTTCCGCGGCGCTGGAATTCCTTGGCTACCTGGTCAATGCCGTGTGGGAACCGGTGCCGGTACCTTGCGGCATGATCCGCGAGGCGTTGCCGACCTCGCGGCTCTTCTTTCGCACCGAGAAGGTCGAAATCCGCATGCCGGCGGCGACCCGTTATGCCGCGTTGCTGGACCTGAAGGATTACCCGGAGGAAACCGAGCCCGGCATGCTCAACGGAATGCTGTATGGGGACTTCGAATACATCGAGACACAGAGCTTCACGATACTCGACCGGCCCACCGCGAAGGAGGCGCTCGAGCGGCAGCGCAACCAGCTCATGGCGGGCGAGGACGTGGCCGTGTCGCAGGTTACTGCGATGGACCAGGCGCTCAACGACCTGATCAATGGCGACTTCGTGCTGGGTGAATATCACTATTCGCTCGCGGTGCTTGGCGAGGCGTCACATGACGTAGCGAAGCACGTGGCGAAGGCACGCACCCAGCTGGCCGACGCCGGCTTCCAGGCCGCGCTGGTCGATCTGGTGGCGGACGCGGCGTGGTTCGCGCAGCTGCCGGGTAACTGGCGCTACCGCCCGCGCGAGGCGAAACTGACCTCGCGCAACTTCTGCGGGCTCGCGAGCCTGCACAACTTCGCGACCGGCAAGCGTGACGGCAACCCGTGGGGCGAAGCGATCACGATCGTCAAGACCCCAAGTGGCCAGCCGCTCTACCTGAACTTCCACGCGACGCCGGAAAAGAAAGTCTCGCTCGACGAGAAGGCGCTCGCCAACACGCAGATTATCGGCCAGGCGGGGGCCGGCAAGACGGTGCTCGAACTGATGCTGCTCGCGATGGCGATGAAGTTCGGCGTTACTGCCGTGCTCTACGACAAGGACCGTGGCACCGAGATCGCGATCCGCGCGATGGGTGGCATCTATACCGTGTTCCGCCGGGGAGAGCCAACGGGACTCAATCCCTTCCAGCTCGAACCGGATGAATTCGTGATCGACTTCTGGGAGCGGCTCGTACGCAAGCTGGTCGATAACGGGTCGCTGCTGCCGGCGAAGGACGAGCTGGATATTTCGCGGGCCGTGCGTGAGGTGGCCCGGATGGTGAAGCCGCTGCGGCGCCTGTCGGTGGTGCGTCAACTGTTGCCCAACGTCGGGGAGAACAGCCTGCATGCGCGGCTCGCGAAATGGTGCGCCGGCGGCCGGTTGGGGTGGCTGCTCGACAATCCTTCCGATCGTCTCGACTTTACCCGGGGAGGTCTCTTCGGGTTCGACGACACCGAACTGCTCGACAATCCTGAGGTATCGACGCCGCTCACGATGTACCTGTTGCACCTGACGGAGAGCCTCATCGACGGGCGGCGTTTCGTGTATGTGATGACGGAGTTCTGGAAGCGGCTCGGGGATCCGGTTTTCACGGACTTCGCGAACAACAGGCAGAAGACGATCCGCAAGCAGAACGGACTGGGCATTTTCGATACGCAGTCACCGGCAGACGTGCTCCGCAGCGACATTGCGCGCGCGCTCATCGAGCAGACGGCGACGTTCTTCTTCCTGCCGAACCCCCGTGCCGATTACGACGATTACGTGCGCGGCTTCAAGCTGAGCGAGGCCGAGTTCAACATCGTGCGCAACCTCGGCGAAAACAGCCGGCTCTTTCTCGTCAGGCAGGGTCACCGCTCGGCGATCGGCCGGCTGGACCTTGCCGGTCTTGGCGACGTGCTCGATGTGCTGTCGGGCACGACCGATAACGTCGAGCTGCTCGACGCCATCCGCGCCGGGGTTGGTGACGACCCGGATGACTGGTTACCCGTCTTTCACGAGCAGTTGGCAAAGCGTCGGGCCGCCGACGCGCAGGTGGCCACTGGGCTGTTGCCGCTGGCAGGGGGTGTGCGATGAGCGGGCTCTTCACCGCGGTCGGTGGCACGCTGGAAAACGGCATGGGCACGTATGTGACGAATGTCTCGTCGACGCTCTCCAGTGCGCTCGTGCCGGCGGTCACCACGGCGGTCACGATCTGGGTTCTCGCCTACGGCCTCGCGGTGGTGCGGGGTGAAGCGCATGAGTCGGTGCCCGCGTTTGCATGGCGTGGCCTGAAACTGGCCATCATCCTCGCCTTCGCGCTGGGCACGGGCATCTACCAGGCGCAGGTGGTCACCGTCGTCAATGATGTCACGGCGGGACTTGCGCAGACGATCCAGCGCGCGGCCGCCAATACCGGAGGTGGCAATCCGGGATGCGGCTCGGTCAGCGGCAGCAGCGTGACTGGTGAGAGTGTGGCGGGTATCTATCAGACGCTCGACTGCTACGACCAGCAGATCGATCTTGTGATGGACGCCTACTTCGACCAGGCGACGCACGAAGGTTTCAGTGTGAGCGGCATCGTCGCGGGCGTTGGTGACTTCCTGTGCGGGCTCGTGGCCGCGCTGGGCGGTTCCATCTTCCTGATGGTTCTCGCGTTCGAAGTCGCGATGGCGAGGATGCTACTGGACCTCGTGCTCGGACTCGGGCCGGCTTTTATTGCCTGCGGCGCGTTCGGCCCGACCGCACGTTTCTTTGAGGCGTGGACGGCGAAGGTCGTCAACTATGCGTTGCTGCAGGTACTGGTCGCCGCCTTTCTGGGCATGGCACTGACCGCCTTTTCCAGCGGCCTCAACACGTTCCATGTGACGGCATCCGCGCCTGGCGCGAATGCGGGCAGCCTCCTTGCCAGTATGCAGAGCAATCTCGGTGGCGTGGCCTCGCTCGCCTCGGCGCTGGGTCTGTTTGTGACCGGGGTGTTCCTCGCGATGGTGGGCTGGCAACTGCCGGCGGTCGCCTCGGGTCTCGCAGGCGGCGCGACGCTGGCGGGCTTCGGGGCATTCGTCGCCGGTCTTGCCTCGCGTCAGGTGATCAGGGGCTTCATGTCCGCGCTGCATTGGGGGCATGGCGAGCGGCGCCCGGGTGGTGCGATCTACAACCGTGGCGGCTCCGGTGGGGATCCCGGGGGCAGTACCGGCTCCCCGGGCGTTAGCGGCGAGGTGCTGGCGTATCAACGTGCGGCCCGTGAACATCTGGGTGGCCAGGGTGACTGAACCGAGGGCAAGCCTCATGAGCAAACCATACAGACTGATGCGCGTTGCCGCAGCGGCGGTCCTTGCTGCTGCCTTCGTGGGTCCGGTTCATGCACAGGGCATTCCGGTTTTCGACGCGCAGAACGTCGCGCAGGCCATCTCGACGGTCGCCCGGCTCGAGCAGGAAGTCCAGCAAGAGATCCAGCTCTACCAGTCGATGAACGGGTCCCGCGGATTCGGCGCGCTGCTCAGCAATCCGGTGCTGGCGAATTCCCTGCCGTCAAACTGGACGGGTGCCTATACGGCGATCCAGAACGGCGGGTATGCGGGTCTCACGGGCAGCGCGCAGGCGCTGCGTTCGGCAGACGAGATCTACAACTGCGAAGACCAGAGCGGGATCGACCGGCAGGTCTGTCAGCGCGCGCTGAACAAGCCCTTTCAGGACAAGGCGTTCGGCATGCAGGCGTATCAGACCGAGCTGCAGGAGCTGAACCAGATCCAGAGCCTCATGCAGCAGATCGATGTCACGCAGGATCCCAAAGGCGTTGCCGAGCTGCAGGCGCGCATCCAGTCGGAGAGTACCGCGGTCGGTAACGAGATGACGAAGCTGCAGCTCTTCAGGATGCTCTCGGATACCGAGGACCGGCTGATCGCCGAGCAGCAGGGTGAGCTCGTGATGAGTCGGGCTGGCAACACGGCACGGTTGCAGGACCAGATGGTCCCGGCCACGTTCGGCAACTGAAGGAGCGCGGCATGAAGAATCTGATGATGACCGCACTGATTTTATGTTTGGCCATCCTTATCGATGCATGTAGCGGAAATCCGGCGAAACCGGTGTTGCCCGACGGCTCGCATCGCGTGCCGGTGAATCGTGTGCCACCAGTGCCGCCGGCGGTGCCATCAATGGACGGGGGCGGCTCATGAAAGCCCGCCATGACTACCGGCACGTGCTGGATATCGAGGCTTCGCTCACGGATATGCAGGCACGTTCCGAGCGACGGGCATGGCACGTCGCCTGCGCGGCAGTGGGCGTCGCCGCACTCAGCGCAGTGGCGCTCGCGGTGATGGTGCCGTTCTACCGGGTGGTGCCGCTACCCATCGAGGTCGACCGTCTGACGGGCGAGTCACAGGTGATCGATGTGCTCGATGCGAAGCACGTGCATACGGGCGAGATCCAGGACAAGCACTGGGTCGACGTCTATGTGCGTTCGCGCGAGCGCTATGACTGGGGCCTGCTGCAGATGGACTACGACCGGGTGCTCAGCATGAGCGCGGATACGGTCGCACGGGATTACCGCCAGATCTACAGCGGCCCGGATGCACTTGACCGGCAACTCGGTGCCGGCACCGAGCGCCGGATCCGGATCCTGTCGATCACGCTGCCGCCGGACGAACCGGGGCGGGCGGTGGTGCATATCGAGTGCACCATGCGCAAACATGGCGAGGACAACGCCGAACCGCCACAGCGGTTCGTGGTGACGCTCGCCTACAGCTACCGACCGCCGGTGTTCACGCGGGAGAGCACGGCGGTTGAAAACCCGTTCGGCTTCACGGTGACGGCCTACAGCCGTGATCCCGAATACACACCACCCACACCACCCACACCACCGGCCTCGTCATCTGCAGCGGGAGGTGCCCGATGAATCCGCGCTGCCTGATGGTGGCGATGTTCGCGTCGCTGGCGACCCAGCTTGCACACGCCTACGACGTGCCGGGCTGGTCACGCGATTCGCGGGTGCGCCAGGTGCTGTACCGCCCGGACGAGGTGGTGCGCATCGACGCACAGCGCGGCTTTGCCACCCATATTGCGCTCGATCCGCATGAACAGATTCTGGTGGTCGCCCCGGGAGACCGCGACGGCTGGCTGGTCGTGGCGAACCGGGGCGATCACGACGTGTGGCTGAAGCCGCGGCTTGCCGCACACGACACGAACCTGGAAATCCGTACCGACTGGCGCAGCTACAGCTTCGATCTCGTGGTGCTGCCCCTGAAGGCGAAGTTCGCCAATGACGAGGAGGTGTACCGCGTCACGTTCAGCTATCCGGACGAAGTACAGGAAAAAGCCCGCACCAGTGCGGATCGCGCACTTGTGCAGCAGCGCCTTGCACAGCCGCCGGTTGTGCGCAATGCCCGCTACTCCATGCAGGTCATGCCGCACTCGGACGACATTGCGCCGGTTGCCGCATGGGACGACGGTCGGTTCACGTACCTGCGCATCCCCAACAACCGCCGCATTCCCGCGATCTTCCGGGTCGCGGAGGACGGCAGCGAGAGCGTGGTGGACCGGCACATGGAGGGCGACGTCATCGTCATCCATGAGATAGCACAGCGTTTCGTGCTGCGGCTCGCCGATGAGGTGGTGGGCATCTGGAACGACGCGTACGACATGGACGGCGTCCCACCGAAGGATGGCACGACGGTGACTGGCGTGAAGCGTGTCCTGCGGAGTGATGGCCATGAGTGACGATACCCCGCGCAACGTGATCGAGCCGGACGGTCCCGTTGACCGCAGCCGCGATCCTGGCAATCCAGGCAACCAGGAGAATCCGGCCATTGCCGAAGGTCCAGACCGTGCACCGCCCGAGCGCGGCATGCCGGAGCTGGGGCAATACACCAGTGGTCGTCCACGCACATGGTGGTTCACGCCGCTCGCCATCGTGGCGCTCGTGGTCGCAGGGGCGGTCTGGACCGTTCACGGCTTTCTGGCACGGCACGATGCGGCGGCTCTCGCCCGACGCGACGCAGCGCTTGATCAGCCGGCGCAGGGAAGGATCTTCGGCGACGAACCGGCGTCGGCCGCGCATCCCGCGAGCGCACCTGCGGGTCAGGGCACATCCGCTTCCGCAGTGGTGCTCACGCGTTCGCCGGCGAATTCCGGGCGCGTCCCGACCGTGCGCAGCTACTACGACGCGCCGTTACTGGCGACGGGCGGCTCCAGCAGTTCCGGGACACAGGACAGCGGAACGACCGGTGCGCCGCAGGGCGGTGCCGGCACGCCTGCGCCGGGGTCCGTGTCGGGCACCGTGACTACACCCAGTGCTGACCGTGGGCAGGCTGGCAGTCCACTGGGCCAGGCGCTGACGCCCTCATTGACATCCCGGGTCACGGCGGGGCTGCTTGGCAATCGCAACCTGATTCTGGCCCAGGGCGCGAAGATCGACTGTGTGGGTGACACCGCCTTCGATTCGACGGAAGCCGGCATCTCCACCTGCACGGTCACCCGGAACGTGTATTCGGATGACGGGCGGGTGGTGCTCATCGAGCGTGGCTCGCAGATCAACAGCGAATACCGCTCCAACCTGTCGCCGGGGCAAACCCGTGTATTCGTCCTCTCGGCCAGGATCAGGACGCCCCATGGCGTGACGGTCGAGATTGACTCACCGGCTGCCGACGCGCTGGGACGCATGGGTGTCGGTGGTTACGTGAACAACCACTGGGGAGAGCGGATTGGCGCGGCGATGCTGCTCGGCCTGACTCAGGATGCAATCGGCTACCTCGCGACGCGTGGCGGGAACAGCAATGGATCCGTCGTCTTCGAGAACACGCAGCAGCAGGGCAACGACATGGCCACGCGTGTACTCGACAGCACGATCAACATTCCGCCGACACTCACGCAGAGCCAGGGCGCAGAATTCACGATCATCGTCGCACGGGACCTGGATTTCAGCACGGTCTACGCGTTGCAGCCGGAGGCGCTCCGATGAACACGGGTGCGTCCACAGCAGACCGGCTTGACGAAGTGCTGCTCGCGCATCTGCCCGACGATGCGTCGGTGCGTGAGCTGATGCGCCCGTTTGCGCCGCTGCTCGATGACACGGATGTGACCGAACTGGTGATCAACCGGCCTCGGCGCGTGCTGACCGAAACGCACCTCGGCTGGCGTGCGCACGACTATCCCGATCTCGACTTCGAGCGGCTGATGTCGTTCGCGGTGGCCATTGCGACGCTCACCAGCCAGGCGGTATCGGCCGAGCACCCGGTGCTTTCGGCGCTCCTGCCGGGCGACGCGCGCATCCAGATTGTGGTGCCGCCCGTGGTGCCGCCGCGCACCGTGTCGGTCACGATCCGCCGACCCTCGTCAAAAGAGAAGACGCTCGACAGGTATCGGGCCGAGGGCCTGTTTGACGACACGTCGTGGCTTCGTCCGGCGGGGCTCGATGACGACGCCCTAAGGTTGCTGCGGTCATCGGATCGCCAACTGGTGCGCCGGCTCGACGAGCGTGACTTTGCGGCCTTCTTCGCGCAGGCGGTTACCGGCCGTCTGAACATCGTGATCGTCGGCAGTACGGGATCGGGCAAGACCAGCTTCATGAAGACGCTGTGCCAGCACATTCCTGCGGTCGAACGCATCGTGACCATCGAGGATGTCCGGGAGCTGTTCATCCGGCATATCGAGAACTGCGTGCATCTCGTCTACAGCAAGGGTGGCCACGGCCAGGCGCGGGTGACGCCCGCAGACCTGATCGCCAGCACGATGCGCATGCGTCCTGACCGCGTGCTGCTGGCCGAGTTGCACGGGGCGGAGGCATACGACTTTCTCAAGTTGCTGACGACC
The DNA here is from genome assembly GCF_907164575.1 of Paraburkholderia gardini. Classification (GTDB taxonomy): domain Bacteria; phylum Pseudomonadota; class Gammaproteobacteria; order Burkholderiales; family Burkholderiaceae; genus Paraburkholderia; species Paraburkholderia gardini. Next base: position 76,013 of record NZ_CAJQYY010000025.1, read on the forward strand.
GGGCATTCCGGTTCGATCACGAGCTACCACGCCTCCAGCGCCGCAGTTGCCATCGAGCGGTTTGCGCTGATGGCGAAGGAACATCCCGAAGCGGCCGCCTACGACGATGTGGCGCTCAAGCGTCTGCTGTTTCTCACGATCGATGTGGTTGCGCACATGGAGGCGCAACCGGTGTTTGATCAGACAGGCACCCAGACCGGCAAGCGCTGGGCGATGACCGAAATCTGGTTCGATCCGCTGCGCAGATACCGGACCGCGCCCGGGCAACCGGGAACTGGAAGGAGGCATTCCGATGAAAACGTCAGTTCAGACGCCCGCTCCACAGTCTCTGATGCAGCCTGCCGCGCAGGGTAGGGCCACGTCTGCCACAGCAGCGATGACGATGCCGGCTGGACCGTGGACAGGTCGGCATGAACTCTGGCAGCACGCCCGCGGCGGCGCGGTCACGCTGATGGTGCTGGCTGCATTCATCGCTGGTCTCGCGGCCGCCATATGGTTCGCCTCGTTTTTCCTGTACGCGAGCGTGCGGGTCAATCCGTTCCATGCGGGGATGTGGGGCTGGATCGATGCAGCGCGGGCCTGGTACGCGGGTGGCCTGCCGAAGGAAGGCCGGCGCATCGCCGGTTCCGCGCTGTTCGGGCTGCTGCTGGCGTATGGCGCGCCGGGCGCTGCGACATACGCCCTGTGGGGTTCCTCCGGCCGACGGCATCTGTATGGGAGTGCGCGCTTCGCGAGCGAGGCGGAAATCCGCGCGGCGGGGTTGCTGTGAGCGCGCCCGTGACACGCAACGCGGGTCCCTCACTCGTTGTCGGCGTGTGGCGCGGCCGCTATCTGCGCCTTGCAGGACAGCAGTTCGTGCTGCTTGCGGCGCCGGCGCGCTCGGGCAAGGGCGTGGGCATCGTGATCCCGAACCTGCTCAGTTACCCTGACTCGATAATCGTGCTCGACATCAAGCAGGAGAACTACAACGTCACCGCCGGGTTCCGGCGTGCACACGGTCAGGCGGTGTATCTCTTCAACCCGTTTGCCGAGGATGGCCGCACGCACCGTTACAACCCGCTGTCGGCGATCTCGGGCGGCGTATTTCGCGTTGGAGACATCCTCGCCATCGGCTACGCACTGTATCCGGTCGGCGGTCACGACGACTTCTGGAAGGACCAGGCGCGCAGTCTCTTTCTCGGTATTGTGCTGCTCCTGTGCGAGTGGCGGGACGCGCGCCGCGCAGGCAACGTGGATGTGCCGGACCATCCCCTCACGATGGGCGAGGTTCTGAGGCAGTCCTCGGGCAACGGCATGCCGGTGAAGGCGTACCTGCAGAGGGCGCTGCTGCAGCACCGCAGTCTGCTGACCGGTCCCTGTGTCGATGCGCTGAACCGCTTTCTCGCGAACGACGACAAGGTGCTCGCGAGCATCCTCGCGACCTTCAACGCGCCGCTCACCATCTGGGCCAATCCCATTGTCGATGCAGCGACGAGTGCCAACGACTTCGATCTGCGCGACGTGAGGAAGCGTCGCATGTCGATCTATATCGGCATCACGCCGGATCACCTGACCGAGGCGGCGTTGCTGGTCAACCTCGTGTTCTCGCAGCTGGTCAATCTCAACACGAAGGAGTTGCCAGAAGCCAATCCCGTGCTGAAATTCCAGTGCCTTCTGCTGATGGACGAGTTCACCTCGATCGGGAAGATCCAGATCATCGCGCGGGCCGTTGCGTACATGGCAGGGTTCAACCTGCGCATGCTGTCGATCGTGCAGTCGGTCTCGCAGCTCGAGTCGGTATACGGGCGCGCCGATGCGCGAACGTTCGTGACGAACCACGCGATGCAGATCCTCTATGCGCCGCGCGAGCAGAAAGATGCAAACGAATATTCGGAGATGCTTGGCACCTTCACCGACAAGTCCCGCAGCGTGAGCCGCCCGAATGCGATTTTCGGTGGCCGGGGCGGCTTGAGCGAGAGCATCTCGGAGCAGCGCCGGCCGCTGCTTCTGCCGCAGGAACTCAAGGAGCTCGGGCGTGGCAAGGAAATCATCGTGCTCGAGAACACCAAGCCCATCCTCGCCGACAAGATTTGCTACTGGCGCGATCCTGCCTTTATCTCACGCCTTGCGGCGCCACCGAAGGTCGCGGCGATGGATCTTGCGCGCTTTGCCGCGCAGGCCGAACGGCGCCTGCGCGATCTTGACCCGTCAGAGGTCGATGCTGCCGGAGCGGGACTCATCAATGTGCCGGTCGAATATCTGGAGGTGCTGCAGGCCTGGGATCCACGCGATCTGCCAGCGCATCTGGCCGACCTCAGTGAGGACGAGGTGAGTGCCTATGTCGAGCGGCATTTCATGCTGCTGGGTGTGCCGCGCGATCGCATTGTGGCGGCGAGGCACACGCTTTCGCTGTCTGAACTGGACGTGGCGGAACTACGTCCGGCGCCGGCTATCCGGAAACGGCGCACGGGCGGGGCAAAGGATGAGGCCGGCCCGGCTTCACGACCGGATCGCAAGGCGGGGCGCAGGCGTGAGTCGAAGGTCGTGCCGATTAGGGGCGACCGTTGATGAACGCACCCTATGTCGATGAAACGAACCGTGTTCGTGCCGCGCTCGCGGTGATCCCGGCCGACGACTACGCCACCTGGGTGGACATGGCGTTCGCCGTCAGGCAGGGACTGGGCGATGCGGGCTTTGAAATCTGGGATGAATGGAGTCGCAGCGCGCATAACTACAACGAGCGTGCGGCACGCACGACGTGGCGCTCGGCACGCGCGTCGGGCGGCAAGACGCTGGCTTCCCTTTTCTGGCTCGCACAGCAGCACGGCTTTGATGTGAAGGCGTCGCGCGTGCCGGGCACGGGCACCGCGGCCTCATCAGGTCCGGACCGCGAGGAGCTCGCGCGTCGCGCCCGGGAGGCGGCACGCGAAGAGGCCCGTGTGCGTCTGCGCCACGCAGCTGTGGCGCAGACGGCCGTGTCGATCTGGGAATGGGCGCGGCCCGTTGCGCCCGAGCATCCATATCTCGTGCGCAAGCAGCTCGAACCGGTTGCAACGTTGCGCGAACTCGAGGCGCTCGAACTGAAGGCGCTGCTCGGCTACACACCGGTGAGTGAGGAAGAGCCGCTCGCGGGCCGCGTGCTGATCGTGCCGGCATGGGTGGGCGACGCGATGACGACGCTCGAGCTGATCGACGGTACCGGACGTAAATCGTCGCTGGCTGGTGGTGCAAAAAAGGGCGGCTACTGGATGAGCGGGGTAAGCGGAACTTTAACGGCAGACGCGGGCGGCATGCCAATCCTGATCGCGGAGGGCGCGGCGACGGCACTGTCAGCACATCGGGCAACCGGCTGGGTTGCGGTGGCGGCGCTGTCCGCCGGCAATCTGCCCCAGGTTGCTGTAGGCCTGCGTGAGCGATACCCGCGTGCCCCTCTCATCGTCCTTGGAGAACCTGGCAAGGCAGAGAGCTTTGCCCGCCAGGCCGCGCAGGCAGCACAGGCGTCTCTTGCACTGCCGTCGTTTGCGCAGGACGTGCGGATCAACGGCACGCAGCCGACTGATTTCAACGACATGGCGGTGTTATCTGGTCTGGATGCCGTCGGTGAGCTTTTACGGGATGTCGCCAGCAGGATCAATACGGACGACCCTGCGGTGACCGGTACACCACCCGGTGCCGATGCAGGGTGGGTGGCTTGCGGTACAGCGATTGAATGGTTGGAGGACACAGACATGAGACGCGTGATAGAGGAACTCACGGACGCAATGACGGATGAAGCCGCGGGCACGAAGCGGCGCAGGACCGGCCGCAGGCAGCAGACACAGGATGCGCACGAGCCGGCAGCGCGGTCGGAAGCGGGCGCGTCCGGTGTGCCGCAGCAGGATGCCGGTCATGCAGGCGCGGATACCGACAGCGGGCCCGCGTCCGGACCGGTAGCACAGGACGCGCACGCAGCGGGCCACCCGGGTGAGGAGCGATCCCGCACTGCACCGCGTCGTGAGATCGGGCAGGCGTTGTACGGGCTGGAGGATGTGCCAGGTGAAATCCGGGCGCTCGCGCAGCACCGGTTCGGCGCGCAGATCCGGATGGCGACGCCGCGGGAGAACGGTGGCCCCTATCGCGGCGAGGTGTTGAACGCCGAACACTATGTGATCCAGGAGGTGGCGACGCGAAGCGTGGTGTTCCACCGCAAGGACCGCATGGAATTCGTCTCGGACCGCCTGAAGTGGATGGACCAGAACCAGCGGATGAATGGCGCCGAAGTGCAGATCGGCTACGACGGTGACCGGCCGAAGGTCTATCCGTGGGACCGTGCGCGCGAGCAGCTTGAGCGCGTGGTGACATCGCTGAAGAAATCGGCGCGCGAGGCAGGTTTCGGCGCGGACCTCGACCCGACGCTCGAGCAGTTGCAGTCGGTGTCGTGGACACGGTTTCGTGAGGCGCGTGCGGCAGCGCTCGCGCAGGCCCGTGAGCGTGCGGGACGCGAGCCTGGCGGAAATCACGACCGGTAGGGTGTGTCTTTGATCGGGCAGGGCCCGGGAACGGACCATATGAGGTTAGATCATGAGCGAAACGACTTTGGCTGAGGGCGCTGCACAGGATCCGGTAATCAACGTGATCGAACGGGCACCGTCGCTCGAAGGCGACGGCGCGGGCGAAGCCAGGGAAGCTCTGGACCGGGCGGCGCGAGAAGCAATGGAAGCGCGCAGGCGCGGGGAATTCGACGCGGTGCGTGCGCGTCTGCGTGAGCAGGCGATGCGCGACGATCCCTGTCAGACGCAGCCCGGCGATTCGCAGCAGGCGATGGGTGCCGGCACGCCTGCAGCGGATGCCCGCAGCCGGGCCGCGGACAAGGCTTCGGCGCGGACCTGGACGCCGCTTGGCGAGGCGCCCGAGCGCGTGCGCAAGCGCTATCTGCGGGCGGGCAACCAGTATTTCCTGAAGGATGCACCGTATCAGATGGCATTTGAGGATCTCGGGCCGTACCTGGTGACCCAGCACAACCGGCCCGACGTGGTCGAGTCGATGATGGACATGGTCGAGGCGAAATCGTGGGATCGGATTCGCGTGTCCGGGCACGAGGCGTTCCGGCGTGAAGTCTGGTTGCAGGCGACGCTGCTCGGTGTGCAGGTGAGCGGCTACGAGCCGAAGGCAGCCGATTTTGCACGGCTTGGCGAGGGACGGCGCGAACTCATGAACAACCGTGTCGCGTATGCCGGGGAGAATCCTCCGCGCACAGATGGCACGCGTTCCCCGGCTCCCATTGCTGATCCGGCGCCTGCTGCGCAGGCAATGCATGCCACACCGCATTCGGGTGTAGCCGGGTCGCGTACACAGATCGACGCTGCGGATCGGGCGGCTCCTGGTGGCGCGCGTGAATCTGCGCCTGTCCCGGCGGACCACCGCGCAACCGGAAACGAAACGAGGAGCGATACGGGCCATGAGGCAGGGCGCACGATGGAGCGCAACACAGGCGGCCAGGAGGAACCCGATGTCCATCACTATACGGGTGTGCTGGTCGAGTATGGCGTTGCGCCCTACCAGCACAATCCGGCACGCAGCGATTCGTACTATGTGATCTATCGGGACGATGCAGGGGCGGACCACGTCGTATGGGGCGTGGATCTGGAGCGGGCCACCGCTGAATCGGGGGCGAGGCTCGGTGAGCGCATCGCGCTGCAGAACCTTGGCAAACGCTGGGTGAGCGTTGATGTCCCGGTGGTTGATGCAGCGGGAGAGATTACCGGGTACGAGGAAAAGGAGGTGTACCGCAATACCTGGCAGGTCGACGTCGAGGGACGGGAGCGTGCAGCCTCATCCTCCTCGCGCGGCGTATCCGGTCATGAGTCCGGGCGTCGGTCGGGGCGTGAATCGGCGCACGAATCTGTGCACGAATCGCCGGCCGATGCGGGAGGCAGTAGTCCCGCAGTCTCCCGCACACCGCGTCGAGGTCATTCCGGGGATGCCCCCGACGGTCAGCGGGCCATGCAGATGGCGGTGCTCGTCGCGGCCATGCGTGCCCAGGGGTTCAGTGACCGGTCAATCGCGCGGGTGGAACAGCACGCCGGGAAGCTCTACGACACCTTTCGCGCCGAGGGCGTGCGTGTCCCCACGCCGAGAGTGTTTGACCCGAAGGCCCCGTCCGCGCGTTTACGCGCAGGGCGCCCGGCGCCCGGGCGTACCACCGCGCGTGGGGTCGAGCATGAGGTCGAGCGTATGCCGTCCGGCCCTGAGCAACCGTCGCTGTAGGAGCAGCGGTGAAGTCCCGTTCACGCCTGTGTGTCGAGCTCGGCGAGACGAAGCCGCGCTGGGACGACTGGTGCGTCCTGCATGAGGTGACACCAGCCGAAGGTGTGCGGCAACTGATCCTTGACGCGATTGCGGCGCACGAAGAAGCGCCTCCGGCTGAAGGGACCGGCGTCATGCGCTGGACTCCCGTGGGTGAACATCGTGAGCGTCTCGAGATCCGCCTGACCGCCTCCGAGCTGCACGTGCTCGGGCAGCAGGCGACGTCGTCCGGATTCACCGCGAATCGTTGGGTCGTCGCGCTGATCCGGGCGCAAATGACGCGTGCCCCCCAGTTTGGCGAGCAGGAAATGGCCCTGCTCGTCGCTTCGAATCATGCGCTCGCGACGATCAGCCGGTCACTCGGACCGGTGCTTCGCGAGGTGGAACGGGAAGGAAGGGCTGCCGGTGCGGGTAACGGCAGCCTGCTCGCGCAACTGAAGGCGCAGATCGATGCCCATCTGCGCGCCGTGTCGGATCTGGTCCGCGCGAATATTGATCGCTGGAGCCGTTAGCATGTCCTTTCCGAAGATCTACATCGACGCAATGCTGCTGAACTGGGGCGACCGGCTGTTCCACGATCCGTTGCGCCACGTCGGAGCGCCGCGGCTTTCGCGTGTCCAGATGGGGAACCAGGCGGCACGTGTGCGCGAGCAACTGGTGCGCACGCTAAGACGTACGCCCGAGGTGATGGTGAAAATCACCAACAAGGCAGCCAGTGCGCAGGGCATGGGTGCGGTGCGCCGGCATCTGCGCTATATCTCCCGCAACGGCAAGGTCGAACTCGAGGATCAGGACGGGCGGGCTATTAGGGGCGCCGCCGTGCTGAGTGACCTGGCTGATGACTGGCAGTTCGGTGGCTGGGGCATACCGGAGAGCAGTGCGCGTCGCGAGATGTTCAACATCCTGCTGTCGATGCCGCCGGGTACGGACCGCCGGGCACTGCGTGATGCGGCGCGGGATTTTGCGGCGCTCGAATTCGGGGACGGTCGCGCTTACGTCTTTGCGGCACATGACGACGAGGCGCATCCGCATGTGCATCTGAGCGTGCAGGCAAGGGGCCCGGATGGGCGACGGCTCAATCCGCGAAAGCGCGACCTTCAGCGCTGGCGGGAGCGGTTTGCGCAGCAGCTCCAGGCACACGGTGTGGAGGCAAATGCAACGTCACGGCGCACGCGCGGGGCGACGCATCGTTATCTGAAGCAGGCCGTCGTGCATATGCTGGACCGTGGAGAAACGTCACGGCACTGGTGTGCGGTGGCGACGGGTGCGCAGCGGCGCGTGAGCTGGGAGGCGCATTACGACGTGTTCGCGGCGTGGCGCGAGATGGCGCAGGCGATGGCCGCGTCACGGGAGGCCGGTGACCAGCGCCTGGCCGTGGAGATTGTCGACTTCGTACGGAGTATGCCGGTGCAGCAGGATGAGCCACTGGTGGCGCCCATGGAGCCGGCGCGAAATGAACGGTCAGACCGGCCCCGGCCGGATCGTGGTAGTCAGCCAGACGCTGGCGGCCCGGAAGTGGCCCGCTGATACGCGAGGTGATGATCATGGCAATACCAGTTATTCCATGGATTGGTGGCAAGCGACGTCTCGCCGACATCCTGATTCCGCGATTTCCGAAGCAAACTGCGACGTTGAGGTCTTCGCGGGTGCCGCGGCGCTCTTCTTCATGCGCCCGCGCGTGGAGGTCGAAGTCCTGAACGACGTGAATGATGGGCTAATCAACCTGTATCGCGTGGTGCAGCATCACCTGGAAGAGTTCGTTCGGCAATTTAAATGGGCATTGAGCAGCCGGCAGGTTTTCAGATGGCTGAGTGATACGCCACCGCATACGCTGACCGATATCCGGCGCGCCGCGTGGTTCTATTGTCTGCAGCAGATCTGTTTGGGTGGCCGGGTCGAGGGGCGAAGTTTGGCATCGCGACGACGTCGCCGCCAGGCCTGAATCTTCTGCGCCTGGAGGAGACGCTGTCGCTCGCGCATCTCGGATTGTCGGGCGCGTATATCGAAAATCTGGACTGGCAGGCTGTATCAGCCGGTGCAACCGGCCGCATACGTTCTTTTCGTTGCCCCGCCTTACTGGAAGATGGAAGGTAACAGTGTTCCGTTCGACTTTTTGCAGTACGAACTGATTGTCGAGGTCGTCCGGCAGTTGAAAGGGGGCGGCGATCATTACGCTCAACGATCATCCCGACATACACGCGCTGTTCTCCACATTCGAGACTGAACGCGTCGATATCCAGTACACGGGGGGTGGATCCAGCAGTATGGTTTTGGTTCGCGGGAGAACTGATTATCTATAGCTGGGACCGCTCGGATGACCCGGTGGGACTGCTTTGAGCGTTTGGGTAAGTGTACTGTCACGCTGTGTATCTGCGCTTCCCGGCGCAGTACCCGGGCCGGGGATCCTGCGTCGTTGCGATGAGCGCCGGTACCTGGAGCAGCTAGCGGTCGACGATACGGACGGTGCGCGTCTGTCTCGCTGCTACAAACTGCAGGAATAGCATAATGAGTACGCCGGGCACGAACAGCAGGGCAGCCGTTGAGAACAGCGTCATCTGCAGTGCCGACCCGGCGAGGCCGTGAATCAGGCCCGTTAGCCGGATGTTCTCGTACATCATCCAGAGTACGGATCCGATACCGGCCGCAAACAGGATGAGCGCACCCGAAACCGGGGTATGCTGGCGCAACGCGATCTGGAGGAAATAGTTGCCACCCCGCATAAAATCAACCCCGACGGCAGCCTGACAGAACGCGCGCAGTGTGAAGAACGTATGGGCGAACCTGCGATCGAAGCGGTGGTTGAACTACACGATCGCCTTGGCGACGCCGATGAGGATGCTGCTGATGATGAGTATGAGTTTAAGGATTCCCATCGTGTTTGCTGTGCTGATCACCGACAAGGCCATCCGCAGGGGCTCGTTTGACTCGGTCAAGCAACTGATCAGGCGTATCGATCAGTTCGTTTCCCACTACAACGAAAACTGGGCGGCGCCAATTGTCTTGGCCGGCCAAGCTTGTATGTGCAAACGGAGCATCAACTGACCAACGCCGTGGCGAATGCCGCGATCAACGGACGTTTGGTCCGTCGACCGGCCGCTCGCAATTCATCGGGCCGGTCGGCATGCAAACGGTGTTCTGATCAACGGATACCGGGAGACGACGTGTCGTCTTGCCGGTATCCAGTCCTGTGAGCCTCGGTGTTTCCCGAGGCTCACGACTTCGCGCGATTCACTCGACAGACGCCAACTGTCGATCCAGCGCTGCAGCCACCCGCGTCAGCGTACCTTGGACATGCTTGCGCAAAAGCCGACCTGCCTTTTCCTTCTCGCGCCCGATTGCCGCTTTCATCAACGCCTCGTGTTCGTTGTTTTTGTGACGCTCTTCTTTCCGATTTAACGCGGAAAATCGACGGTAGCGCTCCGCGCGGTCGAACAACGATGCCACCATGTTCGACAGCAGTGCGCTTGGCGTTGCGGACAGCAAGGCCATGTGGTATGCCCGGTGCCGCTCGGACCAGTCGTCGTCCAGCGCCACCGGGCCAGTGCCGAGGCGTTTTTCAGCGAGGCTCAGGCGATGGAAGGCCGTGAGTACCGCGACCTCCCACTCGTCGTCGCCATGCTCAATTGAGTCCATCAGCGCCTCGTGCTCGAGCAGCACGCGAAGACGCGTAATGTCATTGAAGTCATCGACACTGATTGGCGCAACCCAGAATCCGCGGTTTTCCGTGGCTTGCACGATTCCGTCCTGCGCGAGCCGATTCAGCGCTTCGCGAATGGGCGAACTGCTGAGTCCGTAGGCCTTCGACAGGCTTTCGACTTTCAGGCGAGTACCAGGTTCGAGTTCGCAACGGATGATTGACGTTTTCATCTGTGCGAATGCGACATCGATGAGCGGGGCACCGTTCGTGGCAGGCATCGAGTCCATGGCGTGAGGATTTGCGCTGATTGTAATTGAGGTAATTTTATGCGCAAAACCGCACTATATGCAAGATGTCGATGATTGAATGCTCAAATGAAAATGGGCGCGAGGGCCTGCCGTCTCCGCGTCGCCGTGCGTCACGTTCCCGTTCGGGCTCTGGTGACGGGGTCCTTACGGTTCTGAGGGTGATCTGCAGAGCGCGCCACGACCAGCTCCCCGATCAGTTCGCATGCCTCTTGGGGAGGGCGGCGTGCACCGTACACGTAGTAATCGGGGCGGCCGATGACGCCGCCGCAATCGTGTTGCTGTAGCCAGCATGCCGCGGACATCGTGGTACGCGTGCTTCGGTGCGTCGTGCGAGAGGCAGGGAGTCGGCCAGCACAAGCTCGACCGGCAAACGCCGCAGTGGCTCGCATTCGCGCACGACCTATGCCACGGTTGCGGCATCGACATTCGCGTTCACGACGATCCGGAATGTCGCTCCGGTTACGCCGGCGAGTAGGCGTCCGTCGCCGTTGACCCTTTTGACGCGCGGCTGAGGAACAACTGGTCGCGCGGACCATGATGGGAAGCGGACAGAAAGCCCGCATTCAGCCCCGGAATGAGTGACTGCCGGACGGTTCCCTGCGAATTGGCCGCCATTTCCGCGTGCAGGCGCTCGTTGTGCCGACTCACAACGGCAGGGTCACGTTTGCAGATCAGCGTGCCGAGTTCTTTTAGTGACGAGCGTGGTTTGTCTGGCGTGAGGTGCCCGCTCGGTCTCATAGGTATCGAGCAGCGAGGTGGTCGCCGCGTGTTGCTTGACCGCCGCCAGTTTCCAGATGCGGTTGGACGTGTCGCGAATGCCCCGGTACATGCCTCAGGCCGGGGAGGGAGGTGTCATGTGCGCGGTATCGCCCTGGGAAAATATCCGTCCGCGCGTCATGATCGAAGCGCCAGTGCGTTGGAGCGGTCGGAGGATGCCCGCCAGATCTCATACTTGTCACCTTCGAGCCAGCGCGAATGAGCTTATGGACGACCTCCGGTTGTGACATCTGCTTCGGCGTTTCGTCCGGATTGGTCATGAACTTCCAGCGACGACGTCGGCCGGTCCCAATGACGAACGCGGACAGACGCTCGACCTCGCAGTGTCGCGCGCTGGACTTCGGCAGGCTGTCGTCGCATCCGTCGATGAGGATGACGTCGACGACCAGCCAGGGTTCGTCGAGCTCGAGATTTCCGTGTCGAGTCCGAGCCGGGTGGGGATCGGGGGCATCCCACCGTCGCATACGAGCGCGCAGCGATGGCAACGCACTTCTGTCGAGCTGTTCCGTTATCAGGAGAAAAGCGCATATTGCGCCTCGTCGCGTATTCTTTATCACACGTCGCGCCGGACATTCCTGAAGGGCGAACGAGCGGAAAGTCCGCCAGGTGGAATTCTCCGGTTGTGGCAGCGCGCAGCGAGCGACGAAATGCCATCATGTCTGTAACGACCACTGGCCATCCGCGCCAATGAATGTATGAAATTGCGGCGGCCCGGGTCCGTTATGTCCGCCGCAAAATTCGCATGCTGTTGCTCAAGAAGGGCTATCAGGTCAGAAAGAACCGGCCTTGTCGCATGCGTCACACGTCACGAGGAATGGTTGTTGCCGCGGGACAGGCCCGCATTTCGACTGTCATGCTCTCTGTGAGCTTGAACGCTCGAACAGCCTCTTTGAGCGTCGTCGCATGAGCGTCGAGTGCCAAAGTGACAGCCGATGCCTGTTCTGCAAGTGCGGCGTTCTGTTGCGTGGCTTCATCGATTCGCCCAATCGCGTGATTGACCTGCCCGATGCCCTCGCTTTGCGTTCTGGACGCAGTAGCGATTTCGACGACGATGTCCGAGACATGGCGGACCGCCAGCGTTGCCTGTTCCATGGTGGCGGTCACCCGCGTTGCCCGTTCAGCACCGTCGCGAATGACGCTGACGGATGAAGCGATCAGTTCCCTGATTTCTTTCGCAGCTGCCTCAGAGCGTTGGGCGAGATTTCGAACTTCACCAGCTACTACGGCAAAGCCGCGTCCCAGTTCGCCCGCCCGCGCGGCTTCCACTGCCGCGTTGAGTGCGAGAATATTCGTCTGGAAGGAGATCCCTTGGATGACGTTGATGATCTCCGAAATCTTGCCGGAACCGCTGGCGATCTTTTGGATTGCCAGGACGAGATCCTGTACCTCAAGGCCGCTCGCCTTTGCCATGTCCATGGCCCGGGCGACGAGTTCGCTGGCTTGTCGGGTATGATCGGCGTTCTGCCTGACTGTGTCGCGCAGTTCTAGCATGCTCGCCGCAGTTTGCTGAAGTGATGCCGCCTGTTCTTCGGTGCGACTCGACAGATCGATATTTCCCGTCCGGATCTCGTGTGCGGCATCGCCGACCAGGTCAGTCGTGCCTTTGACCGCCCGCATCGCTTCTTCGATGCGCCCAAGCAGCGAGTTGAACGCGAATGCGGCACGCCCGATCTCATCTTCCTTGCGAATGGAAGTTCGGCGTGTCAGATCGAGCGACTCGCTCATGCCGCCGAGCGTCGTTTCGATATCGCGCAGACCGGAACTGAGTGCGCGCATCTGGCGCCGGACTCCCCAGCCGAGCAGCGAGCCGCCGACAAACACGAGCACGGCCATCGCCGCCAGCGTCACGCGATAGTCGTTGACGCCGCTTTGTTGCGCAAGCTCGAAGTCGTTGCGTAGTACAGGGAGCAAGGATTCGATGTCGGCGCTTTCCGCCATGCCGGGCGGTCTGACTTTTGTCTGCAGCGTGTTCCAGGCTCCCTTCGTATCGCCGGCTTTCGCGAGTTGGATGGCTTCGCTCATGCTGCTCATCGACAGTTGCCGATCCCGGTTGAACCGGTTCGCGAGCTCGACTGCGTCGGCGGGTTTGGCGCTATGCTGAAAAAGCTCGAATTGCTGGTTGGACAAACGCTGCATCGCTTCGGCAAACTCGGCGTTGCCTCGTTTCGCGTCAGGGTCGGGGTCGACAATCACATCCGTCACTGCCAGCGCAGTGAGCAGCTGGAAGCGGTAGCTGCTGTCGAGGTATTGGGTCGGGAGCGTGAGACTCTCATACATCTGCAGTGCGCGGCTGTTGGCAGTGACCATGCCCCACGTTCCAAGCGCCGCCAGAAGTACGCATAGCATGCCAACGCCACCGAACAGCAGCGAGACCCGTGTCCTGATACTTTTCATTGTATGTCCTTGGCGACGCTTGGGATCGTATGCGTGCGCGACGAGTGGTCCGGGAGAAACGTACAGGCCATGCATCGACGATGAGAAATCTAGGTGCGCTGCAAGGGCTGGATCTGAGAGCGGTGAGCTGGTGCCGGACTTCTGCATGTTGACTGTGGCGACCTTGCATTGAACGGAGGTAGCGAGTTGGCGTGCTGAGGTTTTTATAAGGTGTAATGCTTGGGCCGACGATGCTGGTCCGGTCGAAAACGTCCGGCGCCGGGCATTCTGAAGCCACCACGGCGCCAGGGAAGTTACGGCGTCAACGAGCGGCGACGGCCTCCAGCGGTTTCGCTGCCGATTGCTCCTCGGCGACAATGCGCAGTTCGATGAAACGTCGAGCCCGGCCCGATCCACCATCGTTCGGGAGAAGCACCGGCTGAAGCTGCATCAGTTCGTTTTGACCGATGATCTGCTGTTGCCCCTCGATGATCGGCTTGTCTTCTGTGTTGAAGGCGAGTTCTACCAGCTCTTTCAGATGCGACGTCAATTCGTGATCGTCGAGCGCGAAAGTTCGGGCTGACCCCCAGAAATAGTGCGTAGTCCACTCCGTTTCCGGTGTGGTGATGTTGGGGTTGCACGTGTCGTAGCCTTCCTCACGCGGACGTCCAACCGGTGTTACACCATAGAAAGTCACCATAGTGCCGGGTGGATCGCATCGCATCTCGAGCCAATGGTCGACCTTCTCGGGAATGCCGGGAATGGCCTTGAAGAAGACTGGCGTGGACATGCCAGAGTAGAAGAGCCGTGTCCAGATCGTGCCATCTTCTTCCGTGAGCTTGAATATCTCCCGCGCCATCTCGCGCGGCTCGAGCGTTTTGACGTGAACGAATGAAGCGTGCGAGAGGTCCGTCAGATTGTCGTTCACCAGCAGATAGTTCGCGTTCAGCTTGAGGTATCCGTGCATCGACGCGTAGTGGGTGGTGTCGGTCAGCCACGGCAGATCGGGGATCAGATCTGGATCGGCGAACTCGGGGTCGCCCATCCAGATCCAGACCATTCCCCATCGCTCGTGAAGCGGATAGCTTCGAACCTTGGCGGCTTTCGGGATGAGTCCGGCCCCGTTCGGATTGTCCGTGCACGTTCCGCTGCAGTCGAACCTCAGGCCGTGGTAGAGGCACTCGATCTGGTCGTTCAGAAGCGTTCCCATACTGAGTGGAGCGAAACGATGCGGACACCGGTCGGCGAGCGCGACCGGCATGCCGTCCGCCTTGCGATACAGAACGACCGGCTCGTTCAGGAACCGGCGGGTGATCAGCCTGTTGCCGAGTTCGTCACCCCAGATAGCGCCGTACCACGCATTCTTGAGAAACTTCATGCCGTTTTCCTCCTTGTTGTGTGATATCCGCTCATGCACAAGATGCTTAGGATGCTGGCCGCGGCACTCGGCCCCGGATCTCATGGATGCCGCTTGTCGAACGCAGCTCCAAGCGTAGGGCTCCGCGGCAGGTCAACGGACGAATGTGCGAACGGTTCCAGCCAGCAGCGCTCGTCATGCCCGGCCACTCTGCTCATTTAGAATACTGAATAGTATTTAAAAACCTAAAAGTATTCCAGTGATGGCGGTTAGGGGTTTTCCCATATGTGTGCGCAGGTCGCTACAGTCCCCACGCCTTGAGCTTCGCGTCGAGTCGCGGATAGACACGTCGTGCGTTCGTTTCGCATACTTTTTGCCTGTCCTCGGTCGAGAGCGCGGTTGCGTTGATGTATCGCCGCGTGTCGTCGAACGGAAAACCGGTTTCCGGATCGATTCCCCGTACCGCGCCCATCATCTCCGAACCGAACAACACGTTGTCCACACCGACGACCTCGAGCAGCAGGTCGATGCCGGGCTGGTGGTAAACGCATGTATCGAAGAAGACGTTGTTCATGAGATGCCGACGCAGATCGGGCTTTTTCAGCATGTCGGCGAGACCCCGGTAGCGTCCCCAGTGATACGGGACCGCGCCGCCGCCGTGAGGGATGACAAATCGCAACTCAGGGAAGTCGCCGAACAGGTCCGCCTGCAGCAACTGCATGAATGCGGTGGTATCCGCATTGATGTAATGCGCACCGGTGGTATGAAAGCAGGCGTTGCAGGAGCCTGAGACGTGAATCATTGCCGGCACGTTGAGTTCGATCATTTTTTCGTACAGCGGATACCACGCTCGATCCGTCAACGGGGGCGACGTCCAATGGCCGCCCGATGGATCCGGGTTGAGATTACAGCCGACGAAACCGTGTTCGAGAACGCAGCGCTCCAGTTCCTGGATCGAATTTTCGATCGGTACGCCCGGGGACTGCGGGAGCTGGCATACGCCGATGAACTGCTCGGGAAACAGATGCACGATTCTCGCGACCAGATCGTTGCAGGCGTGGGCCCACGCGAGGCTCGTTTGCTCGTTGCCGATGTGATGTCCCATGCCTGCCGCGCGAGGGGAAAAAAGCGTGAGGTCGATGCCACGCTCATTCATCAGCCGTAGCTGATTCTGTTCGATCGAAGCGCGGATCTCGTCATTGCCGATATCGGAATAGGAAGGAGCGTGCGCGTGCCCGTGCTGAAGATGTTTTATCTGTGCGTCGCGAAACGCATGGTGTGCCGCGGGTTCCGTCGTGTAATGGCAGTGACAGTCGATGTTCATGGCGTGAGACGTCCGGGAGTGAAGGGTCCAGTTCCGACTGAAAGCATACTTAATAGTTTCTGGATACCGGATAGTATTTAAGAGCGGCGGGCGGCTGTCAATACGCGACGAACCCGCATGCTTCGCCCCATGCGGGAAAACCCCTGCGTTTCAGATGTGGAATACCGATAGGTTTATGCATACCATATGGTATCTGAATTTTGTCAAATCGCTCCATTGGTGCGGACTTCCGGTTGGACGAGGACAGGTTCAAGCAATGCTGAGGCTGGCTCGAACAGGTTTTTGAATGAAAGCGATTCGAAATAAAAAGTAGGATGACGAAATAAGTTTTTTCAGTGGTATGGCCGCCATTCGTGCGCGTTTTAAAGACTTCGTTAAGAAATTACAAGAGGAGACAAGGAAATGGATTCGACAGGAAGGCACGACCGTGCCTATGAGTTTAAGACGCTGTTCCTGCTTGCGTTGGGCTTTGGCCTCGTCGGGCTCGACCGGTGGATGGTGGCGCCGCTGTTTCCGTACATGATGCGGGACCTGGGCTTGAACTTCCAGCAACTGGGCAATCTGATTGGTGTGCTGGCTATAGCGTGGGGCGTCTGGGCCATAGCGATCGGCCCGATCTCAGACCGGATCGGCTGCAAGCGAATCCTGGTCGGGACAATGATTGCGTTCTCGCTGCTGTCAGGATTTTCCGGAATGGCTACGGGCTATCTGAGCCTGTTGCTGATCCGCGGCATCATGGGCGTGGCAGAAGGTGCCTTTACGCCGGCCAGTGTAGCGGCCACCGGCGAAGCATCGCTGCCGTCGCGCCGAGGTTTCAACCTCGGGTTGCAGATGAGCACGTTTTCGCTGTTTGGCATGGGCATCGCACCTATCCTTGCCACTCAATTGCTTCGCGTCTTGCCGTCATGGCATTGGGTGTTTCTCGTGTCCGCGCTGCCGGGACTGATCGTGGCTGCCTTGATTGCAAAGGTACTGCACGACCGGCCGCAGAGGCAGGAAACCAACCTTCACGTGCATCGACCGAAGACCCAGTGGCGTGCCATGTTCCGCAGCAGAAATGTGATTGTGGCCATGCTGGGAATGCTATGCGCGATGGCTGGCATCTTCGTGATCGGTGCGATGGTGCCTTCGTACCTCGTAGCGGTACTGCATCTCGACACCCAAAGCATGGGTTTCGTGGCATCCGCGCTTGGTTGGGGCGGCTTCATCGGCTCGTTCGCCCTGTCCGGAATCTCCGATTATATCGGGCGCAAAGCCGCTGCCATCGGCGCTTTCGCGGGCGCTGCAGCACTGCTGTTCCTGTTTGCCAGAACCGGTGCGAATCCCACCATGCTGTTCGTGCTCCTGTTCGGCATCTCGATGTGCTCGATCGGTCTGCTCAGCCTGCTGAGCGGCCCCATCGCGACTGAAGCGGCGCCTGCGGGGCTCATAGCGTCCACGATTGGGCTGGTGTCCGGAATTGGCGAGATTTTCGGCGGCGGTGTGGCGCCAGCGATCGCGGGCTACATCGCCCAGAACTTCGGCTTGCCGCACGTTTTCGACTTCGCACTGGTGGGCCTTGTGCTCGGTGTGTTCGTGACTGCGGCACTCGTCGAGACGGCGCCTCGGCGCAGGTACGCCGCCGCTGCCTCGGGCGAGGATCCTCAACGGGTGGCGTAGGCCGGCCGGGGATCGATCGAACGGGGAAGACGTTCGAGGTGGCAGGCTAAAACCGTACCGGGAAACCCCTTGGGGGGACTTTCACGCAGTCGAACGACGCGAGGCAGTTAGCTGGAATTCTGCTGATGCCGCGCGCCTTTTTTGAACGCAAGGCGAATGGGATGCCGCATCAATTCGCAGACGCCGACGCGCAAGAAGCTAACGAAAGAGTACAGCGAATCGACAACACGCTCGACGTCCACCACGCAGTTTTCGTTTTTGAAGTTCCAACATAAAGATTCAGGAGATGAAATGAAGTTGAATGTGATTCTGGTCGTTGCCGGCCTCGCCGTCGCTGTGAATGCGCAGGCTCAGAGTAGCGTCACGCTGTTTGGCCTCATCGATGCCGGTGTGAGCTACGTGAGCAATGAGGGTGGTAAGGGCAGCCTTAAATTCGACGACGGGATTTATACGCCGAATTTCTTCGGTATCCGCGGTACCGAGGATATCGGTGGCGGCACGAGCGTGATCTTCAAGCTCGTTGACCAGTTCGATGTCGGGACGGGCAGCATCATTTCCGGGCAGACGTTCTTCGGTCAGGAGGCTTACGTTGGACTGCAGAACGACCGGTTCGGCTCGATCAGGCTGGGTGAACAATATGACTTCATGTCGGAAGCGTTGCTGTTTACCGGGACCGATGGCACGCTGTATGGCGGTGGGTTCTACAATTTCAGAAATGGTCCGTTCGACAACCTGCAGATTCCGAACAACCCAACTGGCGCGATGAGCTGGGACCGCCTGAACGGGGTGCCGATCGACAACTCGGTGAAATACACCTCGCCTGTGTTCGGCGGCTTCACGTTTGGCGCGATGTATGGGTTTGGGAACGTTGCGGGAAGCATATCGAACAACAACGCGTACAGCTTTGGCCTGACGTATCGCAGCAGTTCATTGTCCGGCGGAGCGGCCTATACGAGTCAACGCTACACGGGTATCGAAACTGGCGGCCCGCAGGTGCGGATCGCCAACTGGGGAGTCGGTTTGCGCTACAGCTTCAGCACCCTAGCCGTGAACGGACTGGTGACGACGGTAAAGAACGAGTTCACCGGTGCTGCGGCGTATGTGGGGCAGATCGGCCTGACATGGCAGCCGTCTCCGTTCTGGTCGTTCACGACGGACTACATGTACATGAAGGGCAATGAACAGCTGAACAACAACCACGCACATCAGCTGACCGCGGCGTTGACATACCAGCTCTCGAAGCGCACTGGCGTCTACGCGGAAGCGGTGTATCAGCGCGCCAACAGCGGTGCGCAGGCACAGATCAACGGCGTGTTCGTACCGTCGGGTTCGCCTTCGCAGGCCATTGGGCGAGTTGGCATCAAGACGATGTTCTGACGTCAGACGAGCTGTCGGCACATTCGGGTAACCGATGTGCCGACAGAGCCAAGAACAGTTCGATCAGGCGCGGCGAGCACCGATCAGGATGAAGGCCATCGTGGTGACGCGATCGCTGTGGTTACGCCAGGCATGCCGGGTTCCGCATTGAATCGCAATGTCTCCGGCGCGCATGTAGGTCAGGTGGCCATCGTCGAGCTCGAGCCAGATCTCGCCGTCGACGACGATATCGTAGTCGATCGACTCAGTCGTATGCATGCCCGGGTGGTCCCGTTCGAACAACTCCGCGAGCCCGGGCAGATGGGTCGCAAATTCTTCTCCCGCTGCTGCAGGATCGAATCCGGGGGCGGCCATGACGCTGTCCGGGGGAAACTTCACGATCAGAAGACGTGTTTCTCCGTACGCCGGTGTTACCACGAGCCCCGGATGAGCTGAGTCTGTCTGGCCGGCAGGCAGTTCGGGGTGGCTGGACGTCGCCCACGCCAACGCGGAGACGAGGCCCGGCGTTGCCGCATGGAGATGGGCGTTCGGCACGAGGCCGTCGCTGACGACCACTGACTTGCCGCCACGAACGCCGGTAACGATCCGGCGCGGCATCTCAGAACTGGCTTTTGTATTCGACATATTGAAGACCTCCTTCGGCAAGTTGTGACCGCATGTTGTTGATGTCCATACTGAGTTCACCGTTTGCGTATCGATCGCGCTTGATGGCCTCGTCGCGTTCGCGGGCACACGCGATATCGAGCACCTGCGTTGCCCGAGTCCTGGGGACGACGCAGACGCCGTCGTCATCCGCAAGCAGGACGTCGCCCGGATGGATCAATGCGCCGGCGCAGACCACGGGTACCTGCACGTTGCCGAGCGTGTGCTTGACCGTGCCTTGCGCGCTGACGCAACGCGACCATACGGGGAACTGCATGTCCGTGAGCGATGCAACGTCGCGTACGCCGGCGTCGATGATCAGGCCACGAACGCCATGAGCCTTAAGCGACGTCGCGAGTAGGTCGCCGAAGTAGCCGTCTTCACAGACCGATGTCGGCGCAACCACCAGTATGTCGCCGGGCCTCGCCTGTTCCACTGCGACGTGGATCGTCCAGTTGTCGCCCGGCGCCACCTGGCATGTAAGCGCGTTGCCCGCGATTCGTGCGCCGCGATAGATAGGCCGCATGTAGGACGAGAGAAGTCCAGTGCGTCCCTGTGCTTCGTGCACGGTGGACACGCCGAGCGACGCAAGGCCGTCGACGACCGACTGATCGGTACGGGGGGTATTAGTGACTACGATTGGCATGCCTGTTTCCCTCACGTTCTCAAGGAACGATCACGTAATTGCTGAAGCCGCCATGGCGCGCCCCGATACCCGAAATCGCGCGGTTGATGTCGTCGAGCTTCGCCACTTCGTGCTGCAGGATCGACAGATCGATGGTTTGCGAACGCAACATTTCGACGATATCGTATCCCTCGGTTGACGTGAACCACGCCGACCCGATGAGTTTCATCGAGTTGTCCATCAGCCACTTCATGTCGATTGCCAGCTTGCCGACGGTTCCGCCGATGTTGACGATCGTGCCGCCGCGAGCCACGCCGTGCATCGCATCATCGAATATATCCAGCGATACGGCCGCGCCGAGCGTGTCCACCATGAAATGGGCGCCATGACCATCAGTGCGTGTGCGGACCCAGTCGCTGATGCTGCCGTCTTCAGTCGAAAAAACTTCGATCCGGTTGGGTGCGAGTGCCCGCACGCGCTCGAGCAACGTGTGGTTTCTGCCGGTTCCGAAGATGCGGCTCGCGCCCATGGCCAGTGCGAACAGCGTTGCGCTCAGGCCGAGCGTGCCCGACACGCCGTTGATGATCAGCGACTTGCCCGCGAGGTGACCGAATTTGCGCAAGGCCGAATAGGCCGTACCCATGTAGCCGAGGCGTGCGGCCTCTTCGAACGACATGTTGTCGGCGAGCTTGATGATCGCGCTCTGGGGCGCCCCCATGTATTCGCAGAAACCACCGTGCGGATAGAGATCGTAGATGGTTTGCGATTTCTCTTTCGAAAAGCCGAAATAGCCATTAAATACGAAGTACTCGCAGGCGACACGATTGTCGGACAGACATGCCGGGCACGAACCGCACGCCCGCACCGGATTGACGTAGACGCGATCTCCCGGTTGAAGCCCCACCACCTGGCTGCCGACCTCCACGATGACGCCTGCCGGGTCCAGCCCGAAAACCGCCGGCAGGTCGGGCTGCGGCAGATGCGGGCACCAGGCGGGCCAGTTGGCGAGCACGTTTCCGAGGTTGGGGACCATCCCGCATGCCTTGACTTCAACGACTACGTCAGTGGCTTGCGGAACCGGGCGTTCGATCATATCGATCTGCATTGGCTGACCGACGGCGTGCATTCGCGCAGCACGCATCATCTTGGACGGCATTTCGTCTCCTGTTGTCTGTCTGGATCACATTGATGGTCGTCGGTACAAATGCTTGACATTCCGGCGAGTATTGACATACTACTAAGTATCCGAATGCGTTGCAAGAATCGCGGCGCTCTCACCCGACACATATATACGGAGGCAACCCCCATGACATCGGGTCCTTTTCTGAAAAACGCCTGGTACGCGGCAGCATTGGGCGAGGAGCTGAGCGAGACGCCCATTTTCCGGCGCCTGCTTGATGAACCGATGGCGCTGTACCGAGGTGCCTCGGGGCGTGCGGTCGCTTTGTACGATCGATGCCCGCACCGGTTTGCGCCGCTGCACAAGGGGCAGGTGTTCGGTGACGATCTGCGTTGTCCGTATCACGGCTTGCGCTTCGCTCCGGACGGGGCCTGTGTGCACAACCCCATCGGCGAAGGCAAGATTCCGAAAGCCGCGTGTGCGAAAAGCTTTCCGCTCGCGGAACGCGACGGGATCGTGTGGCTCTGGTGGGGAGATCAGCCTGTGGATGAGTCCACGATTCGCCGCTGGCGGGAGTTCGAGGATCACGCCAACTACCGCGCGGTTCAGGGCTATATCAAGGTTCAGGGCAACTATCAGTTGGTGTCGGACAACCTGCTGGATCTGAGCCATGCGGAGTTTCTTCATCCGTACCTCGCGAACGAAGGTTTTAACCGCCGCACGCAATATTCGATGGAGCAGGCGGGCAATACGGTGATCGCGAGGAACTGGCGTCCTAATGAGCCGATCAGCCAGTTGTTCGCGTTTGCCTACGGAGAAAATGCGCCGTCGCACGTCGACCATCTGTCGATCGTCCGCTGGGAAGCGCCTTCTACGCTGCGGCTGGAGATCGGCGTGACGCGCGTGGGGCAGTCTCCCGAGGAGGGCCCGCGATCGTACCAGGCGCATCTGGTGACGCCGGAGACTGCGGACACCTGTCACTACTTCTGGAAGTGGGGGAGAGACTTCAAGCTTGAGGACGAGGAGTTCAGCGTTCGCCTGCAGGCGAATATGCAGAAGGCCTTCGAGACTGAAGACGGTCCAATGATTGAGGCACAGGCCCAGTATATGGACGGACAATCGCTCGAATCGCTGAAGCCCGTTCTGCTACTGACGGATTCCGCATCGCTGCGCGCGCGGCGCGTTCTTCAGCAACTCATCGAAGGACAGAACGGGTCATGATCGAAACAATCGTATCGCGCCGCAGGGTTGAAGCGGACGGTATCTGCAGTCTTGAACTCGCGGCGGTTGACGGCTCCGCGTTGCCGCCCTTCGAGCCGGGTGCGCACGTCGATGTCCATCCGCGGGAAGGAGTGATCCGGCAATACTCGCTTTGCCCGGAAGCCACTGCTGCAGGCCGCTATCTGATCGCCGTGCTGCGCGAGCCCGAGTCGAGGGGCGGCTCTGCTGCGATGCACGCGCTGCAGGAGGGAGACCGGCTTCGCATTGGCGCGCCGCGGAACCTGTTCCCGCTGGTTCGTGATGCACGGCGATACGTGCTTGTCGCAGGGGGAATCGGCATTACGCCGCTTTTGGCCATGGCCGAATATCTGGTCCGCGGCGGAAAAGAATTCGTTTTGCACTACTGTGCAAGAGACTGCTCGAGGATGGCGTTCACCGATCGGATACAAGGTGGCGGTACCGGCCCCCATGCGCATCTGCATCTAGACGACGGCGCGGCTCAGCAGAGACTGGACCTGGATCGCGATCTGGGAAATCCTGAGGTAGGTGTGCACGTGTACATTTGCGGTCCGTCGGGATTCATGGACTGGGTGCTGTCCGGCGCGGCGGCGCGCGGCTGGCCGCCGGAACAGCTTCACCGTGAATACTTTGCGGCGCCCGTGGCTTCGAATGACCCGGACGCCGCTGCCTTTGAAGTGCAGATCGGACTAGAAGGCGCCACCTATACCGTTGCAGCGGATCAGTCCGTCGTCGAGGTGCTGGCCCGGCATGGGGTCGATGTTCCCGTGTCCTGTGAACAGGGCGTGTGCGGCACCTGCCTGACACGGATCCTTTCAGGCGAACCCGATCACCGTGACAGCTTTCTCACGGATGCGGAGCGCGCCGCGAACAACCAGTTCACCCCTTGCTGTTCCCGCGCACGCAGCGCGAAGCTGGTTCTCGATCTTTAGGCTTCGTTGCCGGCCAATTCTAATATATCAGGAGACTTCAAATGACGGGTACAACATCACAAGCGAGCTTCAAGATCAGCCTCGCGGGCGGCGCCCTCGGCTTCAACTGGCTGCCGATCTTCGTCGCCAGAGACAACGGCATCTTTTCGCGGCTGGGTCTGGACGTGGAATTGCGGCGCCTCGGCAGCGTCGACAAGGCGACGGCCGCAGTACGCTCGGGCGAGGCTGATCTCGCGATTACGCCGCCGGAGGGCGCATTGGCTGACGCCGTGGCGGGCGGCACGCTCAGGCTGATTGCCGCGAACTGCAACTGCCTGCCGCTTACGCTCGTGGCGAAATCGTCGATCAAGACCATCGCCGATCTGAAGGGCGCCGTGCTCGGTACATCGTCGCTCACTGAAGGCACGGCGCTGTATACGCGTGAGATGCTCGCACAGCATGGCGTCGAATATCCGCGCGACTACTCGTTCGCGGTGGTCGGCGTGCATCAGCCGCGCTGGAAAGCGCTGCAAGAAGGGACCATCGACGCGGCTGTTCAGCCGGCTCCGTTCAATTTCCTCGCGATCGATGCCGGGTATAGCGATCTCGGCGAGGTCAGCGACAGCATTCCGGAGATCGCATTTACGACGATGATCGGCCGGCTGGATTGGCTCGAAGCGAACTCGCAGGCGATGCTGGCGCTGCTGGTGGCAATCTCGGAGGCGACCGCGATGACCTATGAAACCAGCAACGACGAGATGCTGATACCCATCATGATGGAGGTGACGCAGTCCGATGCAGCGTACTCGAAGCGAGCGCTCGACTATATGCGGGAGAAAGCGGCGTTTGCGCGTTCGCTGGAGATCCCGGCCAACGCGCTGGAAAAGTCGCTGCAACTGATGATTGTTTCCGGACTGCTTGCTGTGGACGACAAAGAGCGGGCACGTGCAGCTTCCGATGCGCGATGGGCCAGGCAGGCAGTCCAGTCGAACGTTCACTAAAGCGAGGGCGTCATGTCAGTCATGTTCTTCGAGCCGCTGGATTTGCTGCGCGTCCTGTGCGGCGTATGGTTCATCCCGCACTGCGTTGGAAAGATTCGTAATATTGGGCCGGCCTCGCAAACCTTTGCAAAAGCGGGACTGTATCCGCCGCGTGGCTTTGTCGTTTCGACTATCATTCTGGAGATCGTTGCGGGCGTCGGACTGGCTGCGAATTTCCACGCGAAATTCGCAGCGGCGCTCGCTGTTATCGTGCTTGCGGGAGCCAGCTTCGCCGTGCTGAAAATCAACGGGTTTCATTGGCGCTGGCAAAAGCAGGGCCCGGAATACATGCTATTCTGGGCGGTCGCATGTGTGTTGTCTGTATCAGGTTAACGTAACTTGTCGCGAATCAAGGGGGATGAGTGGCGCGCATGTCGAGGCAGGAAAGCCGGGCTCTTACCAGAGCAAAACTATTGGCTTCGGCTAGGGTGGTTGTAGCCCGGGAGGGCTACGAAGGCGCCTCGGTCGATCGGATCGCGGAAGACGCGGGCTTTAGTAAAGGTGCGTTCTACTCGAACTTCAACAGCAAGGAAGACATCGTCCTCGAACTGCTGGAGACTCATTCGCAGCAGGACGTGGCGGAGATAGGGGGAATCCTCGGCGACTCGAAAGATCCCATCCATATGATCGAGGTGATCAGCAGGTGGTCGCATGAGCGCTCTGTCGATCCGACGTGGGGTTTGCTGGCGCTCGAACTGTTTCGGCGGGCCAGACGCGATGAGACGTTTGGCGAGCGCCATTCGAACCTGTTCCGGCGGCAATGGGCTGGGCTCGGCGAGATCCTGCTGAACCTGTTTCCTCCGGGTGAGGCACCGGCCGATCCGGAAACGCTGGGCGGCATCATCATGGAGCTGACCTACGGGGCAGCCTCGAGTTACAAGGCAGGCCCGACTGCCGGCGAAATGGTCAAGCTCGTCCTCGTCAGTTTTCACAAGGCGTTTGGCAAAAAGGTCCGTAGCAGCGTGTCGAAAGATGCGGTTGTTCAAGCGCCTGTCAAGCGGCGGCCAACTGGAGCACGTCCGAAGCGGGCGGCTGGTTAGAGGCCGTCTTATCTTTGGGGCTTGGTTTCTGCCCGATACGCGCGCGAAACGCCGCAGCCGCCTAAAGCGGTCAGCGGCGTTTTTTATGTGGGTCGTCATTTGACGGCAGGATGCTGCCGCTTTCCTTTCCTCTTGCTTGCGTTTTCGCTACACGTCTGCTGACGAGATGAACATTTGTTGTTATGTATACCTAAATAATATTTAAGCTGATTCAAGCCGCGCAGATGGCAGATTGCCCGCGCGATTTTCATTCGGGAAACTTGATGTCCGTAGAAACCCCTATGCACATATAAATGGAATACTAAATGGATTTCAAATACCATTTGGTATCTAAATATTGAGCGCGACGCGAGTGTGATTGACGATATGTCACATACGACGGAGCGAAGACGCGTTGCTCGCGCAGCTGAAAGCAGTGACATCGTAGCCGTGGAAAGGAGTTCTTCTGCGGAAGCACCGGTTATACCTTTGACGAGAAAACATGAAGACCAAAGCAGCCATCGCATGGAAAGCGGGCGCACCGCTGACGATCGAGGAAGTCGATCTGGAAGGGCCGCGCGCGGGTG
>NZ_CAJQYY010000026.1 GCF_907164575.1 Paraburkholderia gardini
GCTTCGAGCCGGCTTCGGTCAGAAAGAGGAAACGGTCCTCGCTCACCTCGACGTCGAGCGGCGCGCCTTTTTCCTTCCAGTCGGGAATCAGTTCGGTGAGGGCGCGCGGATCCATCACCGCGCCCGAGAGAATGTGGGCACCGACCTCCGAGCCTTTCTCCAGCACGCACACGCCCAGCTCGACACCGGCTTCCTGCGCACGCTGCTTCAGGCGGATCGCCGCGGACAGCCCCGCGGGCCCGCCGCCGACGATCACCACGTCGTATTCCATTGATTCGCGCGTGGAAGCAAAATCATCCCTTGCGATTGTCGAGATACTCACAGAACTACGTCTCCATTTTTATAGCGAATACTTCGCGTTTTACGCGCCTCGCGAGCCGCCAGGCGAACCATCGCCGGTAGATAGCCGATAGCGAATTGCGGGTAGTGAGGGGCGTAGTTCAGGCGGCACACCTGGCATGCACGGCGGACGACGACTGCGCGCCGAGCCCAGCACCCCGCTTACGAAACGATGCCTTGCACGACATTCATCGTCAGCCGGCGGCCCTGCGGTGGGAAGACGCACCACGAGCCGTCGTCATGGCGAAAGAAGACAATTGAGAGCGTGCCGGATGCGCGCAGCGCTTCCACACGCACGCAACGCCATGGGTTCTGCCGGGAGCGGCTAAACCGCGTCACGCGGGTTTGCAGGGATGACACGGAACCCAACCACTTCTCGATCTGAACGTGTAACGACCTGTCTACGGTACCCATTTACTTCCCCATAACCGGCAAAATACGGAATTGCATGCTGTGCCGCGATGTACTCCGACGGAAGCAACGGTAGGGGAGCGCGGCCGCGCTGTCCCCCCCTCACTTTGGGGGGGCACCGCCCGCTCCCCATGCGCCAGGCGCGCACAGGTCAGGGGCAAAGGAGACATAACGAATACATGCGGACGATCGGCAGTCTCCAGCGCGTTCAGATACCACTGGATGCACTCCTCGATCTGCTTCTGACGCTTGTCGACCTTACCCTCTGTGAAGTTGCGATCGCGAGTGTTGACTGCCTTGAACTTGCTGTCGTCGATGGCAACAAGCGCTTGCGAGAACAGCTTCAGCTCAGGGCACAGCATCACGAAGCGGCCACACATGTCACGAATTCCGATGCCGTTGTCACGACGGCAGTCGAGCATCGTCTTGAAGTCCAGCGCCAGTCACCCCCTGAACCACATCAATTCAACATTGCGTTGGCACTTCCGCTCCAGGCGACGGGTCGATTGACCCGGGTTCAGGGTCGTCGTAGATATAGATATTCAGTAGAACTGGTGGATTAGAGGATGGTCGACCTGCAGCCGATGGCATCGTTCCATTGAAGCCAGGTGATGCAAGGTCAAGCTCTTCAACGAACGCCCCGGTGATCCTGGCCGGATTACTCCCAGCAACGAAGTCATCGAGGCATTCCGGAAGCAGCGTCACCTGCTCCCTAGTTGTTCTCCGTCTGTCGATGTTCTTCAGGGATTATGCACATGACAGGCGGCGAGGTTTAAGTGGCGAGGACATAAAGGCTGATTGACTGGCCGCGTGGCGATCAACCAGATTTCCACGCGACCATGATGCCCTCATTCGGGCTTTGCGCGATCTTACTGCTTCGGCCGTATCCGGTGGATTCTCCCCAGACTTCATCCCGTGCTCGCGCGCGTAGTTCAGATAGAGATGCATCTGCCCTGCGTCCGCATAGCTGAAGCGACCGACCTTGAGATCGATGATGACGAAGCATTTCAGACGTCGATGGAAAAACACCAGATCGACCCTGAACCACGTGTCATCGATTCTCAGGCGGCGCTGCCGGCCGACGAACGCGAAGTCGTCGCCGAGTTCCAGCAGGAAATCCGCCAGATGCTGAATCAGCGCCTCCTCAAGATCCGACTCCGAGTACTCGTCCTTGATGTCAGTGTTGCCGCAGACTTTGTTGTGCGCCGATATTTCGACAGAATCATCTTGACATTATATCTTTCGATATATATCTTACGATATGTTTTACGACAAACGGAGCCCGACCATGCGTCACCACCCTCATCACGATCATTCATCCTGGCACGACCGCCAGGCCTGCGCCGAGCGCTTTTCGTGGCAATCGCTGCATGCGCTCTGGCATGCGATCGGGCGTCAGCATCACCGGCGCGGCGGCGGCCCGTTCGGGGGTGGGCCGTTCGGCGGCGGCCCTGGCGGCTTCGGCGGTGAAGGCGATGGCTTTCCGCGCGGCCGTCGCTTCACGTCCGACGACCTGCAGCTGCTTCTGCTCGCGCTGCTCGCAGAACGGCCGAGCCACGGCTACGAACTCATCCGCGCGCTGGACGCGCGCTCGAATGGCTTTTACTCGCCGAGCCCCGGCATGGTGTATCCGGCGCTTACGTACCTCGAGGAAGTCGGTCACGTCACCGTCGAAGTCGAAGGCAACCGCAAGCGTTACGCGCTGTCGGAAAGCGGCCAGCAGTACCTCGGAGACAATCGCGAGCGCGTCGACCTGATGCTCGCGAAGCTCACGCATATCGGACGCAAGATGGATTCGGTGCGCCGCGCGTTTGCCGGCGAGGATCCCGCCGACCCGAGCGAAGGCGGCTGGGTGCCCGAACTGGTCGTGGCACGGCGCGCGCTGAAAAACGCGCTGGTGCTGCGCACCAGTGCATCGCCCGACGAACAGCGCCGCATCGCCGCGATCCTCGCGCGCGCCACGGCCGAAATCGAAGGTAAAACCGGCAGCGCGCCTTGAGCGCCGCGCCGGAACCGCATCTAAATGGAAAACCCCTCATGCTGAATACAAGTGCCGATCTGGCGGTGGTGCGCGTGCGCCATCCGCTGAAATTCCGTCTGCTTCAGGTGTCGCGCGTCGAACCGCTGACGCCGCATCTCGTGCGCATCACGCTGACCGGCGCAGACCTGCGTGATTTCATATCGGCGTCGTTCGACGACCACATCAAGGTGTTCTTCCCCGCGCCGGGCGAAGACAAGCCCGTGCTTCCGGTCGCGGGCCCGGACGGCCCCGTGTTCCCCGAAGGCCAGCCGCGTCCGGTCGCGCGTGACTACACGCCGCGCCGCTTCGATCGCGAAGCGGGCGAGCTTGTCATCGACTTCGTGATTCACGCGGTCGGGCCGGCTTCGGACTGGGCGCGCACGGCACACGTCGGCCAGTATCTCGGCGTCGGCGGGCCGCGCGGTTCGTTTGTGATCCCGCAAGGCTTCGACTGGCATCTGCTGATCGGCGACGAAACCGCGTTGCCGGCGATCAGCCGCCGGCTGGAAGAGTTGCCGGCCGGCACACGTGTCGCGGCCGTGCTGGAAGTGCGCGATCCGTCGGCGCGCATCGAGTTCGCGACGCAGGCCGATCTGTACACCGTGTGGTGCTATCCGGACGATGCGGACGATCGCGAAAGCACGCTGCTGGACGCCGTGCGCGAGACGTTCCTGCCGGAAGGCGAAGGCTATGTGTGGGCAGCCGGCGAATCGGCGGCGATCCGCGCGGTACGTCAGCACCTCACGACTGAATGTGGCGTCGACCGATCGCGCATCCGTGCAGCCAGTTACTGGAAGCGCGGCGCGGTGGCCGTCCACGAAGCGATCGATGACTGACGTTCCACGCCGCGGATCATCCGCGGAAACCGGTGGCGACGCCCGTCGCCACCGGCCATCACAGCGACAAGAACAAGAACCAGGACGTCATCAATGGATGCTTTAGCTCCAACCCGTGAACGCCGCCTGCTGTGGCTTCTGGCGTTGACCCAGTTCACCATCATCATGGACTTCATGGTGATGATGCCGCTCGGCCCGCAGATCATGGATGCGTTTGCCATCACACCGGCCGCATTCGCGATTGCCGTATCGGCGTACTCATGGTGCTCCGGGCTTTCCGGGCTGCTTGCCGCGACGTATATCGACCGCTTCGACCGGCGCCGTCTGCTGCTGTGGGTCTATGCGCTGTTCGCGCTGTCGAATCTCGCGTGCGCGCTGGCAGGCAGTTTTTCGCTGCTGCTTTTCGCGCGCGCTTTCGCGGGCCTGACGGGCGGCGTGCTCGGCTCGGTCATCATGGCGATCGTGACGGACGTCATTCCGCCCGCGCGGCGCGGCGCCGCGACCGGCACCATCATGACCGCGTTCTCGCTCGCCGCGATCGCGGGCGTGCCGGCGGGGGTGATGCTTGGCGCGCACTTCACGTGGGCGGCGCCGTTCGTGCTGCTGGTCGTGCTGTCGGTCGCGATCTGGCTGGCGTGCGCGCGCGTCGTGCCGTCGCTTTCGGGGCATCTCGAGCGCGGCACACCACCACTGAAGGAAGTGCTACCCGCGCTCGGCCGCTTGCTGGCGTTGCCGCGGCATCTGAACGCGTTCGCGCTGACCTTCACGATGATGGTTTCGCAGATGATGGTGATCCCGTTCATCGCGCCGATGCTGGTCGCGAATCACGGCGTCGAGCCGCAGCGTCTGTCATGGATCTATATGGCGGGCGGCGCGGCGACGTTCTTCACGTCGCGCGCGATCGGCCGCCTCGCCGACCGTTACGGGCGACGTTATATGTTTCGCGTTCTCGCCCTGCTCTCGGTGCTGCCCGTGATGTTCGTCACGCATCTGCCGGCGCTGCCGTTCTTCATCGTCGTGCCGTTCTTCGCGATCTTCATGGTCGCGGTATCCGGGCGCATGGTGCCGATGCAGGCGCTGATGACGACCGTTCCCGCGCCTTCACAACGCGGCGCATTCCTGAGCGCCAACAGCGCGGTGATGGCGCTCGGTACGGGTTGTGGCGCGTGGCTGGGCGGCCTGATGCTGTCGATCACGCCCGCGGGTCATATCGAAGGCTACGGCACGAACGGCTGGGCCGCTGTCGCGCTCGTGCTGCTGGCCCTCGCGTGGATCAGCCGCGTGAAGGCCGTCGATGAGCAGGTTTCGCCGGTGGTTCTGGAAGACGCCGGCGTGCAGGCGAGCCGGTAGCCGGTCCGGGATGTCTCGCGCAACGCGGTAACGCCCGGACCAGGCGGCCGACGATCACCCGGCATCCCCGCCCTTGTCCTTGCGATACAGCTTGATCACCGCGGAGAAGTCCAGCCGGCCCGCGCCCTGCGTGCTCACTGTCTGATACAGCTGCTGCGCGAGCGCGCCGAGATAGACGGGCTGGCGGGCGAACTTCGCGGCGTCGGTGGCAAGGCCCAGATCCTTCAGCATCAGATCCGTGCCGAAGCCGCCGGTATAGCCGCGCGATGAAGGTGCCGTTTCAATCAGGCCCGGAAACGGGTTATAGGTGTCCGAACTCCAGCAGCGCCCCGTCGACGTATTGATGATGCCCCCCAGCACCTTCGGATCGATGCCAAGCGCCTCGCCGAGCGACATCGCTTCCGCGACGCCGGCCATCGTGATGCCGAGCACGAGGTTGTTGCAGATCTTCGCGACCTGCCCCGTACCAGTATCGCCGCAATGCACGATGTTCTTGCCCATAGCGGAAAGCACGGATTTCACGTGCTCGTACGACGCGACGCTGCCACCCACCATGAACGTCAGCGTGCCCGCCGCCGCGCCGCCGGTTCCGCCCGACACCGGCGCATCGACGAATGTATTGCCGTGTTTCGCGGCGATTTCGGCGCATGCCTTGACGGTCGCGGGATCGATCGTGCTCGAATCGATGATCGTCACGCCTTTCGGGATGCCCGCGAGCACACCGTCTTCGGCGTTGAGCACGCTGCGCACGTGGGCCGCGGCCGGCAGCATCGTGACGACACATTCGACGCCGCTCACGGCCGCTTTCGCCGAGTCCGCCGCTTTCGCGCCTGCGTCGACGAGCGACTGTACCGCCTGCGCGTTCAGGTCGAACACGTTGACGGTATGGCCTGCCTTCAGCAGATTGAGCGCCATCGGCGCGCCCATGTTGCCGAGTCCGATGAAACCGATTTTCATGGTGCTGTCTCCGTTGCGTGCATTCAGGATCGCGGCCTAGCGCAGGCTGATCGTCGTGTTGACGCCGTCGTTCACGGTGGCGTCGTCGAACCAGCGTGCGATGACGGTTTTTGTCTGCGTGTAGAACTGCACGACCTGCTTGCCGTACGGACCGAGATCGCCGAGCTTCGAGCCGCGCGAGCCCGTGAAGCTGAACGCGGGCACGGGCACCGGAATCGGAATGTTGATGCCGACCTGACCGATATCGATATCGCTCTGGAATTTACGCGCCGCCGCGCCGCTCTGCGTGAAGAGCCCCACGCCGTTGCCGAACGGATTGCGGTTGACGAGTTCGATCGCCTCATCGAGCGTCGGCACGGTCACGACCGACAGCACCGGTCCGAAGATTTCAGTGCGGTAGATTTCCATATCGGTCGTGACGCCGCTGAAGATCGTCGGGCCGATGAAGTTACCTTTCTCGTAGCCCGGCACCTTGATGCCGCGGCCATCCAGCGCGAGCGTCGCGCCTTCCTTCAGGCCGGCCTCGATCAACCCGAGAATGCGTTCCTTCGCCGCACGCGAGACCACTGGCCCGATATCCGTGTTTGCCTCGCTGCCTGCGTTGACCTTCAGCGTCTTCGCTTTTGCGACGAGGTCCGGCAGCCACTGCGCGGACGCGCCGACCAGCACGACCACCGACGTCGCCATGCAGCGCTGCCCCGCCGCACCGAAGCCCGCGCCTGCCAGCGCGTTGAGCGTCTGTTCGCGGTTCGCGTCGGGCAACACAACGGCATGATTCTTCGCGCCCATCATGGACTGCACGCGCTTGCCATGTTCGCTGCCGAGGCGATAAACGTGGGTACCGACAGCCGTCGAGCCGACGAACGAAATCGCCTTGACGAGTTCATGCGTACACAGTGCATCGACGACTTCCTTGCCGCCGTGCACGACGTTCAGCACGCCCTTCGGCACGCCGGCTTCGATCGCGAGTTCGACGAGTTCCATCGTCGACATCGGATCCTGTTCCGAAGGCTTCAGCACGAACGTATTGCCGCAGACGATCGCCATCGGGAACATCCACAGCGGAATCATCGCCGGGAAGTTGAACGGCGTGATGCCCACGCACACGCCGAGCGGTTGACGCAGCGTATACGTATCGACGCTACCCGCGACGTTCTCCGCGAATTCACCCTGCTGCAGGGTGCCGATCGAACATGCATGCTCGACGACTTCGAGCCCGCGAAAGATATCGCCTTCCGCATCGGGAAGCGTCTTGCCCTGCTCCGCGCTCAGCGTCTTCGCAATGCGCGGCATATGCTCGCGAATCAGCGCCTGATACTTCAGCATGATGCGCATGCGGGCGCCGATCGGCGTGTTCTTCCACGTCTTGAACGCGTCGTGCGCGGCACGGATCGCAGCGTCGACTTCGCTGACCGTGGCAAACGGCACGCGTGCGAGCACGTCCTGCGTCGCCGGATTGACGATGTCGCGCCATTCAGTGGATTTCGATTCGACGAATTCGCCGTTAATCAGCAGTTTGACGGTCGCGACGCCGGACGCCTTGCTGGCGAGGGTCGATGGATGTGCACTCATCTGGATTCTCCTTTGCGTTTGGCCGCTCGCGCAGCCGCACATCAATGCAAACAATGAAAGACGGCAATCAGGCCGTACAACGCGTAAAACGTATCGTCTAGCGCTTCGAAGCGGTCTCGCGCAGCTCGGGGAAATCTTCTTCCCAGTATTCGCCAGGCAGGCGCGCGGGTTCCGCGTCGCGCTCCAGTTCGCGCCGGCGCAGCTCGACGCGGCGGATCTTGCCGGAGATGGTCTTCGGCAGTTCGCTGAACTGCAGCCGGCGAATCCGCTTGTAGGGTGCGAGTTTTTCGCGCGAAAACGCGAACACCGCACGCGCCAGTTCCGGCCCTGCTTCGTAACCCTGGCGCACCGTGACAAATGCTTTGGGTACCGACAGACGCAACGCATCGGCGCTCGGCACAACCGCCGCTTCGGCGATGGCCTCATGTTCGATCAGCACGCTTTCGAGTTCGAACGGGCTCAGGCGGTAGTCGGACGACTTGAACACGTCGTCCGCGCGGCCGACATAGACGTAGTAGCCGTCGTCGCGCCGCATCGCGACATCGGACGTGTGATAGAAACCGTTGCGCATCGCCTGCACGGTGGCCTTCTCGTTGTTCGCGTAGCCGGTCATCAGGCCAAGCGGACGCTGGTCCAGCGGCAGCGCGATTTCACCTTCGGTAGCCGGTTGATCGTCGGCGTCGACGAGTTCGATCCGGTAGCCTGGCAACGGTCGTCCCATCGCTCCCGCCACGACTGGCTGGCCCGGCGAATTGCCGATCTGGCAGGTGGTTTCCGTCTGGCCGAAGCCATCGCGAATGGTGACGTTCCACGCATGACGCACGCGCTCGATGATCTCCGGATTGAGCGGCTCGCCCGCGCCGACAATCTCGCGCAGTTTGACAGGGTATGACGCGAGCGGCTCCTGCACGAGCATGCGCCAGACAGTCGGCGGCGCGCACAGCGTCGTGACGTTAAAGCGCACGAGCGCGTTGAGGGTTTCCTTCGGCTCGAAGCGCGGCGTGTTGAAAATGAACACGCACGCACCCGCATTCCACGGTGCGAAAAAGCAGCTCCACGCGTGCTTGGCCCAGCCAGGCGAACTGATATTCCAGTGAACGTCGCCGGGTTGCAGGCCGATCCAGTACATCGTCGACAGATGGCCCACCGGATAGCTCTGATGCGTATGCTCGACGAGCTTCGGCTTCGACGTGGTGCCGGACGTGAAGTACAGCAGCATCGGGTCGGTCGCGTGCGTAGGACCATCGGGTTCGAACGACGACGGTGCTTGAGCGGCGCGCGCGAGATCGATCCAGCCTTCACGCGGCGCGCCTGCTGAAATGCGCGTGACACCGGCATCGATCGCGTCGAACTTCGCCAGCTCGCCGCTATCGACCACGACGTACTGCGCGCCGCCGATCTGCACGCGATCGCGCACGTCGTCCGGTGACAGCTGGGTCGTCGCGGGCAGCACGATCGCGCCGAGCTTCATTGCCGCGAGCATCACGTCCCACAGTTCGACGCGATTCGGCAGCATCAGCAACAGGCGATCGCCGCGCCCGACGCCGATTCCGCGCAGGAAGTTCGCCATGCGCGCCGAGCGCTCCGACATCTGCGCATACGTGTAGCGCGTGGGTTCGCCCGCTGCGCCGTCGACGATCATGAGTGCCGGCTGGTCGTTATTGCGCGCGAATGTGTCGAAATAGTCGAGCGCCCAGTTGAACTCGCCGAGCGTGGGCCACGTGAACTCGCGATACGCACTGTCGTAATCCGTGCGATGGCGAAACAACAGGTCGCGCGCCGCCAGAAAGCTGTTCGCTGCAGTCATCGTTGTCTCCTGATTGGCGCATACGCGCTCTATGTCTGATTATTTTGCGCTCAAACGTTCCGCGCGATCACCATTCTTTGTACCTCGCTGGTTCCTTCGTAAATCTGCGTGATGCGGGCATCGCGATAGTGGCGCTCCACCGCGTAGTCTTCCAGGTAACCGTAGCCGCCGTGAATCTGGATCGCTTTCGAACACACGTCTTCAGCGATTTCGGAGGCGTACAGCTTCGCCTGCGATGCCTCCGACAGACACGGCAACCCTTCGCTGCGCAACCGCGCCGCGTGATGCACGAGCAGGCGCGCCGCGTTCAGGCGTGTCGTCATGTCGGCGAGCATGTTCGCGATGGTTTGATGGTCCTTCAGCGCCTTGCCAAACTGGATGCGCTCGTTCGCGTAGACACGCGCCGCGTCGAACGCCGCGCGCGCGATGCCGACTGCCTGCGCCGCGATACCGATACGTCCGCCTTCCAGGTTCGACAGCGCGATGCGCAGACCTTCGCCGGGCTGGCCGAGCAGATTTACTTCGGGCACGGCGCAGTCGTCGAACGAAATCGGGCAGGTGTCCGACGCGCGGATGCCAAGCTTCTTTTCCGGCTTGCCAACGTTGAACCCTGGCGTGGCGGTCGGCACGATAAACGCCGAAAGACCGCGCTTGCCGCGATCGGGATCGGTGACGGCGAATACGATTGCGATATCGGCGCGCGAACCGTTCGTCACGAACTGCTTGCTGCCGTTGATGATCCACTGGCCGTCGCGCAACACGGCACGGGCGCGCAGATTGTTCGCCTCGGAACCGGCTTGCGGCTCGGTCAGACAGAACGCCCCGAGGCGTTTTCCCGTTGCCAGATCGCGCAGATACTGGTCTTTCTGCGCGTCGGTGCCGAAGTTCAGCACCGGGCCGCAGCCGACGGAGTTATGCACGCTCATCAGCGTCGCGCACGACGCGCAGCCCGCGGCGATTTCTTCTATTGCGAGCGCATAAGCCACATAATCGCTGTAGGAGCCGCCCCATTCCGCAGGCACGATCATGCCCAGAAAACCGAGTTCGCCCATCTGCGTGACGATTTCCGGCGGCAATGCGCCGGCGCGATCCCACTCGCCCGCATGCGGTGCGAGACTATGGGTCGCGAAGTCGCGTGCTGCGTCGCGGATCATCCGTTGTTCGTCGGTGTAGAAATCGTGCATGGGGTCCGCCTTGCCTTGTGAGCGAATGGGGCGCATGGGTTCGCGCGTGTTACGTTCGGTCTGCGCCACACGCGGCCGTGATGCCGCGCCAGGACGGATCGGTCTGCGCTGCACCGCGTTGCTGCAGCGCAGCGTCGCGACGTACGCGCAGCGGCGCCTGATCAGAAAAGTGTAGGCAGTCCACGGCCCAGGTTCGATGCTCAGCCCGCTCAATCTCGGTGAGCGCATTTACCATAGTCAGGATGAAAAGCGAAAAAGGCACCATTTCCGTCAGTCTCGTCGAGGAAACGCTCGCCCTCGCCCGTGCGCGCGGGCTCGACGTGCGGCCTGTCATCGAAGCCGCCGGCATCGCGCCACAGGTGCTGGCTTCACCGAAAAGCCGCGTGACGTCGGCGCAATATGGCGCGCTGTGGGCCGGTATCGCCCGTGCGCTCGACGACGAATTCTTCGGCCAGGACTCGCATCCGATGAAAAGCGGCAGTTTCGTCGCGATGACGCATGCGGCGCTCACCGCACGCACCGGCGCACACGCGCTTGCGCGCGCTGTCGGTTTCATGCGGCTCGTGCTGGATGACCTGCATGTGCGGATCGTGAAGGACGCGACGCGCGTCAGGCTCGAATTCACGCATCGCGAAGGCACACCTGCTCCGACCATGTTCGCCTGTGCGACGTATTTCATCCTGGTCTACGGCCTCGTGTGCTGGCTGGTCGGGCGACGCATTCCACTGCTTCAGGCGCATTTTCGCTGCGCGGAACCGCCGGCTGCGCACGAGTACCGGCTGATGTTCTGCGACGACATGGCGTTCGACCAGGACGCATCGTTCGTCGATCTCGCGCCGGCGTTCCTCGATCTGCCGGTCGTGCAGACCGCGAAATCGGCAAGAACCTTTCTGCGCGATGCGCCCGGCAATTTCGTCGTCAAGTACCGCAATGCCGGCTCGCTGGCGGTGCGCGTGCGCAAGCTGCTGCGCGCGCTGCCGATGTCCGCGTGGCCCGGCTCCGATGAAATGGCACTGCGCCTGCATGTCGCCGAAGCGACGATGCGCCGCCATCTGAAGCTGGAAGGCTATACGTATCAGTCGATCAAGGACGATCTGCGGCGCGACATCGCCATCGGCGAGTTGCAGGACACCGACCACGCGATCGCCGACATCGCGGCGAGCGTCGGTTTTGCCGAACCCAGCGCGTTTTACCGCGCGTTTCGCAAATGGACGGGCATGCGTCCGACCGATTACCGCGTCACGTCGCTCACGCAGCCAGCGGAAGCGGACTAAGCTATAGCTATCAGGCCAGTCCTTTCCGTCCGGCGCTTGCCGACAAGGTGTGCCGGCTGTCCGCGATGAGAACGTACTCGTTTCTCCTGCTCCGGCAGTCTGGTCCGCACCGTCATGTACCCCGTGACGGCCTTGCGGCCCAGTGTTTGAGCGTTCTGCGCGGCGCAGCCGTGTCGGGACTGCTGATGGCGTTGGCGGCCCTTCTGCCACATTCCCCTTTATTCGCGGCGCCGGCCTCAAAAAGCGTCGTCGTGATTCCGGTCAACGGCGCAATCGGCCCGGCAAGCGCGGATTTCATCGTTCGCGGCCTCGCGCGGGCAGCCCACGATCACGCGCAACTGGCCGTCATCCAGCTCGATACGCCCGGCGGCCTGGATACCTCGATGCGGCAGATCATCAAGGCGATCCTGGCTTCCCCCGTGCCTGTCGCTGCGTTTATCGCGCCAGGCGGAGCACGGGCCGCGAGCGCCGGCACCTATATCGTGTACGCGAGCCATATCGCGGCGATGGCGCCCGGCACCAATCTCGGCGCGGCAACGCCGGTGCAACTCGGGCTCGGCAGCGCTGCGCCGCAGCAACCAGGCGCGTTGCCTGCAGCGGGCGGCGGGAAAGCCGCTTCGTCACCGGGCGCGGCGTCCGAACCGGGCGCGCTCGATACGCAGTCGACCGAAATCCGCAAGCAGGTACACGATGCGGCTGCCTATATCCGCGGACTCGCGCAACTGCGCGGACGCAACCAGGTCTGGGCCGAACGTGCCGTGCGCGAAGCCGTCAGCCTGTCGGCGCGCGAGGCGCTCGACCAGCATGTGGT
This sequence comes from Paraburkholderia gardini, assembly GCF_907164575.1. Classification (GTDB taxonomy): domain Bacteria; phylum Pseudomonadota; class Gammaproteobacteria; order Burkholderiales; family Burkholderiaceae; genus Paraburkholderia; species Paraburkholderia gardini. The sequence continues at coordinate 12,562 of NZ_CAJQYY010000026.1, forward strand.
CGACCTGATCGCACGCGATGTCCCCGACCTGCTGCATCAGCTCGACGGGCGCACGGTCAACACCATCGCGGGAGACCAGCATCTCGCGACGAATGGAGCGCCTGTCGTCACGCTCGAGCCCGACTGGCGCAGCCGCTTTCTTGCGGTCATCGCCGATCCGAACGTCGCGCTGATCCTGATGATGATCGGCGTATACGGGCTTTTCTTCGAATTCGCCAATCCGGGTTTCGTGCTGCCGGGCGTCGCGGGCGCGATCAGCCTGCTCGTCGGGCTGTTCGCGCTGCAACTGCTGCCGGTGAACTTCGTCGGGCTCGGGTTGATCTTTCTCGGCATCGCGTTCCTGATCGCCGAGGTTTACCTGCCGACCTTCGGCACGCTCGGCTTTGGCGGGATCATCGCGTTCGTGATCGGCGCGTTGATGCTGATCGACACCGACGTGCCCGGCTACGGTGTGCCGGTTCCGCTCATCGTCTCGCTCACGGTTTTCAGTGCGCTCTTTATCTTCACGGTGTCGAGCGTGGCGATGCGCGCGCGGCGGCGGCCGGTCGTCACGGGTAGCGAAGCGATGCTGGGCAGCGTCGGCATCGTGCTGGACGACAGTGTCGTGTCGCCGGATGGTTCGGCGACGAACCAGGCCTGGGCGCGCGTGCATGGCGAGCGCTGGCGCGTAACAAGCGCAGAGCCGCTTGCCACAGGATGCGAAGTGCGTGTCACCGGGCGGCGCGGCCTGTTGCTGACGGTTGTGCCGCTCGCGCGCCATCCATCACCACAGGGAGAACACTCATGATCGGTTTCACGTTCGGCTTTAGCAGCATCCTGCTTCTGGTGATCATCGTGCTGATCGCGTCATCGGTGCGCATTTTTCGCGAGTACGAACGCGGCGTGGTGTTCATGCTCGGACGCTTCTGGAAGGTCAAGGGACCGGGACTCGTACTGATCATTCCAGTCGTGCAGCAGGTGGTGCGCATGGATCTGCGCACGATCGTGTTCGATGTGCCGCCGCAGGACGTCATCACGCGCGACAACGTCTCCGTCAAGGTGAACGCGGTGATCTATTTTCGCGTCGTCGATCCGGAGCGGGCCGTGATCCAGGTGGCGCGCTATTTCGAGGCCACCAGCCAGCTTTCGCAGACGACGCTGCGCTCCGTGCTCGGCAAGCACGAACTCGACGATCTGCTTGCCGAACGCGAACAGCTCAATGCCGACATCCAGAAGGTGCTTGACGCGCAGACCGACGCGTGGGGCATCAAGGTCTCGAACGTCGAGATCAAGCATGTGGATATCAACGAAACGATGATCCGCGCGATCGCGCGTCAGGCGGAAGCCGAGCGCGAACGACGCGCCAAGGTGATTCACGCGCAGGGGGAACTGCAGGCTGCCGCGCATCTGCTGGAGGCGGCGCAGATACTCGCGCGCCAGCCGCAGGCCATGCAGCTGCGTTATCTGCAGACGCTCACCACCATCGCCGCAGACAAGAACTCGACCATCGTTTTCCCGCTGCCCATCGACCTGCTGACGGCCGTGGTCGACCGGATGGGAAAAGCGTCGAATGCCTGACATGCAAAGTTTTTGAAGGCATGAGCGACGTGCATTCATGGCATTGCGCGCAACAATGCATTGCCAGATGACGTCTTCCTGTTCGCAGGTCGCACATCTAGAATGTCAGGGTTATCCCTTATAAAAGCCACCGCTACCATGAACATCATTTCCCGTATCGCTGCCGGCGCACTGCTCGGCACGCTGCTCGTGCCTGCTGTATTCGCCCAGACCGCGACGCAGACATACGATCCTTCCGCACCGAAGACCCGCGCCGAGGTGAAAGCCGATCTCGTGGCGTGGCGTGCGGCCGGTTACGATCCGTTCGACTGGATCAACTACCCGACGAACGCGCAGCAGGCGGGCCAGATTGTCGCGGCGCGACGCGCCCAGTCAGCAGCCACCCCGCAATAACCGGGTAACAGGTAACAGGCCACACCCTGTCGCATCGGTCGCGCTATCCTGAGTCGGGTATCCTCACGCTCCTTCGACTCCGGAAGCCGACACGATGCAAATCTGGGTAGACGCGGACGCCTGTCCGGTCGTCATCAAGGACATGCTGTTTCGCGCCGCGCGGCGCGTCAGCGTGACCGTCACGCTGGTCGCGAACCAGTTCCTGCGTGTTCCTCCTTCCCCCCTGATCCGCACGATCCAGGTGCCGGCCGGCTTCGATGCCGCCGACGACCTGATCGCTGAACGCGTGGTGGCGGGCGACCTCGTGATCACCGCCGACATCCCGCTTGCCGCCGCCGTGCTGCGGAAAAACGCGCATGCGCTCGATCCGCGCGGCAACTGGTACAGCCCCGGCACGATCGAAGAACGCCTGCGCATGCGCGCGATGCTCGACCAGCTGCGCGGCAGCGGCGTCGACACGGGCGGCCCGTCCGCCTTCAGCGCGCGCGATACAAAAACCTTCGCGGGAGAACTCGACCGATGGCTGGCGCGCCATGCGCCGCGCCCCGTTCCGCCTTCTGCCGCGCCTGGCTCCCCGTCTGCCGGTACGTCCACGCCCGACGGCGATCCGCAAGATCCGCACGAAGACTGAAGCGCGTCAACCGGTGTTGCACCGCCTCCACGAAGCACGCGACGAACTGCTACTTCACAATCAATCGTGTTTACAATCCGCCCGTAGCATGCGGTTATGGCTGGTCTGCGTCCGGTTTCGTCTGCCTTGCGCCCGGAACGAAGCCTCCGCTCATCACAAGAAAACCATCAGGACACAACGAGAGACGCACTCATGGACTCCGTAAAACGCTATTTCGGCTTCGACGAAGCCGGCACCAATCTGCGCACGGAAGTGCTTGCAGGCGTGACCACGTTCCTGACGATGGCCTACATCATCTTCGTGAATCCAGCGATTCTCGGCGATGCAGGCATGCCGAAAGAATCCGTGTTCGTCGCCACCTGTCTCGTGTCCGCGCTCGCCACGCTCATCATGGGGCTGTACGCGAACTACCCGATCGCCTGCGCGCCGGGCATGGGGCTCAACGCCTATTTCGCGTACACGGTCGTGAAAGGCATGGGATTCACGTGGCAGGCCGCACTGGGGGCCGTGTTCATTTCCGGATGCCTGTTCCTGATCGTGACGCTGTTCCGGGTGCGCGAAGTCATCGTGAACGGTATTCCACATTCGATCCGTATTGCCATCACGGGCGGCATCGGCCTCTTTCTCGCGATCATCTCGCTCAAGTCGGCGGGTATCGTGGTGGGCGATCCGGCGACGCTTGTCACGCTCGGCAACCTGCACAGCGCGCATGTGGTTCTCGCGATCGTCGGCTTTTTCACGATCGCGACGCTCGACTTCCTGCGCGTGCGCGGCGCGATCCTGATCGGCATCGTCGGCGTGACCGTGCTCAGCTTTTTCTTCGGCGGCAATCATTTCAACGGCATTGTGTCCGCACCGCCTTCGATCGACGCGACGCTCTTTCACCTCGATATCCGCGCTGCGCTGTCAGGCGGCGTGCTCAACGTGATTCTCGTGTTCTTCCTCGTCGAACTGTTCGACGCGACCGGCACCCTGATGGGCGTCGCGAACCGCGCCGGCCTGCTCGTCGAAGGCAAGATGCATCGCCTGAACCGGGCGCTACTCGCCGACAGTACCGCGATTCTGGCGGGCTCCATGCTCGGGACGTCGTCGACGACGGCGTATATCGAAAGTGCGTCTGGCGTGCAGGCCGGTGGCCGCACGGGCGTGACGGCAATTACCGTCGGCGTGCTGTTCCTCGCCGCGCTGTTTTTCGCGCCGCTCGCGGGCGTCGTGCCGGGATACGCGACCGCGCCGGCGCTGCTCTACGTGTCGTGCCTGATGCTGCGCGAAATGGCCGACCTGCCGTGGGACGATGCCACGGAAGTCGTGCCGGCCGCCCTCACCACACTGCTGATGCCGTTCACGTATTCGATCGCAAATGGTGTTGCGTTCGGTTTTATCTCGTACGCCGGGCTGAAACTGCTGACGGGTCAGGTACGTCAGGTAAAACCTGTTGTATGGATCATCGCGGCCGTTTTTCTGTTCCGCTATTTCTATCTGGGCTCCGAATAGGCGCTCCTGACAAACCACAAAGGATGCCGCCGCGTGCAAAACTCCACCTCACAGGACCGCTATTCGAAGCCCGCCGTGTTCTTTCACTGGGCAGTCTTCCTGCTCGTCGCGCTCGCATATCTGGCCATCGAGATTCGCGGCCCGAAGGGCAGCGATAGCCGCATCTTCTGGAACGGGGTGCATTACTGGGCCGGCACGCTCGTGCTCACGTTCGCGGTTTTCCGGCTGGTGTGGCGCTTGTGGCGCGGCGCGCCCAATGAGATCGAAGTCAATCCCGTGCTGACCTTTCTCGCCCGGCTCGCTCACGTCGCGCTGTATCTGTTTATTTTTGTGCAGCCGCTGCTTGGCATTCTGACGCTCAATACCGGCGGCCATCCGCTGACGCTAGCCGGATTGAACGTCGAAATCACGCTGGTGGGAACCGACACGATTGCGCGACACGCGATAAAAAGCGCGCATGAGTGGATTGGCAATGCGTTTTACTTCGTGATCGGACTGCATGCGCTGGGCGCGCTCATGCATCACGTCGTCTTCAGGGACCGCACGCTGCGACGCATGCTTTGAGCGCATCACGGACGTAGCCCGTCGACGCAGCGTGGCAGTATCCGCCTCGACCGGGGTGAACTTCGGGCAAACTTCGACGCCGCCCTATCCGATGGCGGCGGTCACGCTGATCCGCTCGCGCGTCACGCGCCCGATACCCCAACCTAGTTGCGCAGGTTCGCCTGGTAGAAACGCACGTAACCGCTGCGCAGCACGAGACATTGCGCCCGTGTTTCCGACAGCAACCTGCGCGTTGCGGCTTCAATGTGTTCACGGTGCGTGGAGAATGCGCCGATCATGTCTTCGAGGCGTGTCGATGCGGCCCCGTAGTGGTCTTCCAGCGTTTCGGCGGTAATCATGCACTCCACCCTCTCCCCATCGACCATTACCGGGAATGCCAGGGTAAGTTCTTGTCCCGAGTATTCAGGGGTTTCGTTCAGGAAAATGATCTGCATGGGAATCGCCTTTCGGGTGACGAACAATCAATCGGGGCCACACATGTCTGCTAAAAGCGCCTCCTGACCGGTTACATGCGCGGATGACAGCCGCACAATCCGTAACGTGACACGCCGGGCGGCTGATTTTATTCACTTTAGACGACTTCTGCCGGGCTGCAAGTTTTCCCTGCCGCGCTCACCGTCGCGACGCAGTCGATATGAAGCACTGGCCCGCGCCGGCCGTGGATTCCGGGCTTTTCGGGTCTTTCCCGGCCGGTTCGTCGCGGCAGGTAGCGAAACGTCGTTACATGCCGCGCACTCCGTTTTCTCCCGCATGTGAAGACCTGGACGCATCTTGTATGATGGGGAATCCATCCGCTGCCATGCTGCAGCGCGCCATGAATAGCGGTGGCGACTCGCGAGGCTACGCATCTCGCGGGCGCGTTCGGGAAGAACCGGAGACATGCATTGACGCAACGCTATTCGACGCCACCCGCAACGGCACTCCCGGATGTCATCGCAACGGCTCACGCGCGCTCGTTGAGCGTCGGACTGCGCGCATCCGAAGCACCCGATTTCCATCCGCTGCGCCGCCCGGCGTTGCGCGAACTCGTCGAGCGCAATCACGCGCTATGCGCCCACGCATTGCCGGTGATGGAGACGTTGTACGCGCAGATCGTCGATACGCAGAGCATGGTGCTGCTCACCGATAGCGAAGGCGTCATCCTGCACAGCTTTGGCGATAGCGACTTCGTCGAAAAAGCGAATCGCGTCGCGCTGTGCGCGGGCGTGTCATGGGCCGAATCGGATCGCGGCACGAATGCAATCGGCACCGCACTCGTCGACGGACAGCCGACCGTCGTTCATGCCGACGAGCATTTTCTTCACGCGAACCGGATTCTCACCTGCTCCTGCGCACCGATTGCCGACCCGTTCGGGCGCACGATCGGCGCGCTCGATGTGAGCGGCGACACCCGCGGCTTTCACAAGCACACGCTGGCGCTCGTGCGGATGTCCGCGCAGATGATCGAAAACGTGATCTTCACGAACCAGTTCGCCGACGTCATCCGCATTCATTTCCACGCGCGTGCTGAATTCATCGGCACGCTGTTCGAAGGACTCGCCGCGTTCGCACCGGACGGCCGGTTTCTCGCCGCCAACCGCAGCGCGCTGTTCCAGTTCGGACGCCCGCTCGCGACCCTGCAAACGCAAACCTTTCCCGAACTGTTCGGCATGGCGCTGCCCGCGCTGCTGAACCATGCGACATACCGGCCCGGCGAATGCGTGACGCTCACGTTGCCAAGCGGCGTGCGCGTCATCGCGCGCGGCGAATATGCAGCAGGCGCGCGACAGGTGTTTCGCGCACCTGCCGATGAAGGCTTCGAAACGGGTGTGCGGTCCATACGCGCCACACGCCCGGCGAACGCGCCGGCCCAGAATGTGACGTTCGCGACGCTCGACACCGGCGACGAACAGATGTCGGCGGTACTTCGGCGCGTCGGGAAAGTGCGCGGCCGGGATATTCCGATTCTGGTGCTCGGGCACACCGGCACCGGAAAGGAATGGCTTGCGCGCGCGATCCATAACGATTCGCCGCGTCGCGATGCACCGTTTGTCGCGGTGAACTGCGCGTCGCTGCCCGATACGCTGATTGAAGCGGAACTGTTCGGCTACGAAGATGGCGCGTTTACCGGCGCGAAGAAACGCGGCAGCGTCGGCAAGATTGTTCAGGCCGACGGCGGCACGCTCTTTCTCGATGAAATCGGCGACATGCCGCTCGCGCAGCAGGTGCGGCTGATGCGCGTGCTGCAGGAGCGCAACGTCGTGCCGCTTGGCGGAACGCGAGCGATTCCTGTCGACCTGCGTATCGTCTGCGCGACGCATCGCAACCTGCGCGCGATGATCGAAGCCGGCACGTTCCGCGACGATCTGTATTACCGCATCAACGGCCTTGCCGTCACGTTGCCGGCTCTCAGCGAACGAACGGATCTCGCCGCGCTGATCGCACGCATGCTCGATCTGCAACGCGACAGCGACGCCGTTCCAGCGCGTGTTTCGAGTGCCGTGCTCGAACGCTTCCAGCGTTGCCGCTGGCCGGGTAACCTGCGGCAAATGGCGAACGTGCTGCGCACTGCGGCCATCATGGCTGAAGGCGAGGACGAGATCGGACTCGAGCATCTGCCGGACGATTTCCTGCAGGACTGCGACACCGCGCCCGAACGCTACGTGTCGCCGTCGATGCAGACCGTGCGAAGCGCCAGCACGACGCCGGGGAACATGCAGGACTGGCAGGTAGCGCTGATCGAACAGACGCTGGGGCGCAACGCAGGCAACGTGTCGGCGACCGCGCGTGAGCTCGGGCTCGCGCGAAATACGGTTTACCGTTATCTGCGGCAGCGGCGCACGCACTGAAACCGGCTCCCGGTTCACATGACGCGGCGGCTTAAGCTAAGCTTGCACGTTCTGGACACCTTCCCGTGATTGCCGGGAGAACCCGTCATGGCCTGCCGCCCCTCTTTCGAACCTGATTCAGGCGCCCGCGTTTGTGGTGGTAACAACGTGCGAGTGACATCGCATGCAAAGAGACTGTGCGGGTTGAACGATGTCTGAGGCCGCGCGACCGTTCTCCGTGCGTATCGAGCCGTCAGGGAAAACGTTCGAGGCACCGGATTCGCTGACCGTGCTCGAGGCCGCCGGCTTCGCCGGCTTGCGGCTGCCACGATCGTGCCGCAACGGCACATGCAGAACGTGTCTGTGCCAGATGAAGGAAGGCGAGGTGCGATACACGATCGAATGGCCCGGCCTGACCAGGGAAGAAAAGACCGAAGGTCTGATCCTGCCCTGCGTGGCGATTGCCGCGTCGGATCTGGTGATCGAGGTGCCTGACGCAGTCGAGCTCCAGAACACCTGAGCGCGAACTTACATGCGCGAACCCAGTGCGCGCTCGATCTTCTGGTCGGTCTTGTACTGGCTCAGTGCATACACCGACCAGATTGCGGCCGGAATCCAGCCAATCAGCGTGATCTGCAGGATCAGACAGATGATCCCGGCGAACGGGCGCCCGATCGTGAAAAACTGGAACCAAGGCAGGATGATGGCAAGCAATAGACGCATGTCTGTTTCTCTTTCTGCAAATCGCGCGCTTTCGACACGCGGTTAATCAATCGATCGGCGTAAACCGCGAAACGGTTGTGCCTTCGTGTTCGACAGGTTCGAAAAACACCGAAGCTGGACGGGTCCAGATCGTACCATTCGCCGCGCGGTAGACGATCATCGTCACGCCCGGGTCCGACTCCAGCGTCGCCTCGCAGACCAGTTCGTAGATGCCGCCCTTGTAGTGCCGGTAGCGCACGGATTCACTCCTGTTCAGGTTGCAGCAGCAGGTAACGCGCGATTTTCAGCTCGCGTTTTCCTTCATCTGCTTCAGATGTTTGTAGACGGTCGCGCGTCCCATACCGAGCACGGCAGCCACATAGTTCGCCGAGCTCTTGCCGCGGAACGCGCCTTCGGCATAGAGCGCCTCGACCAGTTCGCGCCTGTGATCGCGCGTAAGCGCATTCAGGCCTATCTGCCGTTCACGCAGCCAGCCATGCAGAAACGTGTTGATGCGATCCTGCCAGTCGTCGCGAAACAGTTCGTCCGGCTGCGCGACGATGCCCGCACCCTTGATAAACAGGTCGAGCGTGGAGCGCACCTCATCGAATACCGCGATATTGAAGTTAATGCACATCATGCCCGCGGGCTTGCCTTCGTCGTCGAACAGCACGTTGCTCACGCAACGCATGCGGCGACCGTCCCAGTTCAGCTTTTCATACGGACCGATCACCCGTTCGCGTGCCGAGTGATCGACTTCCTCCAGCGCCGAATCGTCGCCGATTTCGCGCCGCGACAGGTTGTTCGCGAGGTACAGCACCGTCTGGTCGCGCAGATCGTGGATGACGACCTCGGCGTACGGGAAAAAGAGCGTCGCGATACCGTCCGCGAGCGGCGCGTAACGGGTTAGCAGCAGGTCTTTGACAGGTGACGACTTTTTCTTGCGCATGGGTTCTGTAAGCACGTGGGGCGGATCGGAACGCACTGCCATGTTCCGGCAGTGCTGGCAGGCGCGGGGGAATCGTCGCCACCCGGAACGTTTCTGTCAAGCATCGCGCAGCGCGCGCAGATGCTGCAACAGCCCGTACGCAATCGCCACATCTTCGAGCCCGAGGCCGATCGAGCGGAAAAAGACCGGTTTTTCGTACGCCGGAACCGGGCACGTGCCGCAGAGCAGTTCCGGCAGATCGCCCGCCACGCGCTGCGCGGACCAGCCATGCCGCTCCGCGGCCAGCTTCATTTCACCCGCGCTGCCCGGCGTCGTGCGACGGTAATCGCAATACACGTCCATATCCGGCAGCCACGCGGGATCGATCTCGTGCGCATTCGCGACGTTCGTGCTGATCGATGTGACAAGCGCGGGCCTCGTGAGCGCGCCTTTGGGTAGCACCGATGTGCCCGACGACGTGCAAAGCATCACCACGTCCGCATCGCGCACACAGTCCTCGACGTTCGCGCTGAACGTCGCGCGCGCGTCGATTGCGCGCAGCGTGGCCTGCTTCGCCGTATCGCGCGGCAGATCGGGCGAAAACACGCGGATCGATTCCCACGGCCGCAGCGGCGCAACGTGCCGCAGATGCGCCTGTGCGATTGCGCCGGAACCGACGATCGCCAGCTGCCGCGCGCCCGCGGCAGCAAGATGCCCGACCGCGAGCGCCGTGGTTCCGGCGGTACGCTCGGTCGTCAGCAATCCGGCGTCGCACCACATCAGCGGCTGGCCTGTTTCCATCGACATCAACGCGGTCCACGCCGTGACGACCGGCCGGCCGCCCGTCACGATGTAGGGCGAAAGCTTGGCGCCGAACACCTTCGCCTGCGCCATCGCACCGAGGTACGTGATGAAGTCGCCGGATTGCGCGGGAAAGAGTGTGAGCGTCTGCGGCGGCTGTACGGCGTTGTCCTCGCCCAGCGCGCGAAACATCGCCGCGAGCGCGCCCTGCACATCCAGTGCGGGTAACGCGCGCCGCACGATGTCTTCATCGACGATCAGCGGCATAGCCTGTTCATTTCTGCTCATACGTATTTCTCCAGATCGGGGGGGCGCGCGAAAAGCAGGTTGCACGCCTTAAATTGTAGACATAGAGTCTATTCTAGACTATTAAAACCAGACTCGATGTAATCCCTTATAGTCCACAATAGACTTTAAGTCTATATTCGTTCCACAGGTTGTCCGTTTTCACACTGATTCGCAGTTCCACCCATCGCCCAGGAACCGTCCATGAAACTCAAACTCTCCCTTTGCCTTGCAGTCGCTTTTGCCGGACTCGCAAGCACCGCCCATGCCGCCGACACGCTGCGCTTCGGCGTCGAGGCCGCCTACCCGCCATTCGAAAGCAAAAGCCCGTCGGGCGAACTGCAGGGCTTCGACATCGATGTCGGCAACGCTGTCTGCAAGAAAATGAACGTGAAATGCGTGTGGGTCGAAAATTCGTTCGACGGCCTGATTCCCGCGCTGCAGGCGCGCAAGTTCGACGTGATCAATTCGGCCATGAACATCACCAGCAAGCGCAAGCAGAGCATCGATTTCACGCCGCCGGTCTATGTCGTACCGATCGTGATGGTCGCGAAACGCGATTCGAAACTGCTGCCCGACGTGAAGAGCCTGCAGGGCAAGCGGGTGGGCGTGCTGCAGGGATCGTCCCAGGAAGATTTCCTGAAACAGCACTGGGCGACAGCGGGTGTTTCCGTCGTGTCGTATCAGGACCAGGACCAGGTCTACGCGGATCTCGTCGCGGGCCGGCTGGACGCGTGCGTGCAGGAAGCGCAGACCGTGCAGGACGGTTTTCTCGGCAAGCCGGAAGCGCATGACTTCGCGATTCTCGGCGCTCCGCTGAGCGACCCGGCAACACTCGGCGAAGGCACGGGCCTCGGTCTGCGCAAGGGCGACCAGGCGTTAAAGTCGAAAGTGGTCGCCGCGCTCGATTCGTTGAAAAAGGACGGCACGTTGAGCGCGCTCTCGCAGAAATACTTCAAACGCGACATCATTGCGAAATAAGCGAGTCCTGATTAGAGTCGACGGCTTCGAGCCGCGCCGTGTGCGACTCGAAGCCGGAACTGGCGGCGTATGATCGCGCGGATGAAAAGCGCGCGGCGCGTCCGCCATTTCCCCTACTCCAATTTTCAGGCGCACAAGCGGAGCCTATGGATTTCGACGTCATCGTTCTGGGAGCCGGCATTGTCGGCGTATCTTCAGCGCTGCATCTGCAGGATCGCGGCAAACGCGTTGCGCTGGTCGATCGCCGCGGCCCCGGCGAGGAAACGAGCTTCGGCAACGCGGGGCTGATCGAGCGGTCGTCGATCGTGCCATATGGCTTTCCGCGCAATCTCGGCACGTTGCTGCGCTATGCACGTAACGCCTCGACCGATCTCTACTGGGACTACAAGGCGCTTCCGTCGTACGCATCATGGCTCGCGCGTTTCTGGTGGGAATCTTCACCGGCCCGGCTGGCGGGCGCCGCGCGCGACATGCTGCCGCTGATTTCGCGCAGTGTGACGGAACACGACGCGCTGATCGCGCGCGCGGGCATGGATGCGCTCGTCCACGATGGCGGCTGGATCGAGGCCTTTCGCACGCAGTCGGCATTCGACAGCGAAGCACCGGCCGCCGAAGTCGCAGCCCGTGAAAACGGCCTGCGCGTTGTCGCACTCGACGCCGCCGCACTCCGTGCGCGCGAGCCCGGTCTCGCGGAAGGATTTCGCGGCGCGCTGCACTGGCTGGACCCGAAAAGCGTCGCCAGTCCGGGCGCGTTGACGAAAGGTTATGCCCGCCTGTTCGAGGCTGGTGGCGGTGCGATCCTGACGGGCGACGCAACGTCGCTATGCACCGAAGATGACGCCTGGACAGTGCAGACCCCGGCCGGCCGGATAAGCGCGAAGGAAGTCGTACTCGCGCTCGGCCCGTGGTCGGACACGGTCTTCGGCCCGCTTGGTTATCGCATTCCGCTGCGCGTGAAACGCGGTTATCACATGCACTACGAGCCGGCGCGGCAGATCCTGTCGGTGCCGGTTGTCGATTCGGAAAAGGGCTACGTGGTCGCGCCGATGCAGGGCCGGCTGCGACTCACGACAGGCGTCGAAATCGCGCGGCGTGGCGCGCCGCCGACAGGTGTACAGCTCGAGCGCGCGGAACGGATCGCGAAGCCGGTGTTCGGCCTCGGCGCACGTACCGATGCGGCGCCGTGGCTCGGCATGCGCCCGTGCACGCCCGACATGCGACCGGTCATCGGGCCTGCACCACGCCATCGCGGGCTGTGGTTCGCATTCGGCCACAACCATCACGGTTTGACACTCGGCCCCGTAACCGGACGCCTGCTGGCGGAAATGATGACCGGCGCGACGCCCTTCACCGATCCACGTCCGTACCGCGCGGGACGGTTCGACTAGAACAGGCCCCGTGCCATCCCCGACGCAGGCATGCACGCCCTCTCCAGAGGGTCGCCAGAACGCCTGCGGTAGAACGTCTTTGTGCCGCAACCCGCCGGCGCGGGAAACTTTTTGCTATCCAAGCTATCGCATTTAGTGCATCATATTGGAATAGCTGTACCTCGAATCTGCAGTACTGGCAGTATCGATCGGCACCAACCGGCGTCTCCGCAATACCCCCGACAGTTCGATCACCGCCCGCCGGCGATCCCGTCACTCCGGCAATGCGCTTGTTGCACTCATGGCGCATTCGCTGTCGCGAGTCGTGCTTTTTCATGCGCCCAGTGCCCACGCGGCATCGGCGTGTTTCTTCTCCATCGAATCCGCGAATCGCCGCGGCTGAGCGCAAGTCTCGTTGAAGCGGGCTGGCGCGATTCTTTTTTCGTGCGGCGCGCCGTCAGGCTGCGCCGCCAGACCGGTCGTTCCCGTGCGTCATGTGCGGGACATGCTGGTCACGTATTACAGGACATCGTGTTTTATGACTCAAGCTGTCAGGACCTACAAAGGCTTTGAAATTCACCCGCTCGTGTATCCGCGCCGTCATTCCGACGAGCAGACGCGACGCAACCCCGACGCCGGCTACGAAGCGTCGGTGCGCATCTGCCGCGTTGGCGCGAACCCGTCGGCCGACGGCCGCGTGTTCCGGCTGCCGCATCTGTGGCCGTTCGAAGGCACGGGCAAGGCGCGTCTCGCGTGCATGGCGCACGCCGAGCAGCTGATCGACGGCCGCGTGGACGGCCAGACGGTCGCCGATCTTTAAGCGGCACAGCTTCGCACGTTTTCGCATTGATTGACGGGCGCGCCACGGCGCCGCCTTTTACCGCATCACACGCTTCGCCGGCATCCGGTCGAAGCGGCCCAAACTCATTGACCAGGAGCTATGCATGGCGAAAGAAGAACTGCTTGAACTGGACGGTATCGTCGACGAAGTACTTCCGGATAGCCGTTACCGCGTGACGCTCGACAATGGCGTCGTGGTAGGCGCATATGCGTCCGGACGCATGCGCAAGAATCACATCCGTATTCTCGCGGGCGACCGCGTGACGCTGGAACTGTCGGTCTATGACCTGACGAAAGGCCGTATCAACTTCCGCCACAAGGACGAACGTGCCAGCGGCGGTGGCGGCGGTGCCCGCAACTCGCAATTCCGTCGGCGCTAGGCCGGCCGTAGCGGCCCCGTCGGGGTAGCCGCTGCAACTCTCGTTCGTGGGTCCGTCGGGCGCATCCTCTATTCGCTGAACAGCGCGCCAGGATTGCTGCCGGATTGCAGGCGGACCTGCTGAACGACACGCTCCTCAAGTTCTCCAAGGTGAACCCGCATCACATCCAGCGCGGTGTGCAGTTCGCCTGCATCGAGCGCCTCGATAATCCGCGTGTGCTCATCGGCGGAACAGGTCGATCCTTTCGACGGATCGTACAACGCCTTGTACAACTCGGTCTTTCCGACCAGTTGCATCACCAGACCCAGTAATTCCGTGCCGCCAGCGAGTTCCGTCAACAGAACGTGAAACTGGCCCGCGAGGCGCACCGTTTCATCGACGCGCCCCGCATGCTGTGCCTTCTCTTCCTGACGCACATGCGCGATGAGACGCCGCTTCTGCTGCGCCGGCAACGCTCCGCATAATGCGGCGACAACACCCGCCTCCACGATCTGCCGCGCGCGATACACCTGCCGGATGTCTTCTTCGGAAGGCGCCGGCACGAATGCGCCACGATGCGCTTCCAGCACCAGCTTTCCCTCGAAGCCAAGCCGCGCCAGCACCTTGCGCAACGCGCCGCGCGTGCAGCCGAACGCCGCCGCCAGATCACGCTCGACAAGCTGTGTGCCCGGACGCAGCTTGCCTTGCAGCAACGCTGCGGTAATCGACGCGTAAATGCGTTCCTCGACGCTGATCGGCACGGACACGTCCTCAACAGCGGGCGACGCGGTTTCGGCGGTTGAAGGTGAACGTCGGACGCGTGTGGTCATGGATGGGCGAATAGCGGCAGGCAGGCTGTAGCGAAGTCTGGCGGCATTGTAGCGACACGTATGGCTTCCAGGCCATCGACTGCGGCATACCCGGAACCGGAAATACCAGACATAGCGATATGGTTAACCATTTTATCGTAAAATGGTTAACCATCGTGCAACGCAGAAACACGCCGATGTGTGCTGCGTGACCCGTATGCAGGGTCGGCACCGCCCGTGTCCACTTCTTCCGACGAAGGTTCCGTGAGTCAATCTCCCACCGCTGCCCGCCCGTGTACGGACACGCCCCCTCTCCAGCCATGCAGGCGCTGACCTGGCGCGATGCCGTGTGGTTGTGCGCGATCATCGTCGTGGGTGTGAATCTGCGGCCGCTTCTGAGCTCGATCAGTCCGCTCATGGCGGCGATTCGCGAAGCAACCGGCCTCAGTTTCTATGGCGCGTCGCTTTTGACGAGCCTGCCGGTCGTCGCCATGGGGATCGGCGCATTCGGTGCAGGCGCGCTCACGCGGGTCGTCGGCGAAACCCGCGGCGTTGCGCTCGGGCTTCTGGCGATCGGGCTTGCGTGTGCCGCGCGCTGGACGGCGGAAACCGGCGCCATGCTGCTGTTCACGGCGGCACTGGCGGGAATGGGTGTCGCGGCGATCCAGGCGTTGCTGCCGGGCGTGATCAAGCAGCGTTTCGGCACGCGCGTGCCGCTGGTGATGGGCGTGTTCTCGGCGTCGATGATGGCCGGCGGCGGGCTTGGCGCCGGACTCAGTCCGTGGATCGCGCAGCTTGCCGGTTCATGGCACGCCGCGCTCGCCGTCTGGGCATTCCCGGCGCTCGTGGCGCTCATCTGCTGGCTTTGCCTGAACCGCCAGCGTCCCGCAGGTCCGACGAGTCTTGCAAGTCCGGCATGCCCATCGTCCGCCTCCCGCCACGATTTATCGCAGCCTTCCGTCAGTCTTGTGCGCAACCGCCGCGCATGGGCGCTCGGACTGCACTTCGGGCTCGTCAACGGCGGCTATACGAGCCTCGTCGCATGGTTGCCCGCGTACTACCTGCAGCACGGCGCCGATGTCGCTACCGGCGGTTCGCTGCTTGCCGGCATGACCGTATTTCAGGCCGCCGCTGCGCTGTTGCTGCCGCTCGCCGCAGCGTCGTTCCGCGACCGGCGACCGTGGCTCGTCGCGGGCCTTTCGGCGCAGCTTGCGGGCATTGTGGGGCTGACTGCGTGGCCCGAAGCAGCGCCCCTGCTGTGGGTCGCCCTCGCTGGCGCGGGTCTCGGCGGCACGTTCGCGCTCACGCTCGTCACCACGCTCGATCACGCCGGCGACCACCGGCTCGCCGCCCGGCTCGTCGCGTTTGTACAGGGCGTCGGTTTTGTCGTCGCGGCAGCGGCGCCCATGCTGGCGGGCTTCGTACGCGATCTGACGGGAACTTTCACGGTGGCGTGGATCATGCTGGCAGTGACCATCTCGGCGATGATTGCGCTGACGTTTGCGTTTTCTCCACGCAGTTATGCCCGGGCGCTGACACGAAGCGTGGCACGAAAAGCGTTGATATAAATTCGCCACATGATTCGCCACACTTAATATAACCACATGTAAATAAACATATTTTCCAGATTTTATATCGATGATAAGATTCGCCACGTGATCCGCCAACAGGTCCGCCATGGCACCGTCTTCCTCGAGATACCCGTATTACGCCGTCCATCAGATGCATCCGCTTCTGCCTTCGGAGCCAGGGCTGGACGGGCTGCGCCCGCTCGCCGCCCAGGTGATCGGCGATGCAAAGGATCTTGCGGCTCACGGCATGCCGCATCTGCGCGATCTGCTGCGCGACGCGCTGCGTCCCATGAACTCGTACTACACGAACAAGATCGAGGGCCAGCATACGGAGCCGCTTCTGATCGAACAGGCGATGCAGCAGGACTTTTCAAAGAAGCCCGCGGAAGCCCGCAAACAGCGCATTGCAGTGGCGCATATCGCCACTGAGCAATGGGGCGAACACACTTTTCCCGCTTTCGATTCGAGCGTCTTTTTCGAGGGCTCGGTGGCGCAGGCGATCCATCGTCATCTGCACGACCAGCTCTCGCCCACCGACCTGACCCAGATCGACGACGAAGGCCGCGAAGAAACCATCGTTCCAGGCGTGTGGCGCACGCGCGGCGTCAAGGTGGGTGCGCATATTCCGCCCGATCCCGCCACCATCCCCGCATTCATGGACGAATGGCATCGCGGCTATCGTCACGCACGTGCTGGCGAAACCGCTGTCATCGCGTTGATGGCGGCGCATCACAGGCTCGCATGGATTCACCCGTTTCTCGATGGCAATGGCCGCACGGCGCGTCTGCACACGCATCTCGGGCTGTCGGCGCTCGGGCTCACGCAGGGATTGTGGTCGCCCATGCGCGGGCTCGCACGCGAACAGTCGAGCTATTACGCGCATCTGATCGCAGCGGACCAGCCACGTCAGGGCGACTACGACGGTCGCGGGGTTCTCTCCGAAAAAGGCCTCGTCGACTTTATCGAGTTTGGCATGAATATCTGTCTCGACCAGGTTCGCTTCATGAACGGCATGCTGGATATGCGCGCGTTCGAGGCGAGGCTCGCGCAGATGCTCGCCGCCGAAGGCACACGCGAAGCCACGCGTTATCTGCGCGCCGAGGCGGCGCAGCCGCTCGCGTGGCTGGGCACGGCAAGCACAATGGACCGGGCCCGCTTCAAGGGCATGATGGGGCTCGCCGCGCGCACCGCCGACCGCGTGCTTGCCGATCTGCTGACGCTTGGCATCGTGCGCTCCAGAACGCCGAAAGGGCCGATCGAACTGGCGTTGCCGCTGGGTCTTTTCCGCTATCTGTTTCCGCGTTTGTGGCCCGAAGCCGAAGCGAATACCGCCTGAGTCCATATATAAATTCGTGAGCGCTCTCCACGCGCCACGAACGCGCCACCCGCGCCAAGTCTGTGCGGCGACGCGAGGTGACGCACTGCTGCGGTGCAATATGCGACCTGCGGCTCTCTCTCCCAAACCCCCGCCCAGCAAGGCTTTGCGCCGATGTCGCAAGGTGGCATGGCTGTTGCTAAATAGCTATCGCACCTTGCAACGGCGCGGGGATGCATGAACCGGGCACCGCAGCACACACTGCGCGGGACCACGCAGCGAAACGGCACTCCGTGCCGTTCATCGGTCGGGCAATGGCGTTCGACGTTTGTCGTATCCGGTACATCATCCGGATGCGATCCGACGACGGAACAATCATGGACCGCAGCTTCTGGCGTAACGGCCACACCCCCACGCTGTTTTCCGCATTCCTTTATTTCGATCTGAGCTTCATGGTCTGGTATCTCCTTGGACCGCTGCAGATCCAGATTGCCCACACACTGTCGCTCACCACCCAGCAACGCGGTTTGATGGTCGCCACGCCGATTCTGGCCGGCGCGATCCTGCGTGTGTTCATGGGCATGCTCGCCGATCGCATCGGCGCGAAGCGTGCGGGCCTGATCGGCCAGGTGCTTGTGATCGCGAGTCTTCTCGTCGCGTGGCGCACCGGCGTGCATTCGATGGGCCAGGTGCTGCTGTTCGGCGCGGCGCTGGGTGTTGCGGGCGCGTCGTTCGCGGTGGCGTTGCCGCTCGCCTCGCGCTGGTATCCGCCGCATCAGCAAGGCACCGCGATGGGCATCGCCGGTGCGGGCAATTCGGGCACCGTGCTCGCCGCGCTGTTCGCGCCGGTGCTGGCCGTCGCGTTCGGCTGGCAGAGCGTGTTCGGCATCGCCTGTATCCCGCTCATCGCCGTGCTGGTGTTCTATACGCTCAGCGCGAAGGATGCACCGGGCGTCGTCGCGCACAAGCATCTGCGTGACTATGCCCGCATGCTCGCCAGTCGCGACGCGTGGTGGTTCATGTTCTTCTACTCGCTGACGTTCGGCGGCTTCTCGGGCTTCGCCAGCGCGCTGCCCGGCTACTTTCACGACCAGTTCGGTTTCGATCCGAAGCTGGCCGGCTGGGCCACGGCTGCGTGCGTGTTCGCAGGCTCGGTGATGCGTCCGTTCGGCGGACTGATGGCCGATCGCATCGGCGGCACGCGTTCGCTGCTCAACGTGTTCGCGGCTGTGGCGGTGCTGATCGGTCTCGCGGGCTTTGGCGCAGGCGGTCCATTCGTCACGCTGCCGCTGTTCATTGCGGCGATGCTATGTCTCGGCGCGGGCAACGGCGCCGTGTTCCAGCTCGTCCCGCAGCGCTTCGCGAAGGATATCGGCGTGATGACCGGCCTGATCGGCATGGCGGGCGGCGTAGGCGGCTTTGCGCTTGCCGCGAGCCTCGGCTCGATCAAGCAGGCCACCGGCGACTATTCAATGGGTCTCTGGCTTTTCGCCGCACTGGCCGCGCTCGGCTGGGCCGGCATGAGCAACGTGAAGCGCCGCTGGCGCAGTGCGTGGTCGGTTGCAGCCGCACGCGTCTGAACGGGAATACATCATGATGAACAAACCTCGCCTCGTTGTAATCGGTAACGGCATGGCCGGCATTCGTACGATCGAAGAACTGCTGACGATCGCGCCAGGCCATTACGACATCACCGTATTCGGCTCGGAGCCGCATCCGAACTACAACCGCATTCTGCTTTCGCCGGTGCTCGCCGGTGAGCAGGCATTCGGCGACATCATTCTTAATTCGATCGAGTGGTATCAACAGAACGACATCACGCTCCATCTCGGCAAGACGATCGAACGGATCGACCGCGTGAAGCGCGTGGTGGTTGCCGACGACGGCACCGAAGCACCCTACGACCGTCTGCTGATCGCGACCGGCTCCACGCCGTTTATCCTGCCCGTGCCGGGCAAGGACCTGAAAGGCGTGATCACGTATCGCGACATCCGCGATACGCAGGCGATGATCGATACGGCTGCGGTGAAGCGTCGCGCGGTCGTGATCGGCGGCGGTCTGCTTGGCCTTGAAGCCGCGAACGGGTTAAAGCTGCGCGGCATGGACGTGACCGTCGTGCATCTGGCCGACACGCTGCTTGAACGTCAGCTCGATTCGACCGCGGGCAAGCTGCTGCAACGCTCGCTCGAAGAACGTGGCCTCGCGTTTTTGCTGGGCAAATCGACGTCGGAGATCGTGGGTAACGAAGCGGGCGAAGTCAGTGCGGTTCGCTTCAAGGACGGCGAGACGATACCCGCGGATCTCGTCGTGATGGCCGCCGGCATCCGTCCGAATACGACGCTTGCCGAAGCGGCCGGCCTGTACTGCAATCGCGGCATCGTGGTAAGCGATTCGCTGCAGACTTACGACCCACGCATTTACGCGGTAGGCGAATGCGTGAGCCATCGCGGCATTGCCTATGGTCTCGTCGCACCGCTCTTCGAGCAGGCGAAAGTCTGCGCGAACCATCTCGCGCTGCTGGGCATCGGCAGCTACAAGGGCTCGGTTCTTTCGACCAAACTCAAGGTCACCGGCATCGACCTGTTTTCCGCCGGCGATTTCATGGGTAGCGAAGGCACCGAGGAAATCGTGCTGTCCGATCCTTCGGGCGGTGTGTACAAGAAGCTCGTCATCAAGGACGATCAGCTCGTCGGCGCGTGCCTCTATGGCGATACCGCCGATGGCGCATGGTATTTCAAGCTGCTGCGTGAAGGCCGCAAGCTGGGTGACCTGCGCGATCACATCATGTTCGGCGAATCGAATGTCGGCGATTCGGGCGTGCAGGGCCAAAGCCGCGCCGCCGCGATGGCCGACAGCGACGAAGTGTGCGGCTGCAATGGCGTATGCAAAGGCACGATCGTCAAGGCGATCACGGAAAAAGGCCTCTTCACGCTCGACGAAGTGCGCAAGCACACCAAGGCGTCCAGCTCGTGCGGTTCGTGCACGGGTCTTGTCGAACAGATCCTGATGAGCACGGTCGGCTCCGACTTCCAGGAGACATCGAAGACGAAGGCAATCTGTCATTGCACCGATCGCAATCACGGTGACGTGCGCAAGGCGATCCGCGATCATCATCTGGTCACGCATCGCGAGGTGTATGACTTCCTGGAATGGCGCACGCCGAACGGCTGCGCGACCTGCCGCCCCGCCATCAACTATTACCTGCTTTCCACCTGGCCGCGCGAAGCGGTCGATGATCCGCAAAGCCGCTTCGTGAACGAGCGCGTGCATGCGAACGTCCAGAAAGACAACACGTTCTCGGTGATTCCGCAGATGAAAGGCGGCGTGACGAACGCGGCCGAACTGCGCCGCATCGCGGATGTCGCCGACAAATACAACGTACCGATGCTCAAGGTCACCGGCGGCCAGCGGATCGACCTGCTGGGCATCCGGAAGGAAGACCTGCCCAATGTATGGAAAGACCTTGGCATGAAGTCGGGCCACGCCTACGGCAAATCGATCCGTACCGTGAAAACATGCGTGGGCAGCGAGTTCTGCCGCTTCGGCACGCAGAACAGCACGCAGATGGGTATCGATCTCGAGACGATGCTCGCGAACATGTGGTCGCCGCACAAGGTGAAGCTCGCCGTATCCGGTTGCCCGCGCAACTGCGCGGAAGCGGGTATCAAGGACGTCGGCGTGATCGCGGTGGATAGCGGCTGGGAACTGTATGTGGGCGGCAACGGCGGCATCAAGACGGAAGTCGCGCAGTTTCTCGTCAAGGTGAAAACGTCGGACGAGGTCAAGGAATATTCAGGCGCGTTCCTTCAGCTCTATCGCGAGGAAGCGTGGTATCTCGACCGTACCGTGCATTACATCGAACGCGTGGGCCTCGACTACATCAAGAAGAAGGTCGTAGACGATGCGGCGAACCGCAAGGCGCTGTACGAACGCCTCTTGTATTCGCTGGAAGGTTTGCCTGATCCGTGGGATGCGCGAATCGCCGGCAAGCAGAAGCATGAATACATCCCGCTAAAAATCGTGGCCTGAGGACGACACCATGGACATGAAAGTGACTCAAGAATGGACCCGTATCTGCCAGGTCGCGGATATTCCGCCGCTTGGCAGCCGCGTGCTCGAACGCGAAAGCGGCAACGTGGCGATTTTTCGCACCGCGCAGGACAAGGTGTTCGCGCTGCTCGACCGCTGCCCGCACAAGGGCGGCTCGCTCTCGCTTGGCATCGTGCACGGCGAAAGCGTGACCTGCCCGCTGCACGCATGGAATATCGATCTTGCAAGTGGACAGGCGCGTGCGCCGGATGAAGGCTGCGCGCGGCATTTCCCGGTACGCGTCGATGCAGACGGCTCGATCTATCTTGGCCTGAGCTGACCGGCGCACGGATATGACGAAGACCGTGACCCGCTCCACCTGCTGCTACTGCGGCGTCGGCTGCGGCGTGCTGATCGAAGCGGAAAATGGGCGCATCGCCGGCGTTCAGGGCGACCCCGATCATCCGGCGAATTTCGGCAGGCTCTGCACGAAAGGGATGTCGCTCGCGCTGACCGCGCAAAGCGAAACGGGTCGCGCGACAATGCCGGAAATGCGGCTGCAACGCGACATGCCACGCAAGCAGGTCGAATGGTCCACCGCGCTCGATACCGTCGCGGCGCGCTTTGCCGAAGTGGTCGAGCAGCACGGGCCGGATGCGGTCGCATTCTATGTATCGGGCCAGTTGCTGACAGAAGACTATTACGTCTTCAACAAGCTGGCCAAAGGCCTGATCGGCACGAACAACATCGATACGAATTCGCGCCTGTGCATGTCGAGCGCGGTCACGGCGTACAAGATGGCGCTGGGCGCCGACGGCCCGCCCACCTGCTACGACGATCTGGAGCGCGCGAAAACCGTGCTGTTCGCGGGCAGCAATATGGCGTGGGCGCACCCCGTGTTATTTCGCCGCCTCGAAGAAGCGAAAGCGGCCGATCCGTCGATCCGCTGGATCGTGGTCGATCCGCGCCGCACCGATACGGCGGCCATGGCCGACCTGCATCTGCCGATCCAGCCGGGCAGCGACGTCGCGCTCTTCAACGGCATGCTGCATCACCTGATCTGGGAAGGCCTCGTCGATCGCGATTTCATCGAGCAGCACACCGCTGATTTTGACGCACTGAAAGCACTGGTGCGCGATTTCACGCCGCGCATGGTGGCGGGGATTTGCGGCATCACTGAGCGTGAAATCATGCAGGCGGCCGAATGGTTCGGCGCAAGCGATGCGGCGCTGTCGCTGTACTGCATGGGGCTTAACCAGTCGAGCCACGGCACCGACAAGAATCTCGCCCTGATCAACCTGCATCTCGCTACGGCCCAGATCGGCCGCGCGGGCGCGGGACCGTTTTCGCTGACAGGCCAGCCCAATGCGATGGGCGGCCGCGAAGTCGGTGGCATGGCGACGATGCTCGCGGCACATCGCGATATCGGCAACGCGGCACATCGTGAAGAAGTGGCGCGGCTATGGGGCGTATCGCAACTGTCCGACCGCCCCGGCCTGCCCGCAGTCGACATGTTCGAAGCGCTGCACGCCGGCAAGATCAAGGCAATCTGGATCGCCTGCACAAACCCGGCGCATTCGATGCCGGATATTCCGCGCGTTCGCGAAGCGCTGGCAAAAGCAGAGTTCGTGGTCGTGCAGGAAGCGTTCATGCTGACCGACACGGTGCCGTTCGCCGACGTCGTGCTGCCCGCCGCGACGTGGGGAGAAAAATCCGGCACGGTTACCAATTCGGAGCGCCGCATTTCGCGCGTACGTGCGGCCGTCGCGGCGCCCGGCGAGGCAAAGCCTGACTGGTGGATCGTCAATGAAGTCGCAAAGCGGATTGAAGCGCGCCAGGGGGCGCTTAAAACACTGTTTGCATTCGATGATCCTGAAGATGTGTTCAACGAACATCGAACGCTTACCGAAGGCCGCGACCTCGATATCGGTGGACTGAGCTATGCGGTGCTCGAAGAAAACGGCCCACAGCAATGGCCGTTTCGCGCGGCTGTTATGCATGGGGAGGCGCGTCGCTATACCGATGGCGTCTTCGCAACGCAGGACGGCCGCGCGCGTTTTCACGCGACCCACTATCTCCCGGTTGCGGAAGCAACCAGCGCGCGTTTCCCGTTTCGTCTGCTGACCGGGCGCCTGCGCGATCAGTGGCACGGCATGAGCCGCACGGGCCGGGTCGGCAAACTGTTTTCGCACGCACCGGCGCCCGCGCTCAGCATGCAGCGCGGCGATGCCGCACGTCGTGGCTTCGTTGAAGGCGATCTTGTACGTGTGTCGAGCCGGCGCGGCAATCTCGTACTACCGGTGCAACTGACAGACGACGTGCAGTCCGGCACCGTATTCGCGCCGATGCACTGGAGCGCGCAATTTCTGGCAAGCGGCGGCATCAACGAGACGACGATATCCGCCGTCGACCCTTCCTCGTTTCAGCCGGAACTGAAGCACGCGGCGGTGCGTATCGAGCCGGTCGAGCTGCCGTGGCGGCTGGTTGCCGCCCGACGCGGCGATGTGCTCGCGCTACAGGCTGCCGTACAGCCGCTGCTGAAGGAATGCAGTTACGCCGCGATCAGCATCGAAGAGGACGATCTGATCGTGTTGCGCGCGGCGCACGACGATGCGCCTGCGGACTGGCTGCCGCGTCTCTACGAAGCACTTGATCTTCCCGTCGGCGAAGACACGCTCGAATACCGCGATGCACGACGCGGCCTTGACAAGCGCGTCGTATGGCGCGAGAACATTATCGACGGCTTTGTTTTCGCAGGGGACGTGACGAACGCAGACGCCCTCCTTGCACGCCTGCGCGACGCCACTCCGTGGTCCGGACCGCGCTTCGCGGTATTCTCTACGCAGAAGCAGACAAACGTCGCGCGCGAACGCGTGGTGTGCAACTGCATGCAGGTCGGCGAATCCCGCATCCAGGCGGCGATTGCGGCTGGCGCCACCCTGCCGGAACTGAAAACGAAGCTCGGCTGCGGCACGGTCTGTGGCTCGTGCATCCCTGAACTGAAACGGATGTGCGAGGCGACTACCGTTGCAACCTGAACACATTGAAACGGCCGATAACAACAGGCGAAAGATGCTGCGTGTACTGCTCGTCACCGACACCGACAAACCCATCGGCGAGCTGCGCGACGCCCTCGCGCGGCTCGGCTATGACATGCTTGCCGAAACCGCGACACCTGAAGCGTTGCATCGTGTCGTCCAGAGCGAGCGGCCTGATGTGATCATCATCGATACCGAATCGCCCTCCCGCGACACGCTCGAACAACTCGCGGTGATGAACGCCACGGCGCCGCGCCCGGTCCTGATGTTCAGCCCCGATGCAAACCAGCAGCTGATCCGCGACGCGGTAGGCGCAGGCGTGACGGCGTATCTGGTCGAAGGTCTCGCGACGGAGCGTCTCGCGCCGATTCTCGAAGTGGCGCTCGCCCGCTTCGCACAGGAATCGCGGTTACGCGAACGTCTTGCGCAGGCGGAAAACGAACTGGCCGAACGCAAGCTGATCGATCGCGCGAAACGCCTGCTGATGGATCAGCAGAAAATGACCGAAAATGCCGCTTACGCCACGCTGCGCAAGCGTGCGATGAACCAGGGCGTCAAACTCGCCGAGGTGGCGCGTCAGCTGATCGCGTCGGCGGAATCGTCCCAATGATGGCTCGCTCATGAACGCACCTACTCAACACGCCAGTTCCAACGCATCGGAGCGGCTCGAGAAAACGCATCTGCGGCTTGGCTTTGTCGCACTAAGCGACGCAGCGCCGCTCGTCGCGGCCAAGCTGCTCGAATTCGGTCACGCCCACGGCCTGACGCTCGAACTCTGCCGGCAGCCTTCGTGGGCCGCCGTGCGCGACAAGCTGCTCTCCGGCGATCTGGACGCGGCGCACGCGCTCTACGGGCTCGTCTACGGCATCCAGCTCGGGCTTGGCGGTCCGCAAACGGATATGGCCGTGCTGATGGTGCTCAACCGCAATGGTCAGGCGATCACCGTATCGAACCGGCTTGCCGCCGCGCTCGACGAGCACGGCACGCTACCGGCCGCACTGCGCACGCTCGGACGCAAACCGGTTTTCGCGCAGACGTTCCCCACGGGCACGCATGCGATGTGGCTGTATTACTGGCTCGCCGCGCAAGGCGTTCATCCGTTGCGCGATATCGAAAGCGTCGTTATTCCCCCGCCCCGGATGGTCGGCGCGCTCGCGGAAGAAAGGCTCGATGGCCTGTGCGTGGGCGACCCGTGGAATGCCGTTGCAGAAGCGCAAGGTGTGGGCCGCACCGCCGCTTACAGCAGCGAAATCTGGCCGGATCATCCGGAGAAAGTGCTCGCGTGCAGGCGCGATTTTGTCAGCGCGCACCCCAACACCTCACGCGCGCTCGTGCAAACCATGCTCGAAGCGTGCCGTTGGCTCGATGACGCCGGTCATCGAAACGAGATCGCGAGAAGACTCGCACAACCGGAATTTCTCGGCGCGCCCCAGGCGCTGATCGCGGCGCGACTGGGAACCGATGCAAGCAGCGCAACACGTCTGCCGGTGCGATTTTTCGAAGGCGGCGCAGTCAACTATCCGCGCGCGTCCGACGGCGCGTGGTTTCTCACGCAATATGAGCGCTGGGGCATGATCGCGCAGCGCGACGATTACACGGCTATTGCTGCTGCAATCAACCAGACGGCGCTTTATCGCGAAGCAGCACAACGCATGGGCCTCGCCGTGCCTGTGCTCGAAGTACCGCAGGTGCTGATCGATGGCCGCGTATGGGACGCAAGCAAGCCGGAAACATACGCGCAAGGGTTCGACATACGGGCTTAGCGCCGCCGCCTGGCCCCTGCACTTTTCCACGACCACAATCAGCGCTTTGTGAGTGCCTTCTCTTTTAGGGCGGACGCTTCGCGATTCCTCGCGGGTGTGCTGCTAGTACGCAAACTTCAGATAGCTTTCCGCATCGGCAAGCGAACCAGCGTCGTTCACCTGCGGCATGTAACGCAGCAATCGTTTCGCGCGCGGACTCAACGACTGGAACACATCGCGCGGCACATCGATATGCACCTCCGGCCGGAAATACCAGCTACGGCTATAACCGATGACAACCATCGGACGCGGCAGCGGTGAACGGTTGGGCGTACCACGATGCAACACCCGCACATCGCGGATCATCACGTCGCCGAGCTTCATCGGCACGGCAACGAGCGGATACTGGCCGCGCCCGTATGCGGTCATCGCCTCTTCCTTGTTGATCCTGTGTGTGCCCAGCGTCGTTTCGAACGGCCCGTTTTCCGCGGTCACGTCGCATAACGGAAAATTGACCGCCAGCTGGAATGATGGCGTTTCCGCTTCGCCCTCGAAAAGTTCTGGCGTATCGCGATGCACGTCCTGGTAAGTGGAACCGGCAAGCGGAGTATCGGTAGCAAGCTGACACATCGCAGGATCAGGCCCGGCAACCCGCTCGACGATCGCGAGCACATCGGGATCGCAGAAAATGCGCTCGTCCGCAAAGACGCCGACGAACGGAAGCGTAATGTAGTGACGATTTTCGCCTCGCACCGCAGTCGCCTTTGCAGCGATTCTTGCCTGCAGCAGCGGCGAGAACGCGTGTTGCCATGCAGCGAGGATTGCGTGCGGAAAATGATCACGCAATACAACCATGCCGTCGCGTTCGAAATCGCGCACAAATGCGGCGTGCTCTTCAGTGGTGTATCGACTCACGATTGCCTCCATTATCCGTTCATATCCATGCTTATACGGGCAATGCAGCTCTGGCTTCAAGCCCCTTCACTGGCTATCTTCTAGAAATGGCCAATGAAGCGCAGAATATAAGCATAACTGGCAGGAGACAAACATGCGCAAGCTTCGTTCGCAAGGCTGGTTCGGCAGGAATGACAAGGACGGATTCATTCATCGCTCGTGGATGAAAAACCAGGGCATCCCGCACGACGAATTCGATGGTCGTCCGGTGATCGGCATCTGTAATACGTGGTCGGAACTCACACCGTGCAACGCGCACTTTCGCGAGCTCGCCGAGTACGTGAAAAAAGGCGTGCACGAAGCCGGTGGCCTGCCGCTCGAATTTCCCGTGATGTCGCTTGGCGAGACCAATTTGCGCCCTACCGCGATGCTGTTTCGCAATCTCGCCTCGATGGATGTCGAGGAGTCGATTCGCGGCAACCCGATGGACGGCGTGATCCTGCTGGTCGGTTGCGACAAGACCACGCCCGCGCTGCTGATGGGCGCGGCCTCGTGCAACCTGCCCGCGCTCGCCGTCTCCGGCGGCCCGATGCTCAACGGCCGCTTTCGCGGCAGGAACATCGGCTCGGGCACGGGCGTCTGGCAGATGTCGGAGGAAGTACGCGCCGGCACCATGACGCAGGAAGAGTTCACCGAGGCCGAATCGTGCATGAACCGCTCGCGCGGCCACTGCATGACGATGGGCACGGCCTCGACGATGGCGTCGATGGTCGAGTCGCTCGGCATGGGCTTGCCGCACAACGCGGCGATTCCCGCGGTGGACGCGCGCCGTCAGGTGCTCGCGCATCTGGCCGGGCGTCGCATCGTCGACATGGTGCGCGAAGACCTGACGATGGACAAGATCCTCACGCGTCAGGCCTTTGAGAACGCGATCCGCACGAACGCGGCGATTGGCGGCTCGACCAATGCGGTGGTGCATCTGATTGCGCTCGCGAAGCGCATCGGCGTGCCGCTTTCGCTCGAAGACTGGGAGCTTGGGTCGGATGTGCCGTGTCTCGTGAATCTGCAGCCTTCCGGTGAATACCTGATGGAAGATTTCTATTACGCGGGCGGCCTGCCGGCGGTGCTGAGGCAGCTCGGCGAACAGGGGCTGCTGCATCGTGACGCGCTGACCGTGAACGGCAAGTCGATCTGGGAGAACGTCGCCAGCGCGCCCAACTACGACGAGAAGGTCATCACGACGTTCGCCGAGCCGTTCAAGCCGAAGGCTGGCATTGCGGTGCTCAAGGGCAATCTGGCGCCGGATGGCGCGGTGATCAAGCCGTCGGCGGCGACCGCTTCGTTGCTCCAGCATCGCGGCCGTGCGGTGGTGTTCGAGAACATCGAGGAGCTGCACGCGAAGGTGGACGACGATTCGCTCGACATCGACGAGCACTGCATCATGGTGCTCAAGGGCGCGGGACCGAAGGGCTATCCGGGCTTCGCGGAAGTCGGCAACATGCCGCTGCCCAAAAAGGTGCTGGAAAAGGGCATCACCGATATGGTCCGCATTTCGGACGGGCGCATGAGCGGCACGGCGTACGGTGCGGTGGTACTGCACGTGTCGCCGGAAGCGGCGGCGGGCGGCCCGCTCGCCCTGGTGAAGACGGGCGACATGATCGAGCTCGACGTCGCGGCGCGCCGGCTGCATCTGGAGGTGTCCGACGAGGAACTCGCGCGGCGTCGCGCCGAATGGCAGGCGCCGGATCTGCCAGAGCGCGGTTACTACAGGCTCTACGTCGAACATGTCTTGCAGGCGGATCAGGGCGCGGATCTGGACTTCCTGGTCGGATCGAGCGGCGCACCTGTGCCGCGTGAATCGCACTGATTCCTCACTCACGCGCGCGGAACACGACCATGCAAATGCCAGCAATGCAGCCTCCTGGCGGAATGTGGCCCGTGCTGTACGCTTACTTCGACGAGTTCAATCGTCCCGATCGCGATGCAATGCGTGCCCAGGTCGATGCGACGATCAACGCAGGCGCACCTGGCATCGTGATCCTTGGACTCGCCACCGAAGTGCATCGCATGTCGCTTGCCGAAAAACACCAGATCATCGATTGGGCCAGCGAAGACATCGGCGGGCGCGTGCCGCTCGCCGTCACGATTACGGGAGACACGGTCGACGCACAGGTCGCGCTGGCCAGTTATGCCGTCACGCGCGACGCGTCATGGTTGATCCTGCAACCGCCCGCCACTCGCACTGAACCCGAATCGTTCTATTTCAATTTCTTCGCCGACGTGATGCAGCGCGTAGAGGCGCCAGCCGGAATACAGAACGCACCGGAATATCTCGGCGTCGGGCTGTCGGTCGAATCGATCGTCGAGCTTGCACGGCTGCGCGAGAACTTTCGCTGGCTCAAGGGCGAAGGGCCCGCTATCACGATCAGGAACACAATCGATCAGCTACGGGCGCATGGGAAACCGCTTCCCGTCTTTAACGGGCGCGGCGGTCAGGAACTCATCGACAATCTGCGCGCGGGCTGCGCCGGCCTGATCGTGGCACCGGATACGTTCGACAGACAGGTCATCATTCAACGTGCTTTTGCTGCGGGAGAACAAACGCGTGCAGAAGCGCTCTATGCAGACGTACTGCCCACGATCGTATTCGTGATGCAGTCGCTCGATGCGCTGACCTGCTACGGCAAGCGGATCGCGGCATGGCGCATGGGATTTGAAGTGCTGCACGACCGGGGCATCGCGCCGACGGCATTCGGACTCGAATGCGCGCGACGCTTTGCCCGGCAACTGGGGGCTTACGCCTGAACCGTCAAGCGTTCAGGCGTATCGCCGTACCGTCAGAAATTGAAGTTGTCGATATTGCTTGCGTCAAACGTCGTCGGCGGTCCAAGGATGATTTCGCCCTTCGGGCCGATCGTGCGCTTGCCGAGCTTGCCCGCTTCGAACGATTCGCCTTCCTTGCCCGTAATCGTTCCCGAAGCGAGGTTCGCAGCAGCATAGGCGGCGAGATAACCGAGTTGACCCGGATCCCACAGCTGGAACGCCTTCACCGTGCCGTTCTTGACGAACGCGCGCATCTGGTTCGGTGTTCCGAGCCCCGTCACTGCAACCTTGCCTTTACTCGAGGAAGTCGAGATGTAGCGTGCGGCCGCCGCAATGCCGACCGACGTCGGAGCGACGATCGCCTTCAGGTTTGGATA
Source organism: Paraburkholderia gardini (assembly GCF_907164575.1). Lineage (GTDB taxonomy): Bacteria > Pseudomonadota > Gammaproteobacteria > Burkholderiales > Burkholderiaceae > Paraburkholderia > Paraburkholderia gardini. The sequence continues at coordinate 42,869 of NZ_CAJQYY010000026.1, forward strand.
CGCCTGCAGCAGACCTTGCGTCTCGACGAACGATTTCTGGTCGTCGTCGTTGCCGTATGCGATCTTCACCAGCTTGAGCTTCGAATACTCCGGCTTTTTCAGCTCTTCCTGCATCCACTTGATCCAGGTGTTCTGGTTGGTCGCATTCGGCGTCGCCGACAGGATCGCGAATTCACCCTCGCCGCCCATCAGCTTCGACACGAGCTGGATCTGACCACGCCCGATACTTTCCGCGTTAGCCTGGTTGACGAAAAGCTGACGTCCATCAGGCGCCGTGTCGGAGTCGAACGTGACGACCTTGATACCCTGCGACATGGCCTTCTTCAGATACGGCACGACCGCGTTCGCGTCGTTCGCGGCGATGACGATCGCGTCCTGCTTCTGCGTGATCAGCGTATTGATGTACTGCACCTGCGACGAGGCACCCGCGTCCGAAGGACCGACCACCTTGCCTATGCCGTGGAATTCCTTGATGCCGGCCATGCCGCCATCATCGGCGATGACTTCGTACGGGTTATTGATTTGCTTGGGCAGAAAGGCAATCTTCAGCCCGCTCTTGAGATCGGCCGCGCCCGCGGCAAAGCTCAAGCCTAGCAGTGCCGCACACAGCGCTGCCGCGCCCGCGCAACGAAGTGGTCTTCTCATGGCATGTCTCCTGGTTATAGTGTCGGGTCTTTTATACCCGGGGTTGTTGATCGTCCTGACGTCTAATCCCTGCTGTGTTATCCAGCTACTGCACAATCAACCCGATCGGGCAATAAAGCGCCGGTCGCGCATCGCGCGCCAGCGTGCGACCAGATTTGGAATAAGCACCGATGCGAGCAACAGCACGCCTGTGACGATCGTCAGCGTTTCGCTGGATACATCGTCGAGCGTCAACGCATTCTTCAGCACGCCGACAATCAGCAGCGATAGCAGCACGCCGTACATCGAGCCGCGCCCGCCAAAAATGCTCACGCCGCCAAACAGCACCGCTGCGATCACCGACAGTTCGAAACCTTCGCCGTTATCGCCGCGTGCGCTCGTAAAACGCAGCGTGTACACAATGCCCGCAAGCGCGCTAAGCACACCCGACGTCACGAACAGACGCAGGCGGATCCTCGCCACATCGATGCCAGAAAACGAGGCCGCCGTGGAATTTGCGCCGATCGCGTAAAGGCTGCGCCCAAAGGCCGTTGCCTGCAGCAACACGGTAAAGACCACGGCGCAGACAATCACGATCAAAAACGGCAGTGGAATAAAGCTCGACCACAGCGTGTTCATGCCGAACGCCGTATACGCAGCGGGAAAATCGGCCACCGCCTGGTCTCCGAGCAGCACATACGCAAGACCGCGAAACAGCGCGAGCGTGCCGATCGTCACCGCAAGCGAAGGCAGATTCAGCTTCACGATCACAAGACCGTTAAGCAGACCGGCCAGCGCGCCGAACACCAGCACCAGCACGATGACGACCGGCATCGGCAATCCCATGTGCCAGAGTACGCCCATCAGCGCGCTCGATGCGCCGAGCACCGAGGCCACGGAAAGATCGATTTCCGCCGCCACGATGATGAGCGTCATAGGCAGCGCCATCAGCGCGATTTCGGTGAGATCGGCGAGCACGTTGCCCAGATTGCCCGCGCTCAGGAATACCGGCGACAGCACGCGCCCAAGAATCAAGGCCAGAATCAATACGACGACAAGCAGCGCTTCCCATTGCAGGGGCGTTTCGCGCCGGCGGGTCAGCAAGGCGGAATCGGGTTTAGCCATGATCGCGTTTCCTCATCATGCGTTTGGCGACAGAGCGTGCGAGCAGCGTATCGGCGGCAATCGCAACGACGATCAGCGCGCCTTCGATGGCTTGCTCCCAGAACGGCGACACATGCAGAACAACGAGCGCGATGCTGATCACCCCCAGCACCAGCGCGCCAAGCGTTGCACCGAGAATGGTTCCGACGCCGCCCGTGATCGCCACACTGCCCACTACCGCTGCCGCCACGACCTGCAATTCGATGCCCTTGGCCGTGCTTGCATCGACGGTACCGAACCGCGCAAGCCACAGCGCGCCGGACAAACCCGCAATCGCACCGCTGATCAGGAAACCCCTTATTACACACCGCTCGACGCTGACGCCGGCAAGCCGCGCGGCCTCCGGATTCGAGCCGACCGCATAGTGCTCGCGGCCGCCGCGAAACTGCTTCAGGTAGACCGACAGACCGACCAGCACGACAGCGGCAATCAGCGCAAGCGACGGCACGCCGAACACTTCCCCCGTCGCAAGCCGCGAGAACGATTCGGGCAGGCTGGTTGCATTGATCTGTCCGCCATGTACCCACGCGTAATCGGCGCCGCGAAAGATGTAGAGCGTCGAGAGCGTTGCCACGAGTGAAGGCACCCGGCCTACCGCCACGAGCAGCGCGTTGATGCCGCCCGCGATGAGACCGATCGCGAGCCCCGCGGCCAGCGCGACGATCACAGGCATGTGCGGAAACGCGACGAAGAGACTGCCCACCGCATAGGCACTCACGCCCACCGTCGACCCCACCGAGAGATCGATGTGCCGCATCAGGATCACGACGGTCATGCCCGCCGTCAGCAAGCTGACGATCGACACGTTCAGCAGGACGTCACGCAGATTCTGCAGATTGAGGAACTGGGGCTTTGCGAGTGCGGTGCCCACCACCAGCAGGATCAGCACGACAAATAGCGTCGTCTCGCGACTCTTCGCGATCGTGCCGATCAGGCCGCCGGCGCCGGGTGTCCGATGTTTCGCCTCAGTGGATTGCATGGGCGCCGCGTGCGTATGGGTTGTCGAATGGCGCATCATGCCGCGTGCCCCAGGTTCACGGTGGACTGGCCCAGCGCCGCGCCCATGATCCGTTCCTCGCTCGCCTCAGCGCGCGAGATGTCGGCGCTGATGCGCCCTTCGTGCATCACGAGCACGCGGTCGGCCATGCCGAGCACCTCTGGCAGTTCGCTGGAAATCATCAGTACCGCCATGCCGTCGCGCACCAGTTCTGCCAGCGCGCCATACACTTCTGCCTTAGCGCCGACGTCAATACCGCGGGTCGGCTCGTCGATGATCAACACCTTCGGATTCGTCGCGAGCCATTTCCCGAGCACCACTTTCTGCTGGTTGCCGCCCGAGAGCGTGCCGACCGGCGCGGACGGATCACCCGCCTTCAGATGCAGCCGCATGCCCCACTGCGTGGCAAGTGTACGTTCGCTCTTCGCGGAAATAAGACCGTGCCTGACGAGCCGGTTGAGTACGGTCATCGACGCGTTACGTGCAATGCTCAGTTCGAGCGCGAGGCCCTGCTGCCTGCGATCTTCCGGCACGAGCGCAAGGCCCGCCAGCACGGCCGCCGCAGGGCGGCCTGCCTTGAGCGGCTTGCCTGCGATATGGATTTCTCCGGCATCGAACGGATCGATACCGAAGATCGCGCGCGCCACTTCGCTTCGCCCGGCACCGACAAGTCCGGCCAGCGCAACGATTTCCCCTGCGCGCACCTCGAACGAGACATCCTTGAAGACACCCGCACGCGTCAGACCGCGCACCGACAGCCGCACTTCGCCTGGCTTCACGTCCGCCTTCGGGTAGAAACTTTCCAGATCCCGGCCCACCATCTTCGCGACGATCGAAGCGGTGTCCAGTTCCGAAGTGGGCGCATCGAACACCTTCGCACCGTCGCGCATGATCGTCACGTGCTGCGTCAACGCGAAAACCTCGTCCAGCCGGTGGGTGATGAAGAGAATCGCGACGTCGCGCTCACGCAGATGCCGCACGATCGTAAAGAGCCGCTCGACTTCCGGCAACGACAACGCCGCCGTGGGTTCATCCATGATCAGCACGTTTGCGTTCAACGACAGCGCCTTGGCAATTTCAATGACCTGCTGGTCGGCAATCGACAGTCCGCGCACCAGTTGATCGGCGCGCAGATCCACACCCAGCGACGCGAGCAGATCGCGCACTTCGCGATACATCGCATCGTATTGAATGCGACCGACGCGGTCCACCGGCTGGCGACCCATGAAAATATTCTCGGCGATCGAAAGATCGAAGAACAGTGTCGGTTCCTGATAGATCACCGCGAGGCCCGCATCGCGTGCTTCGGCGGGTGTCGCGAACTGACGCGGAACACCGTCCACCAGCAGTTCGCCTGAATCCGGTCGATGGACACCAGCCAGAATCTTGACGAGCGTCGACTTGCCCGCGCCGTTTTCGCCGAGCAGCGCGTGCACTTCGCCAGGCCAGAGCGCGAGCCCGGCATCGGAAAGCGCCCGCACACGGCCGAATGATTTGGTCGCATGCTTCAATTCAAGCCGCGGTACGCCGGAAGGTTGTTGCTGCACTGCGTGTCTCCTCCATCTGGCGACGCTGGTTTAGCGTCGCGATAATTCCGTTCAGGCAATCGCGCTAGATGCGGTAGACGCGTTCAGCGTTACGCCTGAAAAGCGCATCTTTCTCTTCCATGCTGGCGCCTTCCACGATCGCGGCATACGCGTTCCACAAATCCGTATAGGAACCGAACAGCCGGTCGACCGGAAAGTTGGATGCGAACATCGCGCGCGAAGTCCCGAACGCGTCGATCGTTTCGAGCACGTAAGGACGCAGGCTTTCAACCGTCCAGCGATGATCGAACATCGCAAGACCGCTGATCTTGACCGCTACGTTCCCGCACGTGGCGAGCAGACGCATGCCATCACGCCACGCACGAAAACCCTCGACACTGCCGCGGTCCACGAACATGCCCGCATGATTGATGATGAACTGCGTGTCCGGATGCGCGTGCGCGAGCGCCACGGCTTCCGTCATCTGCGACGGATAGATCTGCAGGTCGAACGACATGCCGTGATGTCGCAGCAGCGAAAAATTCTCCTGCCAGAGCGGATCGCGCATCAGATGCCGGCCGATATAGTCATAGAGCGGCTTTTCATGAACGTTGAGAATCTGCCGCACGCCACGGGTGTTCGCGAACGCCGCGTGGCCTTCGAGTACCTGCGCGGCGTTCAACGCGGACAGGTCCACTGCCGCGACAATGCCCTGCGGCATGCCGCGTGAGCCGCCTGCATCTGCAACCGCCTGCAGCCAGCGCGTCTCTTCGACCGGATCAGCCGGATCGTGATTCGCCTCGACGTGCACGACCTTTAGCACTTCGATATCGCGCGCATCCGCGTGCAGGTCTTCGACCAGATAATCGTGTTTCAGCTCACGTGCATCGCCGACAAACGACACGCCCGGGTTGGCAAGCCACGGGTAATGATGCGTTTTCAGGTCCCACAGATGAATGTGCGGGTCGACCACTTGCATGGGACACCCTCCGCCCGTTGAAGGTTTAAAGGTCGTTCAGGGAAGATGAAACACCGGCACGAGGGGTTGCTGCAATGGCGAGTGATCGGGCGCCGTCTGCATGATGTCCGCCATGTGATCCCACCATTTGCGCATGATCTCAAGTGCAGGCAACTGGTCCATCGTGTGATCCGCGGGACGGCTGAGCACAGCGAACAGATGATGCGTCTCTTCATCGAGGAAGATCCGGTAGTCGCGCACACCTGCGTTGTGCAGTGCGTCAACAAGCTCCGGCCAGATCTCCCGGTGCCTGCGCTCATATTCTTCGCGCATGCCGGGGTTGAGCATCATCCGGAAAGCCACTGTCTCCATTCCCTCGCGTCTCCAGTTGTGTTCCGCGCTTTCCCGGGCGAAGCGTCTGGAACGACTATAATTCCGGCGTCGATAGCATCTCAATCCGAAGTTGGGATTGGGCGATACTGAAACCGAATCGCACAGGTCCATGAACCACAACGCTTCCACGGTCGCCCTCGTCAACAGGCTTAAGTTCAAACACCTTGCGCTTCTCGTTGCGCTCGACGACGCGCGTAACGTCCATCAGGCCGCCGAAGCCATCAACGTCGCGCAGCCGAGTGCGAGCCGTATGCTTGGCGACATCGAGGAAGCGTTCGGCTTCCTGCTCTTCGAGCGCAACGCCCGCGGCATGCAACCGACGCCGCTCGGTGTCGTCACGCTTGCCTACGCGCGCCGCGCGCTTGCCGAACTCATCCGCTTCGCCGAAGATCTCGACGTCAAGCGCAAAGGCGGTCACGGCCAGCTGACTGTCGGCGCGATCATGGGTGCGGCGCCCGACCTGCTTGCGATGGCCGTCTCCGCGCTCAAGACCGAACGGCCGCTGCTCAACATACGCATACTCGGCGAAACCAGCGACCAGGTCGTGCAGTTGCTGCATCGGCGCGAAATCGATCTTGCGCTTGGGCGGCTGACGAGTCCCTTGCAACACAACGACTTCAACTTCGAACTGCTCGCCCGCGAACCGCTGCTGCTCGTCGTTCGCAGCGCGCATCCGCTTGCCGGCTGCAAATCGGTCACGCTTCGCGAGCTGATCGACTGGCCCTGGGTCGCGCAACCGGTTTCGAGCCCTGCCCGCGTGCTCTTTGAAGAAGAGCTCGCGCGCGCCGGGCTCGCGACGCCCGTGAACCTGACCGAATGCGCGTCGATCTTCGCGACGCTCCAGCTGCTGGAAAACTACGACGCCGTTGCGATGCTGCCGGAATCCGTCGTGCGCGATCACGTGCGCGGCAAACTGCTCGTCGCGCTGCCCGTTGAAATCGGCAAAAGCCTGCCAGGCTTCGGCATTCTCACCCGCAAGGGTGAACCGCTTGCCGAACCGGCGGAGCATTTTGTCGATCTGCTGCGCGGCGTTTCAACGTCGCTTGCGCGCGAGGATGAGGACGCTCACGACAACGCACCGCAACCGGCGCATTGATATTCATTGCAGGTTGACGAACAGGCCACCGTCCACGAGCAACGCGGCGCCTGTCACATAACGGGCACGATCGGAAGCCAGAAAAACGACGCAGTCCGCGACATCCTCCGGCCGCCCCAGTCTGCCAAGCGGAATGCGTTTTTCGAAGTACGCCTTTTTGGTTTCGTCGGCGAGGTCTTCCGCGTTCAGGTCAGTGGCGATCGTGCCCGGCATCACCGAATTGCAGCGGATACCGTAAGGTCCCAACGCGATCGCGCATGACTGCATCAACGAATGCACGCCCGCCTTGGTCGGCGTGTAATGCGTCTGCATGCCGCCGCCTACCAGCGCGCTGATCGAACTGGTCGCCACAATCGCGCCGCCCGTGCCCTGCTCTTTCATTTGCCGCGCCGCCGCCTGCGTGACATAGAACGCGCCGTTCAGGTTCACGCCGACAGTCGCTTCGAGCACCGCTGCGGGCATGTCGAGAAACGCGTGGAACGGGCAGATGCCTGCGTTGCTCGCGAGAACGTCGACCTTGCCGAACGCATCGACAGTGCGGCGCACGAGTTCCGTGCCGGTTTCCGCCAGCGCGACGTTGCCCTCGACCGCGATCACGCGACGCCCCAGGGCCTCGATTTTGCCGACCACTTCCTCGACCGCCGAACGGCGTCCATACGACGCGTCGTTATCGCCCCAGAAGTTGATCGCCACATCGGCGCCTTCAGTTGCACACGCAACGGCAATCGCGCGGCCAATGCCACGCGAGCCACCTGTGACGATCACTACCTTGTCCTTGAGCAGCACTGCTTTTCCTCCACTTTCTGGCTATAAACGATCGACGCGTTCAATGCACTCAGTGCGTATAAGGCCGCGCCAACGCGCATTCAGGATTCAGGCGCACGCCAAAGCCCGGCGTTTCGGGTACTTTCATGCGACCGTTCACGGGCACCGGTTCGTCCAGCAGCAACGGCGTAAACATCGGCACGACCTGATCCGCTTTCGGCGCCATCATCAGGAATTCCGCAAACGGCGAGTTATGGCGCGTTACGACAAAGTGATAGCTGTACACCGACGAACCGTGCGGCACGACCATCACATTGTGTGCATCGGCAAGCGCTGAAATCTTGACCAGTTCCGTCATGCCGCCGCACCAGCCTACGTCCGGCTGGATCAGATCGCAGCACTGCATCTCCAGCAACATGCGAAAACCCCAGCGCGTCGCTTCGTGTTCGCCTGTCGACACCATCATGCCGCGCGGCACGTTGCGGCGCAGTTCGGCGTAACCCCAGTAGTCATCCGGCGGCAAACACTCTTCGAGCCATTTCAGACCGTATTCCCCCGCGGCCTGCGCGAGACGTGTCGCATAGGGCACGTCGAGGCTCATCCAGCAATCGAACATCAGCCAGAAATCGTCACCGACTTTCGAACGCATGTCGGCCAGCTTCGCGATGTTCTTCTTGAGCCCTTCCTCGCCTTCCGCGGGACCGTGCTGCAGCGGCATCTTTCCACCGATAAAGCCCATCTGCTTCGCGAGGTCGGGACGTGCGCCCGTCGCGTAGAACACGAGTTCGTCGCGCACCGGTCCGCCCAATAACTGGTACACCGGCTCCTTGCGCACCTTGGCAAGCAGATCCCACAACGCGAGATCGACACCGGAAATCGTATTCAGCACGACGCCTTTGCGTCCGTAATAGAGCGTGGCGAAATACATCTGGTCCCACATCTTCTCGATGTCGGTAACGAGCTGCCCTTCCAGAAAGCGCGCAAGATGCTTTTCGACGATGAACGCGCCGATCTCGCCGCCCGTCGTTACCGCGAAGCCGACCGTGCCGTCGCTCGCCTCGATTTCGACGACAAGCGTACCCAGCACGTTGATCCCGAACGACTGGCGGCTCTGCCGGTATTCCGGGTAACGCGCCATGGGCGTCGAGATGTGATCGTCGATCCAGTGGCCGTCGGCCTGATCGTGATAGTCGGCGCCGCCGCCGCGAACGATGAAGGCACGCACGTGCCGGATGGTGGGCATGGCCATGAGGATGGGCTCCGTAGTGTCCGTATTGAAGTGCCGCCTGGCGCGCCGATTCGCGCCGGGCCTGCGTTAGCGGGAGTGATGAACCGGGTGATGAAAGAGCGAGGCCGAACTGTCTTTTCCGCGGCGAAACAGCGTCGCGATCAGAAGCGCCGCGAGCACGCTGGCCGCACCGAGTACGATCAGCCCTGCCTGCGTCGACGGAAACGCCAGATCGGCCTGCGTGCGCAGGGTCGGCGCGATAAAACCGCCGATGCTGCCCAGCGAATTGATCAGTGCGATGCCGCCCGCAGCGGCCGCGCCTGTCAGATAACGTGTCGGAAAGGTCCAGAAAAGCGGCTGCGCGGCGATAAAGCCACTTGCAGCGCAGCACAATGCAACGAGCGCAAGCACCGGGCTATGCAGCAATCCGGACAGACCGATGCCGCAACCCGCGATCACGAGCAACAGCACAGCCCAGCGACGATGCCCGCCGGTGCGATCCGCGCGGCGCGGCACATACCACGTAACCGCGACCGCACAGAGCCAGGGCAATGCCATTACAAGCCCGACACGCAGCCCCACTTTCGTGCCGAGCAACGCAGCGACCTGTTGTGGCAGATAGAAAATCACGCCGTACACGCTGGTCTGGATTAGCAGATAGATCAACGAAAGCGCCAGCACACGGCGATCGCAAAGCGCGGCAAGCACGTTGCGCGGGCCATGTGCGGCGGCTTCACGAGCGTCTTCATCAAGTGCCGCTGCAAGCAGGCTGCGCTGCTGGTCGTCGAGCCACGCGGCTTCCGCGGGCCGGTTGTCGAGATACCAGAACGCCCACACGCCGACCGCCGAAGCGAGGACGCCTTCGATCAGAAAGAGCCATTGCCAGCCCGCGAGACCGAACGCGCCATGCAGATCGAGCAGCAGGCCCGACAACGGGCTGCCGAAAATAAACGCAAGCGGTGCGCCGAAATAGAACACGCCAACCGCACGCGCACGCGCCGATTGGGGGAACCAGTGCGTGAGGTAATAGATGATGCCCGGAAAGAAGCCCGCCTCGGCGACGCCAAGCAGGAAACGCAGCGTGTAGAACGCAAACGGCGTGTGCACCATCGACATGCACGCGGAGACGATGCCCCATGTAACCATGATGCGGCACATCCACAGGCGCGCGCCGACGCGATGCAGGAGCAGGTTGCTCGGCACTTCAAAAAGCGCATAGCCCACGAAGAACACGCCGGCACCAAACGCAAACGCAGCATCGGAAAGTCCCGTGTCGTGCTGCAACGCCTTTTGTGCAAAGCCGATGTTCGCGCGATCGAGGAAAGCCAGCACGTACATCAGCAGCAGGAACGGCAAGAGCCGCCGCATGACCTTGCCGATGACTGCCTCGGTCGAGGAAATCGTGTTCATCGTGTCTCCTGATTCGTCCAGCTTCGTGGCCGGCTCATCTGGCGTCTTCTGGTGTGCAGCCTGACGACCCGGTTCAGACGCGCATCAGTACGTCGCGCGGCCGCCGGACAGATCGAACACCGAACCCGTGCTGAACGCGCAGTCTTCGGAAGACAACCAGAGAATCAGCGATGCCGCTTCTTCAGGCAGCAAAAAGCGGTTCATCGGAATCTTCGAGAGCATGTAGTCGATGTGCTCCTGCGCCATCGAATCGAAGATTTCTGTTTTTGCCGCAGCGGGCGTGACCGCGTTGACGAGAATATTGCTGGTGGCGAGTTCCTTGCCGAGCGACTTCGTGAGCCCGATGAGGCCGGCCTTCGAAGCGCTGTAGTGCGACGCGTTCGGATTGCCCTCCTTGCCCGCGACCGACGCAATGTTGACGATGCGTCCGTACCCCTGCTTCAGCATCTGCGGAACGATGGCGCGGCTGGTCAGATACGGGCCGATCAGGTTCACGTCGATCACGCGCCGCCATACGTCGGGCTCGAGCTCCCACGTTTTGCCGTTGCCGCCCGTGATACCCGCGCAGTTGACCAGCACATGGATCGCGCCGTGTTGCTCGATGGTCCGGGCGGTTGCCTGTGCAACGGACGCTTCGCTCGTCAGTTCGACGACTTCGGAGGTGACCTTGCCGTGTTCGGCCAGTTCGCGCTCGCTGCGCGCGAGACGATCGGCATCGACATCCCAGAGGGCGACGGATGCGCCCGACTGCAGCGCCCGCTGCGCCACCGCGTAGCCGATACCGCGCGCCCCACCGGTGATGACGACGACGCGGTTGTCCAGATCGATACGGTTCATTGCTGTCTCCTGCAATTGGCTTGAATGTTTATGTCACCAATATAAGGGCAGACCGATAGCGCAACAATTCGAGTATTCGATGCGGTGATAACAAAAGCGGATTGGAGAGGTGGACACGCAGAAGGACGTACCGGCGACTCCTGGCAAACCAATCCGTTCGGGCTTCGCGCGAACTCCCCCGCTTGCCCGGCGAATTTATCCCTCGCGATCAAATATTAAGGTATAAATTTGACACACATCTCTTTTATACCTTAACATGCAAACATGAGGTATAAGGAGTTGATAGCAATGACCAGCTTCCACAATGACGCACTGCAAACGCTGTATTCCTCTGTCACCGAGCGCGCCAGCACGCAATCTCACATCCCGCTGCATTCTCCTGGCTCCGCTGCGCAGAAGACCGTAGACGGGAAAACGTACACCTACTGGCGGGTGTATCTTGCGTCAGGAAAGCACAAGGAAACCTCATTAGGTCGAGCGGGAGAGCCCGCTACCGCCGCTGCGCTCGAGGCAAGACTACTCGAGAGCACGGAGATGCGCGTGCTTGCCACCGACGTCCAGGTCCTGCGTAAGGCGAGCTTTGCTGCTGCCGACAATTCTTCGACGCTAACGCTCGCAACGCTCTTTAACGCCGCCATCTTCAGCCACGGCGGAGTGCTCGTCGGATCCCACGCATTTGGTGCGCTACTGAACGGCCTCGGCGTTCGTCTGCCTGCGAACTACAGGACCGAGGATATCGACATCGGAAGCACGGGGACCATTTCGGTGGCCATCCCGGAAAACCGCAGCTTTCTCGACATCCTGCGTGACAGCGGTATTCCTTTTATCGAGGTGCCAGAACTGGACACACGAAAGCCGTCAACCTCGTTCAAGGTTCGAGGACAACCCCTCAAGGTGGACTTGCTCGTGCCGGGCACCGAGGCATACGAAACGAAGGCCTTGCCCCAGTTGCGCGCACACGCGACAGGGCTTCCGTACTTCAGGTATCTGGTATCAAACCCGGCGCGCGGCTTTATCCTTGGCAAGGAACATGTGGTCCCGGTGATGCTGCCGGACCCCGCGAGATTTGCCCTTCACAAGCTTGTCGTCAGCACGCTTCGCGACCCGTCGCATGCACTCAAGGCAGACAAGGACCGGCGGCAGGCCGCAGTGCTGATTGACGCGCTCACAGAAAAGTTTCCAGACTGGCTGACGACAGCTGCCAACGACCTGGAGAAGCGCGCCCGCCCCCGGGTTGCCAGGGCGGCCGCCCAAACCCTGAACCTTGCTCCTGGCTTGTCGGAACGCGCCCAGGATTTCCTGGCTGATTTAGGGACTCACGCGTAGCCGAACGCACGGTGCGCAACCAGATCGCTTCGCTGATGCAAAAGATGTCGTGTAGCAGACAATCGGAACTCGTCCGGCCAGGCTCGTTGCTGCGTTAGGGACGCTTTAGCGAGCAGCTGCGCAAACTTTAGCGCCCGCGCAACGTCGCTCACGACAATCAGGCTGCCGCGCTCACGGCATGCGCGCGACGCAGACGTTCGCGGCTGTTGCTCAGATGCATCCGCATCGCGGCACGCGCGTCGTCGGCATCCTGGCGTTCGATCGCGCGATAAATCTGCTCGTGCTCGTTCAGCACGTTACGCAGATGCTCGACGTGATCCAGCTCGGCAATCTCCGCGGACCCGAGCCGCGTACGCGGACTCACCGCGCGGCCCAGCTGGCTGAGCACATCGAAGAAGTAGCGATTCCCGCTTGCCCGCGCAATCTGCAGATGAAATTCGATGTCGTGCGCCAGCACGTCGGTGCTGCCGCGTTCGAGCTCGGCGCCGAAGCGGTCAAGTGCGCTGCGAATCTGCTGGAGATGCTGTGCCGTGCGCCGGCCCGCCGCCAGCGCAGCCGAAGCCGATTCGACGTCGATCCGGAACTCGATGATGGCCATGACGTCGAGCATGCTCGAAAGATCCGCCACCGGAAGGCGCATCCGCTCTTCCTTCTCCGGCTCGCATACAAACGTGCCGATGCCGTGGCGTGTCTCGACCACATTGGCCGCCTGCAGCCGCGAGATCGCCTCGCGAACCACGGACCGGCTCACGGAGAGCTGCTTCATCATTTCCACCTCGGTGGGAATCCTGTCGCCGGGCCTCAGGGCCCCGCGGCGGATCTCCCCGGAGAGGGTGGCCACTACCTTTTCAGTCAGACTGCTCATCGGTGGTTTGCTGGGTAATCAACGGGAAATACGGCAACGGGAAACACCGGTGTCGTCCGGGTGAGAGATGTCATCCGACGTCTCGGCGAGCGACAATCATAGCGCCAGCGCGGCGCAATGGCGATGCATCGGGTGCAATTCGGCCATCATTGGCAACGCAAACGCTTCGAAACCGGCCCTGCAGGAATCGCGTATTGGCATCGTTGTCGGACAACGTATAATCAAAAGATAATACTGAAAACGACAGCGCATCTATCAGGAGTCTTTCCATGGCCTCGTCCCCAACCCCGGCGCCCCAACGCGTGCGCGGCAGCCTTGCGGACCTCGTGGTGAATTACGTCAGGGAACAGGTCGCGTCGAACGCCCTGAAACCGGGCGATCAACTGCCGACCGAAACCGCCTTGATGTCCCTGCTCGGCGTCAGCCGTACGGTTGTGCGCGAAGCCATTTCGCGCCTTCAGGCGAGCGCCGTGATCGAGACGCGGCACGGCATCGGCAGCTTCGTGCTGGAACCGCGTCACCAGCCGCTCGGCCTCGACATGGTCCCCGCGACGACGCTGAACGATCTCCTGTCGGTGCTGGAACTGCGCATCAGCCTCGAAACGGAATGCGCGGGCCTGGCCGCGCAGCGCGCGAAAGAGCAGGACATCGCGAACATCCGCGCCGCGCTCGAAGCCGTCGAGGAAACGAACCGTGCAGGCGGCGACAGCACGGCCGCGGATTTGCGGTTCCACGTCTCGGTGGCACACGCGACAGGCAACCGGTATTTCGTCGACATCCTCACGCAAATGGGCGCGGCGCTGATTCCGCGTCACCGTATCGACTCACCGGGCATCGCGCGCAGCGATCCGGCTGCGTACATGACACGCGTCAACATCGAACACGAAAGCATTCTCGACGCGATCACCCGACGCGACCCGGAGGGCGCGCGCGCCGCGATGCGGATGCATCTGTCGAGCAGCCGCGAACGCCTGCGCCGCGCAAGCCAGACGCCGGAAGAAAGCGCGGAAGGTCTTGTCTGACGCGTCCGGCAATCCAGCAGGAAAGCGGCCGCCGGCCGCTTTTTTTTGCGCGGATGGAGCCGGCGTCGCTCCACTCGCCCTCGCCGCGCCCGCCTAAATGAACCGCGCCAGGCCCCGCTCCCGGTTCAATCGCCGAACGGCTGGCCTGAAAACCCGCCGGGACATCGCGATGTCAGGATTCTTCGATAAAAATCTCAACATCGGTCATCAGATCACATATCATCGCTGGCCCCGAAATCACCTTCCCGGAATCCAGTAAAATCCTGTATTACAGGCATTTAAAGCCAAAAATACGGGTAAACACTACATTGGAAAACGCCACTCCGAAAGAGTAGACTGTCGTCCGACAACATACAACACACAGGCTTGCAGACCCTCATCGTCGACCCCGCCTGCACCGTACTGCGTCCGATCAGGCCCGCACACCGGCCAATACTGGAGACATCTTGACATCTACTTTCGCCACCTCGACCGACCTGCTTGACTCAGCGGTCTCCAAGGTCAAACGGCATGTGCTGCCGCTCTTTCTCCTGATGTTTATCGCGAACTACATCGACCGCGTCAACATCGGCTTTGCTAACGCGCACATGCAGACGGATCTGGGCCTCGGCGCTGCTGCCTACGGGTTCGGCAGTGGCCTCTTCTTCGTCGGCTATGCGCTCTTCGAGGTGCCGTCGAACGTGTTGATGCAGAAGTACGGCGCGCGCGCCTGGCTCACGCGCATCATGGGCACGTGGGGCATCGTGGCCGCCGCGATGGCGTTCGTCTGGAACGATACGTCGTTCTATGTGCTGCGATTCCTGCTGGGCATCGCCGAGGCCGGGTTCTTCCCCGGCGTCGTTTTCTACTTCACGCAATGGCTGCCGCAAAAAGAGCGCGGCAAGGCCATCGCGGTTTTCCTTTCGGGGTCGGCGATCGCATCCGTGCTTTCCGGCCCGATCACCGGCGCCCTGCTTTCGATCCAGGGTGCCGGGCTTCACGGCTGGCAGTGGATGTTTCTCATCGAAGGCGGCTTTTCGGTCTTGCTGTGCGGCGTGAGCTGGATGCTGCTGAAGTCCCGCATCGGCGACGCCACGTGGCTCACGGCTGACGAACGGAAGATTCTCGCGTCGTCCATCGCCGCCGAGCAGGCCGAGCGCGACGCCCACGGCACCGCCCGTGTGCCGACGATGAAGCTGCTGAAAGATCCGCAGATCCTGCTGTTCTGCTTCCTGTACTTCGCGATTCAACTGACGATCTACGCCGCCACCTTCTGGCTTCCGACGATCATCAGAAAGATGGGCAGCCTCTCGGATTTCCAGGTGGGGCTCTTCAACACCATCCCCTGGCTGATCGCGATGGTCGCGATGTACTGTTTTGCGGTACTTTCTGCAAAATGGCGCTTTCAGCAGGCCTGGCTCGCCACGGCGCTCGTGATTGCCGCATGCGGGCTGTTCGCTTCGACGTCGGGCAATCCGGTCCTGTCGTTTGTCGCCATCTGCTTTTCCGCCATCGGATTCAAGGCCGCTTCGTCGCTTTTCTGGCCGATTCCCCAGGGCTACCTCGATGCCCGTGTGGCGGCTGCCGTGATTGCACTCATCAACTCTGTCGGAAATCTGGGAGGGTTCTTCGCACCTGCCGCGTTTGGTTACCTCCAGCAGCACACCGGCTCGATTTCCGGTGGCCTGTACGGGTTGGGCGTGGCGTCGCTCATCGCGGCGGCAGCCGGCTTTTTTACCCGCAACCGTCTCGTGAATCGCGACGCGCCGGTAGAGGCCGTCCACAGCAAGGCTCACTGACCGCCCGGGGCGGATGTTCAACCCACAGCAACCCGACTCCCGCCAGCCGGCTTCTCAAACATACAAGGTTCAATGCTCATGTCCACTCCTACCCTGCAATCGAACGCCACGCCGAAGGTCACCGAACTGCGCGTCGTGCCCGTCGCCGGCCGCGACAGCATGTTGCTGAACCTGAGCGGCGCGCACGGCCCGTTCTTCACGCGTAACGTGGTCATCCTGCGCGACAGCGCCGGCAATACCGGCGTGGGTGAGGTGCCCGGCGGCGAGAGCATCCGCAAGACCATCGACGATGCACGCGGGCTGGTCGTCGGCCAGTCGATCGGCAATCTTCAGGCCGTGCTCAACAAGGTGCGCACGCAGTTCGCCGATCGCGACGCGGGCGGACGCGGGCTGCAGACGTTCGACCTGCGCACGACCATTCACGCGGTAACGGCGCTCGAAGCCGCGCTGCTCGATCTGCTCGGGCAACATCTGGGCGTGCCCGTCGCCGCACTGCTGGGCGAAGGCCAGCAACGCGACGAAGTCGAAATGCTCGGATATCTGTTCTATATCGGCGACCGCAACAAAACCGACCTGCCGTATGCAGGCGGCGCGGAAGGCGGCGACGACTGGGAGCGCGCGCGCACCGAGGAAGCCATGACGCCCGAAGCCGTGGTGCGTCTGGCCGAAGCCGCGCAGGCGCGCTATGGCTTTAACGACTTCAAGCTGAAAGGCGGCGTGCTTGCCGGCGACGCCGAAATCGAAGCGGTGACCGCTCTGGCGGAGCGCTTTCCGAACGCCCGTGTGACGCTCGATCCGAATGGCGCGTGGTCGCTGGCGGAAGCGATCCGTCTTTGCCGCGACCAGCACGACGTGCTCGCGTATGCAGAAGATCCGTGCGGCGCGGAGAACGGCTACTCGGGCCGCGAAGTGATGGCTGAATTCCGTCGCGCAACCGGTCTGCCGACCGCCACCAACATGATTGCCACGGACTGGCGCCAGATGGGTCACGCGATCCAGCTGCAATCCGTCGACATTCCGCTCGCCGATCCGCACTTCTGGACCATGCAGGGCTCGGTACGTGTCGCGCAGATGTGCAACGAATGGGGCCTGACCTGGGGTTCGCATTCGAACAATCACTTCGACATTTCGCTCGCGATGTTCACCCAGGTCGCGGCTGCCGCGCCCGGCAAGATCACCGCCATCGACACGCACTGGATCTGGCAGGACGGGCAGTTTCTGACACGCGAGCCGCTACAGATCGTCGGCGGCAAGGTGAAGGTGCCGGAAAAGGCGGGCCTCGGTGTCGAACTCGATATGGACGCACTCGGGAAAGCCCACGCGCTGTATCAAGAGCATGGCCTCGGCGCCCGCGATGACGGTGTCGCCATGCAATATCTGATTCCGAACTGGAAGTTCGACAACAAACGGCCGTGCCTCGTGCGCGGGGGCTGACGGTCCTGGCAGCGGGTCCCGCCAACGGTTCGGATCACCCGCCGCCAGAAGCCGGTACGCACGGAAGAACTGCCGGGCCACGCCTCGCGCGATGTCCGGCAATTCATCAAATTGCCCGCGAAATCCGCTTCGTTTCGCCGGATTGAATGGATGTCCGCGCACCTACACTTGTTTTCATGGAGCGAATCACCGCGCCATCGACGCGGTCCCCTCCGCGTTGCGTTGAACCGTACCGTTGACCGTTTTTTCACGTAGTGGTTGCAGACGTAGCAGCACTTGCAGTTCGTGGATGAAGCACATTCAAAAAAGTATCTGGGGTTTGCTGCAGACAACAAAAGAAGGACCGGATGCCGGTAACAGGCAGTCAAGATAGTAACAACCACGTTGTATGCGATGGCGATACGTCGGCGGGCTTCCACGAGTTCGCGAGACTTTCCATCCTGTCATGCCCCGTTCCCGTGTGGGACGGGGCTTTTTTTCGTCTTCGGGCGGCATGCACAGTGGACGCATCCGCGCGCTATATGCTTTAAGCCTGCCTTAATTGTCGGCGATCATCATGCCTGCACGGACTCTGGTCCGAGGCCCCCGGTTCCATTTTCAACGCGTACGGCCGGGGCCCTGCATTACCGAAGAAGGTTCAAACCATCATGTCTGGAAAATCGCACATCCGCAAATACACCCAGCCGGCCATGTCGCCGCTGCTGCGCGCGCTCACGTTTAGCCGGGCCGCACACGAGCCTGTGACACAGGCCATGCTGCTGCAGTGCTACACCGGTCTCGACGCATTCCGCCGTGGTCATGGCTCGCGTGAACTGTTCACGACGCTCGGCCGGCAGTTGCTGGTCGCTGAGGAGCTTTGCCGCCTCGGTTACGAAAGCGACGACCGCATGGCGATCCAGGAAGCGCACGCTGCGATGATGCAGATCGATACCGCGGCGCACGAAAACGGCATCTGGGCGACGAGCGGTATCGACTACGCGTGGCTGTGTTTCGCGCTGGACGTCTTTGCGCGCCAGCTGGCGGCCGCGTCGCTCGAAAGCATTGCGATGGCGGAAGCGAAGATGATCGAAGGGTTGCTCACGGCCGGACGTCTCCCCGCGCTCGCGGAAACGTCATCGTAACGACGTGCTCCGCCCTCTGCGCGCTCTCCGGCCTGGTTGCGCCTAGTGGCCGGGCGTGCCGGCTTCCAGCGGTGCCGGCACGGCCAGCTCGGGGCGTGACGTCTGCTTGATCAGCAACGCGACGCATGCAATCACGCCAGCCAGCGCGATCATGGCGAAAATGCCCGCGAACGAGAAATGCCGACGGGCCAGCTCCGCAACGAGGAAGGACCCTGCGATGCCGCCAAAGCGGCCTATGCCAAGCATCCACGCGACGCCGGTGCCGCGACCCTCAGTCGGATAAAACGCGGCAGCCAGCGCGGGCATCGACGATTGCGCGGTGTTCATCAATACGCCCGCCATGAACACCGTCAGCACCAGCAAACCGACGTTGCCCACCGCCTGCCCGATACAGTAGACGCTCACCGCCGTCAGTGCGTAGCACACGGCGATGATCCGGTTCGCGTTGAAACGATCCATCAACACGCCGCACACCACCGCGCCCACGCCACCGAGCGGGAACAGTGCGGAAATCAGCGTCGCGCGCTGCGGGTCCAGGCCGGCTTCTTTCAACAGGATCGGCATCCAGTTGATCGACGCGTAGAAAATCACGAGGCCCATGAAATACGTAAGCCACAGCATCACCGTGCCGACGATATAGGAACGCGACAGCACGAGCCCCGCGCCGCTCTTCCCCGCCACCTGCGGTGCCTGCTCGGTCATCACAAACGATCCGGCCTGTGCCGCCGCACTGGAAATACGCGCCAGCACCGCGCGGATCTTTTCGGCGGGATGGTTCTTCGCGACCATGTAACGCACGGACTCCGGCAATTTGAGCAGCAACGCCAGCACGAGCAGCAAAGGCGTGATGCCGCCGAGCATCAGCACGGCGCGCCATCCGAAATGCGGAATCAGCCACGCAGCAAGAAAGCCGCCACATGCCGCGCCTAGCGGAAAGCCGCAGAACATCAGGTTGATGACCGTCGCACGCCGGCGGTCCGGGCAGAATTCGCCCATCATCGTGACGGCGTTGGGCATCGCGGCGCCAAGACCGATCCCGGTCACGAAGCGCAGGGCAGTCAGGTGTTCGATGGTCGTCGAGAAAGCCGAACCGAGGCACGCCACGCCAAAGAGCATGACCGAGCCGATCAACAACAGACGCCGCCCCAGCCGGTCGGAAAGCGGCCCTGATACGAGCGCGCCGCATGCGAGGCCGAACAGCGCGGCGCTCAATACCGGTGCGAGCGCAGGCTTGCTGACGTTCCACTCCGTGATCAGCGAAGGCGCGATAAAACCGATCGCCGCGGTATCGAAACCGTCCAGCAGCACGATCACAAAACACATGAAGAAAATGAGCCACTGAAACCCCGAGAACGGGTGCTCATTGATAAACGTCTGCACGTTGACGGCAGTGTTTCGATTCACGTCTCATCCCCTGACGGTCGACGGCGCAGTGGCACCATCCACGTTACGATCCTGCGCGGCCGCAAGCGTCGACCATACCCGCACCGGCCGCGAACCGGCTATTCAGACCTTCACCGGCTTTCCCGGCAGATGCGCTGGAAACAGCACTTTCAACCGGTCGCATTTACGAGTTTGTTCGCCTTACGAACGCGAATTCTTTTATTGAACAAAATGGGATTGTAAGCAGGCGGTTCGCTGACGGTCAACGCGGGATAACCCGATTGCCCGTCTCGTTATGAGCGTTGGGATTCGCGCTGGCTGGACAGACCACGCAGGCGACGCTGCGGCGCGCGCCGGGCGATTGCATCCGCGCATGACACATATGCGCTCGCGACTCGCACGGCGGTTGCGCAATCGCTCTGCGGGATCGGACTGACCAGGGCTGGACCAGCAGCGGCGATTCTGGCGATGGGACGCGCTTTGGTGCGTTACGCCGGTCCCATGCAAGATGGTTGCTGAACGGTTAGCGGTACAGCGAGCGGGCGCACGAGACGATCTTCAAGCAACGTACATGGTCGCGCTCACGCAGCGCTGCATGTCCAGGTGCTGTCTACCCCGGCCGTACACCCTTAAGCCAGGCCGTCGATACCTGCGGTTTTTTTAGCTTGCTGCGTTTCCTTGAGCGCCGCCAGTTCCCGCTTGACCATCTCGCGCACCTGTTCCATTACCTTGGCGCGCTGTTCCGGCGTCATTGCCTTCAGGTCTTTTTCCGTGATTCCGAGCTTCGCCAGAATCTGCTTTTCCATTTGTTGGGACGGCGTGCCCTTCACGTAATCGGTCAGCTCGGCAAGCAGTTCCTGGAAAGAAGGCTTGTTCGCAGATGCACCTGCCTGCGAAGTGCCCGATTGATTGCCTTGAATGGTCCCCGCGATGGCACCGGCCCCGTTCACCGTGTTCGAATATTGCATGGTCCTAAACCCCCGTTTTTTGTTCAAGTCTCAGGATGGATTCAAACGGCACATTATTACAATGTCGTTACGCCGTCATGTTTTTCTTAAGGCCCTGCAATCGTGGTGGCTTGAGTGCGAACTTAAGCCTGCGCCATGAACGGCACAGCCCGCGCTTACTGGCAAAGCGAGAACGCCTCGCGCGCCGCGATATCGCCGTTACCGTAAATGCCCGCGACGGTGCAATCGCCGGCTACGCATTCGAACGTCGAATCGCCAAACGTCAGCACGAAGTGCCGCAAGCCACCTTCAAGCGAATACGCCGGTCCCCATGAATCCGCGACCAGCGATGAGCGCATGACCTCATGCGCGCTATATCCGAGCAAGCCTTTTGAAGCGAGAAAGTAAGCGGGCAGATCGGCATCGCGCGGCGGTCCGAACTGGTGAAACGCGGCCGACATGAATGCGATCACGCAAAACGGATCATCGTCGCTAAACGGACCGAAGCGCTCGAAGTCCGTCTTTGCGATGCGATAGACAATGGCGACCAGCCTTTCATTGGCCAGCACGAACGGCGCGCTGGTATCGTGATCGGGATGGGGAATGTCGTCCATCAGGACGACCTGGTCCTGCTCGCTGGATTGCGGTGCGTGGCTCATCGGTGGGTTCGGCGCTCCGTGACGGGGTCATGCAGTCCATCGCCAGGGCACGGACAAAGCCACCGGAAAACGCTGCGCCGTAGAGTGTAATTGAATCCCGGCACGTAGCATCCGCACGCAACGATGCGCGCATCGCGGCGGACTGCCACTGGAAACGCACTTCACGTACCGCTCACCAGTACCAGCGCACGCCCACGTCGCCGGCGACGATACTGCGATGTTCGCCGTTGACGTTCGTCGTATAGCCCGCATTCGCAAAGACGCTGCCGCGCACACTCACCTTCGCGACGATGCCGAGCTGAAACTGCGCGGACGTCGCCGATACGCTCACCGGAATGACCGTGGCGCCGGCGAACGTCGCGTTATCCGTGCCACCGAAGTCATGCCACAGGTTCACACGCAGATACGGTTGCCACGCAGTGCCTGCCGCATCGAAACGGCCGGCAAGCCGCACGCCAAGCCTGCCCGTGAGTCCGCTTGCGGCATGAAACGACACGCCTGAAATACCGTCATTGAGATCGCTGATCGATGTGTGCTGCCAGATCAGTTGCATCTGCGGCTCGATGCTCAGGATCGTCGACAGCGCAATGGGCAAGCCGCCTTCGAGCGATGCGCCGACCGTATGACCGTGCGTCGTCGCGCCGATGCCCTGATTCGACGACGGATCGATCGTGAGCGTGCTGCCCATCAGGATGGCGTCCGTGTACCAGCCGCCAGGACCGATGTGCGTCCAGTAGCCGCCGATGCTGTACGCGTTGATCGCAAGATGCCCGGCGGCCAGATCGGGAAACCCGAGCGCGAGGCCGCTTACATCGCCTTCGGCGCGCGCGGCGCCCACGAAAAAGCCGTAGTGGTTGCGATGGCCACTCGCAGTGCGATCGGCATACACGTCGTGTCCGACCTGCACGCCGCCCATCGCGCCGCTGAACTCCGGGTCGACCCCACCGCCATTTCGCTGCGTCGCGTGTTCACCCCATACGCGCGCCCACGCGGCCGGCAGCGCACCGGTTTCGCCCAGCAACGACTGCTCGCCCTGCCGGTCGTGGAACGTGCCGATCTGCGCCACGCCGAGTTCGCGCGTCAATGCCGGCACCTCGGCGTAGACGGGTACCTCCATCCGGTAAAGCGGCGTCGGCGCGGACCCGGCCGGCGGCGGCGCCGGCAACGGTGGCGTGCCCTCGCTGGCCTGAGGCGCTGACATTGACGTCGACGTAGGCGACGTAACGGGCGCCGGGGGGAGACTCGAACGCAGATACCAGTTGTCCGCAGTCCCGGCGCTCACGCCGCCCTTGAACAGGTAGTACACGTATGCGCCCGCGACCAGCGGCTTTGGTAACGTGAACGCATTTGCGGTCGTCGTCGCGCCGTTCGTCGTCTGAACCACCATGATGCCGTCCGTGACGGTCAGGCCTCCCGCGCCGCCGGAATTCGTCACACCGAGCGCCGTATTGCCCGAGCCGGTGCCCTGTGCGATCACGAGCCGGTCGGCAGGCGAACCGTCCGCGCCCAGCACCACCTGCAGTAACAAACGGCCGTTGCTGCCGGTGTAGTTGCCGTTCACCACCAGCGCGTCGGTCGTACTCGTGCCGCCGTTCGTGAGATCGATCGTGCCCGCGTTGTTGACGTTGACAAGGCGTCCCGCGACCGCCGGCATGATCGAAGGATCGCCCAGACCACCGGCGTACAGCGTGCTCGTCGCATCGATGTTGAGCGTGCCTGTCTGGGTACCGCTGTCGCCGAGCGTCAGCCCGCTGCTGTCGAGCGTGAGCTGGCTGCCGTTCGTGACGTTGACCGTCTCCCAGTTGATAAAGCGGCTCAAGCCACCCGCCTGCGTGTGGTCGAACGTCACGACGTCGTTGCCGGGACCGCCATCGAATGAAGGCACGCCGGCCAGGTTGGTATCGGTTAGCGACGTCAGTGTCGCCACGTCGTCGCCGGCATCCATCCGCACAAAGCCCTGGATCGTGCCCGCGCTCCAGTTGAACGTATCGTTACCGACATCCGTGAAGATAGCCCGACCGCCGCCGCCCACGATGTTGCCGGTATTGTTGATCACGAGATTGATCGGCCCGTTCGACGCGATCGCTTCGGTCGTGGCGGACGTCAGCGTGCCGCTGTTGTTGACCGTCGCATCGACGTCGGCGAACGAAAGCGTGACGTTTCGCGCGGAGATCGTACCGGCGTTGTTATACGTGCCGCCGCCGTTTCCGTCGACGCCGTTGGCCTGCTCGCTCACGATGCTCGCGCCCCCGACGTTATTGAAGGTCACCTTGCCCGCGATGAACGCGCCAAGCGCGCCCGGCCCTTGCGCGGTGATCGAACCGGTGTTCGTGATGGCGCCAGGGGTCGGGTCCTGCGAAATGATGCCGTGCGCGTCCGTGCCGGTCGTCGTGATCGTGCCGTTGTTCGTGATCACGTTGTTGCCCGGCGCGGTACCGGCTCGGGCAAGCATGCCGTACGCGCTGTCGCCGGCGGTCGTGATGGCGCCGTTGTTGATGAGCGTGTCGTTGATCGCGAACGTCGCCATGCCGGCGGCACCCGCGCCGGTGGTGACAAGCTTGCCGTCGTTCGTCAGCGCACTGCCGCCCGCACTCGCGACATCGGACATCGCGTAGGCATTCGTGCCGCCTGTCTGGATGACGCCGGCCGTGTCGTTGAGCATCGTGGCCGCCGGAGCGCTGTTGAAGAGTCCGGAAGCACTGTTCCCGCCCACGACGATCAGTCCGCGATTGATCAGCGTGTTCTGGCCGGCGCCGCTTCCCTGAGACGCCATGCCATTGAACGTATCGCCTGTTATGCGCAGCGTGCCGAGGTTCGTCACGGTGCTCTAGTCGGATACGGCAATGCCCGTGGCGCCTGACACGTCGAGTTCAGCGTCGGGCAACACGTTCACGGTGACGTTCGTGCTGCCCGGCACCGCGGAAACAGGCGTGTTCGCGGGATTCGGCGCGCTCGTGTCGCAGGTCGCCGTCTGTCCGCTGGCCGGCGATGTAATGTTGCAGGCTGCCAGCGCGGGCGTAAAAGGGACGAGCGCGGATGTCACGAATGCGAGCGTGACGGCGTTCAGCAGCCGGGTCGGTACAAACGTCGGACGTGTACGATACATGCGCTCCTCCCTCCAGGGCATGCAAACCAGTCCTGCTGTGTGCACTGCGTCAACCAGTAGCTACCTGTCACGACCTGAAATCGAAATCGCATGAATCTGCAATCGACGCGGTGTCGATGCTCCGCTCGCCGTGTCCTCGAACACACGCTCGCACCCGGCGTTTGCCAACGAGTCGCGTTGCAGACCGGGATGCTGGTCGTCGGTCGAGATACGGGCGTACCCAGTCAGCATACGAGCCCCCGTTTCTCCGGGGCAAATCCAGTATAGTCGGACATTGAAAGATGGAAGCTGTTGCTGGATGCATTTTGCACATTTTGCAATGCGCCCCGTGATATCGGGTTCCCGGTTGATCTGGCATCCATGAAACGATCGCTTCATGGCCGAACTACTGGCCGGCAGTTCTGGATGTAAAGCCTGCTGGCATGGCCTGATCGATTATTCGCGCTACCCCCGGTCCGGATTCGAATAGCAAAGCCGTTTTGCCACTGTCCGCTTCATCGACAATCGCTTTCACCTTCGTCCTTCCATTCGCCACTGTTGGCTCTTCAGCACTGGAATTCTTATGACCCAATTCGCAAAAGGCACATTCGTCGTTTCACTCCAACCCATGTCGTTCGAAAATGGGGACTCCGATCAGCAGCTTGGGCGCATGTCTATCGACAAGCAGATCTCCGGTGATCTCGTAGCCACGACGAAGGGACAAATGCTGAGCGCGATGACAAGCGTTAAAGGTTCGGCCGGATACGTTGCCGTAGAGAAAGTCACAGGGGTACTGGCAGGAAAACACGGCTCGTTCATGCTGCAGCACACTGGCACCATGAAGCGCGGCGTGCCCTCTCTGTCCGTGACTGTCGTTCCAGACTCCGGAACCGGAGAACTGAACGGCATCGAGGGCGAGTTCAAGATCAATATCGTAGAGGGCGCGCACTTCTATGAGTTTGCTTATCGCCTGCCCGGCAACTGAAAACAGTCCGTCCGCTCGCTTCCTGCTTCCAGTTGCTGTCCCGTGGCCTGGCCAAAAAAATACCCCGGCATCGCAGGCGGTGCCGGGGCAAATCCCATGTCAAAGGAGATGTCATAGAGGAGACGAAATCATCGTACCTTCGCGTGGAAGACTCGCCAACGAACGGTTTCATATAACCATATCGCGCGGCACCATACAGCATGACTGCAGAAAACACCCCTCGCTTGCGCGTATATCGTTAGAACAAAAAGCACGTTCGCGATAGCGCTTCGAGTCGCTAACATGGCGGATCAGTCCGGCTTGCCCGGCCTGCACACGCAGCCCGCCGTGCAGCGCCCGTGGCCGCAACGCAAGGAGCATCGCATTGCCCCGTTTCAATCACATCCGCCCGCCGCTCGTCGTGGGTATCGGCGGCACGACGCGCGACGGCTCGTCGACCGAACGCGCGCTGCGCATCGCGCTGAATGGCGCTGAAAGCGCCGGCGCACGCACGCATCTGTTCGGCGGTGCGTTTTTGCACAGCCTGCCGCATTACGCGCCTGAAAGCGCGTCGCTCACCGAAGCGCAGCGCGAACTGATCGAAGCCGTGCGCGAAGCCGACGCCGTCATCATCGCGACGCCGGGCTATCACGGCGGCGTCTCCGGGCTCGTCAAGAATGCACTCGATACGCTCGAAGCGCTGCGCGCCGACGAGCGTCCCTACCTCGACGGCCGCGCGGTCGGCTGCATCGTCACGGCTTACGGCTGGCAGGCGACGGGCTCGGTGCTGGGTTCGCTGCGCTCGATCGTCCACGCGTTGCGCGGCTGGCCGACGCCGCTCGGTGCCGGCATCAATACGCTCGAAACCCGCTTCGAGACGGAAGACACATGCTCCGATCCGAAGGCTGCCGGGCAGCTCGCGACCGTGGGGCAGCAAGCTGCCACGTTCGCGCTGGCGTTCGGCGCGGGACGATCGACGGCGCCAGCGTCGCTCGCCGCACTCGCGGAACAGGAGAGCGCCGCACCCCGGCCATCGCGCGCGGCGAACGTGCTGTCGCTGGCGAGCTGACCGGCGCGGGCTTTTGCGCAGGGGTGGGCCGGTATCGGCGCGTCCATCCACATCGCTCAATTCCGCCACCTCACGCAGCGTGCGCCACCGCACACAGCGCGCACGGCCGGGCAGGCCGTGCGTATGCCACGCAACATACGGGAAGCGCGTGAACGCCGGATAGTGTGACCACGCGCATACGACACCGCCACATCCGGATCACCGATGACCGTTCGAGGCCACCCCTGATTTGCTTGCGACGAAAGATTGGTTCATTCGCCACGCGGCACGGCCTACGCTTGTCCCTGCCCGCTCATTGACCGATCGTCGCACTTCGCGTGAACTGAAAACGCAAGCGGGCGCGATCATCGGCACGACCATGAACCGACTTATTCACTACAAGGGCTACGAGGTCGCCACGGCAGCACAGCGCCTGCCCAACGGCCTCTTCGCCGCCAATCTCACCATCGAGAAAGCCACCGCGACGCAGAGCCACGCGTATTCGTTCGATGCCCTCGATTACTTTTTCGACGAAGAACATGCACTGGCCTACGCGTTCCGGTGGGGACGACTGTGGATCGACAGTCACCGGTAGAGGTTGCCCGGGATGAGCGAGCCAGCCGGCGTCGGCCGCTTCGACGCCGTGTTTTCAAGGGTTGTGACAGAATAAGCGACATCTCCGCCTGCCTGTCTCGCTGCCATGTCCGATACTCTGACGCATGCTCCCGAAGACCGCGCCCTGCGCCACTGGACCTTCCTTGACCCGACGCGCGTCAAGATCGGCTCCGATGCACACAAACAGATGTTCTGCCGCATGCTGCTGGAGACACACAATCCCTACCGGCCCGCGGTTCTCGACTGGCCGCCACTTCCGCCCGACGCGCTGCAGCGCCTGACCTCGCTTCCCATCTGGAATATCGCCGTACAGACCGAAGGCCGTGCGTCGATCCGCGTCGCCACGTACGCCGCGCAGCTGGGCGATCCGCTGCTGCGCGAGGCGATCGAAATGGACGCCGCCGAGGAAGCCCGTCACAAGGTCGTGCTGTCGAAGCTGGTCGAGGCCTATGGCATCGAACTCGCGCCCGAACCCGAGTACCCCGCTCCGCGCGACGCCGAATGGGCATGGATGTTCACCGGCTACAGCGAGTGCATCGACAGCTTCTTCGCATTTGGCCTGTTCCGCTCGGCGCAGCAATCCGGCTATTTCCCCGAGGCGCTCGTCGAAACGTTCGAACCGGTGATTCAGGAAGAAGCCCGGCATATTCTCTTCTTCATGAACTGGGTGACGTGGTACCGGCGTACGATGCCGTGGTGGCGCAGGCCATGGCATTCGCTGCGCGTGGGGGCGATCTGGTTCAGGCTCGTGTGGGATCGCGTCGCGATTGCGAAGGGTATCGACGCGAACGGCGTGGCGCACGATTCGAATTTCCTCGCGTCTAACGGTGGCACGCTTGGTAAAAAACTGACCGCGCGCGAACTCGTCGAGCTGTGTCTCGCCGAAAACGAACGTCGCATGGCCGGCTACGACGCGCGACTTGTCCGGCCAGCCGTCGTGCCGCGCCTCGCGCGCTTCGCGTTGCGCTTCCTGAAGTAGCGATGCAGGATGGCCGCCGCCTGTCGCGGCAAGCGGCGAACGCCGCCACAACTCTGGAGACAGCATGACATGGACGGTCGATGAACAACTCGCGCTGACAGCCACGCAGGCCGTCGTCGCCATCCAGCAGGGGCGCCTCGCCGCCACCGATTATGTCGCGACGTTGCTGGCGCGCGCGGCTGCACTGTCGACGTTGAACGCGCTCACGGCGCTCAACATGGAAGGCGCGCTCGACGCGGCAAAACGCATCGACGCGCTGTCCGCCGCGGAAAAAACGCGGCTGCCGCTTGCCGGCCTGCCGGTCGTCGTCAAGGACAACATCAACACGGTGGGACTGCAGACATCGGCGGCGACGCCGGCGCTCGAGAATTTCGTTCCGTCTTCCAACGCGCCCTCCGTGCAGCGGCTTGTCGATGCCGGCGCGATCGTGCTCGGCAAGGCCAACATGCACGAACTGGCGTTCGGCATCACCAGCACGAATCTGGCTTCGCACGCCGGACCGGTGCGCAATCCGTACGATCCATCGCTGATTCCCGGCGGCTCTTCGGGCGGCACCGCAGCCGCTATCGCCGCCCGCATCGCGCCCGCCGGTCTCGGTACCGACACCGGCGGCTCAACGCGTATTCCCGCCGCGCTGACCGGCACCGCGGGCTTTCGTCCTTCGGTGGGTAACGGCGGCCGCGCGCGCCGCTATCACGACCCGCACGCCGTCGTGCCGATCAGCCGCACGCGCGACACGGTCGGTCCGATGGCGCGCACCGTCGCCGATATTGCGCTGCTCGACGGCGTCATCGCGGGCGATACCACGCTGCCCGCCGTTTCGCTTGCGGGCCTGCGCATTGGCTTGCCCGCGCCGCTCTGGGAAGGCCTGGAACGCGCGCTCGAAAGCGTCGCGCGCGCTGCCGTGGCGCGCCTCGCGGCAGCGGGCGTGGTCTTCGTCGAGCTCGACATGCCCGGGCTGATCGAGTTGAACGACAAGGTCAGCTCGCCCGTGGCGCTGCACGAACCCGTCGACGATGTCCCTGCGTGGCTCGTCGCCAACAATGCGCCCGTGAAAACCGTGGTGGATATCGCCGCGCGCATTGCGTGCCCGGACGTGCGCAGCGCGTACGACGCGATCATCGCCGACGTGTTCGCCAGTCAATACGACGCGGCGATGCACACGTGGCGCCCGCAGCTTCAGCAGCTATATGACGCAACTTTCAACACGCACCGGATCGACGCGCTGCTTTTCCCCACCACGATCCTCGCCGCCGTGCCCATTGACGAGATGAACGGCTCGTCCACGGTGACGATCGACGACGGCGAGACGCTCGATGAAATGGCAGCGTTCCTGCGCAATACCGACCCGGCCAGCAATGCGGGCATTCCGGGCCTTTCGTTGCCCGCGGGCATGACGCAGGACGGGCGCCCTGTTGGCATCGAACTGGACGGCCCGACTGGCAGCGACCGGCGCCTGCTTGCGATCGGCATCGCGTTCGAACAGATATTGGGTTCGCTCGCGGCTCCAGCCCTGTAACCGCCCTGCGTGTGCCGGAGCGCGCGCATGCGGACGCTATAATCGCTGCGTTCCGGCGACTGTGGTCCTGCCTCGCGTCAACCTCGCGAAGCGGGTCGCGTCGCCGCCTGCCGCCACGTCCACCGAAACCATGCAATTTCGCCCGATCCCGACGTTCACCCGCAAGCGCCTTTCCGATGTCGTGTCGGAGCAGATCAAGGCGTTGATCGCGGAAGGCGCGCTGCGCCCGGGCGACCGTCTGCCTGCCGAACGCGAGCTCGCGACGCAGCTCGGCGTATCGCGCCCTTCGCTGCGCGAAGCGCTGATCCGGCTCGAAGCCGACGGCTACATCGAAATGACCGGTCGCGGCGGCTTCGTGGTGGTCGATATGACAGCCACGGTCATTTCAAAGCCCCTCGCCGAACTGTTATTGCAAAACACGCGTACGCGCTCCGATATCCTGGAGCTCAGGCAAGGCCTTGAATCGATCGCAACGGTCTACGCAACCGAGCGCGCGACGCCCGATGATCTCGCTGCGATCCGCACCGCGTTTGAGGCATTAAAGACCTGCGCATTGTCATCCGACCGCACGCATCTTGCGGATCTCGACGCTGCGTTTCACCTCGCGATTGCCGATTCGACG
Organism: Paraburkholderia gardini; assembly: GCF_907164575.1. GTDB lineage: Bacteria > Pseudomonadota > Gammaproteobacteria > Burkholderiales > Burkholderiaceae > Paraburkholderia > Paraburkholderia gardini. The sequence continues at coordinate 73,234 of NZ_CAJQYY010000026.1, forward strand.
CACAACGTCGCGCTGGCGCACGTGATGCACGGCATCCACACGCTGATCCGCGAATCGATGCGTCAGTCGCACCGGCTCATCGATTACGACGACGCGATGGAACGGCAGCTCCTCGAGCAGCACCAGGCCATCTACGATGCGATCGTGGCACGCGACGCGCACAAGGCGCGCAGCGCGGCCGAGCAGCATCTGACGTACGTGCGGGCACTTTACGAACGACACGCGGCGCAGCCACGTCAGCTCACGCGAGATCACCCAACATAACGGAACCGACGCCCCATGCGTTTCGCGCTCTGCACTTTCATCAGCGTCGTGCTAGCCGCCACCGGCAGTGGCTGCGCGACGCTCGCCGCGGCTGATTCGAACGCGCTGTGGCGCATCGTCGACGGCCAGTGCGTGATGTCGATGCAATCATCCGGAACACCCGGTTTCTGCACTCGCGTCGACCTGCAGGCGCATTACGCTATTCTCAAGGACATCAACGGTTCATCGCAGTACCTGCTGATTCCAACCGATCGCGTGACTGGCATCGAAAGCCCGCAAGTCATCGCTGACGATGCGAGGCCGTACTGGTCCGACGCGTGGAACGCCCGCACGTACGTTCAAAAGGCCGTCAAACAGGAACTCGGCGACGAGCAACTCGGGCTGGAAATCAACTCCCCGTATCGCCGTACGCAGTCGCAACTGCACATCCATATCGACTGCCTGCGCAAAGACGTGATCGATGTGCTCGCGCGATATCGTCGCAACGCGCCGGGCAAATGGCATTGGGAGACGATCGACGGAAACCGCTACCGCATCATGCGCGTCGCCTCGATTGCCGGGACCGACGATCCGTTCAGGGTCGTCGCGCGTAATCTTCCGGACGATACGACGATGGCGTCGCAGACGATCCTCGTGACCGGCGCGGGCCCTTCCGCGGCAAGCGACGGATGGCTGATCGTCAACAGCAGCCTGGATCTCGACGACGGCAGCGGCTCGGCGGAACCGCTGATGGACCACGCGTGCAAACTCGCACGGAAGAGCTGACACGCGCTTCATTCCGTTGAAACAGGCTTTCCGTTTTTCAGCACATGCTTTCCGCGAGAAATTGGTTCTGTCATTCGACATGGGCCTTTACGATCGGCTTCAATGGCGTGCCGTCTAACCGCGTCGCGCAGTATCAGCAGCCTTTCGTAACGATGCGGACCAGCCTGTGGCGAACTATCTCGACGACACCCAGCGCCGTACCCTGGCCCACCTCGCCACCACGCTGACGTGGCGCACCGAATGGCCGACGTGGGTGGTGATCGCGACGATTTACGCATCCTGGTTCGGTGTCGCGGTTCACGTTCGCGCACTCGGTGTGCCGGTTGCCGCGGTTCTTCTCGCCTTCCTCAGCGCGTGGTACATGTCCCTTCAACACGAACTGATGCACGGTCATCCGACACGCTCACGCCTGCTGAACGGGCTGCTCGGCTTCGCGCCGCTTGCGGTGTGGTTTCCGTATGGCATCTATCGCGACCTGCATCTTCAGCATCACGCCGATTCGCATTTGACGCATCCATCGCTCGATCCGGAAAGCTATTTTGTTACGCATCGAGCGTGGCAACGGACGGGGGCCCTGATGCGCGCGCTGCTCACGGTCCGCAACACATTTATCGGGCGCCTGTTATTCGGACCTGCGTTTTCAATCGCGACGACGGCGAGCGAAGCAATTCGCAGGATCGCTGGGGGTGACTTGAGCGATGTACCCACGTGGCTCATGCATTGCATCGCGCTCGTTGCGTTGACGTACTGGCTGAACGTAGCGTGCGGCCTGCCGGCATGGGTTTTTATTGCCGGTGTCGGCTATGCGGCGCTGTCTGTCGGGTCTGTGCGCTCGTTTCATGAACATCGCACCGCCGGTTCCGGTCAGCATCGCTCAGTCATCAATGAGGCTGCGTTCTTCTGGCGGCTTCTTTTTCTGAACAATAACTATCATGCGATACATCACGACCTGCCACATGTGCCCTGGTTCGCACTCCGGGAAGTCTATGAAACGTCCCGCCAGCAATACATAGAACGCTCAGGAGGCTTTCTGGTAAAGGGTTACAGCGAATGGTTAAAGCTTTATGCATTCGCACCGGTTGCGCATCCGGTGCATGGCAATCTGTCTGATTTCATCCAGAGGAATCCGTCTGCTTCCACCCGTCTTTCATAAGAACACGCCTGGGGCGACCCGTAACCCGGATGCAAGTCGTCGAAAGCGGAGCACCTTCACACTACTTTCGCAGCGCCGCCTCAATCTCGTCGAGAACCTTGTCTTTGCCGATGCCAGTGAGAAAGGCCAGTCCCTTGATTACTGGCTTCGTCACGGAAGCAGAGATTGGCGTCGTTGCCACAATGAAATCGACGTTGTCGGCAAGCGAGAGAACCTCTGTAGCTTTAGCCTGCTGGGCATTGAAGGTTAATCCTCTCTTCTTCATTTCTTCCGTCACGGCCACATTCACTGCTGTAGACGTCGCAACACCGGTGCCGCACGCAAACAGAATCGTTTTAATCCTGGCCATTTTCGTTCCGCTCCATTGTCCAAACACCGATTTGACTTCTTCCAGCGTCCTGGCACACTTCAAAGCCCTTATCGCCGACGCGTCCTGAATAGTTGCGATAATCGTCTGCAAGGTCTCGATCTGTTTGTCTTTGTCGTTAATAGCAAGCAGAAAAACAACATCAACGCTAACGCTCTCCTCGGGATCCTCCATATTGGCGAATGCAACAGGATTTTTTAGCGTCGCCATCGCGACCCCGGCCTTAAGGACATGACAGGGGTCGGTATGCGGAACAGCGACATTGCCCTCGCCTTCCATTTTTAGCCCGGTTGGCAACGACCGTTCGCGCTCTATCACGGCATTGGCAAAACCCGGCTTCACATAGCCAAGTCGTTCGAGTTCCCGAGCGAGTATCAGGATGATCTCTTCGTTTGTCTTCGCCTCGCTCTGAAGCACTATCGCTTCCGGTTCGAGAACCGCCATCAGACTATTTACCACCGTACGCTCCTTGAATCATCCTCGCAGGATACCGATTCCAGCATCAATACCCGCGACAGTACGACCGGCAATCACGCAGCAGTCTGCTCCGACTGCTCATCAACCTGTTCCAGCTGTTCGTCCTCAGCGCCTGCAGCCCGTTCCCAGCCAGCCGTATTACGTCGGTATAGCCAGAACAGAGCGGCAACGACCAGGGCAAGCAGAACAATACCGCCAGCGCCGAGCCATTGGACGGCCTTGATAACAACATAAGGTACCCACAGGAACCCATCGACCACCGAAGTGATCTGCAAGGCGCCAGCCGGCAGTTTGAAACCCGACGCCACGGCTGCATGTGTAAAGAGCGGCGCCAGCGCATTCGCGACATAGAAACCGATGGCAAGTGTCACCGTGCCGACCACAACCATGCGAAAAACATTGCCCTTCAGGAGCGGTGCAGTCAATGCGACGATAAAGGGAATCACCGCGAGATCAGCAAACAGGATCACGTGGTTGCCGGGCAGGATGATCGACAGGACGATGGCGATCGGCACCAGAATCAGTGACGATGAAATGGCCGCAGGATGGCCAATCAGAATTGCCGAATCGAGCCCGACGAGCAATTCACGATCCCCCGTGCGCTTGCGAACGAACGCCTGTGCTGCATCGGAAACCGGCAGGAGACCTTCCATCAGGATTTTCACCATTCGCGGCAGGAGCAGCATGACCGCGGCGAGCGTGATGCCCGTGCTGAGTACCTTGGCGAGTACGACTTCCAGTTTGCCCGCGTTGTAGAAGGCGATAAGCCCGAGCGCAAGCCCGAGGACAAGGCCGAGGACGACCGGCTCCCCGAACACGCCAAAGCGACGCTCGATGGTTTCGGTACTGATGTTAATTTTTTTGACGCCTGGAATGCGATCCATGGCCCAGTTCAGCACAATCGCAATGGGCAGGATCTGCGCCGAAGCGAGGTGCGGGACGGAAATGCCCGGCACGCCATAAAACTGCTGCACCGCGCGGGCCGACCAGTCCGCGAAAAGCAGCGAAAGCGCCGCGACGATCGCTGCGACGGCAATGCCATAGGCAAGATTGTCGGTTGCCGCAACGACAAGTGAACCGACGAAGGCGAAATGCCAGAAATTCCACACATCCACGTTCAGCGTGCGTGTCCAGCGCATCAGCAGGAAGACTATATTCACCAGAATACCGACCGGAATGACCCACAGTCCAACTGAAGAACCAAAAGCGATCGCAGCCGCCGAAGGCCAGCCCACATCAATGATGTCTCGCTTGATGCCGGTATTAGTCACGATAGCTTGTGCTACCTGGCCAATGGACGTGAACATCAGACCAAGCACCAGATTGATACCGATGAAAGCCACACCAATGGTAACGGCCGCGCGGAAAGCTTTGCCCAGCCTGGCGCCCAGGACGACCGCAATGAGGAAGATCACGATGGGCATTAGCACTGTTGGACCCAGGGCGTCTATTGCCGCTTTTATTCCAGTCAGGATGGCGTACATGCTCTCATCTCCTCCATTTTTGCCTATGGTCATCCCTGAACGGTCAAACCAGTCGGACACCGGTAAAATGTTTTTCGCGACGCATTATGTACATTTGATTCTTACAATATCTCTTTGTCCACTTCGGGCACAAGCAGTCGGGGCTGAAAAAGTTCGCTTCCAGGGTTAGTCCCGATACCGGAAACGGCGGACGAGCGAGGACGTGACCTTCAGTTGCCCGAGGTTCGGGTTAGCGGTTTGATGCCACGTTGAGTCATGAGAGCGAAAGACGTCAACCGCCTCGGGCGCGCAAGGCGCCACGGCGGCGACCCGGCCGATATGCCAGAATCGGCGGCATGAACTGGATCGCCTCGCTTCCGATGTACAACGTGACGCCCGCCCTCGCTGCGGACTGGCGTGCGTTTCTCGCCGACGTTCTGCGCGACACGGCGCCGCTGACACATATCGTCGAAGCGGACGAGCCGCTGCACACATTCTGGCGCCGCGCGGATCTCCTGATTTCGCAGACCTGCGGTTACCCGTTGATGCACGGGCTGCACGAACACGTGCAACTGGTCGCGACACCGGAATTCGATGCGCCGGGTTGTGCCGGTCCGAACTATTCGAGTGTGATCATGACGCGTGCCGATGGACCCGTTCATTCGCTTGAAACGTCGCGCGGCCTGCGGGTCGCATTCAACCAGCTCGACTCAAATAGCGGAATGAATGCACTGCGACATGTGATCGCGCCGCTTTCACGCGATGGTTCGTTCTTTAGCGAAGCGGTTGTTACCGGTTCGCATATCGGCTCACTCACGGCAATCGCCGGAAACCGGGCGGATATCGCGGCGATCGATTGTGTGACGATGGCGTTCGTGCGGGACGGGTTACCTCAACTCGCACAGTCGGTGCGCGAGGTTGCGTGGACGCAGGCGTCGCCGGGGCTACCGCTGGTCGCCAGCAGCGACGTTGACGCATCTACCGTCGAGGCGCTTCGAAGTGCACTGGATAACGCGCTGCGCGCCGACCCCGTTCGCGCAAAACGGCTGCGCCTGAAGGGGTTTTCCACGCTGTCACTGACGGACTATGCGCGTATTGAACAACTGGAGAACGAAGCGCTTGCCTTTGGCTATACGCGCCTCGCCTGATCCGGCACGCGAAGTCAACCCACTTCCATCACCAGCAGCTGCGCGCCGTCGGCCACCTGATCTCCCACCGCATACAACACTTCCGCGACCGTGCCCGCTGCGGGCGCGCCGATGGTGTGCTCCATCTTCATGGCTTCCATCACGATGAGCGGCGTGCCCTTTTCCACCACCGTCCCCGGTTCGACCAGCACCGCGATTACCTTGCCCGGCATCGGCGCGGTCAGCCTGCCTTCGCTGTGCTCGGCATCGGCTGCATGGGCAAGCAGGTTCTGCCACTCGAATGCAAACGCGAAACCGCGGCAAAACACGTGGAAAACGTCGCCATCGATAAACACACGACCTGTCACGCGTGAGTCGCCCGTCGTCGCGCCGAACTCATGCGCGTCTTCGCCGCTCCACCACGTGAACGTGTCGCGCTGGCCTGCGTGATCGAGCGTCTGCATTTCGCCGTCGCGCGCGAACGTGACAGAAAACGCCGTTTCGCTGTCGACGTCGCGCCATGAAAGCGTTTGCGTATAGCCACCATTCAGGCGCCAGTGCGACAGTGCATCCCACGGCGATGCGCCGTGAGCGGTACCGCCTTCGCGCGTCAGCAATGCGCCGCACGCCAGCGCGAGCGCTTCCCTGAAAGGCTTTTGCAGCGGCGCAAAGAGCGCTTCGTGATGGCGCTCGATCAGCCCCGTGTCGAGATCCGCCGATGAAAACGGCTCACTGGTCACGATCCGTTGCAGGAATTCGACGTTCGTGGACGGCCCGACCACCTCGCATTTGCGCAATGCGCGGTTCATCCGGGCCAGCGCTTCGTCGCGTGTCGCGCCATGCACGATCAACTTCGCGATCATCGGGTCGTAGAACGGCGTAATCGTGTCGCCTTCACGCACGCCACTATCGATGCGCACTGTCGCCCGGCCACCCGCCGCGTCGCCGGGCGAGAACTCGACACCTTCCGGCATCCGCAGATGCTTGAGCGTACCCGTCGAGGGCAGAAAACCGCGCGCGGGATTTTCCGCGTAGATGCGCGCCTCGATCGCATGGCCGTCGACGCGCAATTCGTCCTGCGTCAGCGGCAACGGTTCACCTGAGGCAACGCGCAATTGCCACTCGACAAGGTCGAGGCCCGTCACCATCTCCGTGACCGGATGCTCGACCTGCAGGCGCGTGTTCATTTCCATGAAATAGAATGCGTCGCCGGTCATGATGAATTCGACGGTGCCCGCGCCGACGTAATTCACCGCGCGCGCCGCGGCAACCGCCGCTTCGCCCATCGCGATACGCAACGATGTGTCGAGACCCGGCGCCGGCGCTTCCTCAAGCACTTTCTGGTGGCGCCGCTGCACCGAGCAGTCGCGATCGAACAACCACACTGCACCGCCCTGCGTGTCGGCGAAGACCTGCACTTCGACGTGCCGTGGCCGCGTCAGGTATTTTTCGATCAGCACGCGATCGTTGCCGAAGCTGCTCGCCGCTTCACGCTTGCATGACGCCAGCGCCGCCGCGAAATCCTCGCTACGCTCGACCACCCGCATGCCTTTTCCGCCACCGCCCGCGCTCGCTTTCAGCAGCACCGGATAGCCGAGCGAATCGGCCTCGCGATGCAGCAGCGCCGCGTCCTGATCGTCGCCGTGATAACCCGGCACGAGCGGCACGGCGGCCGAATGCATCAACGCCTTGGCTGCCGCCTTCGAACCCATCGCGGCGATCGCGCTGACCGGCGGCCCGATAAATACGATGCCGGCCTTCTCGCACGCATGCGCGAAATCCTCGTTTTCCGACAGGAAGCCGTAGCCCGGATGCACCGCCTGCGCGCCCGTCGAACGCGCGGCCTCGATGATGCGTTCGATGCGCAGATAGCTTTCCGCCACCGTCGATCCGCCGATATGAACCGCCTCGTCGCACGCGAAGACGTGCTTTGCATTCGCGTCCGCGTCGGAATACACCGCGACGCTCGCGATGCCGAGGCGCTTGCAGGTAGCCGCCACGCGGCACGCGATCTCGCCCCGGTTTGCAATCAGGATCTTGTTGAACATGAGGTGTCTCGCTCCCGGGCTGTTCTTTATGCTGGGCGTCGCGCATGCGACGCGTGCGTGCGTTCGTTGCATCAGGTACGCCATGCGGGCGCGCGCTTTTCAAGGAACGACGCAACGCCTTCGCGGCCTTCCTCGCTTGCCCGTACGCGCGCTATTCGCGCCGCGGTGTCTTCGATCAATGCGGCGTCGAGCGTACGGCCCGCCACGTCCTGCACGAGCCGTTTGCACTCGCGTACCGCGTGCGGGCTGTTTGCAATCAGCGTCTCGACGAGTTGCTGTATGGTTGCGTCGAGCTGGTCCGTGGTGACCATTTCGCTCACCAGTCCGAGCCGCAACGCGGTCGCGCAATCGAACTGCTCGGCCGTCGTGAAGTAGCGGCGAGAAGCCTGCTCGCCAAGCGCACGGATGACATACGGCGCGATCGTCGCGGGAATCAGGCCAAGACGCGCCTCGGACAGGCAGAAGCGCGCCGTATCGACCGCCACCACGATGTCGCACGCGGCAATCAGCCCCATGCCGCCAGCGTACGCGTCGCCACTCACGCGCGCGATCACGGGTTGCGGGCAGCGATAAATCGCGCTCAGCATGTTCGCGAGACGCATCGCGTCGGCACGGTTCTCGTCATCCGAGAAGCCCGCCATCTTCTTCATCCAGTTCAGGTCCGCGCCCGCGCAAAACGCCTTGCCGTTCGCGGCCAGCACGACCGCGCGCACGTCCTGCCGTTCGCCCATCGATTCGAACGCATCGGTCAACTCCGCAATCATCGCTTCGTTGAACGCGTTGCGCACGTCGGGGCGATTCAGCGTCACGGTCGCCACTTGAGCGGCAAACGCGACGTCCATATGATCGTATTGCATGCCGCACGACTCCTTCGCGTGTGTCACATTCTGAACACGCCGAAACGCGTGTCCCCGATTGGCGCGTTCATCGCAGCCGACAGCCCCAGACCCAGCACATCGCGCGTCTGCGCCGGATCGATCACGCCGTCGTCCCACAGGCGCGCGCTTGCGTAATACGGGTGACCCTGATGCTCGTACTGCTCGCGGATCGGCTGCTTGAACGCTTCTTCCTGTTCCGCTGTCCACGTGCCACCCTTTCCTTCGATGCCATCGCGCTTGACCGTTGCGAGAACCGACGCTGCCTGCTCGCCACCCATCACCGAAATGCGCGCGTTAGGCCACATCCACAGAAAGCGCGGCGAATACGCGCGGCCACACATGCCGTAATTCCCCGCGCCGAACGAGCCGCCGATGATCACCGTAAACTTCGGCACTTTCGCGGTTGCGACCGCCGTCACCATCTTCGCGCCGTTGCGCGCGATGCCTTCGTTTTCATACTTGCGGCCCACCATGAAGCCCGTGATGTTCTGCAGGAACACGAGCGGAATCTTGCGCTGGCAGCACAGCTCGATGAAGTGCGCGCCCTTGAGCGCTGATTCGGAAAACAGGATGCCGTTGTTCGCAATGATGCCGACGGGGTGTCCCCAGATATGCGCGAAGCCGCAAACAAGCGTCGTGCCATAGCGGGCCTTGAATTCGTCGAACGCTGAATCGTCGACGACACGCGCGATCACCTCACGGATATCGAACGGCTTGCGCGTATCGACGGGAATCACGCCATACATGTTTTTGACGTCGTAGCGCGGCGGCCTGGGCTCACGCAGCGCGACAGGCGGCTGCTTCACACGGTTCAGGTTGCCGACGATGCTGCGTGCAATCGCCAGCGCATGCGCGTCGTTTTGCGCAAGATGATCGACGACACCGGACAGACGTGTATGCACGTCGCCGCCGCCAAGATCTTCGGCGCTGACCACTTCGCCGGTTGCGGCCTTCACCAGCGGCGGACCGCCGAGAAAAATCGTGCCCTGGTTCCTGACGATGATCGACTCGTCGCTCATCGCGGGCACATAGGCGCCGCCTGCCGTACACGAGCCCATCACGACCGCGATCTGCGGAATGCCTTCAGCCGAAAGATTCGCCTGGTTATAGAAAATGCGCCCGAAGTGATCGCGATCCGGAAACACGTCGTCCTGATTCGGCAGGTTCGCGCCGCCCGAATCGACGAGATACACGCATGGCAAGCGGTTTTCCGCGGCGATTTCCTGCGCGCGCACGTGTTTCTTGACCGTGACCGGATAATACGTCCCCCCCTTCACCGTCGCGTCGTTGCAGACGATCACGCACTCCTGCCCGGCAATGCGCCCGATGCCCGTGATGACACCGGCCCCCGGCGCATCGTTGTTGTACATGCCGAACGCCGCGAGCTGCGACAGTTCGAGAAACGGCGTGCCTGGATCGAGCAGTTGCGCGATACGCTCGCGCGGCAGCAACTTGCCGCGCGAGACGTGCTTGTCACGTGCGGCAGCGCCCCCGCCCAGCGAGAGCGCTGCGATCCTTGCCTTCAGATCGGCAACCAGCGCCTCCAGCGCTGCCGCGTTTGCGCGGAAATCGTCCGAGCGCGGATTCAGTTTTGTTTCTATGATCGGCATCGCGTGGCTCTCCGGTTCGGCGCGTGGGCGGACTTACATCGTCTCCGCGAACAGCTCGCGGCCAATCAGCATGCGTCGGATTTCGCTCGTACCGGCGCCGATTTCATAGAGCTTCGCATCGCGCCACAGACGCCCCACCGGATACTCGTTGATATAACCGTTGCCGCCCAGAATCTGGATCGCTTCGCCGGCCATCCACGTCGCCTTTTCAGCGGTGTAGAGAATGACACCCGCGCAATCCTTGCGCACCTGGCGCACATGTTCCGAGCCGATCGTGTCGAGCTGACGGCCAACCGCGTACAGATACGCGCGGCACGCCTGCAGCGTGGTGTACAGATCCGCGACCTTGCCCTGGATCAGCTGGAATTCTCCGATCGACTGACCGAACTGCTTGCGATCGTGGATATACGGCACGACCGAATCCATCACCGCGACCATGATGCCCGTCGGGCCGCCCGCCAGCACCGCACGTTCGTAGTCGAGCCCGCTCATCAGCACTTTCACGCCGCCGTTCAGCTGGCCCAGGATGTTTTCTTCCGGCACTTCGACGTTTTCGAATACGAGTTCGCCGGTGTGCGAACCGCGCATGCCGAGCTTGTCGAGCTTCTGCGCAACCGAAAAGCCCTTCATGCCCTTCTCGACGATAAACGCGGTAATGCCGCGCGAGCCCGCTTCGACATCGGTCTTCGCGTAGACCACGAGCGTGTCGCAGTCGGGGCCGTTGGTGATCCACATCTTCGTGCCGTTCAGCACATAGCGGTCGCCTTTCTTTTCGGCGCGCAGTTTCATGCTGACCACGTCCGAACCCGCATTCGGCTCGCTCATCGCAAGCGCGCCGACGTGTTCGCCCGATAGCAGCTTCGGCAGGTATGTGCGCTTTTGCGCTTCGGTGCCGTTGCGGTGAATCTGGTTCACGCAGAGATTGGAGTGCGCGCCATACGAAAGACCCACCGAAGCCGATGCACGCGAGATTTCCTCCATCGCGACCATATGAGCCGTATAGCCCATGTTCGCGCCGCCGTATTCCTCGGAGACCGTCATGCCCAGCACGCCGAGGTCGCCGAATTTGCGCCACAGGTCCATCGGGAATTGATCGGTGCGGTCGATTTCCGCGGCACGTGGCGCGATTTCCTTAGCGGCGAATCCTGCAATGCTGTCGCGCAGCATTTCAATTTCTTCACCAAGCGGAAACTGCAAACCGGGCAGATGCGTCATGGATGTCTCCTGGAATTCCGTGGCGGCCGCCCTGGCTGGGCGTGCCGGCTTTCTGAGCGGGGCTCAGCGATCCTCTCTGGCCGCTCCCATGATGATCCATGCGTCGCGGCCGCTCAAGGCGAATTTCACGCCACATTTACGTATACGTCAATATGTTTTTTGAGCCACACTCAATTATTCATAATCCGCCTTGCAGACTGATTCTGTCGTGCTAACATGGATTTCATCGTGCGCATCGAGCGCTTAAAACTGAACTGGACTCAAATCATGGCCGTGCCGAAGGCCAAATTGCCTCCATCGCGCCGCCTGCCGGCCGGGCGCAAATCGCAACAGCGTGTAAAGGAAATCCTTCAGACGGGGCGCGACGTTTTCTCCGAAAAGGGCTACGAGCGCGCTACCACGTCCGAAATCGCACAGCGGCTCGGCATTTCCGAGGCCACCGTATTCAGTTATTTCCGCGGCAAACGCGAACTGTGCGCGCGCGTGATCGGAGACTGGTATGACGAGATCATCGACGCCATCGAATCGGGCCTGCCCCGCGACGGCACGGTGCGTCAGCAGTTCGCGTTCATCGTGCGGATGCACCTTCGCCTGATGCTGGTGAACGGCACCGGCCTGTGTTCGCTCGTGCTGTCGGAAGGCCGCGCGCGTCAACATGAACTCAGCGAGGCGCTGGTTGAACTGCAACGCCGTTACACGGCACCGCTCATGCGGGTGCTGGCGCAGGGACAGGAAACCGGCCAGATCCGGCAGGATGTGCCGCTGCGGCTGTTGCGCTCGATGGTGTTCGGGCCAATGGAACATGTGCTCTGGGACGCGACGCTGGTCAATCGCCGGATCGATATCGACGCGACCGCCGACCGTCTGATCGACGTGCTGTGGTCGGCGCTGCAGCCGCCCGACGCGTCGCTCGGCGCGCTACTGCAGTTTCGGCATGTGGTAGGCGAGGCAACGCGTCAACTCGAGGTGGTCGAAGCAGCGCACAAGGCGGGACACGCGGATAAAACCGCGACCATGACGCGGCGTACGCGCAAGGAAGCCGGCACGGGCGCGGCCTGAAGGCGAGCACAAGCCGCGCACACGTTTCGCACAAAATGCGTATCCTGACTGAAGTCCCGACGCCGCCTCGCGGCGTGTCCTGACGGAAGGAGTCCACTTTGACAGGTCATCCCAACTCATCCGCGAAGCCACAGCCCTCGACCGAAATCGATCCTGATCTCATCGAGGTGGCACGCGAAGTCTTCGACCTCGCCCGACGCGGCGACGCCGCCACGCTCGCTGTCGTGATCGAGAAAGGTGTGCCGCCCAATCTTCGCAACGAGAAAGGCGACAGCCTGCTGATGCTCGCGGCGTATCACGGGCACGTCGATGCCGTGCGAACGCTTGCGGAACATGGTGCGGATCCCAACCTGCGCAACGACAATGGCCAGACGCCGATTGCCGGCGCTGCATTTAAAGGATTCAGGAACGTCGTTGAAACATTGCTCGCACAGGGTGCGGATGTCGAAGGCGCGTCACCCGATGGCCGCACCGCGCTCATGATCGCCGCGATGTTCAATCGCACGGAGATCGTCGACCTCCTGATCGCGAACGGCGCCAATCCTGAAGCACGCGACTCGGGTGGGTTTACGCCGCTGGATGCAGCAAACAGAATGGGCGCGCCGGATACGCCCGCGATTCTCGTGAAAGCGAAATCGTGAGGATTCGAACAACGTCTGGGTGCGTTGTGCGTGCGTCTTCAACACACGTGGGGCACAATCGTTAGGTGCCTGCAAAATGCAGGCTAACGTTTTTGCTGGTGTACCGATGACCACTCAACTCACTTCCGCTATCGCATCGAAATTCGCTACGCTGGCGCTCGATCATCTGACGCGCGAATATCCGAACAAGCTGACCCATTCGCTGGCCGGCCCGCAAGACGTGCAAGGGCCGCGCGCGCTGCATCCGGTTTTCTATGGCAGCTACGACTGGCATTCGTGCGTGCACGGTTACTGGCTCGTGCTGAGATTGATCGACCGCTTTCCGGACCTGCCCGAAGCGAAGCGCATCATCGCAGTCGTCGATGAGCATTTCACCGCGGCGAACGTCGCAGGTGAGATGGCCTATCTCGATCTGCCGCACAATCGCGGTTTCGAACGTCCATATGGCTGGGGCTGGCTGCTTGCACTCGCGGCACAGGTGCAGTCAATGAGCTTGCCGCGGGCTTCAACCTGGGCCACGACAATCGCGCCGCTAACCCAGACGTTTGTCGAACGCTTCGAGGAATTTCTGCCGAAGTCGACGTATCCGTTGCGCGTCGGCACGCATTTCAACACGGCGTTTGCGCTTTCGCTCGCGCTCGATTTCGCGCGTCAGACGGGGCATCGGTCACTCGCCGGCCTGATCTCCGACACGTCGAAGCGGTGGTATCTGGAAGACGCTGCGTGCCAGGCGTGGGAGCCGTCAGGTGACGAATTTCTGTCGCCATCGCTGATGGAAGCCGCATTGATGCAACGCGTGTTGCCACCGGAGGAATTTATCGCGTGGTTCACGCGCTTCCTGCCGGATATTGCCGCGTGCAAACCCGCGACGCTTTTCATACCGGCCACGGTGACAGACCGTACGGACGGAAAGATCGCGCACCTCGACGGGTTGAATCTCAGCCGTGCGTGGTGTCAACGCTCGATCGCGCGGGCACTGCCTTCGGGCGATGCGCGCGCCACTGTACTCTTCGAAGCGGCCGATACGCATCTGGCGGCTGCGCTGGATCACGTCGCAGGCGACTACATGGGCGAACACTGGCTCGCGACGTTTGCGTTGCTGGCGCTGGAGGCTTGAGGAAGGCCACATGCCAGGGTATCACGTGGACGATCCCTCCCGGGATCGTCAGGTTCAGTGCGAAATTGCTTCAAGCGCACGACCCTTCGTGCGCGGGCCCATCAATCCAATCGCCGCCATGACGATCAGCATCGCGCCGGCGATCAGCACGAACACACCTGTCGAACCAAACTGCCGCAACGCAGCAGCAATCAGGAACGCGGTAAAGATCGCGGAGAAACGGCTCCACGAATAGACAAAGCCGACCGCGCGCGCACGGATGCTCGTCGGGAACAGCTCGGCCTGATACGCGTGAAAGCTGTACGACATGATGTTGCTTGCCAGCGTCAGGCACACGCCAAGCCCGACCAGCAACAACGCGTCCGACACCTGGCTGAACCACAAACCGCACACCACGATCGCACCCGCCGTCGCCACGATCACGCTCTTGCGCTCGAAACGATCCGCGATCGCAAGCCCGATCACAGGTCCCAGCGGTGCAGCCAGCGCGATGATGCTCGAATACAGCAGGCTCGTTGTGATCGTGATGCCCTGCTTGATCAGCAACGTCGGCACCCAGTTGGCGAAGCCATAGAACCCCACCGTCTGGAAGACGTTGAAGATCACCATCATCAACGTGCGCGAACGGTACGGGGGCATCCACATATCGCGGAACCGGCCGCGTTCCGGCATCGCGACGACCTGCTCCGGCGGCGGCAACGGCCGGCCGTATTCGGCCTCTACTCTGGCTTCGAGCGCCGTCATCACACGGTCCGCCTCGTCGAGACGGCCCTGCTGCGCGAGCCATCGCGGGCTCTCGGGTAACGCGCGGCGAATCCACCACACAAAGAGCGCGCCGTGCGCGCCGATCAGCACCACCCAGCGCCAGCCATCGAGCCCGAAGAAAGCATGCGGCACCAGCAGATACGCGAGAAACGCCACCACTGGTACGGCCGTGAAGCCGACTGCCTGCTCGCAGGCGAATGCCCGGCCGCGAATCTGCCTCGGCACCAGTTCCGCGATGTACGTGCCGATCGTCACGAGTTCGACGCCAATACCCACACCCGCTATGAAACGCCAGACGTTCAGCCCGAGTGCGGTCTCCTGGAACGCCATGATGACGTTGGCGACCGTGTACCACAGCAGCGAATACGTGAAGATTGCGCGGCGCCCAAAACGGTCGGCAAGAAAACCGCAGGCGATCGTGCCGACAAAGAGGCCCGCAAATAGCGCGGCGATAAAACTTGCGATGCCGGTTGTGCCAAAGAGGCCATGCGTCGTGGCGGTCAGCAGACCGCTCCTGACGAGCCCGGGCGCCACGTAGCCGGTATAAAGCAGATCGTACAGCTCAAAGAAAAAACCAAGGCTTAGCAGAACGACGAGCTTCCAGATCGAACGTGTCGCGGGCAGCCGGTCCAGACGCGCGGAAATGGTGCCCGCGTCGATGGCGAGGACGGCGGGTTCACGGGAGGCCGCCGCGTACGCCGCGGCCCGATCCTGTTCAGGGGTTACCATTCTTGTCTCCAGAGTGAGGCCGGTCTTGCGCCGGCTTTTTACTCTGCACGCGTGCGATGAGCACGCGCACCGCCGGGCGCAGGGTCCGGCAGCATTCTAGCGGTGAGCGCCCCTGAACGGCTCGAACGTCGTGATTTTCCCCACACCCGTGGCCACCGCGACGGCAGATCAGGCTTCCACGATCACTTCGAAGCCGCCGAAGATCGCCCGTTTGCCGTCGAAGGGCATCGGATTCGTCTCGGGCCGCAAGCGCGGGTCCGCCATGACGGCCTGCATGCCCTTGTCGCGCACCTGACGGGACGGCCAGAGAATCCACGAAAAGACAACGGTCTCGTCATCCTTGCGTTTAACGGCCATCGGAAACGAAGTCAGCGTTCCTTCCGGTACGTCGTCGCCCCAGCATTCGACCACCTGCAAGGCCCCCTGCTCCCTGAAGACCGCCGCAGCAACCTCGGCGTGTTGCGTGAACGCTTCGCGACTGGCTGTAGGTACCGCTGCAACAAAACCGTCGATGTAGGTCATGAACGTGCTCCTTCTTCGATTGAACAGGAATGAGGGCGGGAAGCCGCTTCGCCGCGGCGCAGCCTGTTGTCAGCCTTCCCGCCTTCAGACACGACGAACGGCACAGCAGGAAATCGACAACGCTGAAACCGCGCAGACAGTAAAATTGCCCCGAGAGATGAGCATCCAAAGGCGATCGTTTGACTGAGCAACATCAAGGCTTTCTTCTGACCCGACACTGGCGCGATACGGCCACCGGCACGGAGGTCGAGTTCTGGCTCGCAACCGGTCAGGGGCCGCGTCATATCCGGCTGCGGCCGCAGACGTCGGTCGCGTTCATTCCCGCTGAGCAGCGCGAGCGCGCCGAGACCGTATTGCGTCGTGAATCCCAGGTCGAGTTGCGTCCGCTGGGGCTCGTCGATTTTCATCATCGTCCCGTATTGGGGATGTATTGCCGGCACTATCGCCAGCTTGGCGCGCTGGAAAAGCGGTTAAGGCACGGCGGCGTCGATGTCTATGAAGCGGACATCTTTCCGCCCGAGCGCTACATGATGGAGCGATTCATCACGGCGCCCGTCACGTTCAGCGGCGAGGCGACCGAAAACGGCATGCTCGTGAACGCCGAGATGAAGCCTTGCACGGCGTATCGCCCGCAACTCAGACTCGTGTCGCTCGATATCGAAACCAGCGCTCATGGCGACCTCTATTCGATCGCACTGGAAGGGTGCGGTCAACGCCAGGTGTATATGCTGGGCCCCGCGAATGGCGACGAAAGCATCATCGACTTTCAGTTCGAATACTGCGAAAGCCGGCCGCAGATGCTGGAAAAGCTCAATGAATGGTTCGCCGCTCACGATCCCGATGCGATTATCGGCTGGAACCTCGTCCAGTTCGATCTGCGCGTGTTGCAGGAACACGCTGAACGTTATCGCGTTCCGCTCAGACTCGGGCGTGGCGCAAGCGTCATGGAATGGCGCGAGCACGGTCATCAAAAGAACCATTTCTTTGCGGGTGCCGCCGGGCGTCTGATCATCGACGGCATCGAGGCACTCAAGTCGGCAACATGGAGCTTTCCGTCGTTCAGCCTTGAATACGTCGCGCAGTCCGTGCTGGGCGAAGGCAAATCCATCGACAATCCGTATCAGCGCATGGAGGAAATCCAGCGGCGCTTTGACGAAGACAAACCGGCGCTTGCGAAATACAACCTCAAGGATTGCGAGCTGGTCACGCGCATCTTCGCCAGAACGGAACTGCTGACGTTCCTGCTCGAACGCGCCACTGTCACCGGGCTTGCCGCGGATCGCAGCGGTGGATCCGTCGCGGCGTTCACGCATCTCTACATGCCGCGGATGCATCGCATGGGTTTCGTCGCGCCCAATCCAGGCGATATAAACGGGCAAGCCAGCCCTGGCGGGCTCGTCATGGATTCGCGCCCGGGCCTCTACGATTCCGTGCTCGTGCTGGATTACAAGAGCCTTTATCCATCGATCATCCGCACGTTTCTGATCGATCCGGTCGGGCTGGTGGAAGGCATGCAGCATCCCGATGACGCGGATTCCGTGCCGGGCTTCCTTGGCGCCCGCTTTTCGCGCGGCAGACACTGTCTGCCGTCTGTCGTCAGTCAGGTCTGGGAAGGACGCGAAGCCGCCAGGCGCGAGCAGAACAAGCCGCTCTCGCAGGCGCTGAAAATCATCATGAACGCGTTCTATGGCGTGCTGGGGTCGACGGGTTGCCGCTTCTTCGACCCGCGCCTTGCGTCGTCGATTACGATGCGCGGGCACGAAATCATGCGCAAAACGCGTGAGCTGATCGAGGCAGAGGGTTACGAAGTCATCTACGGCGATACCGATTCGATGTTCGTGTGGCTCAGGCACGCCCACTCCGAGGACGAAGCCGCGCAGATCGGTCGCACACTGGTCACGCACATTACGCAGTGGTGGCAACAACACGTCGCGGCGCGCTTTGGACTCGAAAGCGCGCTTGAACTCCAGTTCGAACGGCACTATCGCCGCTTTTTCATGCCTACGGTTCGCGGCGCGGAGGAAGGCAGCAAGAAACGCTATGCGGGTTTGACGGTGCTGCCGGACGGCTCCGAAGACGTCATCTATAAAGGGCTCGAAACGGTGCGCACCGACTGGACGCCGCTTGCGCAGCGGTTTCAGCAGCAGCTCTATCTGCGCATCTTCAGGCGGCAGCCCTACCAGGATTACATCCGCGACTACGTTCATCGAACGCTACGCGGCGAGTTCGACGATCAACTGGTGTATCGCAAGCGGCTGCGCCGTCCGCTCGAAGACTATCAACGCAACGTTCCGCCGCACGTGCGCGCCGCGCGCATCGCCGACGAGCTCAATCGCGAGAGAGGCCGACCGCTGCAATATCAGAGTGGCGGCTGGATCAGCTACGTGATGACAGGCGCAGGCCCCGAGCCGCTGGAAACGTTACGCTCGGACATCGACTACGACCACTATCTGACGCGCCAGTTGCAGCCTGTGGCCGACGCGATTCTTCCTCTGCTCGGCGACGACTTCGAAACGCTGATGTCGGGCCAGAAAGCTCTCTTCTGACGATCGATGGCGGCCTGTGCCATTTCGCGGGTGTTCGCGGATGTATTCGACTACAGCGAGCGAACACGGCGTTGACCTCGCCCGCGTGAAAGCCTGACCTCGGGTCAACCCCTATTGCGCGGGTACATCTGCATATTTATCTTTCTACATCATACGTATGATCTAGAGAGCGAATTATGGCCACATTGCACAGACAGGTTCTGAACCAGATGGGCGAGCAGATCTGTTCAGGCAAATTCATGCCGGGCGATATTCTGCCGGCAGAGCCTGTTCTCGCGGAGCAGATGCAGGTCAGTCGCATCGTCATTCGCGAAACGATGAAATCGCTGTCCGCCAAGGGCATGCTCGAAGTGCGCCGCCGGTATGGCACGGTCGTGCTGCCGCGTGCGCAATGGCAATTGTTCGATCCGGACGTGATCACGTGGCGCGCGCGGGCGGAAGCGGTCGACGACGGCCTGATCCAGGACTTGATGGAACTGCGGATGATCATCGAGCCGAACGCGGCAAGGCTCGCCGCGAAGCGCGCGACTGAGGAGGATCGGCACGCGGTGCGGCGTGCCTTCAGGGCGATGGAGCGAGCGGTCGCCGGTCACGGTGAATACGTTCCCGCCGACCTCGCGTTTCACGGGGCCATCCTGACGGCCTGTCACAACCAGTTCGTCCAGCAGATGCAGAACGCGCTGTCGGCGATCCTGCGCACGAGTTTCGAGCTCAGCTCTGAAATCGCCGGTGGCCCGGCCCGTTCGCTGCCGATGCACGAAGCGCTGTGCGTCGCGATCGAGAAAGGCGACCCGGAGACGGCGGAGGCTGCTGTCCTCACGCTCATCCGGCGCGCGGAGAACGATTTCGAGGATCGTGCCGCGCTGAATCGCACCGTGAACGACCAGCCCGTTTAGGAGCGCGTCCAGCGACCTGTCCGACGGCTTCGCCACGGACCCCACACCAACGCGTTATCGCGACTGGATCAACCGTCGCGAGGGGTGCACTCGCGCCTCGTTTCTGAACATGGAGAGGACAAGCGCATGACACAGCTATTCGATCTGAGCGGCCGCACGGCGCTCGTAACCGGTTCGGCTCGCGGCATCGGCTTCGCGCTTGCTGAAGGGCTGGCCACCGCGGGCGCCAGCGTGATCCTGAACGGCACGCGTGCGGATACGGTCGCCGAAGCGGCCAGCCGGCTCGCAGCCAAAGGATTCGACGTACGAGGCCGCGCCTTCGACGTCACCGACGAGCACGCCGTCGCCGACGCGTTCGCGCAATGGGAGAAGGACGGCGTGCAGGTCGACATCGTCGTCAACAACGCCGGCATCCAGTTTCGCAAGCCCCTCGTCGAACTCGAACTGAGCGACTGGCAGCGTGTGATCGACACCAATCTGACGAGCGCGTTCATCGTCGCGAAGCAGGCTGCGCGCCGCATGATCGCGCGCGGCACGGGCGGCAAGATCATCAACATCGGCTCGCTCACGAGCGAAGCCGGTCGCGCGACTGTCGGCGCGTACACGGCAGCGAAGGGCGGCATCAAGATGCTGACCCGCGCGATGAGCGCCGAGTGGGCGGCGTCGAACATTCAGGCTAACGCGATCGGGCCGGGTTACATCCTGACCGACATGAACAAGCCGCTGATCGAGAACGCCGCCTTCGACGCGTGGGTCAAGAGCAGCAATCCATCGCAACGCTGGGGCAAGCCGGAGGAACTCGTCGGCACGGCGGTGTATCTGGCGTCGCCAGCATCGAGTTATGTGAACGGCCAGATCATCTACGTCGATGGCGGCTGGCTGGCCGTGCTTTGAATGCAGGTTCGCGCGGGGACATCAAAACAAAAAACGGCTCGCGCGAGGCAAACCGTCTGTGTGACGTATCGATCTGGAGACGTCATGGAAAGCGTCAAACCCGTAGCAACCCAAAGATGGTGGTATCTGATGCCCATCATCTTCATCACTTACAGCCTGGCCTATCTCGACCGCGCGAACTACGGCTTCGCCGCGGCGGCCGGGATCAACCGGGACCTCGGTATCTCGCAGGGCACATCGTCGCTGATCGGCTCGCTGTTCTTTCTCGGCTACTGCCTGTTCCAGGTACCCGGCGCGATCTACGCGCAACGCAACAGTGTGAAG
This sequence comes from Paraburkholderia gardini, assembly GCF_907164575.1. Lineage (GTDB taxonomy): Bacteria > Pseudomonadota > Gammaproteobacteria > Burkholderiales > Burkholderiaceae > Paraburkholderia > Paraburkholderia gardini. The sequence goes on from NZ_CAJQYY010000026.1 coordinate 94,094, forward strand.
AAGCTGATCTTCTTCAGCCTGGTCCTGTGGGGACTGTGCGCCGCGGCGACCGGGATGGTCAGCAACATTCCGATGCTGATGGTGTTGCGCTTCGTGCTCGGCGTGGTGGAGGCGGCTGTCATGCCTTCAATGCTGATGTACATCAGCCGATGGTTCACGCGCAGCGAACGCTCGCGTGCCAACACGTTCCTCATTCTCGGCAATCCGGTCACGGTGCTGTGGATGTCGGTGGTGTCGGGCTATCTGGTCCACAGCTTCGGCTGGCGCGAGATGTTTATCCTCGAAGGCCTGCCGGCGCTCATCTGGGCGGTGGTCTGGTGGTTTACGGTGCAGGATCGCCCGGCCAACGTCACCTGGATGAGCGACGCTGAAAAGACCGAATTTGCCGCCCGTCTGAAGGCCGAGCAGGCGGACATCGCGCCGGTGCGCGACTACAAGGCGGCCTTCCGTTCGCCGATCGTGCTGAAGTGCTGCGCGATTCATGCGCTGTGGAGTATCGGTGTGTACGGCTTCATCATGTGGTTGCCGTCGATTCTCAAGGCCGCGTCCACCATCGACATCGTATCGATCGGCTGGCTTGCCGCGGTTCCGTATCTCGCGGCAATCATCCTGATGCTGCTCGCGTCCTGGCTGTCGGACAGGACGCGCAACCGCAAGCTGTTCGTCTGGCCGCTGCTGCTCATAGGGACCATCGCGTTCGTGGCTTCGTACCTGATCGGCGGATCGCACTTCTGGATTTCGTTCGCGCTGCTGGTCGTTGCAGGCGCAACGATGTATGCACCGTATGGTCCGTTTTTCGCGCTGATACCGGAACTGATTCCAGGCAACGTGCTGGGCGGCGCGATCGGTCTGGTCAATGCGTGCGGCGCACTGGGCGCGTTCGCGGGCTCGTACGTCGTCGGGTACCTGAACGGCGCGACCGGCAGCCCCGCGGCCTCGTATATCTTCATGGCGGCCGGTCTGCTTCTATCAGTCATCCTGATGATCACCGTGCCGGCGCATTCCGGTCAGCGCACGAAGGATGAAGATTCGCTCTCGCTGCGCCGCACGTAAGGAACCACGCGATGCGGCTTCGTTTTATCGATTCGATTCTGGCAGGCTGAAAATGGCAACCCTGATTACGGACGTAAAGGTCATCCTGACCGCGCCGGAAGGCATCAACCTCACTGTCGTCAAACTCGAGACCAACCAGGACGGACTGTACGGGCTCGGCTGCGCGACATTTGCCTACCGGCATGTCGCGGTCAAGTGTCTGATCGAGGAATATCTGCGGCCGCTCCTGATCGGCAGGGACGCCGAAGCGATCGAGGAACTCTGGCAATTGATGCACCAGAACGCGTACTGGCGCAATGGTCCAATCGAGAACAATGCGATCTCCGGCATCGACATGGCACTGTGGGACATCAAGGGCAAGATGGCCGACATGCCGCTGTACCAGTTATTCGGCGGCAAGTGCCGTGAAGGTGTGCCGATCTATCGCCACGCCGACGGCAAGGATCTGAACGAGTTATGCGACAACATCCAGCAATACCAGGAACAGGGCATTACTCATATCCGTTGCCAGAGCGGCGGATATGGGGGCGCCCGCTACGGCAAGGCACCCTCATCCGCGCCGGAAGGAGCAATGGACGGCGTCTACCTGGACAGCAAAAAGTATATGCGCGAGACGCTCAAGCTGTTCGATGGCATTCGTAGCAGGATCGGATTCGATGTTGCCTTGTGTCATGACGTGCATGAGCGTCTAAGGCCGATCGAGGCCATCCGGTTTGCATGTGAACTGGAGCCCTATGACCTGTTCTTCCTGGAAGATGCCATCCCGCTGGAAGAAGCTGAGTGGATACGTCAACTGCGGGCAAAGACGAGCACTCCGCTGGCCCAGGGTGAGCTGTTCAACAACCCTGCTGAATGGAAATTCCTGATTACCGGGCGGCTGATCGATTACATCCGGGTTCATCTCAGCCAGATTGGCGGCATTACCGCCGGCAGGAAGCTGCAGATCTTTGCCGAACAGTTCGGCGTCAGGACGGCATGGCACGGTCCAGGCGATATGTCGCCATTGGCTCACGCGGCCAATATTCATATCGATCTGCCTGCGCGCAATTTTGGTGTCCAGGAGTGGTCCGGCACCGAGCCGCCGAATTTCGTCATCCAGAACCTGAAGGGACCGAAAGAGGCTCTGCTCGATGTATTCCCCGGCCTGCCCGAATTCAGGAACGGCTACGTCTATGCCAATGACAAACCGGGCCTGGGCGTGGACATCAACGAGGTCGAGGCGGCGAAATATCCTTGCGAAAATACGACGACGACGTGGACGCAGACACGACTGAAGGATGGGACGCTCCAGACTCCGTAAAGCGGCTGATCCAGCCTCGACTGTGCGCCTTCAGTTCAGGGCGAATCACGCTGCGATTTCCACTCCCGACCATTGCACCCGCAACGCTTCAACAATAGCTTCCGGGATATCGACAGTCAGTCATGCCGGTGCGTGCTCGACCATGCTGGTGTCACTGACCCGGTGGAAGGACCGCGCCGAGTTGCATCATCAGTCCGAGCATGTCCATGATGATGCGGGTTTCCTTGATCCTGCCCTCCTCCACGCGGTCGATGACCATGCCCCAAACCTTTACCGGCCGCCCCGTTGCGGGCACGCCCAGGAACGCTCCCCGATGAGTGCCCGTCCACTCGAAGCGGGTCAGCACGCGGTCACGCTCAGTCAGTTGCTCCTCAATGGTCCAGTGCATATCCGGGAATGCGGTCCGCATCTCACGTAGAACCTCCTTGAGACCTTGCAGACCGGAACCCTGGCCGGGAAACGGCACGTGCTCGACCATGTCATCCCGGAAGAACCGGTCGACGGCATCGATCCGCCCCTGGTTGAGGACTTCCTCGACAAACCCGCGAACAACACCGCTGATATCGTGCATGGTGCTCATGGCCTCCCGGTGATTTCGACGAATGCGTATTTTCGGCTCGTAGCTGTCGCTCGGGTCGCCATGTCGGCAATGGCCGCCTTCCAGTTCCGAACGGACATCCGTCCGCATCACGTCTGCAGTACGGGCGCTCGCGGCCGACGGGTCGCGAGCGGCCATCATGCACTCGCTCAGCAGCACCAACTGAATCCCGGTCAGATCATCAGCACGCGTTTAGCGATGCACGTGGCCGCTGTGACTTTGTCCTGACGCGCCGCTATTTGAACCTGACGAGATCCTTGAAGATCAGTTTACCCCAGGTATTGCCCCTGGCCTGGACGAGCGAGCCGCCATCCTTGAGCGGTCCTAGCGCAATCGGCGCGAAACCGAGTTGTTCGGCCAGAACCGCGACCGGTGCCACCGCATTTTCGTCATCACTCGACAAAAACACGACGCGGCTGCCGCCATTCACGCCCGGATCAGCGGCCAGAACGGCAGCGGACAGATGGTTAAAGCCCTTTACGAACCTGGCGCCGGTAAACGCCCTGGCGACAACCGCGGACGATGGCTGACCATCCAGGTCTTCAACTGGAGCATTTGTATTTGTCGCGTCGATGATCGTCTTGCCGTGCCAGGTTGTGATCTGCTTCGCGACTTCGCGATGTTCCCAAAACGGAACCGCCAGGAAGATCGTGTCGGACGCGATTGCATCCTGCAGCGTCCTGGGGACAACGGTGGGGCCGATCGCTTGTGCCTGCTGCATCAACATCTCGGGAGGACGCCGGCTGGCGACGGTCACATCGATGTTCTTTCTTGCAAACGCTCGGGCGAGTGCCTGACCTACCGCGCCAAAGCCAATAATCGAATAGCTCACGCGAACTCTCCATTCAGTATTTTAAGGAATCCATATTTATCGACACAACCCGGATCATATTCGTCGAGTTGACAGGTCCTTCTACGCGCCTTTCGGCGCGATTTCAGATGGCCGAGAAGCCGCCGTCGACAGACAACTCCACCCCATTCACGAAGCTCGAATCGTCTGACGCAAGAAACAGCGCGACCGTCGCGATTTCCTCAGGACGACCCATCTTTCCCCGCGGAATCAGGGATTCGAACATCCGCTTCGCCTCCTCGGTGAGAATCTGGTCCTGCATCGGTGTGGCGATCGGCCCCGGGCTCAGCACGTTCACCCGGATATTCCTGCCCTTCAGTTCGTTAAGCCAGGTGCGTGCGAATGAGCGCAACGCCGCCTTGCTCGCCGCATACACGCCATAACCAGGAAAACCTTTCACCGAAGCAACTGACCCGGTCATGAAGATCGATCCGCCATCGTTGAACAGCGGCAACGCCTTCTGAACCGCAAACAGCGTGCCGCGCGTATTCAGGCCGAAGGTCGCATCGAAGTGCTGCTCGGTAATCTCGCCCAGAGGGACGGCTTCGCCCGTGCCTGCGCTCGCGAACAGGATGTCGATCTTGCCCTTTTCCCGCCTGACTGTATCGAACAGGCGGTCGAGATCGTCCAGACTGGCCGCGTCGCCGCGCACGCCGGTCACGTTCCGGCCAATCAGCTTGACGGCCTCGTCGAGCGCCTCCTGCCTCCGGCCCGTGATGAACACATAGGCGCCTTCTTCAACGAACCGCCTGGCGCTCGCCAGCGCCATGCCGCTCGATCCGCCCGTGATGACTGCAACCTTACCCTCAAGCTTTCCCATGACTTCTCCTTTCGTGATGTCGGACAGCGTCTCTGTTCCCATTTGCACAAATGTGCTGTATCTTGTGGATCACTGATCCAGATACAGGTTCATTATATTCGGATCACTGATCCGGTTGTCAAGGCAATTTATGCGAGCCGACGCCAGAAAAAATTACAGTCATCTACTTGAGGTCGCGCGCAACGTCATCACCGAGCATGGTGCCGACGCGTCCATGCGCGATATCGCCCGCCAGGCCAACGTCGGGTTGGCCACACTGTTTCGCCATTTCCCGACGCGAGAAGCCTTGTTCGAAGCGTTGCTGCGTACGAATCTGGACGCACTCACGCAGAAGGCAAGCGAATTCGAATCGTCGAATCCACCTGACGAAGCGCTCGTGTCCTGGTTTCGCGAAGGGGTGGCATTCGTTCATAGCTATAGCGGCGTTGTCGCCTTGATGGCGAACGCCCATGCGGACCCGGAGTCCGCGCTTCACGCTTCATGCTCAGCGGTGCATTCAGCGGGCGCGCGGCTACTGCTCCGAGCTCAGGCCGAGGGAACGGCGCGCGCCGATATGGATGGGGTCGACCTGTTTGCCCTGATGTCGGCGCTCGGTTGGCTCGTTGACCAACCCTCATTCGCGCCACGCGCCGATCATCTCTTTCACGTTATTACGAGCGCCATCCTGACAAACCGGCCTGGCAACGATGTCAGGAAGGCAACGTAACAGGGCGCAACGAGTTGTTGTCTGCATTGCGCCGGATGGCGTCCGCTATGACCGGCGCCGGCGAGACCATGCACAAAAGTCCTGGCAAGGATGACGAATGCAGCTGATCGTATCGGGAGTTTTGAGCGGCTGTTGACGACGGCGACAAGACGCTGGAGCAGTTGAGCGGTCGTACTACCCAGCGACCGCACATGGTCGAACCTTGTCCGATGCTCCGTACGCCTGAACTTCGTTTGACAGGAGCATCGATCAAGAACGGGTGATACGGCTCCCAGGATCGCTCCCGGCGCGCCGGCCGGAGGATTTGCGTCCACAACAGCGTCT
>NZ_CAJQYY010000027.1 GCF_907164575.1 Paraburkholderia gardini
CGGGCGTGATACGCCGCGCCGCACGTTCGCAACGCCTGGTTCACTGGCCATCCGGCCGACTGTCAGTCGCCGCCGCCGCATGTCATGATTTGCCTCAAGGTTGCAGGCAGACGTGGCATCGGCGGCGGATTGTCTTGTTGTACGGTGTTCTGTACAATGGAACATCCGATGGATAGCTGTCTTGTCCCACATGTTTTCCCGCCAGGGAGGCCCGTGAAAGCAGCGCTGCCAACCCAATCTGACAGGAGCGACCGGAGCGAAACCACTCAGGTCGGGAACCCGCAAATGAACGTTCTAACTTATAGCGAAGCGCGTGCCGGCTTCAAGCAGGCAATGGATGACGTGTGCCGCGACCATACGCCGATGATGATCACGCGGCAAAGCGGCGAGCATGTCGTGATGGTGTCGCTCGATGATTTCAATGCGATGCAGGAAACCCTGTATCTGTTGAGCTCGCCGAAGAACGCTGAACGGCTTGCACGTTCCATTGCCCAGGTGAAGGCCGGCAAGGCGGTTCGACGCAACCTGCTGACACATGAGCAATCAGAAGAGCCGCAACAAAGAGGCCGCAAGGGCTGATGCCGCGTTTGCCTTCACGGACGAAGCGTGGGAAGACTATCTGCACTGGCAGCAGACCGATCACAAGGTTCTGCGCAACATCAACGCACTGCTCGAGGAGTGCCGGCGCGATCCGTTCAGGGGAACCGGCAAGCCCGAGCCGCTGGTGGGTAATCTGAGCGGCTTCTGGTCGAGGCGCATCACGCGGGCGGACCGCCTCGTGTATCTGCCGGAAGACGGTTTGATCTATGTGATCGCCTGCCGTTTCCACTACGAGTGAGCGAATGAGCGGGTGTGCGTGGCGGCGCGGTTGCGAAACCGCGCCGAACGCGCCAGACGCGCAACCACCGCGCGGTTCAACCGGAACGGGCCCGCGTGCCGGGCAGCACGACCGAAAGCAGCGGCCAGCCGAGGTTCACGCCGAGGCTCGCGGCGACGATCAACGCCATGCCAGCGAGTTGCAGCGGCAAGAGCGCGCGGCCGTAGACGAGCGCATCGACGGCGATGGCCGTGAGCGGATAGACGAACAGCAGCACGGCGATGACGGGCGTCTGCAGCTTCGGCAGCGCGCCATAGATCAGCACGTACGAGAGGCCGGTATGGAGCACGCCCATGCCGACGACCCAGAACCACTGCTGCGGCGAAAGATGTACCGACCCAAGCGGTGCAACGAATGCCGCAATCAAAGGCAGACAGACCACGCCCACCAGACATTGCGCGAGCGTCAACAGATGCGGGCGCAGGTCGCCAAGGCTCTTCGCGATCAGCGTGACGCTCGCGTACAGCACCGAGCCGGCGAGCGCTTCGCCGATCCCGATCAGGTAGCTCGCATGGCCCTGCACGTTCCCGCTCGCGATCACACCCGAAGCGAGCACGAGCCCGACGAACGCCGTGCCGATCCAGCCGAGGCGGTCGATGCCGAGCCGCTCGTTGAAGAGCGCCGCGCCCATCAGCACGACCCAGAACGGCTGCACATGAAACACGACCGTCGCGACGGCGATGCTCGTGCGATGAATCGAATCGAAGAATCCTACCCACTGCGTGACCATCAGCACGCCCGAGATGACAGCGAGCGTCACCGTGCGTCGCGTGAAAAAGCGGCGCGCGAAGAAGCCTTTCCACGCGCAGTACGCGAAGAGCGCGAGAAAACCGAACAGGCAGCGAAAAAACACGAGCGTGAGCGCGCCGAGCCGCGCCTCTTCGACAAAGATCCCGATGGTGCCCATCAGCAGTCCGCCGGCGGCCAGTGTGACGGCCCCTTGCTGGCGTTCGGTGATGTTCATGAAAAATAGCTCCCTCGCATGCGTCGACGAACCGAGTATCGATGACTTGCCGGGCACTCACAAACGAATTAAATTGAGAAATCCCATAAGCCAAATTGATAAATCATGCATCCCGAATTCGATGTCGATCTGTTGCGTACGTTCGTCGCGGTGGTGGAGGCGGGCAGTTTCACGAAGGCGTCGGTGACGGTGCACCGGTCGCAGGCGGCCGTCAGCATGCAGATCAAGCGGCTGGAACGCATGCTGGACACGACGCTCTTCATGCGCGACACGCGCAATCTCGCGCTGACGCGTCCGGGCAACACGCTGCTCGAATACGCGCGGCGGATGCTCGATCTGCACGAGGAAGCGTGGTCGGCGATTGCGCGGCCGGATGTGAGCGGGCGCGTCGTGCTCGGCGCGCCGGACGATTACGTGTCGTCGCTGCTTTCGCCGGTGTTGCGGCGCTTTTCGAACCTGTATCCGCGCGTGGAGATCGAGATCGTCTGCGCGCAAAGCACGGCGCTCGCACCGATGCTGGCCGACAACAAGATCGATCTCGCGTTCGTCACGCGTGACCGCAGGCTGCGCGGCGACTTCGTGCGTCGGGAGGAGATGGTGTGGGTCGGCGCGCCCGACGATACCTCGGTGCTCGCGACGTCGCCGCTACCGGTCGGGCTGTACGAGCATGGCTGCGTCGCGCGGGCGCATACGCTCGCGGCGCTCAACGGCGCGGGCATCAAGTACCGCGCCGCGTATAGCAGCGCGAGTCTGCTGGGGCTCGTGGCAACCGTCGATGCGGGGCTTGCCGTCGTGGCGCTCGCGCGTTGCAGCGTGCCGTCGCGGCTCTCGATTTACGGCGAGGCGCAGGGGCTGCCGGTCATCGAACCACTGGAGATCGTCGTTGCCCGCAGCGCGAAATCCGACCGTCCGACGTGCGACTATCTCGCCGCGCAGATGATGCAGGATCTGTCGGTGCGCGCTCAGGCGCGCGCGTAGCCTGTCACTTCGCCGTCGACGGCGAGCCGCACATGCTCGCCAGGCTGCGGGCTGCGATAACCCGGCACGCGGGCGCGAATCGCGGTGCCGTTCAGCGGCACAGCCTTGCCGTTTGTGTTCGCCGCGTCATCGTCCAGCAACTGCAGTACGACGCTGGCGTCCTGGCCGTTGAACGTCACTTCGCGCACGACCGCGCCGAACGTCGGCACGCCGTCGCGCGTCAGGTCGTGCGCGTGCAGCACGTGAATCTGTTCGGGGCGCACCATGACATCGATCGGTCCGTCCGCCACGGGCGCCGACAGCTTCAGTTCACCGAGCGCGCACCGGGCGATATCGGATGACGCGATGCCCGGCAGCAGCACCGCTTCGCCGACAAATGAAGCGAGTTCGCGTGAGACAGGTCGCCGGTAGAGCGTTTGCGGCGTCGCGGTCTGGATCAGCTTGCCGTTCCACAACACGGCAACTTCGTGCCCGAGCGAAAGCGCTTCCGACTGGTCGTGCGTGACGAGCACCGCGGTCGCACCCGCGGCGGCGAGCGCATCCGCTACCGCCTGGCGCGTTTCGAGCCGCAGCGCGGCGTCGAGCGACGAGAACGGCTCGTCGAGCATGACGAGCGTCGGCGAGGGCGCGAGCGCGCGGGCCAGTGCGACACGCTGCTGCTGCCCGCCGGACAACTGCTGCGGCGCGCGGTTTGCATAATCGGGCGCGAGGCCCACAAGTTCCAGCAGTTCCGCGACGCGATGCTGCGCACGACGCTGTCCACGTGGCAGGCCGAACACGATGTTGTCGGCAACCGAAAGATGGGGAAACAGCGCGCCTTCCTGCGGCACATAGCCGATACGCCGCAGCTCGGACGGCAGATGCAGGTTGTCGCCCGCGACCCGGCGGCCGTCGATTTCGATCGTGCCACTATCGGCGTGCTCGAAGCCGCACAGCACGCGCAGCAGCGTGGTCTTGCCGCTGCCGGACGGACCCAGCAGTGCCAGCAGCGTGCCGCGCTCGACTGAAAGATCGATGCCGTGCAGCACCGTGTGACCGTCGAAGGACTTGTGCAGCCCGCTGATACGAAGATTGCTCATGTGAACCAGATGGAAAAAGCGGGGCGTCGGGGTGTTGTGAGGCGTGCGGATGCGCGCAATTATGCGTCGATTCTGTGTCCGTCAGCGATGTGCGGCGCGGTTTTGGCGCAAGGCGGGCTGTGAAACGGACTCCGAAGCCGGCTGTGATGCCGCCCGCAAAGCGGGATTGTGATCGCGCCCGAGCAGCGCCGAGCGGCCGAGCAGCGCGAACAGCAGGCCGGAGGCGCACAGCGAAATGGCCGTCAGCAGCGCGGCGTAAGGCGCGGCGGCGGCGAACGCGAGCGTCGAGGTATCGGACCATACCTGCGTCGCGAGCGTATGCGTGCCGATCGGCGAGAGCAGCAGCGTCGCGTTGAGTTCGGTGACGACCGAAATGAAAACCATCGAAGCCGCCGCACCGAGGCCCGGGCCCGCCAGCGGCAGCAGCACACGAAGGAGCGTCTGCGTCCAGTTCAGACCGAGCGCGCGGGCGGTTTCCTCGAGACGCGGTTGCGCCTGCGCGAGGGCGGCGCGCACGCTGACGAGCGCGAGCGGCATGAAGAGGATCGCGTAGGCGATCACGAGCAGCGTCGCGCCCTGATACAGCGGTTGCAGCGCATGCACGGCGAGCGAGACGATCGCGAGCGCGATCACGAGCCCGGGCACGCCCTGCGCGAGAAACACGGTGCGCTCGAAGACGGTCGCGAGCCGTCCGGGAAAACGCACGAGAAGAAACGCGAGCGGAATGACGAGCGCAGTTGTGACGAGCGCGGCGGCAAGCCCAAAACCGACCGACGACATCGTCGCGTTGAACAGCAGTTCCGGCGACACCTCGGCCGGCGTGACAGCCGCCGCGCCTTCCTGCGTGAGCCAGAAGCCGATCATGCCGAGCGGCACGCCGAGCGTGACGATCGCGAGCGTGGCGAAGCCGCCAGTCACGATCCAGCGCCACTTGCCGAGGTCATAGCGCAGCGCGGCGCGGCGCGCGCCGCGATCGACGCGCTCATACCGCGCACCGCCGCGCACGCGAAATTCGAACGCGAGGCATACGAGACACAGCGCGATCAGCAGGCACGCCATCACCGAAGCGCCGCTGCTGTCGAAGCTCGTGCGGAACTCGGCGTAGATCTGCGTGGTGAATGTGCGAAAACGCAGCAGCTGGAACGCACCGAATTCGGACAGCACGCCGAGCGCCACAAGCAGCATGCCGCCGAGGAGAGCAGGGCGCAGTTGCGGCAGCACCACGCGGATGAACGTGGCATAGCGTCCGCAGCCCAGCGCGCGTGCGCTTTCCTCGAGCGCCGGATCCATGCCGCGCAGCGAGGCGGCCACCGGCAGATACACGAGCGGAAAATACGCCGACGTGATCACCAGCAGCGCGCCCGCGAAGTCCTGCAAATCGAGACTCAGCGACACCCACGCGTAACTCGTGATGAACGGCGGCATCGCGAGCGGCGCGGCGGCGAGCACGGCCCACACACGACGTCCCGGTACATGCGTGCGTTCGACGAACCACGCGGCGGCCGTGCCGATCACGCTGCACGTAAGCGTCGCGCTGACGGTAATCATCAGCGTATTGACGAACAGTTCGCCGACGAGCGGTCTGAACACGAGTTCGAGCGTGTCGTCGAAACCGAACGTCGTCGCGCGATAAAACGTAAACGCGAGCGGCAGCAGCACCAGCAATGCGCTGATTGCCGCTGCCGCCAGCAGACCGCGCGGCGCGCGTTTCGTGGCGCGCGCCGGTGCGGGAGCCGCCGTGGCGGCAATGACTATTTCACTCATCGATGGCGCGTTACAGCAGGCCCGCCTGACGCAGCAGCTTGCCGGCCTGGCTGTCGTCGCCGAGCTGTTCGAGCGTGAGCGCCGGCGGCGTCAGTTCAGCGAACGGCTTGAGGATCGGGTCGGCCGCGACACCCGCGTGCAGCGGATATTCGTAGCTGACGCGGCTCTTCGCCATCAGGCTCTGCGCGCGTTCGCTGACCAGATACTTCAGGAACTGCTGCGCGCCATCCGGGTTGTGCGCGGTTTTCAGCACGGCCGCACCCGACACGTTCACGAGTGCGCCCGCGTCGCCGTTGCCGTAGTGATAGATCGCGCTGCGCGTGGCCTTGTCGCCGAGTTCGGTGTGCAGGCGTGCCCAGTAGTAGTTGTTGATGATGCCGGTGTCGACGCCGCCACGGTTGACGGCGGCGACCACGCCTTCGTCGTCATCGAAAATCTGCGCGTTCTTTTTCAGGCCCTTGAGCCATTGCAGCGTCTCGTCATGGCCCTTCAGCGCGAGCACGGCGCTCACGAGCGGCAGGAAGTCGCCGTCGCTCGGTGCAATGCCGACGCGGCCTTTCCACTCGGGCTTCGTCAGATCGAACAGCGAAGGCGGCAGTTGCGACGGCTGCAGTTTCGTCGTGTTGTACGCGAGCACGTTTTCACGCGCTGTCACGCCGACCCACTGGCCCGCCGGCGAGCTGAAACGCGCGGGGATCGTCGCGAGCGTCGCGGGGGCGACCTTCGCGAGCATGCCCTTTTCCTCGAGCAGCATCAGTTCGGGCGAGTTTTCCGTGAAGTACACGTCGGCCGGTGTCGCCGAGCCTTCCGCGACGAGCTGCGCCGCGAGCGCCGGACCTTCGCCGCTGCGGATCTTCACCGAAATGCCCGATTCCTTTTGGAAGTCCTTCGCGAGCATGTCGACAACCTGCTCGTGCTGCGCGCTGTACAGCACGAGCGAAGCAGCGTGCGCGGCAGGCGCCGTCAGCGGCAGCGACAGTGCGGCGGCGATGAACGACGCGCCAAGGCGCGCGCGAAACCAGGATTGAGTCATGATTCTTATATCCCCTTGATGTGTTGATCCAATGCGTTGTGTGCGCGGTGCGGGCCCAGGGCTTGAAGCGACGCCCATGCGGCCCGCGCGGCCTATGTTTCGAACAGACCCGCGCCGATGTACGAACCCGGCCGCGCGCCCGGCGGGCAGGCGAATATCGCGCTGCCGACGTGCGTCGTGAACTGGTTCATCATGTCGAACTTCGAGAGCTTTTCGTTGATCGGAATGAAGCCGGTGCGCGGATCGCCCTGATGCGCGATGAAAATGAGTCCGGCGTCGTACTCCGTTTCCTGGCGCCATGGCGGCCAGCGCTCGATGTAGAAATTCGTGCCGTCGTTGTACGAATACGAGCGGCGCAGAATCTGCGCGCCGTTGTTCGATGCCTCATTCGAGAGCCGCACGTGCGCGTTCTGCGCGATGACCGGATTGCCGTCCTTGTCCTCGGCTTTCAGGTCGAGCGCGTCGAATTCGTTTTTCATGCCGATTGGCGCGCCGCTGTACTTGTGCCGGCCGAACACTTCTTCCTGGAAGCCGAGCTCCATCTGGTCCCAGTGTTCGAGCGTGATGCGGATACGGCGCACGACCGTGTACGTGCCGCCCTGCATCCACGGCGCGTCGGGCGCGTTGGCCCAGACGAACTGGTTCATCAGCGGCGCTTTCGCTATCGAAGGATTGTTCGTTCCGTCCTTGAAGCCCATCAGGTTGCGAGGCGTCTGCCCGCGCGGACCGGACAGGAAACCCGCCTGGCCCCAGCGCATCGCGATCGCGCCGTAACCCATGCGCGCGAGTTGCCGCACCGCATGGAACGCGACCTGCGGATCGTTCGCGCACGCCTGGATGTAGAGGTCGCCGCCGGTCTTCTGCGCGACCAGCTGGTCGCCGTTAAAGCGCGGCAGGTCGACGAGCGCGGCGGGCCGGCGGTTCGCGATGCCGTAGCGGTCCTTACCCTCCTGCGTGAAGAGGCCAGGGCCGAAGCCGAACGTGATCGTGAGACCCTGCGGGCCGAGGCCGAGGATATCGGCCGAATCGGGCGCGGGTTTGTCGTCGGGCGTGTCGAGTGGGGCGGCGGTCGCGCCCTGTGTCATGCGCGCGGCGGCGTCGGTCCATGCGCGCAGGAGGCCGATCACGTCGTCGCGCTTGCCGGTCGTGAGATCGAACGCCGCGACATACGTATGGCTCTGCTGCGGCGTGACGATGCCGCCCTGATGCGCGCCGAAGAACGGCTCGACAGCGCGCTGCGGATCGTCCGCATGGGGCTTGCCGGGCGCAGCCTGGGCCGCCTGGGCGACGCCCGTCGCGCCAAGCCCGGCGCCCGCCGCCACCGCGGCGCCGCCTGCCTTGAGAAACCCGCGTCGCGACGGGCGCGCTGGGGGTGTGGGGTCGTTTGCCATATTGCTTACTTCGCGAGCACGAGCGTGTTCACGTCATCCTGTACGTAGTAGAAACCATCGCCTTGCGGCGTCATTGCAATGCCGAACAGGTCGCCATTACCCGGCGGCGATTGCGCCTTGTCCGTGTCGATCCAGCGTGCGTACAGCTGCTTGCCTTCGACCGGATCGATTTCGACGACCTGGCCGTTGAGCGCGTTCGTCACGAGCAGATGGCCGTTCGGCGCCGTCACCATCGCGAGCGGGCGGTGCAGCAGACCGTCGGCGCTGACCTGACGGCCGACGCCCGCGCTCGTATCGCGCGTCATCGGTTCGTCGATTTCGGTCACGCGGTTGCCGATCGCATCGGACACATACAGCAGCGACTGGTCCTTCGACAGCGCGAGGCCCGTCGGTCCGACGAGGAACACGCCCTTGTCGGCCTGCGCGCCAAAGCCGCTGCCGACGACCGTTTCCTTCTTCACGACCGGCGACTTGCCCTGCGGGATGTCGAGGTCGAGCCGCAGCACCGTGGCCTGCTTGAACACGGGCGGCGTGCCATCGGCACCACCGACGCCGAAGCCCGCGTTGCTCACGAAGAGCGTCGCGCTCGTGCCGTTATCGACGACGGCCATGTTGCCCCACGGGTCGTTGATGTTCGGGCTCACGATCGTCGATGCCACCTTGCCCTGCGGGTCGAGCACGATCAGGCAGCCGGCGCCCTTCGTGCCGGTGGTGCCGTCATTGCTCGGCGTGCTGCCGACGATCACCCAGCCCGACTTCAGCATCGTCATCGCGGTCGACAGGCCGATGCCGCCCGGGCATGCCTTCAGGTCGCGCGGCACGGTGGCGAACGTCGACATCTGCTTCGTGTCGGGGTGATAGTCGATGATCGTGCTGCCGGTGCCCTGCAGGTTCGTCGCGTTGTTGAAGTTGCCGACCAGCACGTCGCCCTGTTTGACCGTGCCAGCGGAAACGGGCGCGACGACAATCGCGTACGGGTTCTGGTCGCCGTTGTCGGGCACCGTGTTGATGAGCGTCTCGTGATGTTTCAGCGTCTCGAGAAAGCCCTTCGGTTCCGCGTGTGCCGCGCCCGCGGCGAACAGTGCGGCGAAGGTCAGCGCGGCGGTGAGCGTGGCGCGGGGGGTGCCCGTCGTGCGGCGTGCTGCCTGGCGCGTGGGGTAGGTCATATATGTCTCCGTGCCGCTCGCGCAAAACGTTGATGCCGTCATGATCGAATGCGTAGGGTTCGGTTAAGTAAGGAAAGCGTTAGAACGTGATGTTGGTTCGCACGCCGATCACAAACGTATTGCGCAGTGCCTGGGTCGGGTCGTTCGGGTTCTGGCCCGCGCCTGCGTTGAACGTGTACTGCGCGTCGGCCTGCAACTGCCACCACGGCGTGACCTGATACTGATAGGTCGCTTCCAGCACCGTTTCGCTGTTGCGGATCGGATACGGGCCGCCGCTGAACGTGAGGTTGTCGCTATCGAAGTCGCGGGCGTGGCTGCCGACCTTGATGTACGTCAGCGCGATGCCGGCGGAGTCGTCGTCGCGACCGGCGAACGGCGCCTTCAGCACGAGGCCGAGGTTGGCGCTGGCGCTGATCAGGTTGCGGTCGCCCGGCGCGCCCATCACGCGCATGAACACACCGAGACTGCGCGGCTCGTCCGGATCGGGGCGCCAGACCATCTGGTCAGCGACCGCGTAAAAGCTGTAGTCGCCGTGATGCGATTGCGGCGTGCCGGTCGAGAGCGCTGTGTTCGCGAGCGGCACGCCCGTGTTGTCGAAGCGCTGGTCGTCGAAGCGGCCGCTGTTGTACCAGACGCCGACCTTGTACGTGCCCGGCAAACCGCTCTGGCTTACGCCGACCATTTCGCCGTCAGCCGGCTGGTTGATCGCGTACTGCAACTCGCCGATGAAGAGCGCGCCGTTGTGCAGGTTGAAGTTCGTGCCGCTGAGGTTGTCCGGATTGTTGCCGAGCGGATCGCCGTCGAAAACGCCGGCCAGCGCGGTGAGCGAGGGCGTGATCTGTCCGCGCACGCGCACACCGAGCGCCGCCAGCGGATACGCCGGGCCACCCGACGGCATGTCATACGAAGGCACACCTGGCCAGCCGAACATCGTGTTCACGAAGAGCGCCGAATACTGGCTCGTCATGAACTCCTGGTCGATACTCTGCTGACCGACCTTGATGTCGACACGCTTGTTGAGCAGTGACTGCTGGTACCACAACTCCCACAGACGGGTTGTTGCCTGCGCCTCGATACCGCTTGCCGTATTCAACGTGCCGAGCTTGTTTTCGCTCAGATTCTGGCCGTGAATCTGCAACGCGCTCACGTTGAACAAGCCGCCTGGCAGACCGAACGCTTTTTGCGTATCGACCTGCACGGTGGCTGTCGTCAAACCGTCGTAATCGCCGCCGCGCGCGAGACCGCCGCGCAGGTTCGCGAGATATTCGCTGGTTTCGGTGAGGCCGAACGTCACGCCGTACTTGCCGAGCCACGGACGTATGCCGCCGATATCGCCCAGCAGCGTTTCACGTGTCCACACACCGGTCCATTGATCCGCGGGCTGCGCCTTGATGTTCAGATCGGCTTCGGGTGCTTCGGGCGTGGCATCGGGACTTGCCGCCGCGTAAGCCGCACTGCCGGCCATGCTCGCCAATGCGAACGCTGTATAGAACGCCGCCCTGCGAAGGGGTGGAACGCGCATCGCGCGAATACGCGACGGGGTCTTCGCACGCGGACGCGCTGTACGAGCGAGTCGGGTGGACCGGGCGAGCTTCATCGAAATCCTTGTTGTTGGTATTTGCGTAACGATTTTCGAGGCGAGAGATGCAATAGCCGGAAATCAGGTCGCGGCAGAGGTCGGTGATATGACGCACTGCGGATGTCACGAATCGTACGCATCCCGTATATCGCAGTCAACACAAATGAGAATGATTCGCATATACATTACTTATATATATACAAAAGATTGACGGACTCCGATAAAAACCATTTGCGCGTAATTTTTAAGAAATACAAACGTAATTGCATTGAAAGAATATGTTCGATTTATCGACAAGGATGGCTGGATAACCGCGCATCGAATCGTCGATATTCGCGGGGCACAATGGGATGAGCGTGCGGCCACGATCACGTGCGAGGGCACGCGCGGCGCGCGGTGCGTACCGAAAACCGCCCAGCGCGCGACGTTGCGCGGCGTTAAGATTGCTTGCGCAGCGCGTCCATTCGACTCTGCCCGCGTGGCTTTCGCTTACGTTCTGATCCTGATTTCGATGCGACCCGGCAGGAGCCCTCGATGACCCCTTCACTCGATCTCGACCGCTATTTCGCGCGGATCGGCTACGCCGGCCCGCGAACGCCGACGCTCGATGTCCTGAGCGACGTGCAGCGTCTGCACGCGCACGCGATCCCATTCGAAAACCTCGATCCGCTGACGGGCCGCCGTGTCTCGCTCGAACTGGAGGACGTGGTCGACAAGCTGGTGGTGCGCCGTCGCGGCGGTTACTGCTTCGAGCAGAACCGGCTGTTCGCGCACGCGCTGATGCAGCTCGGTTTTGCCGTGACACCGCTGATCGCGCGCGTGTTGTGGGGCCGCGATCCGGACGCCGTGCCGGCGCGCACGCACATGCTGATGCGCGTCGATCTCGACGGCGAGCCGTGGATAGCCGATGTCGGCTTCGGCTCGGCGACACTGACGTCGCCGCTGCGCCTGATCGCGGACGAAGTGCAGCAGACCACGCTCGAAGCGTTCCGGCTCGCAAATGCATCGCACGGTGCGTTCGATCTCGAACTGCAAACCGGCGACACCTGGGCGAAGGTGTATCGCTTCGATCTGAACCGCGTCGAATGGATCGATTACGAAGTAGGCAACTGGTACACGTCGACGTATCCGACGTCGTTCTTCACGACGGATCTCGTGGTGACGCGGGTCGTGCCGGAAGGCCGCGCGAATCTCTTCGACGATCGCCTGACTGTGCGCACGAAAACGGGCCACGTGACCGAACGGCAGATCGGCGATGCGAGCGAGCTCGCCGACGTGCTGCGCGGCCTTTTCGGCATCGATACGGGCGATATCGATATCGCGGCCGTGTTCGGGCGCGTGAAAGGGCGCGCGGCGCGCACATAGGCGCCTGAAACCATGATCACGCGGCTCATTGTCCAGACCGTGCTGTGGCTCGTGGGCATGGGCGTGCTGATGTTCGTCGCGGCCGGCACGTGGGCGTGGCCGGCGGCATGGTGTTACCTGGTTGAGATGGGGGCGCTCGGGTTGTGGATCGGCCTGCGGCTCGCACGGGACGATCCCGGTCTGCTCGAAGAGCGGCTCAAGCCGTTCGTGCAGCACGACCAGAGCGCCTGGGACAAGTGCTTCATGGCCGCCGTCGCGATCGTGTGGTGTGCGTGGCTCGTGCTGATGGCGCTCGATGCACGACGCTGGCAGTGGTCGTCCATGCCGGCATGGCTGCACGTTGCCGGCGCGATCGCGATGTTTCTGTGCGTCTGGATGACGGGGTACGTGTTCCGTGCGAACAGCTTCGCCGCGCCCGTCGTCAAGGTGCAGGCCGCACGCGGACATCGGGTCTGCGACACCGGCCCGTATGCGTGGGTGCGCCACCCGATGTATGCGGCGGCGATCCTGTTTTTCGTCGGCTCACCACTGCTACTCGGCTCCTGGTGCGGGCTCGCGTGCCTGCCGGTGCTGGTGGCCGGCATCGGCTGGCGCGCCGTGATGGAAGAGCGCACGCTCGCCACGCAGTTGCCCGGCTATGCGGACTACGCCGCGCGCGTCAGATACCGGCTGGTGCCGGGCGTATGGTGAACCGGTGAATCGGTAGCGATTGCGCTGGCGTCGGCATGAACGACAAAACGCACGCGCGGGTGCGCCAGCTTGAAGCACGGGCGAGTGAGCTTGCACCAACCTGTCTAGACAAAATGCCCCATTGCAGCGCGAATATCCTCACTGCCCGCAGGCAGATTTCCTCCTGGAAGCGCCTCTGAAAGCCTTTATATATAGGGCTTACCCGAACATTTGGCGGTTTTTCGACAAATTTTCTTGCGACTGCTTTTTGTCTCGTGCAGACTTGTCTATACAAATTCGCCGGGCGGGTAATCGCTTGTCAGGTGAGCCGGTGGTTCCTCAATCCATGGAGATTCGACGTGAAGGTCAAGCGCACTACGTTGGCAAAGGCATTGGTTGGCGCAGTTCTCTGCACCGCGGCGGCAATCGCGGCACCCGTGCAGGCGAAGGAATGGAAGTCCGTCACGGTCGCACTCGAAGGCGGTTACGCGCCGTGGAACCTGACGCTGCCAGGCGGCAAGCTGGGCGGCTTCGAACCGGAACTGGTCGCGAACCTGTGCACCCGCGTCAAGATTCAATGCAACCTCGTCGCCCAGGACTGGGACGGCATGATTCCCGGTCTGCAGGCCGGCAAGTTCGACGTGCTGATGGACGCGATCTCGATCACGCCTGAGCGCGAAAAGATCCTTGCCTTCTCGCGGCCGTACGCCGCGACGCCCGCCACGTTCGCCGTGACCGACCCGAAGGTGCTGCCGAAGGCATCGCCCACGGCGGCGGCCATCAAGCTGACGGGCGACCCGAAAACCGACCAGCCGACCGTCGACGCACTGCGCAAGCTGCTGAAGGGCAGGACGATCGGTATCCAGTCGGGCACCGTCTATACGAAGTTCATCAACGACGGCTTCAAGGACATCGCCACGATCCGCGTCTACAAGACTTCGCCGGAACGCGATCTGGATCTGGTCGCGGGCCGCATCGACGCATCGTTTGACGACGTGACGTATTACGTCGCGAACAGCGACAAGAAAGAAAACGCATCGATCATGCTGGCTGGACCGAAGATCGGCGGCCCGATCTGGGGCCCGGGTGAAGGCCTCGCGTTCCGCAAGCAGGACGCCGACCTGAGAGCGAAGTTCGACACGGCAATCAGCGCCGCGCTCGCGGACGGCACGGTGAAAAAGCTGGCCGAAAAATGGTTCAAGACCGACGTCACGCCCTGAGTTCCTGGCCGGCATGACCGCGCCGCGCCGCCTCGGTCACGGCGGGCGGCGCCCGCATGCAGTATCGCTGTAACGGTTCGCCCGGCAGGTGTGGCACGCGAACCACCGGTTCATCGATGGTACAGGTTGAGGAGTAGCGAATGGCTCTGATCGGAATGCTCGGCTTCGGGCCGGAGGGCTGGGGCGGCGTGTTGCTGCTCGCGGCGTTGATGACAGTCGCGCTGACGCTCGCCGCGCTTGCAGTGGGCGCCGTGTTCGGCGGGTTTGTCGCCGCGGCCAAACTGTCGCGCTATCGCACGTTGCGCGTGACCGGCGATTTCTACACGACGGTGTTTCGCGGCGTGCCCGAACTCCTCGTCATCTATCTGTTCTACTTCGGCGGCTCGACGCTCGTCACCACAATCGGTCAGTGGTTCGGCGCGGAAGGCTTCGTCGGCGTGCCGCCGTTCGTCATCGGCGCGCTGGCCGTCGGCATGATTTCCGGCGCGTATCAGGCGGAGGTCTACCGCTCGGCGGTGCTGGCGGTGTCGAAGGGCGAACTCGAGGCGGCCCGCGCCACCGGCATGCCGACCGCGCTGGTCGCGCGCCGCATCCTGATTCCGCAGGTGCTGCGCTTCGCGCTGCCGGGCATCGGCAACGTATGGCAGCTGAGCCTCAAGGACTCGGCGCTGATCTCCGTCACGGGGCTCGCCGAACTGCTGCGCGCGAGCCAGATCGCAGCGGGATCGACACATCAATATTTCACGTTCTTCGTCGTGGGCGGTGCGCTGTATCTGCTGATGACAGGCATCTCGAACCGCGTCTTCAACCGTGCGGAAGCGCGGGTCGGCCGGTCGTTCAAGCGCAACTTCGCGCGCAACTGACAGGACGCCGCCATCATGCATCTCGACTTCGATTTTCTTTTCGACACGCTGCGCCAACTGGTCGGCGCCGTTCCGGTCACGCTCGGCCTGTTCTTTTCGTCGCTCGTGCTGGGCGGACTGCTTTCGCTCGTGATCGTGACGATGCGCGTGTCGTCGCACTGGCTGCCGAACCGTTTCGCGCGCGGCTATATCCTCGTGTTTCGCGGCTCGCCGCTGCTGATCCAGATGTTCCTCGTGTACTACGGGCTCGGCCAGTTCGGCGTGATCCGCGAGAGTTTCATCTGGCCGCTGCTGCGTGAGCCATACATGTGCGCGGTGCTCTCGCTCGCGCTGTGTACCGCGGGTTATACGGCGGAAATCATTCGCGGCGGCCTGATCGCCGTGCCGGTCGGACAGATCGAGGCGGGCTATTCGATCGGCCTCTCGGGTTTCGCGCTGCTGCGCAGCGTGATCGGCCCGATCGCGCTGCGTCAATGCCTGCCCGCGTATTCGACCGAAGCCGTGCTGCTCGTCAAGTCGACCGCGCTGGCGAGTCTCGTCACCGTGTGGGAAGTGACGGGCGTCGCGCAGCAGATCATCCAGCAGACCTACCGCACGACCGAAGTGTTCATCTGCGCGGCGCTGATCTATCTGTTCCTTAACTTCGTCATCGTGCGTCTGCTCGGTCTGCTTGAACGCCGCCTGTCGCACCATCTGCGCGAGGCGCCGGCCGCAGCCGCGCCGCGCCCGGTTTCCGCCACCAGCGAAGCCCGCCGTGCCGCACCCTGAAGTGCCGCACCCTGAACGGCAGTCATTCTGGAGAATCACATGAACGCTACGACACCCGTTGCATTGTCGGTCAAGAACATTCACAAGTCGTTTGGCGAGCATCATGTGCTCAAGGGCATCTCGCTCGATGCGCACGAGGGCGACGTGATCTCGATCCTCGGCGCGAGCGGTTCGGGCAAGAGCACGTTTCTGCGCTGCCTGAACCTGCTCGAAACACCGGACGACGGTTCGGTATCGCTCGCCGGCGAAGAACTGGAAATGAAGCGTCGCAGCGACGGCAAACTGCAGCCGCGCGACCGGCGTCAGGTGGACCGGATCCGTTCGCAGCTCGGCATGGTGTTCCAGAACTTCAACCTCTGGTCGCACATGACGGTGCTCGAAAACCTGATCGAAGGCCCGATGCGCGTGCTGAAGCGCACGCGCGCCGAATCGGTCGAAGAGGCCGAGGCGCTGCTTGCGAAGGTGGGTCTCTCGGAAAAGCGCAGCCACTATCCGGCGCACCTGTCGGGCGGCCAGCAGCAGCGCGTCGCGATCGCACGCGCGCTCGCCATGCATCCGAAGGTCATGCTGTTCGACGAACCGACTTCGGCGCTCGATCCGGAACTGGTCGGCGAAGTGCTGCGCGTGATGCGTTCACTTGCTGAAGAAGGTCGCACGATGCTGGTGGTCACGCACGAAATGGGTTTCGCGCGGCACGTGTCGAATCGCGTGATGTTCCTGCATCAAGGGCAGGTCGAAGCCGACGGCACGCCCGACGAAGTTTTCGGCGAACTCAAATCCGAGCGCTTCAAGCAGTTCGTTTCGAGCCACCATCACCGTACCGCTAACTGAGCAACATCATGGCCGTCATCCGTTCCGATCGTCCTCTCGACTGGCATCAGGTTGCCGCGATTGCCGCCGGCGAGCCACTGGTACTTTCCGCCGATGCGCGCGCCCGCATTGCCGCGGCGCGCGTGCTCGTCGAGCAGATCGTCGAGCGCGGGATTCGCGCGTATGGCGTGAATACCGGCGTCGGCGCGTTGTGCGATGTGATCGTTTCGCCCTCCGAGCAGCGCACGCTGTCACGCAATATCCTGATGAGCCACGCAGTGGGCGTGGGCGCACCGCTCGGCGTCGCGGAAACGCGCGCGATCATCGCGGCGGCCGTCAACAATTTCGCGCACGGCCATTCCGGCATTCGCCTCGAAGTCGCCGACCAGCTCGTCGCGCTGCTCGATGCCGACTGCCTGCCTGAAGTGCCGGCTTTCGGCTCGGTCGGTTATCTGAGCCACATGGCGCACATCGCGCTGGTGTGCATCGGCGAAGGGCACGCGCGGCATCGCGGCGAGCGCATCAGCGGCCGCGAGGCGCTGCGCCGGCTCGGGCGCGAACCGCTCGTGCTCGAAGCGAAAGAGGGCTTGTGTCTCGTCAACGGCACGCCCTGCGTCACGGGTCTCGCCGCGCTGGCGCTTGCACGGGCCGAACGTCTGCTCGACTGGACCGACGCCGTCGCGGCGATGAGCTTCGAGAACCTGCATGGGCAACTCGCCGCGTTCGACGCCGATTCGCTCGCGTTGCGCGTTTCGCCGGGGCTGAACGTCGTCGGTGAACGGATGCGCAATGCGCTCGCCGACAGCGGCATTCTCGCGGCGGTCATCGGGCGGCACACGCAGGATCCGCTCAGCATGCGGACCATCCCGCATGTGCACGGCGCGGCGCGTGACGTGCTCGTTGCCACGGCGGATGTCGTCAATCGCGAACTCGCCTCGATCACCGATAACCCGATCGTCGCCGGTACGCCCGAAGCGCCGCGCGTGTATTCGCAGGCGCACGCGGTGGGCGCCTCGATCGCGCTCGCCATGGACAGCCTCGCCACCGCGATCGCGCAGGTCGCGGCGATGGCCGAGCGTCGTCTCGACCGGCTCGTCAATCCGCTCGTAAGCGGTCTGCCTGCGTTTCTCGCGGAGCCGGGCGGCACGTGCTCCGGCTTCATGATCGCGCAGTACACGGCGGCTTCGCTCGTCGCGCAGAACCGGCGGCTCGCGGCACCCGCGAGTCTCGACGGCGGCATTACGTCGGGGCTGCAGGAGGATCATCTGTGTCACGCGACGCCGGCCGCGCTGAAGACGCTGGAAATCGTCGACAACGCGGGCCGTATCGTCGCGATCGAACTGCTGGCGGCGGCGCAGGCCTACGACCTGCAAACCATCGCCGCCGCCCGCGCGCCGCATACCGACGCGCTGTGGCGCCGGGTACGCAGTCTCGTGCCGACGTACCGCGACGACCGTCCGCTTGCCGGCGACATCGCTGCCGCGTTCCACCTGATCGCGGAGACCGCACCACCGCTTTTCCCGACGCCGGGCAAACTCGCCACGCCGCCCACGGACGACGCTGCGTTCACGTTTGCCAGCAATACGGACATCGCCACCTCCGACACTGCTAACATCGCGGCGAACGATCCTCATTCGGTGGCTAGCGCGGGCTGATAGAGCCCGTGAGCCACCGGATTGACATGGCGGCGGCCCAACCGGCTCGTCCGCCGGTACTTGCGTACAACCCACGAGGTCGACGTGAATCTGAACGAAAGCACAGAACTAAAAGAGGACCGGACGGACAGCGCGCACGCAGCCGTATCGATGAAGGCGCTGCCTGCCTATGAGCAGATCAAGCGTTACGTGGTGAAGCGCATCTCGGAGGGCGTATGGAAGCCGGGCGGGCTGATTCCATCCGAAACCGAACTGGTGAAGGAATTCGGCGTCGCGCGCATGACGGTTTCGCGTGCGCTGCGCGAGCTCACCACCGAGCGTGTGCTCACGCGCGTGCAGGGCTCGGGCACATTCGTCGCGCCGCAGCGCTATGAATCGACCGTGCTGGAAATCCGCAATATCGCCGACGAGATTGCCGCGCGCGGCCACCGTCACACGGCGCGCCTCCTGATGCTCGAACCGGGCGACGATCCGCTTTCGCTCGAAGCGCTTGGCCTTGACGAGGGCCCCGCGTTTCATTCCTGCATCGTGCACGCCGAGGAGGGTGAGCCGATCCAGTATGAAGACCGCTTCGTGAACCCGAAGGTGTTCCCGGCGTATCTCGAACAGGACTTCACGCTCGAAACGCCGAATCACTACATGGTGCGCATCGCGCCGATCCAGCGGGCCGAGTTTCGCATCTACGCGCAAAAGCCGGATGCCAACGTGCGGCGTCATCTGATGATGGAAATCGGCGAGCCGTGCCTGATGCTGTGGCGCAGGACATGGGTCGGCGACGACGTCGCGACGTCGGTGCGCCTGTGGCACCCGGCTTCGCGTTTCCATCTGGCCGGGCACGTGTGAAGCGTTTATCCCTGACGTAGCGACGTATCGGGCGTGAACCGGCAACCCAGCCGGTAACGCGATCCCGGATGCACGAAGCGTGCGTACGTAACGGCGATACCGCTCGACCACGTGCGCCGCACGAGCGTCAGGCACGGTTCTTCCAGCGCGATCTTGAGCAGCCCGGCTTCGGCGCGCGTCGGCAGTCCGGCGTCGACGATATGTTCGATGTCGTGCGCCGGAACGGTCGCGTACAGATATTCCGAAGGCCGCACGGCGGAGAAATCCTGCTGGATGAAGTCAGGCGCGATCGCCGGGTTCACGTAGCGGTCTTCGAGCTGCACCGGCAGGCCGTTCTCGCGATGCACGCAGATCACATGAAACACCGACGCGCCCGGCGCAAGCCCGAGCGCGTTCGATACGCCGGCCGGCGCGGTCTCGCGTTGCGTGAGCAGCGTGTCGCAGGTGTAGTCGTGGCCGCGTGAACGGATTTCGTCGCCGATGTGCGCGATCATGAGGAGCGTCGACTGCGGCTTCGCTTCGGCGACAAACGTGCCAACGCCGGACACACGGGTGAGCAACCCTTCGCTCGTGAGTTCGCGTAGCGCGCGATTGACCGTCATCCGCGAAACGCCGAGCGATGCGACGAGATCGAGTTCCGAGGGAATGCGGTCGCCTGGCTGGCGCGCACCGGATTCGATCGTGTCGCGAATATGGCGCTTCACCTGTTCGTAGCGCGTGGCCGTGGCGCCCGCGGCGTTTGCGCTTCCGCTACGCGAGGCGTTGCTGCTCACGCGGGTTCTCCATCGGTGCTGCCCTGAGTCCAGAACGCGTTGCGGTCGATGTAGTTCTGCAGGAACTGCCGCAGACGCGGTTGCCGCGCATCATGGAACACGTCACGCGGATTGCCTTCGACGGCAATGCGGCCCTCATCGATAAAGACGACCTTGTCCGCCACCTGCGCGGCGAAGCCCATCTCGTGCGTGACGACAGCCATCGTCATGCCGTCGCGCGCGAGCTGTTTCATCACCTGCAGCACTTCGCCGACGAGTTCCGGATCGAGCGCGGAGGTCGGCTCGTCGAACAGCATGATGTGCGGCTCCATCGCGAGCGCGCGCGCAATCGCCACGCGCTGCTGCTGGCCGCCGGAGAGCTTCGCCGGATACGCGTCGCCCTTGTGCGCGAGACCGACCGTGTCGAGCATCGCGAGCGCCCGCTTGCGGGCCACGTCGCCCGACAGGTTGCGCACGCGCCGCAGCGCTTCCATGACGTTGCCGAGCGCCGTCATGTGCGGCCACAGATTGAACTGCTGAAACACCATGCCGACGTTGCGCCGCACGCGATTGATCTCGCCCTGCGAAGCGCGCACGCGTTTGCCGTTGCGTTCGCTGTATCCGAGCAGTTCGCCTTCGATGCGCACGTCGCCGTGATCGTAGGTTTCGAGCGCGGCGAGACAGCGCAGCAGCGTGCTTTTGCCCGAACCCGACGGCCCGATGATGCAGACCACTTCGGATTTTCCGATGTCGAGATCGACGCCGCGCAGCACTTCGTTTTCGCCGAAGCGCTTGCGCAGGTCGCGCACCTGGACGAGCGGCGTGGCGGTGGTGTGTGACGAACCGGACGAAGAAAGGGAAGAGGGCATGTCGGTCATTGCATTCATGTTCACGTCCAGTGTCGCGCCAGGTTTCATGCCATGAAACGGGAGAGACGGTGCTCGGCCCACATGCCCGCGCGCGAGGTCAGTTCGACCAGCGCGAGATAGCAGACGCACAGCACCAGTAGTGTCTCGACGAATGCGAACGTGGCCGAACCGATGCCGGTCAGCACGAACGTGAGTTCGGGCACGGTCACGATCGACAGCACGGCGGTTTCCTTGCTGAGCACGATGATCAGATTCGTCAGCGCGGGCACGATCAGCACCAGCATTTGCGGCACCTGGATACGCACGACCGTTTGCCAGCGCGAAAGCCCAAGGCAAGATGCCGCTTCAAGATGGCCGCGCGGAATGGACTGAAAGCCGGAGCGGAAAGCTTCTGCAAAATAGGCGCTTCCGTAAAGACCCAGACCGAGCACGCCGGCGGTCATCGGTTCGAGCGTGAGGCCGAACGACGGGCCACCGTAATAGAGCAGAAACAGCTGGACGAGAAACGGCGTGCCGCGAAAGAGTTCGATATACGCGCGCAGCACGCCACGCATCCAGCGCCCGCCGAAGAGTTGCAGGACCGCGATGACAAATCCGAGCACGAGGCCGATCAGCACGCCCGCGACCCACGTGCCGAGCGTGGTGAGGAGCCCGGCTGCGATCGGCTGGAGATTGTGCGTGATGACGGTGGGATCGAACTGCTGCATCGCGATGACCTCAGGCGTGCTGCAAACGGTGTTCGGCGGCGTGTGCGACGAGCGACAGCGCACCGCAGATCACGAAGTAGATGAGCCCGGCAGCGACGTACGCTTCGAGCGGCCGGTACGTGCTGGCGGCGATATTCTGCGCCGTGCGCGTGATTTCAGCGACGCCGACCACCGAGATCAGCGACGACGCCTTGATGAGCAGCACCATTTCATTCACGAGCGAAGGCAGTGTCAGGCGGAACGCTTGCGGCACCTGAATACGCCGCAGCATGTCGAGCGGCGACAGGCCAAGCATCCGCGCGGCCTCAATCTGTCCGGGCGGAATGCTGAGAAAGCCGCCGCGCAGAATCTCCGCGATATACGAGGCCGAACAGAGCGAGACCGTGCTGATCGCGGCGACGAGCGGCGATACGTTGATACCCACGAACGGCAGCAGGTAATAGACGAGCAGCAACTGCACCAGCATCGGGACGCCGCGAAAGAAAAACACGTAGGCGCCGCCGAACATGCGGGCCGCGCGATGGGCGGAGAGCCGCGACGAGCAGACGCCCACGGCAACGAAGAAGCCGGTCAGAAGTCCGGTCAGCGAGATTCCGACGGTGGCCAGCGCCGCATGAAGCAGCAGCGGCAGGCCCTGTGCAAAGACGGTTGTGCTGAACATGTCACCTGCAAGCGAAGTCTGGTTGCGGGGTGCGTGCCGTGTCGTTGTGTCTTTTGACCCGGACACGCACCGCGCACTGCGTCAGCGCATCAGTAGTTCGGCGTGGGCATCGTGGTCGGCGCATCCATGGCGACACCGAACCACTTCTTTTGCAGCGCGGTGAGACGGCCGTCGCCGTGCATCTTCACGAGCGCGGCATTGAATGCATCGGCGAGCGACTTGCTGTCCGCGTCCTTGCGCAGGCAATACGCGAAGTAAACTTTCGCGCCGAACGGCGGCATGACGACAGCAAAGGCTTCCGGACGCTGTTTCGCGACGTAGGCGATGTTCGTCATCGAGTTCGCGACCGCCGCAATGCGGCCGGCGGCGAGGTCGGCGTAAGCCTGGTTGTTGTCGACGTATTCGCGGATTTCAGGCGGCTTCGGCAGCGTCGCCACATAGGCCTTCAGCTGGTCGAGCTGCGCCGAGCCCTTGCCCGCGCCGACGGTCTTGCCGGCGATATCCGACGACTGCTTGAGGCTCGTGTCGTTCGCGCGTTTGAGCAGCGCGTCGGTGGCGTCGGCGATGGGAAGGGTATACGTGTAGCGTTCCATGCGCGCTTTCGTCACCGTCAGCGGGCCGCCGACCATGTCGAACTTGCCGGCTTCGAGGCCCGGCAGCACGCTTGGCCAGGGCAGGTCGATGAAGCGGACCTTCACACCGAGTTCCTTGCCGACCTCCGC
Source organism: Paraburkholderia gardini (assembly GCF_907164575.1). Classification (GTDB taxonomy): domain Bacteria; phylum Pseudomonadota; class Gammaproteobacteria; order Burkholderiales; family Burkholderiaceae; genus Paraburkholderia; species Paraburkholderia gardini. Next base: position 22,736 of record NZ_CAJQYY010000027.1, read on the forward strand.
GAAAAGGTCCTTGTTGAAGCCTGCCTGCTGGCCGTTCTCGAGAAAATCGAACGGCGCGAACTGCATTTCCGTGCCGACGACGAGTTCGCCGGCCTTCTTCACTTTCGCGAGTTGATCGTCCGCATACGCGCTGCCGATGCTCGCGGCACACAACGTCAACGCCATCAGACGACACTTCCAGCCTGCAAGGATGCTCATGAGATTCTCCGGTGGGCAAAGCGGTGTCGCGCGATGATGGTCGACGCGAGCCATGCGAGGCAGTATATACCGCAGTTTTGGTGCGAAAAAATAAAGCGCATGCCGGTGTGAAGGTCTGATCATTGGCCGCTGCCCGGCATTGCGCTGCACCTTGCGAAGGCGCTTTTGGCGGTATATACAACGATGAAGTCATGATGTCTTTTCCCGCCTGGGCGTCAGCCTGTGCGTGCCGGGCTTACACGGAGCGTTGCGATGCCACCTGTCACCCGTATTCCGGTCATCGACCTCGCCGGCCTGCATGGCGGTAAGGATCCGCGGACACTCGCGCGCGTGGGCCGCGAGATCTACGACGCCTGCACGACGATCGGCTTCTTCTACGTCGTGAACCATAGTGTGCCGCAGTCCGCGATCGATGCTGCGGAACACGCCGCGCGCACGTTCTTTGCGTTTCCTGTCGAAACGAAGCGGCGCGCCGCGGTGAACCAGCGGCATCGCGGGTTCAATGCGCTGGGCGACGCCACGATGTATCAGGCGAAACGGCCCGACTACAAGGAGTTTTTCAGCATCGGGCTGGAGTTGCCGGAGGACGATCCCGATGTGCGCGCGGGGCAGGCGTTGCGCGGTCCGAACAACTGGCCGGACTTCATGCCGGAATTGCGTCCGGTGTTGTACGGCTATTACGAGGCGGTGGCCGCATGCGGCGCCGACCTGCTGCGCGCGGTGGCGGCCGGCCTTGGAATCAGCGAGGATTTCTTTGCGTCGCGCTATACGAAGCGCATGCAGCGCACGCAGATGGTGTATTACCCACCGCAGCCGCCGCAGTCCGGTGCGGACCAGTTCGGCGTCGCTCCGCACACCGACTACGGCTGCATCACGCTGTTGTGGCAGGATCAGGTGGGCGGCCTGCAGGTGCGCGAAATCGCGAATGACACGTGGGTCGATGCGCCGCCGGTTCCGGGCAGCTTCGTCGTCAATGTCGGCGATCTGCTCGCACGCTGGACCAACGACCGCTTTCGCTCGACGCTGCATCGCGTGATCAACGCGTCGGGCCGCGAGCGCTATTCGATCGCGACGTTCTATGATCCGACGTATGGCGCGCGGGTCGATCCGCACGATCTGGGTGTGAGCGAAGCTGAACGCCGGTATGAACCCGTCGCAGCCGGCGACTACATCCTTGGGCGCATCAACGATTCGATGGGCTACCGGAAAAAACACGCAACACAGGGAACACCGGCATGACGATGGAACACGACGCAGCGCTGGCAGCGACACTCAACGCGCTGCGCGAGGCAATCGGCGACGACGCGGTACGCACCGGCGACGAGATCGGCGAACGGTCGATGACGGACTACACGCGCCACGCGCCGATGCGTCCCGCGGCGCTGCTGTTGCCGCGCACGACGCAGCAGGTGGCGCGCGCGATGATGATCTGCAACGACGCGCATCAGAGCGTCGTGCCGCAAGGGGGCATGACGGGTCTTGCGGGCGGCGCGATTCCCCGCGCGGCCGATATCGCGATCTCGCTTGAGCGCATGAGCGGCGTCGAGGACGTCGATGTCGCGTCGGCGACGATGACCGTGCGTGCGGGCACCACGTTGCAGGTCGCGCAGGATGCCGCGGCGCAGGCGGGTTTCGAACTGACGCTCGATCTCGGCGCGCGCGGGTCATGCCAGATCGGCGGCAATCTCGCGACGAACGCGGGCGGCAATCGCGTGATCCAGTCGGGCACCGCTCGGGAGCAGGTGCTGGGGCTCGAAGCCGTGCTGGCAACCGGTACGGTGCTGACTTCGATGAGCCGGATGGTCAAGAACAACACGGGCTACGATCTCAAGCATCTTTTCATCGGCTCGGAAGGCACGCTTGGCATCATCACGCGCGCGGTGCTGAAGCTGCATCCGCCGCGTGCGTCGCGTCATACGGCGCTCGTCGCGCTCGATGGCTACGACGCGGCGGTCGACCTGCTGCGCCGTCTGACGAAGCGGTTCGGCAACGATATCGGTGCGTTCGAGATCATGTGGCCGGATTTCTTCGACTTTGGGGTGTCGCTGACTGCTGAAGCGCGTTCGCCGTTTGCGCAGGCTTATCCGCTTTACGCGCTGATCGAACATGCAAGTTTCGATGCCGCCGACGACGGCCAGCGCTTCGCATCCGCGCTCGGCGATGCGCTGGAATCGCGCGCGATCCGCGACGCGGTGATCGCGCAATCGGTCGCCGATGCGCGCGCGTTGTGGGCGATCCGCGAATGCACCGCGGAGTTTCCATCGCGGCTTGACCCGGTGAATTTCGACGTGAGCCTTTCGATCGGCGAGATCGGCCGCTTTGTCGACCAGTGTCGTGCCGCGCTCGACAGAAAATGGCCGGGCAACCGTTCATATTTCTTCGGCCATATCGGCGATTCGAACCTGCATGTGACCGTCGACGGTCATTCGGTGCCGGGCGTCGGACATCATGCGATTTACGCGTTCGTCTACGAGATGCTGGGGCCGCTGAACGGCTCGGTGTCGGCGGAACATGGCGTCGGGCTTCTCAAGCGCGAGTTTCTGCCGATCTCGCGCTCGCCAGAGGAGCTTGCGGCGATGCGCGCGATCAAGCATGCACTCGACCCGAACGGCATCCTGAATCCGGGCAAACTTCTTTAGACACGAGCGCGGCTCGCGCATCGGGCATTTTGCTCAATGCGCTAGCAGATGCCGTGCAATCACCGGGTAGACATCGATCGCGGCCCGCTTGCCGAATATGCAGTCGATGTGGCCGTATCCGTTGATGATGTGGCGCTCGAAGTTATCCGGCCCGAACTGGTCGACCAGCAGGTTGTAGGTCTTCTCCGTGCTCTCGGGTAGATAAACGCGGTTCTCCGAACCGTGAATGAACGCGACCGGCAGGTTCATGCGGGCGATATTCGGCATGTAGATATCGTCGCCATCGGCGCTAACCAGGTGTCCCTTGCGGACGATTTCGGCCAGCTGGTCGAAGAGTTCCACGTCGTGTACGCCGAACAGTTCCTGCAGATTCGAATGCAGCAGGTCGTCGAGTTGCGCGTGTTCGTAGAGCAGCCCGTACAGGAACGTCGCGCGATGGCACACGGCGCTCGTGCATTCTTCATCGTCTTCCACCGGATAGAACTTCAGCGCGTCGTCGATCAGATTCTTCGGCCACGTGTCGCGTTTCGTGTACGCGGTCATGTCCTTGATGCCGATGTGCTTGAGAATGTCCGGCAGGTGCAGGCCCGCCTTGATCCGCGCGGGCAGCGGGGGCACGAGATGCGCGGAGACCTGCGAGAGCACCACGGAACGCACGCCCTTCAACCCCGACAGCAGCGACATCGTGCAGGCCACGGCGCCAAAGCAGTGCGCGAAAATCTGGATGCTGTCCGCGCCCGACAGCTCGCGCACTTTCGCGACGGCAGCGGGGATGTCGTATCGCGCGACGGCGTCGGCGGTCGTGGGGTCGGGCGCACCCGGCAGCTCGATACTCACGCGCAGATCGACGAGCCATACATCGTGCTGCGTGGCGCACAGGAATTCGACGAGATTCGTATCGATGAGATCCGTCGAATAGATACGGCTCGACACACCCGAGCCGTGAACCAGCAGAACCGGCCCGTTGTTGCCGCCGTGAAAACGCGTGAGCCGCAGCGTCTTGCCGTCTTCGGTGTTGAAGAACGAAACCTGCTGCACGGGTGCGCGCAAGGCCCGCTTCACGCGCGGCTTCGCGTCAGGGTCGAAATATTGCAGCGGCGCGGCGACGCCGCCATATTCGTTAAAGAGCACGCCGCTGAAGAATTTGCCGAACTTCACCGCCCACGCGAGCCGCGTTTCGGCGTCGGGCGCGTTGGTGATGTCGTAGGTGCGCGACTGTTTCAGGAAATTCTCGAACGTGATGATGAGCGTCGCCGTTCCGATGACGGGCGCGTCTTCGGCGGGCGATTCGCGCATCTGGCCGTAGAGCGTGTTGGTCTGCGTCCACAGTTCGAGCAGCGAGGTGTGCGTGATGATTTTCTGGCCGAAGAAGTAGTACGTTTTGCCTTCGACGGACTGGAGCGTCATCCGGTAATTCATGTCGCGCCGGTCGACATTGTCCTTGTCGACGACGAAAAGGTTAAAGCGTCCCTCGCTGATCGTGAGCGGTTGCGCCGACAACGCAACGCACGTCATCGTGCCGGCGATGCCCGCACGATGCTGCGGATTCTTCATCATGTCGTCGAGATCGTCCGACTTGATGGTCGCCGTGAACTGCATCCTGACGGCATTCTTCGCGCCAGCGGGCGTGTAGTCGCCGATCATCGTTTCGGTAAAGCGGATGCCGACCTTCGGTTGCGACGGCGGCGCGGACGTGCCCGCCGATTCGTAGTCGATAGTCCAGCCGTGTGACGTAGCCAGTTGCACGCAGTTGCGTTCGGCCAGCGCGGAAATCGTCAGCAGCGGATTGACGCCGAGCGACATCGGCATCACGGCGCCATCCATCACGTAGAGCCCGTCGTGTACCGCGTTGCCCGCCGCGCCGCTGAACACGCGGCCGGCCTGATCGACGACGCCGTTCGCGGCATCTTCGGCCATGCCGCATCCGCCAAGCGGATGCACGGTCACGAGCCGGTCCTTGAATGCATCGAGCGAGATCGGATTACGCACATATTCGCCACCGAGCGCGACGCTCGCGTCTTCGAGCGATTGTTCGACGGTCGCATAGATCGGCTGCTTGCCCGCATTCGGCCAGCTGATGCGCGGCCGGCCGTCTTCGACCGAAATCTCGCCGCTTTCGTCGTCGTGGGCCATCACGAGATACGTCTGCGTGTTGCGCATCGCGCCGCGATACGGCCCGCGCAGCACGCTTTCGAGAATGCGCGCTTCGCTGTCGAGCGCGCCTTCTCCGGGCAGATCCGGCACGCGCACGCCGGCGACCGGAGCGGTGACGCCGAGCACGCCCATCATCATGCCGCCGATCGGCGCCGCGAGCGATCCTTCCTCGATCACGAAGCCATCCTTCACGTTGGGCGTGTCGCGATGATCGATGATGCCGCAGATCGTCGGGCCCACTGGCGGGATGTCGCCGGGCTTGTGGGTGCCCCAGCCGACGCCGTTGATTTCCGTGTCGGTGTTGAACGCGAATGCGAGGACGTCGCCGTTGCCGGTGAAATGATGGCCGAGTTGCGGCGACACGCTGAGCCCCGCCTGCTTGGAGCGCAGCAGAATCGCGCTCGAGCCGATCGTGCCGGCCGACAGGATCACATGATCGGCCAGCACGAAGAGATCGGGCGCATCATAGATTTCCCGGCCGACGTCGACCACCTGGTAGCGCACCATCCATTTCTGCGTTGCCTTGTCACGAACGACGGAATGTACGGCCGCGCCCGTGAAGATCTGCGCGCCGTGCGCGACGGCATCGGGCAGATAGTTCATGTGCGTCGAATTCTTCGCTTCGTGATTGCAGCCTGAATTGCAGTCGCCGCAACCGATGCACCGTTCCTGATGCACGCCGGCGGCGTTGGGTCCGGTCGTAAACGTGACGGTGATCGGCGGCCGGTAGAAACGGTCTTCCATGCCCAGCGCCTTCGCCGACAGTTCCAGCGCATCGAGTTTCGGCAGACGCGGATAGTCCGGCGGCACCGGCGACGGAGTCAGCATGGCGACGGCGCGGGCGTACGCCTTGTCGAGACCGTCCCGGTCGTTGCGCACCGCGGCCGGCCAGCGCGGATCGTCCCACAGACGCGGATCGGGATGCAGCGCGACGTTCGCATTGATGAGCGACGTGCCGCCAAGCCCGCAGCCGACGACCGCATTCACTTCCGCGTTGAGGTGTACTTCCAGTAGCGCGAGCGGCGAGCCGATCTGTTTGAACGCGGTGTTGTACTGCACCTGCCCGATCCCTTCGAGCGGTGTCGCCGGAAACTCGCCCGCCATGAATTCACGTCCGCGCTCGAGCAGGCACACCTTGCGTTTCGCCCGCGCCATGCGGCTCGCGGCAATGGCGCCGCCGTAACCAGACCCGACGACAACGACCTCGTAATGCGGCTCTATCGCGGCAATGGCGCTGGACAAGCGGTTCATACGACCACCTCGCATGCACGTGCGCAGGGTGGGAAAACCCTGGCAGGACTGGACGGAACGGACGGGAAGGCGCGGCGCGACACGGCGGACACGCGGCGCGTCTGTTTATCTTAGACGGCACACGTCCGCACAATTAAAAAAATGCAGGTATCCGGAGTTAGAGGTTGACGTTCGCCATGCATGCCCGCGTGGCGCTGGCCCTCAGGGGCGCCTCGCCAATACTTTCTGCATTCGGCAAATGCAGCACTGGCAGATGCCAAAGTGGCAATTGCGTCGACGCGCAAGGCTCGACCGCACGCTGGGCGCACTGTTCCGCGCAATACTTTTCCCCAGCGCCTGAGAGACCTGAACCACAACGGACCGGGGAGACCGGCTAGATACGCTTCGCTTCACGAATGCTCTTCAGGAACGCACGAGTCCGGTCACGCTCAGGCTCGCCAAAAATCTGTTCCGACGATCCCTCTTCATACACGGAGCCGTCGCACAGAAAACATACCTTCGACGATACTTCTCGTGCGAAACCCATTTCGTGCGTTGCGAGCAGCATCGTCATCCCTTCACTCGCAAGATTCCGGACGAGATTCAAGACTTCAGAAACAAGCTCGGGATCCAGTGCGGAAGTGATTTCATCGAGCAACAACACCATCGGATCCATCGCCAATGCGCGCACGATCGCCACACGTTGCTGCTGGCCGCCTGACAGCCGATCCGGATATTCCTTTGCCTTGTGTGCGAGGCCAACGCGTTTGAGCAGAGCCATAGCGCATTCTTCGGCCTCGTCCCTGGGCTGCTTCAAAACGCGGATCGGGGCTAGCGTCACGTTCTCGAGGACGCTCATGTGTGGAAACAGGTTATAGCCCTGAAACACAATGCCAATGTCTCGACGCAATGCGTTCACATCTACACCAGGACCGGTGATCCGGTCTCCATGGACCAGTATTTCGCCATCGTCAATCGACTCAAGGCCATTGATACAGCGCAGCAGTGTCGATTTTCCGGAACCAGACGGCCCAATCAGGCAGACGACGTCATGCTCTTCGACTGTCATCGCCAGGCGTTTTATAACGGGCACCTCACCGTACGACTTTGAGATGCCACGAATGTCAATGAACGACATCAGAATCGTCTCCCTCAGACTTCGCTGGCGCGCATACGTGCACGATCGCGCCGCATCATCCGCTCCACGAATCTGGTCTGTGGAATTGATACGACGATGAAAAGCAGAGCCACCGTGCTGACAGCAGAGAGGTTGTAGTAATTCGACGCAATCAACATCGACTGGTTGAATGAATCGATAACCCCGACGACAGAAACCAGCGCAGTATCCTTCTGCAAGGAAATGAAGGAATTGAGCAGTGGCGGAATAATCTGTCGAATCCCCTGTGGAATGATCACGAAACGCAAAGTCTGAAAGTGGGACAACCCTAGCGAGCGGGCCGCGGCACGCTGGCTCCCGTGGATGCTCAAAATTCCGGCGCGGTAAATCTCCGCGACGTAGGCACCTACCGTCAATGTCAATGCGACAACGACGAAGATCGTGAGGGAAAGATCTTTAAGCACCGGTATACCGGTCAATGGAATCCCGAAGCCAACCAGATAAATGACCAGCACCGCGGGAACTGCACGGAAGATATCGACATAAGCGGTTGCGATAAAACGCACGGGTTTGCCCGCTATGCCCGGCGCGAACATCGCGAGCGCCACGAACAATCCCCAGATCAGGACCAGGATCTCTGTTACGACCGAGATCTTCACGTTCATCCAGAAAGCGGAAAGTACCAATGGGAACGTCTTGACCATCAACGGTACCTGGAAAAACGTCCTGGCGACCGCCTGATGGTTGACCAGAAGGAACTGGAACACAAAAATCATGACCAGTTGCGCCAATGCATATCCCAGGGTGATAAAGCACTGGTCCCTGGCCGCCGAGCGGGCAACGCGTGCCTGCACCAGATCCTGGCGCGCAGCCGCGGCGCGGATACCACTGGACCATCGAAGTGCCCGAACCAGCGGCAGGACGATCACTATCGACAGCAGCGCCAGAAATACGGTGATGGCGTTGGTCGAGGCGCCATCGAACTGGATTGACAGGAAGAAGGTACGCAATACGGCAATCGTGTACCCACTTCCTGCTACGACGACGGATACCGCCAACACTGACGCAAGCAGCAGTGACACGGGCACGCACGGAATGCCACCCATCTTCAGACGTCGCCCGCTCCCGATAGCGCCCGGCAAAATGTCGCTCGTCTGTTGCGTTGTGTTGCTCATGGTTTCGGCTCGCTTAAGGGGTCAACACGGGCAGTTTGGTGGGATCCATGCCGAGCTCCGGAGTCAGATATTTGCTGGTCAGTCGTGCGAGCGTGCCGTCTTTCCTGAGACCTTCGATCAACTGGTTGAATGCCGCGAGATTAGGAGAATCCTTGTTAACCAGTCCGCCCCATTTTTCACCTGTGTCGAAGCGCCCGGCAACTTCCAGCGCGCCGTTTGAGTTCTTCGCGCGCAAAAGGACGTTCGGCGTGTCATAGATCACTGCGTCGACTTGCCCCGCAGCCAGTGCCGTATACATGGAAGGAGGATCGTTGAACACTTTGGGCTGCTCGGCGGGTTTGATTTTTTCAACGATGTAATCGTAGGCCGTGGTTCCCCGCTCAACCGCGTAACGCAGAGTACCCAGGCTCTTCTTGTCGACTTTGGTGCCGGCCTTAACAAGAATCCCCTGATCGGAGTCGAAGTACGGTTCAGTGAAATTCACCACCTTCTTGCGTGCGTCGGTGATGGTGATTTCACTCAACGCGATATCAAAGCCCTGGGATTGTCCCGTCAGAATCTGTTGAAAGGATCGACTGACAAGAATCACTCGATCGAGGCCCGCGCGATACGCCATGTTAGCGGCCATGCAGTACTCGAATCCGTCTTTGATCGTGTCGAGGGAATCGCCATTCCACCATCCAGGCACACCGAGAACCGGTCGTACCGAAAGCGCTCCAGGGACGACGGTCGTCAACTTGACCGAACCTTTTTCTCCCGTTACCTCGCACTTCCCAAAGTCCGATGCAGCGAACGCGGTGACTGTGAAAGCACTCAAGACGAAGGCAACCGCAGCCCGATTAAGCCATCCTGCATGTGCTTTTGCGCCAGGACCTCTGATTTGTGTCATCTTTGTCTCCTCGATTATGGAATGAAGCGCCTTCAACGACCGACTACACGTTCTTGCAGATTGCCCACCCCGGCAGCGGTGCGAAATCCATGTACCTTCCGCTCAGCTCATGCACGGCGTCGCCGGTTGCGCAATGCCGCCATGAGGCATGCCACCCGACACATCCCCCCAAAGGACCGCATGATCTTCAGGCAACGCGCGCGAATTGGGCACTGATAACCAGAGCCTCATCAGCATTCGATCCTGGCCGGTACTCACATCGTCTTTAAAGGCCGTGCGCCCGTGATAGATGACGTGGTTGTTGAGAAGCTGGATGTCGCCAGGCGCAAATCGCATCTCGAAGCAATGTTTCTGGGCAAGCTCCAGCATCATCCGGATAGCCTCATGCTCGGAACCGGTCAATCTGCGGACGCCGGAAAGCAGTTGCGCATTCTCGATGTAGGTCAGCGAAAAGTGACTCGTCAGCTTACCGTCCCGGACACCGAAAACCGGTAGATCGTAAGTCACATGCTGCCCTCCCGCTTCCTCTCCAAACCGGCTCCGCGGAATGGGTGCGCAAAGCAGGGCATGGAGATCTGGCCGAAGCCGCCGCATCTCGTTGTAAACAGTCGCGCTGCTGGCGAGCTTGCTGACGCCGCCTTCCGACGCCTGACGCACACAAAGCAAACCCACGACGTCGCAGCGGTCCGTGTGAAAGCGCAACTCTCCGGGCGAGAGTGTCCGCGCGCCCGACGAAAGAAATTCCTTGCCCGCTGCGTCCACCGTCGCGCCGTAGAGCTTGACGCCCACTCCTGCACCTTCGTCTTTTATCTCCCGCATCAATTCACCGCGGCGATTCTGAAACATGGGCGTCCCTAAATGACGACCCAATCCATACCAGATGCGGCGCAACTGTTGCTGGCTATAACGACTGACATCGAGGCCACGGATCTTCACCATCCCGGAGCCGTTCTCCAGTTCATCGCGCACGTCGTCGAAGAATGCATCGGCGCCTGGCAGCGGAAAGTTATCGCGGTCGACTTCGCTCCAGTCGATCTCTCCCAACTTGTCGACCGCGGCGTCGATCCCGTCCAGCACTGCCGGAGGAAACACCTTGACCCATCGAGGGTTCTGCTGGATTTCGACGCCACTCCACACACATGCACCCTGCAGATAATCGGCTGAAGACATTGGCTCTCCAAAGAAACTGAGACTGTAGCGGTGATGCAATTCGACAGGACAACCCTTGACCGTCCCCAACCTGCGACTTATCCGGACGCCGGCATCTGGCGCATCGCATGGTTGTATATACAAGAAATCAAGATAAACCGCGTTGTCTAGTCAATCAAGAAATTATCACTACGATGCGGGCAAACACCTACCTTGGGACGACAACGCAGATCGCTGGCTTCAATCTCGCGCGGCGCCGGAAAATCGCTGGCTGGTTTTTTACCTGGACAACATCCCTGAATGGCGGTTAACTGTGCCCCGATCCGATCTTGTATATACAAATACACGAAGTCATTCCGGAATCGCAATCGGGGCAAGTGCTGATGCACATGGTCGCTGCGATGAAGGAAATCACCGGCAGCGACGAACAGCCAGCGATATATAAAAGTACGGATCTTTGTTGTGGAACGTAATGCACTATTAAAGGCATCATTCGATGTTATAATTGATGCTCTCGTTTAAGGAGGTTCCCATGCGTACAACTATCGCGCTCGATGACGACCTGATCGCCAGGGCGCAGGCCTATACCGGCGTAGAGGAAAAAACGGCACTCGTGCGCGAAGCGCTAAAGGCGTTGATCCAGCGTGAAGCCGCGAAACGACTCGCGAATCTTGGCGGTAGCCAACCGGGTATCAAGGGCGCGCCACGGCGCCGGCAGGACGTTGAATGATTCTGGTCGACACGTCGGTCTGGATTGACCATATCAGTGCCTCCGATTCCATGCTGGTCAGCCTGCTTAACGAGGAGCGTGTGCTGGCTCATCCCTATGTGACAGGCGAGATTTTGCTCGGGAGTCTACGTAATCGTGACGCCGTGTCTGGCGCTTTGCTCGACCTGCCACGCGCGCCAGTCGCAACACCGGAGGAAATTTTTTACCTGATCAAGCACGAGGGTTTGTTCAACCGCGGCATCGGATACGTCGACACTTCACTGCTGGCGTCCGCGCGTCTCCAACCCGGCATCACCATCTGGACGCGCGATAAGCGATTGAAGAAAGTTGCCGATGAACTCAATCTCGGCGCGATGCTCGCGCACTAGATAGCTTGCAGCTGCATTTCCGGATGCCAAAAAACGCAGTCCTCCGTGCGCCCGGTCCGCACACGAAGGACTGCACCCAGCTGCGCTTCAGTCAGGCGGCTGCTTCATTCATTTCCTGCGCGTTCGATTCGGCGGCGAGCAGATTCAGCACGACGAGAATCGCGTCGCGGTTGTCGAGACTGATCTCGATGCCGAGTACGTCGGTGAGCCAGCAGCCGATCTTCGTATTGGAAAAATCGCCGGCGTCGGCCGTCTTTTTCATGGTGACGCCGAGTTTGACGGCGCGATAGTGATACGACGGCACGCTGAACTGCGCGGCAACCGCGGAAAGACCGCCCTTGCATTCGGAGCACCAGCCAAGGCTGCCGGCGAGCACGATCTGCTCGGGTTCGTCGAGGCTGGCGATAAAGGCCCGGGCGGCGCGGCGCACGCAGTGCTCGTTGAGACCGTAATCGGTCAGCACGCTGTCGACGGGGTCTTCGAGCGCCTGCGCGTGCAGGTCGATTTCCTGTTCCATGCCGTCGTTTTCCATGGAGACGTTACGTTGATGACTTGCACTGCGCAGACAGTCGATCAGATAACGGCGGAAGTACGCACAGAGCGCGTAGCTGCTCGACGGCGCGCTTTCCGGGCAGGCCTGCGATCCGGTGTGGCCCGGCGCGAGACGCAGCACCTTCGTGTAGATGAACTGCGCGACGAGTTCTTCCTTGTCTTCGCCGAGCGCCTGCAGCTCGACGGGATGATAGGCCCGCAGCGTGCGCCGCACGAGATCGTACATCGACGCCATTTCGTCGTGCGAGAGTTGGGTGCGACGCCGCCACAGATCGGGCAGGATCGCGTCGTCGAGGTGTCGTGCCAGTTCGCGGCCCGCAATGGCGCCCATGAAAGCCTCCGTCGGTTAATTTGAGGCATGGAGCGCGGGGGAAGCGGATAATCCGCCGGGAAGCCTTGAAGCTGGCTGTCTGAAAAGCCCCGAAAGGCTTCGGCCGCGCTGGTAAGTTGCAACCAGTATGGTTTTTGCCGGCGGCTTCGCCTATATGGATTAAGTGTTAGCTGATGGGTAAACTGCCGGGTAAACCATCGCGACGAAACGGCATAACGGGCAGAACGGACATCACGGCGCGTGCAACCCGCACGGTTCGCCGTCCAGACCGCCGGCTTCCGGCAAGGAGACCGCACGATGCGGGCCGATCCCATCCAGCGCGCCATTGACGAAGATCTCGTGCCGGTCCTGTATGCGCAGGATCCGATTGCCTTTGTATCGCACTGGTTTTCGATCGTCGTGCTGGTCGCGATCTACTGGCCCGATATTCCGTTCCCCCATCTGTTCGCGCTGTGTTTCGGCTTTTACGGCTTCGCCAACTGCGCGGGGCTCGCGCTGTGGCTGTGCAATCGCCGCTGGCCCACGGCGCTTTCGCCGCGCGCCTGGATCAATCTGCACGCGCTGCGCGGTGCGCTGCTCTACTCGGCGCCGGGTGCCGCGATCTGGTTCGCGTTCCAGAGCGTCCATGTCGACCTGCCGCTGCTGCACACGGTGATGCTCGTCACGCTCGCAGCCGGCGTGTTCATGTCGAACGGTTTCGATTTTCTCAACTTCGTGACCGCGATTCCGTTCCTGCTATTGCCGGCCATTGCGCTTCATTTCAGCGTCCACACGTTCGACCGCACGATTCTCGCGATCGTCCTCGCGTTTTTCTTCTGCGCGATCAACGTGTATGCGCTGAGCTACCGGAAGCTGTTCCGCCGGGTCGTCGAGGCGCGCGTCGACCAGCAGTATCTGGCCGAATCGCTGGCCGCGCAGAAGCTGGTCGCCGAAGAGGCGAGCCTCGCGAAGACACGGTTTTTCGCGGCCGCGAGCCACGATCTGCGGCAGCCGCTGCATGCGATCGGGCTGCTCGCGGCGTCGCTCAACGACGGCACCGTCGCGCCCGCGCAGCACGCGAAGACCGCCGACCATATCGTGCGCAACGTCGAGGCGCTCAACCAGCTGTTCAACCAGGTGCTCGACCTCGCGCGGCTGGAGAGCGGGGTGACGCAGGTGATCCGGCTGCATTTCCGGCTCGACGAACTGTTCGAGCGCGTCGGTAGCCAGTACCGGCCGCAGGCCGCCGCGAAAGGGCTGGCGCTGCGGATCGCGCCGACTGCCGTCGTGGTGCATGGCGATCCGGTGCTGCTCGAACGCGTGCTGAGTAACCTGCTGTCCAACGCGGTGCGTTATACCGAGGACGGCGCGATCTGGCTGGGTTTTCGTCGCGCGGGGCGCCGCGCGGGCGGCTATATCGAAGTGCGCGATTCAGGTATCGGCATTCCGCGCGCTGAACAGGAGCGCATTTTCGAGGAGTTCTATCAGGTCGCCAATCCGCAGCGCGACGCGCGCCAGGGGCACGGCCTCGGGCTGCCGACCGTGCGCCGGCTGGTGGGACTGCTGGGCGGAGAATTGCAGATGAACTCGGCGCCGGGGCGCGGTTCGACGTTCCGGTTCCTCGTTCAGCCGGGCGACCCGGCGCGGATCGTGTCGAGTCTCGGCGACACCGTGGTGAACAGTCCGGCGATCGAAGGGCGGCGTGTGCTATGCATCGACGACGATCCATCGATTCTCGAAGGGCTGTCGGCGTTGCTTGGTCGCTGGGGCTGCGTCGTGCGCGGCGTACCGGACGAAATCCAGGCGCTGCAGGCGGTCGGCGAAGGGTTCGTGCCGGATGCGGTGCTTTGCGACTACCAGTTGTCGAACCATCGAACGGGCGCGCAGGCGCTGTACGCCGTGCGCGATGCGCTGCGCCACGCGGGGCACGGCGAGGTCGCCACGCTGCTGATTACCGGCGACATGGCTTCGCCCGATCTGGAGGCGCTCTCCGCGCAGGGTATTCCGGTGCTGCACAAACCGGTGACGCCGGCGCGTCTGCGCCGCACGCTTGAAAGCCTGTGGCAGCAGCACGCGGCGAAAAGCGGCGTCGAATCGGGTACGACAGGTGGCGAGTCGGCTGGTGCGCAGCCGCCTGTCGCCATCGACGGACAGCATTGAACGCACTGCCCGCAACACGATACGTGCAATCTCCGCGCTAAAGCGTTTTGCCGGCTTCGAGCCAGCCGTTGATCACGGCGATCGCGGTGGACCGGTTATGCACGCCCAGCGCCCGGAAAATCACCGACAGATGTACCTTGACGGTTCCTTCGGCGACACCGAGTTCACGCGCGATCATCTTGTTGGTCCAGCCGCGATGCACGAGCCGCATGATGTCCTGCTGGCGCGGCGACAGGTTTTCCAGCAGATGCCGCTGATGCGGCTGCAACTGATGCGCGGGCGGCACGGTTTCGAGGACGGCTGTCTCGGCGCCCGCGGGAGCGCGCGCGGCCGCCGCGCCGGCCGCGTCGCGCGTGCCGAGCAGGCTGAGCGCTTCCATCGGCACGTAGGCGCCGCCGGACAGCACCAGTTCGATCGCCTTCAACATCACGCTCGCGGGCTGGCGCTTCGGCACGAAGCCGAGCGCGCCGGCGGCGAGCACGGCGCGCATTTCGTCGGGCGATTCTTCAGCGGAAAGGACGACCACCGGCAACGCCGGGTTCGCCTTGAGCAGGACTTCCAGCGATCCCGCTCCCTCCATGCCGGGCATGTGCAGATCGACAATCGCGAGGTCATGGTTGGCATCGGGCCGCGCGGCGGCGGCGAGCGTCTCCCACGTATCGGCCTCGTCGAACTGGGCATCGGCATCGAGTCCGCGCAGCAGGCCTTTGACGCCCTGGCGGATCAGTTCATGGTCGTCGGCCACAAGAAACTTCATGATGTCTCCGCGTGTGGGCCCTGCCGGTTTGTCCTGCTACTCTTGTTGTCTGACGGTCGGAACCGGTCAGCGCCGCAGTGTGGCTATTCTGCCCGATGCGGCGAGCCGATGCGCGTCCGTCTTCTCCCTGTGTCGCCAGGTTGCCTCGCTGCGAGGCGTGACCCCTGGCAACGACCGCAGCAGGCCACGCAGACATCCTTGCATGGCTTACCAGGTAGACGAGTGGATTGAAGCGATTTTGAACCGTTGCACACCTGGCATTGCAGAATATGCGGCACGGTTCAAACGGGTGTTTCTTGTGGGCTTCGCAGCCCGCTTTCCGGCGTGATCGCGTTAACGCGAAACCGCGAAGAGCGTCGCGTTCATGAAGATCCGGAACGCGAAACCGAGCGAGACGGCCGCCGAAACACCGCCGCCCCACAACAGCACGAACCAGAGCCAGCCAGGCAGACGGAAGCTTGCGGCACCGCGCTTGCGTGCGCGGAAACGGGTCAGGGCAGTGAGGCGCATAGGGTTGGCGATGATGTGTGCGACGTGCGTTCCGGTTTCCTCAGTGGATATCCGGCGATGGCTGCTGGTTTTCAGCGGCTTAGTGGTAATGGATATCGCCATGACGAACCTTGCCGCGAAATACCCAGTATCCCATCGTCGTGTACGCGAGGATGACGGGCAGGATCACCGCGGCGCCCACGAGCGTGAACACCTGGCTCGAACGTGGCGCGGCGGCTTCCCAGAGCGTCATGCTCGACGGGATCGCATACGGCCACAGGCTCACCAGCAAGCCGGCGTAGCCGAGCAGCACAAGTCCGAGCGCGAGCGCGAACGGCGTATTGTGGTGACGATTCCGCACGGCACGCCGCATGAAGAACGCGCAGATCGCGACGAGGAGCGGCACCGGCAGCAGGCGATAGAAGAGCCCGTCATGGAACCAGCGCGCGGCGATCGCCGGGTCTTGCAGCGGCGTCCACAGGCTGACCACGGCGATGAACCCGAGCAGCACCACGGTGAGCGGCCAGACAACGCGATGCAGGCGCCGTTGCAGATCGCCTTCGGTCTTCGCGACGAGCCAGCAGCAGCCGAGCAGCGCATACGTGACGACGAGCCCGAGGCCAGTCAGCAGACTGAACGGCGTGAGCCAGCCGAACGCATCGCCGGCGAAGCTGCCGTCCACGACCGGAATGCCCTGCAGGAACGCGCCAAGGACGATGCCCTGAAAGAACGCCGCGCCCGTCGAGCCGCCGATGAACGCCAGGTCCCACAGATGCTTCGTGCGGTTCGCCTTCGAGCGGATTTCGAATGACACGCCACGAAAGATCAGGCACGTAAGCATGAACACGAGCGGCAGATACAGCGCCGAAAGCACCGTCGAATAGACGACCGGAAACACCGCGAAGAGGCCGGCGCCGCCGAGCACGAGCCACGTTTCGTTGCCGTCCCACACGGGCGCGACGGTATTCATCATCAGGTCGCGTTCCTTCTCGTCCGGGAAGAACGGAAACACAATGCCAATGCCGAGATCGAAGCCGTCCAGCACGACATACATGAAAAGGCCCAGTGCGATGATCCCGGCCCACACTACGGTAACGTCCATTTCGTTTTCGCCTTGAAATACAGGGGTTTTATGCAGCGTCGATCATCGCGTCGGCGGCGGAAAGCGGCCGGCGCGCGGTGTGACCGGGTGTGTTGCCAGGCAACGCGTCATGCGTGTCGCCCGGCAGCGTGGGGCCGGTGCGCATCAGCTTGAGCATGTAATAGACGCCGGTGCCGAACACGAGAAAGTAGACGATCACGAATGCCATCAGCGAGATGCCGACCTGCTGCGCCGTCAATGGCGAAACGGCCTGCACGGTACGCATCACGCCGTAGACCACCCACGGCTGGCGTCCGACTTCGGTCGTGATCCAGCCCGCGAGCAGCGTGATGAAACCCGTCGGCCCCATCGCGACGACAAAGCGCAGGAACCACTTCGATTCATAGAGGCGGTCGCCGCGTCGCAGTGCCCACGCGATCAGCGACATCAGGATCATCAGTACGCCGAGCCCGACCATCACGCGAAAACTCCAGAACACGATCGTCGAATTCGGCCGGTCCTGCGGAGCGAAGCTTTTCAGTCCGCGAATTTCGCCATCCCAGCTATGCGTGAGGATCAGGCTGCCGAGGTGTGGAATCGAAACCGCGTAGCGGGTTGTTTCCGCCTTCATGTCGGGCAGGCCGAAGAGGTTGAGCGCCGTGCCGCCTTTTTCCGTGTCCCACAGGCCCTCGATCGCGGCAATCTTGGCCGGTTGATATTCACGCGTGTTGATGCCGTGCTGGTCGCCGACCAGCGCCTGAACCGGTGCGAGAACCAGCAGCATCCAGAGCGCCATCGAGAACATCTTTTTCGTGGCCGCGTCGCGCCGGCCCTTCAGCAGATGCCACGCACCCACGGCCGCGACGACGAGCGCACCGACGATGAACGCGGCGATCGACATGTGCGCGAGCCGGTACGGAAACGACGGGTTGAAGATGATCTTGAACCAGTCGAGCGGCACGACCTGGCCGTTGACGACTTCGAAGCCTTGCGGCGTCTGCATCCAGCTGTTGGACGCGAGAATCCAGAACGTCGAGATCAGCGTGCCCAGCGCGACCATCAGCGTCGCGCCGAAGTGCGCACGCGCGCTGACGCGCTGCCAGCCGAACAGCATGATGCCGAGGAAGCCCGCTTCGAGGAAGAAGGCGGTCATCACCTCGTACATCAGAAGCGGGCCGGTGACGGGGCCCGCGAAACTGGAGAAGCCGGACCAGTTCGTGCCGAACTCGTAGCTCATCACGACGCCGGAGACGACGCCCATGCCGAAGGCCACTGCAAAGATCTTAGACCAGAAGAGACAAAGGTCTTTGTAGTACGCCTTGCCGGTTTTGAGCCAGCGCCATTCGAGTACGGCGATGAAACTGGCGAGCCCGATGCTCAGCGCCGGAAAGATGATGTGAAAGGAAATCGTGAATGCGAACTGAAGCCGGGCGAGATCGAATGCCGAGAGTGCAGTGTTCATGAGCAGGTTGCGAAAATCAGACTACGCGCGTCGACCGCTGTCGAAACGCACTGCGATGTGCAGATGGACGCAAGCGTAGGGGAATGCGCGCGGATTTGCTGCGTCGCGGAACAGGGCGCGACGGCACGTGCAGGGCTGCACGCACGGACGTTATCGAGATAAGCCGTTGATCAGTATCGGAGTTTTCACGCGGCGGATTTGTGCGCCGCGGCGTGCTGTCGCAGGGGGATGTGCGGCAATCGACCGCGCTGTTTGGGCGCGGGTCGTCGCACTAGATCGACGTGATGCGTGAAGTGCTTCCGTGGCCGGTCGTGAGGCGTGTAATCCCATGCGCGCACCAGGCCGCGATCACAAATGGCGCGGTCATGCAGGTCCAGCCGAGGTGGTTAGCAAGCTGTTGCAGCAGCACCGATAACGCGATGGCCGCGACTGCCGCTATGGCGGCGCTGTCCGCTACCGCAAGCGCGGCGAGCGCGCCGTTGAAGCCCAGCAGACCCGCGTCGAACGAGGAGAGTGTCGCGCCGGATAGCAGATGCCCGCCCGTTGCGAGCGCGGCGCCTGCGAGCGCCCAGCACGCGTGCCGTCGCGATGAGACCGCGATGCCCGCGACGATCAGCATGCCCGGTAACGCGCCCGAAGCGAACGTCGTTTGCGCAATGCCGGCGAACACGCCATGCAGCACGTCCATCGACGAAATCACACCCACGGCACTGATGACGCCATGCGGTGCATCGGTGTGCGCGGCAGACCCGACCAGCGCAAGCCACGCCCACGTCACGATCAGACACGGGCTCGAATAGCAGCAGACATGAAACCTTTGCAGGAGACGCGACCACGGATCGTGTATCCATGCCGTGGCGGTCGCGGCAAGAATGGCGATGGCGGCGGCGGTCGCATCGTCGGCGATGAACGTGAAGGCGGCCAGTGCGGCCAGCGCGCCGTTGAAACCGTGCAGGCCGGCGCGTGTATCCTGCTCGTCATAACCCGCGAGCACGGCGCTGATGTTCGCGCTGACGGCACCCATGAGCGCCGCGCAGGCGAGCCGGGGATCGCAGATGACGAGTGCCGCGAGCACGCACGCGCCCGTCGCGGCGTTTCCTTGCAGGACGATTTGCCCGAGACTGCGCAGCAGGGTGCGTAGCGCCGCGGATTCGGTCGGGGTGGTCGTCGCGTGCATACAGGATGAAGAGAAGATCGCGCGAAGCACCCGGCGCGACTGGCGGATTGAAACCGCGAGCATAGGTCAGTTGCCCTTCACCCGGCATGTGCCAGCATCGATAGTGGCTATTTGCAGCGTCATCGCTGAAATCGACCTGAAGGAGGTATCGATATGCGTGAAGTCCGCTGGACATCGGAAGAAGGCGACGGCATCGAGCATCTCGCGTTCGATGCGCGCGGTGACGGGTTTCATGTCGAGAGCGCCGTCGTCGGGCAGCGATATGGGCGTTCCTACGGTCTGTTCTACAGCGTGACCTGCGACGTGCAATGGCGCGCGACGCATGCGTGGCTGAAGATCGCGGGCGGTGGCGAAGTGGAACTGCGCGGCGATGGCGCGGGTCACTGGCGCGACGGCAGCGGCCGTGCACTGGACGCAATCGAAGGTTGTATCGACATCGACATCGCCGCCACGCCGTTCACCAACACGTTGCCCATCCGCCGGCTGAAACTGGCAAAGGGTGCGCGTCAGCCGATTTCCGTGGCTTATATTTCGACGCCGGATCTCGCGGTCAGCCGCGTCGAGCAGGCGTACACGTGTATCGAACCCGATCGCGAGTATCGCTACGAAGGCATCTTCCGCAATTTCGCCGCGAACATGACAATCGACGAAGACGGTCTCGTCATCGACTATCCGTCGCTGTTCAGACGTTTGCCTGCGCCTGATCGCCAGTCACTGCGCTGAAAGCCGCGTGCAATCCACGTATCACGCGGCGCCGGAAGAAGAGCCGGCGTGCCGCGATTTCAACACGTTCGACGTTCCGCGTTCTTTCGCGGTTTAACGGGCGGGCGTTCAATTCTTGCGGCTGAAGTCCCGTGGCGGAGCATCGGCGCCCGGGCCAAGCGTGCGTTGCATGAGCGTCGTATCGAGCCATCGGCCGTGCTTGAAACCGACGGCCTTGAGCGTACCGGTCAGCTCGAAGCCAAGACTGCCGTGCAGCGACATCGAACCGCCGCTTCCGCCATCGGCGATCACGGCGATCATCTGCCGCCACGGTCCCGACTCGCAACGTTCGATCAACGCCTTGAGCAGGATGCGGCCGATGCCGCGCCCGCGAAACGCATCGTCGACATAGATCGAGTCTTCGATCGTGTGGCGATACGCGGCACGCGGCCGGTACGGCGTCGCGTAGCAGTAGCCGGCCACGACACCGTCGACTTCCGCCACCATGTAAGGCAGGCCATGCCCGAGCACCGATTCGCGACGGGCGCGAAGATCGTCGACTGAAGGCGGCGTTTCCTCGAACGATGCGACGCCTGTAAGCACATGGTGCGCGTAGATGGCCTGGATCGCGGGCAGATCGGCTTCGGTGGCGTCGCGCACGTGTGGCGCCGTGGTGCCGGGCGCGGCGTTCGCTTCGGTATGGGATCCGGTATTCATGCGTGTCTGGAAAGAGAGGGGGGAGGCTGGCGTGCGAGCTTTTACTATGCCCGTAGTGCGCACGAATTTGAAGCCGCTCAAAAAAACAGCACGGCTCGCGATGAGCCTGCCTGTGCATGAAAATGTAAGCTGCGGCGCATCGTCAGCAGGACACGCGGCGTTTGCGTGTGTCATCTGCGTGGTATATATCTTCGTACGTGATGCAATTCCTGAACCTGACACGGAGCATGCATGAAATCTGTCATTGCCTTAACAGTACTTGCACTTGCAACTAGTGCGGGCGCCCAGACGCCGGCCGTATCGCCTGCCAGTGCAGCGAGTCCCAACATGGCCTCGGGCGCGGGTAGCGCGAAGCCGGCCGCGCGCGACAGTCATGTCGAGGAACGTATCAGCGAACTCCATTCAGAGCTCAAGATCACACCGGACCAGGAGCCGCAATGGGCAAAGGTCGCGGACTCGATGCGTGACAATGCGCGCACGATGCACGATCTTTTTGAAGCACGGCATAACAGCATGGCGAACGAAACGGCGGTCGAAAACCTGAAGTCGTGGGGCGATATCGCGCAGGCGCATGCCGATGGCAACAAAACGCTGCTCGCCGCGTTCCAGCCGCTTTATGACAGCATGCCCGACGCGCAGAAGAAAATCGCCGATCGGGTTTTCCGGCGTCCCGACACGCATCGTCCGGCGCACAAGTCGTCGAAGAAGAAGTGAGCGGGCGTAGCGTGCTGGACACGTTACGAAACGGGACGTGCGTACAGGCTGCGTCATCCCGCACCCGCGATCACGGAGGCTCGCGATGAAACATCATGCTGCTGCGGTGATCGTCGGATTGAGCATGCTGGCAGCCGTTCAGGGTGCCCGGGCGCGCACCGATGTGAGCGTCGTGATCGGACTGCCGGGTCTGGTCGCCGCGTCGCCGCCGCCGGTTGTGTATGTGCCGCCCGGGAACTACGGGCCGCCGCCCGTCGTCTACAACGGCTATTACGGGCCGGGATGGAACCGGCCACCGTCATATCACCACCGGCCTTACCGGCGCCCACCACCGCCGCCTCCCCGGCCACATCGTCCGCCGCCGCCGCGTCACTAGCATCCGGCGCGTCGACGGTACGCTTCAGCTGTGTGACTACGTAGCCTGAGACGGCGCGCGATGCGTGCTCAGGTTGCGTGCTGCGGCACCGGCGCGCTTTTCGCGAAGCGGCGCGCGCCGCCCACGCATGCAACCACGACAATCGTCACCGCGATCATCGCGGGCGGCACCTGTTCGTGCAGAAGCAGTGCGGCGAGCATCAGCCCGAAGAACGGCTGCAGGAGCTGCAGTTGTCCGACGCCTGCGATGCCGCCCAGCGCCAGTCCGCGATACCAGAACACGAAGCCGATCAGCATGCTGAAGAGCGACACGTATGCGAGCCCCCAGAACGCTGCGTGACTCACACCCGCAAACGATGCGGGCCATGCCCACCACATGAGCGGCAGCATGACCGGCAACGCCAGCACGAGCGCCCACGAAATCACCTGCCAGCCGCCGAGATGACGTGACAGTCGCGCGCCTTCCGCATAGCCCAGTCCGCAGGCGACGATCGCGGCCACCATCAACGTGTCGCCGAGCGGTGACGCATGAATGCCGTTGCGCAGCGCGAACGCCACGACCGATGCGCTACCGAGTGCGGAAAAGAGCCAGAACGCCGGCTGTGGCCGTTCGCCGCCGCGCAGCACGCCGAATATCGCCGTCGAAAGCGGCAGCAGGCCGATGAACACTATCGCGTGCGCGGCCGTGATGTGTTCCAGCGCAAGCGCGGTCAGAAGCGGAAAGCCGACCACCACGCCGAGCGCGACCACCACGAGCGGCAGCAGGTCGCGCCGGGCAGGGCGGGTTTCGCGAAACAGCAGCAGCAACATGAACGCGAGCGTGCCGGCAATCGACGCCCGCGCGACAGTCAGAAAGAAGGGATCGAAACCCTGGACGGCGATGCGCGTCGCGGGCAGCGAGCCGCTGAAAATAAGTACGCCAGCCAGTCCGCTCAGCCAGCCGTTGCCTGTTTTTGTCATGGAGAGTGTCCGATGCTGCATGAAAACGTCGAGCATCCTCTGTCGCACGATAAAGCGTAAGCTACGGATCAGTACAATTCAGACAAACTGTACCGGTCAGGGAGCAGTACGGATGGCGGAAGATGACAGGATGAGTTCGGCGGCCACGGGCACGCGCGTCGCGCTGGTCATGAACACGTTGCGCGAGCGCATCGCGAGCCGCGCGCTGATGCCGGGCGCACGCGTGCCGTCGATCCGCTCGATGACCGACACGCTCGGCGTGTCGAAATCGACGGTGGTCGACGCATATGACCGGCTCGTCGCAGAAGGCGCGATCGTGTCGCGGCGCGGCTCGGGGTTTTTCGTCTCCGGCCACGCGCCGCCGTTCGCGCTCGCCGATATCGGGCCGCCGCGCGATCGTGATGTCGACCCGTTGTGGCTCACGCGTCAATCGCTCGAAAGCAACGCGAAAGCGCTGCGACCCGGCTGCGGCTGGATGCCGGCCGCGTGGATGCCCGAAGAGGGTGTGCGTCGCGCGCTCCGTGCCGTTGCGCGCGACGCGCATGGGCCGCTCGTCGAATACGCATCGCCGCGCGGCCTGCCTGCGTTGCGCCAGCAGATCGCATGGCGGCTGTCGCAACATGGCGTCGACGCGCCGCCCGAGCAGATCGTGCTCACCGATGGCGGCACGCATGCGCTCGATCTCGTGTGTCGCTTCCTGCTCGAACCAGGCGATACGGTGTTGATCGACGATCCCTGCTACTTCAATTTTCAGGCCCAACTGCGGGCGCACCGGGTGCAGATGGTGAGCGTTCCGTATACATCGTCGGGGCCCGATCTCGCGCAGTTCGAGCAGGCGCTGGTGAAGCATCGTCCGCGGCTTTATGTGACGAACTCCGCGATCCACAACCCGACTGGCGCGACGCTTGCGCCGGCAATCGCACATCGTCTGCTCAAGCTTGCGGGCGAGCACGATCTGCTGATCGTGGAGGACGACATCTTCGCCGACTTCGAGGACGAACCCGCGCCACGGCTTGCCGCATTCGACGGCCTTGCGCGCGTGGTGTCGATCGGCAGCTATTCGAAGACGCTGTCGGCGGCGGTGCGCTGCGGTTATATCGCGGCGCGCGGCGACTGGGTGGAGCCGCTCATCGACCTGAAGCTCGCGACATCGTTCGGCAACGGTGAACTCGCCGCGGGTGTCGTGCATCGCCTGCTGGTGGACGGCACGTACCGGCGCCATCTCGAAACCATGCGCACCCGGCTCGCCGATGCAATGGGCGATACCGCGCGGCGTCTCACGCAGGCAGGCTTGCACATCTGGACGCGACCGCGCGGCGGCATGTTCATCTGGGCGAAGTTGCCGGATTCGCTCGATGCCGCGCGGGTCGCGCGTCATGCGCTCACGGAGGACGTGGTGTTCGCACCGGGCAACGTGTTCAGCGCATCGCAGTCGGCGGCGGGTTTTCTGCGCTTCAACGCGTCGCAATGCACGCGGCCCAGGGTCTACGAAGCATTGCAGCGCGCGATGGAGCGTGCGTCACGCGATACGTGACATAGGGGACGCTGCCCGCGCGGGCAGCGTCGCGTGTCACTGCTTTCCGCACAGGAGCAGCAGCCGCTCCTCGTCGGTACATGGGCGCTTCGGCGACTTCGCCGGATCATCCGTTGCGGGACCAGGGCCATTCGTTGCCGCGACCGCGGTCTTGTGCGCGAAGCACGCGCGCAGGCGCTTTTCCACTGGCGGATAGTACTTCCATCCTTTGCCTAGATTCGGCAGCTCCATCTTCACCTGCTTCCACTTCGGATGGCCGTGTTCCTGGAGGTTGTCGAAATTCGTGCACAGTGAATCCGCGAACCGGTTGAGATTGCCGACGGTGTCGCGCAGGTTGTAGTCGTACGTGACAAGGAAGGCTTTCACGGTGAGCGTCTGCACGTCTTCCTTAAGCCAGTTCGGATAGTTCGACACGCGGATCGTCGCGGGAAAATACGTCTGTTTCGCGCGCGCGGTTTCGGGCGCGGCGGGATCGAGCCTGAGTACGCGGATCTGCTGCAGCAGTTCGGGATTCATGTCGGTGAAGAGCCTGGCCGGCTGCCCCGCGACGATCACCGCGACGTCGATTTTCTTCACGATCAGCGCGGCAAGCGCGTCTTCGTTCGACAGATGCTGCGCGTACTGATCGGGAACCGGTGCGCCGAACATCAGCCGGTACAGCGTGGTTGCCGATTGCGCGGTGCCGCTGCCAATCAGGCCGACGCTCATGTTCTGGTTCTTGATCTCGTTGATGGTCTTCAGCGGAGAATCGGCGCGCACGACGAAATAGATCTCTTCGTCATAGAGCGGCATGATGAGGCGCAGCGGACGAATCGTCGTGCCCGCGTCGGCGTTGCCGCTGTTTGCCATGTCGACGTACGCCTGATACACGTCCGACTGTACGAGTGCGAGCTTCACGCCGGGTTCGAAACGCATGCGCTGCACGTTTTCGGCGGAGCCTTTGGACGGCATGACTTCGAGATCGATACCTGCCTGCGGCGCGACCCATTTCGCGAGGTCCGCGCCGATCTGGATGTACGTGCCGCGTTCCGGTCCGGTGACGATCTTGTAGTGCGCGTTGTCCGCCAGCGCCACCGACGACGCCAGCGCCAGGCCGATGCATCCCGCCAGAATGAGCTTGAACATGGTCTCCACCTTTTCTGTGTGGTTGTAACTGAGACTCGCGCAGCGTCGCGCGTGGTGTTGAATCAGGTTTGTGATGTCGTGTGTTATGTGATCAGCGAGGCATCCTGATCGATGCGTGCGGTCTGATGTGTCGGGTGCATCGTGTCATGGCGTGATCGCGTCAATGCGTCCGTCAATGCGCGGGCGAAGCCGTCGAGGTTGCCGCCGCGCCACTCGTCGCCGGATGGCTCCAGCCGGATTCGCGAATCGCGCGTTCCCGTGCGTCGATGCTGTTCGCGTCCGTTGCCTGGGTCGCGACAGACGACGGCGGCGCGGGTGATGCAGAAACATTCGCTGATGCGGGTGTCCGTGCCATTGCGGGTGCTGGCACATCCGCCGGCGCCACGACCGCGTTTGCGGGCACACGCGGTGCAGCGGGACGCGGCGCGCGCGCGCGGGGCGCCGCGGCCGCGACCGCCGCGCCGGGTGCGGTGGCCTGTGCGCCGCCGCGCGCGGTCGGCAGTGCGGGCGAGTTCCAGCCGGCCTCGCGGATCGAACGTTCAAGCAGGGTCTTCGCGTCGTTACTGGATGAATCGACGGCGAGTGCACCGGATGCGTTGTGCCGCACGCAACTCCACAGCCGGTCCTGCATGCAGGCGTTCGCCGCGCGTACCAACGCATCGCGCTTGAGCAGGCGTTGAAGCAGATCCTGCTGCATGAGTCGTGCGTCGGCATTGTCGGGCCGTGTGGCGAGCACTTCAGAGAGCGCCGCCTGCGCGCCCGTCAGATCGTTTGCCTGCAGGCTCGCGTGCGCTGCCTGCAGGCTTTCGGGCACATCGCGATGGCGTGTGGGCGTGCGCGTGGGTAACGGAGGAACCGGCGGCACGACGGGCGCCACCGCGACGGCAGCGGCGGGCGCCGCGCCGGGCAATGGCGGCAAGGTTGGGATGGGCGGTATCGATGGCGAAGCAGCGGCGGCCTGTCGCCGCGTCGGCGGCGTCTGCGCCACGGGTGCAGGTGTAACAGGAGCGATCGAAGTGACGCTTTGCGATGGCTGCGCTCCCGGATACGGCTGGATGCTGCCGCTCGCGCTGCTGGCGGCCGGTTCGTCGGCGACCGTATCGGACTTGTGTTCGCTAAAGAGCGTATAGCCCGCGTAGCCGAGTGAAAAAAGAAAGAATGTCAGCACGAGCCCCTTGCTGAAAATCCAGCGGCCCACGCTGCGCCAGACGGGCTCGGGCATATCGAGCGGAGGAATCGGCGTATCGGGCAACATGAGCGGCTGCGCGTGTCCAGCGGGCTGCGCGATATCGGCGGGCATGCCCGTCGGCGGAATGCCGGATGGAGCCGGCGCGTGGGTCTGCGCGTGGACTTGCGGATGGGAAGCCGCTTTCAACCGCACGCCGTAAGCGACGGCATGACTCGCACCACACCACGGACACGTTTCATCTGGCGGATACAGTGCGCCGCCGCACCGTTTGCAGGGTGTCGGGAACGTTCGGCCGGGACTCGTCTGGGTGGACATGCGTTCAACCCACCAGTTATACGCGGTGCCTTTGAACGGCACGTTACGGATCGTCATCACGGCGAACCGCAGTAGCTGCGTAATTCACGGTACTTCAGGGGACATACGCACTGGTCAGCGGACCTGCCGAAGCAGTTTCGGGAGGGCGCCTGAATGCAATATGTGTCGTTTCCGCGCCAACGTCAATCGCGTTCTCGTCTAACGCACACATTGGTTCCGGACACGTCAGGAGAACGATTCATACAGACATTTTTTGTATGTGCCACATCGCAATGCGGCAGGTTTTTTCTGTCTGGTCAGATGAATGTCGACTGACTGCAGGACTGGACGCGGCGTGCGTCCAGTCGTACGAAAGTCAGGAAAGCAGAGGATCTGCGTGCGTCAGTGATGTTTGCGCAGCGGGATGTCCTTGAGCATCCATGCGAGCACGAACGCCAGCACGACCACGCACGCGGCGACGAAGTACACCGTGTGCAGCGCGCCCGCGAACGCCTGCAGATAATCGTCGCGAAGCGCGGTGGGCAACTGGTGGATCGTGGCCGGCCCAAGCGACTGCGGCAACTCCGTTCCGGCCGGAATGAGTTCACTCAGGCGTGAATGAAGCTGGCGTGAAAACACCGCGCCGAACGCCGCCACTCCCACTGAGCCGCCGATCGAACGGAACAGCGTCGCACCGGACGTTGCCACGCCCATGTGCCGGAATTCGACTGCATTCTGCACGGCGAGAATCAGCACCTGCATGACCATGCCGAGGCCGCAGCCGAGCAGGCCCATGTACAGATACATCACATACAGCGGCGTGGAAATCTGGATGCGCGCCAGCAGGGTCATCGCGACGGCAACGAGAAACGTGCCAGCAATCGGAAATATCCGGTACCGGCCGATCTTGCTGATCACGCGACCTGTGACGACAGACATCACGAGCAGCCCGCCCATCATCGGCAGCATCTGCATGCCGGCTTCCGAGGGCGTCGAATTCTTGACGACCTGCAGGTACACCGGCAGGAACGTGACGGATCCGAACAGCGACACGCCGACGATGAAACCGATCAGACAGCTCAGCAGGAACGTGCGGTCCCTGAAAAGTTCGAGCGGCATGATCGGCTCTTCGGCAAGACGTTCTTCATAAATAAAGCCGCCGATGCATACGAGACCGACCGCGAGCGTGAACCACAATTGCGGCGAACTCCACGGCAGTAGCGTGCCGCCCTGGCTGGTGAACAGGATGATGCAGACCAGTGCGGTCGCGAGGAACCCGGCACCCATGTAGTCGATTGCGTGTTTGATGTGTTTCGTATGCGGTTTGAAAACCGCTGCGATCACGAGCAGCGCGCCGATGCCGAGCGGCAGGTTGATGTAGAAAATCCAGCGCCATGACAGATGCTCGACGAGAAAGCCGCCCAGCAACGGACCGATGATCGTCGCGAGACCGAACACGCCGCCGAACATGCCCTGATAGCGGCCACGGTCGGCCGGCGGAATCACGTCGCCGATGGCGGCCATCGTGACGACCATGAGACCGCCGCCACCGAGACCCTGAAGCGCGCGCAGCACAATCAGCTGCGTCATGTTCTGCGCGGCGCCGCACAGCGCGGAGCCGACAAGGAACAGCACGATGGCCGTCTGCAAGACGATCTTGCGGCCGAACAGGTCGCCGAACTTGCCGTACAGCGGCACGACGATCGTCGAGGCGAGCAGATACGCCGTGACCACCCACGAGAGATTATCCAGACCGCCCAGTTCGCCGACGATGGTTGGCAGGGCGGTCGAGACGATCGTCTGGTCGAGCGCGGCCAGCAGCATGACAAGCAGCAGCGCGGTAAACAGGATGCGCAGCGGCGGATGCGCGGGCGCAGGCGAATCAATGCGGGATTCGCCGAAGTCGCCTGGGTCCGCGCTCAGTGAAGGGGGCTGATCCATGTGAGAGTAGGGTTGCTTGATATTAATTAATGAGAAGATTAATATATGCGATGAAGAACGAATCGTCAAACGGAAATCGTCGAAACGGATATGGCACAGAGAAAACCGGATAGTGGTGGAGCGAGCGGCACGTCGCGGGCGGGGGCAACTGTCACGGCAACACCCGATGACCGTCCGGCGGCAGCCGGCGCCGCGCCGCGTCGTCCTGGCCGGCCCACGGGCAGCGCGCGTGGGTCTGACCAGCGCACGCGGCTCCTCGACGTGGCGCTCGCGCTGTTCGCACGCCAGGGCATCGTCGATACGACGCTCGGCGCCATCGCGCGTGAAGCGGATGTCACGCCGGCGATGGTCCATTACTACTTCAAGACGCGTGACCAGTTGCTCGACGTGCTGATCGACGAGCGCTTCATGCCGCTGCGCGCAGCGCTCGGCGGTGCGTTCGAGGACAATCCGGACGATCCCGTCGCGGCTATCACGCAACTGGCGCGGCGGCTCGTGGACATTGCGATCGAATATCCGTGGTTTCCGCCACTGTGGGTGCGCGAAGTGATCAGCGAGGGCGGCTTGCTCAAGCAGCGCATGTATGCACGGTTTGGCAACGCCCACCGGCTGGCGTTGATCGACTGCATCGCGAAGTGGCAGAAAGCGGGGCGGCTCAATGCGGGTCTGGAGCCGTCGCTCGTGTTTCTTTCGTTACTCGGGCTGACGATCCTCCCGCTCGCGACTTCCAGGGAATGGCGCAACGATCCCATTCATCGTCAGATCAGCGCCGACGACATCGCGCGTCATGCCATCGCGCTGCTTGTGCAGGGTGTCGGGCCACACGGCGCCGCACGCTGAGTGCGGGCGCACCGCAGACCTGTCGCCGGATCCGGCGCGCGATTCGGCACGTATTGTGCTCAACACGATTGAATTCAGAACGTCGATCCGGATGGCGCCGGGGCGTACCTGGCGGCCGTTTGCTCAGGCCCGCATTGCACATGCCGGCTGGCGCGGAGTTCGAACCGGTCGTCGCGCTGAAAGAGACCAGCCGTGCCTTTTTGCACAGCCGGATAATCACGACGGCAATCCGTGAGAGGGATGTCACGACGACATGAGGCCCTGTAAGAAAGGCGTGCAGGGCGCCTTTTTTCGCGAGGTTTTTCCGCCGCGTTTTCATGTCTTCGTCTTGATCCCGCGTTATCGTCCGCTGCGCCTGACACAGCGGTGCAGTGCCTGCAACGGAGGACAACGCGATGAGGCTCGCACGCCGCGCAACGCAAAATGACTGCAACCCGTCGCGCAAAACGGGGTCTACCCGAACGTAGCGCACCGGTTCGCCCAGATAACAGCTGCGCGTGACCGCCTAACCTTTCTATAAGCAGCAAAGCAAAATGAACGGAGAGTTGAGACTCGATCAGGCAACCATCGTACTCGTCGAGGATGACCCGCAGAGCCGGGAATCGCTGGCGAGCCTGCTTGAATCGGAAGGGGCACGCGTCATCGCGGTCGCGGACGCGGAAGAAGGTGTCGAGGCGGCGGTCCGGTTGTTACCGGACGCCATCGTCTGCGATATCGATTTGCCCGCCATGGACGGTTTCTACGTTATCCAGCGACTGCGCGACCACGAGATTCGCGGTGACCACGCCCCTTCGGTGGCGGTGGCACTCACCGGCCACACCGACGACGCCTACCGCCTGCGAAGTATCGGCGAAGGTTTTCAGCACTTCATGACGAAACCGGCACGTCCCGACGCGCTCGTCACGCTGTTGCGCGACGCGATCGAGGCGCGCGCGGCAGGTTGAATCCTGAAGTGAGGGTGTGGTGTGGGGTTGAGATGTACACGGGCGATGCGGTGACCCGCGCCGCGGGTGCGCCGCCGCTGTGTACGAAGGAAATCACGCGCGAAGCCCGCGCGTGATCGATGAGATGCGCTATTAACCGCGCGCGACTTCCGCGTTCTTCGCGGGTTTGCCTTCGGGTGACGCGCTTTTCGCTGCGTTTTCTGCCTGGCAGGCAGCGCACAGGCCTTTCAGTTCGATTTCATCGCTGGCGAGACTATAGCCTGCGTCTTCGATCTGCGCGACGAGCGCCTGACGCAGCTTCGGCTGATGCAGCTCGGTGACGTTGCCACACTGCTGGCAGACGACCAGAATGCCATGCTGACATTGCGTCAGATCATGGCACACCGTGAACGCGTTGATCGATTCGATCCGGTGGACCAGCCCGGCGGACAGCAGAAAATCCAGTGCGCGATACACCGTGGGCGGTGCGGAGCCGGGGTGAATCTGACGCATGTCGTCGAGCAGCGAGTACGCCTTCGTTGCCCGGCCCGAGGCAAGCAGCAGTTCCAGCACCTTGCGGCGGATTGGCGTCAATTTCTCGCCGCGTTCGCGACAATATTCTTCTGCCAGCGCGAGCGCAGCCTCCGACGACCCCGTGCCGGCGGGCCCATGGTCGTCGTCGTGGTGGTGTGCGGTCGTAGGGGAAGCGTTCTTCATGCATCGATTATACGGGGCATCGCGAACTTCGATCGAACGCCCCGTCGAGGCTCCATCAGCGCTCTGTTTTCCATCGGTCAGGCAGCCGGGGCGGGCCGCCCCGGCCAGTCATGTCAGCGGCAGATCGACGTACTTCCGGAATCCGGGACGGTTTTCGAGCCGCGCATACCAGCGCTCCAGATTCGGCATCGAGCCGCGTTCGACGCCTTCCAGACCGAACCAGCGTTTCGCATACGCGCCGAGCACGATATCGGCGAGCGTGAAGTTGTCGGTTTCCAGGAAGAAGCGGCCCACCAGGTGCGTGTCGAGCTGCTTCCACAGTACGCCGACGGCCTGCACATCCCGTTCGAGCGCGGCGAGGTCGCGTGCGGCGGCCGGCGTGCGCACGATCGACCAGAACACCGGGCGCTCCGCCGGCTGCAGGGTGCTCAGCGCCCAGTCGAGCCAGCGGTCGATGCGCGCGCGGATTTTCGGGTCGGCGGGATAGAGAAAGCCCGACGGCGGTCCGTACTGCATCACCAGATAGCGCAGGATCGAGTTCGACTCCCACAGCACGTAATCGCCATCGACGAGCGTCGGGACCTTGCCGGTCGGATTCATCGACAGATAGTCCGGCGCGTCGTTGCGGCCGAACTGCATGCCGGCATCGATGCGCTCGTAGGGCAGCGACAGCTCATCGCAACACCACAGGACTTTCTGGACGTTCACGGAATTGGCGCGTCCCCAGATCGTGATCATTCGGCGGTTCTCCTGAAAAGCAAAGCGCCGCGCATGGCCGCGGCGTCGAACCCTGAACGATACACGATGAAGGCGGTTTTTACCGGCCACAGCCACATCGCTGCGTACAATATACCCACTTCAAAGTGACGAGGCATCGCATGGCCCGCATAGTCCCCGACAACTGGAAAAATCTCGCCGCCACCGGCGCCGCCTCGCGCGAGCGCGAAACGCTCGCGTTGCTCGAACATGCTTTGTCCGACGATTACACCGTGTATCACGGCGTGCACTGGACGCGTCTGAACCAGGGCTTTTCGGTGTTCGGCGAAGCGGATTTCGTGATCGTCAGCCCGTCGGGCCGCGTGATGATCGTCGAGCAGAAAACCGGCTTTCTGCGCGAGACGCCCAAGGGACTCGTGAAAGTTCACATGCAGACCGAGCGCAACGTCGCGATCGCGCTGGCGCGCACCGTCGAAGGCATGCACCGCCGTTTCACCGCGGCGCTCGGCGCGAACTCGTTTTTCATCGAGGAACTGCTGTATTGCCCCGACCACGTCGTGAAGGACGCCGCGATTGCCGGCGTGAACCCGGCCCGCATCGTCGACGCAACGCGCAAGGAGCGCCTTGCCGCGATCATCCGCGAGGCGCTTCCCGCGGATGAGCCGCGTCTCGCGTGCGCGGCGAAGATCCACCACTTTCTCGCCGACGAACTAGCGCTGACGCCCGACGCGAGCGCGCTCGTCGGCCAGGCGGGCACGCTTGTCACGCGTCTCGCGGGCGGACTCGCGACGTGGGCCCGGCGGCTCGAATTCACGCCGTTCCGTCTACGCGTGACGGGCACGGCGGGTTCCGGCAAGACGCAGCTCGCGGTGCAGGTGATGAAAGACGCGATCGCCGAAGGCAGACGCACGTTGTATGTGTGCTTCAACCGGCCGCTCGCGGATCACATCGCGCGCGTGGCACCGCCCGGGGCGAAAGTTGCGAACTACCATCAGCTCTGCGACTGGATCGCGCGCGACGCGGGCCGCGCGCCGGACTTCGATGCGCCGAACGTGTTCGAACAGCTCGAAGCCACGTTCGCGCAATCGCCGGTCGACGCGCGCTGGCAGTTCGACGTGCTGATCGTCGATGAAGGGCAGGATTTCCAGCAGCCGTGGGTCGCGGCGCTCGAACGTCTGTTGCGCCCGGGTGCCGCCTGGTGGTGGCTCGAGGATCCGCTGCAAAACCTGTATATGCGCGCGTCTGTCGAGTTGCCCGGCTGGACGACGCTGACGGAAACCACGAACTACCGCAGCCCGCGCGATATCCTCGATTACGTGCGCGAACTCGTCGGTGCGACGACGCCGCTCGCGGCTGGACTGACGGCGGGCAGTCCATTCGACGGCTCGGACATTTCGTTTTCCACCTACGACGAAGCCAACGCAACCGAAGGCAGCATCGACGCGACCAAACGCGCGATCACGCATGCGCTCGGGCTCGGCTTTCGCAGGCAGGACATCGCGGTGCTGTCGTTTCGCGGGCGTGAAGGCTCGGCGATGACGTCGCTCGATCAGCTCGGCCCGCACCGTCTGCGCAGTTTCACGGGCCGATACGACCTGTTCGGCAATCCGGAGTATCGCGAGGGCGACGTGCTGCTGGAGTCGATCTATCGTTTCAAGGGACAATCCGCGCCGTGCGTGATTCTCACCGAAGTCGATTTCGAGCAGTTCGACGAACGCATCGCGCGCAAGCTGTTCGTCGGCGCGACGCGCGCGACGATGAAGCTGATGGTCGTCGCGACAGGGCGCGCGGCGCGGCATCTGCGTGCGTCGCAGGCCGACTGGGCGTTGACGGCCGACGAACGTTGACGTATACGGCTGGAACCATAAAAAGACAAAAGGACCGTTGAACATGCGTTACCCGAAAGCCCTGTTGTGGGCCTTCCTTGCACTGGCTGTCGTTGCGGACACCGCATGGGCCGCGCCGTTGACGCTCGACGTCAAGGGCGCGATTACACAGACGAACGATGCCGCGCACACCGTCTTTCATTTCTCGGAAGCACAACTGCTGGCGCTGCCGGCGCGCTCCATCACGACTTCCACCGCATGGACGCCGAAATCCACGTTCACCGGCCCGTCGCTGTCGGACGTTCTCGCGACGGTCGGCGCGCACGGCACGATGCTGGAAATCCACACGCTGGATGATTACATCTGCACGGTTCCCGTGGCGGACGCAGCCAGATATGGCGTGATCGTCGCGTACAGCATGAACGGCAAACGTCTGAAGGTCAGCGATTTCGGTCCGCTGTTCCTCATCTATCCGCGCGATGCGTTTCCGGCAGAGCTCGAAGGCGCGGGCGGCGACGCGAAATTCGCATGGCAGATCAAGTCGATCGTCGTCAAATGAAAACGCCGCCGCCGGATGACCTGTCCGTGCCCGGGCGTTCGTTGCGCCATTTCCTGTTCGTCTTGATCTGGCTGACCGCGCTCGCGCCGCCGATCGCGGCGGTCGGCTATTTTCTCGGTGTCAACCTGCTCGATCCGCGCATCACGCTTCAGACAACCGGCACGTATGACGGTTTCTACTGGGACGCCGCGCAACTGCAGATCGCGTATTCGCGCTTCCAGACACAACTGCTGCTTTACCAGCGCGGCGCGGACCCCGATTACGCGGCACTCCAGCTGAGCTATCAGGTGCTGCAGTCGAAGCTGCACGTGATGGCCGGCTCCACGCGCATGCTCGCGTCGCGGCCCGCGCTCGCCGCGCGCCAGAAGAACGAGATCCAGCAAATCACGGCGCTGCTCGATCTGCTCGATCCGGATATCGAGGCGCTGGAACATGATCCGGGCCGCGCCGACCCGATCGTGAGCACCCTGCGCGCGCACTGGGAGGAGGTCAACGATCTTGCGCTCAGTCGCCGTGACGCGGACGTCTACGACCGCGAGGCGATGAATCACGATTTCCTCGCCAAACGGCGCCTGCTGTTTGCCACGGGGATGGTGCTACTGCTGCTTTCGGCGGCGGCGACAGTGCTGCTCGTGCTGAACGGTTATCGTCGCACGCGGCTGATCCGTCAGCAGCACGCCGCGCTGGCCGCGGAACATCAGGCGAGTCGCGCCGCACGCGAATCGAGTCTCGCGAAAGACACGTTTCTCGGCATGATCAGCCATGAGTTGCGCACGCCGCTGCATGCGATCGTGTCGTCGATCGAGCTGCTCGGTTTCAATTTTCATTCGGAGGCCGATCGCAAGGTGATCCGCCGGCTCGAAACCGCCGCGCGCCAACTCGAAGCGCAGATGAAGGATCTGACCGACTACGCGCGCCTCGGCGCGGGCAAGCTCGAATTGCGGCACGAGCAGTTCGATCCGCGCGAGCTGATCAGTTCGATCGCCGACCAGAACGCCCCCGCGGCGAGCGCGAAAGGTCTCACGCTCGAAAGCGATGCGGGCGGCCATATCGGGCTCGTCGAGTCGGACCCGCATCGCATCCGGCAGATCGTGAACAACCTCGTGGCCAACGCGATCCGCTATACGGAGACGGGCGGTGTGCGCCTGCAGCTCGTGCAGGGGCCGACACTGCTGTCGATCTTCGTCAGCGATACCGGGCCTGGTGTGCCCGCTGACCAGATTCCGCGGATCTTCAGGGAATTCACGCAGCTCGATGCTTCGCGCGCGCGACGTTTCGAAGGCGCGGGCATGGGGCTGTCGATCGTGAAGGGGCTCGTCGACCTGTTTGGCGGCAACATTCAGGTCGAGAGCCGCGTCGGTGAGGGCACGACGTTTCGCGTGGCGATTCCGGTCGTTTCCGTTGGGCCCGCCGCTGCGGCCAATACCGAAGTCAGCGCACCCGCCAGCGGCGCGCCGGCCTGCGTGCTGATCGTCGACGACAACCCGTTCGTGCGCGATTCGCTGAGCGAAATGGTCGTGCACATGCAGTGCGAAGCGGCCTCCCGCGCGACCGTCGACACCGCGCTGATCTGGCTCGACACGCACCGCTGCGACGTGATCCTGCTCGATCTGTCGATGCCGGGCAAGGATGGATATGCGTTCGTCGAAGCGTTCGCCGCGCGCGATGTGCCCGCGGGTCACGCACCGGTGATCGCGGTCAGCGCCGACGTGCCGCCCGCCGATGCGCGCGGGCCGTTCTTCGACTGCCTGTCGAAGCCCGTGCACTTCGAGGAGTTGCGCGCCGCGGTGCAGCGCGCGCTGGCGATGCGTCACACGGTGTGAAGCACGGCGTGACGCGCACGGGCCATGCACCGTGCCTGCCGGCCTAGATGCGGTTCAGGCGTTTCGACAGATCGGCGACGAGAATCGCCATGCGCGCCGGCTTTTCGTAACAGGCCACGTCGAAGTTGCGGATCACGTCGCTGATTTCCGATTCGCTGGCCTTGCCCGTCAGCAGTTCGCCCGTCAGCACGAAGATCGGCGCATCCGGGTTTTCCGACGCACGCACCGCGCGGATCGCCGCAGCGGACGTCTGCGTGCCGAACAG
Source organism: Paraburkholderia gardini (assembly GCF_907164575.1). Lineage (GTDB taxonomy): Bacteria > Pseudomonadota > Gammaproteobacteria > Burkholderiales > Burkholderiaceae > Paraburkholderia > Paraburkholderia gardini. The sequence goes on from NZ_CAJQYY010000027.1 coordinate 59,594, forward strand.
CCAGTCGATCACGACACCGTCGAACACCTGGGTCTGCAATGCTTCCGCGAACGCGCTCAGGCCGTAAAACGCCGCCGCGCAGAAGCCGCTGTGCTCCAGATAGTCGCGCAGGTTGTCGGCGGAAGCCTGATCGTCGTCGACGACCGCGATCAGCGGTTTGTCCGTTTCCGCGCGCCGCGGGTAGATCTCGATCTTGTGGACCTCGAAGGCGTTCTGATAGAGCGCACCGTCGTGCCGCATGACGCGCCATTGTCCGAGCTTCGAAAACGCGATGAACTCCGGGCGGCTGCCCGGTTCGAGCGCGGCGCCGACCCACGCGGTACACGCGAGATCGATCGCGCCGATCGAGAACACCGCTTCCCGGGCGATCGCGCCGACCATGCCCGGATCGAGCGACTGCGCGCCGAACAGCTGCGCGGCCGGCTCGCCGAAGGCCTCGGCGACTTTCTTGATCTGCGAGAGCGTCCATGGGCTGTTGCCGCGCAGCTTGCGGTGCCCCTGCGAAAAACTCAGATCGAGGATGCGACACAGTTCGGTTGTCTGCTGGCGCTTGCCAATGCCGTGCCGGCTCATCAGCTCGCGCACGCGTTCGGCGACGGCGATCGAGTCGGGAGAGGTTGCTTCGTTGGCCATACTGCGTGCGTGTCCGTCGATGTGAGTTGTCGTAACTGGAGATGAACGCTACAGGCGCCAGACAGTCCGGCGGGATTACGGTGCGGATACCGCGTGGACGTACGGCGTGGCCGGGGACTGTCAGGTTCGCCCACCTGACTGCCTGGGTGCGCCTCGACCGTCACGCGCGGCCGGCCTGAGGGTATCCGCTATCCTCGGACACCGCGTAAAACGAGGCGTTCCGGTAATTCGCACGCCCTTGCCGAACCTTGCCACCGGTCCGGTCAAGGGCGCTATTTTACCGATGAAAGTATCTAAGCCGCATAAATGTAATGTGTCAGGCGGCACTTTTCGTGGTCGCCGGGATGCGCCGGCGGCTCGCTTGCACTGGAAGAACCAGGCGAGTCGCGCAGGCCATGCCGGTACGCGTTCAGGGTTGCCGCCGGGCGGCGCGCCTGCGAAGATGCCGCCGCATGCCCTTTTTTCCCCGATCCATACGATGACGACGACCTATCCGCTGCACGCGGGGCTGACCCGCGCCGATGAACCCTTTCCCGCCGAAGCCGATGTCGTGATTGCCGGCGCCGGCATCATGGGCTGCGCGGCGGCGTATTACCTTGCGCGGCGCGGCCTGAAGGCGATGGTGCTCGACAAATCCCGTATCGCCGGCCAGCAGTCGTCGCGTGCGTGGGGATTCGTGCGCCAGCAGGGGCGTGAAGCCGCCGAAGTTCCGCTGATGATGGCTGGCATGCGTCTATGGGAACAGCTCGAACGTGAACTCGATTTCGACCTCGAATGGCGGCAGGGCGGATGCATGTACGTCGCCAGCGATGAGAGCGACTGGGCGTCGTTCCAGCAATGGACCGACGTCGCGCGCCAGTACGGGCTCGATACGCGTGTGCTGAACCGCGCGCAGATCGACGAGCACGTACACGGCATGCAGGGCGCAGTGCTGGGCGGCCTCTACACGCCGACTGATGGCCAGGCTGAACCGCGACGCGTCGCGGCGGCGTTCGCCGCGCGCGCGATCGAAGACGGCGCGCGTTTTTTTGAAGGTTGCGGCGTGGTGGCGATCGAACGGGCGGCGGGCGCGATCACGGGTGTCGGGACCGAACGCGGCACGATCCGCACGTCGCGGCTGATCTGCGCGGCAGGCGCGAGCAGCTGGCGGCTCCTGAAAACGCTCGGTCTGGAACTGCCGCAGCAGGCGGTGCGCGGCACCTGCATGCGCACGAACGCGCTGCCGCAGGTGACGGCGTCGACGTTCTGGGGACATGGTCTCGGCATTCGTCAGCGGGCGAACGGCATGATCAATCTCGCCGACGACATGCAGGTCGACGTCGACATGACGTTCGGCCATCTGCGGGCGTTGAAGTGGTTTTTGCCGGAACTGTGGAAGCAGCGCGAAAAATTCAGCTTTCATCTGAACGGCGCGATGTTCCGCGATCTGCGCGAGCGTTTGCCCGGCGGCGTGCCGGACGCCGAACGCATGCTGCATCCGCGCGATCCGCAGCCGCAGCCCGAGCGCAGTCATGCGCCGCGTGCGCTGCGCAAGCTCAAGGCGCTGTTTCCCGCCTTGAAAGACGCACAGATCACCGAGGCATGGGCCGGTCTCATCGACGTGCTGCCAGACGGCATTCCCGTCATCGATGCGCCTTCGGAAGTAAGCGGACTGATGATCGCAACGGGCTTCTGCGGCCACGGTTTCGCGATGGGGCCGATTGCCGGCAAATTGCTGGCGGAGTGGATCGACGAAGGCAGGCCGTCGCTCGATCTCGCGGAATTCCGCCTGCGGCGGTTCTTCGACGCGACGATGAAACGTCCGCGCAGCATGCTTTGAAGCGCTGCGCGCGCCGCCTGTTGCTTCACGCCCGCCTGTCTGTGATTCCGGGCGGCATCATCAAGGATGCGTGGCGACGGCTAATATCGGGTAAATCCGCTACTGAATACGGGAATCATGCGAATGAATGAAAAGCCGCTAACGGCATTACGCCATTCTGGTGTGCCGTATTACACGCAATGGGGCGATCCGGCGTGGGTGCGCGCGATCGTCGAGGACGCCGCCGATCCCTGCGACGACCCCGCCTGGCGCCGCGGCGGCTTTACCGAGCCGGAGCGCTACCGGTTCTGGGCGAAGCGGTTATGCGGGCTGACCTGCCTCGAATCGGCGCTGGACTTCTGGGGAATTGGGCACCCATGCCGGGCGGCATTGCTGGACGAGGCATTGCGTCACGGCGTGTACCGGATGCGCGACGATGGCGGCGTCGATGGCCTGATATATCGTCCGTTTGCGCAGTGGACCGCGCAGGCTTTCGGGCTGCACGTCGATGTGCTGCCGCGGATTGGCATCGAGGAGATCGCCACGCGCATCGATGCCGACACGCTGGCGATCGTCTCCGTCAGCCCGGAAATTCGCTACCCGGACCGGCATAACGAAACGCGCGGAGGGCATCTGATCCTCCTGCACGGACGGGACGAGCGTGGGGTGTGGTTTCACAATCCGTCGGGCGTGGCGCCGTTTCAGGCGGACGTCTGGCTGCCGTTCGATACGGTGAACCGGTTCTACGCCGGGCGTGGCCTGACGCTCAGGCGCCCGGCCCGGGCCGGAGACTGAACCGGCAACGCCGCTCAACGCTGGCGGGCGATTTCCCGCGGTACGCGATGCGGGTTGCCGGACGAAAGCAGCACCTGATACTGGCTGTGACGCATATACGAATGCCACATGTCCTGCGCGAAACTCACAAACGCCGCCTTGAACGACGAAGCGGCAGGGCGGGCAGCAGGCGTGGAACGGGAGGAAACGGACTGGGTCGACATGATCGGGTAATTAATGGTTAACGAGTAGGGGTTAACCATTATACGTCGTCCATGCGCGCGACGCTGGCCGTCGCGTGCGTGGCCGGATCGGGTCTGGATCCTGCTGCTCCGGCAACAGCACGCCCGACGTGAACCGTGACCGGCAATCAGGAATCAGGAATCAGGAATCAGGAGACGAGAACATGAATCGACATTCCATCCTGCTGAGTCCTGGCGTATTCGTGCTGGTTACGCTATGCACCGTGAACCGGGCCGCCGCTGCGTCGAGCGACCATCAGGACAAAGCCTGTCGCGGCGACGCCATTCATTTCTGCAAGGCGGAAATCCCCAACCGGCAGAAGATCATCGCCTGCATGAAGCAGCACATGTCCGAATTGAGCCCCGGGTGCAGGGCGATGTTCAGCGAAGACAAAAAGCAGGACACAAGCGATCAATAACGCTCACGTTTAATCCTGTTCCCCTGGCGGTTGATGCTTCGCCGGCAAGTCAGCGGAGAGTGATCCCCGGCAGCGATCGGGCCCCGGGTTCACCGTTTGAGCCGGCAGTCGTCGTAGAATCAGTGTCCCTGGTTCTGGAGCGCCGCATGCCCGAAGAGCGACGCAACCCATCCCGCTTCCGTCTGTCGCGGCGCGCCCGTCTCGCGTGGCAGCCGCCGCGCGCCCGCACGCTCTTCACACGTCCGGCCGCCTCGCCGCAACGCGTGCTCGTGCGGCGGCTTTACCTTGTCGCGGCACTCTGCGTGCTCGCGTTCGTCGTGCTGTATCTCGATCGCGGCGGCCTGCGCGATGCGACCAAGGAAGTGCTCGGCATCGTCGATCTGATGTACTTCACGATGGTCACCGTCGCGACCGTCGGCTATGGCGACATCGTGCCCGTGACCGCTCGCGCGCGGCTGATCGACGCGTTCTTTATCGTGCCGATCCGCATCGTCATCTGGTTTATCTTTCTGGGCACCGCGTACCAGTTCGTCATTCAACGCGTCATCGAGGAATACCGCATGAAACGCCTGCAAAGACAGTTGCGCGATCACATCGTGGTGTGCGGGTTTGGCCTGAGCGGGTCGGTGGCGGTACGCGAGCTGCTCGAAAGCGGCGTCGATCCGGATTCGATCGTGGTGATCGATCCGCAGCAGCAGGCGCTTGAAGCCGCGACCGCGCTCGGCGTGGCGGGACTGCTCGGCGATCCGTCGCGCGAGGATCTGCTGCAGCAGGTGCATGCGCGTCTCGCGAAAGCCGTGATCGTCGCGGTGCAGGAGGACGCTACGGCGATCCTGCTGACGCTGACCGTGCGCGGCGTGGCGCCGGAAACGAAGATCGTCGTGCGCATCCAGGAGCAGACGTTTCAGCGGCAATTGCGTCAGGCCGGCGCCGACGTCATCATTTCATCGACAAAGATCGGCGGCCTGTTGATGGCCGACGCCGTCAGCAGCAATTACATCGTGCCGTTCGTGAACGACCTGCTGTCGTCGCGAGGGCGGGTGAATCTGGTGGAACGGTTCGCGCGGCCGCACGAAGTGGGATGCCAGAGCAACGCGGTGCCCGGCGCGCTGGTAATCGGCCTCGCGCGCGATGGGCACGTACGGTCGTTTTATGAGGATCCGCCGTGTCCGATCGAGATAGGGGATCTGCTGTTCCTGATTCAGTCGACCCGCGCGCAGAGCTAAAGCCGCAGGTTCAGGCGGAAGATTCAGTACATTGAAAAAACAGCATGGAGGAGAGCAGGATGGCAGTTGAACAGACGTTGATTGCAAAAAGGAGTGCCGTTGCATCATGAAGTTGAATCGTGTGATCAGCACCGTTGAAGTTCATACCGGCGGTGAGCCGTTCCGGATCGTCACGAGTGGACTGCCGAAGATTCCCGGCAAGACGATCGTCGAGCGCCGTGCGTGGCTGAAGGAACATGGCGAACCGCTGCGCCGCGCACTGATGTTCGAGCCGCGCGGCCACGCCGACATGTACGGCGGTTATCTGACCGGGCCGGTGAGCGAAGGCGCCGACTTCGGCATCATCTTCGTTCATAACGAAGGCTATAGCGATCATTGCGGCCACGGCGTGATCGCACTCGCGACAGCTGCCGTTTCGCTGGGCTGGGTCGAGCGCACGGAGCCGGAGACGCGCGTCGGCATCGACGCGCCGTGCGGCTTTATCGAAGCGTTCGTCGAATGGGACGGCGATCATGCGGGCGGTGTGCGCTTTGTCAATGTGCCCTCGTTCATCTGGCAACGCGACGTGACGGTGAACACGCCGTCGTTCGGCGCGGTCACGGGCGATATCGCGTTCGGCGGTGCATTTTATTTCTATACGTCCGGCAAGCCGTTCGGGCTGGCGGTGCGCGAGGCCGGGGTCGAGCGGCTGATCCAGTTCGGCGCGGAAGTGAAGCGCGCGGCGAACGAGGCGTTCAAGGTCGAGCATCCGCATATCCCCGAGATCAATCACATCTACGGCACGATCATCGACAACGAACCGCGTTTCGCCGGCTCGACGCAGGCGAACTGCTGCGTGTTCGCGGATCGCGAAGTGGATCGTTCGCCGACCGGCTCCGGCACGGGCGGGCGCGTCGCGCAACTGTATCTGCGCGGGCAGCTGGGCCGCGACGAAACGCTCGTCAACGAATCGGTGATCGGCACGATCTTTCGCGGGCGTGTGCTGTCCGAAACGAAACTCGACCGCTTCGACGCCGTGATTCCGGAGATTGCCGGCGACGCCTATATCTGCGGCTTCGCGAACTGGATCATCGACGAACGTGACCCGCTGACGTACGGCTTCCTGGTGCGCTGACGCGCGCCGCATGCTTCGACGCAAAGGACCCCACGAGTATGACAACCCGCATTTTCGATGCCGCGCAGACCACGCGGCTTACGCCGTACGCGTCGCTGGTCGATGCGCTGAAGCTCGCCGCAGCGGATTATGCGCAGGGCCGCATCGCGAGCCCTGAACGGCTTGTCGTGCCGTTGAACGCGGGGGGCGTGATGCTGTCGATGCCGGCCACCGCGCCCGACCTCGCGATTCACAAACTCGTGAACGTGTGCCCGACGAACCGCGCGCGCGCGTTGCCGACCATTCACGGCCAGGTGATGGCAAGCGACGCCGATACGGGCGAGACACGCTTTATTCTCGACGGCCCGACGGTCACCGGCCGCCGCACCGCCGCGATGACGATGCTCGGCATCCAGACGTTTCTGGCCGCCGCGCCGCGCGACGTGCTTCTGATCGGCGCGGGCACGCAGTCGGCGAATCATCTGGAAGCGCTCGCCGAGCTGTTTCCGGATGCGCTTATCCGCGTGCGCGGCAGTTCCGCGGCGCGCACGCAGGCGTTCTGCGACGCCCACCGCGCCGCGGCGCCGCGCGCGGAGCCGCAGCAGGACACGCGCGTGCCGGACTCCGTCGACCTCGTGATCACGCTGACCACCAGCAAGACGGCGGTCTACGACGAAGCGCCGCGCGCGGACCGGCTCGTGATCGGCGTCGGCGTGTTCACACCGGATGCGGTGGAAATCGGCGCACGTACGGTGCTGGGCAGCGCGCTTTTCGTCGACGACCTCGCGGGCGCGAAGCATGAAGCCGGCGATTACATCCAGGCCGGTGTCGACTGGAACGCGGTGACGCCGATCGCATCCGTGCTGGCCGCTAAAACTTCTCTGCTCGCGCGCGGCACGCCCGTGGTGTTCAAGACGGTGGGCTGCGCGGCGTGGGATCTGGCCGCGTGCCGCGTCGCGCGGGCCGCATTAGGCGACGGCTGACAAATCTTTCACGCCCTGCGTCCGCGATCCCGTTTGCGCTTGCGGGAATCGCGGCAACGCGTGCCGGACCGTGGATCAGGGACCACGGCCGGGCGCACCGCGCGTGCAAACAATCTCAAAACGTTGCACCATAGGCGTTCGCGAAAAAACGCCCGGCGCGCCGTGCTTTTTTCCGCTTCTGACCGACATTCTTACCGGTGTATGCGCTATGACGACCCAGACTACCCAGGCCCCGCCCGATTTGCCGCTCGACATGATCATCTTCGGCGGCGGCGGCGACCTGTCGGCCCGCAAGCTGCTGCCTGCGCTGTACATGGCGCACCAGCACTGCAATCTGCCCGCGAACACGCGCATTCTGGCGATTGGCCGTAAAAACTGGACGCGTGACGAATATCTCGCGTTCATGGAAGAGCATTCGAAGCCGTTCGTCGAGCCCAAGGCGCTCGAGCCGGCGTCATGGGACAAATTCCTGTCGCTGTTCGAATACGTGCGCATCGATGTCGATTCAGCGGCCGACTACGCGCGTCTCGCCGAAGCGTCGCGCCCCGGCGTACGCCGCGTGTTCTATCTCGCCACCGCACCCGCGCTGTTCACGACGATCTGCGACAACCTCGCCGCCGTTGGCCTCGTCGACGAACATTCGCGTGTCGTGCTGGAAAAGCCGCTGGGTCACGATCTGGCTTCGGCACAGGCGATCAACAATTCGGTGGGTCAGCACTTCGCGGAAACGCAGATCTATCGCATCGATCATTACCTCGGCAAGGAAACGGTGCAGAACCTGATGGTGCTGCGCTTCGGTAACGCGATTTTCGGGCCGCTGTGGCAGGCGCCGTACATCAAGAGCGTGCAGATCACGGTGGCGGAGAACGTCGGCGTGGGCAGCCGCGCCGGCTTCTACGACGAAACCGGCGCGCTGCGCGACATGGTGCAGAACCATCTGCTGCAGCTGCTGTGCATCGTCGCGATGGAACCGCCGGTGTCGCTCGACCCCGATGCGGTGCGCGACGAGAAGCTGAAGGTGCTGCGCTCGCTGCGCCGCATGACCGATGAAGACATCGCACGCGATACGGTGCGCGGCCAGTACACCGCGGGCGCGGTCGGCGGCGAGCCGGTGAAGGGCTATCTGCAGGAAGACAACGTGCCGGCCGACAGCCGCGCGGAAACCTTCGTCGCGTTGCGCGCGCATATCAACAACTGGCGCTGGGCGAACGTGCCGTTCTATCTGCGCACCGGCAAGCGCATGCAGAAGAAAGTGTCGGAAATCGTCATCGAGTTTGCCGATCTGCCGTTCGCGATCATTCCGCCCGGCCCGCGCAACTACGGCAACCGTCTCGTGATCCAGTTGCAGCCGGCCGAATCGATCCAGTTGCAGATGCTCGCGAAAGAGCCGGGCAGCGGCCTCAAGATGCTGCCGGTGAACCTGAATCTCGATCTCGAACAGGCGTTCACCGAGCGTCGCGCGGAAGCGTACGAGCGTCTGCTGATCGACGTGGTCCGTGGCCGCCTCACGCACTTCATGCGGCGCGACGAACTCGAAGCCGCATGGTCGTGGGTCGAGCCGATCATCGAAGGCTGGAAGCGCTCGGGCGACAAGCCGCGCAACTACACGGCGGGAACGTTCGGGCCGGCGGCATCGTCGGCGTTGATGGCGCGTGAGAACAACGCGTGGTCGGAAGAGTCGTAATCGCTGTAAAGCTCGCGGTAAAACGCCGGACTGCCCGCGCCCGCGCATGCGGCAGTCCGGCGATCGATGCAGACACGTTTCGTTTCGCTAAAGCGATGGCGTTTCGCACTTGCGGTGCGCCGCCATGCGTGCGGCTACCTTGTCTTTCATTACCTCACTTCGTCGGGATACACGCCGCGCAATAGCTGGCGCACGCGCGACATGTCCTCGCTCGCGTGCTCCGTGCGTTCGAACAGATCGGCAAGCCAGTCGACGAATGCACGTACGCGTGGCGACACCTGACGGTTCTTCACATACGCGACCGAAACCGGCATCGACGAAGGCTTCCATTGCGGCAGGACCTCGCGCAACTGGCCGGAATCGAGATACGGCTGAGCGGCGATCCGTGCGGGCTGGATCATGCCGAGCCCACGCAGGCCGCAGGTCAGATACGCCAGCTCGTCGGTGACCTTGACGAAGCCGTCGACCTTCACGTTGAGCGCGTTGCCGCCCACCTCGAAATCGAAATCCACCGCGCGGCCGTTATGCGCCGACATGCAATTGACCGCGACGTGGTGGTCGAAATCGTCGAGGCTCGCCGGCATGCCGTAGCGTTCGAGATATGCCGGGCTTGCGCACGTGACGTGTTCGAGCATGCCGAGCCGGCGCGCGGCGAGACCCGAGTCCGGCAGTTCGCCGAGCTGGATGCTGCAATCCACCGCTTCGCCGACGAGATCGACCGTGCGATTGCTCACGCCAATGGTGAGATCGACGTTCGGATAGCGCGTATGAAAATCGTCGAGCGCGGGCAGCACGAGCGCCGTCGCCACGGTGCCCGGCATTTCGACGCGCAGGCGGCCGCTGAGCCTGTCGGTTGCCTGATGCAGGCTCGCTTCCATTTCGTCGATGTCGGCGAGAATCTGCGCGCAACGCTCGTAGTAGGCGGCGCCTTCGACGGTCAGGCTGAGACGCCGCGTCGTACGCACGAGCAGTTGCGTGCCGAGCAGCGCTTCGAGGTTCTGGACAAGCGTGGTGACAGTGGCGCGCGGCATATCGAGCGACTGGGCCGCGCGGGTAAAGCTGTTGGTATCTACGATGCGAATAAAAGTACGCATCGCCTGAATACGATCGATCACGGGCAATCTCCTGGTCAAGGACGGACTAGAGACGTGCCAAAGGCGAGCCGTGTGACGCAATACGGATGCCTGGGCAGTGTTTATATCGTACGGACCAGCAGCCGTTCAGGGAATGGCAGGGGCTCCGGACGATTTGCCTGTTTCTCCTGGATTCAGGAGAAACAGCGTTGAAGTGCCAAAGACGAAGACGCGATGCGGATGCGTCGCATGCGTTCGGAACGCAAAGAGACAACGGTGTCATCCGGCGACGAATGACCGCCAGCCGTCAACCGCCAGAAGCAGCAGGCCGCGCGGATCGAACCGCGCGGCCTGCATCGAACTGCAGGACTGCCGCTTTAGTTGCGCATTTACTTGCGCATGGAATCGATGTCGATCACGAAGCGGTATTTCACATCGCTTTTCAGCATGCGCTCATACGCATCGTTGATCTTCTGCATCGGGATCATCTCGATGTCGGACGTGATGCCGTGCTCTCCGCAGAAGTCGAGCATCTCCTGCGTTTCCGCGATGCCGCCGATCAGCGAGCCCGCAAGACGGCGGCGCTTCATGATCAGGTTGAACACCTGCGGCGACGGATGATCGTGCTCCGGTGCGCCGACCAGCGTCATCGTGCCGTCACGCCTGAGCAGGTTGATGAACGGGTTCAGGTCGTGCGGCGCGGCCACCGTGTTGACGATCAGATCGAAGCTGTTCGCATGGGCGGCCATCTCGTCCGGATTCCGGGAGATCACGACTTCATCGGCGCCGAGGCGCTTCGCGTCTTCGATCTTCGAGGTCGACGTGGTGAACAGCACGACGTGAGCACCCATCGCATGCGCAAGCTTCACGCCCATGTGACCGAGCCCGCCGAGGCCCACGATGCCGACCTTCCTGCCCGGGCCCGCGCCCCACTGACGCAGCGGCGAATACGTGGTGATGCCCGCGCACAGCAGCGGTGCGACGCCAGCGGGATCGAGATTCTTCGGCACGCGCAGTACAAAGGCTTCATCGACGACGAGTGCCGTCGAGTAGCCGCCGTACGTGTTTTCTCCGGTCTCGCGATCCTGGCCGTTATACGTGCCGACAAAGCCGGCTTCGCAATACTGTTCGAGACCTTCCTTGCAACTCGGACACGTGCGGCACGAATCGACGAGACAGCCGACGCCCACCAGATCGCCGACCTTGTAGTTCGACACCTGCGGACCGACGGCCGTCACGCGACCGACAATCTCGTGACCCGGCACGGCCGGATACACGGTGTTCTTCCATTCATTGCGCGCTGTATGCAGGTCGGAGTGACACACTCCGCAGAACAGCACGTCCATCTGCACGTCGTGATCGCGCGGCGCGCGGCGCTGAAGTTCGAACGGAGCGAGCTTCGATGCGGCGTCGGGGGCGGCGTAGGCATAAGTCGTGTTCACAAGACCTCCAGGAAAAATGTAAGCGCGACAGCAGGTGTCGGGGGGGAGTGCGGATGGTTTGCCGGGCATGCCGGCAGGGTTCCCATCGTAGGGCTCGCCGTCATTCGGGGATAGACCTGATCGTCTTGAAGGTTTGCCTGATTCTCCTGGACGTACACATAGGCGGTGGATTGGTGCTAGATTTGGAGCCTTATTCTCCTGACGGGCATCGAACCCGGCAGACTGACCCGGACAGGCACCGCCATGAACTCGACTCAACCGGTAACCGCCACGTGCGGCGGATTCATCAGCCCCGCGCAGAAGCGCATGGTCGGGTTGCTCCGCACGCTCGCGCCCGCGGAAGGCTACACACATTCGTGCCTCGAAGGCGTGAGTTTCATGCGCTCAAACCGGTCGATTCCCCGCATGCCCGTGATGTACGAACCGTGCGTCGTGATCGTCTGCCAGGGACGCAAGCGCGGTTATCTCGGCGATGAAGTTTTCGTTTATGACGCACAGCAGTTTCTCGTGCTGTCCGTGCCGCTGCCGTTCGAAAGCGAGACCGAGGCGAGCGCGGAGGAACCGATGCTTGCGATCAAGATTCGCGTCGATCTCACCACCATCGCCGAGTTGCTGATGGCGTTGAACGATACGCGCGGCACGCAGCGTATCGAGCCGAAGGGTATCTATTCGACCGCGCTCGACCAGCCGTTAAGCGACGCGGTGCTGCGTCTGCTCGAAGCGCTCGGCTCGCCGCTCGATGCGCGCATTCTGGGCGCGTCGATCGTGCGGGAGATTTTCTATCGCGTGCTGAAAAGCGAGCAGGGCGACGCGCTGCGCGCGGCGCTCACGCATCAGCATCACTTCGGCCGCATCGCGAAAGCGCTGCGGCTGATTCATGTGGATTACCAGGGCGATCTCGACGTCGACATGCTCGCGCGCGAAGCCGGCATGAGCCTCGCGGTGTTCCATGCGCAGTTCAAGCAGGTCACGTCGACATCGCCGATGCAGTATGTGAAGGCGACGCGGCTGCATCACGCGCGTCTTCTGATGGTGCAGGACAACCTGAATGCGGGCGCGGCGGCGGCGCGCGTCGGGTATGAAAGCGCGTCGCAGTTCAGTCGCGAATTCAAGCGGCTGTTCGGGTGCAGTCCTGTCGAGGAAGTACGGCGCCTGCGCACGACGTTCGAGGTGTCGCCGCCGCGCGTGCCCACGCCGGCACTGCGTCATGTGACGGCGGCGTAAGCGCGCGTTCGCAATACGGGTAATGCCGATACCAGCATGATTCGACAACTGGTTACGGTCGCAAACCGTCGATACGATGGCATCACGCCTTTCCGACCGGAGACAGTGACCCCATGACCAGGAAACGTTTTCACATCGCGCTCGCCGTGGCGAGCCTCGACGCTTCGATTGCCGACTACAGCGAGCGCCTCGGCCAGCCGCCGACGACCGTCGTGCCCGGCCTTTACGCCATGTGGCGCACCGACCTGCTCAACTTCTCGATCAACGAGACGCCAGGAAAAGCCGGACAGTTACGCCATGTCGGCTTCGAAGACGATGCCTTTGACGGCTACACGAAGAGCACGGACGTCAACGGGCTCGAGTGGGAGCTGTTCTCCGCGGCGGAGCAGGACCGCCGGATCGTCAGCACCTACGGTGAAGCAGTCCGCCCGGCGGGTCCGCAAACGTAACGGCGCCCGCGCGCCGCTGAATAGCGGCGTCGCCCAGCGTTCAGATCGTGGCGCTGGTGCCGCCGTTCTGGTTCGCGTAGTGCGCGCGTTTCTCCTCGTACATCAGCAGGTCCGCGCGCTGCACCGCCGCTTCGATCCGCTCGCCTTCCGGGCACGTCGCCGTGCCCATCGAGAAGCTCAGGGTCGAGCCGGGATAGAACTGGTTGTTCAGGTCGACGAGTTGCCGGATCGTGTCGATCATCGCCGCGCCGCCGCGTTCATCGGTGGCGGGCAGCAGGATCGCGAATTCGTCGCCGCCAATCCTCGCCGCGTGAAACGGCGTTTCAAGTGCCTTCGCCAGCACTTCGCCGGCACGGCGCAGCAATGCGTCGCCGGCTGCGTGGCCGAGCTGGTCGTTGATGCGCTTCAGGCCGTTGAGGTCGGCCATGATGACCGTCACCGGGAACGGCCCCTTGCGTTCGAGGCGGTTCAGTTCGTCGACGTAGAACGAGCGGTTGCGCAGCTTCGTCAGCACATCGTGCTTGCCGAGGAACTCGAGGTACGCCTCGGCCTTTTTACGCGCGGTGATATCGGTCAGCGCGACGAGCACCAGATCCCATTTGTGTTCGTGACCCGGCAATACGGAAAACTGCAGGTGTACGTGCAGCTCGTTGCCTTCCAGCGAATAGTTGAGCACTTCGCGTTGCTGGAACAGCTTGTTCTCCCACAGATCGATCAGCTGATCGCGAAAATGCGGGCGCATGTCGTCGCGGAATACATCCTGCAGACGCGCCAGCAGCGTTTTCTTGTCGGGTGCGGCGAACATTTCGAGCGTGTGCTGGTTCACGTCGATCACGTGAATTTCCTGCATGCAGCGTTCGACAAACTCCGGATGCACGTCCGTGAACACGCGGAAATCGACGATGCCCGCCGCGCGCGCCCCATCGATCAGGCGCTTGACCGCGCTGAAATCCTCGACCCACAGCGATACCGGCGAATGTTCGAACAGGCCGCGCGCGTACAGTTCGCCGTCGGCGATGCGGCGGCGCGCACCCTCCAGTTCGGTGATGTCCTCGACGGCCACCAGCACGCGGTCGAGACGCGCCTCGTGGCCGGGCAACACGTTGCCCTTCACGAGCACGTCGAGCCGGCGGCCGCCCAGCGTGTAATTGACCGTCTTGCTCACGAAGTGGGTTTGGCCGTCCCACAACTGGCATAGCTCTTCGATGTGGGTTTTCAGCATGTCGTCGCGAAACACGCTGGCAAGATTGTCGGTCAGTACGCCCAGATCGGCCGCTTCGAATTGCGCCAGCGTGCGCCGGTTCACCTTGATCACCCGTATGCACGACGAGCATTGCGCCACGCGTGCGATATCTTCCGCGAAATACGCCCGCAGATCGGTGATGCCTTCCGCCTTCCAGCCGTCGAACAGCGCCTGCACATCGCTGAAGTCCTCGAGCCAGAGCGAAACCGGCGCCAGCTCGAACATTTCGGTGTCGTCGCTCGCGAGCGGGAGATCGCGCAAGTCACCTTGCATACTGAGGTTATCCGGCATGTTGCGCCCGTAGTCGAAAGTGCGACTATTTTAAGACGAGTTTGGAATCGTCAATAGCAGAGGCCGCGACTATTCAGCCAGATGTCTGGCCGGAGGCCTGATCGAGGCCCCGGGCAGGGCTGCGTTTAGCCGTATCCGCAGGCTTGGGCGGACGGCTCCGGAGGGGTTGTGCTCTTCGCTGCCGTCATGCTGACCGGCCTTGTTCCCGCGAGCAGCCACGCATCGAATGGACCGCCTGTATGGAGCACGCATACGGCCTTTGCGCTGCCCTCGTAGCCGGAAGGAAACTGGCCGCGCAAGGGATCTTTGGGAAAATGCCACGTGCCCCTGATGTCAAGGCGAAGCACGTCGCCTTTGAGGAAGCGGGTGGCATGAGGTTGCAACGCGATATCGACGGGAACAATCTCGCCGGCACGCAGCGGCTCGCTGATGCGATGGCGATGTACCGGCTGCGACGGCGACGAAAGCGCTTCATCGCGTTCGGGACGACTGGCGATTTCCTTGCGAAATTCAGTGTTTGTCCTCACACCGCCTCGCTTGAGCCCCTTGTCCCAGACGATCGTGAAGCCGTCCTCCCGAACGCCGCCCGGGCGAGCGAAATCCCGGTACAGATCGCTAAACCCTTCCCATGGGCAGATCGCCGCGAGATGCGGCGGGCGCAGCGCCGCCACTTTGTATTCGCTGATCGCGAGATAGGACACGCCGTTAAGTCCTACTCGCCCGGACGACCAGGATTGAGTTCCGGCCCATTCGATGACGTCGTGGAAATCCAGGGCTTCCTGGTCGGAGAATAAATCACCGATGCCTTCGGCTGTTCCGCCGCCGCGTAAATCGACGTTGACGACCGCGTAGCCTCGCGGCACCCACACACCGGGGTCGGGTGCCTCCCAGCTGGTCCACTCGGAGATCTCGATGGGATGCGGCTGCGGGAACAGCCGGTATTGCAGGTTCAGGCCACGGCCACTTCGCGTGCGCGCGGGGATTGCGTCCTTGCCGTAAGGATGGGCCGAGATGATCACCGGCGCCGGTGCGCCGCCTTCCGGGCGGAAAACGTTGACGCGTAGCGTCGTGCCGTCACGAACGATCACCGGAACGTTCCAGTCCGTGTGAATGCCGGGGGGCATCTTGTACACCTTGACCCGAGGGCGAATCGCGTTTCTTATACGACGAAACGCCAGCGTCATTGGTCCAACGCTTTGCCGCGAACCTTTCACCGTCATTGTGCTCACCGGCTGGTCTGATTAATCGGGAATCCTTTTTGCGTCCACTTGACGATATGAGCAGTGCCTGCTGCGCGTACCGTCATAGGGGGAAACCACCATGAAACGCTCCTGGCTAGTCTTACTCCTCGGCTCGCTTTTTCTGTCCGGCTGTCTTTCGTTTAGCAGCAGCGATCCGTCGCCGCCAAACAGGACCACCGTCGTCGTGCCGGAACAGAGCCCCGCGACTGTGTGCAATCCCTCGCCCTGCTAGTGGTGCAGAGTACGGCATGTCGGGAGCGGCGCGGCTGATTCAGGTGTGAGTTGCCGCGCATCGTCCATCACATCGCGGGCGAACAATATGGCGCCGCGGACCGGCAAACCAGCCGATCGTAGCGCGTCCGACGTCCAGGTGTTGCAGGTATGGAGGGCGTCATAGGTGCCCGTGGCGGCGAAGAAGACACTTCCCGGATACGGGCCCTCTGCGAGCTGGACCGGACCGCCCGCGGCGTCGGTTTGAACCGAACGCTGCAGGAACCTCCGAAGCCCGGCCAGACCGGCGTCGCTCACGCCGAGCGTGATCACGCTGGAGGACCCGAACGCAGCGCCTGGCGAGTCGCGCAGGACGGTCATCAGAATGGCCGCCTCGCTCGGGAACAGCGCGGACAGCGCGGTCAGCACGCCGTGCTCGCGCGTGACGACATATTGCCGTTCACCGAAGCCGAAGCACAGGAAGCGAGCGCCTTCGAACCCTTGTGCCAGGGCTGATACCCACGGGCCCGCATCCTCGTTGCGCACACAGACATCGGTATGCCACGCGCGCCTCGCCACCACGATGGTCGTGGTCACGGGGCCCGCCGCAGGCATCAGCGGAACGGTCGAGCAGGCGGCAAGTGCCGCCACCCACGCGATCACACATGACCGGCCGATCCTGAGCAGACTTGAACAAGGCAAGGGTCTCCTCCAGCAGACGCTGCGCCGATCCTGCGACACACCGGGTTTCCTGAGGAGGCCGCGTTTCGCACCGATGCCTTTGTCGCCAGACACTCGGTCGATCCCGGGTTGACTGCTGTGTGACACGCGCATGTTTTATCCCCGGCGATAAATGACATGAGCCTGTTCTTGACACAGCAAGCAGCAAATCTCGTTCCGCCCGCTGGGCCCAGGGCGCGACACATGGTCTGGAGCAGAGGGGAAGCAGGCACGCCGTTTGCGGCAATGTTTCGTTCGCCGTCGCAATCCGCGTTGAGCGTGGCAGCTTGGGTGTTCTGGCTTGCCTGACGCGGTACAGGTGGCACATGCAGACCCGAGGTGATTGTATGATACGGCGTTCGCCAGACGGGCCGCGTGCGGGGAACCTTGCGCAGCCGCTCGCGGCGATACGGAGACGCATCCACGGCAGTCGAAATTGCCGGTTCATGCAAACTGACCAGTCGAATACAGAAAAAATGACCGTCCTTGACGCTGTCGATCAGAACAGTTTCCGCCGCATCATTCGACGAAATATCGCGCTACCTCTAGCGATCGGTCTTCTGACCGCCGCGGTGTTCGTCGCGCTCATCGCTTATCTGGTCTCGACCATGAGCTGGGCCGAGCATTCGGAACGCGTTATCGGCGAGGCCAATGAAATGTTGCGGCTGGCGGTGGATCGCGAATCGTCCCTGCGCGGTTTTCTGATCTCCGGCGACGAGAGTTTTCTCGCGCCCTATGAAGTGGGCGATGCGCGCTTTCGCACCGAGATCGTATCGTTGATGAGCCTCGTCTCCGACAATCCGACGCAGGTCGACCGGCTCAAACGGATTCAGGCCATCCAGGCGCGCTGGGACGGATACGCACAGGAGATGATCGATCTGCGGCGTCGCAATCTGGATTACGTGAAGGATGTCGCGAGCGGCCGCGGCAAGATCGAATTCGACGAGACGCGCCGCGAGTTCGGCGATTTCCTCGACATTGAATTGCGCCTGCGCCAGGAACGCACGGAGGCGGCGCGGCGCGTGACGGCGATCATGGTCGGAACCTTCCTCGCGTTCAGTCTGATCGCGAGCGGCCTGCTCGCATGGCTGGGGCGGCGCGAGTTGCTGGGCCTGTCGGGCACTTATGACGGCATTCTGCAGGATCAGGCCGGAAAGAACGAGGTGCTGGAGCAACAGGTCTGGCTGCGTTCGGGGCAGCGCCTGCTTGGCGAGAAAGTCGTCGGCCAGGCGACGCCGGCGCTCGTGGGCGGGGCCATGCTGGACTTCCTTGCCCAATATCTGGACGCCGCGGTGGCGGCACTCTATGTGCGCGACAGGCGCGACAACACGCTGCGCCGCATCGCCACCTACGGCTTTAGTCAGGAAAGCGAACAGGCTACAAGTGCTTTTCACGATGCCGAGAGTCTCGTCGGGCAGGCGGTCGTCACGCGCCGGCCGGTGGTGTTGCGCGAGGTTCCCGACGACTACGTGAAAGTGGTGTCGGGCCTTGGCATGAGCCCGCCCAGAAATCTGATCCTGATGCCTGTCGAAAGCGATGGCGTGGTCAACGGGGTCGTCGAACTCGGCTTTATCCGGCCGCTCGTCGCGCGCGATCAGGAATTCCTGCAACTGGTTGCCGGCAGCATGGGCGATTTCGTCGAAGCGGCGCTCTATCGCGAGCGCTTGCAGGACGCGCTCGTCGAAACGCAGCAGTTAAACGAGGAATTGCAGGTCCAGCAGGAGGAATTGCGCGTCTCCAACGAAGGGCTCGAGGAGCGCGGCCGGGCGCTGGTGGAATCGCAAACGCGGCTCGAAACGCAGCAGGCCGAGCTGGAACAGACCAACGTGCAACTGGAGGAGTACGCGCAGCGGCTGGAGCAGCAGAAGGCGGATCTGCTGCGCGTGCAGGACGAACTGGCGGCGAACGCGGCGAACCTTGAACAGTCGAGCCGCTACAAATCCGAGTTCCTCGCGAACATGTCGCACGAACTTCGCACACCGCTCAACAGCTCGCTGATTCTCGCGAAGCTGCTGCAGCAGAATCGTGGCGGCAACCTGACCGAGGAGCAGGTGCGCTATGCGCAGACGATTCACGCGTCCAACAGCGATCTGCTGGTATTGATCAACGATATCCTCGATCTGTCGAAGGTCGAGGCGGGCCAGGTCAGCGTCGAGGCCGAAACCGTTTCGATCGACGCCACACTGCAGGCGCTGGAGGACATGTTCGCGCCGATGGCTGCGGCAAAGCAGTTGCGTCTGACCCTCGAGCGCGTGCCCGGCGTGCCGGACACGATCGTGACGGACAGCCAGCGCGTGCTGCAGATCCTGCGCAATCTGCTGTCGAATGCGTTGAAGTTCACCGGGCGCGGCGAGGTGTCGCTTGGCGTGTCGCCCGCCGAGGCCGGCATGCTGCGCCTCGACGTGCGCGATTCGGGCATCGGCATTGCGGCGGACAAGCTCGAACTGATTTTCGAGGCCTTTCAGCAGGCCGACGGTTCCACCAGCCGTCAATATGGCGGCAGCGGGCTTGGGCTGTCCATTTCGCGCAAGTTCGCGCTGCTCCTCGGCGGCAGGATCAGCGTGGCGAGCGAGGTGGGCAAGGGCAGCGTCTTCACGCTCTGGCTACCGCTCGACGCAACGGCCGCGCTGGCCAGGGCGAACGAGCCGAACGCGGCGGGAACGGCACCCGCCATTGGCCCCCTTGTCCCCGACGCAAGCATGGGCGCCGCCGTGCGGCAGCCGGATACTGTCGCGCCAGACGCCACTCAGCTCGCGCGGCGGCCGGAACCGTCCGGCACGCTGGCGGAGGAAAACGGCGAGCCGATCGACGACGACCGCGAGCATCGCACCCGCGGCAACCGGCTGATTCTCGCGATCGAGGACGAGCCTGCATTCGCCGAAATCCTGCGCGACCTGACGCACGAACTCGATTTCGATTTCGTCCATGCCACCGATGCCGCGAGCGGCCTCGAACTGGTGCGCGAGATGCACCCGGCGGCGGTGCTGCTCGACGTCGGCCTGCCGGACCATTCGGGGCTGACCGTGCTCGAATGGCTGAAGAACGATCCGCTCACGCGCCATATTCCGATCCATATCGTCTCCGCTACCGATCATGCGGACAAGGCGCTGCATCTGGGCGCGATCGGCTACACGCTCAAGCCGACCGCGCGCACCACGCTGGAAGCGGCGATCCGGCGCCTCGAAGCACGGCTGCAACAGCGCCTGAAACGCGTGCTGGTGATCGAGGACGACACGCCGATGCGCGAGAGCATCCGCGCACTGCTGCAAGGCGAGAACACGGAAATCGTGACGGTGGGGACCCTCGCGGATGCATTCGCGCAACTGTCGAACACCGTTTTCGACTGCGTGGTGACCGATCTCGCGCTACCGGACGGCACCGGCTACGACCTGCTCGAACGGCTGGCCGCCAACGCTTCGCATTTTGCGCTGCCGGTCATCGTGTATACGGGGCGCACGCTGTCGAGCGAAGACGAGCACCGTCTGCGGCGCTATTCGAAATCGATCATCATCAAGGGCGCCAGATCGCCCGAGCGCCTGCTCGACGAGGTCACGCTGTTCCTGCACAGCGTCGAGTCGTCGCTCGCGCCGGAGCAGCAGCGCATGCTGCGCACGGTGCGGCAGCGCGACAACGCGTTCGAAGGGCGGACCATCCTGCTGGCCGAAGACGACGTGCGCAATATCTTCGCGCTCTCGCATGTGATCGAGCCGCTTGGCGCGAAGCTGCTGATCGCACGCAACGGACGCGAGGTGCTCGATGCGCTGGCGAGCGGCCCGGAGGTGGATCTCGTGCTGATGGACATCATGATGCCGGAGATGGACGGCCTGACGGCAATGGCCGAAATCCGCCGCAACATCCGCTTCGCGCATCTGCCCATCATCGCGCTGACCGCCAAGGCAATGGCGAACGACCGGCTGCGCTGCCTCGAAGCCGGTGCCGACGATTACATCTCGAAGCCGATCGACGTCGACAAGCTCGTTTCGCTATGCCGCGTCTGGCTCAGGCAGCGGTAGGCGCACGGGAGCGACGACGATGAGCCATTCCATTTCCGCAGTCCGCCCCGAGCGCATCAGCGACTTCGATATCGAACTCAAGCTGCTGCTCGAGGCGGTGTACCTCAAGTACCAGCACGATTTCCGGCATTATTCGATGTCGTCGCTGCGGCGCAGGATGTTGCACGCGCTCGACGAATTCGGGCTTGCCACGCTGTCGCAGTTGCAGGACAGGATCATGCGCGACAGCGCCGACTTTTCGCGGCTCTTCAGATACCTGACGGTGCAGGTTAGTGACATGTTCCGCGATCCGGCGTATTTTCTGGCGCTACGCGAACATGTGCTGCCACTTTTGCGCACCTATCCTTCAATCAAGGTCTGGGTGGCCGGTTGCAGCACCGGCGAGGAATTATGGTCGCTCAAGATTCTCTTCGACGAGGAAGGCCTCACCGAGCGCACGCTGTTCTACGCGACGGATATCGACCCTGACGCGCTTGCGCGCGCCGAGGCCGGCATCTATGCGCTGGACCGGATCGCCGGCTTCACGCAGAACTACCTCGCTGCCGGCGGCCGGGCGTCGCTGTCCGACTATTACCACGCGGCGTACGGCGGCGCGCGTTTTGCCAGTTCGCTGCGGGACCGGGTGGTGTTTGCGGATCACAGCCTCGCGACCGACGAGGTCTTTCTCGAAGCGCATCTGGTTTCGTGCCGTAACGTGTTGATCTATTTTGACCGCGTGCTGCAAAACCGCGCGGTGGGACTGTTCGAGCGGGCCCTCGTGCGGCGCGGGTTTCTGGGCCTCGGCAGCAAGGAGACGCTGCGTTTTTCGGACCAGCATGAAGCGTTCGACGCGTTTCGCGAGCGTGAACGCATCTATCAGAAACGTTAAGGATAGCCGGGTGCCACGACCATGCCAGCATTCCCAGTTGGTTGACGGAAGTCCCATGTACGCCAATCGTCAATCTTCCGGACGACAGGTTGCATCGACGCGTTCGCACACCTTCGACATGGTGGCGATCGGCGCGTCGGCGGGCGGCGTCGAGGTGTTGAGGGAACTGCTCGCCGCGCTGCCCGGCAGCTTCGCGCCCGCCGTGATGATCGTGATGCACCTGGTGCCCGATGTGCCCAGCTATCTCGTGCAGACGTTCAGCTATCGCAGCGCGTTGCCGGTGATCGAGCCCGACGCCGGCGAGCGGATTCTCGCCGGCCGCATCCATGTCGCGCCGCCGGGCTATCACATGCTGGTCGAGAATGACCGCACCGTGGCCCTGTCGACCGAAGCAGCCGTGCGCCATTCGCGGCCCTCGATCGATGTGCTGTTCGAATCCGCTGCGTGGGTGTACCGGGAGCGCCTGCTCGGCATCCTGTTGTCCGGGGCCAACGACGACGGCGTGCACGGTCTCGCGACGGTGCGCGCAATGGGCGGTCTCGCCTGGGTACAAACGCCGGAAACCGCGGCGTCGCCCGAAATGCCGCGCGCCGCGATCGAACGCGGCGTGGTGGATGAAGTGC
The DNA here is from genome assembly GCF_907164575.1 of Paraburkholderia gardini. Taxonomy (GTDB): domain Bacteria; phylum Pseudomonadota; class Gammaproteobacteria; order Burkholderiales; family Burkholderiaceae; genus Paraburkholderia; species Paraburkholderia gardini. Next base: position 81,843 of record NZ_CAJQYY010000027.1, read on the forward strand.
TTTCCCCGCCAATCATGGCCCGGCGTCTCGCCAGACTGCCGGCCGTTCACTGACTATCGACCCGCTGCCATGGCGAATCTACCTGTCAACATCCTGATCGTCGACGACGTCGCGCACAATCTCACCGCGCTCGAGGCCTCGCTCGCGAGCCCGGAGGTGATCCTGCTGGTGGCGGATTCGGGCACCGCCGCGCTCGATCTGCTGCTCAAGCACGACGTCGCGCTGGCGATTCTCGACGTCAACATGCCCGGCATGAACGGCTTCGAACTGGCCGCCTTGATGCGCGGCAGTCCGCGCACCTCGCATGTGCCGATCATCTTCCTGACCGCCACCGCCGAGGATGCGTCGCGCACGTTTCGCGGCTATGAAGCGGGCGCGGTGGACTTTCTCTACAAGCCGTTCGATCCGCGCATCCTGCAATCGAAAGCGGATGTGTTCGTCCAGCTCGAACGACAGAAGCGGCAGCTCGCTGCACAGCTGGCGACGACGCAGCAGATGCTCGAAGCCAATGAAATGCTGATGGCGGTGTTGAGCCACGATTTGCGCACGCCGCTTGGCGCCGTGCTGGCTTCCGCCGAACTGCTGATGCGCACGACAACCGATGAGCAGGTTTCGGGCACGGCCATCCGCATCAAGAGCAGTTCACTGCGCATGGCGCGCATGGTGGATCAGTTGCTCAACCTCGCGCGTCTGCAGGGCGGGCGGCTGCAGCTGGAGACGCGTCCGGTGGAACTGGCGATGCTGTGCAAATCGATCATCGATGAATTCGCCACACGCGAAGGCGGTGGGCGTATCGCCTTCACGAGCCACGGTGACTCGACGGGTAACTGGGACGCCGATCTGTTGTCGCAGGCGATCTCGAACCTCGTCGGCAACGCGCTGCATCACGGCGAACGCGGCGGCGCCATCACGGTGCGGGTCGACGTGACCGCGCCGGGTCGGGTCGGACTGAGCGTGACGAACCAGGGCATTATTCCGGCGGACATCTTTCCGAATCTGTTCAAGGCATTTGGCGCGAAAGGCGTGGGCGGCCGTCCGCGGGAAGGGCTCGGACTAGGCCTGCATATCGTGCGCGAGATTGTCCATATGCACGGCGGCGAGGTCGGTGTGCGATCAGACGAAGAGGGCGATACGGTTTTCACGGTCGAGTTGCCGCGTACGGTGACACGAGCACACGGCTCGTTGACAGGCCGCTAGTTTTGCTGGCGCATCGATATCGACGCGTCTGCCGCAGCCGGGCGCGAAGCGCCGGCAGCCTCTCCGGCGCAGCAGGGGGAAGAAAAACCGGACGCCGAACCGTCGTAATAGATGCCGGGCGGCGATGCCTCTGGCGTGGCGCTTCGTGTTGAGTGTCGCCTTCGAGCGCGAGTCCAGTCGCGCGGCACGAACTGCCGTGCGTCGCAGCAGATCCTGCAACGCGGCGGCGGTGTCGGCGACCTTTGTGCAGATCATTGCCAGGGCGGGTGATGCCCATATGCGATGACGCAGATATACTTCGACTGCCACAGCCTTCTCAACCAGCGTTTCTCAACCAGAATTCCCGCCGGGTCATGAAGCCTTCCTTGCTGGTCCTGATTCCTCTTGACGGGGACAGTCTCGCGGACATCTCCGCATCGTTCGATCTCATCCACGCACCCACACCGATGCAACGCACCGAGACGATCGCCCGTCACGGCGACGCGATCCGGGCCGTGCTGACCAATGGCACGACGGGGCTCACCGCCGCCGAAATCGACCGGCTCGGGCAACTCGAATTCGTCAGTGCGCTTGGCGCCGGATACGAAAACATCGCGCTCGATCATGCGCGCGCACGCGGCATCGTGACGGTGAACGGCGCGGGGGCCAACGACAACTGCGTCGCCGATCACGCGTTCGCGCTGCTGCTCGCGGTCGTGCGCGACGTGCCGCGGCGCGATCGCGCCACCCGCGACGGCGTGTGGCGCGACGTGTTGCCAATGCGTCCGACCGTGTCCGGCAAGCGGCTTGGCATCGTCGGTCTCGGCAACATCGGCGAGAAGGTCGCGCGGCGCGCGGCCGGCTTCGATCTCGAAACCGGTTATCACAACCGCAAACCGCGTGAAGGCGCGACGAGCCGTTACTTCGACAGCGTGCTGTCGCTCGCGCGATGGAGCGACTACTTCGTCGTGACGACGCCGGGCGGCGCGTCGACCCATCATCTGATCGACAAGACCGTGCTCGATGCGCTCGGGCCGACGGGCTTTCTTGTCAACGTGTCGCGCGGAAGCGTGGTCGATACGGCCGCGCTGGCGGTGGCGCTGAAGGCGGGCGCGATTGCCGGCGCCGGGCTCGATGTCTACGAAGGCGAGCCGCATCCGCCGGAGGCGCTGATCGCATTGCCGAACGTCGTGCTGACGCCGCACGTCGGCGGGACTTCGCCGGAATCGGTTGCGGCGACGGTGCGTAATTTCATCGACAACGCCACGCGCCATTTCGCGGGCGAACCGGTACTCACGCCGATCTGATCGTTTTCGTTGCTCCGGTTTTCTGACCTTGGGAATTGCTCACATGGCATTGCATACAGCAGTCGTCGAATGGAACGGTAATGGCAGCACATTTACCGACAATCGCTATAGCCGCGCGCATCGCTGGACGTTCGACGGCGGTGCGGTCGTACCTGCGTCGAGTTCGCCGCATGTCGTGCGCGTGCCGTTTTCGGATCCCGCCGCTGTCGATCCGGAAGAGGCCTATGTGGCCGCGCTGTCGAGCTGCCACATGCTGTGGTTTCTGTCGATCGCGGCACAACAGGGATATGCGGTCGCCACGTATCGGGATGAAGCAGAAGGCACGATGGCGAAAAACGATGAAGGCAAGGAAGTCATGACGCGCGTGGTGCTGAAACCGCTCGTCACGTTTACCGGCGAAAAAATGCCCACCGACGATATGCTGCATCAGTTGCATCACGCCGCACACGAAGCATGCTATCTGGCGAATTCCGTCAAGACGCAGATCGATGTCGAGGGAACCTGGGCGTACAACGCGGGCCATTGACTGACAGTTTTGTCCCGGCGGGAGCGTATGCAGTCAGCCTCGACTCGAAAAGAGACCATAGTTTTGAATTGTTGATTTTTTGGCACTTATGAAGTGCAGCGATCGTGTCCATGGACAATTCGGTCTTTGCGATCTGACATGGTGTTGAGTACGCCTGTCAACCCAAACGCGCCAAAGTCCTGGCCCCCGCAAAATTTCGCCATCTGCCGCGCGTCGTGTAGAGGTCAGCTTGCGCAACTTATCTTCACGCAGAAAGGCAGCGCGTTCGAGCTGAGCGTCAAACGACGGGTCAACTTCGAGGGCGAGACGGTTGAATACCTCGGGAGCGGCCGATATAGTTTGACAGGGAGATGAAAAAACGCATCCAGAGCTTGATTTTCTTTTTGCCTTACCTTAAAGTAAGGAATAGTTAAATCAAGGGGAATGTCATGGCATCCGCGACAATCACGTCGAAGGGCCAGGTCACGATCCCGGTCGGCGTTCGGAGCGATTTGGGGTTGGGAACTGGCGACAGAATCGAATTCGTTCTAAACGATGCCACTGGTCGTTACGAGCTGGTGCCCGCGACAAAATCCGTGGAATCACTCAAGGGACTTGTAGGGAAGCCTGCCAGGCCTGTGTCCGTTGAAGATATGAATGCCGCCATCGCCGCGCGCGGAGCTGGTGCTTAATGATTGGACTCGATACAAACGTACTAGTCCGCTACATCGCCCAGGATGACTCAGCGCAGTCGCCGAAGGCGACTGCGCTGATCGAATCGCTGACGGCTGACGAGCCCGGTTACGTTACGCAGGTTGCCCTGGTCGAAGTCGTGTGGGTTCTCTCCAGCTTGTACGCGGCGGATCGTGACCAGATTGCAAAGGTGGTTGAGGGTCTTCTTCGAACCAAAGAGTTGAGCGTCGAAGCTGCCGGAACAGTCTGGAAATCCCTTCGCGTCTTCACTTCATCGAAGGCCGATTTCGCGGACTGCCTGATCGAGCGTGTTTGCCACGATGCGCACTGCGAGTACACGGCGACGTTCGACGCGAAAGCAGCCAAGTCGGCCGGCTTGCGGTTAATCAAGTAGAGAGGAAAAGCATTTCACCCGACGCGCCGCATAACGCGGCGCGCGCCGGGCTAACCCGCGCACATCATCTCGTCCGCGCCGGAGACCGGTGCGGCGGTCGTCGCAAATCCCGACGCTGGCGAGGCGTCGAGCGGCGACGTCATGAACACACTGACGCGGCGCACGATCTGCCAGAACACTTTTTCGAAGGCACGCGAGCGCCCGGATTCCGTTATGTCCTGCGCGAGCGGATCGGCGAAATTCCAGCGGATCGAGCGCGGTTCACCCGGGAACGCCGGCGCATGGAATCCATCGACGCAATCGTCCATCGCGATGACAAGATCCATCCGTGGCGCCCAGGCGCCAGTGAATTCGTGCCAGCTTTTGGGACTGAGAACAGCCAGGTCGGACACGCCTGGCCGCAGTTGTGCAATAGCCAGCGAGTGCACCTTCGCGGCAGGCGTTGCGCCCGCGCTGAATGCCTCGAACCGGTCGCCTGCCAGTTCGCGTAGCAGTGCCTCCGCCATGATGCTGCGGGACGCGTTGTCCCGACAGAGAAACAGCACCCTGTATTTTATGGTCACCCTCATACCCCGTTTTGCGCATTTTCTGGTTATGTGCGGGATTCTGCCGGGCCAGTTTTACATGCCGGCGACAGAAAGATGACCTGAGATAATTCTGCCGTCAATCCGGCCTTTTCCTTCCTGCCGAGAATTCTGTCGAACGTTCTGTCAGATAGCGACGCGCGGTGCGGCCGGAAGCCGGCTGCCGTCGAGCCCGATGCGATCTTCCGGAGGCCGCACTGCCCGTGCCCGGCATCCGCTCGCTAAAGCTGGTTCGCAACGGCCGCGATCCGCGTGCCGTCCACGGCCCGGCCACCGACGAAGCAGACCACCAGCGCGGCGATCACGAGCACGCCGAGCGCGAGCCGCAGGCCGAATACGCCCGCGCCGAAGCCGATCAGCGGCGGCCCGATCAGAAAGCCCGCGTAACCTGTCGTGGCCGCCATTGACACGCCGATGGCTGGTGCCGACGTCGAGCGTCCCGCCGCGCTGAAAATAACCGGGACGATGTTGGCCAGCCCCACGCCGACCATCGCGAAGCCGGCGCACGCGGTCAGGATGTTCGGCATGCCCAGCACCAGTGCGAGTCCGGCTGCCGCGATCAGACCGCCCGTCGCGACCACTCTCGCCGGCCCGAAACGGTGGACCGACACGTCGCCGATCACCCGGCAGGCCGCCATCGACAATGCGAACGCGGAATACCCGAGCGCGGCCGTGCTGGCCTCTCCAGCCAGCTCAGAGCGCAGGAATACGGCGCTCCAGTCGGCCACCGCACCCTCGACCATCATGCACAGGAACGCCAGCGCGGAGAGCTTCATGACGCCGGCGCCAGGCAACGCAAATCCGCCGGCGGGCGCGCTCGCACGCGGTCCGACATCGCGCAGCGCGAACACGGCGGCGCCCAGCACGAGCACAGCGATGAACAGGTCGGGCAGCGCAAGACCGCCCACGACGCCGACACCGGTCTTCTGAAGCATTCCGCCGCTCGCGGCGCCGAGCAGGCCGCCTGCGCTCCACGCCGCATGGAACGAGGACATGATCGGCGCGCTCCATTGCGTTTCGATCGAACTGGCGTGTCCGTTCATCGATACATCGAGCGCGCCGTTCGCCGCTCCCAGCATAAGGAGCACGAAACACAGCGCCGCGAGGTTGGGCATCAGCGCCGGAAGCGGCAGCGCGACGACAAACGCAGCGCCGAGCAAGGCGGTCGCGCGGCCGCTGCCAAGGCGCGGCGCGAGCCGGCCGGCGAGCGGCATCGCGACAATCGCGCCGAGCGCGAACGCGAAGAGCGCAATGCCGAGCGCGGCATCGCCGAGTGCGAGACTCTCCTTGATGCGCGGGACTTCGACGGCCCACGCGCCAATCCCGAAGCCGTTGGCGAGAAACACCGCCAGCGTCGCAATACGTTCGTTGACGGGTTTCATGATGCGGCCACCATCACGGTATCGAAAGCCGCCTGGAGACTCGCCATACGCGCGGCCGGAAGATCTGCCTCGACGATCAGAAAGTCGACCGCCGATGCAGGTGCTACGACGTACGGCGCGGCGGTCATCAGCTTCTCCGAGGTCATCGCGATCGCGACCTGGCCGCTCGCCTTCACCATCGCCCGTTTGAGTTCGGCTTCCCCGGCTTCGAAGGCCGCGATGCCTTCCATCGGGTCGAGCGCGCAGGCGCCGAGAAAACACAGATCGGCATGGATCTGCTGGACCTGCAGCAGGGCGGTCGCGCCGGTCGCGCCTGCGGTGCGCCGGCCGACACGCCCGCCGATGAGAATCACGTCGAAGCCGGGCCGCTCCTGCATGCGCATGCAGGCTTCCGGTGAATTGGTGATGACGGTCAGATCCGCGTTGTCCGGCAGTGCCTGCGCGATCGCGACGTTGGTCGACCCCGCGTCGAGAAAAACGATCTGCTTCGGCCGGACGATCGACGCCGCGACCCGCGCGAGGCTCGCCTTGCGCTCGACGCCTTCGCGCATGCGAACCGACGCGGCGACGCCCGCCGGCGAGATCAGGATGGCGCCGCCATAGACCCGCTTGCAGTGACCGGCGCTGGCGAGATCGCGCAGATGCCGCCGCACGGTGTGCTCGGAAGTCTGAAGCTCGGCCGCGAGTTCGGCGGCGAGTACCCGGCCCTGCGCCTGAAGCCGCGCCAGAATCAGCCGCTCCCGCTCGTCGGGAAGAAGCCCTTCGATCGCATCCTGCCGTGTTCGCTGCATGTTCTTGCTCCGCTTTGCCCGGTTGCCCCGATCCATGAATCAATCACAATCGAGCAAAATATATCGTAAACGAGCAAAACGGACAATGCGAAAGCGACGGGCCCCGATGGAGCCAGTCGCGAAGCTGCATGCGTCAATTAGTGCAGGACGGTCCTGAATTCGTCGAGGCCCAGCCTGACCGGTTCGGTTGGCTGGAAGGACTTTTTGTATTCCGCGACCTTGAGGATTTCGTACAGCGCGCCTTCGAACGCGACGAGCAGGTCGGTGCGGCGCCGGCTGGCGGCGCCGCACCAGGTCATCAACGCTTCGGCGCTCACTTCGAAAACCTGCGCGCGATCGTCAAAACACACGCGAAAGGCGACCGTTGCGCACTCCGTCACGCAAGGCCGGAACGCTTCATCAACATATACCGACATGGCGATCTCCCAACACAACACTTCCAGGAGAACAGGATGACAGTCTGGCAAATCCAGTCTGTGGGAAAACCGCCATTCATGTGGGGTGAACCATAAAATGAAATGACGATCTCAATAAATTCAATAACTTACGAATTTGTCATCCATCATAAATTGCAATCAACCCGGCGCATAAGGTGAAATTTCCACTATAGATCCACCCCATAAAGTGAAATTTCCTCCAAAACCGGCGCAAAGCCTTGCCCAGCAAAGCGCGGTGATTTGCGGTCACCAAGCCCTTCTCGGAATCTTGCACGGGGTGCAAGCCTTTCCGCGCCGTAATAGTGCCGGCGAATCGAGACTGCTTACCGCTGGGCCGGGTTCACGAAATCCTCGAGCATCCTCGCTGCTTCACTGCTGCGGTAAAAGAGGTCACGGTCGACGCCGGCGTTCCCGGCGATGACGCTCTTGTTTGGCCTTCCGCAAGTTGTGGGAAGCGACTCGCCGCTTTGTTTCAACCGTTCCAGGTAGCCCCGCAATCGGGCTATGGGGCGATCGGCGAAGTCGCCCGCGGCTATTCGTCGATGACTTTCCTCGCACACAAAATCGGAAAGGAGTTCGATTGCTTCCGGATTGGTGTAGAACACGTCGCGATCAAAGCCGCACGCTCTCGCGACTGCCATTTTGTTAGGAAGTCCGCCTCGCCACGGCAGAGGCTGATCGGTGTCTATGAGATTCTGAAGATATGCGCGGAGTTGGTCGACGGGGTTTGGTTTCGTCGCTTTTGGCGCCTCAGCAGATCTGGCGCGGTTGTCGTCGTTGAATGCTTCATGCAGAAGCTGAGTGTCGCGGCGTTTGATAAAGGGAGATTTGCCGTTCTCGTAATGTGAAATTTCGAGTACTTTGATTCGTGATTGACGGCAGATCTGTTTCAGACGGGGCGAACTCGTCGCCCAGTCGGCAGCGCACCTAGCTAGCGGTACGTAGCTATGGGCGAACTGCTCGACCGAATCTGCGTCAATACGGACAGACTTATCTCTGGTTACGTTCTTCAGGTATTTTTCATAGAGCAAGCCGCTTATCACCTGGACGTCGCATCCAATCGCCTGAGCGGCCTGCCGCTGCGTAAGTGCGCCTTTGGCAATGACAGCGCGGCTTGCTTCGGCGAGCGTCGTGACTCGCTCCCTGTCAAAGAAGATTTCACCTAGGGTGTCACCTGTTCTGCCCAAAGACGACAGCTCTCCGTTCAGGTAGCCGATGAGGAGTTGCGCCTTATGTTCCACGCTATGGAGCCGTAACGTGCGCAGCATCTGACTCAGGCTGATCGCCTGATCGGGTAAAGCCGCCTGGGCGATTGGCGGGCTACGATCGGTCAGGCGGCTCCTGAGCGCCATCAGATCTGCCCGATGATAACCATATCGGAATGAAAGATGATGACGCATAGGGAACTGGCCCAGGTCCCGTAAGCGCTCGAGGACACTCACTGGCATTCCTAGCCAGGCGGCTGCCTGGCGCTCTCCGAGAATCTCATTTCTTTGAGGTCGAGGCGGCAAAGTAATCGATTCAGTATCGACAATGTACCGCCGGTTCGTCCCGGCTCCTACACTGATGATATCCAGAGACCCTCTCTGATGCCATGCTTCAAGCGAGCGTATGTCGTGGCCGGTGCGTCGTGAAAACTCTCTCAACGGGATGCGCCTGCGCTCATGGGAGCGATCAGGTATGGCCCTCGGATCTACGTACGATCGCTTTTCGTGTGTCAGTCCGAACTGGATAAACTCGGAATGCAGCCAGTTAAATTTCATGCGTGTTTCTGGTGTGCCGAAGAACAGTTCAGAGAACTGCTCGAAGCGCTTATGAAATGAGGGGGCCTCCTTGCTTTGACCGTGTAGGTCGAGAAACCGATGGAAGCCATGAGGCCAATCCTCAAGGGCCTCAGCGACGCCATCAATAAACTCCAATGAATCCGCCGCATAAGTCGCGCGATTGAAGCGGCCGAATTTTGGAAGGTGTGTCAGCAATGAGCGCAGCGGCATACCTAGCAGGTGGTCTGTCGGGAAGCCTGCGAATGGCGCGGTTGATGGGAGTTCGACGCGCTCGAGAGTGGCCTTCAGAACGGCCATTAGTGCAATGATCCGCTCACCTACGGTAGGTCGGATCTGTTCCGTCAAAGATGCGCCACATCTGCAGATGAGCAATCCGGGACGAAAATGTGTCAGTCGATTCCCGCAGTGCTCACATTGAGACAGCAACTCCCGCCCATGCACGGGGCAGGCAACAGCGAGATTCAGATCAAAGAAGGCTTCTATGTATCCTCGATCAGATACGCATTCCGAACACAGCGCAGGACGTTGTAGTCTGAAAGGGCTGGTATTGAGGCTGCCACCAAGCTGATGCTCAAGGATTACGAAGTTCGAATGGCGACCGGAAGGCATCGTATACGCGATGCTGCGAAGCGCTTCTGGACGCCGGCCTAGAATGGCGGCAAGTTTCGCCACAGGGAAACCGGCATTCGTCATTGCCGATGGCCTAATTCCGGCGAGCTTGAGGATATGCCACGGCGTTTCATATCCATTTGTCTCGGACACGCGCAGCGCATAGCCGAGCAGGCTTTCGGTTGACGCGTGAAAAGGCGTACGTACGAGCATCAGGTGGCGTTCAGTACTTCGCGGCTCGTCATGCGCCTGGAGCGTCCAGTTCGTCCTCTTCTGCTCTTTGGAGGCGGTTCAACGGATTTCCCAATAGTATGGGCAGCTAATAGAAGATGCTCGTTTGGAGTGGGGCTGAACGACCGTGAAAACGGATTCAACAGATCGGTGCGACCCGCTTCTGCCCATATTGCCTGATCTTGCGCAGTGGCAAGATCGGCCAGCGTGATCGTCTTCTTGCCTTCATCGATCGCATTCCAGACGACCTGCCTCAGGAACTTCGTCACATACCCAATGAGGCCGCCGGAACCACAGTAGCATCGAAACGCCATGCCTCTATCATCCAGCTTCGGTAAATCGAAATATCTGCTCATTGATTCATGAAACGCACCGAGAATGGCGATGAATTCATCCCGGTTGGAGTCAATCTTCCAATCAAATCTCGGCATATGAACCGGGGCATAGAAACGCCCTTGAAACTGCTCGTTCTGGGTTAGGATTCCAACGGACGAGGGTAAACCTGCGACGACCAGCACACAACGCAATTTGTCGACCAGCGTCTTTAGCCAGTCTGCGGAATCGTAAATTACTCTATCTGAAGCTTTGTCGACGAAGTGTTGGAATTCGTCGATGATGATCATTAATGTGCCGCATTCCTTCATCAAGCGAACCAGTCTCCGCGTTTTCTCATTTTCCGTTCCACTCTTCAATGTTTGATCCTGCATGGCTTCGAGCATCGTTTCGGCCAGACCTTTCACCGTTGGTTTGGACGGAGCAGTGACACAGAGGATCGGAATGTCGAGTCCCTCCTCACTACGTATGATCGGATGCGCGGCGGAAAACTCTGCAAGGACACGGCTTTTTCCGGTGCGCGATTCGCCCACGACCGCAATACATATTGGCTCCCTCTTACTGTGTGAAAATGCGAAGCATTGTTCGAGACGACTCGTCGCGTTTTCAAACGGCTGATGTGGTACCAGCGTGTCTTCGATCAGGGTTACGGGTGGCTTTTGTTTGTTCATATTTTTCTCCGGGGGTAGTCGTAGGTTCATTCTGACGGTCCGCCGTCACGGTACCTTGGGGTAATTCGCCGTGGCGACGCGTTGGAGTCTGATGTCGGGTGCCTATCTGGAGTGGGGGCAACGTCATCCTGAAGAGATCTATTAAAGTCGTCAGCGGCACTGCTTGAGGAAACTGGAAGGGCTGGTGTCAGCGGAACGCTTTCAGCAGTGGACGGCTCGGTAGCATCCATATTTCTGAAACGTGCCGCCTTCGAGCGCGTTCGCCGTTTTTTAAGGAAGATTTCTTCCTCTACGATCTTACGGATTTGAGATTTCGCATCCAGCCATCCTTCCGGAGAGTAGTTGCCCAGGTGCCTGTTGGCGAATCGCTTGCAAATCTTATGTTGATAGAGCGACAGCGAAGCCGCGTAGTCGAGGCGGAGACAAGGTACGTCATACATTTCAGCCTTGTCGGGTGCGAGTATGACAATATGTCCGAGATCTGAGGTGTCGACGCGCACTTCTACACGGAGACTGTCGCCGAGCCTTCGTCGCAGGTAGGTCAGTTCCACCGAGTTGTAGAAGAGACCGCCGTGAAGTTCGATTCCTTTGTGAGTTAAGGTCCGCTCCTCGCACTTTCCAAAGATGAAGTTGAGTGACTTTGGGTCGTCGGGAAGCGGGATGTCTTCCTGACGGATGCCGGAAGCCCACTTGAGCGCGGGTGGTACGCCCAGCGAACGGTGTATTTTCTGGTGATACACATCGACCACCCAGATATGTGCAATTTTCTTGAGGGTGCTCCACCTCACAACCGCGAATTTTGATGGATCGTAGTCGTCCTTTTCGAGAATATTTCTGAACGTCGTTCCCGGAATCCCGTGGGAAACGTTCTCATTGAATGTCTTGAGGAATCGCTCGATCATTCCCTTGAACCACGCCTTTTTGCGTGGTGAATAGTGAATTTCAATACCCAGCGAGTAGCATCCGTTTTCGAAGCTGTCGCTATGAAATTCGAGGCCATTGTCTACATCTAACCCGCTCATAACACCGTGGGCCATCCATGCATTCTTGACTTCTGGGTATGATTTAAGAAGCGACGTTTTCGGCATGAATGCATGCTGGAGACAGCGGGCCACGGTTAGGTGGCTAGGGGGATCGAAGCTGATATGCAAGCCGAGTACACAACGTGTGGCACAGTCCAGACACGCTGTGACATACGGTCGTCCCAGCGGGAGCAGCGACTCGTCGTCAATCACAATCAGATCAAGCGGCGTATGGTCAATCTGTGCGCGATCCAGGGGAGCGTCGGTCACGTGATGATGCAGGACTGCCCGGAAGCGTTTTTCCGCGGCAGTACGACCATAACGGGCCACATAACGGTCGAACTCGGGAATCCTGGCGATCGTACGTTCAACGAGATTGAACGTCGGCAAGGGCAGTTGTTGAGAACTCGGTCGAAGCTTGTTCTCTTTTCTAACCCGATGCTCTGCTTCGTCAAGCGTGTCCTGGATTGTATTCCTCTCCTGGGTCAGATAGATGTCTTCAATAGATTCTGCGACGGAGGCGAGAACTTCGTCCGGGTAACGTTCCTTCCTGTTCCCTCTGAGTGCCTTGGCCGGAAGCAGCGCACGGATATCCCGACCAGCTTTAAGGTACCGGACCTTCCAGCGCCAAACGGTTATCTCCGATGGACATTTCGTCGGCTTGTTTTTCAGTTTTTCCCACGTCCGATGTATCACATCCTTAGTCTGTTGTCCCAGGCTTGGCATATCCATTACGGCGAGAACATATTGGCGCCGAATTTTCGCGATATCCCATGCTGCCTTGTCAGCGTGAGCCTCAGGGAGATAGGGGCGGCGAAAATTGCCTTCAGGTCGGACGGAAAACACAAGCTTTCCGGACTGGTAGAGCGCGAGAAGGTCACCTTGCCTGTATTCACGGATTCGCCTTGTGTGTTTGTCCTCAATTTGCCACGTTTCGTCGTCGAGCTTTCGAAATAGAGTCCCCTCGATGCCATCAATCCTGATATGTACCCCTGCGCGAAAGCTGGATGTACCCATTAGGTAGTCCTTATGGAAGATTCGCCGTGAAAGTGGCTTGCGGATTCAGGGGGGCGTCGTAGGGGACGCTAAGCATGCCTTCAAGCGCGAGCCGGGCGATGATCGCGCGGCTGCGTGGACCAAGTATGCCGGCATCCGCTGTACCCCAGTGTATATAACCCGTTTTTTCGAGGATGCGCTGAAGATGCTCGCGTTCCGTCAACGTGATGGTCTTGCGCCCGTAGCGCAGCAGCGAAAGTGCGATTGATAGACGAGGTTCCAGGGCAAGGAATTCCGAGGTAACGATGCGGTAGGTATAGCCATAGGGCGGGAGCTGGGCCTTCAGTAGGGAAGTCAAGGCAGCTTCGTCAGGAGAGGCTGCCTGTTCTGCGGTGCATACGCGCCAAAGCTCGCGTCCCGACCTTAGATCGACCTGTATTTCTGGATAATGCTTGAACGCCTGGTCGTTACAGATGAGTTGGATCGCCAAAGGATATTCTCTGAAGGCGAGAACTCTCGGTTCTGCGTCAAGCAAGCGGAACGCGTTTAGCTCGCTGCTTTTTCCCCACTGCATCATCCTTCCCATCTTCCATGACGGATATTTCCCGGATGGCTTCGCGTTGGATCGGCTGACGATGGTTTTGGCGCGTAACTGGCCATTGGCAGGGTGAAGGATGGCGACAATCCGGTCTCCGGAAGCGCGGATGGGTGTTTGCATGCCGGGCCCTGAACGAGGGGAGTTCGTCGAATCTGATATCGAAGCTGTTACTGGAAATGACGCTGTTCGATCGAGCAGGCCACCGCTATCGGTGCGCGGATGAATTCGTGCGATGACCGCATTTTCACGCTTTGCGCGGGCGTGCCTCGTAGTCTTCGAACCAGCTGTCGAGCAGGCCGAGGACGGTTACTGCGTCGCGCCGGCCATAAGCGTAGAAGTAGTCAGCCAGAAACGTCCTCGCGAACGACTCCGCCACGCCTGTGGATGCGGTACGGCGAAATGGTGCGAAGCCCGGCAGCAGACCAAGTCCGATCGCGAAGGCGACTGTCTCGTTTGAAGTGTTGGCACGCCCGTTGTCCGAGAGCCATTCGACTGCATGCGGCGTTCGATGCTGCCCAAACTGCCGCTTTACACACATGAGCATAAGGTTTCGCGGCGAATCCCATGTAAAACCGGCCGTGCTCGCCGTCCATCCAATGATTTGGTGGGAATAGGTGTCGATGGCGAACATCACACAGACGACTTCCCCATTATCACAACGCAATTCCAGTCTTTCTGATTCCCAACGCAGGTTCGGACCCGGCGTAATGACCTTGCCCTCATGCCGATGGCCTGGTGCCTTATCCGCGAGACAACGCCACTGCAGCAGATTGTTTTGGCCCAAGGGCCGATGCAGCGGGTTGCGGTTCAGTGTGGAGCGTCTCTTGTCACGTCGCAGACGATTCACGATGAGCATAGATAAGTTCTCCTAAGGCCCGTCAAGAAAGGAATCTTTGGCAGACTTCCTCACCTACGTAATGAACGTCATCGATCCATGGCGGCGCGCGATTGTCCGCCAGAATTTCAATGTTTACCGACAGGACCGGGGGTCAATCAGTGTAGTTACGTTAAATATATCTAGAGTTAGAACTTATTGCAATAAATACAGATTTTCGGTATTTCGATTCTCTTGGAATTATCTGTAAATGTTAAAAATGAATCGTGTTAATTTCTGCCTATTCGCGCTGAGAAAAGACTTCATGGCGCCTCGCCGGGAAATGTTTAAACGTGGCACATGTTTCAAATTTAAAGTATTTTGGGGCGATTGGAAGCCGGGATATTCTCAGCTGTCTCCAGGTCTTCACAATTTGGCACGGCGCTCGACATAGGTAGGCAAGTGACAGAGCGATGGTGAACGTAACCGCCACACTCACATGCGCGGGATCTGTGGGATGTATTCCCCAATGCACGGGATCGAATCCATAAACGGCGCAATGCCAGCATCAACCGGACGGAATTTACATTCATTCCGGTTTAAGAGTTAGCCGTCCGTTTCTTGTCTGATTCGACCATCTTCTCCCTGCACCGAGCCGGTCTACATGCTTCTGAAGTCCCCGAGCCCACGAAAAGTCCGCTTCAAGGCCGAGGTCGCGCACGAGCCTGACCACCTTCACCCGGTGGCAGTGGCTCAGAAATTCGTCCAGCACGTCGGGGCGCAGGTTGCGCAGGCTCATCATCAGGTTGCTCGCTTGCTCAAGCGACTCTGTCCTTTGCCAATGTCGATGGCGAGTTCCAGGATGGCCCGCTCCGGTACCGACACCTTGACCTCCGGGTCGCCAGCAGGGAGCGGCTTGAGGCCCTTTTCGTAAGGCAGATCGTCGTCGAACAGGGCCGTGGTCTGAAATGAGTAGCTCAGGTGCTGGTCCACCCACGAGGGGATTCGGTAGGTCTCCTGGCCCCGTAGCACGACCTTCTCGTGAAACGCGATGTTGTGACGGACGCCTTGCCACGAAAGCGCAGTTTTTCTGCCAACGTGAAGACCGGCGATGCGTCGACTCAGATACGCGATCGAACCGTCCCTGGTCGGCGCGTCCCCGGTCAAAAGGTATGCGCCCTGCGAGAGCCGTTGCAGACAGCCGGATTTGACCATGTGCGACGCGAGCGCAGCACTGATCCCCACGTTCCTGAGCATGCCGGAACCGACAGGATGGCCGCGCCGACTCTCCTGCATTAATTGCTGGACTGTTTTGTTGCGCATCGTCTCCGGCCGTTTTGCGTTACCTGGTCGCAGTATATACGTTATTATTTGATTATCTGCAAATGTTTAACGCAACATGACGATTTGAGGAATCATGCAGTCAGGCGTTCCGTATCTTGGGCGCCAGGGATGTTCGCTTCACGGTTGTTTGCGGAGCGATCGGGGAAACTACCGGAAACGCCGGTCTTTCTGGCAGGAGGGTAATGAGCGGCGTGGCGTTTAATGCGTAAAATCTGCGGGAGGGCGCTTCGCGTTGCACAAATTCTTTCAAATAGCGTTCCACGAGAGCCGCAGAAACGAACGCGGCTCGCTTACGACCATACTCATCGGGGGTTGCTTGACATTGCATTCCGCTAACCGCGGCGTCACCGAGTGCTGTGCCATGGTGCTGAATTGGCTGCTGAACCGGAGCGTTGCGCTATTTCCCCGGCGCGGCGTCACACTGCGTCGGTACCGGATGATGAACTGGCAGCTCATTGTGGCGCCGCAGCTTGAGCAACGCTTCGCGGCGGTATGCCGCCGTGCGCGCCGCGAATTCTGGGAAAGCCTTTATGTCCGGAAAGACAGCGATCATCGGACGGTTTCACTGTGGGCAGGTGTCCATCCTGTCGGTTCGTCATTGCGCAATCCAGGCGCGATGGCAACTGAGGACGGCGCGGCCCTGGTCTTTTCCCAGTCGGTGACGGGCAGCGTCGCCGTGTTGCTATATCCGTTCGAGTCGGAGTTCATGCATCAAAAGGAAGATCTGATCGTCTGGCGCGTGTTCGAAGGGCCGACCGACGTCACACGACGCGTGATCGACGCGGCACTGGTTGATGCATTCCGGTACTGGCGTGTGTCCAGCGTGTTCGACGGCGGATCGTGGTGGGACCGGTGGCGCGTCGGGCTGTTGCGCCGTCGCGACCGCTACCGCTCAAAGGAAAAGGCGATGGCCGCCCGGCCCAGCTTCATTGGAAAGGCTGTTGGCGAGTTTCTGGCGTGGTGGCCCGTTGCCGCGGTGCTCGCGTTCAGCGGTATTGTGACGATCGTGACTGGCTGGCATGACTTCGCCGACAAAGTCGGTGACGCATTCCACGTGACTTCCGGTGCAACGGGCCCGGTACCGGCGAATACGCCGCAGGCGCACGCTGCACCTACTGCCCACGCGAGCATGTAGTGACGAATCTGGCACGGGCGAAACACGTGCCGTCGCGGTCAAGGGCGTACGTTTGAACGGTCGTACAGCGTCCACGCCAGATCAGCGATCTGCCAGACTGAGGCGATATGACCAGCTACAACGTCGACTTCGCCCTTTGGGTGACCACAGGTGAACGGTCCTTTGGAGTTTGTCCATGACAAATCATCCTGAGCATGAACTGCCGACAACAGCAGCGATCGGATTCCGTGACGAGCTTCTTGGCAAGGGATGGCCCGACGATCGCCGCGTTGCCGAGCTGACGCGTAAAGCGTAAGCGTCATTTGAAGGCCGTATCGACATCGACGTTGAGAGTGTCCAAAGTGATGTCCATCACTTCGAGTAGTGGGGACCACTT